>NZ_JFCB01000008.1 GCF_000725125.1 Streptomyces toyocaensis
CCCCGGGAAGCCGCGGGAAGGCCCGGCGAGGGCCCTGCGGGCAGATCCTTATGGCCGCGTTAAGGGAGTGCTCAGGCTGGGATCAGGTAGGTACCGTGCGGGGCATGACAGACGAGCGGATCCGCCCGGCCGTCGCCGCCGACGTGCCCGAGGTGAAGGCCGTGATCGACGCGGCCTTCCGGCCGTACGTCGCGCGCATCGGGGTGGTCCCGGCGCCCATGGAGGCGGACCACGCGGCGAATGTGGCCGCGGGCAGCGTCTTCGTGGCCCGGGAGCCGGGAGGCGCGGCGGGCGCCGGGCGGGTGACGGGCCTCGTCGTGATCGAGCCGCGCGAGGACCACCTCTGGCTGGACGTCGTCGCCGTCCGCCCCGAGGCGCACGGCACCGGGGTGGGGCGGCTGCTGCTCGAGTTCGTGGACGCACGCGCGCGTGCGCTCGGACTGCCCGAGATCAGGCTCTGCACCAACGCCATGATGTGGGAGAACCAGAGGATCTATCCGAAGCTCGGCTACGAGGCCGTGGGGCGCGGGGTCACCGGGCCGTACGACCGGATCCACTACCGCAAGCGACTGGGCTGAGCGCCGTACCGCGGGGGCGTTCAGCCGTCGGCGGGCCACCAGGTGCGGGCGATGTCCTCGCGGACCTCGGGTCGTCCCGCGGGACGCTCGCCGGCCTCCTCGCGGACCCGGCGGGTGTCCGTCTTCCTCGGGGGCTTCTGCACGGTGACACGGCGCATGGCTGCCTCCTTCAGGGCCCACCGGGTTCCGCGTTCTCACGGAGGCAGACCTTTCGGGGGAGAGTTCCTCATCGGTCCCCTTCTGTCTGTGGCGGCAGTCACGATTCGATTGTCAGTGGCAGGTGTCACCCTTGCGTCATGACCACACATGACGGTGACGGCACGGGCACGGACGGTGCCGACTGGGACGCGCGGGCCGCCGCCTTCGACGAGGAGCCGGACCACGGGCTGCGCGACCCGGAGGTGCGCGCGGCCTGGGCCGCGCGGCTGCGGGCCTGGCTGCCGCAGCGGCCCGGCGACGTGCTCGACGTCGGCTGCGGCACCGGCAGCCTGTCGCTCCTCGCGGCCGAGCAGGGACACCGGATCACCGGCGTCGACCGGTCCCCGGCGATGGTCGCGCTCGCCCGGGAGAAGCTCGCCGGGCGCGACGCGGCGTTCCTCGTCGGTGACGCTGCGGCACCGCCGGTCGGCGAGGAGCGCTACGACGCCGTCCTCGTCCGGCACGTGCTGTGGACGCTGCCCGAGCCGCGGCGGGCGCTGCGGCACTGGCGGGACCTGCTGCGGCCGGAAGGCCGGCTCGTGCTGGTCGAGGGCGTGTGGGGGACGGAGAGCCCGGTCGGCATACCGGCGGACGAGCTCACCGTCCTCCTCGCGCCGCTGGCCGGGCAGGTGCGCGTGGAGCGGCTGTCCGGCGACCGGGCGCTGTGGGGCAGGAAGGTGGACGACGAGCGCTACGCGGTGGTCGCGGTCCCGGACCGCTCCTGACCCCTCATGCCAGCAGCGTGCCCAACCCGCCCCCGCGGGCCCGTGCGTCCAGTTCGTCGAGGGCGGCCACCGCGGCGGCCGCCGCCTCGGGATCGGTGGTGAGGAGACCGCTCGCCGCGAACTCGTCCTCGTCGAGCCGCCGCACGTCCGTGCCGTCCGCGGAGACCCACAGGTCCAGGTCGAGGTCCTCGACCACCAGCCGGCCGGCGGAGAGCTCCGCGGGACGCGTGATGTCGCAGTAGTGGCCCTTCAGGGTGCCCTCGGAGGTGCGGACCTCCTTCACGGAGTACCACCGGTCGCGCCAGTAGTGCTCGGTGAAGACGTCACCGGGCTCGAAGCGCACGAAGCCGAAGTCGCGCACGCCGTCGCCCGCCCAGGGGGCGCGCACGCTGACGCGCGTGCCGTCGTCGGCGAGCAGTTCGGCCGGATAGCGGATCTTCATGCGCCCCGCCTTGACGAGGACGACCTCCACCCGCGCCGGCCCGTCAGCCGAGTTCGCGGACATACCGCACCTCCGTTGCGCAGATCTCGTAGCCGAACCACTTGTTGATCGCGATCATCGGCCCGTTCCCGGTGTCGTTGCCGGTGAACGCCACCGTGTACCCGGCCGCGCGGGCGCGATGCAGGGAGTCGTTCTTGGCGAGTTTGGCCAGACCGCGGCCGCGGTGGGCGCGGGCGGTACCGGTCATGACCGTGCCGTACCGGGTGCCGCCGTCGGTGCGGGCCGCGGAGAAGGCGGCGGGACGGCCGTCGACCAGCGCCACCGTGGTCAGCTCGGGGCTGAACATCGGGTGCTTCCAGGTCTCCTTCAGCCAGGCCTCGTAATCGGTGAACTCGGTGTCCACGTCACTCGGCTCGTCCGCCATGGTCTCCGCGTCCAGCTCGAACAGCGGGCGCGGGTCCGCGGCGAAGGCCGAGGCCGGGCACAGCTCCACGCCCGGCGGCGGGTCCTGGAGCGGGGGGAGCGTGCCGTTCGCCAGGTCCAGCCGGAGGAAGTGGGCGGAGCGGCTCGCCCGGTAGCCGTGACGCTCGGCGAAGGCGCGGTTGCCCGGCTCGTCCAGCACCCAGGCGAACAGCCTGGTCGCCCCGTGCGCGGCCAGATGCTCCTCGGCGGCGCTCACCAGCAGCGCCCCGGCGCCCCGTCGCGTGTGCTCGGGATGCACGTACACGTTGATGTTGCCCTGGCCCGCGTCGGAGCTCTCGTGGGTCAGATGTACCTGTGCCGTGCCGATCACCTCGCCGTCGGCCACCGCCACGAGGGGACGGTAGTGGGCGTCGGGGTGCAGGTGGGTCAGGTCGTGGACAAGGGATTGCGGAGTGACGAGGAGGAACGGCAGCGCGGCGTGCCGCACCCGGGCGAAACCCTCGAGGTCGGCGCGGGCGTCGGCGCGGAGATCGCGGACGGTCACAGTCATGGACGCGAACGCTACGGGGGAAGCACCCGGGGTGCCTCCCATTTTCAGGCGGGTGCGGGACAATCGGGCCGTGACCTTGAGGATCCAGATCGACGACGGCGCACCGCCGTACGAGCAGGTACGGGCGCAGATCTCCGAACAGGCCCGGTCGGGAGCGCTGCCGGTGGGGTACCGGCTGCCGACGGTGCGGGGGCTGGCGGAGACGCTCGGTCTCGCCGCGAACACGGTGGCCAAGGCCTACCGGGCACTGGAGGCCGACGGGGTGATCGAGACGCGGGGGCGCAACGGGACGGTGATCGCCGCCGCGGGGCCGGCGGCGGTGCGGGAGGCCGCGGCGGCGGCGCAGGTGTACGCGGAGCGGGTTCGGCGGCTGGGGCTGGGGGAGGAGGAGGCGCTGGCCGCCGTGCGGGATGCGCTGCGTGCGGCCTACGGGTGAGCGCGGGTTTCCGGCGGGGGCTTCACGGGTGAGCACCGTTGCGGGTCTGATCCCGGCTGCGGGTTCGTCGGGGCTTGTCGCGCGGTTCCCCGCGCCCCTTGGGGAGTCCGAGTGACCGTGAGCTGCGTCGTGCGGGCCAGTCGGGCGAAGAGGTTGGCGTCGGTCACCGCTGCTGCGTGGGGGTCGTTGTTGAAGTACGCGTAGACGTCCTCATGGGCGGACCAGGTGGTCGCGATGCGGTCGAGCCAGGTGCGGAGGGACTGGCGGCCGTAGTGCGGCCAGGGGTGCGCGCGGCCCTGGTGGAAGCGGACGTAGCCCCAGTCGGCGGTGCGCCACAGGGGAGTGGCGGGCCGGGCCAGTACGTCGGCCCAGCACAGTGCGGCGCCCCGGGACTCCAGTACGGCGCGCACCTCGGGAGTCCACCAGGAGGGGTGGCGCGGCTCGACCGCCACCCTCGTCGACGCGGGGAAGCGGCGCAGGCAGACGTCCAGCAGCGCGGCGTCGGCCCGGAGCGTGGGAGGAAGCTGGAGGAGGACCGGGCCCAGCCGGTCGCCCAGTCCGGCGGCCCGGCCCAGCAGGCGGTCCACCGGCTCCTCGGGATCGCGCAGCCGCTTGACGTGGGTCAGGTAGCGGCTCGCCTTCAGCGCGACGACGAAGCCCGGCGGGGTGCGCTCCCGCCAGGCCTCGAAGGTCTCGCGGGACGGCAGCCGGTAGAACGCGTTGTTGATCTCGACGGTGGCGAAGTGCGCCGTGTACTCCTCCAGCCAGAGCCGCACCGGAAGACCGGCCGGGTACAGCACCCCGCGCCAGTCCTTGTACTGCCACCCCGACGTCCCGACGAACAGGGTCATACGACCATCAAAGCACCTACAGGTACAGGCCCGCGTCCGCGTCGCCCCGCGGTTCCGGCAGGGCGGCCGGGGACGTGCCCCGGCGCAGGGCGAACAGCTCGGCCAGGGTCGCCCCCTCACGGCCGACGCCCTCCTCGCTGCCCAGCCAGTCCACCGCCTCCCCGCGGGTCAGCCGCCCCACCTCGATCCGGGCGAGACACCGGCCGGGCCGGACCACGGCCGGGTGCAGACGCTCCAGGTCCTCGTTGGTGGTGACCCCGACCAGGACGTTGCGGCCCTGGCCGAGCAGACCGTCCGTCAGGTTCAGCAGCCGGGACAGCGCCTGGCCGGCGGTGTGCTTGGCCTCGCCGCGGATCAGCTCGTCGCAGTCCTCGAGGAGCAGCAGCCGCCAGCGGCCCTTGCCCGCCGCGTCCTCCTCGCCGATCGCGATGTCCATCAGATAGCCGACGTCGGAGAACAGCCGCTCCGGGTCGAGGACGCAGTCCACCTGGCACCAGTCCCGCCAGGACCGGGCCAGCGTGCGCAGGGCGGAGGTCTTGCCGGTGCCCGGCGGGCCGTGCAGCAGGAGCAGCCGGCCCGAGATGTCCTGAGGGGTGGTCTTCATCAGGCGGTCCATGGCGCTCGCCACCGGCGCGGTGTAGTTGGGCCGGATCTCCTCCCAGGTGCCCGCCGAGATCTGCCGGGTGGTGCGGTGCGGGCCGCGGCGCGGGGAGACGTACCAGAAGCCCATGGCGACGTTCTCCGGCTGGGGTTCGGGTTCGTCGGCCGCGCCGTCGGTGGCCTCGTCCAGGATCTTCGCGGCGAGGTCGGCGCTCGTCGCGGTGACCGTGACGTCGGCGCCCCGGCTCCAGCGGGAGACCAGCAGCGTCCAGCCGTCTCCCTCGGCCAGGGTGGCGCTCCGGTCGTCGTCCCTGGCGAGGCGCAGGACCCGCGCGTTCGCGGGCAGCAGGGTCGCGCCGGAGCGGACGCGGTCGATGTTGACGGCGTGCGAGTACGGCTGCTCGCCCGTCGCGAAGCGGCCGAGGAACAGCGCGTCGACGACGTCGGACGGGGAGTCGCTGTCGTCGACGTTGAGCCGGATCGGCAGTGCGTCGTGCGGTTGCGCGGACATGCGGCCATGATCGGTCACCGGGGCGCCGCGTGCACCCGGTTTCCGAGGTCCACGCGGACGGCCGCCCCGGTACGGCCGGGTCTTCAGAGCGGCGGGCGGAGCAGCCGGCCCGCCCGCCGGGCGCGGCGCACCATCGCGTACCCCTTGGTCAGGGCGCGGTCCCGGGCGAAGGTGCGGCCGATCGCCCGTCCCTCCACCAGCCGCTCGAACTCGGCGGCGGACGTGGACCTGCGCACCGTCACCCGCCGCAGCGCGTACGGCCCCTGGGCGCGGCGGGCGAGGCCGTTGCCGACGGCGAGCGCCTGGGCGTAGCCGGTCTCCCGCACCGCCTCGCGGACCCGGCGGCTGGAGTAGCCGTAGGGATACGCGAACGAGACGGGCACGGAGCCCAGCTGGTCCGACACGATCTCCTTGCACAGCATCAGCTCGGAGCGCAGCCGGCCCTCGTCGAGCTGGTCGAGCTGCGGGTGGCTGTGGCTGTGCCCGCCGATCTCCACGCCCGCGGCGGCCAGTTCGCGCACCTGGTCCCAGTCGAGCATGGTGTCCGGGCCGCGGCCGGTGCCGTACGGCCCGCGGAGCCAGCCGGTGGAGACGAACAGGGTGGCGGGGAAGCCGTGCCCGGCCAGGACGGGCAGGGCGTGGCGGTGCACGCCCTCGTAGCCGTCGTCGAACGTGACCAGGACCGGCAGGGCGGGCAGCGGACGGCCGGTGCGCCAGCGCGCGGCCAGTTCGGCCGTGGTGACGGGCGTCATACCCCGGTCCGCGATCACGGCCATCTGCGCGGCGAACGCCTCGGGGGACACGGACAGTGCGCGGGTGTCCTCGCCGGGCTCCGCCGCGACCGCGTGGTACATCAGGACCGGCACGCGTACGTCAGTCACGGCCACCGCCCTCTTCCACGGTCACCACGGTGAAGGTGACACCGCCCCGCCGGGCCCGCACGCTCCCCACCAGATAGCCGCCCGCCGCCGTGAGCACCCCGGCGACGATCGCCCCCGCCCGTCCGGCGCCGCCGGGGCGGCCCAGCAGGGCGTCGCGCAGTCCCCGCACCACCCCGGCCGGCAGGACGCGTGCGGTGTAGCGGCGTTCGGACTCGAGGCCCTTCTCCGCGCCGACGCTGCGCGCCACCAGCGCCTTGGACAGTCCCTCGGCGTAGGTCCGGGTCCGGAAGTAGCGGAAGTGCTCGCGGGCCTCGGGCACCCGGTGGTGGATCACCGCGCGGTCGTCGATGAGCAGGACCGCGTCGGGCCGGGCACGGCTGAGGCGGATGCACAGCTCCGTCTCCTCCCCGCCCAGCGGGCGCTTGTCGCCGTCGCGTCCGATGCCGGTGGCGAAGCCGCCCGCCGCGTCGAAGGCCTCGCGCCGGAAGGAGGCGTTGCCGCCCAGCACGTTGCGCACCCGCACGCGTCCGTGCGGCAGGCCCCGGTAGGTGCAGCCCACCACCCAGTCGAACTCCTCCGGGAACCAGCCGGGGCGCCGGCCCGACGCCCAGACCGGCTCGGTGCGGCCGCCGACCGCCATCACGCGCGCGTCGGCGTAGCCCTCGGCGAAGCGCGCCAGCCAGTCGCGTTCGGCGACGGCGTCGTCGTCGAGGAAGGCCACGACGTCGCCGCGCGAGGCGGCGATCCCGGTGTTGCGGCCGGCGGACAGACCGCGGGGGCCCGCGTTGGTGAGCACCCGCACGTCCGCAGCCTCCTCGTACTCCTTGCCCAGACGGTCCAGGAGAGCCCCGTTGTGGTCGACGACCAGCAGGGTCTCCAGGGCCGGCCGTGACTGTGCCCGTACCGAGGCGACCGCCGCGAGGACGTCCTCCCAGCGGTCCTCGGTGTAGGCGCAGATCACGACCGAGATGCCCGGGGTCGCGGGTGCGTTCAAGACACCTTCCCCCGGACCGCGTCGAGCAGCGGCGAGGGGTGCGGGCGGCGGCGCAGCGCCCGCCGGTTGGAGCGTTCCCCGAGGATCACTCTCAGCACCCGGAAGCCGTCGCGCACGGCCCGCAGATTGCTGGTGCCGTGGATCCGCAGGTACTCGTGGCTGGGGATCTCCTGCACCTTGAGACCGGCCTTGACGACGCGGATGTTCATCAGGGTCTCGACTTCGAATCCGGTGCAGTCGAGGTCGATCTTGTCCAGGCAGTGCCGCCAGAAGGCGTTGTAGCCGTAGCAGAGGTCGGTGTACCGGGCGCCGAACTTGCGGTTGACCACGGCGCACAGCACCCGGTTGCCGAGCCGGCGGACGAAGGTCATGTCGTCGGTGCCGCCGCCGTTCGCGAAGCGGGACCCCTTGGCGAAGTCCGCGCCCGAGACCAGCGCGGAGACGTAGCTGACGATCTCGCTGCCGTCCGCCGAACCGTCCGCGTCGACCATCACGACGATGTCGCCGGTGCAGGCCTCGAAACCGGCGCGCAGCGCGTCCCCCTTGCCCTTGCCGCGCTGCCCGACGACTCTCACCCCGGGCCACAGTCCGCGGGCCACCTCGACGGTGTCGTCGGTGGAGTTGCCGTCGACCAGGACCACTTCGTGGATCCAGTCGGGAAGCGTCTTGAAGACGTACGGCAGGTTCTCCGCCTCGTTCATGGCCGGTATCACCACGCTCACCGGTGGCGCGATGGCCAGGTGCGAGGAGACGGGCCGGTACGTCCGGGCGGCCGGCGGATCCTGATCCGCGGCCGCCGGCTGCAGTACGGAGCTCATGATTCTGGTCCCTCTCGTCCGGCGGACCGCCCGCCCCTCGGGCGGCCCGGCTGTTCGTCCGGTTCGAAAGGGGGGTTGTTCTCACCCCGCGTCACGACGGACGGAGCCGACGCGTACGCCGGGTGAGCTGGTGGAACTGGCGGCCGTCACAAGGACGTCCGTCCGCGCGGCACGGCTCGGTCACCGTTGCGGTCACCGAGCACGGCACCCCCCTACCGCGCCCCGCGCCGGTACGTCGCGGACCTGAGCCCTCCCCTGGAGCCGCGTACTGACGGACCGATGCGAGTGAGATGTATGACGGTATTGACGATTGAACCCGTATGGCAAGACCTGGAACGGCACCTCACGTTTCCGGCGGTTTGGCCGTTGCGGGTGTTTCCTGCCCGGTCGGGCGAGTCCGCATGACCGGCTTTGCCCCCCGAAGCGCCGGATGCCGGGCTTCAATCTGGCGCACCCCGTAAGGGGCGTCAAGGGCCGAAAGTCCCTGCGGCCGGATTTCGTCCAGCATTGAAGCAGTAACATTTTTGGCATGGACACTTCCAGTCAACACGCGTAGCTGGTACCACGGTTGTGGCAGAGATCCTGCTAATGGGAGGTTCCATGAGACGTTCCCGATTCGCCCTCTTCCTCGGCACACTCCTCCTCGCCGGCACCGCGGCCCTCACCGGGGCGACGACGGCGCAGGCGTCCCAACAGGCCGCGGCCGGCGGCTATGTGGCGCTCGGCGACTCCTACTCCTCCGGCGTCGGAGCCGGCAGTTACATCACCTCCAGCGGAGACTGCAAGCGCAGCACGAAGGCCTACCCCTACCTCTGGGCGGCCGCCAACTCACCCTCGTCCTTCGACTTCACCGCCTGCTCGGGCGCCCGAACGGGTGATGTTCTCTCCGGGCAGCTCGGTCCGCTCTCCACCGCCACCGGTCTGGTGTCCATCAGCGTCGGCGGCAACGACGCCGGTTTCGCCGACGTCATGACGACCTGTGTGCTGCAGTCCGACAGCTCCTGCCTCTCCCGCATCGCCACCGCGCGGGCGTACGTCGACTCGACGCTGCCCGGCAGGCTCGACAGCGTCTACACGGCGATCCGCGACCGGGCCCCGAACGCCGAGGTCGTGGTGCTCGGTTACCCCCGCTTCTACCAGCTCGGCACCTACTGCATCGGTCTCTCCGAGACCAAGCGGAAGGCGATCAACGACGCCGCCGACCTCCTCGACAACACCATCGCCCAGCGCGCCCGGGCGTACGGCTTCAGCTTCGGCGACGTCCGCACCACCTTCTCCGGCCACGAGATCTGCTCCGGCAACTCCTGGCTGCACAGCGTGGACTGGCTCAACATCGGCAACTCGTACCACCCGAAGGCCGCCGGCCAGTCGGGCGGCTACCTGCCGGCGCTCAACGCGGCGGCCTGATCCGGACGCTCCTCGCCGCCGTCCGAACCGGAGGGAGAAGCGGAGGCCCCGTCCGTCGGGGTCTCCGTCTCGCACGCCACCGAGAACGGCACCGTCTCCGAGGTGGTGCGCACCGGCCCCCTGACCTCCACGCCGATCTCGCTCCGGTACGTCCCGTCCTCCGCGTACGTCGTCACCACCACCGTGTCCTGCCGCGCACGCCCTCCCCCTTCGGGGAACGACAGCGTCCGCCACCCCGGATCGGCCACCGAGCCGTCCCCGGCCACCCAGCGGTAGGACACCTCGGCCGGCAACCGCCCCACCGTGAACGTCGCCGTGAACGCGGGCGCCCGCTCACCGGGCGGCGGGCACGCGCCGGAGTACTCCGTGCGCGCGCCGGCCACCGTCACGGACACGGTCTGCGGCGGGGGAGCGCTCCTCCTGTCCTCCTCGCTCGCGGTGGGGGAGGGAGTGGGGTCCACCGTCCCCGGCGTGCGGCCGCCGCCGCTCCCGCCGTCGCCGGTCCGCGCGGCCGAACCGGCCTCGCCGCCGGGGTCCTTGGCCTCCGGGCCGCCGTCACCCCCGCCCCGCAGCAGCCCATACGTCAGACCGGCCAGCGCCAGGGCCAGGACGACCAGCCCCACGACGAGGAGGACGGCGGTGCGCCGGTCGCGCCCCGTCCGGGTCACCGTGGTGGCCGCCGCGGGTGCTCCCCCGGTGACCGGTGACGGGGGAGCGGGCGAGGACGTCTCCGGACGCGCCGGGACGGGCGCGGCCACCGTCGGGGCGTACGGAGCCGCACGCGCCGTGTCCGCGCCGGGCACGCCCCCCGCCGCGACCACCCGCAGCTCCTCCTGCGCCCGTTCCGCGGACAGCCGCTCGGCCGGATCCTTGCGCAACAGACCCTCGATGACCCCGGCCAGCGGACCCGCCCGGCGCGGTGGCGGCATCTCCTCGTCCACGATCGCCCGCAGCGTGCTCAGCGGCGTGCCCTGGCGGAAGGGCGAACTCCCCTCGACCGCCGCGTACAGCAGCACGCCGAGCGACCACAGGTCCGACTCGGACCCCGGGGTGCGGCCCAGCGCCCGTTCCGGGGCGAGGAACTCGGGCGACCCGACGACCTCCCCGGTCATGGTCAGCGCCGAACTGCCCTCCACCATGGCGATCCCGAAGTCGGTGAGCACCACCCGTCCGTCGTTCGCGATCAGGACGTTCGCGGGTTTCACGTCCCGGTGCAGCACCCCGGCCCCGTGCGCGGCGCGCAGCGCGGTGAGCACCTCCGCGCCGATCCGCGCGGCACGCGGAGGCGGCAGCGGGCCCTCCGCCTCCAGCACCTCGGCGAGCGAGAGGCCGCGGACCAGCTCCATGACGATCCACGGGCGCCCGTCCTCCGTCGCCACGTCGTACACCGTCACCACGGCGCGGTCGGTGACCCGGGCCGCCGCCCACGCCTCCCGCTCCAGGCGGGCGTACATCCGCTCGACGTCGGGCGCCGGCAGCCCGGCCGGGGCACGCACCTCCTTGACGGCGACCTCGCGGTGCAGCAGCTCGTCACGGGCTCGCCACACCGTTCCCATACCGCCCTCGCCCAGCGGCGACAGCAGCCGGTAGCGGCCCGCGATCACCCGCTCGGTGCCGGGTTCTTCGGACACGGCGCCCCCTTCGCATCCGGGCGAATTCACCCTTTGCCGATGAAAGTAGCTCAGCCGAGTGCGGATGCCGCCCCCCTGAACACCAATCCGGCACCCAGGGCCACGACGACGACCGCCGACCCGAGGGGCGCGCCACGACGCATCTGCGCCGCCCAGGGGGCGGCCGTCCACCGGGGACGCCGGGCCAGCAGCCGGGTCAGGCCGCTGCCCGCCCTGACGACCGCGTATCCGGCGGCGGTGAGGGTGAGGGCGAGCCCGGCGCCGTACGCGACGACGAGCAGCAGCCCGAACCAGGCCTGGCCGAGCGCGGCGGCACCGACCAGCACCACGACGGCGGACGGGCTGGGCACCAGGCCGCCGGCGAAGCCGAGCAGGATCGTCCCGCGCAGGGTGGGGGCCGCGGGATGGGTGTGGGTGTGACCGCCGTGGGTGTGGGTGTGGGTGTGGGTGTGGGTGTGGGAGTGCCCGTGCCCGTGGTGGTGCGCGGGTCCCCGGTCGCGCAGGGCGCGGCGTACGAGGCTCGCTCCGGCCAGGGTCACGAGGACGCCGCTGGCGATGCCCAGCCACGCGATCACCGTGGGCGCGGCGGCCGAACCGGCCGTGACCAGCAGCCCCAGGGCGACCACGCCGAGGGTGTGGGTGACCGTGACCGAGGCGGCCATGGGCAGGACGTCCCGCAGCCGGGCCCGGCCCCCGCGCGCCGCCGCCGTGGCGGCCATCAGGGTCTTGCCGTGCCCCGGGGCGAGCGCGTGCATCGCGCCGAGTCCGACGGCGATCAGCAGGGCGAGGGCGGCGAAACCGGCGGTCAGGTCGCGCCGGGCGACGAGGCCGTCCAGGGCGCGCGTCCAGCGGTCGGCCCCGCGCGGCAGCACGGCCGAGGCGGGCGCGTCGGCCTGCTCCCCGGCCAGGGCGGGTCCGCCGGGGCGGACGCGCAGGGCCGCGGTCCTGGTGTCGGCCGGGGACGAGAGCAGCGTCTCCGGATACCGGGTCAGTTCGCGGGACGGCGAGGCCGGGGGCACGTCCGAGGCGGTGAGGGTCGTACGGTCGCCCCGCGCGGTGATCTCCCGCCAGCCCGGACCGGACGCCGCACCGGCCGCCCGGAAGCGCACGTCCACCGTCTCGCCGTCCGGTAGGGGCGCGGTCAGCGTGCATTCCACGCGCAGTGTGTCGAGGCCCGCCTGGCCGGGCCGTACGCCCGCACGGGCGTCGCGCACGGTCAGCGCGACCGGGCGGCCGTCGACACGCACCCCGCTGTCCCGTGCGGCCGTGGCGCACCGCCGGCGGGCCCATGCGTCCCTGCCCAGCCGGCCGATGTCCGACCCGGCCTGCGTGGCGGGGATCTCGGCCAGGTCCTCGACATGACGGACGCGGAGTTCACCGGGCGCGGCCACCAGCCCGTCGTGGCGGTTCACGGTGAAGTTGCCCAGCGGATGCGCGCTCGCCGCCGCGGCCGGGACGAGTGCGAGCGCGCAGGCGGCGGTGAGGACGGCGGCACCCCTGGTGACGGAACGGCGGAGGGTCAACGTGCCGCCTCCAGCTCCTTGAGCGCCGCCCGGGCCGCGCGGGCGCCCAGCGGTGAGAACGCGGGGTTCAGCTCCAGCGCAGCGGTGAGGGAGTCACGGGCGGCACCGTCCTGCCCGGCCGCCTTCTCGATCATGCCCCGGTGGTGCAGGAAGGCGGCGTTGCGGTAGCCGGTGGCCGTGGCGCGGCGGGCGTACCGGAGCGCCTCCGCGTCGCGGCCGTTGACGTGCAGGGCCCAGGCGAGGGCGTCCGCGGTGTGCACACTGTGCCGCCGGTCCCACTCCGCGCGGGCCGCGCGCAGCGCCTCGCCGGGGTCCCCGTGGTCGGCGGCGGCGAGCGCGGTGTCGAGATCGACGGCGACCCCGCCCGCGCGGGCCAGCGCGGTCCACGCGTCGACGAGGGCGTACTGGTCGCGTGCCCTGGCGTGGTCGCCGTCGGCGTCCCGTTCCTCGTACAGCTCGCCGAGGGCGACCAGCGGACCCGGCAGCGGGGAGCGGGCGACGACCCGCTCCAGCGTCTCGACGGCGCCCTCGCGGTCCCCGCTCGCGGCCAGCGCGCGGGCCCGGCCCTCCAGGGCGGGCAGATGGTCCTCGTCGGCGGCGAGCGCCCGCGCGTAGTGCGTGAGGGCCGTCTCGTGGTCCCCCTGGTTCCAGGCCAGCTGCCCCAGCGCGGTCGCCACGTACGCCACGTCCGCGGGCGTGGCCGCGACGTCGAGCGCCTGCCGCAGCACCGTCCGCGCGGTGCGCACGTCGCCGCGCAGCTCCCGTACGTAGGCGTACCGCGTGAACACGGGAATCCCCGGCCGCCTGCGGTCGGCGGTGGTGGCGGCCTCACCCGCCTCGTCGTACCGGCCCAGCTCGACCAGGGCGTCGATACGGGAGCACAGGGCGCGCTCGCTGTAGGGGTTCCGCGCCAGGGCCCGGTCGGCGTACCGGAGGGCTCCGGTGAAGTCGTGGCGCGCGGCGGCGAGGGCGGCCTGCCCGGCGAGGGCCGGTTCGTTGTCCGGCTCGAGGGCCAGGGACCGCTCGAACGCCCGCGCGGCCTGCGGGTACCGCGCGGGGTCGCCCTGGGTCCGCGCCTGCTCGACGTGGGCGAGTCCCAGGGTGGCCCAGCCGCCGAAGTCGCGCGGCTGGGCACGGAGATGGGCCTGCAGGGAACGGACCCCGGCGTCGAGGTCGGCCCCGGCGAGCACACCGGCGGCCACCGCCCCGGCCGCCGGTGCCGCATCGGTCACGGCCCGCCCGCCGTCCCGGACGCCGCTCACCGCGACACTGCCGGCGGTCATCGCGACGGCCAGCAGGACGGCGCACGAGGCGGCCCGCAGTCCCCGCCCGCGCCGCGCGGCGGCGAATCGCCGCAGTGCCGCGACCCGCGGTCCCGGGACGGCGACCTCACCGGAACCGGCCACGCGCGCCGGCCGTCGCGTCGGCTGCTCACCCCCGGCGGGTGGTCGCGCGGTGTCCGGTGTGCTCCCGTGTCCGGACGCCGGGGGAGCGGGTGGCGCGGTGGCCCGCTCGTGCTCGTCGGCGCTGTCGTGCGTGCGCGGGGACATGGCCTCTCCTCGGAGTTCGGCGGCGCGGCCCGCGCCGTGGGGGACGGGGGAAGACGGGCCGCGCCAGTAGGTGGGGCGGGCGGGTCGTGCCGGCCGCCCGGGGGGCACGCCGGGTTCAGTACGCCCGGCGGCGCATCCGGCGCCACCACATCAGCGCCACGCCGATCAGCAGCAGCCCACCGGCACCCGCACCCGCGGACGCGGCGATCAGGGCCGTGTCGTCCGTGTCCTCCGCACCCGCCGGGCGCAGCGCGTCACCGAGCTGGCTGCGCACGTCGTTGCCGCCGTCCACGCCCTTGGCGAGCGGGCCGCGTGATCCCTCCGTGGGGTTCGCCAGATACGGGAAGGCCTTGCCGAACTCCCTGTCGTTGGCGTCGACCGCGTCACCCAGGTCGTTCTTCGCGCCGACCAGTTCACCCTCGACGACCTGGAGCGCGGCGTCGATCACGTCGTCGGTGAGGCGGCGGCCGTTCGGGAAGCCCGCGGTGTCCCCGTCGAGGACACCGAGCCGCTTGGGCTCTGCGGCGGGCTTGACCGAGGTGTTGAGGCGCAGCTGCTCCGACGGCGTCACGTGCGGCGGCCGGTTGAGGTTCTCGACGCCCTTCAGGAAGACGCCGACCAGGTCGTCGCGCGGCTCGTCCGGCGCCGGGATCTTGTAGATCGCCTCGATGAGTTTCGGCAGCTCCGGGCCGGTGACGTTCTCCAGGAACTGCGCGTCGTCCCGGGGCGCGGAGGCGTTGAACGTGTCCTTGTCCTTCAGCGGGTTGACGACCTCGTTCACCAGCGGGTTGCCGAGGCGCGAGACCTGCACGAAGTCACCCTGGGCGTTCTTGCGCTGCGTCGTCGACCAGATGCCGACGACCGGCTGCTCGTGCGACTCGGTGATGAGGCTGTGGGGCACCTGGAGGGCGATCGAGTTGACGTTGTAGCCCTTGAGGGTGTCGTTGCCGACCTCGGAGAGGTTCCCGCCGTACAGCAGGTCGAAGACGCGCAGGTCCAGGAAGAACGGGTCGTCGGCCTGCCCGGCGAACGTCCGGGCGCCCCCCGCGAGCTTGTGGATCGCCTGCTTGCGCAGGGAGTCGTAGTCCGGCATCGACGCCTTGCCGACGTTCGACGGCGCCACCGGCACGTCGTCGGCGACCTTCGTCCTCGACACCGCCTTCAGGTGCCGCAGCTTGATCAGTTCGAGGTCGTACGACTGGGTGATGTTGAGGTCGGGGTCGTCGAGGCTCTCGACCGGACCCGTGTTGTACAGGAACGTCTTGTCGTTCTTCGTGTGCGTCCTGAACGTGTACCGGAAGACCAGGTCCTCCTGCGCGTCGCCGTCCCGGTCGACGCGCAGGTCGTACTGCGCGTCGTCGGCGAACGTGAAGAAGTTCGGCCCGCCGGCCGGCTCCTCGAAGGGGATCCAGTTCGCGATGATCGTCGTCGTGTCCGGCTTGTCGGGGCTGACGAACGCGTACAGGTCCGTGTTGTCGAACTGCGGGGTGCCCGAGATCAGCGGGGCCTCCCGGTGGGAGGAGGCGGTGGCCGCCTCGGGTTCCAGCGCGGTCACGCCGGCGGCTGCGAGCCCTCCGGCGGCCAGCGCCCCACAGATCAGGGTCGCGAGACTCCTGCGCCCCGCACCGGTCCTGGAGTTAGGTGTCATGCCGTCCGTCCTCAGTGCCAACTTGCCTGACGCACTGGGATTCGGAACGCGGGGCGGGCCGGATTGGTCGGGTTTTCTCGCCGTCGTTTCTCGCCGCCGACCCGCGTTTCGGGCCCGGTGATCCGTACTTCCCTTCCGGAGGCACGCTCCTGCGCGCGCCTCGTGCGACCGGGCGGCCCCACGGGGCCGGGAAGAAGGGGATGCGCGTTGGAGGCGGACGAGCTGCTGATGCTTGTGGCCGCGGGTGACCAGGAGGCGTTCGAGGACCTGTACGGGCTGGTCTCCGGGCCGGTGTACGGGCTGGTGCGGCGCGTGGTGCGCGATCCCGCCCAGTCCGAGGAGGTGGCCCAGGAGGTGCTGCTGGAACTCTGGCGCTCCGCCGCGCGGTTCGACCCCGGCCGCGGCAGCGCCCTGTCCTGGGTGCTCACCCTCGCCCACCGCCGCGCCGTCGACCGGGTGCGCAGCGCCCGCGCGGCCGGCGAACGGGAGCAGCGCGAGGCCCGGCGCGGCCACGGCCCCGCCTTCGACCAGGTCGCCGAGGAGGTCGAGGCCGGGCTGGAACGCGAGTGGGTGCGCCGCTGCCTGGACCGCCTCACCGCGCTCCAGCGCCAGTCGGTCACCCTCGCCTATTACGACGGCTACACCTACCGCGAGGTCGCCGAGCGGCTGTCGCTGCCGCTCGGCACGGTCAAGACCCGGATGCGGGACGGCCTGACCCGCCTGCGCGACTGCCTGGGAGGCGCGGCATGAGCCTGTTCGGCCGACTGACGTCCCGCGACCTGCACTCGCTGGCCGCGCCCTACGCCCTCGACGCCCTGGAACCCGCCGAGCGGGTCCGCTTCGAGAAGCACCTGCGGTCCTGCGGCCGCTGCACCGCCGAGGTGCGCGACCTCGCCGAGGACGCCGTCCGGCTCGCCTGGTCCACGGCCGCCCCCGCGCCGCCCGCGCTGCGGGACCGGGTGCTGGCCGCCGTACGGACCACCGCCCAGGAACCCGCGCCGCGGGACCCCGCACGCGCGCGTGCGCCGCAGCTCCCGCCCCACGTCTGGGGCACCGCGCCACCTCCGCGCACCCGGGAGCGGCGCCGGTCCCCGCTGTTCGTGCCGTTCGAGACGGCCACCGCCGCCGCGGCGCTCGTCGTCGCCTCGCTCTTCGCCGTGCAGGCGGCCCGGACCCAGGACCGGCTCGACGCCGAGCGCGACCGGGCACGTGAGATCGCCCACGTTCTCGCCGCGCCGGACGCCCGCGCGAGCAGCGGCCGGGACCCGCGGGGCCGCACGATCGGAGTGATCGCTTCCGCATCCTCCCGCAGCGCGGTCGTCACTCTCGGCGGATACGACGACCCTCCGAACGGACGTGTGCGCCAGCTCTGGCTCATGGGCCCGGGCTCGCGGCCGCGGTCCCTGGGGCTTTTCCAGGGCGACACGCCCCTGGTCGCGTCCGGCCTCGACACCGGGGCGGCGTCACTCGCCGTGACCGTCGAGCCCGATGGTGGGTCACCGCAGCCCACCGGCCAGCCCATCGTCCAACTCGCCCTGAAAACGGTCGGATTCGGAGAGTAATCGCCGCAGGTTCGTCAACACCCTTATGGGGAAGGTGAATCCTGTGACCTCGATACACGAGTGCCGGGACGGGGCGATAGGGTTACCCTGCCCGGGCCGGGTGGACTCGTACGGGTGGGGAGTGACATGGAACAGATAACAGTGCGCAGCAGGGCCAGGGTCCCTGCGATCACGTGCGGGAGCAGCGCGACCAGTTCGCGCCTCGACCGCCACCTCGCTGTCCTCGCGGGACCGGCCGTCCCGCAGCGCGAGACGGCGGAGGCGACCTCGCTGATGCGCGAGCTGACCGCGCGTGACACCCCGCACAGCCGCGGTGCCGCGCGGGCCCGGACGAGCCGCGTCTCGCTCTTCGCCCCGCTGCGCCGACTGCGCCGCTCCCTGTTCGGCAGCCGGTAGCGCCCGCGCCGGACGGTCCCACCGTCCCGGCGCAGCGCCCGCCCGTCCGTCATCCCCGCGGCACCCAGGGCACCCGGCGCATCGAAGATTCCAGCACGTCCTCTTGCCGGCGCCCCCGGTCCCACCCGGCAGCGAAGCGGGGGCCCGCCGGTCACTCCCCGTCCTCCTCGCAGGTCACCGCCCGCCGTGCGCGTACCTCCGCACCGCGAGCGGCACGAACACCGCGAGCAGCACCGCGCACCAGGCCAGTGACCCGGCGACGGGATGCGCCACCGGCCAGGCCGCCCCCTCCGGCACGGATGCGTTGCCGAACAGCTCCCTCAGTGCCGTCGCCACCGCGCTGATCGGATTCCACTCCGCCACCGTGCGCAGCCACCCGGGCAGCCCCTCGGTGGGAATGTACGCGCTGGACAGCAGCGGCAGCAGGAAGGTCGCCCCGCCCAGCTGACCGGCCGCCTCCTCGTTCCGGGTGAGCAGCCCGAGGAAGACGCCGATCCACACGCATGCGAACCGGAACAGCAGCAACAGCGCGAGGGCACCCGCCGCGGCCGCCGCGCCTCCCTCCACCCGCCAGCCGACCGCGAGCCCCACGAGCAGGAACGGCACCGTCCCGGCCGCTGTCACCAGCACGTCCGCCACGGCCTGGCCCGCCGGCACGGCGGCCCGGCTCACCGGCAGCGTGCGGAACCGGTCCGTCACCCCGCGGTGGACGTCCTGGGCCGACTGGAACATGCCGGTCATGACCCCGCCCGCCGCCGTCGCCACCAGCAGTCCCGGAACCAGGAAGGACCGGTACTCCGCACCCGGCACGGCGAGCGCGCTGCCGAAGACGTAACCGAAGAACAGCAGCATGCTGACCGGCATGGTCTGGGTGAGGATCAGCAGCCCGGGGTTGTTGCGCATCCGCCGCAGCTGCCGGCCGAGCATCGCGGTGCCGTCGTACGCCAACGTGCTCACGCTGCACGCTCCTTGTCGTCACCGGGGCGGCCGGCGAAGGCCACGGAGCCCTCGGTCAGCCGCAAGAACACATCGTCCAGAGTGGGGGGCCGCAGGCTCGCGTCGAGCAAGGGCACGCCCGCCGCGTCCAGCGTCCGCACCAGGTGCGGGAGAGTGACGGTCGCGTCCTTGGTGACCACGCCGACCGCGTTCCGTTCGCGGTCCAGGGACGGCTGCGAACCGGTGAGGCGGTCCAGCACCCCGGCGGCCGCCGCCAGCGCGGCCGGGTCCGCGACGATCACCTCCGCGTGCGTCCCGACCAGCGCCTTGAGCTCGGCCGGGGAGCCCGTGTGCGCGACCCGTCCCCGGTCCACCAGGGCGATGTCGTCGGCCAGCCGGTCGGCCTCCTCCAGGTACTGGGTGGTGAGCAGCACACTTGTGCCCTCGCGGGTCAGTTCGCGCACCGCTTCCCAGATCAGCGTGCGGCTGGCCGGGTCGAGACCGGTCGTCGGCTCGTCCAGGAACAGCACCTCGGGACGCCGGATCAGGCTCGCCGCCAGGTCCAGCCGGCGTCGCATGCCGCCCGACCAGCCGGACGCCGGCCGGTC
This sequence comes from Streptomyces toyocaensis, assembly GCF_000725125.1. Classification (GTDB taxonomy): domain Bacteria; phylum Actinomycetota; class Actinomycetes; order Streptomycetales; family Streptomycetaceae; genus Streptomyces; species Streptomyces toyocaensis. Next base: position 19,269 of record NZ_JFCB01000008.1, read on the forward strand.
GGCCGCCTCCGTCAGCCCGAAGCGGTCGAGCAGCTCGTCGGCCCGCCCGGCCGCCCCGCCCACCCGGTGCAGCCGTGCGAACAGCCGCAGGTTCTCGCGCCCGGTGAGATCCCCGTCGATCGAGGTGTCCTGCCCGGTGACGCCGATCCTGCGCCGTACGGCGGCGGCCTCCCGGACGAGGTCGTGGCCCGCGATCCGCGCCGAGCCCGCGTCGGGCCGCAGCAGGGTGGTCAGCAGCCGGACGGCGGTCGTCTTGCCCGCCCCGTTGGGCCCGAGCATCCCGCACACGGTGCCCTCGGCCACCGCCAGATCCAGCCCGCGCAGGGCGCGGACCTCCCCGAAGCGCTTCTCCAGACCTTCACTAAGTACAGCGTACGTAGTAGTCATGGGTCGACCATAGCGCACTACGTACGGTGTACGTAACTACGATGGTGGGGAGGTGATGACCGATGGCGGGCCGAGCGGCCGAACCCGAAGTGATCTGGGCGCGCCCCGAGCGCACCGGCCGTGGACCGAGACCGGCGTACACCCGCGCCGACATCGCGGCGGCGGCGGTCCGGATCGCCGACACCGAGGGCCTGGACGCGGTCTCCATGCGCCGCGTCGCCGCCGAACTGGGCTGCGGCACCATGTCGCTGTACAACTACGTCCCCCGCAAGGAGGACCTGTACGAGCTGATGGTGGACGCGGCCGGCGGCGAGCACGAACTGTGGGAACCCGGCGGTGACTGGCGCGCCGACATGCTCCGGGTGGCGCACCAGACCCGCGCGCTGATGCACCGCCATCCGTGGCTGCCGCGGCTGATGTCGCCGGTCTACGGCTTCAGCCCCAACGCCCTGCGCTATCTCGAACACTGCCTGGCCTGCCTGGACCCGCTTCCCGAGCCGTACGGCACGAAGCTGGAGCTGATCGCGATGCTCAACGGCATCGTGACGACGTACGTCACCAACGAACTGGCCACCGACGAGCGCACCCGCTCGCTGCCCTGGTCGCAGGAGCGGGAGAACGCGATGCGGATCGCCTACCTGGGCGGCCGGGTGGCGACCGGCGAGTACCCGAGAATGGCGGCGGCCTTCGCGGAGGACGCGGGGCCGATCGACCTGGAGGCGGTGTTCGAGCGGGCGCTCGGCCGACTGCTGGACGGCTTCGACCACTCCCGCCGCTGAACCCGCTCCCGGCGGACGTCAGATGAGCGCGAGCTGGCCCTCCGGGCCCTCCTCGTGGGCGTCCAGCACCGAGGCGGGGCGGCGCGCCGAGGGCGCTACCGGGAGCACGCCGGCCTCGCACAGCTCGGCCGGCGTGACCGGGTCGGGGACCGCCCCGTCCGTCAGCGCCTCCCGACGCGGGCGCAGTTCGGCCAGCAGGGCGAGGACCGTGATGAGCTCCAGGAGCTCCGAGGTCCAGGCCTGGGGCCAGACGGCGGGCCGGATCGCGGCCAGCGTGCCCGGCTCGCCCGGCTCCGTACGGGCCGCGCACCACTGTTCCAGCACCCGGACACCGCCGGCCTCGAAGTCCCAGGCCTCTGGCGGCACGGGGGAGATGCGGCCCTCGTCGAGCAGCAGGGCCTCGTCCTCCCGGTCGTAGCGCACGGCCCCCGGGCGGGAGGGCAGCGGGGCACGGACGTAGGGGCGGCGTCCGCCCGGCAGCTTCGGGCGTTCCCCGTCGCGCCGCATCAGCCACAGCATCCGGCGGCCCACCGCCATGCCCCGCTCCCACTCGTCCGCGTCCCCGGTGAGCGGCACCGCGAGGCCCCCGGGCGCGGGCCGTGCCACGGCCGCCGCCCAGGCGAGGACGTCCATGGGGGAGGTGTCGCGGCCGAGCCGGGAGGCGAGGTGGTCCGTCAGGCCCGGGGCCAGGTTGGGCTCGGTGGCGCCCGGCCGGCGGAACAGCGGGCGGACGCGTCCCGCGCGGAGCACGGGCAGCAGGGACGTGGCGAGCAGGGGCGGACCGGCGGAGCCGTCGGCGGCTGCGCCGCCCCGCGCGGTCTCCACGACGAAGACCTGCCGCTCGTCCGCCACCCGCCACAGCTCCGGGCGGGCCGCGTCGATCAGCCGCTGGTCGGGGATCAGCCACTGCTCGTCGAACGGGGCGTACAGGACCCGTACCGGCTCCGGGCACGGGCCCGTGGCGCGGGCCAGCTTCCCGGTGCCGCCGCTCCGCCCCGGCAACTGCCCGACGGCCGAGTGCGGGGTCCGGGAACGGGTCGGCTGGAACAGGGCCTCGCGGTCCTGGCCCCCGGCCTTCACCAGGGCGTCCCAACGGGCCTCCAGGGACGCCGCGTCGGGAGCCGCCGGCCACCCCCGGCCGAGCCGCGGCGGTGCGACGGACCACGGCATGAGGTCCGCCAGCAGCGGAGCGTCGTCGTGCGTCACGCTGGGCATCGTACGACCTGTGGGGGACGGGCGGCTCAGGTGGCGTCCAGGGTCACCGTGAAGGAGAAGCGGTCGCCCCGGTAGTGGATGACGGCCACGTCCAGGGGGCGGCCGCCGCTGTCGTAGGTGACCCCCGTGTAGTGCAGGATCGGGCTGAGCAGCGGGACCTGGAGCAGACGGGCCGTCTCCGGGTCCGCGAGCCGCGCCTCCACCGTGTCCGTGATCCGGCTGATGTCCGCCCCGACGACGTCCCGCAGCACCTTGGTCATCGGCCACCGCACCAGGTCGTCCAGGTCGATGCGGGCGGCCAGTTCGGGGCGGACCCAGTTGCGCGCGTGGTTGGTCGGCTCGCCCGTCTTCTCGTCGCTGCGCAGCCGGTGGTACGCCGCCGCCTCGGACAGGTCCGGGAAGTACTCGGCGATCTCCGCGGGCACCGGCGCGGGGCCGTGTTCCAGCAGTTCGGTCGTCATCCCGGACTGCTGGGCCACGATGGCGTCCACCGAGCCCAGCAGCCGCACCGGGGCGCCCCGCCGGGCGCCGGGCTCGATGAAGGTGCCGCGCCGGCGGTACCGGGTGATCAGCCCTTCGTCCTCCAGCTCCTTCAGCGCCTGCCGCATGGTCAGCACACTCACGCCGTAGTGGCCGGCCAGCTGTTCCTCGGTGGGCAGGCGCAGGGGGTCCTGGGGCGAGCGGCCGAGGATCGAGGCGCGCAGCGACTGCGACACCTGGTACCAGAGCGGCAGCTTGCGGTTCAGGACGATCGAATCCGGAGCGAAGGAGGTCACGGGCTATCCGTACCGGTCCGAGAACGTTCAGTGCAACGGCTGGAAGTGCCGCTCGAGTCCCTGCCACACGTCGTCGTAGCCCTGTTGCAGGTGCTCGGCCCGGGCCGCCTGGGGCGTCAGCGACACCGGCCAGCGGGTCTCGAACATGAAGGCCAGACCGTCGTCGATCTTCTGCGGGCGCAGCTCCGCGGCGCTCGCCTTCTCGAACGTCTCGCGGTCCGGGCCGTGCGCCGACATCGTGTTGTGCAGCGAGCCCCCGCCCGGCACGAAGCCCTCCGCCTTCGCGTCGTACGCGCCCTCGATCAGGCCCATGTACTCGCTCATCACGTTCCGGTGGAAGTACGGCGGGCGGAAGGTGTCCTCGCCCACCAGCCAGCGCGGGGCGAAGACCACGAAGTCCACCCCGGCGAGGCCGGGGGTGTCGCTCGGAGACGTCAGCACCGTGAAGATGGACGGGTCCGGGTGGTCGTAGGAGATGGTGCCCATCACATTGAAGCGGCGCAGATCGTAGGCGTACGGCACATAGTTGCCGTGCCAGGCGACGACATCGAGCGGGGAGTGGTCGTAGCCGGCCGACCAGAGGTTGCCGCAGAACTTGTTCACCACCTCCACCGGGCCCTCGACGTCCTCGAACGCGGCGACGGGTGCCCTGAAATCACGGGCGTTGGCCAGACCGTTGGCGCCGATCGGGCCGAGGTCGGGGAGCCGGAACGGCGCTCCGTAGTTCTCGCACACATAGCCGCGGGCCGACTCGTCCAGGAGATCCACACGGAACCGGACCCCACGAGGAATCAGCGCGATGTGCCCCGGCTCCACATGCAGCAGCCCGAACTCCGTGCGCAGCAGCAGCCCGCCGAGCTCGGGGACGATCAGCAGCTCACCGTCGGCGTCGCTGAACACGCGGTCCATCGAGGCGTTGGCGTGGTACAGGTGTACGGCCATCCCCGCGCGCTGGGTGACATCGCCGTTGCCCCCCAGGGTCCACAGCCCGGCCAGGAAGTCGGTCCCCTCGGCCGGGGCGGGCAGCGGGTTCCAGCGCAGCCGGTTGGGGTCGGGGACCGTCTGAGTGAAGGGCGCGGTGCGCAGGGCGCCGTTGCCCGTGCGGGAGAACGCCGGGTGGGCGGCCGACGGGCGGATCCGGTACAGCCAGGAGCGGCGGTTCTCCGCCCGCGGCTCGGTGAACGCCGAACCGCTCAGCTGCTCCGCGTACAGTCCGAGCGGGGCGCGCTGCGGCGAGTTGCGGCCCTCGGGCAGGGCGCCCGGGATCGCCTCGGAGCTGTGCTCGTTGCCGAAGCCGGAGAGGTGTTCCAGTGCTTCGGCGGCCTTGCGTGCTCCCCCGTGCTCGAACGCGCTCGTGCCGGTGGTGCCCCCATCGGTCATGTTCGCTGCTCCCTTGCGATCCGATTCCTATGGGACACCGTAGGATTGCGTTTTCCCCGGCGCAAGGGGGCGCGCGATGCCGGTGGCGCTCCTCCTCTCGGCGGAGGACGCGGAACCCGACTTCAGGTGGATCCGCGGACTCGCACCCGTGTTCTACGCTCCCCGGTATGACGTGGAGGCGGAGCATCTTCACCGCGCTCGCGGTCTGTGTCGTACTGGCGGCCGGGTCCGCGGGCTGCGACTCCCGTGCCGCCCGGGACCAGGACGGGGTGTCGGCCTCGCCCGTCGGCCGGCTCCTCGACGAGCGGGACGAGGACGGGCGTCCCCTGCGCGAGGTGGACGGGCGGAACGCTCCCGGGGTCGGCGTCGAGGTCACGCCCGACTCCGGCGGCTGGGACGTGCGGCTGCGGGTGCGCAACTTCCGCTTCTCGCCGGACGGGACGGGCGAGCGGGCGGTGGCCGGCCGCGGACTGGCCCACCTCGAGGTGAACGGCCGCCGTGTCGCCCTGCTGCGCACCCCCGAGTACCACCTCCCCGGCGGCATGGTCCCGCGCGGCACGCACCAGATCACCGTGCGCCTCTACGCCGACGACGGGTCGGCGTGGGCCGTGGACGGCGAGCCCGTCGAGAGCACGGCCGACATCACGGTGTCGGAGCGGGAACCGGGCGACGACCCCGGCGCGGAGCCCCTCGCCGGGCAGGCGGTCCCCGGCGCGCCGGAGCACGGAGCGGGCGGGCGGCACCGTAGCGGAGGGCGAGGTTCACCTCACGGTGCCGGACAGGCATGATGAAGCCCGTGCCCCACGCGACATCGCTCCGCAGAGCGCCCGTGCAGCGGCGCAGCGCCGAACGGCTGGCCAGAATCCTCGACGCCTGCGCCGAACTCCTCGACGAGGCCGGATACGACGACCTGAGCACCCGGGCCGTCGCCGAGCGCGCCGGTGTGCCCATCGGCTCCGTCTACCGCTTCTTCGGCAACAAACGCCAGATGGCCGACGCCCTGGCCCAGCGCAATCTGGAACGCTTCACCGAACGGGTCGGCGAACGCCTCGGGGCCGCGGGCGACCAGGGCTGGCGGCACGCCATGGACGTCGTGCTGGACGCGTACCTGGACATGAAGCGCACCGCCCCCGGCTTCTCCCTCGTCGACTTCGGCAACCAGATACCGGTCGGCACCCGCCGGGCCGAACCCAACCGCCGGGTCGCGGACCGCCTCACCGACCTGCTCTCCGCCTACCTCGGCCGCGAGGCCGACGAGGACCTGCGCCGCACCTTCCTCGTCGCCGTCGAGACCGCCGACGCCCTCGTCCACCTGGCGTTCCGGATGGCGCCCGAGGGGGACGAGAAGGTCATCGGCGAACTGCGCGGGATGCTGCGTGCCTACCTGGCGCAGGTGCTGGACTGAGTTCCGCCCGCGGCACCCCCTCCCCTCCATGCGTACCGGTCGGTATGCTCGGCCCGTCCGTGCGTCACCGCCGCCGTACCCGGGAGGTCCCGTGTCCCGCACCGCCCTTCGTGTCTGCCCCCTGTGCGAGGCCACCTGCGGCCTGACCCTCACCATCGAGGACGGCCGGGTCACCGGCGCCCGCGGCGACCGCGACGACGTGTTCAGCAAGGGATTCATCTGCCCCAAGGGCGCCGCCTTCGGTGCCGTGGACTCCGACCCCGACCGGCTGCGCGCCCCGCTCGTCCGCGTCGACGGCGAACTGCGCGAGGCGACCTGGGAGGAGGCGTTCGACGCCGTGGCCGCGGGGATACGGCCCGTCGCCGAACGGCACGGACCGCATGCCGTCGGCGTCGTCCTCGGCAACCCCAACGTCCACACCGTGGCCGGCGCCCTCTACCCGCCCGTGCTGATCGGCGGGCTCGGCACCCGCAGCCTGTTCACCGCCTCCACCGTCGACCAGATGCCCAAGCACGTCTCCAGCGGACTGCTCTTCGGTGACGCGAACCTCATCCCCGTGCCCGACCTCGACCGCACCGACCACCTCCTGCTGATCGGCGCCAACCCCCTGGAGTCCAACGGCAGTCTGTGCACCGCCCCCGACTTCCCCGGCCGGCTGAAGGCGCTCAGGGCCCGCGGCGGCACCCTCACCGTCATCGATCCCCGCCGCACCCGCACCGCCCGCCTCGCCGACCGCCACCTCGCCATCCGCCCCGGCACCGACGCGCTGCTCCTCGCCGCGATGGCACACACCCTGTTCGACGAGGGCCCCGCCGACCTCGGGGAGCGGGCGCCGCACATCCGGGGCCAGGACGAACTCGCCGGGGTACTGGCCGACTTCACGCCCGAAGCGGTGTCCGGCGCCTGCGGCATCGACGCCGCCGTCATCCGCACCCTGGCCCGCGAACTCGCCGCCGCCCCCACCGCCGCCGTCTACGGCCGCATCGGCAGCTGCACCGTCCCGCACGGCACCCTCGCGAGCTGGCTCGTCGACGTCCTCAACATCCTCACCGGCAATCTCGACCGGCCCGGCGGTGCCCTCTTCCCACTGGCCGCCACCGACAGGACGCCCCGACCCGCCGGACCCGGCCGCGGCTTCGCCCTCGGACGCTGGCACTCCCGGGTGCGCCGGCACCCCGAGGCCAAGGGCGAACTGCCGCTGTCCGCCCTCGCCGAGGAGATCGACACCCCCACCGAGGAGGGCGAGCCGGTCCGCGCCCTGATCGCCGTCGCGGCCAACCCGGTGCTCTCCGCCCCGGACGGCGACCGGCTCGACAAGGCGCTCGGCTCACTGGACTTCATGGTGAGCGTCGACCCGTACCTCAACGAGACCTCACGCCACGCGGACGTCGTCCTGCCGCCGCCCCCGCCCGCGCAGAGCCCGCACCACGACTTCGCCTTCAACACCCTCGCCGTGCGCAACCAGGTCCGCTACACCCGCCCCGCCGTCCCCCTCGAGCCCGGCCGCATGGCCGAGACCGAGATCCTGGCCCGGCTGGTCCTGGCCGCCACCGGCCTGCACGGCGCCGACCCCGCCGCCGTGGACGCCATGGTGATCGACCAGACCCTCGGCAAAGCGGTCCGCGACCCGCACTCCCCGGTGCACGGCCGCGACCAGCAGGAGCTCGCCGGCCTGCTCAGCGGCGAGAACGGCCCCGAGCGGCGGCTGGACATGATGCTGCGCCTCGGCCCCTACGGCGACGGCTTCGGTGCCGACCCGGAGGGACTGACCCTGGACAGGCTGCTCGCCCACCCGCACGGCATCGACCTCGGCCCCCTGCGCCCGCGTCTGCCGCAGCCGCTGAAGACCCGCAGCGGGCAGGTCGAGCTGCTGCCGGAGCCGATCGCCGCCGACCTCCCCCGGCTGCGGGCCGCCCTGGACGAACGTCCGGACGGGCTGGTCCTCGTCGGCCGCCGCCATCTGCGCTCCAACAACAGCTGGATGCACAACGTGCCCGCCCTCACCGGCGGCTCCAACCGCTGTACCCTCCACCTCCACCCCGACGACGCCGGGCGCCTCGGCGTACGGGACGGACAGCAGGTACGCATCAAGGGTGCCGGGGGAGAGGTGACCGCCCCCGCGGAGGTCACCGACGCCGTACGCCGCGGCGTGGTGAGCCTGCCGCACGGCTGGGGGCACGACCGCCCCGGCACCCGCACCCGGCACGCCGCGGCCGATCCCGGCGCCAACGTCAACCAGCTCCTCGACGGCAGCCTCCTGGACCCGCTGTCGGGCAACGCCGTTCTGAACGGCGTGCCCGTCGAGGTGGCCCCGGTTCCCGCCGTCGTGACCGAAACGTTCGACGCTCTGACCTGAGCAAAGCTGTGACCTGGGGTTTTGCGCTTATTGCTCGCAGGCCGACGTCTTGCTGACGCGGCTTCGCCGCACCTAACGTCGTCGCACCGCCGGCCCTGGTGGGATGTTCAAGGGCGAACGTTAGGTATCCAGTCATGCTGACCATCCTCGGCTTCGCCATGATCGCGACCTTCCTGGTCCTGATCATGGCGAAGAAGATGTCGCCGATCGCGGCGCTCGTGCTGATCCCCGCGCTGTTCTGTGTGTTCGTCGGCAAGGGCGCGCACCTCGGTGACTACGTCATCGACGGCGTGTCCAGCCTCGCCCCCACCGCGGCGATGCTCATGTTCGCGATCGTCTACTTCGGTGTGATGATCGACGTCGGACTCTTCGACCCGATCGTCCGCGGGATCCTCAGGTTCTGCAGGGCGGATCCGATGCGGATCGTCGTCGGCACCGCGGTGCTCGCCGCGATCGTGTCGCTGGACGGCGACGGATCCACCACCTTCATGATCACCGTCTCCGCGATGTACCCGCTGTACAAGCGCCTGAAGATGAGCCTGGTGGTGATGACCGGTGTCGCCGCCATGGCCAACGGCGTGATGAACACCCTTCCCTGGGGCGGTCCGACGGCCCGTGCGGCGACCGCGCTGAAGCTCGACGCCAGCGACATCTTCGTGCCCATGATTCCCGCCCTGCTGGTCGGCCTGCTCGGCGTCTTCGTCCTGGCGTACGTGCTGGGACTGCGGGAGCGCAGGCGGCTGGGTGTGCTGACGCTGGACCGGGCGCCGGCCGAGGAGAAGGAGACCGTGCCGGTCGGTGGGGGGTCCGGGGCGGGTTCCGGCAGGGGCTCCAGGACGGCCGGCGGCTCCGGCGCCACAGCGGACACCGACGCGCTCGACGGCACCGCGAGTGGCGCGGAGGACGACGCGGAGGACCACGGGGACTTCCAGGGCCTCGACCCCGACCGCCCCACCCTGCGCCCGAAGCTCTACTGGTTCAACGCGCTGCTCACGGTGTCCCTGCTCACCGCCATGATCATGGAGTGGCTGCCGATCCCGGTGCTGTTCCTGCTCGGCGCCGCGCTCGCGCTCTCCGTCAACTTCCCCCACATCCCCGACCAGAAGGCCCGTATCGCGGCCCACGCCGACAACGTCCTCAACGTCTCCGGCATGGTCTTCGCCGCCGCCGTGTTCACCGGCGTCCTCCAGGGCACCGGGATGGTCGACAGCATGGCCAGGTGGCTGGTGGACGTGGTCCCCGGCGGCCTGGGCCCGCACATGGCCCTCGTCACCGGGGTGCTGAGCCTGCCGCTGACGTACTTCATGTCCAACGACGGCTTCTACTTCGGGGTCCTGCCCGTGCTCGCCGAGGCCGGAGCGGCACACGGCGTCTCCCCGCTGGAGATGGCCCGTGCCTCCCTCGTCGGCCAGCCGCTGCACATGTCCAGCCCGCTCGTCCCCGCGGTGTACGTCCTGGTCGGCATGGCCAAGGTGGAGTTCGGCGACCACACGCGGTTCGTGGTCAAGTGGGCGGCCCTGACCTGCCTGCTGATCCTCGGGGCCGGCTTCCTGTTCGGCATCGTCTGAGCCCCGTACACCTGAAGGGAGGGAGCCGGTCATGGCGCCCGGTGGGAACCGCGGCTGGCTGCTCCGCCTCGTCATCGCCTTCGGCTTCGCCCAGGGGGCGGTGTCGATGGCCCGGCCCGCCGTCTCCTACCGGGCGCTGGCACTGGGCGCGGACGAGCGGGCGGTCGGGGTGATCGCGGGCGTGTACGCGCTGCTCCCGCTGTTCGTCGCCGTACCGCTCGGCCGGCGCACCGACCGCGGCCGCTGCGCGCCCCTGCTGCCGGCCGGCGTGGTGCTCATCTCCGGTGGCTGCGCGCTGAGCGGCATCGCCGGCTCGCTGGGGACGATGGCCCTGTGGAGCGGGGTGATGGGCCTGGGACACCTCTGCTTCGTCATCGGCGCCCAGTCGCTCGTCGCACGCCAGTCCGCACCTCACGAACAGGATCGCAACTTCGGCCACTTCGCCATCGGCGCCTCGCTCGGACAGTTGGCCGGGCCCGTCGCGGCGGGCGCGCTGATCGGCGCGGACATGGCCCGTACCAGTGCGTTCGCCCTGCTGGCCGCGGGAGCGGGCGGGGCGCTCGCCCTCACCTCCCTGTGGCGCACGGAGCTCCCGGCGGTCCCGGCGTCCCGGACCGCGCCGGGCGCACGGGTGCCGGTGCGCGGCATCCTGCGCGCCCGGGGCGTCCCCGCGGGCATCCTGGTCAGCCTGGCGGTGCTGTCCGCGACCGACATCCTCACCGCCTACCTCCCGGTGCTCGGCGAGCACCGGGGCATCGACCCGGCCGTCGTCGGCCTGTTGCTGAGCCTGCGCGCGGCGGCCACGATCGCCTGCCGGCTGGTGCTCACACCCCTGCTGCGGCTGCTCGGCCGCACGGCGCTGCTGACGGTCACCTGTCTGCTGGCGGCGCTGCTGTGCGCGGGCGTCGCGGTGCCGGTGCCGGTCTGGGCGCTGGCGCTCGTCCTGGCCGCCCTGGGCTTCTGCCTGGGCGTCGGCCAGCCGCTCTCCATGACGACGGTCGTCCAGGCCGCTCCGGCCGGGGCCCGCTCCACCGCCCTCGCCCTGCGCCTGACCGGCAACCGGCTGGGGCAGGCCGCCGCGCCCGCGGGGGCGGGCCTGATCGCGGGCGTCGCGGGCGTGGCGGCGCCGTTCGTGACGCTGGGCGCGCTGCTCCTGCTGTCCTCGGGCGTCGCCCTGAGCACTCCGTCCGGCCCCGCGGAGGACCGGCCGCCCGGCCGGAAAGGGAGCCGGGCCCGTCCCCGGTGCCGTACGACTCGCTGAGGGGACCGCGGGCGGCGCGCGCGTACGGCAGGATGGCACGGATCGCACACCAGTACGGGCGCGCACCGATGACCGGGTGCCGTGTGCCCACGAGGGGGACCTCATGCTTCTTCTTGTCCTGTCCGGAGTTCTCGTCGTCGTCGCCGGGGGATGCGCCTGCGTGGTCTGGGCCGCGCGGGGCGGCCCGCGCTGGGCGCGGGGTGCGGCGAGGGCGACCCTGGCGGCGGGTGAACTGCTCCGGGCCGGCCGTTCGCGCGGCGGCTCCGCGAACGGCGACGACGGCGGGGACGACTGACGCGGAACCCGTGGCGGCCGGCCGTCCCACGCGCCGAATCCGGACGTCCGCTTTCTCACGGATCGGATGAAGCGCCGAGATCCCGTCCGGCGTCTTCCCCCGGCCGCCTACATTCCGTTAGCTTCCGTGACTCACGCGCCCCGTACGACCCGTACGAGGCGTCCGACCGCGGAGCACCAGCGCCCTGACCAGCCCCCGGGGGCCCCTCATGACACGCGCCATCACCCTGCACGACGTCAGCAAGGCATACACGCGAGGCGTCCGCGTGGTGGACCGGCTGTCGCTGGACATCGCGCCGGGGGAGTTCCTCGTCCTGCTCGGCCCCTCGGGCTGCGGCAAGTCCACCGTGCTCAGGATGATCGCCGGACTGGAGGACATCGACGAGGGCCTGCTCTTCCTCGACGGCGAGTACGGCAACGACCTGCCGCCGTCCGAACGGGACATGGCGATGGTGTTCCAGAACTTCGCCCTTTACCCGAGCATGACCAGCCGCGACAACATCGGCTTCCCGCTGCGCATCGAGGCCCCCGGCGCCGACCCCGCCCCGCGGGTGGACGCCACCGCCCGGATGCTCGGGATCGAGGACCTCCTCGACCGCTTCCCGGCCCAGCTCTCCGGCGGCGAACGCCAGCGGGTCGCCATGGGCCGGGCCATCGCCCGCCACCCCTCCGCCTTCCTGATGGACGAGCCGCTGTCCAACCTGGACGCCAAACTCCGCAACCATCTGCGCGCCGAGATCGCCCAGCTCACCCGCGAACTGGGCGTCACGACCGTCTACGTCACCCACGACCAGTCCGAGGCGATGTCGCTCGGGGACCGGGTGGCCGTCCTGCGCGGGGGTGTCCTGCAGCAGGTCGACACCCCGCGCACGGTGTACGCGCTGCCGAACAACGTCTTCGTCGCCGCGTTCATCGGCACGCCGCGCATCAACCTGCTGCGCGGCCTGGTGCGCGCGCCACTGGACGGGGCGATGACCATCAGCCTGGGCAAGCAGTTCCTGCGGCTGCCCGAACCGCTGTCCCTGGATCACCAGTTGCTCCGGGTGCAGCAGGGCCGCGAGGTCATCGTGGGGCTGCGCTCGGAGGCGGTACGGATCGCCAAGCCGTCCGCCGCCCGGCCCGGCGAGGTGGCCCTCACCGGCCTGGTGGAGCATCTGGAGTTCCAGGGCCACGAGGTGCTCGTCCACTTCAACACCGGCTCCCGCCCCGCCGTCGTGCCCGAGCTGGAGGCCCCCCGGCAGAGATCCGACCGCCCGGCCAGGCGCCGCCGGCGCGAGGGCACGGTCCTGGAGCGCCTGCGGGAACGGGCGGGCGCGCTGCGTGCCGGGTCCGTGGCGACGCTGGACGAGCCCGGACGGCAGGACCCGGCACCCGCCCCGGCCGAACCGCGTGTCGCAGGTGACCTGATCGTCCGCACCACGCCGGACATCCGGCTCCGGCAGGGCATGCAGGTACCCCTGCTGGTCGATCTCGCCCACCTGTTCGTCTTCGACCAGCACGGTGAACGGATCTGCCCGAACCCGGAGCGGCTGCCCGAGCTGGAGGAGTGACACCGTCGCGCGGGCGTCCCCCTGGCGCCGGAAAACTATCATCGCTAGTTTAGGGTCCGGACGACGTGAGCAGTCCTACCCCGACGCCCGCCCCGGAGGAAGCGCGATGAAGGCATACGACGGCATGTACATCGACGGCGCCTGGCGCCCGGCCGCCGGGCCGGACGTGATCGAGGTGGTGAACCCGGCCGACGAGCAGGTGATCGCCTCCGTCCCCGCGGGCACCGTGGAGGACGTCGACGCCGCGGTGCGCGCCGCCCGCGCGGCCCTCCCGGGCTGGGCGGCCACCCCGCCCGCCGAGCGCGCCGCCCGCCTGGCCGCCCTCCGGGACGTGCTGATCGCCCGGCAGGACGAGATCGCCGGGACGGTCACCGCCGAACTCGGCTCGCCCCTGAAGCTCTCGCAGACCGTCCACGCCGGCGTGCCGGTCGCGGTCGCGGGCTCGTACGCCGAGCTGGCGGCGACGTACGCCTTCGAGGAGCGGGTGGGCAACTCGACCGTCCTCCACGAACCGGTGGGTGTGGTCGGGGCGATCACCCCCTGGAACTACCCCCTCCACCAGATCGTCGCCAAGACCGCCCCCGCCCTCGCGGCCGGCTGCACCCTCGTCGTCAAGCCCGCCGAGGACACCCCGCTGGTCGCCCGGCTCTTCGCGGAGGCCGTGCACGAGGCGGGCGTTCCGGCCGGCGTGTTCAACCTCGTCACCGGCCTCGGCCCGGTGGCCGGCCAGGCCCTCGCCGAGCACCCGGACGTCGACCTCGTCTCCTTCACCGGCTCCACCGCCGTCGGCCGCCGCATCGGCGCGATCGCCACGGGCATGGTGAAGAAGGTCGCCCTCGAACTCGGCGGCAAGTCCGCCAACGTCATCCTGCCGAGCGCCGACCTGGCCCGTGCCGTCAACGTCGGCGTCGCCAACGTGATGTCCAACTCCGGCCAGACGTGCAGCGCCTGGACCCGCATGCTCGTCCACCGCGACCGGTACGAGGAGGCCGTGGAACTCGCCGCGGCCGCCGCCGCCAAGTACGGCGACCGCATCGGCCCCGTGGTCAACGGGCGGCAGCGGGACCGGGTGCGCGGCTACATCGAGAAGGGCGTCGCCGAGGGTGCCCGCCTGGTCGCGGGGGGCCCCGAGGCCCCCCGGGAGAGGGGCTACTGGGTCAGTCCGACCGTCTTCGCCGACGTCACCCCGGACATGACCATCGCCCAGGAGGAGATCTTCGGCCCTGTCCTGTCCGTCCTGCGCTACGACGACGAGGACGACGCCCTGCGCATCGCCAACGGCACCGTCTACGGCCTCGCCGGTGCCGTCTGGGCCGGTGACGAGGCGGAGGCGGTGGCCTTCGCCCGCCGCATGGACACCGGCCAGGTCGACATCAACGGCGGCCGCTTCAACCCGCTCGCGCCCTTCGGCGGCTACAAGCAGTCGGGCGTCGGCCGTGAACTCGGCGCCCACGGCCTCACCGAGTACCTCCAGACCAAGTCCCTCCAGTTCTAAGGGAGTCGTCACCGCCATGGCCGTACGTGCCGCCGTTCTGCCCGCCGTCGGTGCCCCGCTGGAGATCACGGGGATCGACCTGCCCGAGCCGGGCCCCGGACGGGTCCGCGTCCGGCTCGCCGCCGCGGGCGTCTGCCACTCCGACCTGTCCCTGTCCAACGGCACCATGCGCCTGCCGGTCCCGGCCGTCCTCGGCCACGAGGGAGCCGGCACCGTGGTCGCCGTCGGCGAGGGCGTCACCCATGTCTCACCCGGGGACGGCGTGGTCCTCAACTGGGCCCCGTCCTGCGGTACCTGCCCCGCCTGCGCGCGCGGCGAGGTCTGGCTGTGCGCGGGCGCCCTGGACGGCGCGGCCGAGGTGCACGCCCACCGCGCCGACGACGGCACGGACCTGTACCCCGGGCTGAACGTCGCCGCGTTCGCCGAGGAGACGGTGGTGCCCGCCTCCTGTGTGCTGCCCGCCCCGGAGGGCGTCCCGCTCACGGACGCCGCCCTGCTGGGCTGCGCGGTGCTCACCGGATACGGCGCCGTCCACCACTCCGCCGCGGTGCGGCCCGGCGAGACCGTCGCGGTGTTCGGCGTCGGGGGAGTGGGCCTCGCCGCGGTCCAGTCGGCCCGGATCGCGGGCGCGTCGACGATCGTCGCGGTCGACGTCTCACCGGAGAAGGAGGAACTCGCCCGGGCAGCCGGGGCCACCGACTACCTCGTCGCCTCCGACACCACCGCCCGGCGGATCCGCGGTCTCACCGGCGCGCAGGGCGTGGACGTGGCGGTGGAGTGCGTCGGCCGCGCGACCACCATCCGCACGGCCTGGGAATCCACCCGGCGCGGCGGACGCACCACGGTCGTCGGCATCGGCGGCAAGGACCAGCAGGTCACCTTCAACGCCCTGGAGATCTTCCACTGGGGCCGGACCCTCTCCGGCTGCGTCTACGGCAACTCCGACCCGGCCCGGGACCTGCCGGTCCTCGCCGGGCACATCCGCGCCGGCCGGCTCGACCTCGGCGCGCTGGTCACCGAACGCATCGCCCTCGAGGACATCCCGGCCGCCTTCGACGCCATGGTGGCGGGCAAGGGCGGACGGGCGCTGGTCGTCTTCTAGCGCACCCCTCCGCGCCCCCCGCCCCCGGAAGGGGGCACCGGCGGGCGGGGCCGCGCGTCCGCGAACGGCGCCGCCCCCGGAAGGCGTCGCCTCCTGGGCGCCCGCGGGCGGCCCCGGCACGGCGCCCCGGCGGACGAAGCCGGGCGGGGAGGGTCCTGAGGACGTGCCGGTGCCGCGTCACGCGGGCCCGGACGTCCGGTCGGCCCGCGGCTGTCCGGCCGCGCCCCCGGCGGTGGCATCCGCCGCCGGAGGTACGGACGCCGCCGCCCGCGCGGCCGCCCCGGCCCCCGACCGGGAGCGTGACACCGCCACTCCCGCGAGGCACAGGGCACCGCCCACCAGGGTCAACGGGCCCGGTACCTCACCGAGCGCCAGCCACGACATCAGCACGACCAGGGCCGGGACCGCGTAGGTCGTCGCACCCATCCGGCTCGCCGTTGTCCGGGCCAGGGCGTAGGCCCAGGTCGTGAAGGCGAGGGCGGTCGGGAAGACGCCCAGGTAGACCATGTTGAGCGTCGCGGTGACGGGCGCCTCGGCGGCCTCCCGCACCAGGTGACCGGCGAACGGCAGGCAGGCCACCGCCCCCACCAGGCACCCGTACGTCGTCACCTGCAGCGGACTCGCCGTGCCCAGCGCCGGCTTCTGCGCGACGACCCCCGCCGCGTACGCCACGGCCGCCAGCAGGCAGAGCACCACCCCGAGCACCGAGGACCCGCCCCCGCCGGACATGGACAGGCCCACCGTCACCGCGCCCGCGAACGACACGGCCATCCCCGCCAGCAGCCGGGGCGGCGTCGCGTCCCCGAGCAGCCGGGCGCCGAGCAGCGCGATGAGGACCGGCCCGATGTTCACCACCAGCGCGGCCGTCCCGGCGTCGACCTCCTGCTCGCCCCAGTTGAGGGCCACCATGTAGAACCCGAACCAGAGCAGCCCCGATATCAGGATCCCCCGCCACGCCGGCCGGGGCGGGAGCCCTTCCCGCCGCAGCAGACAGATCGCGCCCAGGGTCAGCGCCCCGGCCAGCAGCCGCCCCAGCGCGAGCGCCCCCGGCGAGTAGGCGGCCCCCGCGCTGCGGATGGACACGAAGGCGGAGGCCCACAGCACGACGGTGACACCGGCCGCACAGGCCGCGAGCACCTCCGTGCGGGGGGCGGGACGCGAGGGGACGTTCATCATGCTCCCTGAGACGGGGTGGACCGACGGGCGGGACGCCCGCGGTTCGGACGGGGTGTCGGACGGGACCTCGCCGGTCAGCGCAGCGCCGCCGCGTCGAGGCCCAGGAGTGCGGACAGCGCGCGCTCGCCCGCGTCCGTGACCTTGACCGCCCTTTCGGTGCCGATGCGTACGCACCACTGCTCCCGCAGGGCGTGCCGGCACAGGGCCGCACCCGCCACTCCGGCGAGGTGCGGCCGGCGTTCGGTCCAGTCCAGGCAGGCGCGGGCCAGCGGGCGGCGGCCCCGGCGGTCGAGGACGATACCGGCGGTGCCGAACCAGCGCAGCCCCGCGTCGGTGAGCGCGAACCCGGTGTCCTGGCTCAGCAGCCCCCGCGCGGTGAGCGCGTCGGTGACGGCGATGCCGAGCCGCCCGGCCAGGTGGTCGTAGCAGGTGCGTCCGCGGGCCATGGCGGACCCCGCGCCCGACTGCCGCAGCGTGCGCGGGGGTTCGGCGGCACCCGGGGCGATCCGCGCGGCCAGGTCCTCCACGAGCTGGGCGGACCGCGCGCCGGCCAGCCGTACGTACCGGTGCCGCCCCTGCCGTTCCTCGGCCAGCAGGCCGCCCGCGACGAGCTTGCCGAGGTGCTCGCTCAGCGTGGACGCCGCGACTCCGCAGTGCCGGGCCAGCTCACCCGCCGTCCACGCCCGCCCGTCCAGCAGGGCGAGCAGACACGCGGCCCGCGTCTCGTCGGCGACCAGCGCGGCGAGCCGGGCCAGCCCGGCCGCCCGGGGATCCTTCCTGCTCATGCCCCCAGCATGCGGCACGGGCACTTCGGCCGTCACCGAAGTGTCCCCGAGCACCTCTAGGCGCCGTTCCGCACCTGCTCGTACTGCGCCGCCAGCCCGTCCAGCAGGGCGGTCAGCCCCGTCTCGAAGGCACGCTCGTCGATCTTCTCCTGCTGCTCGGCGAGGAGGTGGGCCTGCCCGAGGTGCGGGTAGTCGGCCGGGTCGTAGGCGCCGGCGTCGTCCACGAAGCCGCCGGCGAACGAGCCGAGCGCGGAGCCCATGATGAAGTACCGCATCAGCGCGCCGATGGAGGTGGCCTGCGCGGGCGGCCAGCCCGCCTCGACCATCGCGCCGTAGACCGCGTCGGCCAGCCGCAGCGCCGCCGGTCGTCGGCCCGGGCCGCGGGCCAGGACCGGGACGATGTTCGGGTGGTCACGCAGCGCGGACCGGTAGGAGACCGCCCAGTCGCGCAGCGCGGTCCGCCAGTCCCGGCCGTCCTCGAACATCGACAGGTCGACCAGTGCGCTGACCGAGTCGGCCACCGCCTCGAGGATCTCGTCCTTGGTCCGGAAGTGGTTGTAGAGCGAGGGACCGCTGACGCCCAGTTCCGCGGCGAGCCGGCGCGTGGAGACCGCGGCCAGGCCCTCCGTGTCCACGAGCGCACGGGCCGTCCCGACGATCCGGGCTGTGCTGAGCAAGGGCTTGCGCGGTCGGGCCATGGCGCACATAGTAGGGCTGCGACAGGAAACTAGCAGTGCTAATTTAAAGCCGCGCGGTGCTGACTGATCTCACATGGGGTGACTCGGTATGAATCTTGAGCTGAGCGACGAGCAGGAGGCCGTCCGCCGGCTCGCCCGGGACTTCGTCGAGCGCGAGGTCGTGCCCCGTGCCGCCGCCTGGGACCGCGCCGAGGAGGTGGACCGCGGCATCGTGAGGAAGCTCGGCGAGGTCGGCTTCCTCGGGCTGACGATCGACGAGGAGTACGGCGGCTCCGGCGGCGACCACCTCGCGTACTGCCTGGTCACCGAGGAACTGGGCCGCGGCGACTCCTCCGTGCGCGGCATCGTCTCCGTCTCCCTCGGCCTGGTCGCCAAGACCGTCGCCGCCTGGGGGAGCGAGGAGCAGAAGCGCACCTGGCTGCCCGGCCTCACCTCCGGGGAGTACGTCGGCTGCTTCGGCCTCACCGAGCCGGGCACCGGCTCCGACGCCGGCAACCTCACCACGCGCGCGGTACGGGACGGCGACGAGTACGTCCTCGACGGCACGAAGATGTTCATCACCAACGGCACCTGGGCCGACGTCGTCCTGCTCTTCGCCCGCTCCACCGGCGCCCCCGGCCACAAGGGCGTCTCCGCCTTCCTCGTCCCCGCCGCCACCCCCGGACTGACCCGCCGTGCCGTGCACGGCAAGCTCGGCCTGCGCGGCCAGGCCACCGCCGAACTGGTCCTTGAGGGCGTGCGCGTTCCCGCCACCGCGATGCTGGGCGAGGAGGGCAAGGGCTTCTCCGTCGCCATGTCCGCCCTCGCCAAGGGCCGGATGTCGGTGGCGGCCGGCTGCGTGGGCATCGCCCAGGCCGCCCTGGACGCGGCCGTGCGCTACGCGGGCGAGCGGGAACAGTTCGGCAAGCCCATCGCCCGGCACCAGCTCGTCCAGGAACTGATCAGCGACATCGCCGTGGACGTCGACGCCGCCCGGCTGCTGACCTGGCGGGTCGCCGATCTGATCGACCGGGGCCTGCCGTTCGCCGTCGAGTCCTCCAAGGCCAAGCTGTTCGCCTCGGAGGCGGCCGTCCGCGCCGCCAACAACGCCCTGCAGGTCTTCGGCGGCTACGGCTACATCGACGAGTACCCGGTGGGCAAACTCCTGCGCGACGCACGCGTGATGACCCTCTACGAGGGCACCAGCCAGATCCAGAAGCTGGTCATCGGCCGCGCCCTGACCGGGGTCTCGGCCTTCTGAGTACGCGCCTGAGTACCTGAGCGGATGTGGCCGCCGCCACATCCGCCGATCCTTGTCCCCATGAGCGACACACCGGTCAAGCAGCAGAGTACGGCCGCCTTCTACGGGCAGGCCGTCGCCTCCTTCGCGGTCGCCCTCGCGGCCACCGCGATCGGTATCTTCAACCTCGAGACCGACGCCTGGGTCCGGGCCTTCCTGGCCGTCGCGGTCCTGTACCTCGTCACCTCCGCCTTCACCCTGGCCAAGGTCATCCGTGACCGCCAGGAGGCCGGGCAGATCGTGAACCGGGTGGACCAGGCCCGCCTGGAGAAGCTCCTCGCCGAGCACGACCCGCTGCAGAAGCTCTGAGGGTGCGCTAAGCGCTCGCTCACCCTTGCCGGTATGGTGGTGGCCCTGCCAGCGAATGAGGTGAGCGATGAGTACGGCGGAGGAGACGGCCGGCGGTGAGGCGGAGCCGTGGGGTGAGGTCACGCCCGACGCGGCCCGGCGGCTGCTGCTCGCTGCCGTGGAGGCCTTCGCGGAGCGCGGCTACCACGCCACGACGACCCGCGACATCGCGGGCCGCGCCGGCATGAGCCCGGCCGCGCTCTACATCCACTACAAGACCAAGGAAGAACTGCTCCACCGCATCAGCCGGATCGGCCACGAGAAGGCCGTGGAGATCCTGCGCACGGCGGCCCGCGGCGAGGGCGGCCCCGCCGAGCGGCTCGCCGACGCGGTCAGCTCCTTCGTCCGCTGGCACGCGGGCGGCCGGACCACCGCCAGGGTCGTGCAGTACGAACTCGACTCGCTCGGCCCCGACGCCCGCGCGGAGATCCTCGCCCTGCGGCGCCAGGTGGACGCCGAGGTGCGCGGGATCATCGAGGAGGGCGTGCGCTCCGGCGACTTCGACGTCGTCGACGTGCAGGGCACCACCCTCGCCGTGCTCTCGCTCTGCATCGACGTGGCCCGCTGGTTCAACGTCGACGGGCCCCGCACCCCCGAGCAGGTCGGCGCGCTCTACGCCGGCCTCGTGCTCAGGATGGTCGGGGCCGGGGCGGCCGGCGCTCAGAGGTAGTAGCGGGCCACCGACTCGGCCACGCACACCGGCTTGTCGCCGCCCTCGCGTTCCACGGTGAACGCCGTGGCCACCTGGACGCCGCCCTTCACCTCGTCCACCGCGGTGATCGTCGCGGTGGCGCGCACCCGCGAGCCGACCGGCACCGGGGCGGGGAAGCGCACCTTGTTGGTGCCGTAGTTGACGCCCATCTTCACGCCCTCGACGGTGATCAGCTGCGGGCCGAACAGCGGCAGCAGCGACAGCGTGAGATAGCCGTGCGCGATGGTCGTGCCGAACGGCCCCGCCGCGGCCTTCTCAGGATCGACGTGGATCCACTGGTGGTCCCCGGTGGCCTCGGCGAACAGGTCGATCCGCTTCTGGTCGACCTCCAGCCAGTCGGTGTACCCCAGCTGCTCGCCCACCGCCGCCTTCAGTTCGTCGACGGACGTGAAGATCCTCGGCTCTGCCATGTCCCGGCCTCTCGCGTCACGTAGTCGCAGGCGCATCCGTGTGCGCATGCCTAAGCAACTGCTTAGCATGGTCGGCCGGGAAGGCCCTGTCAACGGACACGGGCGCCGGAGGGGTGAGTAGGCTTCGAGGAGTGCAACGGATTCCAGAGAAGATCCACGAGCTCACGGTCGGCCAGCTCTCCGCCCGCAGCGGCGCCGCCGTGTCGGCCCTGCACTTCTACGAGTCCAAGGGCCTGATCAGCAGCCGCCGCACCCCGGGCAACCAGCGCCGGTACACCCGTGACACCCTGCGCCGGGTCGCCTTCATCCGCGCCGCCCAGCGCGTCGGCATCCCGCTCGCCACGATCCGCGAGGCGCTCGCCGAACTGCCCGAGGAACGCACCCCCACCCGGGACGACTGGGCGCGCCTCTCCGAGACCTGGCGTTCCGAACTGGACCAGCGCATCAAGCAGCTCAACCGCCTCCGCGACCACCTCACGGACTGCATCGGGTGCGGCTGCCTCTCCCTGGACACGTGCGTCCTGTCCAACCCGGACGACGCCTTCGGGGAGCGTCTGACGGGCTCCCGGCTGCTGTCCGAGAGCGGCGGCGGGCGGGCGCCCGGCCGCTGACCCCGAAGGGTCGGCGGCCGGGGCGCCCGCGGCGCTCACTCGTACTCCGTGCCGCCCTTCCGGGTCAGATAGGCGGGGCTCACGGCCTTGGCGATGGCGCGGCCGCCGGTCACCGGACTGTGCCGTTCGACCACGGGCCGGATCACCACGCCCTCCCGCAGGTGCAGCCCCCGCCCGGACACCGTCTCCCGGCCGCCGGCGGCCTCCAGCACCCGCTCGCCGTCGTAGGGGCCGGAGAACAGCCGCGGCACCAACGGCAGCCGTCCGTCCAGCAGTTGCGTCGCGTCCAGCCAGCGCACCCGGCCGTCGATCTCCGCGGACACGTCGAACACGGCGTAGCCGAGCGTGTCGCGCCGCCCGTCCGCGCCGTACGTCAGGTCCTGCACACCGGCGCCGTACACCTCGCCGAAGACGCCGACCCGCCGGGCGCCCAGCCGGGCGGCGAGGTCCGCCGCGACCTCGGCGACACCGTGGGCGCGCACCGCCCGCCAGTACAGGTTGCGCGGGTCCTCCTTCAGCGCCAGCGACCTGGCACCGAACCCCTTGGAGGAGACGTGCACCCGGTCCTCCCCGGCGACGTACGTGAGCAGGCAGGCCGTGCCGTGCAGCTTCTCGGTGACCACCACGGGCTCGCCGGCCGCGAAGATCCCCGGATGGCGCCGGATGTTCTCGATGTCCACCCAGGGCAGCAGGTCGGGCGCCGCCTCCACGTCACCGTCCATGGTCGGCGGCACCGGTGGCACCCACTTGGTGATCCCGAGCAGCTCCGCGAAGTCGGTGCCGTCCGCGGCGGCCCGCACCAGGTCGACGCCCGCGAGCGCCTCCGGGCGGCACACGATGCCCTGCGACAGCTCACCACGCAGCCGGACCGCCTTGACCCGGTCGTGGTTCCCGCCCGCCAGCCGGCCGGTCAGCCCCAGCTCCTCGATCAGCCCGGCCGGCAGCACGGCCTGCTCGGGGATGTAGAGCGCGACATCCCCCGTGCGGTAGGCGCCCTTGGCGACGACGGCCCGGTACAGGCCCACCTGCGCCAGTTCGAGGGCGTCGGCACCCGGGTGGTCGTGGACGGTCAGGACTTCGGCGGTGACGCGCAGCGTCGACATCGGTACGGCTCCCAGGGCTCTCAGGTGGCTCTCATCGCCCCCCACTGTCCGTGGAAGAAAGCCCTGGAACGAGTGAATTACCACCTGCTACGGTCCCCGGAGCCGACGGGGGTGCGGCATCCCCTGCGCACCCCCGCGTCCCCGTTGCCCCCCGTCGCTCAGGCCGACACCAGCACCCTCGCCCGGCGGGCGTCCGCCAGGGCACCGGAGGTGAGCACCGGGCGGGGCACCAGGATTCCGCAGTCCGCGCAGACCGGGCCCGCCGAGGGCTCGTGATCCAGGTCGTGGCGCCACATGAGCCGTTCCCCCCGGCACACGGGGCAGGCCGAACCCGGCTCGCGCTCCAGCGCGGCGATGAGCCGCCGCAGCACCTCGGCCAGCGGCTCCCGCGGATGCACTCGCGGATCGTCGCACCAGGCCACACCGAAACCGCCCCAGGTCAGCCGGTGCCAGTCGTCCACACTGCCCGGACTGCGCAGCCCGTCGTGCTTCTCCTTCCTGCGGCGCTCGGCGAACTCCATCTCATAGGCCAGCCAGACCGCCCGGGCCTCCTCCAGCTCGTCCAGTGCGGCCACGAGCCGCACCGGGTCGACGGAGCGGTCCTCGGGATCGAACCCGGCCCGCGCACACAGATGGTCCCAGGTCGCCCTGTGCCCGTAAGGGGCGAATCGCTCAAGGCACTTGCGCAGCGAGTAGCGCCGCAGTGCCAGATCGCACCGTGGATCTCGGACCTGTCTCGCCAGACTCCGGAAACCGGCCATCGTCCTGCACCTCCGTCACACCTGCACCTGTAATCCGGTCACTTCGGCGTCGTCGAACGGACGTCGCCGAATAGACGTGTCGACACGCGAATCGGCTCCCTCCCTTTTCGATGGCCCCCATCAGCCGGCCGCGGGGACTGCGGTCCAACTCCCTTGACGCGCGCTTCAGTTGTGGTCGTCCGCGGGGAAAACCGCGGTGATGCGCCGCGTGCCCCTCCCGGTGGGGAGGAACCTCGTCTGCCTGAGAACTCCCCGCAACTTCCACGGGTTCCTGAAGAGCCCGCCGATATGCACACCGATCCCCGGCCTGCCGGCGCCGGCGCCCCGGCCGGGGGCCGGTGGCCCCACCGAACCGCAGGTCACAGAGCCGGGGCGGGCGGACACGGAACGGCGGCGGGCCGCCGTACGCGACCCGCCGCCGTCCCCGCCGTCACGCTCAGCGGTAGAGCAGGTACTCCCGCCGCATCCTCCGGAACCCCGCCAGCTCCTCCTGCCAGCCGGCCACCACCTCGTCCGTGTCCGCGCCCGCGTCGATCAACGTGCGCACGAGCGTCGAGCCGGTGAGCCTGTCGATCCAGTTGTCCGGGCGCCAGGCGAAGCCGCTCCACGACCGCTTCGCCGAGACCAGCAGCCCGATCCCGGTGCGCACCGGATCGAACGCCTCCCGGTCGTGCACGTGCAGCTGCACGCCTCCGACCGTCTTCCCCTGGAACTTGGAGAACGTCGGCGCGAAGTACGCCTCCCGGAAGCGCACCCCCGCCAGCCCCAGCCCGTTCGCCGCGGCCGCCCAGCGCCCGTCGATCCCCTCCGCGCCCAGCAGCTCGAACGGCCGGGTGGTCCCGCGCCCCTCCGACAGGTTCGTGCCCTCGAACAGACACGTCCCCGCGTACACCAGTGCCGTCTCGGGCGTCGGCATGTTCGGGCTCGGCGGCACCCACGGCAGCCCGGAGGCGTCGTAGAAGTCCGACCGCCTCCAGCCGGACATCCGTACGGTCTCCAGCTGCACCGGCGTCGTCAGGAACTCCCCGTTGAACAGCCGCGCCAGCTCCGCCACGGTCATCCCGTGCGCCTGCGAGATCGGCTGCCGGCCGACGAAGGTCGCGAACTCCTTGTGCAGCACCGGGCCCAGCGCCGCCCGCCCGCTCACCGGGTTCGGCCGGTCCAGGACCATGAACCGCTTGCCCGCGAGCGCGGCCGCCTCCATGCAGTCGAACAGCGTCCAGATGTACGTGTAGAACCGCGCGCCGACGTCCTGGATGTCGAAGACCACCGTGTCCACCCCGGACGCGGTGAAGACGTCGGCGAGCGCCTGACCGCTCTTCAGATACGTGTCGTAGACGGGCAGGCCGGTCGCCGGATCGTCGTAGCGGCCCTCGGAGCCGCCCGCCTGCGCGGTGCCCCGGAAGCCGTGCTCGGGCCCGAAGACGGCGATGAGGTCGACACGGTCGTCGCCGTGCATGACGTCGACGATGTGCCGTACGTCCCGGGTGATGCCGGTGGGGTTGGTGACCACGCCCACCCGCTGCCCGTCGAGCGGCGCGTAGCCGTCCGCGGCGAGCCGTTCGAACCCGGTGCGCGCCCCCCGGCCGACCCCGTGCTCCGCCGCGGGGCCGGTCGCGGCCGCCGCCGGAGCGGCGGCGGCCGCGACCGCGGCGGTGGTGGCGAACAGGCTCCGTCTGGACAGCTTCATTCGGTGACCTCCGTGATCGCGGCAGGTGTCATGCCCACGCACGCTAGCGCGCGTGACCGCCCCGGGGAACGAACCGGACCGACCTCGCCCGGAACGCCTCTTCCACCGGGCATACCGACCGGTTAGTCTGACCGCCGGAAGCCGCTGGGAGCCGCGTCGAAGGAGACCGATGGTGCAAGCCGTGCAGGGTGCGAAGGTGGTCGTCACGGGAGCCGGGGGCGGCATCGGAGCGGCGCTCGCCCGGCGCTTCGCCGCCCAGGGGGCGAGGGTCGTCGTCAACGACCTGGACGCCGACCGCGCCAAGTCCGTCGCCGAGGAGATCGGCGGCCTGGCGGTCCCGGGCGACGCCTCCGCGATCGTCGGCGAGGCCCGGGAGGCGCTCGGCGGGACGGTCGACGTCTACTGCGCCAACGCCGGCGTCGGCCGCGACGGCGGTGAGCCCGGCGAGCCGCTCGACGAGGGGGGCTGGGCCCTCTCCTGGGACGTCAACGTCATGGCGCACGTCCGCGCGGCGCACGCACTGCTCCCGGACTGGCTGGAGCGCGGCAGCGGCCGCTTCGTCTCCACCGTCTCCGCCGCCGGACTGCTCACCATGATCGGCACCGCCCCCTACAGCGTCACCAAGCACGGTGCGTACGCCTTCGCCGAGTGGCTGTCCCTGACGTACCGCCACCGCGGCGTCAGGGTCCACGCGATCTGCCCGCAGGGCGTGCGCACCGACATGCTCGACGCCAGCGGCAGCGCGGGGGACCTGGTGCTCAGGCCGACCGCGATCGAACCGGACGACGTGGCCGACGCCCTCTTCCGCGGCATCGAGGAGGACCGCTTCCTGATCCTCCCGCACCCCGAGGTCGCCGAGTACTACCAGGCCCGCGCCGCCGACCCGGACCGCTGGCTCTCCGGCATGAACCGCATCCAGCAGCACTGGGAGACGACCCGGTGACCGTCCCCCGGGCGGACCCGGCTGTGCCCGCAGCGCGCGGCGGGGGCAGACTGGCCGCCTGCGAGGATCCGCGCCGGGCGGAGGTCCCGCCGGACGTGCCGGGCGCGCTCGGTGGGAAGATCTCCCGGCGGGAACCGCGTTCCCCGACCCACGACGACTGACAGCGACACGGAAAGGCGGGTGGCCGCAGTGCCCAGGACGACGGACGGTGACGGAACTCCTGTGCCGCAGCGGCTCCTGGCCGCCGCCACCCGGCTCTTCGCCGAGCGGGGCTACGACCGCACCTCGGTGCAGGAGATCGTCGAGGCGGCCGGCGTCACCAAGGGGGCGCTGTACCACTACTTCGGCTCCAAGGACGACCTGCTGCACGAGGTGTACGCCCGCGTGCTGCGCGTCCAGCAGGAACGCCTGGACGCCTACGCGGACGCCGACGAGCCGATCGAGAAGCGGCTGCGCCAAGCGGCGGCCGACGTCGTCGTCACCACGATCGAGAACCTCGACGACGCCTCGATCTTCTTCCGCTCCATGCACCACCTCAGCCCGGAGAAGAACAAGCAGGTGCGCGCCGAGCGCCGGCGCTACCACGAACGCTTCCGCGCGCTGATCGAGGAGGGCCGGCGCGAGGGCGTCTTCTCCACGGCGACCCCGGCCGACCTCGTCGTCGACTACCACTTCGGCTCCGTGCACCACCTGTCCACCTGGTACCGCCCCGACGGCCCGCTCAGCCCGCAGGAGGTCGCCGATCACCTGGCGGACCTGCTGCTGCGGGCCCTGCGTCCCTGAGCCGTCCGCGATCCACGAGGTGATCGAGCAGGGCGCCCGCCGCCGGGTTGCGGGGCCGTGACCCGCGCCCGGCCAGCACCACCGTGCGCCCCGGCTCCGGCTGCCGGACGGTGACGCACGGCAGCCCCGCCCGCTCACCGATCGGCCGGGGCACGAAGGCCACCCCGATCCCGGCCCGCACCAGATCCACCAGCAGCCCCGCCTGGGTGACGTCACAGGTGATCCGGCGCGTGAGACCGCAGTGGGCGGCCAGCCGGCGCACGGCCGTCTCCAGGCCCGTCCCGGCGCGGAAGTCGACGAACGGCTCCTCGGCGAGATCGCTGATCCGCGTCTTCCCCGCCCCGGCGAGGGGATGTCCCGGCGCGGTGATCAGCACCAGCTCCTCGTGCCAGGTCGCGTGCACCGCCAGCCCCTCCGGAAGTTCCCGCCTGTCCGGCGCCAGGTACGCCAGATCCAGCTCGCCCGCCCGCAGGGCCTCGGTCAGCCCGTCCACCGGGGCGTCGCGGACGGAGACCTGGACGCCGGGGAACCGCTGGTGGAAGGCGGCCAGTTCACCCGGCAGATCCACACAGGTCAGCGTCTGGATGGTGCCGATGGCCACCCGGCCGCTGTCCAGCCCGGCCACCGCCGCCACCGCTTCCCGCGCGGACCGCTCCCCGGCCAGCAGGGCCCGCGCCCGCGGCAGCAGCGCCCGCCCCGCCTCCGTGAGCACCACCCGCCGGCCGGTGCGGTCGAACAGTTCGGCGCCCAGCTCCCGCTCCAGATTGCGGATCGAGGTGCTGAGCGCCGACTGCACGATCAGCTCGGCACGCGCGGCGGCGGTGAAAGTGCCCTCGGTGACGACCGCCATGAAATGGCGCAGCTGGCGGATCTCCATCCATCGATTTTACTGATCGTTCCGAGCGAAACCATCTGTTGGACCGCTGGGCCGGGGCGCGCGGATGCTGAGTGCATGGATCTCGTACCGGCCCTGTGGACCACTGCATACTCCCCGCACGCCCCCACCGCGCGCCGCCTGCTGGCCCGCAGGCTCCTGCGCCTGCGTGACGCCCTGCGCGCCCTGGCGCTGGCGGACCACACCCCGTCCGGCGGCTACTAGCCACCGCGAGACACCCGCACCTCAGCCGGGACCGGGACCGCTCGCGGGTGGTTCGGGCAGCCAGTCACGGGCCGGGGTCGTACTCCAGCCACCGGCTCCGTCCGGCTTCCTCCGCACAGGCGAGGGTGAGGCCGTTCAGCCCCGGGTGCCCGCTGCCGGTCCGCCACAGCAGCGACCAGGCGTACAGCGGCGTGGGATCGACCAGAGGCACGGAGCGAAACCCGGGGACCTCCGGCAGCGGCACGTCGGCGGGTACCAGCGAGAAGCGCCGTGGCTCCTCCGCCACCTCGGTGATGAGGTGGGCGAGCCCCAGGTTGACGCCTGTCGCCGTGCTCCGGATGCCGAACCGGAGGGCGAACCGGTGGAGGAAGTCGAGCCGGTCCAGCGCACCGGGCGCCCACAGCACGCTGTCCCGCAACTGGTCCGGTCGCACAGCGGGTTCGGCTGCGAGCGGGTGCTCGACGCTCAGTACGGCGTCCACCGGTTCGAGGCGGACGAGGTGGTGCGCGAGTCCGGCGGGCAGCGGGGGGTGGACGCGGCCGAAGGCCGCGTCGATGTCGCCGTGCAGCAGCGCCGTCGTCACCGACGGCAGATCGCGTCCGTGCCCCGACACCAGTGCCCCGGCGCGTCCGGCGACCCGGGCCAGCGTCCGCATCGGCGCGTAGAGGTGCCCCCAGACATCCACGCGCAGCGGACGGTCCGTGCCGGCCACCGCCGCGACGGCGGCGTCGGCGGCGGCCACGGCCCGGCGGGCCGGCGGGAGGAACCGCCGGCCGGCCTCGGTGAGGCGTACGCCGTCGCCGCCGCGCCGGAACAACTCGGTGCCGAGCCGGGACTCCAGCCTCCTCCGCACCGGACACGCCTACCTACGGCGCGCGGAGGACGCCGGATCATCCCGTTCGGCCGGTGAGTACCTGCTGACGGCGGCCCGGTGGTTCCACCTGGCCACCCTGGCGCCGTCCGCGGAAGCGCCTCGTGCCGCCGTCGAGGCCGATCAGGCACTCGGCCGGGCACTCACCCTGCTGGAGCCCGGCGCGCGACGGGTGAGCGGCGAGGGATTCACCGGCTGGCTGCGCGGCCCCGCCGACGCGCCGGGGACCGTGGTCGTCGTCCCCGGTCTCGACTCGGCCAAGGAGGCCGTACCCGCGCACGGCGACGACGACGTACGGCAGGTCGGCCCCGGTGCCTCGGGGGTCATGGCCGGCGCCGACACGTTCCCGCCGGGACGGGCGGACCCTAGAGGTACTTCTTCAGCTCCCGGCGCGCCAGCGACCGCTGGTGCACCTCGTCGGGCCCGTCGGCGATCATCAGCGTGCGGGCACCGGCGTACAGCTCGGCCAGCGGGTAGTCCTGGCTGACCCCGCCCGCGCCGTACAGCTGGATCGCCCGGTCGAGGATGCCGACGACCGTACGAGGCGTGGCGATCTTGATGGCCTGGATCTCGGTGTGGGCACCCCGGTTGCCGACGGTGTCCATCATCCAGGCCGTCTTCAGCACCAGCAGCCGCAACTGCTCGACGGCCACGCGGGCGTCGGCGATCCAGTTCTGCACCACGCCCTGCTGCGCCAGCGCCTTGCCGAACGCGTCCCGGGACACCGCCCGCCGGCACATCAGCTCGATGGCCCGCTCGGCCATGCCGATCAGCCGCATGCAGTGGTGGATCCGGCCGGGACCGAGCCGGGCCTGCGCGATGGCGAAACCGCCGCCCTCCTCACCGATCAGGTTCGACACCGGCACGCGCGCGTGGTCGAAGACCACCTCGGCGTGGCCGCCGTGGTAGTGGTCCTCGTAGCCGAACACCTGCATGGCACGCTGGACGGTGACGCCCGGCGTGTCCCGCGGGACCAGGACCATGGACTGCTGACGGCGGATGTCCGGCCCCTCCGGGTCGGTCTTCCCCATCACGATGAAGATCGTGCAGTCCGGGTGCATCGCCCCGGAGATGTACCACTTGCGGCCGGTGATCACGTACTCGTCGCCGTCCCGCTCGATGTGCGTGGTGATGTTGGTGGCGTCCGAGGAGGCCACCTCCGGCTCGGTCATCGCGAACGCCGAGCGGATCTCACCCGCGAGCAGCGGCTCGAGCCACTGCTTCCTCTGCCGCTCGTCGCCGAACTGCGCCAGCACCTCCATGTTCCCCGTGTCGGGCGCCGCGCAGTTGGTGACGGTCGGCGCGATCTGCGGGGAGCGGCCCATGATCTCGGCGAGCGGCGCGTACTGGAGGTTGGTCAGGCCGGCGCCGTACCCGTCGTCGGGCAGGAACAGGTTCCACAGCCCCTGCCTGCGGGCCTCGGCCTTCAGCTCCTCCACCACGGGGACGGACTCCCACGGCGAGGCCAGCCGTTCGCGCTGCTCGTGCGCGACCCGCTCGGCCGGGTAGACGTACTCGTCCATGAAGGCGAGGAGCCTGGCGCGCAGTTCCTCGGTGCGCGCGTCGAACGCGAAGTCCATGTGCCGTCAGCCTTCCTGAAGAGTGGTCAGACCGTGCTCGATGAAGACCGGAACCAGATCGCCGATGCGGTCGAAGCCGCGCCCGACCGTCTGGCCCAGCGTGTAGCGGTAGTGGATGCCCTCGAGGATCACCGCGAGCTTGAACCAGGCGAACGCCGTGTACCAGGAGACCGCGGAGACATCGCGCCCCGACCGCGCGGCGTAGCGCTCGATCAGCTCGGCCGGCGCGGGGTGCCCGGGAGCCTCGGCGGTCGTGGAGACGGGGGAGTCCGGCATGCTCAGCGGCATGCTGTACATCACCAGCAGCCCGAGGTCGGTCAACGGATCCCCGAGAGTGGACATCTCCCAGTCGAGGACGGCCTTGATCTCGTCGTCCTCGCCGATCAGCACGTTGTCGAGCCGGTAGTCACCGTGCACCACGGTGGGCGCGGGGGAGGAGGGCAGTTCCCGCCCGAGCGCGGCGTGCAGCTCGTCGATGCCGGGGAGGTCCCGGTTGCGGGAGGCGTCCAGCTGCTTGCCCCAGCGCCGCAACTGCCGGTCCAGGAACCCCTCCGGCCTCCCGAAGTCCGCGAGCCCCACCTCGGCGGGATCGACGGCGTGCAGCTCGACGAGCGTGTCCACGAGGTTCAGCACGGCGTCCCGGGTGCGCCCGGGGCCGAGCGGGGCGAGCTGGCCCGCCGTGCGGTACGGGGTGCCCGCCACGAACTCCATGACGTAGAAGGGGGCTCCGAGCACCTCCTCGTCCTCGCACAGCAGCACGGGACGCGGGACGGGGACGGCGGTCGGGTGCAGCGCGCTGATCACCCGGTGCTCGCGCCGCATGTCGTGCGCGGTGGCCAGGACATGGCCGAGCGGAGGGCGCCGTACGACCCACCGCGAGCCGCCGTCGGAGACCGCGTACGTGAGGTTCGACCTGCCGCCCTCGATCAGCCGGCCGGAGAGCGGGCCGTCGACCAGGCCGGGCCGCTCCCGTTCGAGCAGGCCGCGAAGCCGGTCGAGATCGAGGCCGGGCGGGTGGTCGGGGCTCATCGTCGCTCCTACGGGCAGGTGACAGTACCCGCCTTATGATGCCGACCGGTCGGTATGTCGTCCAGAGCAAGGACGAAACGTGACCGGGCCCACGATAGGCGCTCCCCGCGGCCGCCGCCGGTCCCGCGGTGGCGCGAATGGCGTACATCGGGCCATTCGGCTTGCGCGGCGCGGGCGGACCCCGGAGGGTCGGACGCATGAAGGCGATCAGCTACGCACGGTACGGCGGCCCCGAGGTGCTCGAACTCTCAGAGGTCGACGACCCGAAGGTCGGTCCCGACTCGGTGCTGGTGAGGGTGCGGGCGGCGGGCGTCAACCCGGTCGACTGGAAGTGCCGGGAAGGCTATCTGGACCCCATCCTCCCGGCCGTCTTCCCGGTCGTCCCCGGCTGGGACGTCTCGGGGGTGGTCGTCCGGCCGGGTCCGGCGGTCCCGGAGTTCGCCGCCGGCGACGAGGTGATCGGCTACGTGCGCGAGGACGTCCTGTCCCGGGGCACCTTCGCCGAGTACGTGGCCGCCCCGGTGCGCACCCTGGCGCCCAAGCCGCGCAACCTCTCCTTCGAGGAGGCGGCCGGCCTGCCCCTGGCGGGGCTCACCGCGTACCAGGTGCTCCACCGGGTTCTCGGAGTCAAACGGGGCGAGACCGTCCTGGTGCACGCGGCGGCCGGCGGGGTCGGATCCGTCGCCGTCCAGCTCGCCGCCCATCTCGGCGCCCGCGTCATCGGCACGGCGAGCGAGCGCAACCACGACTTCGTCCGCGGACTGGGCGCCGAGCCGGTGACCTACGGCGAGGGCCTGGCCGAACGGGTGCGGGGGCTGGCCCCCGAGGGCGTGGACGCGGTGTTCGACTCGGTGGGCGGCGACGCCCTGAAGGCCTCCGCGAACCTGCTCACCCCGGAGGGCCGCCTCGCGTCGATCACCGATCCGGAGGTGGTGAGCTACGGCGGCCGCTACTGGTTCGTCCGCCCCGACCCCGACGACCTGGCCCGCCTGTCCGACCTCGCGGAACAGGGAGTCCTGACCGTCCATGTCTCGCAGACCTTCCCCCTGGACCGGGCGGCGGACGCCCACCGCCTGAGCCAGGAGGGCCGCACCCGCGGCAAGATCGTGGTGACGGTCCCCGACTGAGCCCCCGCACCGCCCGTGAACGAGGCCACCCAGCCCCCGCACCGCCCGTGAACGAGGCCACCCAGCCCCCGCACCGCCCGTGAACGAGGCCACCCAGCCCCCACACCGGCCATGAACGAGGCCACCCAGCCCGCGCACCGGCCGAGAGGACGGGCCCTCCAGTCCGTCGGGGGCCGAGGACGGGCCCTCCAGTCCGTCGGGGGCCGAGGGCGAGACCGTCCAGCCCGTCCGGCGTTTGAGGACGAGGCCCTTCGGGCCGACCGGGGTCTCAGGGGCGGAGCCCCTGAGGATCGGGACAGGAAGGGGCGGCGGGGGCGAAGAAACCCCCCGCCGCCGCCCGGCTCACCCCAGCAGGACGAGCACCGCCCCGGCGACCACCGTCACCGCAAGACACACCACCGCCACGGCCGCGTACGGAGGAACGAGCCCTTCCGGGAGACCCCCGCCCGCCAGGGCACGAATCCGCCGATGGGCGACGACCAGAACCCCGACCCAGCACGCGCAGCACACCGCGCCCGCCGCACCCGCCGCCACCGACCCCCCGCCCGCCAGCGCGGCCTTCCCGGCCAGCACGGTCACCACCGTGCTCGACAGGGTCGTACGCCGCCACGCCAGCCGGGTCCGCTCCGGCTGCAGCCCGGGATCCCGTTCCGCCTCCCCGGCGGCCGCCCCGCTCACGCCTCCCACCCCACCAGCACCACCACGACCATCACCACGGCCACCACCGCCACCACCAGACTCAGCAGTGCCGGGAACCGGGACACCGGCAGATCCTCGCCGCGCCGCATCGCCAGCTCGCACCGGACCCAGTGGTTGACCGCGCGCAACGCGCACAACGCCCCGGCGGCCAGCAGCGCCAGCGCCAGCCCCACCCGCCACCCCCACCGCAGGTCCGGCAGGAACTGGTCCACGGCGAACCCACCGCCGACCAGCGCGAGCGCGGTGCGCAGCCAGGCGAGGAACGTCCGCTCGTTCGCGAGCGAGAACCGGTAGTCGGGCGTCTCCCCCTCCTCCCGCACAGCCGCGGGCGCGAACCACAACCGGACGTTCCGCACGAAGTCGATCACGTCGGCGACCCTACCGGCGCCCGGCCGCCCCGGGCCGCCCCGACCGCCACTCCCTGAGCCGCCGGTACGCCTCCAGCCCGTCCGGCACCCACTCCCACCCGCCCTCGGCCACCCGCCGCTCCACCTCGGCCTCCGGCAGGAAGTCGTGCCAGGCCACCTCCTCGGCCTGCGGCCGCACCGGCAGCTCGCAGCGCACCTCGTACACCGCCGACCACCAGCTCCGGCCCGCACCGTCGTCGTACAGGAACGTGAACAGGTGCCGGGGGCGCGGCAGTCCGCTCACGCCCAGTTCCTCCTCGGCCTCCCGCAGGGCCGCCTCGTCGTACCCCTCGCCCGCCGCGACGACCCCGCCGACGAACATGTCGTACAGGGACGGGAAGACCAGCTTGCCCGGCGTCCGGCGGTGGACGAAGACCCGCCCCCCGGCGTCCCGGACCAGGACGAAGGCGCACCGGTGGCGCAGGCCCCGCGCGTAGGCCTCACCGCGGGGCGCCCGTCCGGTCACCCGGTCGTTCTCGTCGACGATGTCGATGATCTCGTCAGCACTCATACGGCCATCCAAGCAGCGAGCCCCACCCCGCGGCCCCGCCGCCTCACCGCCGGGAGACCGACCGTCCGGTGTGACAAGTTGCCTGTTCGTGACCGTAGTTGACGCGTGTAACGCACCGGACGCCCTTGACGTGATCCGTTGGCTGACGGTTTGCTGTCCGTGATCAGCTCATGGCAGTCGGCAGCCGACCACTGCCGCACCGACTCCCCGCCGTGAGCCGAACCACAAGCAGAGCGCGTGAGGAAGTTCCGCGGTGCCCCCACCCCCGCCACCCCTCGGCCGTGCCCGCAAACGTGCGGCACAGGCCTTCGACGAGGCTCTCGACGACGCCGAACTCGTCGCCGCGAGGGCCGCGCTGGCGCAGGGCCGGTGGCAGAACACCCGCTCCCTGCTGGTGCAGACGGGAGAGGACTGGGACCGCCGGGGCCACCGGATCACGGTGCTCGCCCGGGAGTCGTACTGCGCGGCCTGGGCCGGGGAGTGGCTGCTCGCCGAGCCCGACTCCGCCGACGCGTCCGTGCTGCTGGCGCTGGCGCGGGTGCGGCGCGCGATGCGCGGCAAGGAGAAGCCGCCCCGCGTCCGCGACGCCTGCCGGCGGGCCGCGGAACTCCGGCCCGCCGACCCCACCCCCTGGCTCGGCCTGCTCCTCCTCGAGTGCTCCCTGGGGGCGGAGGGCGACGTGGTCCGCGTCTTCGAGCAGGTCCGCACCCGGCACGCGGACCACCACCACGCCCACCACCTGGTGGTCGCCTGGCTCGCGGAGCGCCGGGTGGAGGCGGGCCCGGACCCGCTGCACGAGGTGTACGACTTCGCCAACTGGGCCGCCGAGCAGGCGCCCGCCGACTCGCCGCTGGCGATCCTGCCGGTCATCGCGCACGCCGAGCGCTACCGCACCCTGGCCGCCGCCGGGCACGAACCCGCCGACCCCGTCGCCTCCGGCCACTGGGTCGGCCGCCGCGCCCGGCAGGTGATGAAGGCCGCCTTCGACTGGTGGCTGGAGTGGGAGCACGAGGACCATCCGCGCCGGCTGATCGACCTCAACTTCCTGGCCCACGCCAAGATCTGTGAGGGCCGGGGCGCCGAGGCCGCCGCCCTCTTCCACCGCATCGGCGACCACGCCACACCCGCCCCCTGGTCCTACCCGGACCGCGACCCCCTGGCCGCCTTCCGCACCGCCCGCGCGACGGCCCTGGGCACGGTCTGACCCCAGCCCCACCACCCCCCGCACCCGCCGCAACCACCACCGACCCAAGGACGGTCTCGAGATGACGACGGACAGTTCGAGCACGAGCAGGGCGACAGCCGACGGCATCAGTACGTTCAAGGGGCAGGAGCGTGCCCTGCGCGCCGACCGCCTCGGCACGGGAGGCCTGCTGCTCTCCGTCCTCGCCGCGACCGCGCCCCTCATGGTGGTCGCGGGTGTCATGCCCACCACATTCGCGGTGATGGGCATCGTCGGCCAGCCCCTGCTCTTCGTCGTCCTCGGCATCGTGCTGGTGCTCTTCAGC
This sequence comes from Streptomyces toyocaensis, assembly GCF_000725125.1. Taxonomy (GTDB): domain Bacteria; phylum Actinomycetota; class Actinomycetes; order Streptomycetales; family Streptomycetaceae; genus Streptomyces; species Streptomyces toyocaensis. The sequence continues at coordinate 54,967 of NZ_JFCB01000008.1, forward strand.
CTCGGCTACGCCGAGATGAGCCGGCACGTCCACAACGCGGGCGCCTTCTACGCGTACATCTCCCGCGGGCTCGGCGGCACCGCGGGCGCGGGCGCCGCCCTGGTCGCGCTCGTCGCCTACAACTCCCTCCAGGTCGGCATCTACGGCATCTTCGGCTTCGAGGTCTCCGGCCTCCTCGCCACCTACGCCGACCTCGAGGTCGCCTGGTGGATCCCCTCGCTCCTGGCCGTGCTCGCGGTCGGCGCGCTGGGCTGGCTGAAGATCGACGTCAACGCGCGCGTCCTCGGCGTCCTGCTGGTCGTCGAGGTCCTGCTGGTCGTCGTCTTCGACATCGCCGCCGTCGCCGACCCCGGCCCGGAGGGCCTGTCGCTGCACGCATTCAACCCGGACACGCTCACCGGCGCCGGCGTCGGCACAGCCCTGTGCTTCTGCATCGCGGCCTTCCTCGGCTTCGAGCAGGCCCCCGTGTACGCGGAGGAGACCAGCAAGCCGCATGTGCTCGTGCCGCGCGTGATGTTCCTCGCGGTCACCGGCGTCGCCGTCTTCTTCGCCCTCAGCAGCTGGGCGCTCACCGTCGCCACCGGCCCCTCCGAAATCGTCGCCACCTCCCAGGAACAGAGCGCCGGCCTGCTGTTCTTCCTTACGGAGGAGCGGCTGGGCTCCACCTTCACCGACGTCCTGCACGTCCTGTTCGTGACCGGCATGTTCGCGGCGATGCTCAGCTTCCACAACGTCGTCGCCCGGTACGCCTTCGCCATGGGCCGCGAGGGCCTGCTGCCCGCCGCCTTCGGCCGCACCACCGGCACCAGCGGTGCCCCCGGCACCGGCTCCCTGCTGCAGACCGGCATCGCCGCGGTGCTGGTCGTCGCCTTCGCGCTCACCGACGACAAGCCGACCGGCGACCCGACCGCGCCCGTCCTGCACCTGTTCACCTGGGGCGGCAACATCGGCGCGCTCGGCGTGATCGTGCTGATGGCCATCGCGTCCCTGTCCGTCGTCGTCTTCTTCGTCCGGCGCGGCGCCGCGGGAGCGCAGGCCTGGCGGCTGGTCACCTCGGCACTGGCGGGCATCGCCCTGGTGGTGATCGCGGGCTACACGGTCAAGGACTTCGACGTGCTGGTCGGGGCCGGCCCCGACTCCTCCCTGAGCTGGATCCTGCCGGGCGTCATCGGACTGGCCCTCGTCGTCGGCCTGGTCCAGGGAGCGGTCCTGCGCTCCCGCGCCCCCCGGACGCACGCCCGCATCGGGCTCGGCAACGAGGCGTTCCAGCTCGAGAGGGAGGCCGAGCGCGCCTCGTAGCACCCATCTACGCGGCCTGGATCGCGGGCGCCACGCTGGTGATGCTGGGCACGGGCCTGCTGATGTGGTTCGCCGGTCTCACCCCGCTGGCCCGGCGCACCGGCGCGACGTTCGTGCACGACTGGCTGGCGCTGACCGTCGGCATCGTCCTCGCCGGGCACATCGGCATGGCCCTGGCGGACCCCGAGGCCCGCCGCGGGATGCGCACGGGCTCGGTCCGCCGGGAGTGGGCGCGGCGGGAGCACCCGTTGTGGCGCCCCTGACACGACGGGCCCGCCCGCTCCCCGGCGGGGAGCGGGCGGGCCTCGGATGCCGTGCGCCGTACGGGCCGGCTAGATGATCAGTGACAGCAGCAGGACGAACGCACCGGCGACCACGGAGATGATCGTCTCCATGACCGACCAGGTCTTGATCGTCTGACCGACGTCCAGTCCGAAGTACTCCTTCACCAGCCAGAAACCGGCGTCGTTGACGTGGCTGAAGAACAGCGAACCGGCACCGATCGCCAGCACCAGCAGGGCGGCGTGGGTGGTGGACATGTCGGCCGCGAGCGGCGCCACCAGACCGGCCGCCGAGACGGTGGCCACCGTCGCCGACCCGGTCGCCAGCCGGATCGCCACCGCGATGAGCCAGGCCAGCAGGAGTGCCGGGATCGACCAGTCCTCGGAGATGTCCAGGATCATCCGGCCCACGCCCGTGTCGATGAGCGTCTGCTTGAAACCACCACCCGCCCCGACGATCAACAGGATGCCCGCGATGGGCGCGAGCCCCTTCTCGACCAGGGACGAGATGCGCTCACGGCTGAACCCGGCGGGCCGACCGAGGGTGAAGATGCCGACCAGCACGGACGCGAGCAGGGCGATCAGCGGCGAGCCGATCACATCGAAGACGCGCTGCACGCCGTTCTCGGGATCGTCGACGACGATGTCGACGAGCGCCTTGGCGAGCATCAGCACGACCGGCAGCAGGATCGTGGCCAGCGTCGCGCCGAAACCGGGGCGCTTCGCGAGGTCCTCGGACGGCCGCTGCGGGATCATCCGCTCCGGGGCCGGGACGTCCACCCAGCGGGCGGCGTACTTGGAGAACAGCGGGCCGGCGATGACCACCGTCGGTATCGCGACGAGCACGCCCAGGGCCAGCGTGACGCCGAGATCGGCACCGACGGCGTCGATCGCGATCAGCGGGCCGGGGTGCGGCGGGACCAGACCGTGCATCACGGACAGGCCGGCGAGCGCGGGGATGCCGATGCGCATCAGGGAGTAGTTGCCGCGCTTGGCGACCATCAGCACCACGGGGATCAGCAGCACCACGCCGACCTCGAAGAACAGCGGCAGACCGATCACCGAGGCGATCAGCACCATCGCCCACGGCATGGAACGGCCGCCCGCCCGCTCGAGGATGGTGTCGACGATCTGATCCGCGCCGCCGGAGTCGGCGAGCATCTTGCCGAGGATCGCGCCGAGGGCGATCAGGACACCCACACCGGCGACGGTGGAGCCGAGTCCGGCACTGAAGCTGGCGATCACCTTGTCCAGCGGCGCCCCGGCGAACGCGCCGAGCGCCAGGGACCCGATGGTCAGCGACAGGAAGGCGTGCAGCTTGAACTTGGTGATGAGCAGGACGATGACGGCGATGCCCGCCAGGACGGCGATGCCCAGCTGAGCGTGGCCGGCCGAGGTGATCGGCTCGGGTGCGTCCGCTGCCAGCATCTCAACGCCGAGTCTGGTCACGGTGGTTCCCTTGTGTGTACGGGGACGGGGAGCGACCGGGGCGGTGGGGGCGCCCCGGGGGGAGGGTTCGGTCAGGGACCTACGGGGTGGGTCCCGGGAGCGTCTCCAGGGCGGTGACCGCCCGTTCGGTGATCTCCTCGGGGCTGCCCGCCACGTCCACGGCGACCCCGGACTCGTCCGGCTCCAGCGGCTGGAGCGTGGCGAACTGGGAGTCGAGCAGTGCCGTGGGCATGAAGTGCCCCTGCCGGTGCGACATCCGGTCCTCGACGAGCGCGCGGTCACCGGTGAGGTGCACGAAGACCACGCCGGGCGCGGCGGCCCGCAGCCGGTCGCGGTAGGCCCGCTTCAGCGCCGAGCAGCTGACCACCCCGCCGTGCCCCGCCCGCCCCTGCGCCCACGCGCCGATGGCGTCCAGCCAGGGGCGGCGGTCGTCGTCGGTCAGCGGGGTGCCGGCCGTCATCTTCCCGATGTTGGCCGGCGGGTGGAAGTCGTCGCCCTCGGCGTACGGGACGTCGAGCCGGGCCGCGAGCAGGGGACCGATGGTGGTCTTGCCGGTGCCCGCGACGCCCATGATCACGACGACATGGGGGGTGTTCATCGCTGCCTCACTGTCTGCTGTCTTCGTCGACGCGTGATGTCGACGGCAACTGAAGCTGATTAATAGGACAACTTCAAGAGTCTGTGACATATAAGTCTGACTTTTTGTTCGGGTGATCCGCCCCGTACTCTGAGTGCATGAGCACCACGGGCCGGGGGCTGCACGGCCGCGTTCTGGACACCCTCGGCCCCGAGATCACCGCAGGCGCGTACCCGCCCGGCAGCGTCCTGCGCACCGACGAGCTCGCACAGCGCTTCGACGTGTCACGCTCCGTGATGCGCGAGGTGGTCCGCGTCCTGGAGTCCATGCACCTGGTGGAGTCCCGGCGCCGCGTCGGCGTGACGGTCCTGCCGGCCCGCGAGTGGAACGTGTACGACCCCCAGGTCATCCGCTGGCGCCTGGCCGGCGCGGACCGGCCCCGCCAACTGCGCTCGCTCACGGTGCTGCGCTCGGCGATCGAACCGGTCGCGGCGGGCCTGGCCGCCCGCAACGCCACGGCCGAGCAGTGCGCCGAACTCACCGAGTGCGCCCTCGGCATGGTCGCCCACTCGCGCGGTCACCGGCTGGAGGGATACCTCTTCCACGACGTCGCGTTCCACCGCGTCATCCTGACCGCCTCGGGCAACGAGATGTTCGCCCGCCTCGGTGACGTCGTCGCCGAGGTGCTGGCCGGCCGCACCCACCACGACGTGATGTTCGAGGACCCCGACCCGGCGGCCGTCACCCTGCACGTCCAGCTCGCCGAGGCGGTCCGCGAACGCGACGCCGCCCGCGCGGAACGGCTCACCCGCGAGATCACCGAGGGCGCCCTCCAGGAACTGGACGTCCTCGCGCCCTAGGGGGCTGACGGCCTCAGCTCAGGAACTCCCCGTCGACGTACACCCATGCCCCGTCGACCCGCTCGAACCGGCTGCGCTCGTGGAGCGAGCCGCCGCGGTAGGACGCCCGGAAGGTCACCGTTCCGGTGGAGTGGAAGGCCGACCCGGCCTCGCCGCCCAGGATCTCCAGCCCGGTCCACCGCATGCCCGGGTCGAAGTCGATCCGTGCCGGCCGCGTCCTCGGATGCCAGGTCCGCAGCAGGTACGCGCCGTCCTGCCGCACGAACGCGCAGTACCGCGACCGCATCAGCCGCTCCGCGGTCGGCGCGGCGGCGGCTCCCGCGTGGAAGCGCCCGCAGCAGGCCTCGTACGCCTCCGGCAGCCCGCAGGGGCAGGAACGAGCGGTCATGGTCACCTCCGCGACAACGCCGTGAGGGCCGCGACCTCGCGGTCGCGGCCCTCACGCTTCATGTGTCCGAGGGGGGACTTGAACCCCCACGCCCGATAAAGGGCACTAGCACCTCAAGCTAGCGCGTCTGCCATTCCGCCACCCGGACAAGGTGTCTGTCGCGCGGGTTTCCCCCCGCGGCGACGACGTAAACATTACCAGGTGTTCCGGGGTGGCCGATCACCCCGCCCGCCCGCGTCGTCGTGTGAACGGCGCGTGACGGGCCGGACCGGGTCTTGGGGCGGGCCCCCGGGGAAGAGAGGATGAGGACGACCCACCAGCGGGACCACCAGCAGCGGGAGGAAGCACGTGAGCGAGACGGACACGGCCAAGGGCGTCACCGGTGAGGACGAGGTCGTGGACCTCTGCCGCGAGCTGATCCGGATCGACACCAGCAACTACGGCGACCACTCGGGGCCCGGCGAGCGCAAGGCGGCCGAGTACGTCGCCGAGAAGCTCGCCGAGGTCGGACTCGAGCCGAAGATCTTCGAGTCGCACCCGGGGCGCGCCTCCACGGTCGCCCGGATCGAGGGCGAGGACCCGTCCCGGCCCGCGCTGCTCATCCACGGCCACACCGACGTGGTCCCGGCCAACGCGGACGACTGGACGCACCACCCCTTCTCCGGCGAGATCGCCGACGGATGCGTGTGGGGGCGCGGGGCGGTCGACATGAAGGACATGGACGCGATGACCCTCGCGGTCGTCCGCGACCGGCTGCGCAGCGGGCGCAAGCCCCCGCGCGACGTCGTCCTCGCCTTCCTCGCGGACGAGGAGGCGGGCGGCACGTACGGCGCCAAGCACCTGGTGCGCGAGCACCCCGAGCTGTTCGAGGGGGTCACCGAGGCGATCGGCGAGGTCGGCGGGTTCTCCTTCACCGTCAACGAGAAGCTGCGCCTCTACCTCGTCGAGACCGCCGAGAAGGGCATGCACTGGATGCGGCTCACCGTCGACGGCACCGCCGGCCACGGCTCCATGACCAACGACGACAACGCCATCACCGAACTCTGCGAGGCCGTCGCCCGCCTCGGCCGCCACACGTGGCCGGTCAGGGTCACCAAGACCGTCCGCGCCTTCCTGGACGAGCTCTCCGACGCGCTCGGCACCGAGCTCGACCCGGAGAACATGGACGAGACCCTCGCCAAGCTCGGCGGCATCGCCCGCATGATCGGCACCACCCTGCGCAACTCGGCGGCGCCCACCCAGCTCGGCGCCGGCTACAAGGTCAACGTCATCCCCGGCCAGGCCACCGCGCACGTCGACGGCCGCTTCCTGCCCGGCTACGAGGAGGAGTTCCTCGCCGACCTCGACCGGATCCTCGGGCCGCGCGTGCGGCGCGAGGACGTCCACTCCGACAAGGCGCTGGAGACCGACTTCGACGGCCGGCTCGTCGACGCCATGCAGACCGCGCTCAGCGCGGAGGACCCGATCGCGCGGGCGGTGCCGTACATGCTCTCCGGCGGCACCGACGCCAAGTCCTTCGACGACCTCGGCATCCGCTGCTTCGGGTTCGCGCCGCTGAAGCTCCCCCCGGAGCTGGACTTCGCGGGCATGTTCCACGGGGTCGACGAGCGGGTTCCGGTGGACGGTCTGAAGTTCGGCGTGCGGGTGCTCGACCGCTTCCTGGACGCGTCCTGAGGCGATTGACCGATGAACCCGATAATCGTGCAGGCGTGCGGAGTTGACCGGGAAGGGTGAATGCGACCATAAGCTCGTAGCCTCATTACTTCCTCCTCGTTACCCGTGATGTGATCCGCGACTTTGGATCGCTTTGCCAACAAGGAGGAACAATGCTCAAGAAGGTCGTCGCTGTCGCGGCCGCCACCGGTGGTCTGGTTCTCGCGGGTGCGGGCATGGCCGCTGCCGACTCGGGTGCCCAGGGTGCCGCTGTGCACTCCCCGGGTGTCGTCTCCGGCAACGTCATCCAGGCTCCGATCCACGTCCCCGTGAACGTCTGCGGCAACACGGTCTCCGTGATCGGTCTGCTGAACCCCACCTTCGGCAACACCTGCATCAACGCGTGACGTCGTGTCTCGCCCTCTAGGGCATGCCCGCTGAGGGCTCGAGCCCGTCGGCCCCGGAGCGCGCGCCATGCGCTCCGGGGCCGACCGGTCTTCCGGAAACGTCGAAGCACCGGGAATCCGGCGGAACGCCTTTCCCGGAACCAGGTCGAAGGCAGGGAATTCAGCAATGCGACAGGTCACCCGCAAGGGCCTGATGACCATGGCGGCCGCCACCGGTGTGTTCGCCGCCGTGGGCGGGGCCGCCCACGCCGACTCCGGCGCGGCGGGCGCCGCGACCGGCTCGCCCGGCGTGCTCTCCGGCAACACGGTCCAGGCGCCCGTGCACGTGCCGGTCAACGTCTGTGGCAACACGGTCGACGTCGTCGGTCTCCTCAACCCGTCCGTGGGCAACGCCTGCGCCAACGAGGGCGGCGCGTCGTCCGAGGAGGGGCACGGCGGCTCCGGCGGCTCGCACGCCGACGGCCGCACGAGCGACTCGCCGGGCGTGGGCTCCGGCAACCAGATCCAGGTCCCGGTCCACGTCCCGGTGAACGTCTGCGGAAACAGCGTCGACGTCGTCGGCGCCGGCAACGCCACCGAGGGCAACGACTGCGCGAACGGCGGCCCCGGCCACGAGGAGCCGGGACAGCCCGGCACCCCCGAGCGGCCGGACACCCCGGGCGACGAGCCGAGCACCCCGGCCACTCCGGGCGACACCCCGCGCGGCAACCAGCCGGACACGCACCCCGTCACCCCGCCCCGGGCCGACGCGCAGCTGGCACAGACCGGCAGCGAAGTGCCGATGGGACTCGTCCTGCCGGTCGGCGCGGGCGCCCTGCTCGCCGGCGCGGTCCTCTACCGCAAGGCCCGCGGCGCCGCGTGACTCCGGACACACGGAGTGGGCCCCGCGACCGCGGGGCCCACTCCGTCGTGTGATTCCGGTCGGGTGCCCGGACTCACCAGGTGGCGCGCACCTGGCGGATGATCCGCCGCCGCAGCCGCACCCTGCGGCTGCCGTCACGCATCAGCGTCAGGCGGTACAGCTCCCAGTGACCGTACTCTGCGTGGTCCGTCAGCAGACGTGCCGTCTCCTTGCGGGACACCCCGCGCGGCACGTACACGTCGGCAAATTCGTATTCCGGCATCGCATCTATTGTGCGGGCCGGGCCCCGGTACGGATAGCGTCTGCACTATGTCTGATGCTGCGCAGCCCACCGCTGCCGAGGTACGCGCCGCCGCCGAGGCGGTGAAGACCGCGCTCGACCGCCACCTGGCCGCGGTCGAACGCCGGTCGGGGGAGGACGACCCGGCCGTCTACGAGGCGTTCAACCAGCTGGCCGCGGCCGCGGAGACGTACGACGAACTGCTCTACGACCGCTACGACGAGGTCACACCCTTCGAGATCCCCACGGCCGAGGACACACCGCCGTACACCGGCCCCGAGGAACCCAGCGCGGTCAGCGTGCTGATCCGCCGCGACTACGCCGTCGCGGAACCGCAGCGGCTGCTGGGGCACGCCCAGCGCATCGAGGCGGCGGACGGCGAGGGCCCGGGTGCGTCCGGGACCGTCCACGGCGCGCTCGGCCTGCTGTTCGGCGAGTTCGAGCCCGACGAGATCGCCTCCCGGCACAAGGAGTTCGGCCTGGAGGAGGGCGACTCCACCCTGTGGGTGACGGCATCGGACGAACCCGCGGACCCCGGCGAGTGGCTGGAGGCCCCGTTCGAGCAGGTGGACCCGCAGCACGTGGTCTGCCGCTTCGACGTCAGCGCCGTCTTCGACGACGACTCCGACGACGACCTGGAGGACGACCCTCTCCCCGGCCTCGACGAGGACGAGGACCTGGAACCACTCGACGCGGACCGCTGACCGCACCCGACGACGGCGGCGCCACCGGTGCCGCCGTTCGTCAGCCGTCCGCGCCGGCCGGGACCTGCGGCGCCAGCAGTGCCGGCAGCCGGGTCGTGCGCGGCTCGGCGGCCACCTCGGCCACGGCGCGCGGCAGCGCCTGCTCCACCCCGTGCACCACGGACAGGTGCCGGCCGGCCCGGCCGAAGGCCGTGTACACCCAGGGCCGGCTCAGTGCCTGGGCGGCGTCACCGGGCAGCACGACGACGACCGCGGGCCACCGGCAGCCCACCGCCTGGTGCGCGGTCAGCGCCCATCCGTGCCGCACGGAGCGCTCCACCCGCTCCGGCGGTACGACGATCTCCCCGCCCCCGCACGCCAGGTGCAGCCCGTCGCCGTCGGCCCCCACGACACGACCCGGCAGCGTGCGTCCCGGAGCGGGGGAGTAGGCGACCCGGTCACCCGGGTCGAACCCGCCGAAGCGCCCCGGTCCCGGATTGAGCCGTTCCTTGAGCGCCGCGTTCAGCACGCGCGTACCGGCGGCACCGCCGTGCCCGGGGGTGATCACCTGGGTCTCCTCCACCGGCACCCCGATCGCGCGCGGTACCGAGTCCGCCACCAGCTGCACGGTCCGGTGCACGGCCTCTCCCGCGTCCCGCACCGGCACGATCACGACCTCCTTGCCGGGCGCCGCCACCTGGTTCAGCTCGCCGACGCCGATCCCGGAGACCAGCTCACCGAGCGGCCCGGGGTCCGGCCGCCGGGAGGCGATCTGCGGACAGATCCGGGCGGCCAGCAGGTCCGCGAACACCCGCCCGGGCCCCACCGACCACAGCACCCCGGGATCACCGGCCAGCACCAGCCGCGCCCCGTCCGCCAGCGACTCCGTCACCAGCGCGGCGGTCTCGACGTCCAGCTGCGGAGCGTCCAGCACGACCAGCAGGTCGACGTCCAGCGCACCGTCGGCGTCACGTCCCGGCCCCTCGGCACCGGACAGCAGACCGGTGACGGTGGCGACACCCGGACCCTCGACCAGCGCCGCGAACCCGGCACGCCGGAGCGGACTGTGCGTGGCGGCCCAGACACGCAGCCCCAGGCCGTGCGCGGCGTTCAGCAGCGCCGCGGGGTCGGCCAGCGAGGCCTCCCCGCCGGTGTGCAGCACCAGTCCGTGCCCGGCGACCGCGCGGATCAGCTCACCGGCGGAACCCCCCGCCGTGGCGGCCGCGCGCTCCCACTCCTCACCCGTACCGTCCTGCTTGGGCACGGAGTCGATCAGCCGGGCCAGTCCGTCGGCGAGGCTCTCCTCGGCCATCGCGAAGCGCTCCAGCCCCACCTGCACCCGGACGGGCTGGTCCTCGTCCTCCTCGAGGGCGTCCTGGAAGACGAGTACGTCACCCTCCGCGATGGCGTTCTGCACGGCCTCGTCGGGATCCGGCACCCCCTGCCGCCCCAGCGCGTCGGTCAGCCCGGCCGTCCCGAGAACGGTGTGTCCGGCCTGCGCCGCCTGCTCGAGCAGCCACACGGTGATCGCGCGCCCCCGCCGCTCGTCGCCCGGCCCGGCCTCGGCACCGAGCAGCGCCCGGGCGAACCCGTCGGCCTGCTCGGGCCACACCCCGGCGATCCGCAGCAACTGCCAGGGATCGGCGCGCAGCACCTCCGCCGCCCCCTCGCCCAGCACGCCGGCGGCCTGCACGGCGAGCCCTTCCGGAGCGCCCCCCCGGACCAGCACCCCCCGCACATCCTCGACGGCGCCGGCGGCAGGAACGCCCGGAGGCACGGCCGGGGCCCGCCGCACGGGCTCGGGAGCGGCCCGCCGCGGCGCGGGCCGGGCCTCCTCGAACACGGCGGCGGCCGGCTTCTCGCCGCTCTCCACGGCCCGCACGGCGGCCAGCAGATCGGCGGCCGTGCCGCTCAGCTTGGCACCGGCCTCGATCGGCCCCTGCCGCTCCGCCCTCCGCCTCTCGATACGCTCCCGCTCCAGGCGCTGCGCGGCCAGTTCGGCCTCCGCCTCGGACACCTGCGCGCCCTCGGCGGGCGTGCCGTCCGCGCGCTCCGGCTCGGCGTCCTCCGGCGTCTCGGTGCTCACAGCGTGCTCCAGTCGTGATCGGGATAGCGGTGCACGGGCGCCGACACATCGTCCAGCGCCCGGCAGATCTCGTCAGGAAGACTAAGGGCCTCCACTGACAACGCCGCCGTGAGCTGCTGCGCGTTGCGCGCGCCGACGATGGGGGCGGCGACACCGGGCCGGTCCCGCACCCACGCGAGCGCCACCTGCAGGGCGGTCACGGCGAGCCCGTCCGCCGCCGTCGTCACGGCGTCCACGATCCGGCTCGCCGTGTCGTCGAGGTACGGCGCGACGAACGGGGCGAGGTGCTCCGAGGCGCCCCGGGAGCCCGGCGGGGTGGAGTCATTGCGGTACTTGCCGCTCAGCACACCCCGGCCGAGCGGCGAGGACGGCAGGAGCCCGATCCCCAGATCCAGTGCCGCGGGCAGCACCTCGCGCTCCACGCCGCGCTGCAGCAGCGAGTACTCCATCTGCGTACTCGCCAGCCGGGTCCGCGTCCCCGGCACCGCGAGCTGCCAGGTCGCCGCCTTGGCCAGCTGCCAGCCGCAGAAGTTGGAGACACCGGCATAGCGCACCCGCCCGCTGCCGACGGCGATGTCGAGCGCCTGGAGCGTCTCCTCCAACGGGGTGGCGGGGTCGTAGGCGTGCACGTGCCACACGTCGACGTGATCGGTGCCGAGCCGGGCCAGCGAGGCGTCAAGCGCCGTGAGCAGATGACCCCGCGAGCCGTCGAACCTGCGGTCCGGGTCGGGCACGCTGCCGGCCTTCGTCGAGATGACCAGATCCTCTCGGGGCACGAGCCCGTCCATCAGCCGTCCGAGCAGATACTCGGCCTCTCCGTCGCCGTACACGTCGGCGGTGTCGACGAGGGTCCCGCCGGCTTCCCAGAACGTCTTCAGGAGGTCCGCCGCGTCGTGCTCGTCGGTGTCCCGACCCCAGGTCAGCGTCCCGAGCCCGATCCGGGACACACGCAGGCCGGTACGGCCGAGATGCCTCTGCTCCATGAACGCCGAGATTACTGGCCGGAGGCGGAGGTGTGGGGGCCTGTGGACAACCGACTTCCGCGGGGCCCGCCGGGGGCTGCGCAGGGCGGGGTGCCCTTCCTGACGGGGTACGCGCCGCACGCGCCCGGAGCTTCCGGGAGGCGGCCCGCGGGAGCGGCGGGACGCCGACGGGAACGACGTGGCAGCCCGCGGTGTGCCGCCTACGGCGCGGAGGGGGCGGGGCGGGGGTGTGCGCCCGCAGCGGCCGGTGCGAACAAACGCCCCGCACCTCCACCGGCCGACCCGGTCGCGCCAGTCCGAGGACGGACACCCCCGACCCGACCCCGACCCACCCACCACCCGCAAGTGCCACGCGCACCCCCACCGGAGGGACAGGTGCGCCGCGGGCATCCCCCCATCCACCGGAGGTATAGGGTCGCCGCACAAGCGACGTTACTCATCGGTAAGGGGAGACGGCCATGCAGCTAGGGATCAACCTCGGCTACTGGGGTGCCGGAATGGACGCGGACAACCTCGCCGTGGCCCAGGAAGCCGACCGCCTCGGATACGCGGTCTGCTGGGCCGCGGAGGCCTACGGCTCCGACGCCGCCACCGTGCTCACCTGGGTCGCCGCCCAGACCCGGCGCATCGATGTCGGCTCCGCCATCTTCCAGATCCCCGCCCGCCAGCCCGCGATGACCGCGATGACCGCGGCCACCCTCGACTCACTCTCCGGCGGCCGCTTCCGCCTCGGCCTCGGCGTCTCCGGCCCCCAGGTCTCCGAGGGCTGGTACGGCGTCAAGTTCGACAAGCCCCTCGCCCGCACCCGCGAGTACGTCGAGATCGTCCGCAAGGCCATGACGCGCGAGCGCCTCTCCTACGAGGGCGAGCACTGGACCCTCCCCCTCCCCGACGGCCCCGGCAAGCCCCTCAAGCTCACCGTGCACCCGCAGCGCGAGCACATCCCCCTCTACATCGCCGCGATCGGCCCGAAGAACCTCGAGCAGACCGGCGAGATCGCCGACGGCGCCCTGCTGATCTTCCCCTCCGCCGACCACCTCGAGGACACCGCCGTCAAGCACCTCCGCGCCGGCCGCGAGAAGGCCGGCAAGACCCTCGACGGCTTCGACGTCTGCCCCACGCTTCCCCTCGCCGTCGGCGACGACAAGGACGTCACCACCCTCGCGGACACCTTCCGCCCCTACACCGCGCTGTACGTCGGCGGCATGGGCAGCCGCAAGCAGAACTTCTACAACCAGCTCGCCCAGCGCATGGGCTACGAGCGCGAGGCCGCCGACATCCAGGACAAGTACCTGTCCGGCGACAAGCAGGCCGCGGCCGCCGCCGTCCCGCACGACCTGATCGACAAGACGACCCTCCTCGGTTCCGTCGACCGCATCGCCGACCGCATGAAGGCCTACGCGGCCGCCGGAGTCACCACCCTGACCCTCGCCCCGGCCGGCTTCACCCTCGACGAGCGCCTCGCCTCGCTCCGCGCCGGCACCGAGGCCCTGGAGCGCGCCGGCCTCGCCTGACGGCCGCGCACCGCCGGGCGGCCCACCAGGGCCGCCCGCGCGCGTCCGCCCACGTACTCCTTTTGGCGGAGTTGTCCGGCACCCCCTGTTGCCGCACCCGGTCTCTCGGACTTGACTCGTTCTTTGCGGAACCGCAGCAGTGCGGCACCGCGAAGCCCGCGGAGAGGTGGTCCACCATGCTGTCGGCCAAGAGCCTTTTCCAGGAGATCATCGACAACGACGAGTCGTTCGCCCTCTTCTGCTCCATCGCCGCGAGCGGCGAGTCCCAGGGTGGGTGGGAGAACGCCCGCATCGCCGCGCTGGTCCCCGAAACCCAGCGCGAACTCGCCCCCAAGATCATCCGGCACGGCGCCGACGAGGACAAGCACGGCCGCATCTTCAACGCCTTGCTGAGGAAGCGCGGCCTGCGGCCCGTCCCGGTCCCTCCGGAGACCGACTACACGATGCTGCTGGAGCGGCACGGCATCGGCCTGGCGCACGACCGGCTCAGACGCGACGAGCCCCTCACGGTGCAGGACGTCGTCACCTACCTCGCCCACAGCAGGGTCACCGAACAGCGCGCCTCCGAGCAGATGGAACTGCTCCGCAAGCACTTCGCCGACCACCCGGACCTGGGGCGCGCGATCAGGATGATCTCGGACGACGAGGACAACCACCTCGCCTACTGCCACGAGGAACTGCTGCGCTTCGCGTACGCCGGACACGGCCGCGCCATCCAGCGCACCCTGCGCGAGTGCGCGCTGGCGGAGATCCGGGTCCACCGGGACGTGAGCCTCGCGGTGATGACCCACATGGGCCGCATCCTGGGCTGGCCCAGGTCCAGGGCGGCGGTGCTCGCCGCGGGTATCCACGCGGTGTACGCGTACGAACGCCTGGCAGGCTGGCGCCGCATGGTCTCCCTCAGCATGCCCGAGCGCCGCAACGCCCTGGCCGGCCCGGCCACCCCGGAACCCGAACTGGCCTGACCGGGCACGCCCGCACCCCGACCGACCACCCTCACTGACCACCTGCCCACCCCAAAACCGCCGGCCTACATCCACCCCCGCCGCTTGAACAGCCGGTACAGCAGCACCTCCAGCACCGCCATCACCACGATCACCACCGGGTACGACCACTCCCACCGCAACTCAGGCATGTGCTCGAAGTTCATCCCGTAGATCCCCGCGAGCATCGTGGGGACCGCGGCCATCGCCGCCCACGCGGAGATCTTCCGCATGTCGTCGTTCTGCCGCACGCTCATCTGCGCCAGGTGCGCCGAGAGGATGTCCGAGACCAGCCGGTCCAGCCCCTCCACGGACTCGTTCACGCGGGTGAGGTGATCGTGCACGTCACGGAAGTAGGGCCGCGCCCCGTCCTTCACGAACGGCACGGGCGCCCCGAACGTGCCCGCCCCCGCCAGCCGTGTCATCGGCAGCGCCAGCGGCCCGGTCGCGCGGCGGAACTCCAGGATCTGCCGTTTGAAGTCGTAGATCCGGGAGGCGGTGTTGCGCGACCCCCCGTCCGGGGTGAAGACCTCGGCCTCCAGCTCCTCCAGATCGGTCTGCAGCTCGGTCGCCACCTCCAGGTAGTGGTCGACGACGGCGTCGGCGACCGCGTACAGCACGGAGGTCGCCCCCTCGCCCAGCAGGTCGGGCTCCCGCTCGAGCCGGTCGCGCACCGCCTTCAGCGGGGCGCCCTCCCCGTGCCGCACCGTCACCGCGAACGAGTCACCGAGGAAGATCATGATCTCGCCGGAGGAGACGGTGTCGCTCCGCGGCTCGTACACCACCGGTTTGAGCACCACGAAGAGCGAGTCGTCGTACACCTCGAGTTTGGGCCGCTGATGGGCCTTGAGCGCGTCCTCCACCGCCAGCGGGTGCAGCGCGAACTCCTGCGCGACCAGGTCGAACTCGTCGGCCGACGGCTCGTGCAGCCCGATCCAGACGAAACCCCGCGCCGACCGCGCCTCGTCCAGCGCGTCGGAGAAGTCCTGGGGCCCCTCCGACCGTTTTCCCTCCCGGTAGATGGCACAGTCGACGATCACGAAGCGTCTTCTCCCTCCACAGCACGGACACCGCACACACGGGTGCGCCTACCCTGGTCCGCATGCCCACATTGCTCCTGGTCCGGCACGGACGTTCCACCGCCAACACCGAGGGACTGCTCGCCGGCTGGACGCCCGGCGTCGCCCTCGACGACCGCGGGGCCGCGCAGGCCGCCGCACTGCCGGACCGGCTCGCCGGACTGCCGCTGGCCGAGATCGTCACCAGCCCGCTCCAGCGCTGCCGGGAGACGATCGGCCCGCTGCTGGACGCCCGCCCGGGCCTGACCCCGCACACCGACGAGCGGATCGGCGAGTGCCACTACGGCGACTGGTCGGGCCGTAAACTCGCCGAGCTCAAGGACGAGCCGTTGATGGAGGTGGTGCAGGCGCACCCGTCGGCGGCGGCGTTCCCCGGCGGGGAGTCCATGCGCGCGATGCAGACGCGCGCCGCCGAGGCGGTGCGCGAGTGGAACACGCGCGTGGAGCGTGATCACGGTGCCGACGCCGTGTACCTCATGTGTTCGCACGGCGACATCATCAAGTCTCTGGTCGCCGACGCGCTGGGACTCCATCTCGACCTCTTTCAGCGGATCACCGTGGAACCGTGTTCCATCACCGCGATCCGCTACACACGGTTGCGTCCGTTTCTCGTCCGTCTCGGCGACACCGGCGACCTCGCCTCCCTGGCGCCGCGCGAGGAGACGCCCGCCGACGACGCGACGGTCGGGGGCGACGCGGGCGCACCGTGATCGTCGGCCGCAGTAGGGTGAAGCGACCGCAGCATGCGCTCCCGTTCGAACAGCCGCCCGTTCCCACGACTCTCAATGGAGACAGGACGTGTCCCGTCAGGTGTTCCTCTACGACCAGCCGGAACGTTTCGTGGCCGGCACGGTCGGACTGCCAGGGCGCCGTACGTTCTTCCTCCAGGCCTCCGCCGGCTCCCGGGTGACCAGCGTGGCCCTGGAGAAGACCCAGGTCGCCGCGCTCGCCGAGCGCATGGACGAACTGCTCGACGAGGTCGTACGCCGTAGCGGCGGCAGCGCGGCGGTGCCCGCCATGACGCCGACCGAGGTCGCCGACACCGCTCCGCTGGACACCCCGGTCGAGGAGGAGTTCCGCGTCGGCACCATGGCGCTCGCCTGGGACGGCGAGGACCAGCGCATGATCGTCGAGGCGCAGGCGCTCGTCGAGCTGGACGCCGACTCCGAGGAGGACCTCGCCGAGGCCGAGGAGCGGCTGCTCCAGGACGAGGAGAACGGACCCCCGATGCTCCGCGTCCGGCTCACCGGCGCGCAGGCGCGAGCCTTCGCCAAGCGCGCCCTGGACGTCGTCAACGCGGGGCGGCCGCCGTGTCCGCTGTGCAGCCTCCCGCTCGACCCGGAGGGACACGTATGTCCGCGCCAGAACGGATACCGCCGCGGAGCGTGAGCGTGACGGCCGCAGGCCCGGCCGCCGCGGCGCTGCTCGCGCGGGGCGAGCTGACCGTGCGCGGACGCATCCGCGAGGCCTCGAACGCGGCGCTGTACTGCACCGTCACCCACGAGGGGCACGAGGCCGCCTGCGTCTACAAGCCGGTCGCCGGGGAGCGGCCCCTGTGGGACTTCCCCGACGGGACGCTCGCCGGGCGCGAGGTCGCCGCCTACGAGGTCTCCCAGGCGACCGGGTGGGGCCTCGTGCCGCCCACCGTGCTGCGGGACGGCCCGTACGGCGAGGGCATGTGCCAGCTGTGGGTCGAGATGGCACCGGGTGCGGAACTCCTCGCCCTGGTGGACGGGGAGGAGCCCGGGCCGGGCTGGAAGGCCATCGGTCCGGCGGAGGTCGGTGAGGGCCGCACCGCGCTGCTCGTGCACGCCGACGACGAGCGGCTGCGCCGGCTGGCCGTGTTCGACGCCGTGATCAACAACGCCGACCGCAAGGGCGGCCACCTGCTGCCCACCGCGGAAGGGCTGCTGTACGGCATCGACCACGGGGTCACCTTCAACGCCGAGGACAAGCTGCGCACGCTGCTGTGGGGCTGGGCGGGGGAGCCGTTGACCCAGGAGGCCCTGGGGGTCCTGGAGGGCCTCAGGAGCGCCCTCACGGCCGCCGGCCCCCTCACCGCCGTCCTGGCCCCCTTGATCACCCCCGCGGAGATCGACGCCACCCGCGCCCGTGTCGACTCCCTGCTCACCACGGGTGTCCATCCGCGACCTGGCACCGACTGGCCGGCCATCCCCTGGCCCCCGGTCTGACGAGGGCGAAGGGCCGTCCGGCGCGCGACGTCGGCGCGGCGGAACCCGCCGCACGCCGCGCGGCGACGCGCAAGAGGGCCTTCTCGGTCATCCGGCCCGCTCCGGTTCGTATCCGGAACTCCGGTCCGGTTAGGCTCAGGGCATGCATGCCTGGCCCGCTTCCGAGGTCCCCGCCCTGCCCGGTCAGGGCCGCGACCTGAGGATCCACGACACCGCGACCGGAGGCACGATCAGCCTCGACCCCGGTCCCGTCGCCCGTATCTACGTCTGCGGCATCACGCCCTACGACGCCACCCACATCGGACACGCGGCGACCTACAACGCGTTCGACCTCGTGCAGCGCGTGTGGCTCGACACCAAGCGGCAGGTTCACTACGTCCAGAACGTCACCGATGTCGACGACCCGCTGCTGGAGCGGGCCGACCGGGACGGCCTCGACTGGACCGCGCTCGCCGAGCGCGAGACCGCGCTGTTCCGTGAGGACATGACGGCCCTGCGCATGCTGCCCCCGCGGCACTACATAGGCGCCGTGGAGGCGATACCCGGCATCGTGCCGATCGTCGAACGTCTGCGCGATCTCGGTGCGACCTACGAGATCGACGGCGACGTCTACTTCTCCGTCGAGTCGGACCGGCACTTCGGCCAGGTGTCGCACCTCGACGCCGCCGCCATGCGCCTGCTGTCCGCCGAGCGCGGCGGCGACCCGGACCGCCCGGGCAAGAAGAACCCGGTCGACCCGATGCTGTGGATGGCCGCCCGCGAGGGCGAGCCGAGCTGGGACGGCGGTTCGCTCGGCCGGGGCCGTCCCGGCTGGCACATCGAGTGCGTTGCCATCGCCCTCGACCACCTCGGCATGGGCTTCGACGTCCAGGGCGGCGGCTCCGACCTGGTCTTCCCGCACCACGAGATGGGTGCCTCCCACGCCCAGGTGCTCACCGGCGAGTTCCCCATGGCCCAGGCGTACGTCCACGCCGGCATGGTCGCCCTGCACGGCGAGAAGATGTCCAAGTCCAAGGGCAACCTGGTGTTCGTGTCCCGGCTGCGGCGCGACGGCGTGGACCCGGCGGCGATCCGGCTGGCGTTGCTCGCCCACCACTACCGCTCCGACTGGGAGTGGACCGACGGGGTCCTCCAGGACGCCGTGACGCGTCTGGAGCACTGGCGCGCCGCCGTCTCCCGTCCCGACGGCCCGCCCGCCGAGGCACTGGTCGAGGAGATCCGCGAGGCCCTGGCCGACGATCTGGACGCCCCGGCCGCGCTGGCGGCCGTCGACCGCTGGACGGTGCTGCAGGAGCAGAGCGGCGGCACCGACCCCGGCGCGCCGGGCATCGTCTCCCGCGCGGTGGACGCGTTGCTCGGCGTGGCGCTGTAGGAGCGCTGCGGCAGAGCGGCACACGACGGAGGGCGCCCCTTCCCGGGAGGGAGGGGGCGCCCTTCGCGTGGCTCAGTCCTCCGGCGGATCCCCGCCGTCCGCGTCGGACTCCGGCGTCGGCGGCTTGGGCGGCCGGGCCCGGCCGCCCGGGCTGTCCCGCCGGTACGACGTGCCGTCCGAGCCGTCCGCGGTGGCGTGCCCGCCGGACGGCCCCGACGCCCCGTCACGACGCCGCAGATACCGCTCGAACTCGCGGGCGATCGCCTCGCCCGACGCCTCCGGCAGCTCGGCCGTGTCCCGTGCCTCCTCCAGCGTCTGGACGTACTCGGCGACCTCGCTGTCCTCCGCGGCCAGTTGGTCCACTCCCACCTGCCAGGCACGCGCGTCCTCGGGCAGTTCGCCCAGCGGGATCCGCACGTCGATCAGGTCCTCCAGACGGTTGAGGAGGGCCAGCGTGGCCTTCGGGTTCGGCGGCTGCGAGACGTAGTGCGGGACCGCCGCCCACAGCGACACCGCGGGCACGCCCGCGTGGGTGCACGCCTCCTGGAGGATGCCGACGATGCCGGTGGGACCCTCGTACTTGGTCTCCTCCAGGCCCATGCGGCGGGCCAGGTCCGGGTCGGAGGTGGTCCCGCTGATCGGAACCGGACGGGTGTGCGGGGTGTCGCCGAGCAGCGCGCCCAGCACGACCACCAGCTCCACGCCGAGTTCGTGGGCGAAGCCGAGGATCTCGTTGCAGAACGAGCGCCACCGCATGGACGGTTCGATGCCGCGGACCAGCACCAGGTCGCGCGGTTTCTCACCGCCGACCCGGACCACCGACAGCCGCGTCGTCGGCCAGGTGATCTTGCGGACCCCGCCGTCCATGAACACCGTGGGGCGGTTCACCTGGAAGTCGTAGTAGTCCTCGGCGTCCAGCGCCGCGAACACCTCGCCCTTCCACTCCCTGTCCAGGTGCGCGACCGCGGTGGATGCGGCGTCACCGGCATCGTTCCAGCCCTCGAACGCGGCCACCATGACCGGGTCGATCAGCTCGGGAACCCCCTCGAGCTCGATCACCCAGCGCCTCCTTCCGACGTGCCCTCGCGTACGCCCCAACCTTACGGCGTGCCCACGGGGGCGCCCGCAGCCCCCTCACAGGGGGAGTGCCCCATCACTGCCCCGCGGGACACCGGGAAACACTACGGCAGCGAACTCCGGTCCCGTGGCGCCGCGGTGGGGCGGCGGCGGTGGCGGCGCGTTGTCTGAGGGCCCCTCAGGCGGGCACCCCCGAGCGGCGTGGAAGAGGGGCGGCCCCGCCGGCGCGGAACCGCCCCTCTCCCCGGGCCGGCTCCCGTGCGGGGGAGCCGGGGGACCGGCCGTCACTTCTTGTCGAGCAGCTCCTGGACGTCCGCGCGGACCTCGTCCGTGGCCAGGCCCCGGATCGTCAGCGTGGTGCGGCGGCGCAGCACGTCGTCCGCGGTCTCGGCCCACTCGTGGTCCCGGGCCCAGACGACCTGCGCCCGGATCTCCGGGGCGTCCGGGTGGACGCGCCGGCCCAGCGCCGGGTCCTCGTTGGCCAGCCGGGCGATGTCGAAGGCCAGCGAACCGTAGTGGGTGGCCAGATGCCTGGCGGTGTCCGCCGCCATCCGCGGGCCGGGTGCCGGCCCGTCGACCAGCAGCCGGTGGGCCACCGCGCGGGGGTTGGCCACACCGGGCAGCGGCAGCTTCTTCGGCAGCGAGGAGACCGGCTCGAAGTCCTCGCCGAGCGGGTGGCCCGGCAGCGCCTGGAGCTTCTGCATCACCGTGCGGCCGATGTGGCGGAACGTGGTCCACTTGCCGCCCGCGACGGACAGCATCCCGCCGCGGCCCTCGGTGACGACCGTCTCCCGCTTGGCCTTGGCCGTGTCGCCGGGGCCGCCCGGCAGCACCCGCAGACCGGCGAAGGCGTAGGTGATCAGATCACGGTCGAGCTGCTGGTCGCGGATGGAGAACGCGGCCTCATCGAGTATCTGCGCGGTGTCCTTCTCGGTGACCGCGACGTCCGCCGGGTCGCCCTCGAACTCCTCGTCGGTCGTGCCGAGCAGCAGCATGTCCTCCCAGGGGAGGGCGAAGGTGATCCGGTACTTGTCGATCGGCGTGGCCAGCGCGGCCTTCCAGGGGCTGGTCCGCTTCAGGACCAGATGCGCGCCCTTCGACAGCCGGATGGACGGCGCGGCGCCCGGGTCCTCCATCCGGCGCAGGTGGTCGACCCAGGGGCCGGTGGCGTTCAGCACGAGGCGGGCGTCGACGCCGAACTCGTCGCCGGAGATGCGGTCGCGCAGCTCGGCGCCGGTGACCCGGCCCTTGGTGAAGCGCAGGCCCGTCACCTCGGCGTGGTTGAGGACGACCGCGCCGGACTCGGCCGCCGCGCGGACCGTCATCAGCGCCATGCGGGCGTCGTTCATCTGGTCGTCGCCGTACACGGCCACGGCCCTGAGGTTGTCGGTGCGCAGCTCCGGCACGTCCTGCGCGGCCTTGGCGGGCGAGAGCAGGTGGCCGACGCCGTCGCCGAACGCCGAGAGCGCGGAGTAGGCGAAGACGCCGGCCCCGAGCTTCGCCGCGCCGTGCGGCCCGCCCTTGTACACGGGGAGGTAGAACGTGAGCGGGTTCGACAGGTGGGGTGCCACCTGGCGGGAGACCGCACGGCGCTCGAAGTGGTTCTCCGCCACCAGCTTCACCGCGCCGGTCTGCAGGTAGCGCAGACCGCCGTGGAGGAGCTTGGAGGAGGCGGAGGACGTGGCACCGGCGAAGTCGCCGGCGTCCACCAGAGCCACCCTGAGGCCGGACTGCGCGGCGTGCCAGGCGGTGGAGATGCCCAGGATGCCGCCGCCGATCACGAGAAGGTCGTACGACGCCTTGGAAAGCTGCTCCCTGGTCTCGGCCCGGCTCGGGTTGGAGCCGGAGGCCGGGTGCGTCCCCAGGGCAGGCACGGACTGCAGGGTGGACTGAGTGGTCATGCTGTTTCTTACTCCTCGTCCTCGAGCCAGCCCATGGTCCGCTCGACGGCCTTGAGCCAGCTCTTGTACTCACGGTCGCGGGTGTCCGCGTCCATGCGGGGGGTCCACTCGGCGGCCCGCCGCCAGTTGGCGCGCAGGTCGTCGGTGCTGTTCCAGAAGCCGACGGCGAGACCGGCGGCGTAGGCGGCGCCGAGGCAGGTGGTCTCGGCGACCATCGGGCGCACCACGGGAGCGTCCAGGAAGTCCGAGAGCGTCTGCATCAGCAGGTTGTTGGAGGTCATGCCGCCGTCGACCTTGAGGGCGGTGAGCTCCACGCCGGAGTCCTTCGTCATGGCGTCGGCGATCTCCCGCGTCTGCCAGGCGGTGGCCTCCAGGACGGCCCGGGCCAGGTGCGCCTTGGTGACGTACCGGGTCAGGCCGGCGATCACACCGCGGGCGTCGGAGCGCCAGTACGGGGCGAACAGGCCGGAGAAGGCGGGCACGAAGTAGGCGCCGCCGTTGTCCTCGACGGAGAGCGCGAGGGTCTCGATCTCGGCGGCGGTGGAGATCAGGCCCATCTGGTCGCGCATCCACTGCACCAGCGAACCGGTGACGGCGATCGAGCCCTCCAGGGCGTAGACCGTGTCCTGGTCGCCGATCTTGTAGCCGACCGTGGTCAGCAGGCCGCTGTAGGAATTGATGATCTTGTCACCGGTGTTCATCACCATGAAGGTGCCGGTGCCGTACGTCGACTTGGTCTCGCCCTCGGAGAAGCAGGTCTGACCGAACAGGGCCGCCTGCTGGTCGCCGAGCGCGGAGGCGACGGGGATGCCGCCGAGCAGGTCACCCAGCTTGCCGCCCTTGATCTCGCCGTAGACCTCGGCGGAGGAGCGGATCTCCGGCAGGACCCGCTTGGGGACGCCGATCGACTCGCAGATCCTGTCGTCCCACTGCATGGTGTGCAGGTTCATCAGCATCGTGCGCGACGCGTTGGTGACGTCCGTGACGTGCTTGCCGCCGTCGACACCACCGGTCAGGTTCCAGATGACCCAGGTGTCCATGGTGCCGAAGAGGATGTCGCCCGCCTCGGCGCGCTCCTTGAGGCCGTCGACGTTGTCGAGCAGCCAGCGGGCCTTGGGGCCGGCGAAGTAGGAGGCGAGGGGGAGGCCGGTCTCGCGGCGGAAGCGGTCCTGGCCGACGTTGCGGCCGAGCTCGCGGCACAGGGCGTCGGTGCGCGTGTCCTGCCAGACGATGGCGTTGTGGACGGGCTCACCGGTGTTCCTGTCCCACAGGACGGTGGTCTCGCGCTGGTTGGTGATGCCGATGGCCTTGATGTCGTCGCGGGTGATGCCGGCCTTGTCGATGGCCCCGGCGACGACCTCCTGGACGTTGGTCCAGATCTCCGTGGCGTCGTGCTCGACCCAGCCCGGCTTGGGGAAGATCTGCTCGTGCTCCTTCTGGTCGACGGAGACGATGCGGCCGTCGCGGTCGAAGACGATGCAGCGGGACGAGGTGGTGCCCTGGTCGATGGCGGCGATGAAGGGGCCGGCGGTGTGGGCGTCGGTCACTGTGTGCTCCTGCGAGTTCCTTGGTTACGGGGCTGTCTGTACGGCGCTTCTACAACGTTCGCGGTTTTCGGCCACCTGGTCACCTATGCGAAGGCGACGTTGTAGATACCGGCCGCGAGGGCACCGCCGATCAGCGGACCGACCACCGGGATCCAGGCGTACGACCAGTCGGAGCCGCCCTTGTTGGGCAGCGGCAGCAGGGCGTGGACGATGCGCGGACCGAGGTCGCGGGCCGGGTTGATCGCGTAACCGGTCGGGCCGCCGAGGGACAGACCGATCGAGACGACCACGAGCGCCGTGATCAGACCGCCCAGCACGCCGAGGCCGTTTCCCGCGTCGTTCAGGCCCTGGGTGAGCACGGCGAGCAGCAGCACGACGGTGCCGATGATCTCCGTGGCGAGGTTCTGCACCGTGTGCCGGATCTCCGGACCCGTGGAGAAGACGCCGAGCACGGGGCCCGCGCCCTTCTCCTGCGCCTCGACCGACTTCGCGGCGGTGGACTGCGCGCCCGGGCCGCCCACGATCTCCTTGTCGGTGAGGTGGGCCTGGAACTGTCCGTAGTACGCCACCCAGACCAGGGCCGCGCCGATCATCGCGCCGAGGAACTCTCCGGCGAAGTAGGTCGGGACGTTGCTCCAGTCGCCGTCCTTGACGGCGAGGGCCACGGTCACGGCCGGGTTGAGGTGGGCGCCGGAGAGCGGCCCCGCGATGTACACCGCCGTCATGACGGCGAAGCCCCACCCGAAGGCGATGGCGAGCCAGCCGGCGTTACGGGCCTTGGAGGCCTTGAGCGTCACGGCGGCACACACACCGCCGCCGAGCAGGATGAGTATGGCGGTACCGATGGTCTCGCCGATGAAGATGTCGGAGCTGGACACCCGCGACTCCTTTGTCCTTCGTCCAGGGAGCCGACCCCCGGGTCCCACCGGGGATTGGCGCCCTCAGGGGTGAGAGCGATGCCGGCCCTTGGCGTTGTCACACTCTAACGCGTATTGCCGTTAAGTGTTCGACAATGCCGACCGGTGGACGGGAGTCTTGCCCGGCGCCCCGCATGCGTCAAGGGTTTGGTAATCGAAAACGCGATCGTTATTGATCGCCCCGAGTCATCGATCTTCGCGGCGTTCCGTCGCCACGCGTACGGTGTGTGCATCCCCGGGCGTCACCCCGGGCACACCTGTGACCGGAACGCCGTACGGCACCCCGGTCCCTGTCCGTCCCCCTCAGAAGCGGCCGGCGCCCAGGTCCCGCGAGACCGCGCGGGCACAGTCCCGCACCGCCGCGACCAGCTCGGGCCGCAGCTCGCCGTCGCGGCGCAGCCGCTCCACGGCCCCCGCGATGCCGACGGCACCCACGGGCATGCGCCGCCGGTCGTGAATGGGGGCGGCGACGGAGGCGACGCCCTCCCAGGTCTCCTCGACGTCCGCCGCGTACCCGCGCGCGCGGGTGAGATCGAGAATGTGCTCGAAGGCGTCGAGGTCGCACACGGTGCGGTCGGTGAAGGCCTTGCGGTCGGCCTCCAGAGCCTCGCTGTGCGCCACCGGGTCGTACGCCGACAGCACCTTGCCCAGGGCCGTGGAGTGCAGCGGCTGCATGGCCCCGATCTCCAGGACCTGCCGGCTGTCGTCGGGCCGGAAGACGTGGTGCACGATGAGCACGCCCTGCTGGTGCAGCACCCCGAGGTAGACGCTCTCGCCGCTGGAGCGGGCCAGGTCGTCCGTCCACACCAGGGCGCGCGCCCGCAGTTCGTGCACGTCGAGATAGGTGGTGCCCAGGCGCAGCAGCTCGGCACCGAGCTGGTAGCGCCCGGAGGCGTCGTCCTGCTCGACGAATCCCTCCTGCTGGAGGGTGCGCAGGATGCCGTGGGCGGTGCCCTTGGCGAGACCCAGCGAGGAGGCGATGTCCGACAGGCCGAGCCGTCGCTCGCCACCCGCGAGCAGCCGCAGCATCGCTGCCGCCCGTTCGAGCGACTGGATGTTCCGTGCCATCGCCGTACTGCCTCCGTCCCCTTCGCCCGTCGACCCACGACGCGCCGCTGCCGCTGTTCGGCAATGCCGAACACTACCGGTCCATGTCGACCTCTCGCTAATGGTCGACCGTGATCGGTTCCGCAACTCCTCCTCCGAACAGCACCAGTCGGCCATCTTCGTCCGTCCCGTGGACGCCCTGAACATCGGGGCGCGGTCCCGGATACCCTGACGGCGTGCGCCCTGCCGGGAAGCACGCACCAGGAGCTTCCCGGGCAGCCGCAAAGCCGACAGCCGTCGCATCCAGAGGGAGCCCCTTCCATGGCCTCGTTGCCGCTGAACCCTTCCGCCGACAGCCGGACCCGTGCGTCCGCTCTCCGCGAGGCGCTCGCCACCCGCGTGGTGGTCGCCGACGGAGCGATGGGCACCATGCTCCAGGCCCACGACCCCACGCTCGAGGACTTCCAGAACCTCGAGGGCTGCAACGAGATCCTGAACCTGACGCGCCCGGACATCGTCCGTTCGGTCCACTCCGAGTACTTCGACGCCGGAGTCGACTGCGTCGAGACCAACACCTTCGGTGCCAACCTCACCGCCCTCGGCGAGTACGACATCCCCGAGCGCGTCACCGAGCTGTCCGAGGCGGGCGCGCGCATCGCCCGCGAGACCGCGGACGAGTTCGCGGCGCGGGACGGCCGGCAGCGGTGGGTGCTCGGCTCGATGGGCCCCGGCACCAAGCTGCCCACCCTCGGCCACACCACCTTCACCGCCATCCGCGACGCCTACCAGCAGAACGCCGAGGGCCTGCTCGCGGGCGGCGCGGACGCCCTGCTGGTGGAGACGACGCAGGACCTGCTGCAGACCAAGGCCTCCGTCATCGCCGCCCGCCGCGCCATGGAGACCGCGGGCTTCGAGGTCCCGCTGATCGTGTCGGTGACGGTGGAGACGACGGGCACGATGCTGCTCGGTTCGGAGATCGGTGCGGCACTGACCGCGCTGGAGCCCCTCGGCGTCGACATGATCGGCCTGAACTGTGCCACCGGGCCGGCCGAGATGAGCGAGCACCTGCGCTACCTGTCCCGGCACTCACGCGTCCGGCTGTCGTGCATGCCGAACGCCGGCCTGCCGGAGCTCACCAAGGACGGCGCGCGCTACCCGCTGAGCGCGGGAGACCTCGCGGACGCCCAGGAGACCTTCGTACGGGACTACGGCCTGTCCCTCGTGGGCGGCTGCTGCGGCACGACGCCGGAGCACCTGCGGCAGCTCGTGGAACGGGTGCGGGGCGTGTCCCCGGCGGAGCGCGACCCGCGTCCGGAGCCCGGCGCCGCCTCCCTCTACCAGACGGTCCCCTTCCGGCAGGACACCTCCTACCTGGCGATCGGTGAGCGGACGAACGCCAACGGGTCGAAGAAGTTCCGGGAGGCCATGCTGGAGGGCCGCTGGGACAACTGCGTGGAGATCGCCCGCGAGCAGATCCGCGAGGGCGCGCACATGCTGGACCTGTGCGTCGACTACGTCGGCCGCGACGGTGTGGCCGACATGCGGGAGCTGGCGGGCCGGTTCGCGACGGCGTCCACGCTGCCCGTCGTGCTGGACTCCACCGAGGTCGACGTCATCCGGGCCGGACTGGAGAAGCTCGGCGGGCGTGCGGTGATCAACTCGGTGAACTACGAGGACGGGGCCGGCCCCGAGTCCCGCTTCGCCCGCGTCACCCGGCTGGCGAAGGAGCACGGGGCCGCGCTGATCGCGCTGACCATCGACGAGGTGGGGCAGGCCCGGACCGCCGAGAAGAAGGTGGAGATCGCCGAGCGGCTGATCGACGACCTGACCGGCACCTGGGGCATCCGCGAGGAGGACATCCTCGTCGACTGCCTGACCTTCACCATCTGTACCGGCCAGGAGGAGTCCCGCAAGGACGGCCTGGCCACCATCGAGGGCATCCGCGAGCTGAAGAAGCGCCACCCCCGTGTCCAGACCACCCTCGGCCTGTCGAACATCTCCTTCGGTCTCAACCCGGCCGCCCGCATCCTGCTGAACTCCGTGTTCCTCGACGAGTGCGTCAAGGCGGGTCTGGACTCGGCGATCGTCCACGCCTCGAAGATCCTGCCCATCGCGCGGTTCAGCGAGGAAGAGGTCACCACGGCCCTGGACCTGATCTACGACCGCCGTCGTGAGGGCTACGACCCGCTGCAGAAGCTCATGCAGCTGTTCGAAGGGGCCACGGCGAAGTCGCTCAAGGCGGGCAAGGCCGAGGAGCTGGCCGCGCTGCCCCTGGAGGAGCGGCTGAAGCGGCGGATCATCGACGGCGAGCGCAACGGGCTGGAGCAGGACCTGGACGAGGCGCTCCGGGAGCGCCCGGCGCTGGACATCGTCAACGACACCCTGCTGGACGGCATGAAGGTGGTCGGGGAGCTGTTCGGTTCCGGGCAGATGCAGCTGCCGTTCGTACTGCAGTCCGCCGAGGTGATGAAGACCGCGGTGGCGCACCTGGAACCGCACATGGAGAAGACCGACGAGGCCGGCAAGGGCACCATCGTGCTGGCCACGGTGCGCGGGGACGTGCACGACATCGGCAAGAACCTGGTCGACATCATCCTGTCGAACAACGGCTACAACGTGGTCAACCTGGGCATCAAGCAGCCCGTCTCCGCGATCCTGGAAGCCGCCGACGAGCACAAGGCCGACGTCATCGGCATGTCCGGCCTGCTGGTCAAGTCCACCGTGATCATGAAGGAGAACCTCGAGGAGCTCAACCAGCGGGGGCTGGCCGCCGACTACCCCGTCATCCTGGGCGGCGCCGCCCTCACCCGCGCCTACGTCGAACAGGACCTGCACGAGATCTACCAGGGCGAGGTCCGCTACGCCCGTGACGCCTTCGAGGGCCTGCGCCTGATGGACGCGCTCATCGGCATCAAGCGCGGCGTTCCCGGGGCGCGCCTGCCCGAGCTCAGGCAGCGCCGGGTCCGCGCGGCCACGGTCGAGGTCGAGGAGCGCCCCGAGGCGGGGCACGTCCGCTCCGACGTCGCCACCGACAACCCCGTCCCCGAGCCGCCGTTCCGGGGCACCCGCGTGATCAAGGGCATCCAGCTCAAGGAGTACGCGAGCTGGCTGGACGAGGGTGCGCTGTTCAAGGGCCAGTGGGGCCTGAAGCAATCCCGCACCGGTGCGGGCCCGACGTACGAGGAGCTGGTCGAGACCGAGGGCCGGCCGAGGCTGCGCGGGCTGCTGGACCGGCTGCAGACGGAGAACCTGCTGGAGGCGGCCGTGGTCTACGGCTACTTCCCGTGCGTCTCCAAGGACGACGACCTGATCATCCTGGACGAGCAGGGCAACGAGCGCACCCGTTTCACCTTCCCGCGCCAGCGCCGCGGCCGCCGTCTGTGCCTGGCGGACTTCTTCCGCCCGGAGGAGTCGGGCGAGACCGATGTCGTGGGGCTGCAGGTCGTCACCGTCGGTTCCCGCATCGGCGAGGAGACCGCGCGGATGTTCGAGGCCAACGCCTACCGGGACTACCTCGAACTGCACGGGCTGTCCGTGCAGCTGGCCGAGGCGCTCGCCGAGTACTGGCACGCGCGCGTGCGCTCCGAGCTCGGCTTCTCCGGGGAGGACCCGGCGGAGATGGAGGACATGTTCGCCCTGAAGTACCGGGGCGCCCGCTTCTCCCTCGGCTACGGCGCCTGCCCGGACCTGGAGGACCGCGCCAAGATCGCCGACCTGCTCCGGCCGGAGCGCATCGGGGTCCACCTCTCCGAGGAGTTCCAGCTGCACCCCGAGCAGTCCACGGACGCCATCGTCATCCACCACCCGGAGGCCAAGTACTTCAACGCCCGCTGAGGCGTCCGCGACCCGCCGCGACCCGCGGCACGCGCCACATCAGGCATTCCGGGGGCGTACCACGTACACTGGTCGGTCCACCGCAGGCCGGTTCCCCTCGTGGGAACCGGCCTGATCGTCCCTCAAGGAGGTATGTGGATGACCAGTACGGTCCCCGCGCTCGGAACTCTCACGGCCGAAGGCTCGGCCCTCCAGGCCGTGCTCCTCGACATGGACGGCACCCTGGTGGACACCGAGGGCTTCTGGTGGGACGTCGAGGTGGAGGTCTTCGCCTCCCTCGGCCACACCCTCGACGACGCCTGGCGCCATGTCGTGGTCGGCGGCCCCATGACCCGCAGTGCGGGATTCCTCATCGAGGCGACCGGTGCCGACATCACCCTCGCCGAACTGACGGTGCTGCTCAACGACGGCTTCGAGGACCGCATCGACCACGCCCTGCCGCTGATGCCGGGCGCCGCGCGGCTGCTGGCCGAGCTCGCCGAGTACGAGATCCCGACGGCGCTCGTCTCCGCCTCCCACCGGCGGATCATCGACCGGGTGCTGCCCGTGCTGGGGCCGCAGCACTTCGCGCTGTCGGTCGCCGGTGACGAGGTGCCCCGCACCAAGCCGCACCCCGACCCGTACCTGGCGGCCGCCGACGGTCTGGGCGTGAACCCCGTGCGGTGCGCGGTCGTCGAGGACACGGTGACCGGTGTCACTGCCGCCGAGGCCGCCGGCTGTCACGTCGTCGCGGTGCCGTCGGTGGGCCCGATCACGCCGGCCGCCCGGCGGACGGTCGTGCACTCCCTGGAAGTCGTGGACCTGACATTCCTGCACGGTGTGATGACGGAAATGCGCTAGGCCTTCACCCAGCGTACGGCGGTGCGAGAAACGGAATTGACGCCACTCGGCCACCGGTGACGAGCTGTCGCCCGAAAGAATTCGTTCCGGTTGCCGGTGGCTGAATTTCGATACCACCGAACCCGTTTTCACATGTGAGGTTCACCACATGTAAGGGGGTCGACAACGATGTCCGGGTGTGCCGTCCGTCCGTTTTCTGACCTCATCGGTGCGCCCTTGTGTCCCGATTGGTGAGAACCTGCACTAATCCTTCCCCAGTCACCTTCGCCGATCCGTTCACACCCGGTTCCACTGCGTGATGAGCGGTCAACTCCGGCGGCCGCGAGCCCTCCTGCGGGCGCGGACTAATGTCTTCGCGAGAACCTCGCCCCATCCATGTCATCCGCTGCGGCAACCCTGCATGCCGGATACACGGAGTCGACAGTCCTGGAGAAACTCGAGCATGAACCGCAAGACTTTGGTGCTGGCGGCCGCGATGGGCCTGCTCGCGCCGGTGCTCGCCGCTTGCGGCGACACCGACAGCGGGAACGGCGACGGCGATGCGATCGTCGTGGGCACCACGGACCGGTTCACCGCATCGGAGGAGGACGGCCTCGCGCCCCTCGACCCGGCCTTCGCGTACGACGTCGGTACCTGGAACATCCTGCGGCAGACCGTGCAGACCCTGATGGTCCAGCCGCGCGGCGACGGCGAGCCGGTGCCCGATGCCGCCGAGTCGTGCGGATTCACCGACGCCGGCAACGAGCGGTACAGCTGCAAGCTGCGCGACGGACTGAAGTTCTCCAACGGCGACGCGGTCACCGCGGCCGATGTGAAGTTCTCCATCGACCGTGCCCTCGCCATCAAGTCCGACAGTGGCGTCTTCGCGCTGCTGTCCACCATCGACACCGTGGAGACGCAGGGCGACAGCGAGGTGATCTTCCACCTCAAGGCCGCCGACGCCACCTTCCCGTACAAGCTGTCCACCCCGGTCGCGGGCATCGTCAACCCGGACGACTACGAGAAGAACAAGCTGCGCGAGGGCTTCGACATCGGCGGTTCCGGGCCGTACACCCTCGACGCCGAGGTCGAGGACAACGAGATCGTCCGGGCCACCTTCACCAAGAACCCCTCCTACAAGGGTGCGTTGGAGGTGAACAACGACAAGGTCGAGCTGGTGTCCTTCGAGAGCTCCGAGTCCATGGGCGAGGCGCTGGAGAAGGGCGACATCCAGGTCATGACCCGCAACATGTCGCCGGAGCAGGTCCAGAAGCTCGGCAACGCCGGCGGCGGTGAGATCGAGCTGGTCGAGTCCCCGGGGCTGGAGATCCGGTACCTGGCCTTCAACACCAAGGCCGAGACCGTCGAGGACAAGGCCGTCCGCCAGGCGATGGCCCAGATCATCGACCGCAGCGAGCTGGTCGGCAAGGTCTACGGCTCCCAGGCCGAGCCGCTGTTCTCGCTGGTCCCCGCCGGCGTCACCGGCCACAACAACGCGTTCTTCAACAAGTACGGCGACCCGAGCCTGGCCAAGGCTCGCACCCTGCTGGAGAAGGCCGGCGTGACCACGCCGGTCAAGCTGACGCTGCACTACACGACCGACCACTACGGCCCGGCCACCAAGGCCGAGTTCGAGCAGCTGAGCAAGCAGCTCAACGACAGCGGACTGTTCGAGACGGACATCGAGGGCGTCCCCTGGAAGAAGTTCAGCCCCGACGGACGCAAGGGCAAGTACGACGTCTACGGCATGGGCTGGTTCCCGGACTACCCGGACGCCGACGCCTTCATCTCGCCCTTCCTCGACGAGGACAACTTCCTCAACTCCCCCTACGCCAACAGCGAGATCCGCAAGGACCTGATCCCGCAGTCGCGGCGCCAGGCCGACCGGCTGTCCGCCTCCGACAGCTTCACGGAGATCCAGGACATCGTCGCCGACGACGTCCCGGTGCTCCCGCTGTGGCAGGGCAAGCAGTACATCGCCACCCGCGACGGCATCACCGGAACCGCCTACGCGCTCAACTCGTCCTCGACGCTCCAGCTCTGGGAGCTCGGACGCGGCGTCAGCGGCTGACGCACCGGCAAGACCCCGGACCGCCCGGCGGTCCGGGCACACGGAACGACAAGGCAAGTGCACGTGAACCTGCGTAACCAGTGGCCGGTCCTGCCGATCGTGGCGGGGCTGGCCTCCGGCCTGTTGACCGGCTGTGGCACCGAGAACGGCGCGACCGGGGCCGACGCCTCCCACGTCGTGGTGGGGATGTCCGACGACGTCCTGGCCACCGACCCCGCCTCCGGCTACGACCCCGGCTCCTGGCTGTTGTTCAACAACGTCTTCCAGTCGCTGCTCAGCTTCCCCAAGGGCGCCACCGAGCCCCAGCCGGATGCCGCCGAGAGCTGCGCCTTCTCGGGAACCGGCGCCAAGGTCTACACCTGCACCCTGCGGGACGGGCTGAAGTTCAGCAACGGAAACCCGCTGACGTCGAAGGACGTGAAGTTCTCCTTCGACCGCATGCTGACGATCAACGACCCCGACGGCCCCGCGGTGATGTTCCCGACGCTGGAGAAGGTCACCACGCCCGACGAGAGGACGGTCGTCTTCCGGCTCAACACGGCCGACGCCACCTTCCCCAGCAAGATCGCCTCCGGTGCCGGCTCCATCGTCGACCACCGCTCGTACGACGCGAACGGACTCCGCGAGGACGGCGAAGCGGCCGGCTCCGGCCCGTACACGCTGGACTCGTTCGGCAACGACCGTGCCGTGTTCTCCGTCAACGAGCACTACGCGGGCACCGCCGAGCCCCGGAACTCCGGCGTGACGCTGGAGTTCTTCCACGGTGACCAGAAGGCCCTGAAGGAGGCCCTGCAGGACGCCGAGGTCGACATCGCCTACCGCGGCCTCACCGCCCGGGCCGTCGCCGACATCGACGAGGCCGACCGCGGCGCCGGCGGCATCGAGGTCGTCGAGGGCAGCAGCGCCGAGGTCCAGCACCTCGTCTTCAACATGGACGACCCGGTCGCCGGCAAGCTCGGCGTGCGCAGGGCCATCGCCCACCTGATCGACCGCGACGCCCTCATCCGGGACGTCTACGAGGGCACGGCCACCCCGCTGTACTCGATCGTCCCGGCCGGTGTCGCCGGCCACAACACGGCCTTCTTCGACACCTACGGCGCCCGCCCGTCCAGGACGAAGGCCGCCGCCGCGCTGCGGAAGGAGGGCGTCAGCGGCAAGGTGGAGCTGACCCTGTGGTCCACCCCGTCCCGCTACGGCCCGGCCACCGACCAGGAGCTGGAGGCGATCGCCGGGCAGCTCAACGCCAGCGGGCTCTTCGACGCCGACGTCAGGTCCGTCCCGTTCGCCCAGTACGAGAAGGACATCGCGGCCGGCAAGTACGGCGTCTACGTCAAGGGCTGGGTCCCCGACTACCCGGACGCCGACAACTTCACCGGGCCCTTCTTCGGCGAGGGCAACGTGCTGGGCAACAACTACGACAACAGCACGATCACCGAGTCGCTCCTCCCGCGCACGGCCGCCCAGGGCGACCGCGCCGCCACCGACAAGGACTTCGGCCGGATCCAGGACATCGTCGCCGAGGACGTCCCCGTCCTCCCGGTCTGGCAGGCCAAGCAGTACGCGGTCGTCCAGGACGGCGTGTACGGTCTGGAGTACTGCCTCGACGCCTCGACCGTGTTCCGGTTCTGGGAGCTCAGCAAGGACTGACGCCGTCACCACACGAGGAGGGCGCCCACCCCGCCGGGTGGGCGCCCTCCTCGTGCCGGTGGAACCGGGCTACTGCGCGCCGGGACGCACCAGCCCGCTCTCGTAGGCGTACACCGCCGCCTGGACCCGGTCGCGCAGGCCCAGCTTGGTCAGCACGTGACCGACGTGCGTCTTGACGGTGGTCTCGCTGACGAACAGATCCGCGGCGATCTCCGCGTTGGACAGCCCGCGCGCCACCAGCTTCAGCACCTCCACCTCACGCTCGGTCAGCGTGTGCAGCGTGTCCGGCACGGGCTCGTCACCGGACGGCAGATGGGTGGCGTACTTGTCCAGCAGCCGGCGCGTGATGCTCGGCGCGAGCATCGCCTCCCCGGCGGCCACCACGCGGATCGCCTGCACCAGCTCGTTGGCCGGTGCGTCCTTCAGCAGGAAGCCGCTCGCCCCGGCCTTCAGCGCCTCCACCACGTACTCGTCGAGATCGAACGTCGTCAGCACCAGCACCTTCGCGGGCCCGTTCCGTTCGGGCCCGGTGATCTGCCGGGTCGCCTCCACCCCGTCCATCCGCGGCATGCGGATGTCCATCAGCACCACATCGGGCTGCAGCGCCCGCACCTGGTCCAGGGCCTGGAGGCCGTCTCCGGCCTCGCCGACGACCGCGAGGTCCTGCTCGGCCTCCAGAATCATCCGGAAGCCGGTACGCAGCAGCGGCTGGTCGTCGACCAGTAGGACGCGGATGGCCACGTAAGTCTCCTTCGCTAGTCCGGCCCCATTCTGCCCTGACGGCCTCCGCCGGACTCGGCCGCCCTCACGGGGAGGGGGTACGGCGGGGGAGTGCCGCCGAACTCCGGACAGTGGGCCCGGTGGTCGCACCAGCCGCACAGCTTCGTCGGACGCGGACGCCAGTCGCCCGTCTCGGTCGCCAGCCGGATCGCGTCCCACAGGGCCAGCAGCTTGCGCTCCACCCGCTCCAGATCGGCGAGCACCGGGTCGTAGGTCAGCACGTCACCGCTGCCCAGGTACACGAGCTGGAGCCGGCGCGGGACCACCCGCTTCAGCCGCCACACCACCAGCGCGTAGAACTTCATCTGGAACAGCGCGCCCTCGGCGTACTCCGGGCGCGGGGCCTTGCCCGTCTTGTAGTCGACGATGCGCACCTCGCCGGTGGGCGCCACGTCCACCCGGTCGATGATGCCGCGCAGCCGCAGTCCGGACTCCAGCTCCGCCTCGACGAACAGCTCCCGCTCGGCGGGCTCCAGCCGGCTCGGATCCTCCAGCGCGAACCAGCGCTCGACCAGCGTCTCCGCCTCCGCGAGCCAGCGCGCGAGCCGCTCGCCCTCCGGGTCGTCGGCGAACAGCTCCACGACCTCCGGGCGGGACTCGCGCAGCCGGTCCCACTGGCCCGGGACGAGCGCCTTCGCCCGCGGCGGCGTGCGCTCGGCCGCGGGGGCGTCGAAGAGCCGCTCCAGCACCGCGTGCACCAGCGTGCCCCTGGTCGCCGCCTCGCTCGGCTTCTCCGGCAGCCGGTCGATCACCCGGAACCGGTACAGCAGCGGACACTGCATGAAGTCGCTCGCACGCGAGGGGGACAGCGACGCGGGCGGTGCGGCGGAGGCCTCGGTCACCACGGCCGTGTCCGTCGCCGCCTCCGCCGTGACCGGGCTGCTGTCGGGCGGTGCCGCGCCCTCGGTGCTCGTCTCCATGACCACAGACCTTACGGCCCGCCACCGACAGCACGGCGTGAGTGAAGGGAGAGAAGGGGAACGAGGGGGTAGGGACAGGGGTGCCGGGGCGGAACGGACGGCGATCGCCGCATACCATCGACTCGAGACCTCCCGTCCGGCAGGCGCGGGATCCGCAGCGAACGAGGGGACACCGGTGGACGTAAGCGGCGGGCGCGGGCAGCCGCGGCCCGGCAACGACGAGTCGGCCGAGCACGCGGGGCCCGGGGCCCCGGACGCCGGCGACGCCCTCCCCGGGACCGGTGCGCGCCCCGTCCCTCCGGCCGGACCCACCGACGACGGCGCCCGCACGCCCGGGCCCGCAGCACCGCCCGCCGCACCGGACGACACCGCCCGGGACACGGGCACCCCCGCGGACCAGGACCCGGAGCCCGCACGGCCGTCCGACCGCACGGCGCCCGGAGCCGGCCGGCAGGACACCGAGGGTCCCGCTCCCGCGGACCGGGGTGCCCGGCCGTGGCCACCGTCCGACCGCGACCCGGATGCCGAGCCCGCACCACCGTCCGACCGCACGGCGCCCGGAGCCGGCCGGCACGACGCGTCCGGCCCCGGCCCGGCGCCCGGTGCGTGGAGCGCTCCGCCCGCCGGGCAGGGCACCGGCGGGCACCCCGCCCACGACCGCCCGCTCGCCCACTCCGGCGGCGGCCGGGGACCCGGCCCGCAGCGACCCGAGGAGCGGCAGCGGGGCGGGCTGCTGATGGGGCGGCCGTTCGGGGTGCCGGTGTACGTGGCGCCCAGCTGGTTCCTCGTGGCCCTCCTCATCACCTGGGTGTTCGGCGGACAGATCGACCGCGTCCTGCCCGGGCTCGGCGCCGCCAGCTATCTGGTCTCCCTGTTCTTCGCGGTCGCCTTCTACGCCTCCGTGCTCGTCCACGAGCTCGCGCACACCCTCGCCGCCCTCCGCTTCAAGCTGCCGGTGCGCCGCATCCAGCTGCAGTTCTTCGGTGGTGTGTCCGAGATCGAGAAGGAGGCCGAGACACCCGGCCGGGAGTTCGTGCTGGCCTTCGTCGGCCCCTTGCTGTCCCTCGTGCTGTCGGGCCTCTTCTACCTGGCCCTGCTGGCCGTCGACCCCAGCAGTGTCCCCGGCGTCCTGCTGGCCGGTCTGATGATCTCCAACCTCATCGTCGCCGTCTTCAACCTGCTGCCCGGCCTCCCCCTCGACGGCGGCCGCATGCTGCGCGCCGTCGTCTGGGCGGTCACGGGCAAGCCGATGACCGGCACCATCGCCGCCGCCTGGGTGGGCCGCGCCCTCGCCGTCTCCGTCCTGATCGGCCTCCCACTGCTCACCCAGTCCGGCGCCCTCGGCTCCGACGCCGTGGACAACGTGGGCATGGACACCGTCCTGGACGCCCTGCTCGCCGCCATCCTCGCCGCGATCATCTGGACGGGCGCCGGCAACAGCCTGCGCATGGCCCGTCTGCGCGAGCACCTGCCCGAGCTGCGCGCCCGCGCCCTCACCCGCCGCGCGGTGCCCGTCGAGAGCGACACCCCCCTCTCCGAGGCCCTGCGCCGCGCCAACGCCGCGGGGGCCCGCGCCCTGGTGGTCGTCGACCCGGACGGCGCGCCCCTCTCCCTGGTGCGTGAGGCCGCCATCGTCGGCGTGCCCGAGCACCGCCGCCCCTGGGTCCCGGTCAGCGGGCTGGCCCAGGACCTCACCGACGGCATGCGCGTCTCCGCCGAGCTCGCCGGAGAGGACCTCCTCGACGCCCTGCGCGCGGCACCGGCCACCGAGTACCTCGTGGTCGAGGAGACGGGCGAGATCTACGGCGTGCTGTCCGCGGCCGACGTCGAGCGCGCCTTCGTGAAGGCCATGGCCCGGCCCAGCTGATCGCGCGGGCCGTGGTCGGCGGCCCCTCCGGGGACCGGTAGGCTGGTCACATGTCCGAACCGACCGGTGCCGCCCGCAGGCGCGGGCCCTTCAAGGTCGGGGACCAGGTTCAGCTGACCGACCCCAAGGGCCGCCACTACACGTTCACGCTCGAGGCCGGGAAGAACTTCCACACCCACAAGGGTTCCTTCCCCCACGACGAACTGATCGGTGCTCCCGAGGGCAGCGTTGTCCGCACCACCGGGAACGTCGCCTACCTCGCGCTGCGCCCCCTGCTCCCCGACTATGTCCTGTCCATGCCCCGCGGGGCAGCCGTCGTCTACCCGAAGGACGCGGGGCAGATCCTGGCCTTCGCCGACATCTTCCCCGGCGCGCGCGTCGTGGAGGCCGGCGTCGGCTCCGGCTCGCTCAGCAGCTTCCTGCTGCGCGCCATCGGCGACCAGGGCATGCTGCACTCCTACGAGCGCCGCGAGGACTTCGCCGACATCGCCCGGCAGAACGTGGAGCGCTACTTCGGCGGACCGCACCCCGCCTGGCAGCTCACCGTGGGCGACCTCCAGGACAACCTGTCCGACGCCGACGTCGACCGCGTCATCCTGGACATGCTCGCCCCCTGGGAGTGCCTGGAGGCCGTTTCCAAGGCGCTCGTGCCCGGCGGCATCCTGTGCTGTTACGTCGCCACCACCACCCAGCTGGCCCGGACCGTCGAGTCCATCCGTGAGATCGGCTGCTTCAACGAGCCGACCTCCTGGGAGACGATGATCCGCAACTGGCACATCGAGGGCCTGGCCGTCCGCCCGGACCACCGGATGATCGGCCACACCGGTTTCCTGCTCACCGCCCGCCGCCTCGCCGACGGCGTCGAGCCGCCCATGCGTCGCCGCCGCCCCGCCAAGGGCGCCTACGGCGAGGACTACGCAGGCCCCAACGCCGACGGAGGCGCCGGCCGCTGACGCGGTCCCGCCACTGGTGCAACGCACGGGCGCCGTGGCGCAGTTCCCCCGAACCGCTCGGAACTGCGCCACGGCGCTCCGTCATTGACACGGCGACACGTCGACACATCGACACGAGTGCGGCGACCGCAGCCCTTCCCGGTTCCCGCGCACCGCACCCGTACACCCCCCGCCGTTCCCTCCGTCCTGTGACGTGTGGCACGATGCTGGCCACCCCCACCGGCACAGCCCTCACAGGAGACACTCCTAGTGCAGCCTTCCGCCGTTCCGGAGCTCGCCCACACGCACGCCCGCCCGATCCACTGGGTCGCCACCGCCACGGCCCTCGCCGGTGTCGTGGCCCTGTCCTCGGTCCTGGGGCCCGACGCCGCGACCGCGGCCCCGCCCACCGGACCGCACACGAGGAGCGCCCCGGCCCGGATCGCTCCGCCCGACCCTGCGGCCGTGGAGTTCCCCCTCGAGTGCGGCCCGGTGGAGGCGGTGGTGAAGAGGAAGGCGTCAGGCGACCTCGACGGCGACGGGCGGCCGGAGACGGTGGCGGTGGTGCACTGCGACGCTCCCATGGGCACCCCGCCCGACGGTGTGTACGTCGTCACCCAGGGCGCCGGGAGCACGCGGCCGCGCGTGGTCGCCACCCTGGCCGACCCCGAGGACCGCACCAACGTCGACGACTTCGCCGTACGGGACGGCGAAGTGACCGCCACCCTCCTCGGCTATTCGTCGGAGGCCGTGCCCAGTTGCTGCCCCGATGTGCGCGAGAGCGTGAAATGGCGGTGGGAGGACGGTGCGTTCGTGCGGTCGGCCCCGTCCGGCGCCAGGAGCGTGTGAACCGCGCGCGGGGCGTGCGTCGAGCCGCGCACCCCGGAGTGTGACGAATCAGACAGCCGTGACGCGGCGTGCGGCGGCGGTCACCCGGCGTCCGGTCCGTACACCTCGGCCCTGTCCGAAACCCGGCGGACGTGGATGCACTCGCCCGGACACTCCTTCGCGGAGTCGATCACGTCCGTGAGGAGCGGCAGCGGTACGGGCGTTGTCGCCCCCTTGTCCTGCAGCAGCTCGTCCTGCGGGCTCTTCACATAGGCCAGACCGTCGATGTCCAGCTCGAACACCTCGGGCGCGTACTGCGCGCAGATGCCGTCACCGGTACACAGGTCCTGGTCGATCCAGACCTCCAGGGCCTCGCCACCGACTCCGGCCTCCTGCTGCACGCTCATCTCTCCTACCGATTCCTGCGCCGAGCCGAACGGGAATCCGGCCAGCTCTGACGGGTGTTGAACACTTCGACCCTACCTTCGCCTGGGTTCCAATCATCTTCGGTGGGTATTCCCCTGGCGTGAGGGAGAGCGCAAGGGTGAAGATCGGACACACCCCGACCGTCTTTGTGATCTAGGGGTTTCAATCGACACCCGCCCAGGTAGGGTCTGGAAGCGTCCAGCTCCCCTTGGAGGAGGTGAGGACCGTGGCAGCCCACGACGACGACATGAACCGCGGCATCCGCCCGGGACGCGGGTCCGACGACCCGGCCGGGCAGATCGCCTACCTTGAGCAGGAGATCGCCGTCCTGCGACGCAAGCTCGCCGACTCTCCGCGACACACGAGGATTCTCGAAGAGCGGATCGTCGAGCTGCAGACCAACCTGGCCGGCGTGTCCGCCCAGAACGAACGACTCGCGGGCACGCTCCGTGAGGCCCGCGACCAGATCGTGGCCCTCAAGGAGGAGGTCGACCGGCTCGCACAGCCCCCGGCCGGCTTCGGTGTCTTCCTCGTGGCGAACGAGGACGGCACGGCCGACATCTTCACCGGCGGCCGCAAGCTGCGGGTGAACGTCAGTCCCGGCGTCGAGCTCGAGGAGCTCAGGCGCGGCCAGGAAGTGATGCTCAACGAAGCGCTCAACGTGGTCGAGGCCATGGAGTTCGAGCGCGTCGGTGACATCGTCACCCTCAAGGAGATCCTGGAGGACGGCGAGCGGGCCCTGGTGCTCGGGCACACCGACGAGGAGCGGGTGGTGCGGCTCGCTGAGCCGCTGCTGGACGTCACCATCCGCCCCGGCGACGCCCTGCTGCTGGAACCCCGCTCGGGATACGTCTACGAGGTCGTCCCCAAGAGCGAGGTCGAGGAGCTCGTCCTCGAGGAAGTCCCCGACATCGGATACGAGCAGATCGGCGGTCTCGGTGGCCAGATCGAGGCCATCCGCGACGCGGTCGAGCTGCCCTACCTCTACCCGGACCTGTTCAAGGAGCACGAACTGCGGCCGCCCAAGGGCGTGCTGCTGTACGGGCCTCCCGGATGCGGCAAGACGCTCATCGCCAAGGCCGTCGCCAACTCGCTGGCCAAGAAGGTCGCCGAGGTCACCGGCCAGGCCGCAGGCAAGAGCTTCTTCCTCAACATCAAGGGCCCCGAGCTGCTGAACAAGTACGTCGGTGAGACCGAGCGGCAGATCCGCCTGGTCTTCCAGCGGGCCCGGGAGAAGGCCAGCGAGGGCACCCCCGTCATCGTCTTCTTCGACGAGATGGAGTCCCTCTTCCGCACCCGTGGGTCCGGTGTCAGCTCGGACGTGGAGAACACCATCGTCCCGCAGCTGCTCGCCGAGATCGACGGCGTGGAGGGCCTGCAGAACGTGGTCGTGATCGGCGCCTCCAACCGGGAGGACATGATCGACCCCGCCATCCTGCGTCCCGGCCGGCTGGACGTGAAGATCAAGATCGAGCGTCCGGACGCCGAGGCGGCCAAGGACATCTTCGGCAAGTACCTCACCGAACGCCTCCCGCTGCACTCCGACGATCTCACCGAGCACGGCGGCGACAAGTCCATGACGGTCCAGAGCATGATCCAGACCGCGGTGGAACAGATGTACGCCGAATCCGAGGAGAACCGCTTCCTGGAAGTCACCTACGCCAACGGCGACAAGGAAGTCCTGTACTTCAAGGACTTCAATTCCGGCGCCATGATCGAGAACATCGTGGGCCGCGCCAAGAAGATGGCGATCAAGGACTTCCTGGAGAAGAGCCAGAAGGGTCTCCGCGTCTCCCACCTGCTCCAGGCCTGCGTGGACGAGTTCAAGGAGAACGAGGACCTGCCGAACACCACCAACCCGGACGACTGGGCCCGCATCTCCGGAAAGAAGGGCGAGCGGAT
This sequence comes from Streptomyces toyocaensis, assembly GCF_000725125.1. GTDB lineage: Bacteria > Actinomycetota > Actinomycetes > Streptomycetales > Streptomycetaceae > Streptomyces > Streptomyces toyocaensis. The sequence goes on from NZ_JFCB01000008.1 coordinate 96,430, forward strand.
TGTTTACATCCGTACGCTCATCACCGGAAAGCAGGGCGCGGACACCGGACGCTCCATCGACACGGTGGCGAATACCGGTCAGTACCTGTAAAAGCCAGGGCGGCTGCGGGTGCCCTCAGCGGGTACCCGCAGCCGACTGTTTTTCGGTGCCACGGCTGGAGCACAGCAATGACGCAAATGATCTCCCCACCAGCGCAAAGGCGTTCTAGGCTCTCTGGTACCGCCGAGTCGCGCAGTGCGGGGACGGGCACCGCACACGCACCGGAGCGCCAGCGGTACAGCAGCGCCCCCGACCGGGGACGCCGCCGGGCAAGGAGGGCCGCATGACCGTACGGCGAGTAATGGGCATCGAGACGGAGTACGGAATCTCCGTCCCCGGCCACCCCAACGCCAATGCCATGCTCACCTCGTCCCAGATCGTGAACGCCTACGCGGCGGCGATGCACCGGGCCCGCCGGGCCCGCTGGGACTTCGAGGAGGAGAACCCGCTGCGGGACGCGCGAGGCTTCGACCTCGCCCGTGAGGCCGCCGACGCCAGCCAGCTCACGGACGAGGACATCGGTCTGGCCAACGTCATCCTGACCAACGGCGCACGGCTCTACGTGGACCACGCCCATCCGGAGTACAGCGCGCCCGAGGTCACCAATCCGCGCGACGCCGTGCTCTGGGACAAGGCGGGCGAGCGGATCATGGCCGAGGCGGCGGAGCGCGCGGCCCAGCTTCCCGGCGCCCAGCCGATCCACCTGTACAAGAACAACACCGACAACAAGGGCGCGTCCTACGGCACGCACGAGAACTACCTGATGAAGCGGGAGACCCCCTTCTCGGACATCGTGCGCCACCTGACCCCGTTCTTCGTCTCCCGCCAGGTCTTCACCGGCGCCGGCCGTGTCGGCATCGGCCAGGACGGCCACGAGCACGGCTTCCAGCTCAGCCAGCGCGCGGACTACTTCGAGGTCGAGGTGGGCCTGGAGACGACGCTGAAGCGCCCGATCATCAACACCCGGGACGAGCCGCACTCCGACGCGGAGAAGTACCGGCGGCTGCATGTGATCGTCGGCGACGCGAACCTGTCCGAGATCTCGACGTACCTGAAGCTGGGCACGACGGCGCTGGTGCTGTCGATGATCGAGGACGGATTCATCGCGGTGGATCTCGCGGTGGACCAGCCGGTGCGGACGCTGCACCAGGTGTCGCACGATCCCTCCCTGAAGCGGCTCGTCACGCTGCGCAGCGGACGGACGCTGACCGCGGTGCAGCTCCAGATGGAGTACTTCGAGCTGGCTCGCAAGTACGTGGAGGAACGCTTCGGGGCCGATGCCGACGAGCAGACCAAGGACGTCCTCGCGCGCTGGGAGGACACCCTCACGCGGCTGGAGAACGACCCGATGAGCCTGGCCGGTGAGCTGGACTGGGTCGCCAAGCGGGAGCTCATGGAGGGCTACCGGCGCAGGGACGGTCTGGACTGGGACGCGGCCCGGCTGCACCTGGTGGACCTGCAGTACGCCGACGTGCGCCCCGAGAAGGGCCTGTACAACCGCCTGGTGGCCCGCGGGCGGATGAAGCGGCTCCTGGCCGAGGAAGAGGTCGAGCGGGCCCGTACGGCGCCTCCGGAGGACACCCGCGCCTACTTCCGCGGGCGGTGCCTGGAGCAGTACGCGGACGACGTCGCGGCGGCCTCCTGGGACTCGGTGATCTTCGATCTGCCGGGCCGGGACTCGCTCCAGCGGGTACCAACCCTGGAACCGCTTCGCGGAACGCGTAATCACGTCAAGGAGCTCCTGGACCGCTGCCGGACGGCGGAAGACCTGGTCAGGGTGTTGTCCGGGGGGTGAGCCCGGTCGGAGCGGGTACCTGCGGGTACCCGGAAGGACCGGCCGGGCAGGGTGGAAAATGCCCGGCCAGGGAATCATCGAGGTGGTCCCCGTACGTTGGAGCAACTGCGGGGGCATTGTCGGACCCGGCTTGTAGGGTCTGATCTTGACCGAGCAAGTGTGTCGGGCGAACCGAGCGGGGTGAGGGTGATGGCGACCAAGGACACCGGCGGCGGACAGCAGAAGGCCACCCGGTCCACCGAGGAGGTCGAGGAGCAGGCGGCGGAGACGCAGGCTTCGGAGGACCTCAAGGAACGTCAGGAAAAGCTGAGCGAGGACGTGGACGACGTCCTCGACGAGATCGACGACGTGCTCGAGGCCAACGCCGAGGACTTCGTGAGGTCCTTCGTTCAGAAGGGCGGCCAGTAGCTCTCCGACCGGAGGCTGCGGGGGCGCCCGGGGTGAGGGACGAGGACGGTGTGAACGCTGTTCGCGGTGCGGGCTGGGCCGGCCGCGGGCAGCGTTCGTGCTGCGGGGCGGCGAGGGCCGCCGTGCGAGGCGCCCCGAAAGCCCCCGCCGGATATGTGGATCATTGCCGTGAGGCGGGTAGGGTCCGTGGCGTACCGTGCTTCAACTGCAATTCGGCCATCGGCAAGTTGGGAGATGATCCCGACGCTGTTCGTCGGGCAGCTGCCTACCTGGAAGGAACTTCGTGGAAGCCAACACTCACGGCACCGGGCGTCTGCCGGCTGCCTTCCTGACGCCCGGCTCTTCCTCCTTCATGGACTTCCTCTCCGAGCACCAGCCGGAACTGCTGCCGGGCAAGAGGTCGTTGCCGCCCGTCAAGGGCGTGATCGAGGCGCCGCACGGCACGACGATCGTGGCCGTCACGTTCCCCGGCGGGGTCGTGCTCGCCGGTGACCGGCGGGCCACCATGGGGAACGTCATCGCGCAGCGGGACATCGAGAAGGTCTTCCCCGCCGACGAGTACTCGGCCGTGGGCATCGCCGGCACGGCCGGGCTGGCCGTGGAGATGGTGAAGCTGTTCCAGCTGGAGCTGGAGCACTTCGAGAAGGTCGAGGGCGCGCAGCTCTCGCTGGAGGGCAAGGCGAACCGGCTCTCCACGATGATCCGTTCCAATCTGGGCATGGCCATGCAGGGACTGGCCGTGGTCCCGCTGTTCGCCGGGTACGACGTCGACCGGGAGAAGGGACGGATCTTCTCCTACGACGTCACGGGCGGGCGCTCGGAGGAGCAGGGGTACGCCGCCACCGGTTCCGGTTCGATCTTCGCGCGCGGTGCGATGAAGAAGCTGTTCCGGGATGATCTGAATGAGGCCGAGGCCACCACGCTGGTGGTGCAGGCCCTGTACGACGCGGCAGACGACGACTCGGCGACCGGTGGTCCCGATGTCGCCCGCCGGATCTACCCCATCGTCACCGTGATCACCGAGGACGGCTACCGCCGGCTCACCGAGGACGAGGCGTCCGGCATCGCCCGGTCGGTGCTGGAGCGGCGGCTGGAGCAGCCGGACGGTCCGCGGGCCTCGCTGCTGTAGGCCGCGCGGGCGGGTTGTTCGGTTGTTTCAGGGTGGTCCAGTGACTTCGACAGAAAGGGACGGATAACCGGTGTCGACGCCGTTCTATGTCTCACCTCAGCAGGCGATGGCCGACCGGGCGGAGTACGCCCGCAAGGGCATCGCCCGTGGCCGCAGCCTTGTCGTGCTGCAGTACGCCGACGGGATCGTGTTCGTCGGCGAGAACCCGTCCCGGGCGCTGCACAAGTTCAGCGAGATCTACGACCGGATCGGGTTCGCCGCCGCCGGTAAGTACAACGAGTACGAGAACCTGCGGATCGGGGGCGTGCGGTACGCCGACCTGCGGGGGTACACCTACGACCGGGACGACGTGACCGCCCGGGGTCTGGCGAACGTGTACGCGCAGACTCTGGGGACGATCTTCTCGAGCGTGGGGGAGAAGCCGTACGAGGTGGAGCTGGTGGTGGCCGAGGTCGGGGAGACCCCGGAGCAGGACCAGATCTACCGGCTGCCGCACGACGGGTCCATCGTGGACGAGCACGGCTCGGTGGCGGTGGGGGGCAACGCGGAGCAGATCAGCGGGTACCTCGATCAGCGGCACCGGGACGGTATGACGCTGGCGGAGGCGCTGAAGCTGGCGGTGCAGTCGCTGTCGCGGGACACCAACGGCAGTGAGCGGGAGATTCCCGCGGAGCGGCTGGAGGTGGCCGTGCTGGACCGCACGCGACCGCAGAAGCGGAAGTTCAGGCGGATCGGCGGGCGGCAGCTCGCGCGCCTGCTGGAGGCGGGCGGCGCGGAGACGGCCTCCGAGGCGGAGGGCGACACGGATTCCGGCGGAGACGTCGAGTAGGTGGGGGTTCGCGTCCCCTGCCTGCGGTGCGGCTGACCCTCCGGTGGGCCTCGGGCAGCGCCTTCGGTCGTGGGTGGGTCGGGGCCGGGGCGGGGGTGTCCGTCCCCGGACCGGTGCGATGCGGTTCGCGGGAGGGGTGCGGTGAGCGGACGCGCCGGCCACGGCGGGCGGAACACCCCCGCCCCGTCCCCTCCACGCCGTGGGCGGCATACTCCGCGCCCAGCCGCGCCACCGCCGGTGGTCACGCCCGGCGCCCGGCCGCGCCGCGCCCGTGGTTCCCTGCGCTGTGTCGCTCCGCGCCCGCCGTGACAGCGGGCCATCGCGCCGCGCCCGCCGTGACAGCGGGCCATCGCGCCGCGCCCGCCGTGACAGCGGGCCATCGCGCCGCACCCGTCATGGCTGCGGGCCATCGCGCCGCGCCCGCCGTGACAGCGGGCCATCGCGCCGCACCTGTCATGGCTGCGGGCCATCCGCCGCGCTCGCCGTTCCCGCGGGCAGTCGTGCCTCCCTCAGTTCGTTGTGGGCCTGCGAGGTACCCCCAGGGGCGATGACGGTACCTCCCGCTCATGGGCGTCCCCCCCCGGCTCGGGCGAAGCCGAGAGAGGGGAGGGTGGGCGCGACGGCACCGGCGGCGCCGGGCTGCGCCATCTTCCTCCGGTCCGTACCGGCGCCGGGTTCCTGTGGGCGCCCGGCGCGTACACTCCCCGGCCGGCGCCACCCGCGCACGTCAGCCGGCCGGCACCCGTGCCGTCGACCCCCGCACCACCAGGTCGACCGGGATGTCGCCCTCCGAGGGATCGCGTCCCTCCAGCACCGCCAGCAACGCCCGCATCCCCCGCTCCCCGAACAGCTCCGCGTCCAGCCGCACCGTCGTCAGCTCCGGATCGATCGCCGTCGCCAGGGCCAGATCGTCCAGCCCGGTGACGGACAGGTCCTCCGGCACCCGCAGTCCCAGCCGCCGCGCCGCCTTGTACACGCCCGCCGCCAGCTGGTCGTCGTCACAGACCACCGCGGTGGGCCGGTCCCGCTCCCCGGTGAGCGCGGCCTGGGCCGAGGCCTCCGCACCCCTGATGGAGATCGGCGCCCGCGCCGTGCGCAACGACGTCCCCGAAGCCGCCCGCAGCCGCCCCGCCAGCTCCCGCGCGCGCGCCTCGAAGGTCCAGGACGGCACGTCCGCCGCCAGGTGCAGGAAGCGGCGGTGCCCCAGGCCGAGCAGGTGGTCCGTGACCTGCCGGACCCCGTCGGCGATGTCCAGGTTGACCGTGGCCGCGCCCACACTCCCCTCGGGGTCGCTGTCCAGCATCACCAGCGGCAGCTGGTCGCCGCGGATCGCGGTCAGGGCCTCCGCCGCCATCGAGGAGGCGATCACGCCGTCCAGGGCCGCCTGGGCGGAGGCGAAGGGGTCGCGAGCGGGGCCGATGCCCTCCGGGGAGGGGTAGAGGACCACGCCGAAGCCGTGCTGGGAGGCCACCCGGGCGGCACCGGTGTAGACGCCCGCGAAGAACTCCGTGGTGAGGGCGGGGACGACCAGGAGGACCGTGCGGGTACGGCCCAGGCGGAGGTTGCGGGCGGCGAGGTTGGGCCGGTAGTCCAGGGTGCGCGCGGCCTCGCGCACGCGCTCCGCCGTGGCCTCGGAGACCCGGCCGCGCCACTTGTCGCCGAGGACCAGGGAGACCGCGGCCTGGGAGACGCCGGCGACCTGGGCGACGTCCCTGCTCGTGGGGCGGGTACCGGCTCCGGGCATCGGCGGGCCGCTCCTTCGTCTGGACTGGTGAACAGCGGCCATGGTACGTATGGACGACTTAGTTATACGTAAAACTTCCAGTGGAGGAGCCGGAATGGCCACGGGATACCTGGAGATACTCCGGGCGCGGCACGCCACCCGGCTGCTCGTCGGCACGCTGGTCGGGCGGCTGCCCAACGCGACCGCGGCCATCGCGATCGTGCTGTTCGTGCGCGCGGAGGGCGGTACGTACAGCCTGGCCGGAGCCCTGGCCGCGGTGTACGGCGTCGCCAACGCCGTCGGGCAGCCCGTCCTGGGGCGGCTGGTGGACCTGCGGGGGCAGCCGCGGGTACAGCTGCCCGCCGCCGTGCTGTCGGCGCTGGCGATGGCCGTCTTCGCCTTCGTGGGCATCGGGCCCCTGGCGCTCGCCTACGGCGCGGTCGCCGCTGCGGGCCTCTTCACTCCGCCGCTCGAGGGCGGGCTGCGGGCACTGTGGTCCTCGGTGCTGCCGAAAGAGGACCACGTGCACCGGGCGTACGCCATGGACGCCGTGGCGCAGGAGGTGATGTTCACCGTCGGACCGCTGCTGGTGACCGTGTGTGCCTCGTTGTGGTCGGCCCAGGCGGCACTGCTCGTGCTGAACGTCATCGGGGTGCTGGGCGCGCTCTCCGTGGTGGTGTCGCGGCCCTCACGCGCGTGGCGGTCGGCGCCGCGCGAGGCGCACTGGCTGGGGGCCCTGCGCTCACCGGGGCTGCTCGCGCTGCTGGGCGCCTTCCTGGCCGTGGGGATGGCGCTCGGGTCGATCACCGTGGCGGCCATGACGTACGCGGACGCGCACGGCGGTGACCACGTGTACGGCTGGCTGATGGCGGGGATCGGGCTGGGCGCCCTGGTCGGCGGTGTGGCGTACGGGGCCCGGCAGTGGGCCGGTGAGCCCGCGCGGCGGCTCCAGGTGCTCGTGGCCCTGCTGGCGGTGTGCTACCTGCCGCTGATGCTGATGCCCGGCCCCGTGGCCATGACGTTGCTCACCGTGGTCTCCGGGTTCTTCCTGGCGCCGGCGATCGCCTGTGCGTTCGTGCTCGTCGACCGGCACGCGCCGCGCGGGACCGTCACGGAGGCCTTCTCCTGGCTGGTGACGACCTTCACGGTGGGCGCGTCGGTCGGAACGGGTGTCACCGGTGTGGTGGTCGAGGCGGGCGGGGCGCTGTGGGGGTTCGCCGTGCCGGGCGCCGCGGGCGGCGTGTCGCTGGTGGTTTTGATCGCCACCGGACGGGTATTGGCAGCTCCCGCCGGGAGGGCCGTGGTCGCGGCCCGATCGGAAAATGATCCGAACCGTGCCGTCGAACCTCGTTTCAGCTCGGGGGATCGGGCGTAATGTTCCCTCATGGACCGCCGCATTTTCGGGCTGGAGAACGAGTACGGCGTCACGTGCACGTTCAGGGGACAGCGCCGCCTGTCGCCTGACGAGGTGGCGCGGTACCTCTTCCGCCGTGTCGTGTCATGGGGCCGGAGCAGTAACGTCTTTCTGCGAAACGGCGCCCGCCTCTATCTCGACGTGGGGTCACATCCGGAATACGCAACGCCGGAATGTGACAACGTGACCGAGCTGGTCACCCACGACAAGGCCGGCGAGCGCATTCTCGAAGGACTCCTGGTGGACGCCGAACGACGCCTGCACGAGGAGGGAATCGCGGGCGACGTCTACCTCTTCAAGAACAACACCGACTCCGCCGGCAACTCCTACGGGTGCCACGAGAACTATCTCGTCGCCCGGCACGGGGAGTTCTCCCGGCTGGCGGACATCCTCATCCCGTTCCTGGTGACGAGGCAGTTGCTGTGCGGTGCGGGCAAGGTGCTGCAGACGCCGCGCGGTGCCGTGTACTGCGTCAGCCAGCGGGCCGAGCACATCTGGGAGGGCGTCTCCTCCGCGACGACCCGCTCCCGGCCGATCATCAACACGCGGGACGAGCCGCACGCGGACGCCGAGCGCTACCGCCGGCTGCACGTCATCGTGGGCGACTCGAACATGTCCGAGACGACCATGCTGCTCAAGGTCGGCGCCACCGACCTGGTGCTGCGCATGATCGAGGCGGGCACCGTGATGCGCGACCTCACCCTGGAGAACCCCATCCGGGCGATCCGCGAGGTCAGCCACGACATCACCGGGCGCAGGAAGGTGCGCCTGGCCAGCGGCCGGGAGGCCTCCGCGCTGGAGGTGCAGCGCGAGTACTACGAGAAGGCGCTGGACTTCTGCGAGCGCCGCGGCATCCGCACCGGCACCGTCGAGCAGGTACTGGAGCTGTGGGGCCGCACGCTGGACTCGATCGAGTCCGAGGACCTCGACCGCATCGGCACCGAGATCGACTGGGTCATGAAGTACAAGCTGCTCGAGCGGTACCGGGCCAAGCACAACATGACCATGTCGCACCCCCGGGTCGCGCAGATAGACCTCGCCTACCACGACATCCACCGCCGGCGGGGCCTGTACTACCTGCTGGAGAAGAAGGGACAAGCCGCCCGGATCTGCAACGACTTGAAGATCTTCGAGGGCAAGTCCGTACCGCCGCAGACCACTCGGGCCCGGCTGCGCGGCGACTTCATCCGGCGGGCCCAGGAGCAGCGCCGCGACTTCACCGTCGACTGGGTGCACCTCAAGCTCAACGACCAGGCCCAGCGCACCGTGTTGTGCAAGGACCCGTTCCGCTCGGTGGACGAGCGGGTGGAGAAGCTGATCGCCGGAATGTAAGAAACACGTTCTGTCGGGGGATCCCAAAATTCCCGGAACGTCACACGGGCGCCGTACGTTACACCGTGCGGCGCCCTTCTCACGCCGTAGAGTTGCGCGGACGCCATCCACAAGATCGATGATTACGAGGCCCCCACCGTGCGCCGACGCTCACTTCTCATTGCCGTTCCCGCTGGACTGGCCACCCTCGCCGCGTGCGGCGACGACAAGTCCGACTCGGGCAGCGTCGGCGACAGCGCGTCGCCCTCGGCGCCCGAGACGTCCGCCGCGCCGCCGCCGAAGATCGTCGACGGTCCGCTGCCGGCGATCACGGCGGGCACGAAGTTCGGTGAGAAGCCGACGGTCGCCAAGGGCACCGGCGAGCCCTCCAAGGACCTCGCGGTCAAGACCGTCATCGCGGGCGGCGGCAAGACGGTCGCCGAGAACGACTTCGTCGTGGCCAACTACCTGGGGCAGGTGTGGAGCACCGCCAAGGTGTTCGACAACTCCTACGACCGCAAGACCCCGCTGGCCATCCAGCTCGCCCAGGGCACCATCATCGACGGCTGGCGGTACGCGCTCACCGGCAAGAAGACCGGCAGCCGCGTCCAGATGGCCGTACCGCCGAAGTGGGGGTACGGCGAGCAGGGCAACGAGCAGGCGGGGATCAAGGGCACCGACACGCTGGTGTTCGTGGTCGACGTGCAGGACACGTTCAACGCCAAGAGCTCAGCCAAGGGCTCCGAGGTGGCCCAGGACAACAAGGACCTGCCCAAGGTCGGCACCAACACCGACGGCAAGGCGCCCTCCATCGAGGTGCCCGAGACGGACGCCCCCAAGAAGCTCGTGTCGAGCTACGTCATCGAGGGCGACGGCGAGGAGGTCGGCGCCGACAGCAGCGTCCTCGTGCAGTACAAGGGCGTGCTGTGGGACGGCGGCAAGGAGTTCGACTCCACCTACGGCCGGGGGCAGCTGACGTCGTTCTCGCTCCAGCAGGTCGTCAAGGGCTGGGCGCAGGGGCTCACCGGCAAGAAGGTCGGCAGCCGGGTCCTCATCGTCATCCCGCCGGAGCTGGGCTACGGCGACAACCCGCCGCAGGGCAGCGAGATCAAGAAGGACTCCACGCTGGTCTTCTCGGTCGACATCCTCGCGAAGCTGTGAGGCCGTGGGGATGTAAGACTGTGCGTGTTCGCCTTTCCGCAGACAAGCAGGAGCGTTAGACGTGAGCATCGACAAGCCCGAGATCGACTTCCCGGGCGGCGAGCCCCCGGCGGACCTCGAGATCAAGGACATCTGGGAGGGCGACGGCGAGGTGGCGCAGGCGGGTCAGACCGTCACCGTTCACTACGTCGGCGTGGCGTTCAGCACGGGCGAGGAGTTCGACGCCAGCTGGAACCGCGGCACCCCCTTCCGCTTCCCGCTGGGCGGCGGCCGGGTCATCAAGGGCTGGGACCAGGGCGTGCAGGGCATGAAGGTCGGCGGCCGCCGTCAGCTGACCATCCCGGCCCACCTCGCCTACGGCAACCAGAGCCCCACCCCGGCGATCAAGCCCGGTGAGACCCTGATCTTCGTCGTCGACCTCCTCGGCGTCTGATCCGACCGGAGTCGATCGTCTGGGGCCCATGCCTGTCCGGGCATGGGCCCTCGGCTTTTACCGCGCCACCCCGGGGCGGTACGGTCATCGCTCGTAAGCACCATAGGGAGGCGAAGCGCGTCGATGGCCATTGCCAAGGCCGAGCGGCTGATGAATCTGGCGCTGTGTCTGCTCGGGACCCGGCGGCCGCTCAGCAAGCGCGAGCTGCGCGAGTCCATCGAGGCCTATCTGGAAGCCGGGTCCGACGACTCCTTCAACCGCATGTTCGAGCGCGACAAGGACGATCTGCGCGAACTCGGACTGGTGATCGAAACCGTCGAGAACCTCGACGGCGACACCGGCTACCTCGCCCGCCGCGACAGCAACCGGCTGCCGCCCATCACCCTCGACGCCGAGGAGGCCGCCGCCCTCGGGCTCGCCGCCAAGGTGTGGCAGCAGGCCCGGCTGGCCGGAGCGGCCAGCGGTGCCCTGCAGAAGCTGCGCGCGGCGGGTCTCCCGGAGGACGTCGACCCGTACGGCGCCCATGGTGCGCTCGAACCGCGCATCCCCGTGCACGAGGCGGCGTTCGAGCCGCTGATGCTGGCCTGTCGCGACCGCCGGCCGGTCGTCTTCGACTACCGCAAGGCGAACGCTGCCCAGCCCGAGTCCCGGCACGTCGAACCGTGGGCGCTGGAGTGCTGGCGCGGCCACTGGTACCTGGCCGGCTGGGACCGTGACCGGGGTGCCGAGCGGGTCTTCCGGCTCTCCCGGATCACCGGCAAGGTGCGTTCGCGCGGCGGCCGGTTCACCGTCCCGGTGCCGGACGTCGTCACGGTGCGGGAGACCGTGGCGAGCTGGGCCGGGGAGACCGCCGACCGCTCGGCGCGGATCCGGCTGCGCTCCGACGCCGGATACCCGCTCCGGGCGAAGGCCACCGCGGTACGGGAACTCGGGGACGGCTGGGACGAGTTGGAGATTCCGTACGGACACGGCCTGGATGCCTGGCTGGTGGAGTTCGGACCCGACGTGGTGGTCCTGGAGCCCGCCGAGCTGCGGGCCGACGTGGTGGACCGGCTGCGTGCCGTGGCCAAGGGCTGAGGGGGAGCGGACAAGAACGTGGCAGGCAAACCGGTCAGGCCCGTCAACGCCATCGACCAGACCCGGCGGATGCTCTCGCTGGTGACGTATCTGCGCGAGCGCCCCGGAGCCCGGATCGAGGACGTGGCGCGCGCCTTCGGCATCACCGAGGACGAGCTGGTCTCCGACCTCGATGTGCTGCCCATGTGCGGCACCAGCTTCCGCGGCGGTGACCTGCTGGACATCGACACCGACGGTGAGCGCATCTGGTGGCACAACCCGGCGGCCCTCGGCGCGGAGGCCGCCGAGCCGCTGCGGCTGGCCGCCGACGAGGCCACCGCCCTGCTGGTCGCCGCCCGTGCCGTGGCCACCCTGCCCGGACTGCGTGAGAGCGACCGGCAGGCGCTGCTGCGCGCCACCGCCAAGGTCGAGACCGCCGCAGGTGAGGCCGCGGGCGCCAGCGCCCGGCTGTCGGTGACCTTCGAGTCCGAGGGCGGGGTCTTCGCGGACGTCGACCGGGCCATCGCCGAGCGCCGCAGGCTGTGGATCCGCTACTACTCGCCCGCGCGCGACGAGGTCACCGAGCGCGAGATCGACCCCATCCGTCTGGTCAGCGTCGGCCACACCTACGTAGAGGCCTGGTGCCGCCGCTCCGAGGCCCGCCGCACCTTCCGGCTGGACCGGGTCGCCGAGATCAAGATTCTGGACGAGCCGTCCGCGCCGCCCGAGGTGGAGCTGCGGGACCTGTCGGAGGCACTGGTGCAGCCCGCCGCCGAGGACCCGGAAGTGGTGGTCGAGGTCGCGCCGGGCGGGCGCTGGGTGGCCGAGTACTACCCGCACGACAGTGCGGATGAGCTTCCCGACGGCGGGCTGCGTATCACCCTGCGCACGCCCGACCCCGCCTCACTCAGACGGCTGGCGCTGCGGCTCGGCCGTGACGGCCGCATCGTCGAGCCGTCCGAGCTGTCCGAGAGCGCCCGGCAGGCGGCGCGCGAGGCGCTGGCGGCGTACCACGGGGCCGAGGCGGCCGGATGAACGCGCCGCACACGGCGGGGGACCGGCGGCCGGTGCGGTACAGGCAGGACGACAGTCAGGAGCGAGGGCTTTGAGCGAGTCGGCGACCCCTGGAGTGCGGGGCATGACGGCGGCGTCCGCGTTCGCCGGGATGAGGAGCGTGGCCCCGGTGATGTTCCGGGCGGGCTGCCCGGACTGCCGGGAGCGCTTCGAGCTCTCCGCCGGCGCGCTGCGCCTGGCCATCGGGGCCAGCAGTCGCACCACCTTCTACTCCTTCACCTGTCCCGGGTGCGGCGCCGCCGTGCGCAAGCCGGCGGGGGAGCGGATCGTCGAGCTGCTGACCGGCGGCGGGGTCCGGACGCTGCGGCTGCACTCGACCGTCTAGGCTCGCTCCCATGTTCTGGCCGATGTTCGCGGTTGCCGTGGGGTTCCTGGGTCTTCTGGTGCTCGGGGTGCTTGCCGTCCGGGTCTTCGTCGAGGCGGAGCGGCTCGGCCGGCAGGTCACGGAGTCGGCCCGCCGCATCGGCCGCGCCGCCGAGGACCTGGAGAGCGCGGCGGCCGGCGCGGCGCGTTCGGCCGAGGCGCTCTGAAAACAGGTCTCTGCCCCCTGCGCGGGGCGACCGCCCGCGGGGGCGCGCGCTGTCACCCGGCGGGGCCCGGCAGGTACGCTGCCTATCGCGGCCCGGAGAACGAGGCCCGGATCGCGGACGGGAGTACGCACAGGAGCTGCCGGACGTTCACCCCTGGGCGTTACGATCGCTGCCAGCACCGTCGTTCGGACACATGTCCGACCGGTCGGACAGCCACCCACCCACCCGCCTCGGTGAGAAGGTAAAGACTTATGGGACGGCTCGGACCTACCGAGATCATTCTGATCCTCGTCGTCATCATCCTGCTGTTCGGTGCGAAGAAGCTCCCGGACATGGCGCGGTCGCTCGGCAAGTCCGCGCGCATCCTCAAGAGCGAGGCGAAGGCGATGAAGGACGACAACAAGTCCTCCGCCCCTGCCGACCCGCCGGCCCCCGGCGAGCAGCCCCCGGCGCAGCGCACCATCCAGGCGGCCCCAGGCGACGTGACCAGCTCCCGCCCGGTCACGGAGCCGACGGACACGACCAAGCGCTGACGCAGGGCCGGTGATCTCCGGCCCGCCGCACGAGATGGGAACGTGGGTTGCTCAAGTCTGCCCGCAAGCAGGAGAGGGATCCCGAGGGGCGGATGCCCCTCGTGGAACACCTGCGTGAGCTGCGCAACCGGCTCGCCAAGGCCGTCGTCGCGATCGTCGTGGTGATGATCGTTGCCGCGTTCTACAGCGAGCAGCTCATGCAGTTCCTCGCGGAGCCGGTGCCCAAATGCGAGGACCTGGCGAACAGTGACGGCGGCAACTGCGCCATCGTCTCCTTCAACACACTGACGTCGCCGTTCACCACGACGATCAAGGTGAGCCTCATGGCGGGCCTGATCGTCTCCAGCCCTGTGTGGCTCTACCAGCTCTGGGCCTTCGTCGCCCCCGGGCTGCACAAGCACGAGAAGAAGTACACGTACTGCTTCGTCTCGGCCGCCGTTCCGCTGTTCGTCGGCGGCGCCTACCTGTCGTACGTCATCCTCCCCGTCAGCATCAAGGTGCTGCTCAGCCTGACGCCCGGGGGATCGGCCAACATCCTCTCGCTCGACGAGGTCCTCGACTTCACCATCCGCATGGTGCTGGTCTTCGGCCTGGCCTTCGAGCTGCCCCTGCTGCTCATCATGCTGAACCTGGTCGGCATCGTCTCCGGCCGCCGCATGGCCGGCTGGTGGCGCGGTGTCGTCATGGGCGTCTTCGTCTTCGGTGCCGTCGCGACGCCCACGACCGACCCGGTGGGAATGATCGCGCTGTCCGGGCCCATCGTCGTCCTCTACTTCGTCGCCGTGGCGTTCTCGCTGCTCAACGACAAACGGCGCGCCCGCAGGGAAGCCGCGGGGCCCGCCGACGACGAGGCCTCCGAACTGGACCTCACACCGGAGTCGATCGAACCGGTGGAGCCGGTGGCCGCCCTGCCCGAGCAGGCGGCCAAGGACCGGGTCAACGGTTATGACGACGTGACCTGAGGACCGGCCCGCAGCTCATAGGGTCACTCCCGTGACCAGCGAGATCACCCTCTTCGTCAATCCCACCGCGGGCGGCGGCCGGGGCGCCCGCGCGGCGCTGCCGGCCGCTTCGGCCCTGCGGGACGCCGGCTTCTCGGTGCGGACCGTGCTCGGTGACGACCCCCGGGACGCCCTGGTCCGGGCACGCGCCGCGATCGAGAAGGGCACCGGCGCCCTGATCGCCGTCGGGGGCGACGGCATGGCGAACCTGGCCCTGCAGGCGGTCGTCGGCACGGGCACCCCGTTCGGCCTGGTCGCCGCCGGAACCGGTAACGACTTCGCCCGCGCGCTCGGCATGCCCCTGCGGGACCCGGCCGCGGCCGGCCGGATGATCGCCGACGCCCTCAGGAGCGGCCGGGTCCGCGACATCGATCTGGGCCGGATCGGCGACCGCTGGTTCGGCGCCGTGCTCGCCTCCGGGTTCGACTCCCGCGTCAACGACCGCGGCAACCGGATGCGGATGCCGCTCGGACGTTTCAAGTACGACCTCGCGATGGTCGCGGAACTGGCCGCCTTCCGGCCCCTGCCGTACCGGATCACCCTCGACGGCGGGGAGGTCCGCGAGGTCGAGGCGACGCTGGTGGCCGTCGGGAACGGGCCGTCGTACGGCGGCGGTATGCGGATATGCCCCGGAGCGGATCTCACCGACGGGCTGTTCGACGTGACGGTCGTGGGCGAGTGCAGCCGGGCCACGCTGCTGCGGGTGTTCCCGCGGGTGTACCGGGGGACGCACGTCGGCCATCCCGCGGTCACCGTGCTGCGCGCGGCGAGCGTCGGGCTGGCCGCCGAGCACGTCACCGGGTACGCGGACGGGGAGCCCGTGGGGCCGCTGCCGCTGACCGCGCGATGCGTGCCGGGGGCCCTGCGGGTCGTGGGCCCCTGATCCGGACGGCCCCCGCCGCCCACCGGGACGGTTACGGATAATGATCGTCCTGTTGTCGGTGCGGCCCGGTACGCTCGAAAGCACGATGACAGAGGATCTCTCTCCGGCCGAGCGGTACGCGGCAGCACGCAGGCGCGCTGCCGAGCAGGCCACCGCGCTCGCCTCCTTCCGCGAGATGTACGACTTCGGCCTCGACCCCTTCCAGATCGAGGCCTGCCAGGCGCTCGAGGCGGGGAAGGGTGTGCTGGTCGCGGCGCCCACCGGCTCCGGCAAGACGATCGTGGGCGAGTTCGCCGTCCACCTCGCCCTCCAGCAGGGCAAGAAGTGCTTCTACACGACACCCATCAAGGCCCTGTCGAACCAGAAGTACGCCGATCTGTGCCGTCGCTACGGCACCGGGAAGGTCGGCCTGCTCACCGGTGACAACAGTGTCAACTCCGACGCGCCGGTGGTCGTGATGACCACCGAGGTGCTGCGGAACATGCTGTATGCCGGGTCGCAGACCCTCCTCGGCCTCGGCTACGTGGTGATGGACGAGGTGCACTACCTCTCCGACCGTTTCCGCGGTGCCGTCTGGGAGGAAGTGATCATCCACCTCCCCGAGTCCGTGACCCTGGTGTCCCTGTCGGCGACGGTGTCGAACGCGGAGGAGTTCGGCGACTGGCTGGACACGGTCCGCGGCGACACCCAGGTGATCGTCTCCGAGCACCGGCCCGTGCCGCTGTTCCAGCACGTGCTCGCCGGCCGCCGGATGTACGACCTGTTCGAGGAGGGGGAGGGCCAGAAGAAGGCCGTCAACCCTGATCTCATGCGCATGGCCCGTCTGGAGGCCAGCCGCCCGTCCTACGCGGACCGCAGACGCGGACGGGGCGCCATGCGGGAGGCGGACCGGGAGCGGGAGCGCCGGCAGCGCTCGCGGGTGTGGACGCCGAGCCGGCCGGAGGTCATCGAGCGGCTCGACTCCGAGGGCCTGCTGCCCGCCATCACGTTCATCTTCAGCCGCGCCGCCTGCGAGGCCGCCGTCCAGCAGTGCCTGTACGCGGGGCTCCGGCTCAACGACGAGGAGGCGCGGGCCCGGGTCCGCGCGCTGGTCGAGGAGCGCACCGCCTCCCTCCCGTCCGAGGACCTGCACGTCCTCGGCTACTACGAGTGGCTGGAGGGCCTGGAGCGCGGCATCGCGGCCCATCACGCCGGCATGCTGCCGACGTTCAAGGAGGTCGTGGAGGAGCTGTTCGTCCGCGGGCTGGTGAAGGCCGTGTTCGCGACCGAGACCCTCGCACTCGGCATCAACATGCCCGCCCGGTCGGTGGTCCTGGAGAAGCTCGTCAAGTGGAACGGAGAGCAGCACGCCGACATCACCCCCGGCGAGTACACGCAGCTGACCGGCCGGGCCGGCCGTCGCGGCATCGACGTCGAGGGCCACGCGGTCGTGCTGTGGCAGCGCGGCATGAACCCCGACCACCTGGCGGGGCTGGCCGGCACCCGCACGTACCCGCTGCGCTCCAGCTTCAGGCCGTCGTACAACATGGCGGTCAACCTGGTCGAACAGTTCGGCCGGCACCGCTCGCGGGAACTGCTCGAAACGTCCTTCGCGCAGTTCCAGGCGGACAAGTCGGTCGTGGGCATCTCGCGGCAGGTGCAGCGCAACGAGGAGGGTCTGGAAGGCTACAAGGCCTCCATGACCTGCCACCTCGGCGACTTCGAGGAGTACGCGCGGCTGCGCCGCGAGCTGAAGGACCGGGAGAACGAGCTGGCACGGCAGGGCGCGGTGCAGCGCCGTGCGGAGGCCGCCGTCGCACTGGAGAAGCTCAAGCCCGGTGACGTCATCCACGTCCCCACCGGCAAGTACGCGGGGCTGGCGCTGGTGCTGGACCCCGGCCTGCCCGCGGGCCGTTCCAACGGGCACCGCGGCGTGGAGTACCACGACGGTCCGCGCCCGCTGGTGCTGACCGCCGAGCGGCAGGTCAAGCGGCTGGCGTCGATCGACTTCCCGGTGCCGGTGGAGGCGCTGGAGCGGATGCGGATCCCGAAGTCCTTCAATCCGCGCTCCCCGCAGTCCCGTCGGGACCTCGCCTCGGCGCTGCGCACCAAGGCCGGGCACATCACGCCGGAGCGGCACCGCAAGAAGCGTGCCCAGGCGGCCGACGACCGGGAGATCGCGCGGCTGCGCAAGGTGCTGAGGGCGCACCCGTGCCACGGCTGCCAGGACCGCGAGGACCACGCCCGCTGGGCCGAGCGCTACCACCGGCTGCTGCGCGACACCTCGCAGCTCGAGCGCCGGATCGAGGGCCGGACGAACACCATCGCCCGCACCTTCGACCGGATCGTGGCGCTGCTGACCGAGATGGACTATCTGCGCGGCGACGAGGTCACCGAGCACGGCAAGCGGCTGGCCCGGCTGTACGGCGAACTCGATCTGCTGGCGAGTGAATGCCTGCGCGAGGGCGTCTGGGAGGGGCTCGCCCCCGCCGAACTCGCCGCGTGCGTCTCGGCGCTGGTCTACGAGGCGCGGCTCTCCGACGACGCCATGGTCCCCAAGCTGCCCTCGGGCAGGGCCAAGGCGGCACTGGGCGAGATGGTCCGCATCTGGGGCCGGCTGGACGCCCTGGAGGAGGACTTCCGGATCAGCCAGACGGAGGGCGTGGGCCAGCGCGAGCCCGATCTCGGCTTCGCCTGGGCCGCCTACATGTGGGCCTCGGGCAAGGGCCTGGACGAGGTGCTGCGCGAGGCGGAGATGCCGGCCGGTGACTTCGTGCGCTGGTGCAAGCAGGTCATCGACGTGCTCGGCCAGATCTCCGCGGCGGCACCGGCCGTCGAGGGCTCGACCGTCGCCAGGAACGCCCGCAAGGCGGTCGACGGGCTGTTGCGCGGCGTGGTCGCCTACTCCTCCGTGGGCTGACCCCGCCCCGTCCCGGCACCACGCCGAGACCGGTGCGCCCTCCGCGCGCCGGGCTCGTGCGTTCCGTGCGCCCTCGCCCGGCCGCATCACCGGCGGGTCCCGTGGGCAGGATCCCACGGGCTGTTCCCCGCCCATGACGGTGAGTGGTTCTCGCACGCCCGTACGTCGTGACGGAATGTGTTCGATCGGAAGCGCACCGTGCAAATGACCCGAGCGTACTCCTGCCCCAGAGGTCATTTCCGGCACTTGCTGAATATGACATAGCGATGATCCCGTCGGACTAGGCTCGCCCGCAGCGCACCGAGTTGGGATGAATTCGTGCGCTTGTTCCCCTATGTGCACGTTCCCCGACCGTCAGTCGATTCGCTTAAGGGCTCACATGGCGAGTGTCCACCTTCCTCATGCACGCGTGCTGTTGCTGCCGTCCATAGTGATGGCCGCGGCGACCGGAGCCGCCGTCGCGCTGGTGACGGAGCCCGCCAGGACCGCCGTCGGTGTGTGCGGTGCCGTCGCGACCCTGTTCGTGACCGCGGCCGCGGCCGAGGCGGTGCGCCGCGGCCGCGTACTGCGGGAGACAGCAGCCGGGTACGGGCGTCACCGTGCGTATCTGGAGGCCCGGATCGCCGCCCACGACACGGAGACGCAGTACTTCACCCAACAGGTCGTTCCCGCGGCCCTGGATCACCTGCACGCCGGCAACGACCCCGACGAGGTGATCCGCGCCCTGCCCCGGCTCGACCCGGCCTGGGGGGACCTGCCGGCGTACCAGATCAGCCTGCTCAGGACGATGCTGAAGATCATCGACGACGAGGAGAACCTGCGCGACTCCTCCCAGCGTTCCTTCGTCAGCATCGCCCGCCGCGTCCAGGCGATCGTCCACCAGCAGGCCAAGGAACTGCGGGAGATGGAGGAGGACCACGGCCGCAACCCCGAGGTCTTCGACGACCTGCTCCGCATCGACCACGGCACCGCGCTGATCGGCCGCCTCGCCGACTCCATCTCGGTCCTCGGCGGTGGCCGTCCGGGACGCCAGTGGCCCCAGCCGGTCGCGCTCTACAGCGTGCTGCGCGGCGCCATGTCCCGCATCCTCGAGTACCGCCGCATCGACCTGAAGGCGATCGCCAAGATCAACATCAAGGGCATCCACGTCGAGCCGGTCATCCACGCCGCCGCCGAACTCCTCGACAACGCCACCCGCTACTCCCCGCCGACCAGCAAGGTGAGCGTCACCGCCACGGAGGTGCAGACCGGCGTCGCCATCGAGATCGAGGACGCCGGCGTCAGCCTCGACGAGCAGGCCCGGGCACGCATCGAGGGCATTCTCGAGCAGGCCCAGCGGGGCGTCGACCTCCAGGAGATCGGGGCCAACCCGCGTCTCGGACTGGCCGTCGTCGGGCGGCTGTGCACCGCTTTCGACATGAAGGTCTCGCTGCGCGCCTCCGCCTACGGAGGCGTCCGGGCCGTCCTCGTCGTACCGAGCGAGATGATCACCGACCAGCCCGGTGTGGGCCTCGCCCACGGCATCGGGGCGACCGCCGTGCCCCGCCCGGTCGACGCCCTCCCCGGCCCCGAGCGCACACCCAAGAAGCGCCGCCCCACCAGCCCCCGCGTTCCTGACGCGGTGGCCGTGGAGGACGACGTCCCCGAGGTCACCGAGTGGACCGCCGGCGGCCTGCCGCAGCGCCGGAGCCGGGTGAAGACCCCGCTGGCCCAGCGGTACGCCGAGCAGGCGGCCGCCGAACGGGCCGAGCGCGGGGCCAGGGAACGCGGCGAGGAGTACCACGACATCTGGGCCGCGCCGGAGCCCGTGAAGAAGAAGCAGAACGACCGCGAACCCGGGCTGTGGGTCGACGCCTTCTGGGAGGGCCTGAAGAAGGACCTCGACCCGGGGGTCCACCCCACCGACTTCACCCGGAACCCGACCGCCTACCTGCATCTCATCAACGAACCGGCCCGCACCGAGGCCGAGGACGAGGGGGACCTCACGTGATCCAGCAGCGAGCCAACTTCGACTGGATGCTCAAGGAGCTCGCCGACGGTGTACCCGGCGTCGAGATGATCGTGGTGCTGTCCGCCGACGGTCTGCGCATCGCGCGCTACGGAGGCGAGCCGGACGCCGCCGACCGGGTCGCCGCGGCCTGCGCGGGCGTCCAGAGCCTCGCCGGGGCCGTCGCCCAGGAACTCCCGCACGGAGACGGCGAGATGAAGATGGTGCTCATCGAGATCGACGAGGGCTACTTCTATCTGATGGCGGCCGGCGCCAACGCCTATCTCGCGGTGCTCTCGGACATGACCTGCGAACCCGGCCGCATGGGCGGCATGATGCGCGACCTCGTCGTCCGCATCGGCGCCCATCTGACCAGTCCGCCGCGACGGAACGGGCAGACCGTATGACTCCTCCGCAACGCCAGAGGCGCTCCCCCCAGGCCGGGCCTGCTCCGCGACCGGCCGGACCGGCCGGTGACAGGGAGGGCCGGGGCGGCAATCCCGAGCGGCTGTACGTCGTCGCCGGCCGCGACGGCGAACGGGCGGACATCGATCTCGTGACGCTGATCGTGGCCCGCTCCCCGGACCCCCCGCCCGCGGCCACCCCCGAGCAGGCGGCGCTGCTCAGGCTCTGCGTCGCCCCCCTGTCCGTGGCCGAACTGTCGGCCTACCTCAGCCTGCCGTTCAGCGTGGTGACCGTGCTGCTCACCGAGCTGCTGACGGCGGAACTGGTCCAGGCGCGCTCGCCGGTCGTCCGCAAGGCGCTCCCCGACCGTTCCCTTCTCGAAGCGGTGATGCATGGACTTCAAAGGCTCTGAGACCATCCCGGGACCCCGGGCCGAGGATCAGTTGCCGCACACGGCCCGGGCCGCGGTGAAGATCGTCGTCGTCGGCGGGTTCGGCGTCGGCAAGACGACCATGGTCGGCTCGGTCAGCGAGATCAAACCGCTGACCACCGAGGAGACCATGACGCAGGCCGGCATCGGGGTCGACGACAACTTCGGTTCCCCGTCCAAGACGGCCACCACCGTCGCCATGGACTTCGGCCGCATCAAGATCACGGACCAACTGGTGCTGTACCTGTTCGGCACCCCGGGCCAGGAGCGCTTCTGGTTCCTGTGGAACGGACTGTTCGAGGGGGCGCTCGGCGCGGTCGTGCTCGTCGACACCCGCCGCCTCGAAGTCAGCTTCGACGTCATGGGACGGCTCGAGGAACGCGGCGTGCCGTTCGTGGTCGCCGTCAACTCCTTCCCGGACGCCCCGCGTTATCCCATCGCCGACCTGCGGTCCGCCCTCGACCTGTCGGAGCGGATCCCCATCATGGAGTGCGACGTGCGGCGCCGCGCCTCCAGCCGGGACGTCCTGATGACCCTGACGCGGTTCCTGCACTCCCTCGCCATGACGGGCTCACTCACCTGACTCCCGGGATCCGTCCTCTCCCTTCTCCTGCCCAGCCCCCTGCCTCCCCCCTCCGGAGCGACCACTGTGACGCCTGAATCCCACTCCCTGACGGGTGATTCCCCGACCGGCACGGACGGTCCCCGGCCCGGACCGCCCCCCGGATGCCCCGCGCACGGCCCGGGCCCCGGCGGACCGGCCCGGCTGCACGAGTCGGAGGACCTGAGGACGCTGTACGAGGAGCTCCGGGACCGGCACGGTCCGGTGGCGCCCGTGCTGGTCCACGACGACGTGCCGATGTGGGTGGTGCTCGGTCACGCCGAGAGCCGGCAGCTGGTCCGCACGCCCGCGCAGTACTGCAAGGACAGCCGCATCTGGTCCCCGCTCCGGGACGGCCTGGTCAAGCCCGACCATCCGCTGATGCCGCACATCGCCTGGCAGCCGATGTGCGCGCACGCCGAGGGCGACGAGCACAAGCGGCTGCGCGCCGCCATCGACGCGGCCGTGGCGGCCACCGACTTCCGCGGCCTGCGCCGGCACGTCAACCGCAGCGTGCAGCGGGTCGTCAACCGGTTCTGCGAGGCGGGCGAGGCCGACCTGGTCGGCCAGTACGCCGAGCACCTTCCGATGGCCGTGATGTGCCACGTGCTGGGCATGCCGGACGAGTACGGCGACCGGATCGTCGAGGCCGCCCGCGACATGATCCGGGGCACCGAGACCGCCATCGCCAGCAACGCCTACGTCATGGGGGCCCTGGAGCGTCTCACCGCCCGCCGCCGTGCCGAGCCGATGGACGATTTCGCGGGCCGTCTCATCGCCCACCCGGCCGGGCTGACCGACGAGGAGGTCAGCCAGCACCTCAGGGTGGTACTGATCGCCGCCTTCGAGGCCACCGCCAACCTCCTCGCCCATGTGCTGCGTCAGGTGCTGATCGACCCCCGCTTCCGCTCCCAGCTCAACGGCGGACAGATGACCGTGCCTCAGGCGGTGGAGCAACTGCTCTGGGACGAGCCGCCGTTCAGTACCATCTTCGCCTACTTCGCCAAGCAGGAGACGGAACTCGGCGGCCAGCGCATCCGCAAGGGCGACGGACTGCTGTTCGCGCCCGCGCCGGCCAACGTCGATCCGCGCGTGCGTCCCGATCCGACCGCCGACATGCAGGGCAACCGCTCGCACCTCGCCTTCGGCGGCGGCCCGCACGAGTGCCCCGGCCAGGACATCGGCCGTACCATCGCCGAAGTCGGCGTCGACGCCCTGCTCATGCGGCTGCCCGACGTGGAGCTCAGCGTCGACGAGGCGGAGCTGTCCTTCACCGAGTCCATCGCCTCGCGGCACCTGGTGGAGCTGCCCGTCCACTTCACGCCCCGGCCGCAGCAGGACGAGACACAGCGGCCCAGCCACGAGAACGACACGCCCCGGCAGCAGGACTGGCACATCGGCGCCGCCCGCCCGCAGCCCGGGCCGGCCGGCGCCGCCCCCGTGCGGCCGGAGCCGCGCGTCCAGCCGCCCGTGCCCGTGCCGCCGCTCCCGCCGGTGACGGAACCCGCCCCGCCACGGAACGCCTGGCAGCGCTTCCTGCGCTGGTGGCGCGGCTACTGACCGGTCGCCCAGTCCTCGTACGACGTCCAGGCCGCGAGCGTCCGGCCGCTGGTGAACCGGTGCTCCACGCCCGTCACCGGGTCGGTGAACTCCAGCCTCCGGGCGAGCAGTTGCAGCGGACGCCGGAAGTCACCGGCCGGGACGGGACCGGTCACCGCCGGATACAGCGGATCGCCGAGTATCGGCACGCCCAGGGCGTTCATGTGGACCCGCAGCTGATGGGTCTGCCCGGTACCGGGCACCAACCGGTACCGGCCCAGACCGTCCGGGCGGTGGGCGGCGAGCTCCACACGCGTCACCGCGTTCGGCTCACCCCCGACCTCCCGGGCGGTCAGCGTCCCGCGCTCCTTCACGATCCGGCTGCGCACGGTACGAGGGAGCTCCAGCGCCGGGTCGTACGGCGCGACGGCCTCGTACTCCTTGTGCACCAGACGGTCGCGGAACAGCGTCTGGTACGCGCCCCGCTCCCCGGGCCGCACCGTGAACAGCACCAGCCCCGCGGTGAGCCGGTCGAGGCGGTGTGCCGCGCCCAGCTCCGGAATGCCCAGTTCACGGCGGAGCCGGGCGAGCGCGGTCTGGGTGACGTGGCTGCCGCGCGGGGTGGTGGCCAGGAAGTGGGGCTTGTCGGCGACGACGATGTGCTCGTCCCGGTGGACGACCTCCAACGGGAACGGCACGGGCACCTCGGCGGGCAGCTCCCGGTGGAACCAGAGGAACATGCCGGGCGCGTACGGTGTGTCCGCCGGTACGGCCCGCCCGTCCGCCCCGACGATCAGCCCCGCCGCGAACATCGCGTCCACCGTGCCGGGTCCGGCCGACAGCCGCTGCACCAGGTGCTCCCGCACCGTGGACCACTCCTCCCCGGCGGGCAGCCGCACCCTCACGGGGTCCACACCGTCGCGCTGCGGCAGGGGAGAGGGCGGGAGGGTGCGTCTACGTCTCACACCGAGCAAGCGTACGAGGCGGCGGGCGCCTGTCGGCTCCCTAGGGCAGTCGTCCGCCGTCCCGCCCCTCCGGCCCGGGTGGTTCCCCGGGCCGGACCGCACGTGCCAGCTCGGTCTCGATCTCGTGGCGCGGCCTGCCCTCGGCCCGGGCGTACTCGGCCACCGCGACGCGGACGTCACGGGCGAGGTCGCGCCAGGCCCTCCAGGCGGTCTCCCAGGTGGAGGTCTGGTGCCCGCTCCACCGGGCGCGGGCGCGCGGATCGTAGGCCTCCCGGAGCTGTCGTACCCGGGCGTGTGCCTCGTCCGCCGCGCGCTGCTTGGCCACGAGCTCGTCGAAGGTGTGTGCCACGCGCCCGGATCCTGGGGCAGCGGCCGGTCCGGACGGGCTCGCCACGCCGTCCGGGACGGGGGGTGGTGCCGTCGTTCACCCGGTCGGCGCCCCGAGGGGGGCCGGAGGAGTGCTCGGGGGACCGGGTCAGGCGGGAGCCGCCGTGCCTTCCTGCTCGGCCTCGATACGGGCATTCCAGTCCCGCTTGGAGGCCTGCCAGCCGTCCTCGTTGTGGCCGAGCCGCCAGTAACCGGAGATCGACAGGTCCTCGCGCGGGACACCGCGCTCGATCCGCAGCAGACGGCGCAGTTGCTTCACGAAGTGGGCCTCGCCGTGCACGAAGGCGTGCACCCGGCCCTCGGGGAAGTCGAGATCGCGGACCGCCTCCACCAGTGCCTCGCCGACGCGCCGGCCGCCCCGGTGCAGCCAGCGCACCTCCACGTCGGAGTCGATCTTCTGCTCCTCCTCGGGGCCCGAGACCTCCACGAAAGCGAACGCCCGGGCGCCGTGCGGCAGTGTCTCCAGGGCGCGGGCGATCGCGGGCAGTGCGCTCTCGTCGCCGACGAGCAGGTGCCAGTCTGCGGCCGGGTCCGGGGCGTAGGCGCCGCCGGGGCCCAGGAAACGGACGACCTCGCCCGGCCGCGCGTTCACCGCCCAGGGACCGGCCAGGCCCTCGTCGCCGTGGATCACGAAGTCCAGGGTCAGCTCGCGGTGCTCGGCGTCCCACTGGCGCACGGTGTACGTACGCGTCACCGGCCACTGCTCGCGAGGGAACTCCTCGCGGATGCGCTGGAGGTCGAAGGGCTCCGGATAGACCGCGCCCGCGGGCGGGAACAGCAGCTTCACGTAGTGATCGGTGCAGGTGTCCGCGGCGAGGCCGGCGAGGCCCTCGCCGCCGAGCACGACGCGCTGCATGTGGGGGGTCAGCCGCTCGGTGCGGATCACCTCGGCGGTGTGCGGTGTGCGCGGTGCGCGTCCCGGTCGCTCTGCCATGAGGTGCCTCCCAGCGGTCACGGTTAGGGTTACCTAAGTTACCACCTCGGGGTCTACGCCGAGAGCGTCGTCAGCAGACGCTGCAGCGAACCGCCCAGACCCCAGCGGACGGCCAGGGAATCGACCCCGGCCGGGTCGCGCGGCGCCCGCGGCAGCGCCGTGTCCACGTCCGGCAGCGGGACGTCCTCCGCGACCCTGACGACCTTGGGGGCGACCGCGAGGTACGGACGCGCCGTGTCGAGACGCTTGCGCTGCGTCGGTGTGAGTCCGGCCCGCCGGTCGTCCACCGCCGCCAGGATCCCGGCCAGGTCGCCGAACTCGGCCAGCAGCTTGGCCGCCGTCTTCTCCCCGACGCCGGGCACGCCCGGCAGGCCGTCGCTCGGATCACCGCGCAGCAGCGCCAGATCCGCGTACCCCTTGCCGTCCACCCCATACTTCTCGCGCAGCACGGCCTCGTCGGTGACCTGGAGCGTGCCGACACCCTTCAGCGGATACAGCACGCGCACCCCTCGCGCGTCGTCCACCAGCTGGTACAGGTCGCGGTCGCCGGTGACGATGTCGACCGGCCCCGTGGCCCGGGCGGTGAACGTCCCGATCACGTCGTCCGCCTCGTACCCGGCGACCCCCACGCGTGCGATGCCCACCGCGTCGAGCACCGTCTCGATGACCGGCACCTGCGGCGTCAGCGTGTCGGGCACCTCCTCCTCGTCAGGGCCCTCCCCGCGCTCCTCCGCGACCCGGTGCGCCTTGTAGGAGGGGATCAGTTCCACCCGCCACTGTGGGCGCCAGTCGGCGTCCATGCAGGCCACCAGGCGGTCCGGCCGGTGGTCCCTGACGAGCCGGTCGATGAAGTCCAGCAGTCCGCGCACGGCGTTCACCGGCGTGCCGTCGGGGGCGCGCACGGACTCGGGGACCCCGAAGTAGGCGCGGAAGTACAGGGAGGCGGTGTCGAGGAGCATCAGTCGTCCGGTCACGTCCCGCATCATGCCGCACGGCACCGACAGCGCCCGGCAGGAAGCACGCCGTCGCGCACAGCGCAACCAGTTGCGCGATGCGCTACTCCTGTGAGGCGGCACACGAACACGTTTGCCCTGTGCAAAACCGGGGAGGCGCCGCCCCGGAGCGATACCGGTTACAGATTCAACTGTCGTGGGCCGTGTGAGCCGTCCGCCGGACACCGCTCCTGTCCTTTGCCGTCGAGACAAGAGGTACGCGTGTCATCCAGGCTTGAGGCCGAGCATCTGTTCAAGGTGTTCGGCAGACGACCGGACCAGGCGGTCGAACGACTGCGCCAGAAGAAGGCAGACCGGGAGGAGCTGCGCGCCGACGGCGTCACCGCGGCCGTCATCGACGCCTCGTTCACGGTGGAGCCGGGCGAGATCTTCGTCGTCATGGGCCTGTCCGGCTCGGGCAAGTCGACCCTCCTGCGGATGCTCAACGGCCTGCTGGAGCCGACCGCCGGACACGTGCGCTTCGACGGCCAGGACCTGACCGCGCTGTCCGACCGGGAACTGCGCCAGGTCCGTTCCAGGAAGATCAGCATGGTCTTCCAGCACTTCGCGCTGTTCCCGCACCGCAGCGTCCGTGACAACGCTGCCTACGGCCTGGAAGTGCAGGGCGTGCCCCGCGCCGAGCGCGAACGCCGCGCCGACGAGGCGCTCGCCCTGTGCGGCCTGGCCGGCTGGGAGGCGTCGTGGCCCGACGAGCTGTCCGGCGGTATGCAGCAGCGCGTCGGCCTCGCCCGCGCGCTCGCCACCGACGCCGACCTGCTGCTGATGGACGAGTCCTTCAGCGCGCTCGACCCGCTGATCCGCCGGGACATGCAGGACCAGCTGATCGAACTGCAGAAGAAGCTGAAGAAGACGATCGTCTTCATCACCCACGACCTCAACGAGGCCATGCGTCTGGGCGATCGCATCGCGGTGATGCGCGACGGCCGCATCGTGCAGATCGGCACCGCGCGGGACATCCTGATCCGGCCCGCCAACGACTACGTCGCCTCGTTCACCCAGGACGTCGACCGCTCCCGCGTGCTCACCGCCGGCGCCGTGATGGACCGCGAGGTGCGCGGCGACGAGGCCGACTGCGGCTGCGAGACCGCCTCGCCCGACACACCGTTCACCGATCTGTGCGCGATCAGCGCCCGCGTGCCGCACCCCGTCGCGGTGCTCGACACGCAGGACGCGCTCGTCGGGGTCGTGCCCCGGCAGCGCCTCGTCGGCTTCCTCGGCGACGAGGAGTCCGACCCCGGGGTCTGCGACACCCCGCGCGACAAGGGCGGCGAGAAGGTGATGGCCCGTGCCTAGGATCCCGCTCGGCGACTGGGTCAACAGCACCGTCGACTGGCTGCTCGCCAACGTCAGCTGGCTCTTCGACTTCTTCAAGGCCCTCTTCACCGGCGCCTACGACGGCGTCAACGCCGTCCTCCAGGCCCCCGAACCGCTGATCCTCTGCGGCATCTTCGCGGTCGTCGCCTTCTGGCTGCGCGGCACCTTCGCCGGTGTCCTCACCTTCGTCGGCTTCGCCTTCCTGGACTCCCTCGAACTGTGGGAGGACTCGATGGTGACGCTTGCGCTGGTCATCGTCGCCACCGTCATCGCACTGGTCATATCGGTGCCCCTGGGCATCTGGGCGGCCCGCTCCGACCGGGTCAGCGCCGCCGTCCGGCCGGTCCTCGACTTCATGCAGACGCTGCCCGCGATGATCTACCTCATCCCGGCGATCCTGTTCTTCGGCACCGGATCCGCCCCCGGCATCGTCGCCACCCTGATCTTCGCGCTCGCCCCGGGCGTGCGCATGACCGAGCTGGGCATCCGCCAGGTCGACAAGGAACTGGTCGAGGCCGCCGAGGCGTTCGGCACCACCCCCCGCGACACCCTGTTGCGCGTCCAGCTTCCGCTGGCCCTGCCGACGGTCATGGCGGGCGTCAACCAGGTCATCATGCTCGGCCTGTCCATGGCGGCGATCGCGGGCATGGTCGGTACCGGCGGCCTGGGCGGCGCGGTCATCGAGGCCATCGGCCAGCTGAACATCGGCCTCGGCGCCGAGTCCGGCATCGCGATCGTCATCCTGGCGATCTACCTGGACCGCATGACCAGCGCCCTGGGCACCCAGGTCTCCCCGCTCGGCCGGCGCGCCGCGGCCAAGGCACGCGCCGCCCAGGGGCTGAGGATCTGGTCCTACCGGCCCCGCCCGCAGGTCGCCGTGATCGGTGTCGTGGTCCTCGCGCTCGTCGCGGGTGGCATGGGACTGTTCGGCGGCGGATCCAGTGGTTCCGGCAGCACAGCCGACGGCGGGAGGGTCGGTGACGGCAAGAAGATCAGCATCGGCTACATCCCCTGGGACGAGGGCGTCGCCTCCACCTTCCTGTGGAAGGAGGTCCTCGAACAGCGCGGCTTCGAGGTGGAGGCCGAGCAGTTCGAGGCCGGCCCGCTCTACACCGCGCTCGCCCAGGGCAACGTCGACTTCCAGACGGACGCCTGGCTGCCCACCACCCACGAGGCGTACTGGAAGAAGTACGGCAAGCAGCTCGACGACCTCGGCTCCTGGTACGAGGAGACCTCGCTGGAGCTGACCGTGCCGGCGTACATGGAGGACGTCGACTCCCTGGAGGACCTGAAGGGCGAGGCGTCCACGTTCGGCGGGAAGATCACCGGCATCGAGGCCGGCGCCGGCATGATGGGCCTGCTGAAGGACAAGGTGCTGAAGGACTACGGCCTGGACGAGGAGTACGAGGTCGTCGACAGCTCCACGCCGGCGATGCTGGCCGAGCTCAAGCGCGCCTACAGCAAGAAGGAGCCGCTCGTCGTCACGCTCTGGTCGCCGCACTGGGCGTACAGCGACTACGACCTGAAGAAGCTGAAGGACCCCAAGGGCTCCTGGGGCGAGGGCGACGGAGTGCACACCGTGTCGCGCAAGGGCTTCGCCGGTGACAACCCGCTCGTCGGGAAGTGGCTGAAGGACTTCTCGATGACCGAGAAGGAACTGACAGGCCTCGAGGCCGAGATCAACAAGGCCGGCAAGGGCAGGCAGCAGGACGCCGTCCGCGCCTGGCTCGAGGACAACCCGGGCGTCGTCGACCGGATCGCCCCGGTGGGGTCCGGCTCCGGCGACACCCCCGCCGAGGCGAAGCGGACGCTGGACGTGGCCTGGTTCCCCTGGGACGAGGACATCGCCGTCACCTACCTGTGGAAGAACGTGCTGGAACGGCGCGGCTACAAGCTGAACCTCAAGCAGATGGAGGTCGGCCCGGTCTACACCGGCCTCGCCTCCGGGGACCTCGACCTCAACTTCGACGCCTGGCTGCCGTACGCGCAGAAGAACTACTGGGACAAGAGCAAGGACGACCTCACCGACCTGGGCACCTGGTACGAGCCCACCTCGCTGGAGATCGCCGTCCCCTCGTACGTCAAGGACGTCACGTCGCTCGAGGACCTCAAGGGCAAGGCCGACCTCTTCGACGGCAAGATCATCGGCATCGAGCCGGGCACCGGTGAGATGCAGCTGCTGAAGAACGAGGTCATGCCGGGCTACGGCCTTGAGGACGAGTACGAGGTCGTCGACGGCTCCACGCCGGCCATGCTGGCCGAGCTCAAGCGCGCCCTCGCCGAGAAGGAACCGGTCGCGGTCACCCTGTGGTCGCCGCACTGGGCCTACAGCGAGTACGAGCTGACCAAGCTGAAGGACCCCAGGAAGGCCTTCGGTGAGGGCAACACGATCCGCACCATCGCCAGCAAGAAGTTCCCCGAGCAGTACCCGCGGCTCACGGAGTGGATCAAGGGCTGGCACATGAGCGAGGAGGAGCTCGGCAGCCTGGAGGCGGAGATCAAGAACCGCGGCCAGGGCCACGAGGAGGAGGCGGTCGCCGCCTGGCTCCAGGAGCACCCGGACATGGTGGAGCGGATGACTCCGCGCTGACCGCCGCACCGGCCGCCCACGGGGGCGGGCCCGGATCCGCCCCCGTGGGCGGCCGGGCCCGCCCCTCGCGCATGTCCGCGGCCGAACGGGAACACGATAAGAATCCGGACAACCACAGAGCGCAATGCCCTGCCCGAACCTCCCCCGTGACCTTCCGCCTGGTCCGGGGAACAATGGCGGGGACACCCCTTTTCGTGTGCGCGGGGGACCGAGGGGCCCGCCGGGTGGCTGGCGAGAACTGTGAGGTCGGCACCGGTCGCGCGGGACGGCGACGTGACAGGCGCCTGAAACGGTTTGCCGAACATGCGTAGGGTGCAGACAACTCATCAAGGCAATGGGCCGGGGTGGCCGGCACCCGGGGTGCGGGACGATCGGCGAGGAGGGAGCCGAAGCGATGGGCGACCACAAGGAACAGCCCTTGCGGGTGGGCGCGGCCGTGCGGCGCCGCCGCCGTGCGCTGGACCTCACCCTCGCCGTCGTGGCCGAGCGCAGCGGCCTGTCCGTCCCGTTCCTGAGCCAGATCGAGAACGAGCGGGCGCGCCCCAGCCAGAACTCCCTGGAGAAGGTGGCCGACGCCCTGCGCACCACCGCCGTGGAACTCCTCGCCGCCGCGGACCCGGCGTGCAGCGTGGACGTCGTCCGCGCCGAGGGCACGGAACCCTGGGGGGAACCCCGGGTGCGCTCCCTGGTCCGCGGCCACCACCAGATGCACGCCTCCGAGTACACCGGCGACCATGATGCCGGACGTGAACTGCAGTTCCGCAACGACCAGTTGATGTACGTGTCGGACGGCGCCGTGGAGATCGAGGCGGAGGGGCGCGCCTACCGCCTCGGCCGCGGCGACACCCTGTACCTGACCGGAGGCGTCCGGCACCGCTGGCGGGCCACGGTCCCGGACACACGGCTGCTGGTCGTCGCCGTCGCCGAGCACATCGAGGCGCTGCGGGACAAGCCGCGCCGATGAGCCGTCACCTCCGGGTCGTCTCCCTCGTCCCGTCGCTGACGGAGGCCGTGGCCCTCTCCGCGCCCGGCGCCCTCGTCGGCGCCACCGACTGGTGCACGCATCCGGCCGGGCTGGACGTCGTACGCGTCGGCGGTACCAAGAACCCGACGGTGGACCGGATCGCCGCCCTCGCCCCCGACCTGGTGATCGCCAACGAGGAGGAGAACCGCGCGCCCGACCTGGCGGCCTTGCGCGCGGCGGGCCTCGACGTGCTGGTGACGGAGGTGCGGACGCTGCCGCAGGCCTTCGGCGAGCTCGCCCGGGTGCTCGCCGCCTGCGCCGTTGTGGCACGGCCCCGGTGGCTGGACGAGGCGGAAGCCGCCTGGGAGGCCCTGTCCCCGGCCCCGCACCGGCGGACGGCGGTCGTGCCCGTCTGGAGGCGCCCCTGGATGGTGCTGGGCCGCGACACCTTCGCCGGCGACCTGCTGTCGCGGCTGGGCGTCGACCAGGTGTACGCCGCTCACCCCGAGCGGTACCCGCGCATCCCGCTCGGCGAACTGCGCGGGAGGGAACCCGACGTCGTCGTCCTCCCCGACGAGCCGTACCGCTTCACCGCCGACGACGGCCCCGAGGCCTTCCCCGGACTGCCCTGCGCGCTGGTGAGCGGCCGGCACCTCACCTGGTACGGGCCGTCGCTGGCCGAGGCGCCGACGGTACTGGGGCGGGCCCTGCGCGCCGCGAGCCCCACATAAGCTGAACCGATGAGCACCACGGAGGACCACGCCGGCGACCGGCCCGTGAGCCCCGGGTCGCTGACCCACAGGGTGCCGGACCTCGGGGCGCTGGAACTGCTCCTCGCGGTGGCACGGCTGGGGAGTCTGGGCGGCGCGGCGCGCGAACTGGGCATCACCCAGCCCGCGGCGAGCAGCCGCGTCCGGTCGATGGAGCGGCAGCTGGGTGTGGCCCTCGTCGACCGCTCGCCGCGGGGGTCGCGGCTGACCGACGCCGGGGCGCTGGTCACCGACTGGGCGCGCCGGATCGTGGAGGCGGCGGAGGCCTTCGACGCCGGCGCGCAGGCACTGCGGGACCGCAGGGACTCGCGGCTGCGGGTGGCGGCGAGCATGACGATCGCCGAGTACCTGCTGCCGGGCTGGCTGCTCGCGCTGCGCGCACAGCGGCCGGACACGGCGGTGTCGCTGCTCGCGGGGAACTCGGCGGCGGTCGCGGAGCGGCTGCTGGCGGCGGAGGCGGACGTCGGGTTCGTGGAGGGACTGACGGTGCCGTCGGGACTGGACTCCGCGGTGATCGCCCATGACCGGCTGATCGTCGTGACGGCACCGTCGCACCCGTGGGCGCGGCGGCGGCGGCCGCTCGCGGCGGAGGAGCTGGCGGCGACCGAGCTGATCCTGCGGGAGGAGGGGTCGGGGACGCGGCAGGTGCTGGAGGCCGCGCTGGGCGGGCTGGCGCGGCCGCTGATCGAGCTATCCTCGACCACGGCGGTGAAGGCGGCGGCGGTGGGGCGCGCGGGGCCGGCGGTGCTGAGCGAACTCGCGGTGGGGGAGGAGCTGGGGACGCGGCGGCTGGTACGGATTCCCGTGCACGGTGTCGCGCTCGCTCGCGATCTGCGGGCGGTGTGGACCGCGGGGCACCGGCCTGCCGGGCCGGCGCGGGATCTGTTGTCGCTGACGCGGGGGTGAGCCCGGTGCGGGGGGCCGGGCGAGGGTGGGTCGCGCAGCCCGGCGCCCACGGGGTGCCGTCGCGCCCACCCGTGCCGCCCCACGGCACGATCGCCCGCGACTACGGCGGCAGTGACTGCCCGCGGCCGGCGGCAGTGGCGACCAGGGCACGCATCACTCGGACGTCGTCGGCCATCTCCGGGTGCCACTGGACGCCCAGGACCCACGTCGCTCCCGGGAGCTCGATCGCCTCCACCGTGCCGTCCGCCGCGTACGCCGACGGGATCAGGCCGGTGCCCAGGCGGTCCACCGCCTGGTGGTGGTAGGTGGGTACGGAGGCCTGCCCCGGGGCGATGCCGCCGTAGAGCGTGCCGGGGACCGGATCGACCGGGTGCCGGCCGAAGATGCCCGGCACCTCCGCGTGGCCGTCGACGTGCTGGACGAGGGTGCCGCCCAGCGCGACGTTGAGGAGCTGCATGCCCCGGCAGACGCCCAGCAGCGGAAGCCCGCGCTCCAGGGCCGCTCCGATCAGCGCCAGTTCCCACGCGTCCCGGGCCCGGGCGGGCGGCCCCGTGCGCGGGTCGGGCTCGGCGCCGTAGCGGACGGGTTCCACGTCCGGGCCGCCCGCGACGACCAGGCCGTCGAGGCGTGCCACGGTCGCCGCCGCCCGGTCCGGCGCGTCCGGCGGGAGCAGCGCGGCCAGTCCGCCCGCCCGCTGCACCAGCCGCGGATAGCCGGCCGGCAGCAGCACGGCGTCCAGTCGCCACACACCCCAGCGCACCCCGGGCTCCGCGTACGTGCTGATGCCGATCAGTGGCCTGGCCGGCACTCCGGCACCTCCTTTTCCGCTCTCAGTCCCGTGCCAACTCTGCCTCGGCCGCCGCCAGCGCCGCGAATTCCTCCTCCGGCGCCTGCGCCACCAGATGCCTGCGGCTGTACAGGCCGAAGTACGCCACGGCCACGATGTAGACGGCCAGCGCGATGAACGCCGCGGTCACGTCCACCAGGAACGTCGCCACCAGTGCCGCGCACGCGAGCACCAGCGCGACCGAGGAGGTCAGCACCCCGCCCGGCGTCCGGTACGGCCGCGGCAGCTCCGGCTCGCGGCGGCGCAGCACGATGTGGGAGAGGGACATCAACGCGTAGGAGATCGTCGCGCCGAAGACGGCGATGTTCAGCATGCGCGCGCCGTTGCCCGTCCCCGCGGCCAGGGCGAAGCCGATCGCGCCCGGCACCAGCAGTCCGAGGTACGGCGCCCTGCGGCTGCTGGTGAGCGACAGGAACCTCGGCAGGTACCCGGCGCGGGACAGCGCGAACAGCTGCCGCGAACCGGCGTAGATCAGCGAGAAGAACGACGCGACCAGCCCGGCGAGGCCCGCGTAGTTCACGATCCGGCTCAGCACCGTCGCCTCGCCGTCCGGCTGGAGCGCCTCCACCAGCGGGTTGCCCGCGTCCTGGACCGCTGCGGAGCCGCGTGCCCCGGCCGCCGCGACGAAGGTGATCACGGCCAGCACCACCAGGATGCCCATGGACCAGCGGATCGCCCTCGGCAGCGTACGGGCCGGCTCCCTGGTCTCCTCCGCGGCCAGCGGTACGCCCTCCACGCCCAGGAAGAACCACATGCCGAACGGGAACGCCGCCCAGATGCCCAGCAGCCCCATCGGCAGCCAGGAGGTCGCGCCGAGGGCCGAGGAGTCCACCGGGATGTCGTCCAGCGAGGACGCCTCGAAATCGGGCAGCGCACCCAGCGCGAACACCACCAGTGCCGCCACCGCGACGCCCGTGACGACGAAGCTGAACCGCAGCGCCTCGCCCACACCCCACAGGTGGATGCCGATGAAGACGGCGAAGCAGGTCAAGTACACCGGCCAGCCGGACTCCAGGCCGAACAGGCCCAGCGACTCGACGTAGTCGCCGATGAAGATGGAGATCGCGGCGGGTGCCAGGACGTACTCGATCAGGATCGCCGTACCGGTGAGGAACCCGCCCAGCGGGCCGAGCGCCCGGCGTGCGAAGCCGTAGCCGCCGCCCGCCGTGGGCAGGATCGAGGACAGTTCGGCGAGGGCGAAGACCATGCAGGTGTACATGGCGCCCATCAGCACCATGGCGATCGCCAGGCCGCCGAAACCGCCCTCGGCCAGGCCGAAGTTCCAGCCCGAGTAGTCGCCGGACACGACGTAGGCGACACCGAGGCCGGTCAGCAGCACCCAGCCGGCGCTGCCGCGGCGCAGCCTCCTGCGCTCCAGGTAGTCGTCCGCCTCACCGGCGGGTTCACGGGACGTGGGTGGAAGGCTCACAGGGCGACTCCCCAGGGCGATGACGCGGTAAATGGAACGGATCCAGACCTTTGTGGGCCCATACCTTCGTGGCCCGGGCACCGTGAGCGCAAGCCCCGTGCGTCACCCCGAGGTGCCCCGCGTGTCACGTCCTCACGCCAGGAACCCCCGCAGCAGCGCCGCCGTCCCCGCGCAGTGCTCGCGCATCATCTCCCTCGCCCCGTCCGCGTCCCCCTCCAGCACCGCCCCGACCAGCGCCGCGTGCTGCAGCTGGGAGTGCTCCAGGTTGCGCACCAGCAACGGTATGCAGTCCAGCAGGTCGTTCACCGTCGCCCGCACCGCCGCGTACTGCGCCGTCAGCGTCGGTGAGCCGCACAGCTCCGCCAGCGTGAGATGGAACAGGGTGTCGAGGCGCCGGTAGTCGCCCAGCGGAGCCTCCTGCGTCCCGTTCAGCGCCTCGCGCAGCCGGGCCGCCTGCTGGTCCGTCAGCCCGTGCGCCGCGCACAGCCCCGCCGCCCCCACCTCCAGCACCTCCCGGAAGCGCAGCACGTCCTCGATGTCCACCTCGGCGATCCGCCGCCGCAGCTCCTCCTCGCCCGTGTCCGTCGGGCGGGGCAGGACGAACGTGCCGCCGTACCGCCCGCGCCGCGACTCCACCAGACCCTGGTCCTGGAGCACCTTCAGCACCTCGCGCAGCGTCACCCGGCTGATCCCCAGCCGCTCCGCCAGCTCCCGCTCGGCCGGCAGCCGCTCCCCGCCCGCCACCAGGCCCAGCCGCACCACCTGGAGGATCTGCTCCAGCGCCTCCTCGAAGCCGTTGCCCGCGCGGACCTGCCGCAGCACCGGTGCCAGGCGGTCCCCCACCGCGCCGATCTCGTCCTCCGGCATGTCGCCGTGCCCCCTTCCCAAGCAATGGTCCTCAGCAATACCTTATGGCTCCCGGCTGACCGAAGAAGCCCGAGGAGGCTCTCCCGTGGCAGACCGCACACCCCCGCTCTCCGTCGAGGAACTGCACACCCTCGTCGCCGGCGGCGAGATCGACACTGTCGTCCTGGCCTTCCCGGACATGCAAGGGCGGCTCCAGGGCAAGCGGTTCGCCGCGCGCTTCTTCCTCGACGAGGTGCTCAGGCACGGCACCGAGGGCTGCAACTACCTGCTCGCCGTCGACGCCGACATGAACACCGTCGACGGCTACGCCATGTCCTCCTGGGACACCGGCTACGGCGACTTCGCCATGTACCCCGATCTCGCCACCCTGCGCCGCCTGCCCTGGAACGAGGGCACCGCCCTGGCCGTCGCCGACCTCGCCTGGGCCGACGGCTCCCCGGTCGTCGCCGCCCCGCGGCAGGTACTGCGCCGCCAGCTGGACCGCCTCACCGCGCTCGGCCACACCGCCCAGGCCGGCACCGAGCTGGAGTTCATCGTCTTCCGGGACACCTACGAACAGGCCTGGGACGCCGGCTACCGGGGCCTCACCCCGGCCAACCGGTACAACGTCGACTACTCCGTGCTCGGCACCGGACGCATCGAGCCCCTGCTGCGCCGCATCCGCAACGAGATGGCCGGCGCCGGACTCACCGTCGAGTCCGCCAAGGGCGAGTGCAACCCCGGCCAGCACGAGATCGCCTTCCGCTACGACGAGGCCCTGGTCACCTGTGACCAGCACGCCGTCTACAAGACCGGCGCCAAGGAGATCGCCGCCCAGGAGGGCGTCTCGATCACCTTCATGGCCAAGTACAACGAGCGCGAGGGCAACTCCTGCCACATCCACCTCTCCCTGACGGACGCCGCCGGTGACAGCGTGATGCCGGACTCCGCCGAGGAACCGGACGCCATGTCCGAGGTCATGCGCCGCTTCCTCGCCGGACAGCTCGCCGCGCTCCGCGAGTTCTCCCTGCTGTACGCCCCGCACATCAACTCCTACAAGCGGTTCCAGCCGGGTTCCTTCGCCCCGACCGCCGTCGCCTGGGGACGTGACAACCGCACCTGCGCCCTGCGCGTGGTCGGCCACGGCCGCTCGCTGCGGTTCGAGAACCGGCTGCCCGGTGGCGACGTCAACCCGCACCTCGCCGTGGCCGGCATGGTCGCCGCCGGCCTGTACGGCATCGAGCAGGGACTCGAGCTGCCCGAACCCTGCCCCGGCAACGCCTACACCGCCGGTTACGAGCACGTCCCCACCACCCTGCGCGAGGCCGCCGAGCTGTGGGAGAACAGCGCGATCGCCAAGGCCGCCTTCGGCGACGAGGTCGTCGCCCACTACCGCAACATGGCGCGCGTCGAGATCGACGCGTTCGACGCCGCGGTCACCGACTGGGAGCTGCGCCGCTCCTTCGAACGCATGTGAGGCCTCGTTGTCCGAGCACACCCCTGAGCTCCAGGTACGCAACCCCGCCACCGAGGAGGTGATCGCCACCGTCCCGGCCGCCGGCCCCGCCGACGTCGACGCCGCCGTCGTACGCGCCGCACGCGCGCAGACCGCGTGGGCCGCCCTCGCGCCCGGTGACCGGGCGCGGCTGCTGCGCCGGTTCGCCGCCACGGTCGACGCGCACGTCGAGGAACTGGCCCTGCTGGAGGTCCGCGAGGCCGGCCACACCCTCGGCAACGCCCGCTGGGAGGCGGGCAACGTCCGTGATCTGCTCGACTACGCGGCCGGAGGAGTGGAACGCCTGACCGGCCATCAGATCCCGGTGTCCGGCGGGGTGAACGTCACCTTCCTCGAACCGCTCGGTGTCGTCGGCGTCATCGCCCCCTGGAACTTCCCGATGCCCATCGCGGCCTGGGGCTCCGCGCCCGCCCTCGCCGCGGGCAACGCGGTCCTCCTCAAACCGGCCGAGACCACCCCCCTCACCGCCCTGCGCCTGGCCGGGCTCGCCCTGGAGGCGGGGCTGCCCGAGGGTCTGTTCCAGGTGCTCCCCGGACACGGACCCGTCGCCGGCAACGCCCTCGTCGAACACCCCGGCGTCGCCAAGATCGTGTTCACCGGGTCGACGGACGTGGGCAGACAGGTGTGGGCGAAGGGCGCGGCACACCTCAAGCGCGTCACCCTCGAACTCGGCGGCAAGAGCCCCAACATCGTCTTCGCCGACGCCGATCTGGAGGCCGCCGCGGCCGCCGCCCCCCTGTCGTTCCTCGACAACGCCGGCCAGGACTGCTGCGCCCGCACCCGCATCCTCGTCGAGCGCTCCGCGCACGACCGGTTCCTGGACCTGCTCGCCCCGGCGATCGAGGCGGTCAGGGTCGGCGACCCGGCCGACGAGACCGTCCACATGGGCCCGCTGATCTCCCGCACCCAGCTGGACCGCGTCCGCTCCTACGTCACCGACGACCTCGACGGCATCCGCGGCAAGGCCCCCGAGGGCCCCGGC
This sequence comes from Streptomyces toyocaensis, assembly GCF_000725125.1. Taxonomy (GTDB): domain Bacteria; phylum Actinomycetota; class Actinomycetes; order Streptomycetales; family Streptomycetaceae; genus Streptomyces; species Streptomyces toyocaensis. The sequence continues at coordinate 135,074 of NZ_JFCB01000008.1, forward strand.
TACTGGTTCCCGCCCACCGTCCTCACCGGCGTCGGGCCCCACGCGCGTGTCGCCGTCGAGGAGGTCTTCGGCCCCGTCGCCGTCGTGCTCCCGTTCGACGACGAGGCCGGCGCCGTACGCCTGGCCAACGCCACCGAGTACGGGCTCTCGGGCTCGGTCTGGACCCGGGACGTCGGCCGCGCCCTGCGCGTCTCCCAGGGAGTGCGCGCGGGCAACCTGTCCGTCAACTCCCACTCCAGCGTCCGCTACTGGACCCCCTTCGGCGGGTTCAAGCAGTCCGGTGTGGGCCGCGAGCTCGGCCCGGACGCGCTGACCGCCTTCACCGAAACCAAGAACGTCTTCATCAGCACGGAGGCCTGAGGGCACATGAGCGAAGAGAACATCTGCCGCCGACTGGTCGGCCGCAGCGCCGTCGTCACCGGAGCCGGCAGCGGCATCGGCCTCGCCACGGCCCGCCGCCTCGCCTCCGAGGGCGCCCACGTCGTCTGCGGGGACGTGGACGAGGCACGCGGCAAGGCCGCCGCGGAGGAAACCGGCGGCATCTTCGTGCACGTCGACGTCACCGACCCCGGACAGGTCGAGGCGCTGTTCCGCGCCGCGTACGACACCTACGGCGGCGTCGACGTCGCCTTCAACAACGCAGGGATCTCCCCGCCCGACGACGACTCCATCCTGGAGACCGGACTCGACGCCTGGAAGCGCGTCCAGGAGGTCAACCTCACCTCCGTCTACCTGTGCTGCAAGGCCGCCATCCCCTACATGCGGCGCCAGGGCAAGGGCTCCATCATCAACACCGCCTCCTTCGTGGCCCGGATGGGGGCGGCCACCAGCCAGATCTCCTACACCGCCTCCAAGGGCGGCGTCCTCGCCATGTCCCGTGAACTCGGAGTGCAGTTCGCCCGCGACGGCATCCGCGTCAACGCCCTGTGCCCCGGCCCGGTCAACACCCCGCTCCTGCGGGAGCTGTTCGCCAAGGACCCCGAGCGGGCGGCCCGGCGCCTGGTGCACATCCCGCTCGGCCGGTTCGCCGAGGCCGAGGAGATCGCCGCCGCCGTCGCCTTCCTGGCCAGCGACGACGCCTCCTTCGTCAACGCCACCGACTTCCTGGTGGACGGCGGGATCTCGGGGGCGTACGTCACACCGCTGTAGGGCTCGTCGTTACAGTGCCCGGATGAGCATGACGCCCCCGCCCGGCTGGTACCGGGACCCGCACGCCCCGCACCTGGAACGCTGGTGGGACGGCACCGCCTGGACCGGGCACCGGCGCGCACCCGGGACGCCCGACGTGCCGCCGGTCCCGCCCGCGGGCGGGACCGGCCGCGCGAAGGCCGTCGCCCTGACCACGGCGGGTGCCGTCCTCGTCGCGGCGGTCGTCACCGGCGCGGTGTTCCTCGGCGGGGACGACGACGAGGCGGAGACGAAGACCGGCCCGACGGCCACCACCAGCAGCTCCGCGACCGGGCTGCCCGCCCCCTCACCTTCCACGTCCGAGCCCGCCACGGGTGTCCCGGACGTCGTCGAGGACGAGCTCAACGGCGTCACCTTCCCGCTCCTCGACGGCTGGGTCCGGCCCGAGCACGTCGCCCAGGACGACGTCGTCATGACCACCGACGGCACCTACGACTGCCCCGGCGAGGGCTCCGTCTGCCGCCACGGCCTCGTCGTCTCCCGCACCGTGACCGCGACCGACCAGACCTCGCCCGAGGCGCTCGCCGAGGAGGACATCCCCGAGGCGGCCGAGGACGCCTTCGGCGAGGACGCCCTCGGCCAGCAGCCGTACGGCGGGCTGGAGTCCCACCGGGTCGTGAAGTCCGGCCCGGTCGCGGTGGCGGGCCGGGCCGGCTACTTCGTGCGCTGGCGCGTCACCACCGCCGAGGGACCCGGCGGCTACGTGCAGTCGCTGGTGTTCCCCTCCAGCGTGGGCACCGAGTCACCGGTCCTCGTCCGGTACGTCTTCGACGCGGGGGAGGACGGCCCGCCCCTGGCCGACATGGACCGCATCACGAAGGGAATCCGCCCGGTCACCGACGCGGACTCCGGCGGCGGCGTCGGCAGCAGCATCGGCCCGGCCCACTGAGCCGCCACCCGGCCCACTGAGCCGCTACAGGAACGTGTGCCCCTCGCCGCGGTACGTCGGCACGGTCTCCGTGACCTCGTCGCCCTGCACCAGACGCAGCGCGTCGAACCGCTCGCACAGCTCGCCCGCCTTGGCGTGCCGGAACCAGACCTTGTCCCCGATCAGCAGATCGTCGGCGGGCGGACCCAGCAGCGGGGTCTGCACCTCGCCGGCCCCCTCCTGGGGGTCGTACCGCAGCCCCTCGGGCAGATACGGCACCGGCAGCCGGTCCGCGCCGGGCGCGCCCGAGGCCGGATAGCCCCCGCCCAGCACCGTGACCGCGCCCACCCCCGGCCGCCGTACGACGGGCAGGGCGAACAGTGCCGCCGGACGCCCGCGGAACGACGTGTAGTTGTCGAACAGCCGCGGCACGTACAGACCCGAACCCGCCGCGATCTCGGTGACCGCGTCCTCCGCGGCGGTGTGCTGCACACTGCCCGTGCCCCCGCCGTTGACGAACTCCAGGTCCGGCACGACCTCCCGTACCGCCCGCACCACCGCGGCCCGCCGCTCGGCGAGCTCACGGCGCGCGGCGGCCTGCATCAGCCGCACCGCCCGGGACCGCAGCGGCCGCCCGGCCACCGCGTCGCCGACACCGGCCACATGACCCTCGTACGCCATGATCCCGACGACCCTGAACCCGGACCGCCGGGCCACCGCGCGCGCGACCTCGGCGATCCGGGCGGGGGAGTGCAGCGGCGAGCGGCGGGCACCGACCCGCACCCGGCCGCCGAACAGCCTCAGCGCGGTGTCCAGCTCCAGGCACACGCGCACCACTTCGCCGCCGCCCGCGCGCGACGCGTCGATCAGGTCCAGCTGTGCCGGATCGTCGACCATCACCGTGACGGCGGCGGCGAGCCCGGGGTCGGCGGCGAGTTCGGCGTATCCCGCACGGTCGGCGGACGGGTAGGCGAGCAGGACGTCGTCGAAACCGGAGCGGGCCAGCCACAACGACTCGGCGAGCGTGAACGACATGATGCCCGCGAACCCGTCCCGGGCCAGCACCCGTTCGAGCAGCGCACGGCAGCGCACGGACTTGCTGGCGACCCGGACCGGCTTGCCTCCGGCCCTGCGGACCAGATCGTCCGCGTTGGCGTCGAAGGCGTCCAGATCCACGATCGCGAGAGGGGCGTCGAGCTGGGCGGTGGCCCGGTCGTAACGGGCCCGGTCGGCGGCGCGCGCAGTCATGACCGCAGCCTGCCAGACGGGATTACCGCAGGGTAGGGGGACGTTCCCGGGCAGATGCCGCGGGCCTGCGGACTGGTTCCCGTTCGGGGGGGACCACGCCGTAGAGTGACGCGCACGCACGGCGGAACGGGGCCGGCCCGGACGCCCGGGCGGGATGACGCGCCGTCCGTGCGGGTATCTGTGCCCGGGACGATTCCGTGCCGGGCCCCTGACAGCGGAACACCGGCCCGCACACGAGGAACGGCCCGGGCACGAGGAAACGGGGGGTGCATGAGCACGGAAGCGCGTCGCGCCTCCCTCCCCCCGCGCCCCGCCGTCCCCCCGCGCCCCGCCCACCCCCCGGCCCCACCCGGCACCGCCCCGGAGGAACCCGCCCCCCGGCGCCGCACCTCGGGCGGCCCGGGCGTCTTCGACACCCGCGAAGCCACCCATGGCACAGCCACCGTCCCCCGCGGACGGACCCCGGACGCGCCCGCGGACCACCGGGAGCCCGCCGGACCCGACCGCGGTGAGCCGGGACACCCGCCGAGCGCCGCCCCGCGTGACGGAGCGCCGGGCGCGGCCGACCGGCGCGGGCGCGCCCCGGAGGAGCCCGGTGCGTCCGAGAGCCGTCGGCCCGAGGGCCCCTCGGCCGGCGAGGGCCACGGCCCGGCCGGCAGCCCGCCCGACCGCCGCCGTGGATCCGCTCCCGCGGGGACCGACGGTTCCGCGTCCCGGCCGCTTTTCCCGCGCCCTTCCGGTGCCGGTGGCCACCCGGGCACCGCATCCGTGCCGCCCCCGCCGCGTGCCTCCGCCCGTTTCCCCGACGCGCCGCCGGCCGCCGGCCGGGACCCGCGCTCCCCGGACGCCGCGCCCTCCGTGCCGCCGCAACCCGCCCACCGGCCCACCGCGGGCCGGCCGGGTGCCCCTGCCGAAACGGCGTCCGAGACCACCACCCGTCTGCGTCCCGTCCCCGCCGAACCCGCCGCCGGGGAGCCGCACCGTTCCGGAGCGGGCCCGGCGCCCGCCCCCGCCGGCCGGCCCGTGCCCGGCGACGGCGCGCCCCCCGGCCGGGAGGGCCGGGGCGGTCCCGACCCCGCGCTGTCCTGGAGCGCCCCCATGGCGCCGGGCGGCGCCCCCGGACCCGCGGCATTCGTGACGTTCGGCGAGCCGGAGGCGTACGACGAGCACGCCCGCCGACGGCCGTCCGGCCGGCGGAGCCGGTCGCAGGTCGTGGCGGCCGCGGCCTGCCTCGTCCTCGGGACGGGGCTCATCGGCGGTGCCGTCACCGGTGCCTGGCTGGCCGGGGACCCCGCGGGACCCGGTGCCCGGCACGGCTTCACCGCCGCGGGAGACATGTGGCACGACGTCCCGGTCGACCAGCTCTTCCCGCCCACCGTGCGGGGCCAGGGCGCGGGACCCGGCGAAGCCGACCGGTCCTGGACGCGCGTCGCCGTCGCACCCGACAGCGGCTGCGAGGGCGCCTTCGACCCCCTGCTGCGCAAGGTCCTCGACCCCGTCGGCTGCGCACGCCTGCTGCGTGCCACCTACACCGACGCCACCCAGAGCCACGTCACCACCGTCGGCCTGCTGTTCACCGAGGCCGACGCCGCCGGCATGGCCTCCCTCGCCCGCCGTTTCGACAGGGAACGCCTGGACCGCCGCGCCGACCTGATGCCCCTGCCCTACGCCGCGAAGGACACCGCCGCCGCCGGCTTCGGCGCCGGACAACGAGCCTCCTGGACGATCTCCGTCCTCACGGACGCCCCCGTCGTCGTCTACGCCGTCTCCGGCTGGGCCGACGGACGCACCGTCGACACCCCGCAACCCGCCGAGGACGCCATGGAGTCAGGAGCCACCACCGCCCCCGCCCAGGCGGGCCTCGGCCACGAGGCGCAGGGCCTCGCCGACCGTGTCGAACGCGGCCTGCGCAAGAGGGCGGGCACCACCACGGAGCAGCCCTCATGAGGCCCGTCACCGGCCGGCGTCCCGCCGCGGCCCTCGGCGCCCTCCTCGCCGCCACGCTGGTGTTCCTGCCCGCCGCACCCGCACACGCCGACGGCATCCGCGTCCGGCAGTGGTCCCTGGAAGCCATGCACACCGAGGAGGCCTGGCGGACCACGAAGGGCGAGGGCGTCACCGTCGCCGTCCTGGACACCGGCGTCGAGGCCGACCACCCCGACCTCGACGGCAACGTCCTCGACGGCAAGGACCTCGTCGGCTTCGGCGCGAGCGAGGGTGACCGCGCCTGGGCCCGGCACGGAACCGCCATGGCCGGCATCATCGCCGGTCACGGACACGGTCCCGGGAACGCGGACGGCGTGATGGGCATCGCGCCCGAGGCGAAGATCCTTCCCGTCCGGGTGATCCTGGAGGACGGCGACCCCTCCCGCGCCAAGGCCCGCAGCACCCGCGGCAACGCCCTCGCCGAGGGCATCCGCTGGGCCGCCGACAACGGCGCCGACGTCATCAACCTCTCCCTCGGCGACGACTCCGCCTCCGCGCACCCCGAACCCGGCGAGGACGAGGCCGTCCAGTACGCCCTGCGCAAGGGCGTGGTCGTCGTCGCCTCCGCGGGGAACGGCGGCGAGAAAGGCGACCGGATCTCCTACCCGGCCGCCTACCCGGGCGTCGTCACCGCCACCGCCGTGGACCGCTACGGCACCCGCGCCCCGTTCTCCACCCGCCGCTGGTACGCCACGGTCAGCGCCCCCGGCGTCGACGTGATCATCGCCGACCCCGACCACAAGTACTACGAGGGCTGGGGCACCAGCGCCGCCGCCGCCTTCGTCTCCGGCGCCGTCGCGCTGGTCAGGGCGGCCCACCCGGACCTGACCCCCGCGCAGATCAAGCGGCTCCTCGAGGACACCGCCCGCAACGCCCCCGCCGACGGCCGCGACGACTCCCGCGGCTTCGGTTTCATCGACCCGGCCGCCGCGATCGAGGCGGCGGGCCGGCTGAAGCCGGACGGCCTGAAGTCGGCGGCCCACGGGGAGAAGTACTTCGGCCCCGGCCCGGACACCGACAGCTCCGACGAGGGCACCGCCGACTGGGCGGCGCCCCTGGCGGGCAGCGCGGGCGGCGTCCTGCTGGTCGCCACGGTGGTCCTGTGGCGCGGCCGCCGCGCGGACCGCGAGGACTTCTAGGAGCGGTCCGTCCGCGAGCGGCGCGGACGCACGTCCAGCGCCGAGAGGGCCGTCGCCACCGCCCCCTCCACCCGTGCCACGCCCCGCTCCTTCGTCACGTTGCCGTCGGACAGCGCCGACACCAGGCACGCGCGCCCGCCCGCCGTGACGCACCCGATGCTGTTCACGACCCACAGACCGGTCGCGTCGCGCGGCAGCCAGCCGTTCTTCACGGCCCACGCCGTACCCGCGTCCGCCGCCGCCGGCACACCCCACGCCTGCTCCGGGACGACCCGCGCCATCAGTCCTCGCACATACGCCCGCGGGGCCTCGCCCAGCTCCGAGTGCCCGCCGAACACCTGTCGCAGCAGCACCAGCTGGTCCTCGGCCGTGGTGCGGGTCACCCCCCACAGCGTGCCCTCGCCGCCCGCGGTCCGGGTCAGCCCGAGGCGGACGTTCGCTGCGTCCAGACCGGCCGCCCGCCCGATCCCCTCCCACAGGGCCGACGCCGCGTCGTTGTCGCTGCGCACGATCATCGCCTCCGCGTACGCCCGCTCCGTCCCGCCGAGCTCCCGTCCCGCGTCCTGCGCGCCGAGCAGCAGCGCCGCGAGGATGCCGACCTTGACGATGCTCGCCGTGACGAACGTCCCGTCGCCGTGCGAGACGGTCACCCCGGAACCGAGGTCCAGCACCGCCACGGACACCCTCGCCCCGTCCCTCACCGTGTCTCCCTCCGCGGATGCCGATGCCGATGCCGCATGCGCGGCCGCGCCGTGCGGGCCGCCCGCGTCCGAGCGTGTCACGGACGGCCGATAGGGTCGGTGACCGTGGCGAACAAGAACATTCCCGACTCCCCGTTCCGCGACGACGACGGCTCCGCCGACCCCCGGCTGAGCGCCGCGCTCGCCGCCTGGGCCGAGGACGGCAACGCGGTCGGTCCCGTGCTGGAGGCCCTCAAGGGCGCCCGCCTGCTCGTTCCCGTCGTGGCCCTGCTCGGTGAGGTCGAGGAGGACGAGCAAGGGCTGCGCCGCGAGAAGACCAGCGACATGGCCGTACCGACCCTGAAGGCCGGTGGCCGCACCGCCCTGCCCGCCTTCACGTCCATCGAGTCGCTCGCCCGCTGGGACCCCGCGGCCCGCCCCGTCGCCGTACCGCTGCACCAGGCCCTGCAGGCCGCCGCCCACGAGAAGGCGGACACGGTGGTCCTGGACATGTCCGGTCCCGTGCCCTTCGAACTGACCGGGCCCACCCTGCTCGCGCTCGCCGAGGGCCGCACCAGCACCGACCCGCTCGCCGACCCGGCCGTGGTCGAGGCGGTACGGGCCGCCGTGGCCGCGGAGCCCGTCGTGCTGCGCGCCCACCTCGGGCCGGGGCAGGCCGACGGGACCCTCGCCCTGGTCCTCGACGCGGACGCCTCCGTCGCCGAGGCCGCCCGCGCCGTGGCCCGGCGGCTCGCGGCCGACGAAACGCTGAGGGCCCGCCTGGTGCGCGGCCTCGACCTGGCAGTCCTGCCGGCCGAGGCGACGCCGCCCGGCGAGCCCCTGTACGTGCGTCCCCCGAGGTCCTAGCCGTAGATCGCCCCGGTGTACTTCTCGCCCGGGCCCTTGCCCGGCTCGTCCGGGACGAGGGAGGCCTCGCGGAAGGCCAGCTGGAGCGACTTCAGGCCGTCGCGCAGCGGCGCGGCGTGGAACGAGCTGATCTCGGTCGCGGACGCGTCGAGCAGACCGGCCAGCGCGTGCACCAGCTTGCGGGCCTCGTCCAGGTCCTTGAACGTGTCGCCCTCCTCGGTCAGACCGAGCTTCACGGCGGCGGCGCTCATCAGGTTGACGGCGACCGTCACGATCACCTCGACCGCAGGGACCTCGGCGATGTCGCGGGCCATGGCGTCGAAGTCGGGGTTGCCGGGGGTCTCGGGGGTCTCCGAGGGGGAGGTGTCACTCATGCCCCACACGATAGGCGCAGACGCGTGTCCCCTTGACAGCAGGAGGCATGGGCGCCGCGGTTAGCGCACGCCTCCCGGAGCTGCTAGCCTTGTGTAACGACCGGTCGGACCCGTATGCCTCGCGGCTAGCGAGCCCGGCCCACAAGTGGAGGCTTCGAACTCCCACCTGGCCGTCCTCAGGGCGGCGGGTCACCGGTCAGGCGGTCCCGTCCCCGAGACGGTGGTCCGCCCGAAATCGCGCCCCGCGGTCGTCGCGGCGGTGCTCCGGTAGTTCGAGGAGCCCCGCCTGTGATCGTCCGGGGCGTTTTCTTTGCCTCGGCGCGGTCAGGTCTAACGAACACAGACGTTACGCGGCTGTCCGCCAGACCGTCGCGTGGTGCTACCGAGGAGGATCCATCAGCGCCGAGCCCCGCATCAACGACCGGATTCGCGTTCCCGAGGTGCGACTTGTCGGTCCCAGCGGCGAGCAGGTCGGGATTGTCCCGCTTGCCAAGGCCCTGGAGCTTGCGCAGGAGTACGACCTCGACCTCGTCGAGGTGGCGGCGAACGCCCGTCCGCCCGTGTGCAAGCTCATGGACTACGGGAAGTTCAAGTACGAGTCGGCCATGAAGGCCCGTGAGGCGCGCAAGAACCAGGCGCACACGGTCATCAAGGAGATGAAGCTCCGGCCGAAGATCGACCCGCACGACTATGACACCAAGAAGGGTCACGTCGTCCGGTTCCTCAAGCAGGGCGACAAGGTCAAGATCACGATCATGTTCCGTGGTCGCGAGCAGTCCCGGCCGGAGCTCGGCTACCGACTGCTGCAGCGTCTCGCGGAGGACGTGGCCGACCTCGGGTTCGTGGAGTCGAACCCGAAGCAGGACGGCCGCAACATGATCATGGTCCTCGGTCCGCACAAGAAGAAGACCGAGGCGATGGCCGAGGCCCGCCAGGCACAGGAAGCCCGCAAGGCGGAGGCGAAGGCCAACCCCGGCCGTTCGATGAACGCCGCGGACCCCGACGCCGCGAACGCCGAGGCTCCGGCCGAGGCTTCCGCCGAGGCGTGACTCCGGGGGACGTGAGTCCCCAGGACGTAACCGACACAAGTACGACGCTCCACCGTGCCCGGTTCTCACGACCGGGCACCGGAGCGCCACCGACGAGGAGAGAACGGCGCTATGCCGAAGAACAAGTCGCACAGCGGTGCCAGCAAGCGCTTCAAGATCACCGGCTCCGGCAAGGTGCTCCGCGAGCGCGCCGGCAAGCGCCACCTGCTCGAGCACAAGTCGTCCCGTGTGACGCGTCGCCTCACCGGCAACGCCGAGATGGCCCCGGGCGACGCCGCGAAGATCAAGAAGCTTCTCGGCAAGTGACGCCCCGGCGCGCGAGCGCCGCACGTACGTCCAACCGGGACCCAATCGATTTCGGGCCGTGTGGGTACAACCACGGCCCCGCTACAAGGAGTTAACAAGTGGCACGCGTCAAGCGGGCAGTCAACGCCCACAAGAAGCGCCGGGCGATCCTCGAGCAGGCCTCCGGCTACCGCGGTCAGCGTTCGCGCCTGTACCGCAAGGCCAAGGAGCAGGTCACCCACTCGCTGGTCTACAACTACAACGACCGCAAGAAGCGCAAGGGTGACTTCCGCCAGCTGTGGATCCAGCGCATCAACGCCGCTGCCCGCGCCAACGGCATCACGTACAACCGCTTCATCCAGGGTCTGAAGGCCGCGAACGTCGAGGTCGACCGCAAGATCCTGGCGGAGCTGGCCGTCAACGACGCCACCGCCTTCGCGGCGCTCGTCGAGGTCGCGCAGAAGGCGCTGCCGGCGGACGTCAACGCGCCGAAGGCCGCGTGAGCACTGCGTTGGCTTGAAGCCGACGTGAGTTTTTAAGGACCCGCAGGCTTGAGAGCTTGCGGGTCCTGTTGTTGCAGGTTCGCCGGCCGCCGTTCGGCCGCGGGTCCGTTGTGGTTGGTCGCGCAGTCCCCCGCGCCCCCGGGGGCGCGTGCCGCGTGCTGAGATCTCCCGAAGGTGACGAAGAAGATGGCCCCCGTCAGCCCCGAGCTGATCTCCCCCCGTTCCTCCCGCGTCGCCGCCGCCCGCCGGCTGGCCAAGCGGAACTTCCGGGGGAAGGAGCGGCTGTTCCTCGCCGAGGGGCCGCAGGCCGTGCGGGAGGCCGCCGCGCACCGGGACGGGGACGCCGCCACGCTCGTCGAGCTGTTCGCCACCCCCGAGGCCGCCGACCGGTACGCCGACATCATCGGCGCGGCACGGGACGCCGGTGCCCGTACGCACCTCGCCTCCGAGCAGGTCGTCGCGGACATCTCCACCACCGTCACCCCGCAGGGGCTGGTCGGGGTGTGCCGGTTCCTGGACACGCCGTTCGAGGAGATCCTCGCCGCCCGGCCCCGCCTCGTCGCCGTCCTCGCCCACGTGCGGGACCCCGGGAACGCCGGCACCGTGCTGCGGTGCGCCGACGCCGCCGGGGCCGAGGCCGTCGTCCTCACCGACGCCTCCGTCGACCTGTACAACCCCAAGGCCGTACGCGCCTCCGTCGGCTCCCTGTTCCACCTGCCCGTCGCCGTCGGTGTGCCCGTCGACCGGGCCGTGACGGGACTGCGGGAGGCGGGCGTGCGGCTGCTCGCCGCGGACGGCGCCGGTGACCGGGACCTGGACGAGGAGCTCGACAAGGGCACCATGGGCGGCCCGACCGCCTGGGTCTTCGGCAACGAGGCCTGGGGGCTGCCCGAGGAGACCCGCGGGCTCGCCGACGCCGTCGTACGCGTTCCGATCCACGGAAAGGCGGAGAGCCTGAACCTGGCCACGGCCGCCGCCGTATGTCTCTACGCGTCGGCACGTGCACAGCGCGCCGCCGGAGGGTGCCGCTCCGTCACCGGGAACTAGTAGGGTGACCAGCTCGGGGACCCTCCCCCAAGCTCTCGGCCGGTCCCGAGCACGGGGCGCCCCGAGGAAGTTCCGAGAGGTGGGGTACGGGGATGAGCGTCGGCACGAGCAGCGCACCGGGGGCACGGCGGACGGCGCGCCCGCCCGCGCCCCGGCCCGGTGATCTCGCCGAACTCGGCATCGATCCCGACCAGCTGCCCGACGGACTCGTCGTCGCCGACGAACACGGCCGTGTGATCTGCTTCAACGCGGCGGCCGAGCGCATCACCGCCGTACCCGCCCGGCGAGCCCTCGGACAGCCGCTGGAGACGGCCCTGCCGTTAGAGGACCTGGAGGGCCGCCGCTGGTGGCAGCTCACCGACCCCTACGGCGGCCTCGCCATCCGCGTGCGCCAGCCCGAACGCAACCTGCTGCTGCCGGGCGGACACGAGGTCCTCGTGTCCGCGCACTACGTCCGCACCCGCCCCACCGGACCCGTCCGCCGGGTCGTCGTCACCCTGCGCGACACCGAGGCCCGGCGCCGCACCGAGCGCAGCCACGCCGAGCTGATCGCCACCGTCGCCCACGAACTGCGGTCCCCGCTCACCTCCGTCAAGGGCTTCACCGCCACCCTGCTCGCCAAGTGGGAACGGTTCACCGACGATCAGAAACGGCTGATGCTGGAGACGGTCGACGCCGACGCCGACCGGGTCACCCGGCTCATCGCCGAGCTGCTCGACATATCGCGCATCGACTCCGGACGCCTGGAGGTGCGCCGTCAGCCCGTCGACATCGGCGCCGCCGTCGGACGTCACATCCAGGCCCACGTCGCCGCCGGGCAGCCGGCCGACCGCTTCCTGCTGCGGGTGCAACACCCCCTGCCCGATCTGTGGGCCGACCCCGACAAGATCGACCAGGTGCTGAGCAACCTGCTGGAAAACGCCGTGCGGCACGGCGAGGGAACCGTCACAATCGACATCACGCCCTCGGCGTCCCCGCGCGAACGCGAGGACGCCGGCACGTCGGTCACGGTGAGCGACGAGGGGCCCGGCATCCCGGAGGAGTCCATGAACCGCGTCTTCACCCGCTTCTGGCGGGGCAGCAAGCGCGGCGGGACGGGCCTCGGGCTGTACATCGTCAAGGGCATCGTCGAGGCCCACGGCGGCACCATCACGGTCGGACGCGCCCCCGGCGGCGGCGCCGAGTTCCGATTTACGTTGCCCGTGGCGGCACCGGCGTATCTCACCTGAGAGGCCGGCGGCCCCCACGGGCGCCTTCGCGTTCCTTCACCCCGTTAGACTCGGCCTTTGGCACCTTTGCGTCCCGACGACTTCAAGCCGCGACGGCGGACAGCGCGCGACGGACGAGTCGTCCACGAGTCGAAGACGGGGACCATCAGCCTGGGGGCACCTCCCAGCGACAGCTGGGGGACAATCGGAAGCACGGGAAGAGATGTCGGCACCGAATAAGTCGTACGACCCTGTCGAGGTCGAGGCGTTGAAACCGGAAGAGATCGAGCGCATGCGGGACGAGGCGCTCGCCGCCTTCGCCGCCGCGGACTCCCTCGACGCGCTCCAGGAGGCCAAGGTCGCCCACACCGGTGGCACCTCGCCGCTGGCCCTGGCCAACCGCGAGATCGGCGCCCTGCCGCCGCACGCCAAGGCCGACGCCGGCAAGCGTGTCGGCCAGGCGCGCGGTGCCGTGAACAAGGCCCTGGCCGCCCGCCAGGCCGAGCTGGAGGCCGAGCGCGACCAGCGCGTCCTGGTCGAGGAGGCCGTGGACGTCACCCTGCCCCACGACCGGGTGCCGGCCGGTGCCCGGCACCCCCTCACCACGCTCTCCGAGCGTATCGAGGACGTCTTCGTGGCCATGGGCTACGAGGTCGCCGAGGGCCCCGAGGCCGAGGCCGAGTGGTTCAACTTCGACGCCCTGAACATCGGCCCGGACCACCCGGCCCGCGGCGAGGCCGACACGTTCTTCGTCCAGGGCCCGGAGGGCGGCAGCGAGTCCGGTGTCGTGCTGCGCACGCACACCTCGCCCGTGCAGATCCGCTCCCTGCTCGACCGGGAGCTGCCGGTCTACGTGATCTGCCCGGGCCGCGTGTACCGCACCGACGAGCTGGACGCCACGCACACCCCCGTCTTCCACCAGGTCGAGCTGCTCGCCGTGGACGAGGGCCTGACCATGGCGGACCTCAAGGGCACCCTGGACCACATGGTCCAGTCGCTGTTCGGCGCGGAGATGAAGACCCGGCTGCGGCCGAACTTCTTCCCGTTCACCGAGCCGAGCGCCGAGATGGACATGCTCTGCTACGTCTGCAGGGGCGCGTCCGTCGGCAACCCCGACCGGCCCTGCCGCACCTGCTCGTCCGAGGGCTGGATCGAGCTCGGCGGCTGCGGCATGGTCAACCCGCGGGTGCTCACCGCCTGCGGCGTCGACCCGGAGAAGTACAGCGGCTTCGCCTTCGGGTTCGGTATCGAGCGGATGCTGATGTTCCGCCACAACGTCGAGGACATGCGAGACATGGTCGAGGGTGACGTCCGGTTCACCCGGCCGTTCGGGATGGAGATCTGATGCGGATCCCGCTTTCTTGGCTGCGGGAGTACGTCGACCTGCCGGCGACGGAGACCGGCCGTGACGTACAGGCCAAGCTCATTTCGGCCGGTCTTGAGGTCGAGACCGTCGAGCACCTCGGCGCCGACCTCAAGGGCCCCCTCGTCGTCGGCCAGGTGCTGACCATCGAGGAACTGGAGGGCTTCAAGAAGCCGATCCGCTTCTGCACCGTCGACGTGGGCCGGGCCAACGGCACCGGTGAGCCGCAGGAGATCGTCTGCGGCGCCCGCAACTTCGCCGTCGGCGACAAGGTCGTCGTGGTGCTGCCCGGCGCCACCCTGCCCGGCGGCTTCTCGATCTCCGCGCGCAAGACGTACGGCAAGACGTCCCACGGCATGATCTGCTCCAGCGACGAGCTGGGCATGGGCGACGACGGCTCCCACGGCATCATCGTGCTGCCGCCGGAGACCGAGGTCGGCAAGGACGCCGTCGAGCTCCTCGAACTGGTCGACGAGGTCCTGGACATCGCCGTCACCGCCAACCGCGGCGACTGCCTGTCCCTCCGTGGTGTCGCCCGCGAGACCGCCATCGCCTACGGCCTGCCGCTGCGCGACCCGGCGCTGCTCGACGTGCCCGGTCCCAACGCCTTCGGCTACCCGGTGAAGGTTTCCGACCCGGCCGGCTGCGACCGCTTCACCGCCCGTACGGTGACCGGTCTCAGCCCCGAGGCGCGCTCCCCCATCTGGCTCCAGCGCCGCCTGCAGAAGGTCGGCATGCGCCCGATCTCGCTCGCCGTGGACGTCACCAACTACGTGATGATGGAGCTGGGCCAGCCGCTGCACGCCTACGACCGGAACCTGGTCCGGGGCACCATCGGCGTCCGCAGGGCCGAGGAGGGCGAGAAGATCGTCACCCTCGACGGCGTCGAGCGGACGCTGCACGCCGAGGACCTCGTCATCACCGACGACCGCGGTCCGATCGGCCTCGCGGGTGTCATGGGCGGAGCCAACACCGAGATCGCCGACCACGGCGCCTCGGGCGACGGCGGCGACGCGACGACCGACGTGGTGATCGAGGCCGCGCACTTCGACCAGGTGGCCGTCGCGCGCACCGCACGCCGGCACAAGCTGTCCTCCGAGGCCTCCCGCCGCTTCGAGCGCGGCGTCGACCCGCAGGCCGCCGCCGCTGCCGCGCAGCGCACCGTCGACCTGCTGGTGCTGCTCGCCGGCGGCACCGCCGACGCCGGTGTCACCGAAGTCGTCGCCCCGGCCGCGCCGCACACCGTCTCCGTCTCCGCCGACCACCCGGACAAGGTCGCCGGTGTGACGTACGGCCGGGAGACCGTCGTACGCCGCCTCCAGGAGGTCGGGTGCGACGTGTACGGCCAGGACGAGCTGATCGTCACCGTGCCGTCCTGGCGGCCCGACCTCACCGACCCGAACGACCTGGCCGAGGAGGTCATCCGGCTCGAGGGGTACGAGAACCTGCCCTCCACGCTGCCCAGGCCGCCCGCCGGCCGGGGCCTGACCGCCCGCCAGCGGCTGCACCGCCGCGTCGGCCGCGCTCTCGCCGGGGCCGGCTACGTGGAGGCACCCAACTACCCGTTCGTCAGCGAGAAGGTCTTCGACCAGCTCGGCCTGGACGCGGACGACCCGGCCCGCCGTGTCGTCAAGCTGGTCAACCCGCTCAGCGACGAGGAGCCCGCGCTGCGGACCTCGCTGCTGCCGGGTCTGCTCGGCGCGCTGCGCCGCAACGACGGCCGGGGCTCGCACGACCTCGCGCTGTTCGAGACCGGCCTGGTCTTCCAGCCGCGCGACGAGCGCGGGATCGCCGAGGACCTGCCCGTCGACCGGCGCCCCAGCGAGGCCGACGTCGCCGCGCTGAACGCCGCGCTGCCCGACCAGCCCCGGCACGTCGCGGTGGTGCTGGCCGGCGCCCGCGAGCAGGCCGGCTGGTGGGGCAGGGGCCGCCCGGCCGACTGGGCCGACGCGGTCGAGGCGGCCCGGACCGTCGCCCGCGAGGCCGGTGCCGAACTCGGCATCCGCAAGGGCCAGTACGGGCCGTGGCACCCGGGCCGCTGCGCCGAGCTGACCGTCACCGTCGACGGCGCCGAGCGCGTCATCGGCCACGCCGGGGAGCTGCACCCGCGCGTCCTGAAGACCCTGGGCCTGCCCGCGCGCAGCTGCGCGATGGAGCTGGACCTGGACGTCCTGGAGCGGGTCGGCGACGACACCCCGCAGGCGCCGGGCATCTCCACCTTCCCGGTCGCCACCCAGGACGTCGCGCTGGTCGTCGACGCGTACGTGCCCGCCTCGGACGTCGAGGCGGCGCTGCGCGAGGGCGCCGGGCCGCTGCTGGAGTCCATCCGCCTGTTCGACGTGTACGAGAACGCCGAGCAGCTCGGCGAGGGCCGCAAGTCGCTGGCGTACGCGCTGCGGTTCCGCGCGAACGACCGGACGCTGACCGTCGACGAGGCGTCGGCGGCCCGCGAGTCCGCGGTCGCCCTCGCGGCCGACCGCACCGGGGCCGTCCTGCGGAGCTAGCTCCTCCGGGTGACGCCGGTGTGGTGGGGGCGTGCGTACACGCCCCCACCACACCGGCACCCCTCTCCCGCCCGCCACCTCACTCGTTCGGGTGACTATTCCGGGCGGTACGTCCGGATCGGGTGAGGCGTCGACAGAATCGGACCGGCCTCTCGAGGCCGGTCTGCGCTGTCCGGGCCTGTATGGGGGCCATCGGCATGTTCCGCTTCACGCCCGGGGCTTCCCGCTGGGTACCATCCCGGCTCCTCTCGCGGGCGCCCACCCTCACCGGTGCCCATCGGCTGGGGCGCCGCCGCGGTCACCTACCGGCTGACCTGCCCGCCGGCCCACGACGACGCCCTCGGCGCCCGTCTGGTCAGCAGCGCCGTCCTGTGCGCGACCGCCGACCGGGGAGCCCGGATCGGCGGCGATCTGTACGAGGTGCTGGCCACCGAGCACGGTGTGCGGGCAGTCATCGGTGACGTCCGCGGGCACGGACTCGGTGCCGTGCGCACCGTGGCCGCCGTCCTCGGCAGCTTCCGCGAGGCCGCCCACGACGAGCCCGAACCGGCCGGGGTGCTGCGCCGGCTTGAGCGTGCGATGGCCCGGCACCTGCGGGAGCGAAAGGACGGCGAGCAGAGTCCGGCGGATGCCGACGCCGGCTTGCCCGCGGGCGAGGAGTTCGTCACCGTACTGCTGCTGGAGTTCCTCCCGGACGGGGAGGTGCGGGCCCTGAACCGCGGACATCCCTGGCCGCACCTGCTGACCGGTGCCCGGGCCGAGCCGCTCGCCCGAACCGGTCCGCTCCCGCCCCTCGGGCCGTTCCCGCTGCCGCCCGGCCTGCCCGTGGTTCCCTGACGCCTGCCGCCCGGCGGCACACTCGTCCTGCACACGGACGGGGCCGAGGAGGCCCGGAACGCCGTGGGCCGCTTCCTCCCGCTCCGGGAGGTCCTCACCGAGGCCGCCCGTACCCGCGCGCCCACGGCCCAGTCGGTGCTGCGCGCGGTCCTCCGTGCGCTCCTGCGCCACTCGCCCGGCCCCCCGAGGGACGACGTGGCACTGCTGGTGCTCAGGAACGAGCGGTACGCGCGGCACCCCGTTCCGCCCCCGCGCCCCCGTGCCACGTCCGGCGCGCCCCCGGCGGACCACCTGTGGTGCCCCGCGTGGTCGCCCGCCGGCCCGGGAGCGGGCCGACCGCCTGCTTCTCCCACGGAGTGACCGGCCGTCGGCTCCCGGGCGGAGCCGGCGGGGCCGTCCGCCCCGCCACGGAGTGTCGGGCAGGTAGCCGGGCGGACGGCGCGGAAACGGGCCGCCGCACTTGTACGAGGGGGAGCCGGCGGCCCGGCCGGCCTCTTTCGAGGCAATTCAGTCAACCGGCTGGAAACTCTCCGCGACAGTGCGCGCACACTACGGATCCTGGCACTCCGTTCACACCCCGTGTGAATCGGCAGCCACTAGTCTGTCCGCACCGAACCACCGGGGGGACCGCATGCAGCCCAACACTCTCCTCGACGCGGTCCTGGACGAGGCCGGGATCTCGCACGCCGGCCTCGCGGCGCACGTCAACCAGGCCGGACGGGCGCGCGGTCTGTCCCTCAGGTACGAACACACCGCCGTGGCGCGGTGGCTGAAGGGGCAACGGCCCCGCGGGCAGGTGCCCGACCTGATCTGCGAGGTGCTCGCCGCCCGGCTGCGGCGTCCGGTGACCCTCGACGACATCGGACTGGGCGTGCCCGGCGAGCCGGCCGCCGCGCACTCCGGATCGCTCTGCGGGTTCGTCGAGCGGGCCACCGCGCTGTGGCGCTCCGACCAGCAGCGCCGCCCGCACACAGTCGGCGCCCCCACGGTCACCGGCACGCCCGCCGTGATGCCGGTGTGGGAGTGGGAGAACCCGCCCGAGGACGTGGACGTCTCCCGCGGCGGCCGGCATCCGGTCACCCCGAACGACCTCGACATGCTGCGGGCGGCCCGCTCCCACTACGAGCAGATGTACCGCAAGGCCGGTGGTGTGGCGACCCGCGCCCGGATCGTCGCCTTCCTCAACGCCGAGGCGGCCCCGCTGCTGCGCGGCAGCTACACCGACGCCACCGGCCGTCAACTGCACCGCGCCACCGGCGGTCTGGTCGCCGTCGCCGGCATCTGCGCCTATGACTCCGACGCGCACGGGCTCGCCCAGCGCTACTTCCACCAGGCGCTCCGGCTGGCGAAGGCCAGCGGGGACCGCGGGCTCGGCGCCTACGTGATCGCGCTGCTCGTCAACCAGTCGCTGTTCCTGCGGGAGTACCGGCAGGCCGTCGCCTTCGCGGAGGCCGCGCTGCGCGCCGCCGGCAGCCGCATCACCCCGGCGCTCGCCTCCGACCTGTACGCGATGCAGGCCAAGGCGTACGCGCACCTGGGCGACGGCACGAGCGCCCTGTCCCGCATCCGGCGGGCCGAGCAGTCAGCGGAACGCATCCGGCGCGGACACGAGCCCGACGAGACCGGTTACGTCCAGCCCGGCCTGGTCAACGTCCAGGTGGCCGAGGCACTGCTGAGCCTGGGTGAGCTGGCGGCCGCCGGGGAGCACGCCGCGGCGGCCGTGGACACCCCCGCGCACGACCGGGGCCGGGTGCACCGGCTGGCCATGCTGAGCACCGTCGAACTCCGCCGGGGCGACGCCGACAAGGCGGTGGCCACCGCGGTGCGGATGGCCGAACAGGCCCGGGGCATGGAGTCGCAACGGCTGCGCGACAGGCTGCGCGCGGTGCGCGGACATCTCGTGCGCAGCGGCTGCCCGGGCACGGCCGAGGCGGCCGAACTCATCGACGGGACCCTGCGCGTCCCGCTCTGAGAACCTGCCCGCATCACCGCGGCCCTCCGGCACCGCGGTCCGCCGTGCGCCTCCGCCGCGCCCTCCGCTGCGCCGCGGGCGGCCTCCCGTGCGCCTGCTGACGGCACCTCTCCTGCTGGGATATTGCCAGGTACTCCGTCGGAAGGTGGCAGAACCGTGCAGTGGACGAAGCAGAACGAACAACGTGTGTACGCAAACCGCTGGTTCAGCGTCAATCTCGCGGATGTCGAACTGCCGGACGGCCGGCACCTCGACCACTTCCTCATACGGCTGCGCCCGGTCGCGGTGGCGACGGTGGTGAACGACGCCAACGAGGTCCTGCTGCTGTGGCGGCACCGGTTCATCACCGACAGCTGGGGCTGGGAACTCGCCGCCGGCGTGGTCGAGGACGGCGAGGACCTCGCCGGGGCCGCGGCGCGGGAACTCGAGGAGGAGACCGGCTGGCGGCCCGGCCCCCTGCGCCACCTGATGAGCGTGGAGCCGTCCAACGGCCTCAGCGACGCCCGGCACCACGTCTACTGGGCCGACGAGGGGGAGTACGTCGGCCACCCCGTGGACGCCTTCGAGTCCGACCGCCGGGAGTGGGTGCCGCTCAAGGTGGTCCCCGACCTCGTCGCCCGCGGCGAGGTCCCGGCCGCCGGCATGGCGGCCGCGTTACTCCTGCTGCACCACCTCAGGCTCGGCCAGGACGGCAGGCCCTGACGCCCAGGGGCCCGGGCACCCGCGGCCGGGTGCCCGGGCCCCAGGGGGAGTCCCTCAGCCGTACGTGTAGAAGCCGGAACCGCTCTTGCGGCCGAGCCGGCCCGCGTCGACCATGCGCTGGAGCAGCGGGGGAGCGGCGTACAGCGGCTCCTTGTACTCCTCGTACATCGAGTACGCGACCGAGGCCACCGTGTCCAGGCCGATCAGGTCGGACAGCTTCAGCGGGCCCATCGGGTGGGCGCAGCCCATCTCCATGCCGTTGTCGATGTCCTCGCGGCTGGCGATGCCCGACTCGAACATCCGGATCGCGGAGAGCAGGTAGGGGATCAGCAGCGCGTTCACCACGAAGCCGGAGCGGTCCTGCGCGAGGATCGCGTGCTTGCCCAGCACCTTCTCCGCGAAGATCTGGGCCCGGCTCAGCGTGCCCTCGGAGGTGGTGAGCGCCGGGACCAGCTCGACGAGCTTCTGCACGGGGGCCGGGTTGAAGAAGTGGATGCCGATGACGTGGTCGGGCCGCGAGGTGGCGACCGCCAGCTTCACCAGCGGGATGGAGGAGGTGTTGGAGGCCAGGATCGCGTCCGGCCGGGTCACCACCTGGTCGAGCACCTGGAAGATCTCGGTCTTGACCTGCTCGTTCTCGACCACGGCCTCGATCACCAGGTCACGGTCGGCGAACTCGCCGAGGTCCGTGGTGAAGCTCAGCCGGGCCTGCGTGGCCGCCAGTTCCTCCTCGGTGATCTTCCCGCGCTCGGCCGCCTTCGACAGGGAGTTGAACAGCCGGGTACGGCCGATCTCCAGGGCTTCGCCGGTGGTTTCGGCGACCTTGACGTCCAGTCCGGCCCGGGCGCACACTTCGGCGATCCCGGCGCCCATCTGACCGCAGCCCACCACTCCGACGCGTTCGATGTCGGTCACATCGTCCCTTTCGCTACTGCTTACGGCTGTGGCAGGGTGCCGGGTCCCGGCGCCTGCTCCGTTCGTGCACGTTACTCCGAAGTATCGATGATCGATCGCGCGGGTGGGGCATCCTGGCCGGGAGACGGTACCCGACCAGCCGGTTCGACGGCACACGAGGGAGCGCGATGGGGCGGGTGTCCCGCAGGGGCTTCACGGCGATGGCGCTGGCCGCGCTGGCGACGATGCCGCAGGCGTCCGCCGCGCCCGGGCGCGGCCGCGGAGCCCCGGGGCCCGGGGCGCGGCGGCGCGGACGGCGAGATGCGCGGCATGTGGGTCGCCACCGTGACCAACCGCGACTGGCCCTCGCGTCCCGGCCTGAGCGCCGCCCGGCAGCGTGCCGAGCTCACCGCCCACCTCGACGCGGCCGTCCGCGCCCGCCTCAACACCGTGGTCCTCCAGGTACGGCCCACCGCCGACGCCCTGTGGCCCTCGCCGTACGAGCCGTGGTCGCAGTACCTCACCGGCGTCCAGGGCGCCGACCCCGGCTGGGACCCGCTCGGCACGGCCGTGGAGGAGGCGCACGCCCGTGGTCTGGAGCTCCACGCCTGGTTCAACCCGTACCGCGTGGCCATGCACGCCGACCCCGCCCGGCTCGACCCCTCGCACCCCGCCAGGCGCCACCCCGACTGGATCGTCCGGTACGGGGACAAGCTCTACTACAACCCGGGGCTGCCCGAGGTCCGCGCCTTCGTGCGGGAGGCGATGCTCGACGCGGTGCGCCGCCATCCCGTCGACGCCGTGCACTTCGACGACTACTTCTACCCGTATCCCGTGGCCGGCCAGACCTTCGACGACGACCGCGCCCACGACACGTACGGCGGCGCCTTCCCGGACCGCGCGGCCTGGCGGCGGGACAACGTGGACCGGCTGGTGCGCGAGACGGCCGCGGGGATCAAGGCGATCCGGCCCGGCACCCGCTTCGGCATCAGCCCGTTCGGGGTGTGGCGCAACGCCGAGGTGGACGAGCGGGGCTCCGCCACGCGCGCGGGCGTGCAGACGTACGACGATCTGCACGCCGACACCCGCAGGTGGGCCCGGGAGGGATGGATCGACTACATCTGCCCACAGCTCTACTGGCACATCAGCCACGCCCCCGCCGACTACGCGGAACTCGTCCGGTGGTGGGCCGACGTGGTCCGGGACTCCGCCACGCGCCTCTACGTCGGTGAGGCGCTGTACAAGGCCGGCGACCCGGCGCAGCCCGCCGCCTGGCGCGACCCGGCCGAGCTGTCCCGCCACCTCACGCTGGCCGGGACGTATCCGCAGGTGCGCGGACACGTCTTCTTCGCCGCCCGTGAGGTGGCGGCCGATCCGATCGGGGCGATGGCGCGGGTGGTCGCGGACCACTACCCGCCGCCCTCGTGACCGCCGCGCCGGCCGGGTTCCTAGTGCTGCGGGGTCCGGTGGCGGATCTCGGTGTCGGGGCCGGGTGAGCACACGCCCTCGTGCCCGTCCTCGAAGCGGACGCGGTAGGGCGGGTTCCCCTCCTGGCCCATCACTTCGACGATCTCACCCACCTTGTCGTGCTGGCCGACCACCCTGCCGTGCTGGACAAGCTGGTCACCCTCGGTTGCGCGCATCGGGGCCTCCTCTCCACCGCGTGCCCGCTGGGTCACGGCGATGCACACGAGCACCGCCGCGGCCGTCAGCGGGGCGGCCGTCGTCAGGTGCTCGTTCAGCAGCAGCACCGACCACACCAGTGTGAGCAGCGGCTGGGCGAGCTGCAACTGGCTGGCCCTGGGGATGCCGATGGCCGCCATGCCCCGGTACCAGACGATCAGCCCGAGGAACTGCGAGCCCGCCGCCACCCACAACAGGCCGGTCACGGCGTGGGCGGTCGGCCGCACCGGCTCGACGGTCAGCGCGACCGCGGCGGCGGGCAGGGCGAGGGGCAGGCAGAGGACCAGCGCCCAGCCGATCACCTGCCACCCCGGCATCACGCGGGCCAGCCTGCCGCCCTCGGTGTAGCCGGCCGCGCAGACCAGCAGTGCCCCGAAGAGGTACAGGTCGGCCGTGGTCAGCGCGCCGCCGCTCTGCCGCACGGTGAACGCCACCACCGCGGCCGCACCGGCGAGGGCCGCCGCCCAGAAGGCTC
Organism: Streptomyces toyocaensis; assembly: GCF_000725125.1. GTDB lineage: Bacteria > Actinomycetota > Actinomycetes > Streptomycetales > Streptomycetaceae > Streptomyces > Streptomyces toyocaensis. Next base: position 157,946 of record NZ_JFCB01000008.1, read on the forward strand.
GCGGGGGCCGGGACCCGACGCGCAGGGCGGACAGCAGCGCCGTGGTCAGCGGGAGCAGACCCACCACGACGGCCGCGTGCGCGGTGGTCGACGTCTGCAGCGCCAGTGTGGTCAGCATCGGGAAGCCGAGCACCACTCCGGCACCGACCACCGCGAGGCCGGGCCAGTGCCGCCGGGCGGGCGCCGGGATGCGCAGCGCCAGCAGGCACCCGCCCGCGATCAGCGCCGCGAGCACACTGCGCACGGCCACCAGTGACCACGGACCGAAGCCCTCGAGACCCCAGGCGGTGGCCGGGAAGGTGAGGGAGAAGGCGATGACGCCGAGGGCGGCCTGGACGGTGCCGAGGCGGCTGCGGTCCCGGGGGGCGGCAACTGCTATCGCAGGTGCGGTAGTAGCGCTACTCTCTGCTCTCATGCAAGAGCGTAGCAGTGTCGGTGACCTGGCGGAACGGCTGCGGCGGGAGGTGAACCGCTACCCTCCTGGTGGAAAGCTCCCGTCCAGCCGCGTCCTCGTGGAGCGGTTCCGCGTGAGCCCGGTGACCGTCTCCCGGGCCCTCGCGGTGCTCGCCGCCGAGGGACTGGTGGTCACCCGGCCCGGTGCCGGGGTGTTCCGCGCGCAGCCCCGCGCCTCGGCCGCCCTCGCGGGCGACACCTCCTGGCAGGAGGTCGCCCTCAGCGCCGACGGCGCCGAGGGCCTCGTACCGCGCTCGGTGGACGCCTCCGGTGTGCTCGTCTCGCTGGCCGCGCCGCCGCCCGGGGTGATCGAGTTCAACGGCGGCTATCTGCACCCTTCCCTGCAACCCGAGCGGGCGATGGCGGCGGCCCTGTCCCGGGCCGGACGCCGGCCGGGCGCCTGGGGACGGCCGCCCATGGAGGGGCTGCCGGAGCTGCGCGAGTGGTTCGCGCGCAGCGTCGGCGGCTCGGTGTCGGCGGCCGGGGTGCTGGTCACCGCGGGCGGGCAGTCCGCGCTGACCACCGCCCTGCGGGCCCTCGCCCCGCCGGGCGCCCCCGTGCTCGTCGAGTCGCCCACCTACCCCGGGATGCTGGCCATCGCCCGCGCGGCCGGACTGCGCCCCGTGCCCGTACCGGTGGACGCGGACGGCGTACGGCCCGTGCTGCTCGCCGACGCGTTCCGGGCGACCGGCGCCCGCGTCTTCGTCTGCCAGCCGCTGTTCCAGAACCCCACCGGCGCCGTGCTCGCCCCGGAGCGGCGTGCCGAGGTGCTGCGCATCGCCCGTGAGGCGGGCGCGTTCGTCGTCGAGGACGACTTCGTCCGGCGGCTGGTGCACGAGGACGCGGGCCCGCTGCCCCGTCCGCTCGCCGCCGACGACCCCGACGGAGTGGTGGTGCACGTCTGCTCGCTGACCAAGGCGACCTCGCCCAGCTTCCGGGTGAGCGCCCTGGCCGCGCACGGCCCGGTGCTGGAGCGGCTGCGGGCCATCCAGGTCGTCGACACCTTCTTCGTGCCCCGCCCGCTCCAGGAGGCCACGCTGGAACTCGTCGGCTCGCCCGCCTGGCCGCGTCACCTGCGCGCGATCTCCGCCGATCTGCGGGCCCGCCGGGACGCGATGACCGCCGCGCTCCGCCTGCGGCTGCCGGAACTCGCGCTGCCGCACGTCCCTTCCGGCGGCTACCACCTCTGGCTGCGGCTGCCGGAGGGCGCCGCGGAGTCCGCCCTGGCCTCCGCCGCTCTGCGCGCGGGCGTCGCCGTCACCCCCGGCCGCCCCTACTTCAGCGCCGAGCCCCCGGCAGGACACCTCCGGCTGAGCTTCGCGGCGGTGGCCGGCGTGGGCGAGATCGCCGAGGGCGTACGGCGCCTGCGCACCGCCTGCGACGAGGTGCTGGGATAACGGTTCGACGCCGTCCCGCCCGGCCTGCGAACATCCCGCCATGACCGACACCCCGCGCCTGCCCGAGGGCTACGAGATCTCCACCGACCCCGCCAGGATCGACGCGGCCCGTGTGCACGGCTGGCTGTCCACCGACGCGTACTGGGCCCTGGGCCGCCCCCGGGAGAAGCAGGACCGGGCGATCGAGGGCTCGCTGAACTTCGGTGTCTACGACAGCGCCTCGCGGGACCAGGTGGCGTACGCCCGGGTCGTCACCGACCGGGCGACGTTCGCCTGGCTGTGCGACGTGTACGTCGACCCGTCGGTACGGGGCAAGGGGATCGGCACCGCGCTGGTGGCGGCCGTGCGGGAGGTACTGCGGGCGTTCGGGCCGAAGCGCGTCATGCTGGCCACGCACGACGCGCACGGCGTCTACGAGAAGCTGGGGTTCCGCCCGCTGGAGCGGCCGGACCACTGGATGGCGCTCGTCTTCGAGTGATGGGTGGCGCAGAGGTGTCCCGGGTGCCCGCCCGGTGCGTTCTTACCGGCGAGTAAGGTCACGGACACCCGGAGTCACGGCGTGGCGGCACCCCTTGACCTGTCCACTCCGGCGACTGACGATCGCGGCATGGCACTTCGGGTCACGTTCGTCGCCGCCGCGGGGAGCTCCCCGGTGCTCGCCGAGCGCTTCGAGGACGACCGGCCGCTGGACCAGGCCGGGTGGGGCGAGGTGCAGCGGGTCGCGCACGAACTGCTGCCGCTCGCGGCGGCCGATCTGCGCTACTGTTCCCCGGCCCCGCGCAGCCGTGCCACCGGGGAAGGGCTGGGATACGCGCCGCTGGTGCAGCTCGCCCTCCGCGACTGCGACATGGGCCGCTGGCGGGGGCTGACCCTGGGTGAGGCGATGGCCCGGGAGCCTCAGGCCGTGGACGCCTGGCTGGCCGATCCGCGGGCCACACCGCACGGCGGGGAGTCGCTCCTGGACTTCGTCGGCCGGGTCGGCGGCTGGCTCGACACCCGGCCGGTCGAGGACGGCTGCCGGATCGTCGCCGTGGCCGAGCCGTCGGTGATCCGCGCAGCCCTGGTGTACGTACTGAAGGCGCCGCCCGCCACGTACTGGAGCATCGACGTCCGCTCGCTGTCGACGGTCGGCGTGAGCGGCCGGGCGGGCCGCTGGAGCCTGCGCCTGGAAGGGACCTGCGCTCAGTCCACGCGCGCGTAGCCGGTGGTCAGCTCCAGATCCTTGGCGGGACCGCGCACCCGCCGGACCGTCCGCCAGTGGCCGGCGTCGCGGACGGTGGACTCGTCCCGGTAGAGGTCGGCGGAGCACGGGTGGTCGGCGACGTGCCGGCCCGCGGTGAGATCCAGGTCGTGGAACCGGCGGCCGTCCGCGAACCGGACGTCCGCCGTGCCGCCCGGCCCGGGCAGGAAGCGCAGGGTCCGCCCGGCGGGCCGGGTGACGCCCCGCCCGGTGAAGGCGCCGGACTCCCGGTGCAGCAGACCCCCGCACTCCAGCGGGCCGGACACGACCGTGCCGGCGAACCGTCCCTCGTCGCCGCTCGCCAGGTCCCGCACGGTCCGTTCCGCCCGCCAGTGGCCGGCGAGGTAGGTCAGTGCGTCGGGTACCGGCCAGAACTCGCCCATGGCGCCCCGTTCCCGCGTGGTCCGCGCCCTCGCGCGACCCATTGACGTGCTTCTGTCTCCTCCCCATCCTGCCGCCCGACGTGCTGACACCGGTCGCCGGAGCCGCGTTCATGACCGCCAGGTCGTCACCCGCGCCCCGGCGTCCGGTGCGCTGCGGCCCTGGGCGGGAAGGAGCCGGGCGGCGTCGACGTGGTGGAAGTGGACGAGCAGGTCCGAGCTCATCAGCAGCGACGTGTCGGCCTCGGGGACGGGCCACACGGTGCCGATCTCCGTGGTCGGACGTGACGCGGTCAGCCACTGCCTGGCCGGTTCCCGCACGGTGCGCAGGTCCAGCAGGTAGACCGGGTGGGGCACGGCATCAAGGGTGTACTCGTTGGTGCCCGGCTCGGGCGGTCCGGTGGTGAAGGTGCCCAGCGGCAGGGGCTCCCGCGTGCTGAGGCCGTCGTACGCGACGAAGGATCCCTCGCCGAAGCTCGTGCGGACGCTGAGGTACCCCGCGCCGAACCGGTCGCGCAGGAAGGCGCCCTGCGGCCGGGGGTAGTCGGGACTGTTGCTGACCAGGGCCACGTGGCCGTCGTGCGCGGCGAGCACGGTCCTGCTGCCCGTGTGCTCGTACCACCAGGTGAGGTTCTCGGCCATCTGCTGGTCACGGTACAGATCCTGCTGCGTCCCTTCGGTGGCGTTGTCGAACGCGTAGAAGCGGGCGCTCTGCGCGATGACCCGGGCGTGCTGGACGTTCCAGTCGAACTCCTCGCGGTCCCGGCCCGGCGCCTGCGAGCGGAGCAGCTCGTACGCCTGCCGGGTGCGGCGGGCCATGTCCAGCCGCTCGTCCTGCGGCCGGTTCCTGAACTCGCGCGTGGCGGCCAGTACCTCACCGGTGGGGCGGTCCCGGTACAGCTCCGCGAACCGCGCGCGCAGCTCGGGGAACCGGCGGTCGACGTACCGCAGGACCCGGTCGTACAGCCTGGGTTCGACCGGGACGATGTCGTCACCCACGAACTGCAGAGGACGGCTGCTGCGCGCGTTGTGGGCGCGCATCCACTCGAACAGATGCAGATACTCCTGGTTGTTCCACAGCCGGTCCTCGCTCTGGAAGACCTCGCGCATGATCCGGCGGATGTCACCCCTGCCGGTCAGCAGCCACTCGTTGATACGCAGGCCGGCGTCCCAGCCGGCCTCCCGGGCGAGGGAGGTGAAGCCCTTCTCCTCGGCCAGGTACCGGAAGACCCGCTCCTGGAGCGCGAAGAACTGATGGGAGCCGTGCGTGGCCTCTCCCACCCCCACGATCACGGCACCGTCCACGGCCCGGCCCAGCGGCCGCAGGTCCCCGAGGGTGTCCATCGGCTCGCCGGGAGCCAGTGCGGACGCCGCCCGGGTCAGCTCGGCGACGACCGGGTCGGGTGTGCGGCCGCCGGCGCGGGCGGGCGCCGCGGGAAGAACAGCCGTCAGCAGCACTGCCAGCAGGACCGGCAGGACGGGCAGGGCGGCACGACGGCGGCGTGACAGGTGGGACGCGGAACGCATGGGCTGGTTCTCCTCACGTCAGCCCCCCGGAACAGCATCGTCGGCACGCTGCCGGTCCGCCCGCACAGCAACCCCACGCTGGGCCGATCGGGGGACGGACGGCGGGCCACGTGGCGTTGCATAAACGTGCAGCGAAACGTATAGTCATGCCATCAAGGAGGAGGTTGTCATGGCGGTACGTGCGGCGGTGGCCGGAGCGAGCGGGTACGCGGGCGGTGAGCTGCTGCGTCTGCTCCTGACCCACCCCGGCATCGAGATCGGTGCCCTGACCGGCAACTCCAACGCCGGCCGGCGGCTCGGCGCGCTCCAGCCGCACCTGCTGCCGCTCGCCGACCGCGCCCTGGAGCCGACCACCCCCGAGGTCCTCGCCGGGCACGACGTCGTGTTCCTCGCGCTGCCGCACGGAGAGTCCGCCGCCGTCGCCGAGCAGCTCGGCGAGGACGTGCTCGTGATCGACATGGGCGCCGACTTCCGGCTGAGGGACGCCACCGACTGGCAGCGCTTCTACGGGTCGCCGCACGCCGGCACCTGGCCCTACGGTCTGCCCGAACTGCCGGGTGCACGCGCCGCGCTGGAGGGGTCCAAGCGCGTCGCGGTGCCCGGCTGCTACCCCACCGCCGTCTCCCTGGCCCTGTTCCCGGCCTACGCCGCCGGCCTCGCCGAGCCCGAGGCGGTGATCGTCGCCGCCTCCGGGACCTCCGGCGCGGGCAAGGCGCCCAAGCCCCACCTGCTCGGCAGCGAGGTCATGGGCTCCATGGCGCCGTACGGTGTGGGCGGCGGGCACCGGCACACCCCGGAGATGATCCAGAACCTCAGCGCGGCGGCCGGCGAGCGGGTCTCCGTCTCCTTCACGCCGACCCTCGCGCCGATGCCCCGCGGCATCCTCGCCACCTGCAGCGCGAGGGCGAGGCCCGGCGTCACCGCCGAGTCCGTGCGCGAGGCCTACGAGAAGGCTCTCGCCGACGAGCCCTTCGTCCACCTCCTCCCCGAAGGGCAGTGGCCCGCGACCGCGTCCGTGTACGGCTCCAACGCCGTGCAGGTCCAGGTCGCCCATGACGCGGCCGCCGGGCGGATCGTCGCGATCAGCGCCATCGACAACCTGACCAAGGGCACCGCGGGCGGTGCCGTCCAGAGCATGAACATCGCCCTGGGGATCGACGAGACCACCGGGCTGACGACGATCGGAGTTGCGCCGTGAGTGTGACGGCAGCGAAGGGATTCACGGCGGCGGGCATCGCCGCCGGGATCAAGGAGAACGGCAACCCCGACCTGGCCCTCGTGGTCAACAACGGCCCCCGCCGCGCCGCCGCCGGCGTCTTCACCTCCAACCGCGTCAAGGCCGCGCCGGTGCTCTGGTCGGAGCAGGTGCTCAAGAGCGGGCAGCTGTCCGCCGTCGTCCTCAACTCCGGCGGCGCCAACGCCTGTACCGGGCCGAAGGGCTTCCAGGACACGCACGCCACCGCGGAGAAGGCCGCCGAGGTGCTCGGCATCGGAGCGGGCGAGGTCGCCGTCTGCTCGACGGGACTCATCGGCGTCCTGCTCCCCATGGACAAGCTGCTCCCCGGCGTCGGTACCGCCGCCGCCCAGTTGTCCGAGCACGGCGGCGAGAAGGCCGCCATCGCCATCAAGACCACCGACACCGTCCACAAGACGTCCGTCGCCACCGGGGACGGCTGGACCGTCGGCGGCATGGCCAAGGGCGCCGGGATGCTCGCCCCGGGCCTCGCCACCATGCTCGTCGTCCTCACCACCGACGCCGACCTCGAGTCCGACGTGCTCGACAAGGCCCTGCGCGACGCGACCCGGGTCACCTTCGAGCGCGTCGACTCCGACGGCTGCATGTCCACCAACGACACCGTGCTGCTGCTCGCCTCCGGAGCCTCGGCCGTCACCCCGGGGTACGACGAGTTCGCCGAGGCCGTACGGGCCGTCTGCGACGACCTCGGCCGACAGCTCATCCGCGACGCCGAGGGCGCCGGCAAGGACATCAAGGTGGAGGTGGTGGGCGCCGCGACCGAGGACGACGCCGTCGAGGTCGGCCGCTCCATCGCCCGCAACAACCTCCTCAAGTGCGCCGTCCACGGCGAGGATCCCAACTGGGGCCGGGTGCTCTCCGCCATCGGCACCACGAAGGCCGCCTTCGAGCCCGACGAGCTCAACGTCGCCATCAACGGCGTCTGGGTCTGCAAGAACGGCGGCGTCGGCGAGGACCGCGACAAGGTCGACATGCGCTACCGCGAGGTGCACATCGTCGCCGACCTGGCCGCCGGTGACGCCACCGCCACCATCTGGACCAACGACCTCACCGCCGACTACGTCCACGAGAACAGCGCGTACTCGTCATGACCGGCACCCGCAAGCACACCGCGCTCCCCAAGGCGCAGATCCTCATCGAGGCGCTGCCCTGGCTGACCCGGCACCACGGCAGGACCGTCGTCATCAAGTTCGGCGGCAACGCCATGGTCGACGAGGACCTGAAGGCCGCGTTCGCCCAGGACGTCGTCTTCCTGCGGCACGCCGGCCTCAGACCGGTCGTCGTGCACGGCGGCGGCCCGCAGATCAGCCGGGCGCTCGACCGGCACGGCATCGTCAGCGAGTTCAAGGCCGGCCTGCGCGTCACCACCGAGGACGCCATGGACGTCGTGCGCATGGTGCTCGCCGGACAGGTGCAGCGGGAACTGGTCGGACTACTCAACCGGCACGGACCCCTCGCCGTCGGCCTCACCGGCGAGGACGCGCACACCCTCACCGCCACCAAGCACCAGCCCGAGATCGACGGCGAGTTGGTCGACATCGGGCGGGTGGGCGAGATCACCGAGATCGACACGGGCGCGATCGAGGCACTGCTCGCCGACGGCCGCATCCCGGTCGTCTCGTCGATCGCCCGCAGCCAGGACGACCACCATGTCTACAACGTCAATGCTGATACGGCGGCTGCGGCACTCGCTGCTGCACTGGGCGCCGAGACCCTCATGGTCCTCACGGACGTCGAGGGACTCTACGAGGACTGGCCGAACAGCGACGAGGTGATCAGCCGCCTCACCGCCTCCCAGCTCGAGAAGCTCCTGCCGGAACTGTCCTCGGGCATGGTGCCGAAGATGGAGGGCTGCCTGCACGCCGTACGCAACGGCGTGACCACCGCCCGCGTCATCGACGGCCGGGTCCAGCACTCGATCCTGCTGGAGATCTTCACGGACGAGGGCATCGGCACCATGGTCGTGCCCGACGAACAGGGGGAGTCGTGAGCAACGCAGAACTGACCGCGCGGTGGCAGGGCGCCCTGATGAACAACTACGGCACCCCGCGCCTGCCGCTGGTACGCGGTGACGGCACGAAGGTCTGGGACGCCGAGGGCACGGAGTACACCGACTTCGTCGGCGGCATCGCCACCAACGCCCTCGGCCACGCCCACCCGGCGGTCGTCGAGGCCGTGAGCCGGCAGATCGGCTCCCTCGGCCACATCTCCAACTTCTTCATGGCAGAGCCGACCGTCGCCCTCGCCGAGCGGCTGCTCCAGCTCTTCGGCCGGGCCGGCCGGGTCTTCTTCTGCAACTCCGGCGCCGAGGCCAACGAGGCCGCGTTCAAGATCGGCCGGCTGACCGGACGGACCCACGTCGTCGCCACCGAGGGCGCCTTCCACGGCCGCACGATGGGCGCCCTCGCGCTCACCGGCCAGCCCGGCAAGCGCGAGCCGTTCCAGCCGCTGCCCGCCGAGGTCACCCACGTGCCCTTCGGTGACGCCCAGGCGCTGGCCGCCGCGGTCACCGAGGAGACGGCCCTGGTCGTCCTCGAACCCATCCAGGGCGAGCTCGGCGTGGTCGTCCCGCCCCCCGGCTATCTGAAGGCGGCCCGCGCCATCACCGCGGCCAAGGGCGCGCTGCTCGTGCTGGACGAGGTGCAGACCGGCATCGGCCGCACCGGGCACTGGTTCGAGTACCAGGCCCACGAGGGCGTGCTGCCGGACGTCGTCACCCTGGCCAAGCAACTCGGCGGCGGCCTGCCACTGGGCGCCACCGTCGCCTTCGGCCGCGCCGCCGACCTGCTCGGGCCCGGCCACCACGGCACCACCTTCGGCGGCAACCCGGTCGCCTGCGCCGCCGGACTCGCCGTTCTCGACACCATCGAGAGCGAGGGGCTGCTGGAGAACGTCAAGCGGCAGGGCGAGAGGCTCCGCGACGGAATCGAGGGGTCCGGCCACGCTGTGATCGACCATGTCCGGGGTGCGGGGCTCCTCCTGGGTATCGTGCTCACCGAGCCGCTCGCGCCCCAGGCGCAACAGGCGGCTCAGGACGCCGGATTCCTCGTGAACGCGCCGGCCCCCGATGTCGTGCGGCTCATGCCGCCGCTGAACCTCGGGGACGACGCGGTGGACGCCTTCCTCGGGGCGCTGCCCGGCATCCTGGACCAGGCCGGTACGCCGGCGGGCGGGGAAGGACGAGCCGGAGAATGAGACGACGATGAGCCAGGAGCAGCAGGACCAGGGTCAGCAGGCCGGACCTGCCGTGCCGCAGACGCGCACCGCACGCCACCGCCGGATCGTGGACATCCTCAACCGGCAGCCGGTGCGGTCGCAGAGCCAGTTGGCGAAGCTGCTCGCCGACGACGGGCTGAGCGTCACCCAGGCGACGCTCTCCCGCGACCTGGACGAGCTGAACGCGGTGAAGATCCGCAACAACGAGGGCGACCTGATCTACGCGGTGCCGAGCGAGGGGGGTTTCCGTACCCCGCGGGCACCGCTGGGGGAGTCCGCCAAGGAGGAGCGGATGCGGCGGCTCTCGCAGGAGCTGCTGATCTCCGCGGAGGCCTCCGCGAACCTGGTGGTGCTGCGTACCCCGCCGGGCGCCGCGCAGTTCCTGGCCTCGGCGATCGACCAGGCGGAACTGCAGGACATCCTCGGCACGATCGCCGGCGACGACACGCTGCTGCTGATCAGCAGGGAGCCGACGGGTGGCCAGGCCCTGGCGGACCATTTGCTCCGGTTGGCCCAGAACGGCCACTGAGCCGCGGGGCGGCGGGGACATGCTGGTGCGGCGACCGCGGGCCGTCGGTGGCCGCTCATGCAGTTCCCCGCGCCCCTGGGGGGCGACCCCAGCCGCGGGCAGTCGTGGAGCCGCGGGCGCTGGGGGCACCCCCTCTGGGGGAGGCACCCGCCGGCGCGGTGAGTGTGACGCCCGTACCTCAGCCGCGGCGCCGGTCACCCCGGAGCGCCGGTCACCCCAGCCGGCCCGCCAGCCCACCCGTGCACCGCACCTCGTCGCCCGCCGTGATCAGCAGCGCCTCGGCGTCCGGAAGCGACTCCAGCCAGGCGAGCGCCTGCCGGGAGCCCATCGCGAACGCCGCCGTCGCCCAGCAGTCCGCCCACGTCAGCCGCGGCGCGACCACCGTCACGGCGACCAGGTCGGTCACCGCCGACCGCCCCGTACGGGGATCGACGATGTGGTCCCCCCGCTCCGCGGTACCGGACGTCGCCACGGCCAGTTCGTCCGCACCGGCCGCGGAGACCACGGCGGCGAGCCCGCCCGGTCGCAGCGGATCCGACACCCCGACCCGCCACGGCCGCCCCGCCCCCGGCGCGCCCAGCACCTGCACGTCGCCGCCCCCGTTGACGCTCACCCCCGTCGCCCCGGCCGCCGCGAGCCGCCGTGCGGCCCGCTCGGTGGCCCAGCCCTTGACGATCCCGGTCGGGTCGAGACGCCCCTGGTAGCACGTGCTGAACCAGCCGTCGCTCACCCGCTCCGCCTCCGCCGCCAGCTGCAGCACCTCGGCGACCTCGGCATCGCACTCCCCGACGCCCAGCTCACCGCGCGCCAGCCGCGAGATCTGGCTGTCGTCGCGGTAGGTGCTGAACACCTCGTCGACCCGGCGCAGCCCGGCGACGGCCTCGTCCAGCGCCGCGCGCACCGCGTCGGGTTCCCCGCCGCGGACGTCCAGGGAGAAGACGGTCCCCATCGTCTCCTCCGTACGACGCACCGCGGCGGGAGCCTCCGCCGGCTCGGCCACCGCGTCAGCCACCGGCCTTGTCCAGCGCCGACTGGAGCGACTGCTTGTACCCCGCACTCGTGTACGTGGCCCCGGACACCGCGTCGATCTCCGCGCCGCCGGCCGCGACCGCAGCCTGGTTGAGCCGGGGTACTGCGCTGGAGGTGATCTGGTCGCTCTGCCCGCCCTTGGGCGTCTGGACGGCCTCGGCCCTGGTGATCCTCCCGCCGCTCACGGTGATCCGGACCTGCACCGGCCCGTACTGCGTCTGTGCCGCGTCCCCGGTGACGGTCCGGGCCCGCTCGCTCCCGGCGTTCCCGCCGCTCCCCGAACCGGAGGACTCCGGGGCCCCGGCGGCCCGCGCCTTGTCCAGCGCCGACTGGAGCGACTTCTCGTACCCGGCGCTGGTGTACGTCGCCCCGGACACCGCGTCGATCTCTCCGCCCTGCGCCGCGACCGCCGCCTGGTTGAGCCGGGGCACGGCGGTGGAGGTGATCTGGTCGCTCTGCCCGCCCTTGGGCGCCTGGACGGCCTCCGCCCTGGTGATCCTCCCGCCGCTCACCGTCAGCCGCACCTGCACCGCGCCGTACTGGGTGCTCGCGGCGTCCCCGGTGACCGTGCCGTCACCGATGGGCCGGGAACCGCCCTGCGGGGACTGGGCCGCCGCGGGCGGGGCCGCGCCGCCCGCCGCCGCGGCCGAGCCGGGATCGGACGCCGGCTTGAGCGACAGCAGCAGCACGATCCCGGACACGGTGGCGGCGGTCGCGAGTACGGCACGCCGGACGGGGTGACTCTTCCTCATCGTTCTTCAAGCTCCTGATGGTGTGGATGGCCCGGGTGGATGACCCGTCGCTCACATCTCGAACGACTCGTGATGGATGCGGCGGGCGGGGACCCCGGCGCCGCGCAGCGCGTCGTACACCGACTGGGCGAAGCCGGGCGGCCCGCACATGAAGACGTCGTGGCGGTCGACGTCCGGGATCTTCCGTTGCAGGCTCTCCGCCGAGATGTCGGGACGTTCCCCGTCGGGGCTGTTCACCGCGTACATCAGCCGCGCGCCGCGCTCGTCGGCGATCTTGGCCAGTTCGCTCCACAGCGCCAGGTCCTGTGTGCTGTTCGCCCGGTAGAGCAGCGTGATGTCACCGGCCGCGCCGGGCAGCGTCTCGAACAGGGCCCGCATGGGGGTGATGCCCACCCCGCCCGCGACCAGCAGCACCTTGCCGCGGCTGCGGCGCTGCGCGGTCAGGGCACCGTACGGGCCCTCCGCCCACACCCGCGTGCCGGGCTCCAGCTCGCGCAGCCGCGAGCTGTGGTCGCCGATCGCCTTGACGGTGATCCGCAGCATGTCGGGACGGGGCGCCGCCGACAGCGAGTACGGGTGGGAGCTGAACCGCATCCCGGGGGCCAGGAACCGCCAGCGGAGGAACTGCCCCGCCTCCGCGCCCATCCGGTGCAGCCTGCGGCCGCTGATCAGCACCGACACGATGCCCGGCGTCTCCTCGACGACCGCCGCGACCCGCATCCGGTGCCGCAGGTTGAGCCGCACGGGGGTGATGATCCGGTACCACAGCACCAGGGCGGTCACGACGCCGTAGAGCCCGTACCAGACGGTCTTCGCGGCCGGTTCGACGGCGAACTCGTTGCCGGTGGTGATCTGGTGCCAGAACGTCAGGAAGACCGACGCGTACGTCAGCAGGTGCACGTGGTACCAGCCGTCGTACGGCAGCCGGCGCCGGACCGGGCCGATGGAGAGGAAAGCGATCACGAACAGCAGTCCGGTGCCGATGGCGGCCTTGCCCATGTCCGGCAGCGTGGTGACGGAGGTGACGGTCTGCTGCACGATGTCGCCGAGGCTCTTGCCCGCCTGGCGGGCGTAGCCCCACATGATGAGGAAGACGTGCGCGACGACCAGGCTGACGGTGTAGCGGCCGCTCATCGCGTGCCAGCGGGCGACCCGGTCCGAACCCACCCGCCGCTCCAGCGCGGGCACCCGCGCCATCTGGAGGACGACCAAGGCCATCAGGTAGCCGGCGAGCAGCCCGGTGATCCGGCCCGCGGCGACGATCTTCCCGGTGGTGTCCGCGATGGACGGTGTGTTCGTCCACCACAGCCACAGCACGGCCACCGCGCCCGCGCCCACGGCGAGCAGCAGGGGAACGGCGGGGGAGCGGCGCGGACGGATGCGGCGCATCGTCTGGCGGCGGGCGGCACGGCCGCCGGCGAGCGTGGTGGTCACGGTTCCTCCGTGGGGACTTGGCCCTTGGCCCACAGATACGTGCCGTCACGCTGGAGCGTTCAGAGGAGTTCCCGGTTCGGGGCCATCCGATCGCCGTGCCCGTGCCCCGGCTCAGACGCCGGACGGGGGAAGCGGCAGGGGCAGCCCGGGCAGTCCGTCCAGGCTGGTCGCGACGTGTTCCTTCTTGGTGAAGTAGGCGTCGAGCGAGGCGTCGTCCTCCCGTGCGAACCGCTTGGCGTGCAGGTCGCGTTCGCTCTCGTACGCCATGAAGGGCACCGCGTACCCGCAGGTGTCGCGGATCAGTTCGGCCGTCACGACGATGACGGCACGCAGGCCGTGCGTGCCGTGGTCGATGCCGGGGAAGCGGGTGAGCAACTCGGCGAAACGGGGGTCGTCCCGGAAGACGGGCTCGCCGCGGCCGTGGACGCGCACGATGTTGGGCGGGCCCTGGAAGGCACACCACATCAGGGTGATGCGGCCGTTCTCGCGCAGATGGGCGATCGTCTCGGCGTTGGAGCCGGCGAAGTCGAGGTAGGCCACCGTGAGCTCGTCGAGGACCGCGAACGACCCCTTGAGCCCCTTGGGTGAGAGATTGACCGTGCCGTCGGCGGACAGGGGGGCGGTGGCGGTGAAGAAGACCGGCTGCTCCTCGATGAACGTGCGGAGGCGGCCGTCTATGCGCTCATACGTCTTTCCCATGTCCAACGATTATGGGAGCAGTTCGTTCGTTTGTCTAAGGAATTACGGAGGATCTCGGAAGGCCCGCATCCCACGGGAAGACCGTGGCCGCCCCGGCCGGCGCTGAACGGGGCGGCCACGGCGCCTGTCACCTCACTCGGTGAGTGTGCAGGCGGCCAGGGAGTCGAGCCCCGAGGGGCGTTCGGCGGTGCGGCCGATGGCGGTGGCGATGCGGTCGAGGGCGGCGACGCGCTTGCCCTCGAGGGGGCCGAGGACGGCGTTCTGGACGAAGTGGGGTCCGCCTTGTCCGACGGTGTCGACGAGTCGCTTGTTGGCCTCGGCGATCTGCTGGTCGAGGTCGCCGAGGTTGCGGTCGACCCCGGCCCGTGCGGAGGCGGGGGCGGCGGGCGGTTCGGGAGCCACGGCGGGGCAGGAGATCGTGCCCGGCCCCGCGAGCGTCCGGGCGTCCGCCTCGCCGCCGTCTCCGGAGGACTCACCGGCGAGGGCGGTGCCGGCGATCACCACACCGGTCAGCGCCGGCGCGGCGGCACCGCCGGCGAAGCCGACGCGGCGCTTGTTGTACGTCGGAAGAGCCCTGGACATGCGGATGCCTCACTCGGGTCGGGGGTGTCTCGGTGGAACGACGCGGCGCCTGCGTCCGGTGAGGGATACGGGAAAGCGATTTCACCCGTTCACCCGTCCACCGGTTCCGGCCGCACCCCGGCCGGAACCCCCGGCCTCCGTGGAGGCGAATTGACGAATCATGCGGACTACTGCATACTCATGCATATCAGCGAATGCACTGTGAGGAGAAACCCGTGACCGAGCGCGTCGTACTCGCCTACTCAGGCGGTCTGGACACCTCCGTCGCCATCGGCTGGATCGCCGAGGAGACGGGCGCCGAGGTCATCGCCGTTGCGGTCGACGTCGGCCAGGGCGGCGAGGACCTGGACGTCATCCGCAAGCGCGCCCTCGCGTGCGGCGCCGTCGAGGCCGAGGTCGCGGACGCCAGGGACGAGTTCGCCGACGAGTACTGCCTCCCGGCGATCAGGGCCAACGCCCTCTACATGGACCGCTACCCGCTGGTCTCCGCGCTGTCCCGGCCGACGATCGTCAAGCACCTGGTCGCCGCCGCGCAGAAGCACGGCGCCACCACCGTCGCCCACGGCTGCACCGGCAAGGGCAACGACCAGGTCCGCTTCGAGGCCGGCATCGTCGCCCTCGCCCCCGACCTCAAGTGCATCGCCCCGGTCCGCGACTACGCCATGACCCGCGACAAGGCCATCGCCTTCTGCGAGGCCAAGGGCCTGCCGATCGCGACGACCAAGAAGTCCCCGTACTCCATCGACCAGAACGTCTTCGGCCGGGCCGTCGAGACCGGCTTCCTCGAGGACATCTGGAACGCGCCGATCGAGGACGTCTACGAGTACACGCAGAACCCGGCCGTGGCGCGCGAGCCCGACGAGGTCGTCATCACCTTCAAGCAGGGGGTGCCGGTCGCCATCGACGGCAGGCCCGTCACCGTCCTCCAGGCCATCCAGCAGCTCAACGAGCGCGCGGGCGCCCAGGGCGTCGGCCGGATCGACATGGTCGAGGACCGCCTCGTCGGCATCAAGTCCCGCGAGGTGTACGAGGCGCCCGGCGCCATCGCCCTGATCACGGCCCACCAGGAGCTGGAGAACGTCACCGTCGAGCGTGAACTCGCCCGCTACAAGCGGCAGGTCGAGCAGCGCTGGGGCGAGCTGGTCTACGACGGCCAGTGGTTCTCCCCGCTCAAGCGCGCCCTGGACGGCTTCATCACCGAGGCCAACCAGCACGTCAACGGCGACATCCGGATGACCCTGCACGGCGGCCGCGCCGTCGTCACCGGCCGGCGCTCCGAGTCGTCGCTGTACGACTTCAACCTGGCCACCTACGACACGGGCGACACGTTCGACCAGGCCGCGGCCAAGGGCTTCATCGACATCTACAGCCTGTCGTCGAAGATCGCCGCGAAGCGGGACCTGGCCTAGGCCGCACCGCCCGACGACCCCTCACACGCACTAGCCTGACAGCCGCCTCCTCACTCACGGGTGGGGAGGCGGCGGCACATCCGGAACCTCCGAGGAGCACCAAGTGAGCAGCAACAGCGGTGACGTACGGCTCTGGGGCGGCCGTTTCGCCGACGGCCCGGCCGAGGCCCTGGCGAAGCTGTCCGCGTCCGTCCACTTCGACTGGCGGCTGGCGCCCTACGACATCGCCGGCTCGCGGGCCCACGCGCGCGTGCTGCACCGGGCGGGGCTCCTCACCGAGGACGAGCTGAGCCGGATGATCGCCGGCCTCGACCGGCTCGAGGCGGACGTCGCCGACGGATCCTTCACCGGCACCGTCGCCGACGAGGACGTGCACACCGCCCTGGAGCGCGGCCTGCTGGAGCGGCTCGGCCCCGACCTCGGCGGCAAGCTGCGCGCCGGCCGGTCCCGCAACGACCAGGTGGCCACCCTCTTCCGCATGTACCTGCGGGACCACGCCCGGATCGTCGGCGGGCTGATCGCCGACCTGCAGGACGCCCTGATCGGCCTCGCCGAGGCCCACCCCGACGTGGCCATGCCCGGCCGCACCCATCTCCAGCACGCCCAGCCGGTGCTCTTCGCCCATCACGTCCTCGCCCACGTACAGGCGCTGTCCCGGGACGCCGAGCGGCTGCGCCAGTGGGACGAGCGGACGGCCGTGTCCCCGTACGGCTCGGGCGCGCTGGCCGGCTCCTCCCTCGGCCTGGACCCCGAGGCCGTCGCCGAGGACCTCGGCTTCGAGCACGGCAGCGCCGCCAACTCCATCGACGGCACCGCCTCCCGGGACTTCGTCGCCGAGTTCGCCTTCATCACCGCGATGATCGGTGTGAACGTCTCCCGGATCGCCGAGGAGATCATCATCTGGAACACGAAGGAGTTCTCCTTCGTGACCCTGCACGACGCCTTCTCCACCGGCTCGTCGATCATGCCGCAGAAGAAGAACCCGGACATCGCCGAGCTGGCACGCGGCAAGTCGGGCCGCCTCATCGGCAACCTGACCGGCCTGATGGCCACCCTCAAGGCCCTCCCGCTCGCCTACAACCGCGACCTCCAGGAGGACAAGGAGCCGGTCTTCGACTCCATCGACCAGCTGGAGGTCCTGCTCCCGGCCTTCACCGGCATGATGGCCACGCTCACCGTGCACCGCGAGCGCATGGAGGAACTGGCCCCGGCCGGGTTCTCCCTCGCCACCGACATCGCCGAGTGGCTGGTCAAGCAGGGCGTTCCCTTCCGCGTCGCCCACGAGGTGGCCGGCGCGTGCGTCAAGGTCGCCGAGTCCGAGGGCAAGGAACTGGACGACCTGACCGACGAGCAGTTCGCCGAGATCTCCGCCCACCTCACCCCCGAGGTGCGCTCCGTCCTGAACGTCCCGGGGGCCCTCGCCTCCCGCGACGGCCGGGGCGGCACGGCCCCGAGCGCGGTCGCGGTCCAGCTGGCCGAAGCGAAGACGGACCTGGCGGCCCAGCACGCCTGGGCGACGGCGAAGAAGCACTAGGGCAACGCCCCCAGGGGCGCGGGGCCGTATCGATGTGCGGGCTCCGCCGCGTGGGGGCGAGCAACCACAGCGCACCCGCACTCGCCGCTGCGCGGCAAGATCCGAACCCGAAGGCGCCCCGGTTCCCCGAGCGGAGCGGCGTCGCGGGTTACGTTGGTCGGAACGCCGCACCGGAACCGACCGACGGAGCCCGCGATGCCCTTCGCCCGCCTGGCGACAGCGACGACCCCCACCTGCCACATCGGTCTCGGCCTCGCCGCGATCGGCCGGCCCGGCTACATCAACCTCGGCCGCGACCACGACCTCGGAGAGGACCGCAGCGTCGAGGCACTGCGCGGTCGCACCCACGAACTCCTCGACGCCGCCTACGCCCAGGGCGTGCGCTACTTCGACGCGGCCCGCTCGTACGGCCGCTCCGAGGAGTTCCTGGCCGACTGGCTGAACGGCCACCCCGAGGCCGACGACGTGGTCGTCGGCAGCAAATGGGGTTACACCTACGCCGCCGGCTGGTCCACCGACGCCGAGCGGCACGAGGTCAAGGACCACTCGCTCGCCGCGTACGAGCGTCAGCGCGCCGAGTCCCACGCGCTGCTCGGCGACCGGCTCGACCTCTACCAGATCCACTCGGTGACCCCGGAGAGCCCCGCCCTCACCGACAAGGAGCTGCACGTCCGGCTCGCCGAGGCCGCGGAGCGCGGACTCACCGTCGGCTTCTCCACCAGCGGTCCGGCCCAGGCGGACGCCATCCGCGCCGCGCTCGCCGTCACGGTCGACGGCGAACCCCTGTTCCGTACCGTGCAGTCCACCTACAACGCCCTGGAGACCTCCGCAGGGCCGGCGCTCGCCGAGGCGCACGAGGCGGGGCTCACGGTCATCGTCAAGGAGGGCATGGCCAACGGCCGGCTGGCCGCGCCGAACGCCCCCGAGGCGCTGCGCGCCGTCGCCGAGGCGGCGGGCGTGGGCCCCGACGCAGTCGCCCTCGCCGTGGTCCTGCGACAGCCGTGGGCCGGTGTCGTCCTGTCCGGGGCCGCGACCGCCACCCAGCTCGCCTCCAATCTGCACGCCGCCGCCGTCGACCTCACCGACGACCAGGTGTCGCGCCTCACCGCCCTGGCCGAGGAGCCGGGCGTCTACTGGGAGCGGCGCGGGCAACTGCCCTGGCACTGAGCGGCCGCACTCCGGGAGCCCTCCACGCCGTGAGACTCGTACGCCTTGAATGAGACATGAATGTCTCATCTGCGGTACTGTTGTTTCATGGCTGTCGACCGTGACCACGTGCTGCGCAGTGCCGCCGCCCTGCTGACCCGTAAATCCACCGCGACCATGGACGAGGTCGCCAAGGCCGCCGGGATCAGCCGCGCCACCCTGCACCGGCAGTTCGCCGGACGGGACGCGCTGGTCCGGGCGCTGGAGGCGCTAGGGATCGCGGAGTGCGAGGCCGCCCTGGAGGCGGCCCGGCCCGGCGAGGGGCCCGCCACCGACGCCGTGCGCCGTCTGGTCGCCGAGGTCGAACCGCACGCCGGCCTGCTCGCGTTCCTCTACAGCGAGAACCAGCTGTTCGAGGGCGAGGAGCAGAACGAGGGCTGGACCAGGATCGACGAGGCCGTCGCCGGCCTCTTCCGGCGCGGCCAGGCGAGCGGCGAGTTCCGGATCGACCTCACCCCGGCCTGGCTCACCGAGGCCCTCTACGGGCTGCTCGCCTCCGCCGCCTGGGCGGTCGCCGAGGGCCGCGTCGCCCCCAAGGACTTCACCCACATGATCGTCGAGCTGCTGCTCGGCGGCGTACGACGCCAGGGCGACCCGGCGCGGAGGAACGCGTCATGACCAGCGCACTGCACCCGGCGACCACGGCCGAGGAGGCCAAGCGCCCGGGCCGGTGGCTCGCGCTCTCCGTCCTGGTGCTCGCCGTGCTGCTGGTGGCCGTCGACGCGACCGTCCTCGGTCTGGCCACCCCCTACATCAGCGAGGACCTCGCGCCCACCGGCAGCCAGTTGCTGTGGATCGGTGACGTCTACTCCTTCGTCATCGCCGGTCTGCTCGTCTCCATGGGCAGCCTCGGCGACCGCGTCGGCCGCAAGCGGATCCTCCTCTGGGGCGCCACCGCGTTCGGCGCGATATCCGTGCTCAACGCCTACGCGCACACACCCGAGGTGATGATTCTCGCGCGCGCCCTGCTCGGTGTCGCCGGCGCCACCCTCATGCCCGCCACCCTCGCCCTGATCCGCAACCTCTTCCACGACCCGCGCGAACGCAGCCTCGCCATCGGCATCTGGGGCGCGACCGCCTCGGCGGGCACCGCCCTCGGGCCGATCCTGGGCGGCTTCCTCCTCGAGCACTTCTGGTGGGGCTCGGTCTTCCTGATCAACCTGCCCGTGATGGCCGTCCTGGTGGCCGTCGGCGTCAAGCTGCTCCCCGAGTCCCGCACCCCGAACCCGGGACCGTGGGACCTGACCAGCGTGGTCCTGTCACTGGTCGGCATGATCGGCGTGGTCTACGCGGTGAAGGAGGCCGCCAGTCACGGCCTCGGCTGGTCCGTCCCGGTCGCGGGACTGCTGGGCGGGGCCGCCCTGTACGGCTTCGTACGCCGTCAGTTCAGCCTTCCGGCGCCGCTGCTCGACATGCGGCTGTTCCGCCACCGCGGCTTCAGCGGCGCCGTACTGGCCGACCTGCTGACCATCCTCGGCCTGTCCGGACTGGTGTTCTTCCTGTCGCAGTACCTGCAACTCGTCCAGGGCCGACGCCCGTTCGAGGCGGGACTGGCCGAACTGCCCGCCGCGATCGGCGCGGTGGCGGCCGGACTGGTCGCGGGCCGGGCCGCCCGGCGGTTCTCGGTGCGCTCGGTCGTCGCCGGAGGACTCGCGGCGATCGGTCTGGCGCTGGCCGCGCTGACGGTGATCGGGCAGTCCACCGGCTACCCCCTGCTCGGGGCCGCACTGCTGGTGGTCGGCCTGGGCGCCGGCTTCTCCTTCACGGTGACCGCCGACGTGATCCTCTCCAGCGTGCCCAAGGAACAGGCGGGCGCCGCCTCCGCCGTCTCCGAGACGGCCTACGAACTGGGCGCGGCCCTCGGCATCGCCGTGCTCGGCTCCGTCGTGACCGGTGTCTACCGCGGTTTCACCGGCCCCGCGGGCACCCCGGCAGCCGCGCACGAGTCGCTGGGCGGCGCGGTGGAAGCGGCGTCGTCCCTCCCCGCCCACACCGCCGGGCCCATGCTGGACGCGGCGCGGCAGGCCTTCGTCGACGGCCTCACCCTGGCCGCGGGAGCGGGAGCAACGGTCCTCCTGGCAGCGGCAGCGGCGTCGTGGTTCATGCTCCGGGACCAACGCCTGGACAACGCCCCCCACTCGGCCGACTGACGGTCACCCGGCGGGCGCGGGGGACCGCGCCACGGCAGTGTCTCCCGGCCCATTCGGGTCCAACGGCTGTGCGGCCGACCCGGGGGCGCGGGGAACCGCGCGACGAGCCACGGACGCACCCGGGACCGAAAGGCGGCCCGAGCCCGCCCGGCTCCCCTCGGGAAGCCGCCGCTACGCCGCCTTCGCCTTGCTCGCGTACATGTCGACGTACTCCTGGCCGGACAGCCGCATCACCTCGGCCATCACCGAGTCGGTCACCGCGCGCAGGACATAGCGGTCGCGGTCCATGCCCTCGTAGCGGGAGAACTCCATCGCCTCACCGAAGCGGACCGTGACCCTGCCGGGCCGGGGCAGACCCGCGCCTCCGGGCTGGAGCTTGTCCGTGCCGATCATGGCGAACGGCACCACGGGGGCGCCGGTCATCAGAGTGAGGCGGGCGATGCCGGTACGGCCCCGGTACAGCCGCCCGTCGGGGGAGCGGGTGCCCTCCGGGTAGATGCCGAAGACGTTGCCCTCCTCCAGCACCCGGCGCCCGGTCATCAGCGCCGCCACCCCGCCCCGGCCGCCGTCGCGGTCGACCGGGATCATGCCGACGCCGGTGAAGAACCACGCCATCAGCCGGCCCTTGAGACCCTTGCCGGTCACGTACTCGTCCTTGCCGATGAAGAAGACCTGACGGTCGCAGACGATCGGCAGGACGATCGAGTCGATGAACGTCAGATGGTTGCCGGCGAGGATCACGGGACCGTCGCCCGGGATGTTCTCCGCACCCTCCACCCGTGGGCGGAACATCAGGCGCATGATCGGACCGAGCACTGCCTTGATGAGTGCGAAGCGGGACAACGGACCCTCCGGTGGGGAACGGACGTCGAACGAATGCGGTATGAGTCTGTGCAGGTGAGGACATTACTCGCGGCCCGGGGGGTTGCGCACATCGGGCTCGTGGGAGTTCACCAGGGTCTTACTCACTTTTGACCCGGGTTCACCCGCGGTGGCCTGCCCGTGGGCGGCGCGCGACACGGCCGTCACGCCGTGACGCGCGTCGCCCGGGCCGGCGCGCCGCACGGGTGCCCCGGACCGGCCGGCCCAACCGGACGAGCCGTCACATCCCCGCAGGAATACGACGGGGGTACGTCATCCGCATGAGGGGCGTACGACACGCGACATCACCCGTCTGTTCGGTCCGGGGTCTCCCGCCGGTCATCCACGCCCACCTACGATCGGCCCGCACCGGACGAGCCGACACCAGGAGGACCCACTCATGGCAACGCGGGAGTCGAACGAACAGGCGGACGGAACCGGACGGCGTGCCCTCCTCGGCGCGGCCGTGCTCGGCGCCTCGGGAACGGTCCTGGGGCTGGGCGGCACGGCACGAGCGGCGGACGCCCGGCACGGCGGCGGCAGAGGGCTGAAGGGCCTGCCCGTCCCCACGATCATCGGCCACCGCGGAGCCAGCGGCTACCGGCCCGAGCACACCCTCGGCTCGTACCAGCTCGCCCTCGACATGGGCGCGGACGTCGTCGAGGCAGGCGACCTGGTACCGACCAGGGACGGTCACCTCGTCTGCCGTCACGAACCGGAGATCGGCGGCACCACGGACGTCGCCGACCACCCCGAGTTCGCCGGCCGCCGGACCACCAAGACACTGGACGGCGCCTCCGTCACCGGCTGGTTCACCGAGGACTTCACCCTCGCCGAACTGAAGCGGCTGCGCGCCGTCGAGCGCATCCCCGCCAACCGCCCGCACAACACCCTCTACAACGGCCGCTGGGAGATCCCCACCTTCGAGGAGGTGCTGCGCTGGCAGGACGAACAGACCCGCAAGCGCGGCAAGCAGGTCTGGATCTACCCCGAGACCAAGCACCCCACCTACTTCCGCGGTCTCGGACTGGGCCTGGAGGAGCGGGTCGCGGCGATCCTGCGCAAGCACGGCAAGCACCGCAGGAACTCGCCGGTCATCCTCCAGTCGTTCGAACCGACCGGCGTCCAGCGGCTCCGCGGGCTCGTGGACAACCCGCTCGTGGTCCTCCTGTCCGGTGCGAACAGCCGTCCCTGGGACTTCGTCGAGTCGGGCGACCCGCGCACCGTCGCCGATCTCGTCACGCCCGAGGGCCTGAAGGAGATCGCCTCCTACGCCCAGGGCATCGGCCCCACCCTCGACCTGGTCATCCCGCGCGACGCGGGCGGCAGGCTCACCCGGCCCACCGCGCTGGTGCGTGACGCCCACCGGGCCGGTCTGATCCTGCACCCCTACACCCTGCGCAACGAGAACCCCTTCCTGCCCGCCGACTTCCGCCGGGGCACCGACCCCGACGCCTACGGGGACGTCTTCGGCGCCTACCGGACGTACTTCGCCACCGGCATCGACGGTGTCTTCACCGACCACCCGGACACCGGGCTGCTGGCCCGCGAGGACTTCGTCAACGACTGAGGCGCCGAGCCCCCGGTGGGGGTGAACCGCGGGCCGCCCCGGGCAACCCCGCCCGGGGCGGCCGAGTCGTTGCGCGTATGACACACGAGCCGGCGTACGAACTGGTCGTCTCCCTCCGTCCGCTGCTGCGTGCGGAGGCCGCGGCCGAGGCGCCCGACTGCGGAGCCGAAGCGGGCGATCTCGAACAGGCGGTCTGGCTCCGCCTGCTGGAGCGCCTCGCCACCGACGGCCCGCCGCCCGACCCGCCGGGCTGGCTCCGCCGGGTCGTCCGCGCCGAGGCCCGCCGCGCCCGCCGTACCGCCCGCCGGGAAACGGCGCTGAGCGGCGAGCCCGCCGACACCGGCCGCCCCGGCCCCGAGGAGGTGGCCCTGGCCGCCGCCCGCCGGCGCGCCCTCCGGGACGCCGTACGGCGGCTGCCCGGCCGCTGCCCCCGGCTGATCGAGGCCCTGCTGTCCCCACGAGATCCGACATACCGGGAAATCGCAGGGGAGTTGGGTATCTCACAGGGCAGCCTCGGCCCGGAACGTTCCAGATGCCTGGGATGTCTGCGGCGTTTGCTCACACCGGAGGTTGCGGCGCGCCGAGGACGGGGATAGGAGTGGGGGACGACAGGTGATCAGGTGAGCGGGAGGCATGCGCACATGGGCATGAGCGTGACCATCTCTGCGGCGGCCGAGCAGGACGCGGAGCAGATCTTCAGGTTGCAGTACCTGTGCTTCCAGAGCGAAGCGGCGCTCTACGGCAACTACCGCATCGATCCCCTCGTCCAGACCCTCGACTCGGTGCGCGAGGAGGTCGCCGGCGACTGCGTGGTCGTCGCCCGTCTCGGCGACGAGATCGTCGGCTCGGTCCACGGCAGGATCACCGAGGACGGCGCCGCCGCGATCGGCAAGCTCTGCGTCCACCCGCGCCTCCAGGGGCACGGCATCGGCGCGCGTCTGCTGCGGGCCGCGGAGTCCGCCCTCGCCGGAGAGGGCGGCGCCAGGACGTTCCGCCTGCACGCCGGGCACCGCAGCGAGAGCAACCTGCGGCTGTACAGCAGGGTCGGCTACCAGCGGGTGGGCACGTCCCGGGGCGCGGACGGCGTACCGATGATCGTCCTGGAGAAGGACGCGGAGACCTACGCGACGACCGCCTGATCAGTCCCCGGGCCGCCGCGGCCGCGCGGCGCGCAGCCAGTACACGGCGGTCAGGGGCAGCAGCACGGGGATGAAGAGGTACCCCATCCCGTACTCCGACCACACGGTCGCGTCCGGGAAGGCGGACGGGTCCAGCAGCGTCCAGGTGCCCACGGTCAGTACGCCCACGAGCTCGGCGGCGCAGCACACCAGCGCCGCCCTGCGGGCCGTCTCCCCGCCCCGCACCAGCGTGTAGGTGATGAAGCCGTAGACCACCCCGGCCAGCGCGGACAGCGTGTAGGCGAGCGGAGCGCGGTCGAACTCGGTGGCGATCTGGTACGCCGAGCGCGACACCGCGCCGACGACCATCACCCCGTACAGCCACACCAGCAGCAGCCCGGGCCCGCCGATCAGCCGCGTGCGGTTCGGCTTCTGCTGTGTCGCGGCCATCTCAGCCTCCCCAGATGTCGAAAAGGCGCACCTCGAGCACGGCCAGCACGACACCGCTCGCGGCGACCGTCAGCGATCCCCAGCGGGAGCGCTCGCCCAGCGACAGGAAACCCGCCGCGGGGACGCACGCGAACGAGCCGAGCAGATACGCCACGAAGACGGTCGTGCCCTGTTCCGGCTTCTCGCCCTGGGCCAGTCGCACGATCCCGACGACGAGCTGCACGAGCGCCAGCAGCGTGACCACGGCCATGCCGATGAAGTGCCAGTCCTTCGTCGGCTGATCACGGTAGGCGGCCCACCCGCACCAGGCGGCGAGCGACAACGCGGCGACACCGGTCACCACCGTCAGGACATCAAGCATGGCAGCGACCCTATTACGCCGGAAAAGCCCCGCCGCGCCCGCCCCCGGGGGCGACCGCTCCGGCGTCCCGCGGCGAGCGGCCCGGCGGTCGCCGCCCGGCACGGTCCGGCCGACCCCGTAGGGTCGATGGCATGACCATTCATGCGCGCGCCCTGCTCTTCGACAACGACGGGACCCTCGTGTCCTCCCTCGAGTCCGTGAACCGGTGCTGGACGCGGTGGGCCGTCGAGTACGGCATCACGGCCGAACAGTTCGGGCGGATCGAGCTGCACGGGCGGCCGGCCGCCGAGATAGCCGCCGACCTGCTGCCCGCCGACGTCGTCCCGGAGGCCGTCGCGCGGATCGAGAACCTGGAGGTGGAGGACGTACCGGGCGGCGGGGTGCACCTGCTGCCGGGCACCCGGGACGTCCTCGACGCCCTGCCGGCCGAGCGCTGGGCCGTGGTCACCTCCGCCACCCGGCGGCTGGCCGAGGCCCGACTCGACGCCGTCGGCATCCTGCCCAAGACCCTCGTCGCCGCCGACGACATCACCCGCGGCAAGCCGGACCCCGAGCCCTACCTCCTCGCCGCCCGCGCCCTCGGCGTCGACCCGGCGCACTGCGTCGTCTTCGAGGACGCCCCGGCCGGGCTGCAGGCCGGGCGCGCCGCCGGCATGAGGACCGTGGCCTTGGCCACAACCCACCAGGCCCACGAGCTGACCGCCGACCTGGTGGTCGAGGACCTCTCGGCCCTGTCCGTGCTGGTCACGGACGGGGGAGTGGAGATCTCCGTACGCCGCTGACGTGCGGGCCCGGGTGTCTCACGACTGTCCAGCATCCGGACAGCCGGCCCGGGTAAGGACCAAACGTCTGCTTTACTGATCGCATGACCAGGACGAGCGACCGCATCCCTGCGACCGAGGCGACCATGACGCCCGGTGCTCGTTGTATGTGTCAGTGCCGAATGTGCGCCTTCTAGAGGGCCCCCGCACCATCTGAGCCTCGCGCCCCGAAGCGAGAGCCGGCTCGCGTCCGCCCGCATGCCCCGCATGCCTGACCGGGCCACGCCCCCGCGCGCACGTTTCCCCACGGTCTGCTTCGCCCTGCCCCGCGAGAGCCGTGCCGCCCGGCTGCCTTTCGACCCTGCACGCCTCGTGCCCGGCGCACACGACGCGCCGCGCACTCGACAGTGACGGATATCCACGTGATCACCACCTCGGGCCTGACGAAGGTCTACCGCTCACGCGGCCGCGAGGTCACCGCCCTGGACGGCGTCGACCTGCACGTCCGCGAAGGCGAGGTCTACGGCGTCATCGGCCAGTCCGGCGCCGGCAAGTCCTCCCTCATCCGCTGCGTCAACCTCCTGGAACGCCCCACCTCCGGCACCGTGACCGTGGCCGGCCAGGACCTCACCGCGCTCGCCGGCCGCGGCCCCCGCGCCGGCCGGGAACTGCGGCAGGCGCGCAGCCGCATCGGCATGGTCTTCCAGCACTTCAACCTGCTGTCCTCGCGCACCGTGCAGGACAACGTCGAACTGCCCCTGGAGATCCTCGGCACGTCGGGGAAGGAACGTTCCCGCAGGGCGCTGGAACTGCTCGACCTGGTGGGCCTCGCCGACAAGGCCAAGGCCTACCCCGCCCAGCTCTCCGGCGGTCAGAAGCAGCGCGTCGGCATCGCCCGCGCGCTCGCCGGCGACCCCAAGGTCCTGCTCTCCGACGAGGCCACCAGCGCCCTGGACCCCGAGACCACCCGCTCGATTCTGCAGCTCCTGCGCGACCTCAACCGCCGGCTCGGCCTCACCGTCCTGCTCATCACCCACGAGATGGACGTCGTGAAGCAGATCTGCGACTCGGCCGCCCTCATGGAGCGGGGCCGCGTCGTCGAGTCCGGAACGGTCGCCGACCTCCTGGCCACCCCCGGCTCGGAACTGGCCTCCGCCCTGTTCCCCGTCGGCGGCGAGGCCTCCGGCGACGACCGCACCGTCCTCGACGTCACCTTCCACGGCGACAGCGCGACCCAGCCGGTCATCTCCCAGCTGTCGCGCACCTACAACATCGACATATCGATCCTCGGCGCCGCCATCGACACCGTCGGCGGGCTCCAGGTCGGCCGGATGCGCATCGAACTGCCCGGCCGCTACGAGGACAACGTCGTACCCGTCGGGTTCCTGCGTGAACAGGGCCTGCAGATCGACGTCGTGAACCGGGAAGAGCCCGCGCTGGTGAAGGAGGGGGCCAAGTGACCTGGTCCGAGATGCAGCCGCTGCTCGAACAGGCGTGTGTCGAGACGCTGGTCATGGTGGGCTGGTCCACCCTGATCGCCGTCGCGGTCGGCCTTCCGCTCGGCATCCTGCTCGTCCTCACCGACCGGAACGGCCTGCTGCAGAACACCGTGGTGAGCAAGGTCCTCGGGCAGATCGTGAACGTCGGCCGCTCGATGCCGTTCATCATCCTCATGGTCGCCCTGACGAGCTTCACCCGCTGGGTCACCGGCACGTCCATCGGCAGCGAGGCAGCGATCGTGCCGCTCGCCATCAGCGGCATCCCGTTCTTCGCCCGGCTCGTGGAGACGGCCGTCCGCGAAGTGGACCACGGGCTCGTCGAGGCCGTGCAGGCCATGGGCGGCAACACCTGGACGCTCGTCCGCAAGGTGCTCGTCCCCGAATCGCTGCCCTCGCTGATCGCCAGCACCACCACCACGGTCATCGCCCTCATCGGGTACTCGGCCATGGCCGGTGCCGTGGGCGGCGGCGGCCTCGGCGACTTCGCCGTCCGCTACGGCTACCAGCGCTTCGACAGCGAACTGATGTGGATCACCGTCGCGATCCTCGCCGTGGTCATCTCGCTCATCCAGTTCGCCGGCGACCTCGCGGCCCGGGCCCTGCACCGCCGCGGCGCCCGCTCCGGCCCCGGCCCGAAGCTCCTGTTCCTCAAGGCCGCAGAGCCCGCCGCCGACGTCGGCAAGGTCGCGTAACGCCCCGCCCCAGACTCCCCGCACCCCGGGGCCGCACCACCGCACCACCGCACCACCACCAAGGAAAGGCACTTTTCGTGCGTAACACCGCCAAGATCACCACCGCCGTCCTCGCCGCCGGAGCCCTCACCCTCGGGCTCACCGCCTGCGGCTCCGGGAAGGACGCCGCCTCCGACACCTCCGGCCCGCTGATCGTCGCCGCGAGCCCCGTGCCGCACGCCGAGATCCTCACCTTCGTCAAGGACAACCTGGCTCAGAAGGCCGGCCTCGACCTCGAGGTCAAGGAGTTCACCGACTACGTCACCCCGAACACGGCCACCGAGGACGGCTCCGTGGGCGCCAACTTCTTCCAGACCCAGCCGTACCTCGACGACTTCAACAAGAAGAACGGCACCCACATCGTGTCCGTCGTCGACGTGCACCTGGAGCCGCTCGGCCTCTACTCCAACAAGGTGGGCAAGGCCGAACAGCTGAAGAAGGGGGCGACCGTCGCGATCCCCAACGACACGGTCAACGAGGGCCGCGCCCTGCAGCTGCTCGCCGCCAACGGGCTGATCACCCTCAAGGACGGCGTCGGCACCGCCGCGACCCCCGCCGACATCACCAAGAACCCCAAGGACCTCACCTTCAAGGAGCTCGAGGCGGCCCAGACGCCCCGCTCCCTCGAGGACGTCGACGCGGCGGTCGTGAACGGCAACTACGCCATCGAGGCCGACCTCAAGCCCGCTGAGGACGCCCTCGTCCTGGAGGCCGCCAAGGGCAACCCGAACAGCAACCTCCTCGCGGTCAAGGAGGGCCAGGAGGACGACCCGCGCGTGAAGAAGCTCGCCGAGCTCCTCACCTCCCCCGAGGTGAAGAAGTTCATCGAGGACAAGTACGCCGGTTCCGTCCTCGCGTCCTTCTGACCGGACCGTCCGCCGGCCACGGGGTCCAGTCCTTTTCCGGGAGTGGACCCCGTGGTGCGGCTGAGTCCTTTCATGCTGCATGCTGGGCAGTTCAGCAGCACCCGACGGTCTCTCAGGTAACGGAGCGGCGCATGACGAGCACCTTCCCCGACATCTCCATCAGCACGGAGCGGTTGGTGCTGCGTTCTCTCGACACGGACGACGTCCCCGCCCTGGCCGCCATGATGAACGACGAGCAGGTCGCCGCCTGGACCTCCGTCCCCCAGCCCTTCACCGAGCAGGCCGCCCGCACCTGGATCACGGAGTACGCCCCCGCCGAGCGCGCGGCCGGCCGCGGCCTCGACCTCGCCGTCACCGAGTTCCTCACCCAGCGTCCGGTCGGTGTCATCCAGCTCGGCAGGACCAACTGGCGCGTGCGGTCCGCGGAGCTCTCGTACATCATCGCCCCCTGGGCGCGCGGCGAGGGCTACGCCTCGGAGGCGGCGCTCGCCACCGCCCAGTGGCTCTTCGGCGATCAGAAGTTCGAACGGATCGAACTGCGCACCGCCGCCGGCAACACCGCCTCCCAGCAGGTCGCCCAGAAGATCGGCTGCATCAGCGAGGGCGTGCTGCGCAACGCCTGCATAGCCCGCGTCCGCACCGAGGACGGCGGCTGGAGCGACGTGCGGACCGACTACATCGTGTGGAGCCTGCTCCCCGAGGACATCGAGGGCGCGGACGGCCAACTGGCCGACAGCAACGGCTTCACCGGCTACACCGACTGGAACTGACCTCCGGGGAACGCGCTGCCGGTGCCACCGGCGCAGCGGTCCACGGCCGCACCGGGTAGTCTCAGCAGACCCGCCCCACGGCGGAACAGCCGACGACGACCTGCGCAAACCCCAGGAGACTGACGACGATGGCCGACCGGGTCACGGTGATCGGCTGGGACGGTTCGCCGCTGACCGACGCGGCACGCGCCGCGCTGGGCGCCGCCACGCTGGTGGCCGGAGCCGCCCACCACCTGGCGCTCCCCGAAGTGCCCGCCGGCGCCGAACGCGTCCGGCTCGGGTCCGTCGCCCTCGCCGCCCGCCGCATCGCCGCCCACCGCGGCACGGCGGTCGTGCTCGCCGACGGCGACCCCGGCTTCTTCGGCGTCGTACGCACCCTGCGCGCACCGGAGTTCGGCCTGGAGGTCGAGGTCGTGCCCGCCGTCTCCTCCGTCGCCTCCGCCTTCGCCCGCGCCGGCATGCCCTGGGACGACGCCCACGTGGTCGTCGCACACCCGCGAACGCTGCGCCGCGCGGTGAATGTGTGCCGCGCCCACACCAAAGTGGCGGTTCTGACCTCACCCGGCGCCGGTCCCGCCGAACTCGGCCTGCTGATGGAGGGCATCCACCGCACCTTCGTCATCTGCGAGGAACTCGGCACCCCGGGCGAGCAGATCAGCGTGGTGACCTCCGACAAGGCCGCCGACCACACCTGGCGCGACCCCAATGTCGTCATCGTCATCGGCGGCCCCGTGGGCGCCGCCGAGTCCGGCGGCTGGATCGCCGGACGCGACCCCTCGGGCGGTCCGCGCGGCTGGTCGCTGCCCGCCGGGGAGTACGGCGGTGAACTCGGCGAAGGGGAACGGGAGCCCCTGCGCACCTCGCAACTCGCCCGGCTGGGACCGCGTCTCGGCGACCTGGTCTGGGACATCGGCTGCGGCAGCGGTGCCTTCGCCACCGACGCCGCCCGGGCCGGCGCCGCCGTCATCGCCGTCGACAGCGACTCGCGGGCCTGCGCCCGCACCGACGCCGCCGCCCGCCGGCACGGGGTGCAGCTCCAGATCGTCCACGGCACCGCTCCGCACGCGCTGGAGAACCTCCCCGAGCCGGACGTCGTCCGCGTCGGCGGCGGGGGAGCGGCCGTCGTCTCCGCGGTCGCCGACCGCCGTCCGCAGCGCATCGTCGCGCACGCCGCCACCCGTGACGCGGCCGAACTCATCGGCCGGGACCTGGCGGAACACGGCTACGAGGTCGAGTGCGCCCTGCTGCAGTCCGTCGAACTCGACACCAGGGCCTGGACGGAGAAGGAGCGGAGCGTCGCCTTCCTGCTCAGCGGGGTGCTGCCCGCGCGCGGCAACTGATCCGATTGCCGTCCCCGTGATCGGGTTGTCGTACCGGGCCGGGTAGGCTGGCCGATCGTTGTACCGCACCGGACACCCGACGCTTCGTCGGTCAATGTCCGGAAAACGCGCCCGTTTTAGGGTGGGTCGTGGTACGGCAGGAACCGGAGGACGCGCAACGTGGCGCAGTCCACAGCGGAACCGTCGCCGATCAAGCTGACGCGACGGCGGTGCGGCCGCGACAATGCCAGTGAATGGCTTTGTCGCCTTTTTCGGGCGGGCCGTTCGTGCCGCTGGGGACGCACGCTCGTTCTTCAGTGTGGGGCGGTCGGTGCGCCGTTCCGGGTGAGCTGGTCGTAGGAGCACTAACCGATGGGGCGAGGGGTACGCATGACCGACACCGGCCAGGTCCCGGGCGAGGGACTGCCGGAGAACGCAGGCATGGTGGAGCAGCCGGGCGTCTCCGCGCCCGACGCGTACACCTACCTCTCCGACACTCCCGCCGAGGACGAAGACCTGTTGCTGCCCGGCGCCCAGGGCGCCTGGGGCAACGAGATCGCTCCGCCCCCGCCCGAGCCGGTCGTCGAGACCGTGCACGAACCGGGCCCGCACGAGATGTCCGGCCGTGACAGCGGCTCGGTCGACCTCAGCGGTGTCCGGCTCCCCGATCCCGCCCAGCCCCGGACGGCACCCGTCGCGCCGCGCCGACCGCTGCACCTCGGCCCGCCCATTCCGGACGTCTCCGCGAGTCCGGTCCGCTCCCTCGCCGACCGCGGCCCCGCCGACCTGCCGGCCCGCCACGCGGGCCCGCCGACCCTGGGCCCCGAGTACCTCGACGTCCCGCGCGCGCGGGAGGCGGCGGCCCCGCAGGCCGCGGCGCCCTGGGGCGCGCAGGCCACGGTGGGCGCGGGGGCGCAGGCTGCCGAAACGGCTGCCCCGGCGGCGGAGCCGCCGGCCGCGGCCCGGGCGGTCGTCACCCGCGTCGCCACGGAGGCGGTCGCGGCGCAGGACACGGAGGGTGCGGGCGTCGGGGGCGCCGAGTCCGTGGCGCGGTACGCGCAGACGGCCGAGGCGCCGCCGGCCGCGGTGCCGGAGCACGTGCTCGCGGAGGAGCAGTCCGCGTCCGTCCAGGCCGCCCCGGAACCGGTCTCCGTGAGCGTGCCGTCCGCGGAGGCCCCGGTCGCCGCGTACGCGGGCGGTACCGAGGGCACGCAGGCCGCCGAGGCACCGGGCGCGGGGGCCGTGGCCCCGGAGCACGTGCCCGAGCCGGAGGCCGCCCCTGCCGACGCTCCGGGTGTGGTCCCCGACGCGTCGGAGCACCCCCGGGTGCCCGAGGCGCAGGGGACCGGCCAGGTGACGGAACCCGTGGCCGCAAGAACGGCTCCCGCCGAACCGCCCCGGGCCGCCGAGACCCCGGTCGAGGGGGCCCCGATGCCGGGTGCGGAGGCCGAGACGCCGGGTGCGGAGGCCGAGGTGCCGGGTGCGGAGGCCGAGGTGCCGGGTGCGGAGGCCGAGACGCCGGGTGCGGAGGCCGAGGTGCCGGGTGGCGTTGTCCCGACGCCGGGCGCGGAGGCCGAGGTGCCGGGCGAGGCGCTCCCCACGCCGGGTGCCGAGGCCGAGGTGGCGGACATCGCCCAGGTGTCCGAGGAGCCCGGCGCCGCCTCCACGCCGGGTGCCGAGGCCGCCGCCGTGGCGGAGCACGCCGCCCAGGACCCGGAGGCTTCCCACGCCGTCGCCGGGCCCGGGACCGCCCCGTTGGCGGAGGAGCCCCCCGCCGCCCAGGCACCGGACGCGGAGAACACCGCGCCGGACGGCACCCAGGTGCCGCGGCACCCGCAGGTCCCCGAGGTGCCGCAGACCGTCGAGGTCCCCGGCGGCCAGGACGCCGCGCCGGAGTACGCCCCGGCCGACGACGTGCCGCAGGCACCTGCCGTCGTGGCCGCTCCGTCGCCGGACACCACCGTGCCGCAGCCCGCCCACGTGCCCCCGGCGGGAGCGCCCGCGCTCCCCGAGGCTCCCGTCACCGGAGCGGACGCGACACCTTCCGCCGCCCCCGAGCCCGCACCCGAGCCGGTCCCCGAGCCGACGGCCGGGGACGACGCGGCTCCGACCACCCCGGAGCCCGTCGCGACCGTCCCCGCCACCACCGGTGACGAGGCCGTCGCCGGGCCCTCCGCCGAGGCGCCCGCGCACCCCGCCCCCGCCGCGCACGGCCAGGACGCACCCCCCGCCCCCGACGGTGGGGTGGCCGCCACCACACCGCCCCCGGCACCCGCCGACGACGCGAGCCCCGTCCAGGACCCCCGGCAGACCCCTGTCACCCCCCTCCCCGGCACCGTGCCCCTCGCGCCAGGGGCGGACCAGCCTCTCGGCCGGTTCGTCCCCGTGGACGGCACCGTGCCCACCGCCCCGCGGCTCGCGCCCACCCCGCCGCAGGGCGTGACCGTCCCCGCGGACGGGCCCCACGAGGCGGTGGCCGAGGCCGTCCCGGCGACGCCCGACCCCGAACCCGCCCAGGACCCGAACGACCTGGACACCCAGGGCGCCGGCGTGGAGCCGGAAGAGGGAGCGGCCCGGTCGACCGGTCCGGCCGCCCCCGGCTACGACGACGCCGAGCGCGAGGCCGTGCTGAAGGTCATGCGCGAGCGCCGGGACATCCGCAACGGCTTCCGCAGCGACCCCATCCCGCACGAGGTGCTGCTCCGTGTCCTGGAGGCCGCCCACACCGCGCCCTCCGTCGGCCACTCGCAGCCCTGGGACTTCGTCGTCATCCGCTCCGCCGAGACCCGGCGCGCGATGCACGAACTGGCCATGCGCCAGCGGGACGCCTACGCCAAGTCCCTGCCCAAGGGCCGGGCGAAGCAGTTCAAGGAAATGAAGATCGAGGCCATCCTCGACACTCCCGTCAACATCGTCGTCACCGCCGACCCCACCCGCGGCGGGCGGCACACCCTCGGCCGGCACACCCAGCCGCAGATGGCGCCGTACTCCTCCGCGCTCGCCGTGGAGAACCTCTGGCTCGCCGCCCGCGCCGAGGGCCTCGGCGTCGGCTGGGTCAGCTTCTTCGACGAGCGCGAGATGGTGCGGGCGCTGGAACTGCCCGAGCACCTGGAGGTAGTCGCCTACCTGTGCGTCGGCTACGTCGACGAGTTCCCGGCCGAACCCGAGCTGATGCAGGCCGGCTGGTCCAAGCGACGGCCCCTGTCCTGGGTCGTGCACGAGGAGACGTACGGCCGTCGCGCCCTGCCCGGAGAGGATCCCCACGACCTGCTCGCCGAGACCGTCGCACAGATCCGCCCGCTGGACGCCAAGGCGCTGGGCGAGGCGTGGGAGCGCCAGAAGCGGATGACCAAGCCGGCCGGCGCGCTCGGCATGCTGGAGATCATCTCCGCCCAGTTGTCCGGCCTGTCCCGCCAGTGCCCGCCGCCCGTGCCGGAGCCCGCGGCCGTCGCGATCTTCGCCGGCGACCACGGGGTGCATGCCCAGGGCGTCACCCCCTGGCCGCAGGAGGTCACCGCCCAGATGGTGGCCAACTTCCTCGGCGGGGGAGCGGTCTGCAACGCCTTCGCCGCACAGGTGGGCGCCGAGGTCTGCGTCGTCGACGTGGGTGTCTCCTCCGACCTGCCGGCGACGCCCGGTCTGCTGCCGCGCAAGATCCGCGCAGGGACCTCGGACATGACCACCGGCCCCGCGATGACCCGCGAGGAGGCCAAGCAGGCCGTCGAGGTCGGCATCGAGACCGCCCGGGACCTGGTGGCGGCCGGCAACAAGGCGCTCCTCACCGGCGAGATGGGCATCGCGAACACCACCGCGTCCGCCGCCCTCATCTCCGTCTTCACCGGCGCCGACCCGGCCGAGGTCACCGGCCGGGGCACCGGCATCAACGACGAGACCCTCGCCCGCAAGACCGAGGTCGTGCGCCGCGCCCTCGAACTCCACCAGCCGGACCCGGCCGACCCCCTCGGCGTCCTCGCAGCCGTCGGCGGCTTCGAGCACGCGGCCATGGTCGGCCTGCTCCTCGGCGGGGCGTCGCTGCGTACGCCGGTGATCCTCGACGGCGTCAGCGCCGGCGCGGCCGCCCTGGTGGCCCGGGCGATCGCCCCCGAGGCCCTGGCCGCCTGCATCGCGGGCCACCGCAGCGCCGAACCCGGTCACGTGGCCGCCCTCAACAAGCTGGGCCTGCGCCCCCTGGTCGACCTCGACCTCCGCCTCGGCGAGGGTACGGGCGCGCTGCTGGCGCTCCCGCTGGTCCAGAGCACGGCCCGAGCCATGCACGAGGTGGCGACCTTCGACTCGGCGGGGGTCACGGAGAAGTAGGGCGTCCGTTCGGCACGGCGGCGGTCGCGACCGTGCCGGGTGCGGGTCATGGGCGCTGCCGCCCAGGACCCGCACCCGACGTCCCTTCCCACCCACCGGACACCGGATCCGCCCGAACCGCCGCCACCGTAAAATCCGCACGTCAGGGCCACCGCACGCCGTAAGAGGAGCCGTACCCTCATGGCCGAACACCCCGCCTACCCCGTAGGCCTCCGCCTCACCGGCCGCCGCGTGGTCGTCCTCGGCGGCGGCCAGGTCGCCCAGCGCCGCCTCCCCGCCCTCATCGCCGCCGGCGCCGACGTCCACCTCGTGTCCCCCGGGGCCACTCCCTCCGTGGAGGCCATGGCGGACGCCGGCGAGATCACCTGGCACCGGCGCCCCTACGCCGAGGGAGACCTCGCGGCCGCCTGGTACGCCCTCATCGCCACCAGCGACAGCGAGGCGAACACCCGCGCCTCCGCCGAGGCGGAGGCGCACCGCGTGTGGTGCGTCCGTTCGGACGACGCCGACGCGGCCACGGCGTGGACCCCGGCCACGGGATCCAGCGAGGGCGTCACGGTGGCCGTCCTCACCACGGAGGCACGCGACCGCGACCCCCGCCGCACCGCGGCCATCCGCGACGCCGTGGTCGAGGGCCTGCGCGACGGCACCCTGGTCGCCCCGCACCACCGCACCCGCACCCCGGGTGTGGCCCTCGTCGGGGGCGGCCCCGGCGATCCGGACCTCATCACCGTGCGCGGACGCCGGCTGCTCGCGGAGGCCGACGTCGTCATCGCCGACCGGCTCGGCCCGCGCGATCTGCTCGCCGAACTCCCGCCGCACGTCGAGGTGATAGACGCGGCGAAGATCCCCTACGGTCGTTTCATGGCCCAGGAGGCCATCAACAACGCGCTCGTCGAACACGCCCGCAGGGGCAAGTCGGTGGTCCGGCTCAAGGGCGGCGACCCGTACGTCTTCGGCCGCGGCATGGAGGAACTCCACGCGCTCGCCGAGGCGGGCATCCCCTGCACCGTCGTCCCCGGTATCTCCAGCTCCATCTCGGTGCCGGGCGCGGCCGGCATCCCCGTCACCCACCGCGGTGTGGCGCACGAGTTCACCGTGGTCAGCGGCCATGTCGCCCCCGACGACGCGCGCTCCCTGGTCGACTGGCCGTCCCTGGCGAAGCTGACCGGCACCCTCGTCGTCCTCATGGGCGTCGACAAGATCGGCCGCATCGCCGAGACCCTGGTGGCGCACGGCAAGTCCCCCGACACCCCCGTCGCCCTGGTCCAGGAGGGCACCACGGCCGCCCAGCGCCGCGTCGACGCCACCCTCGCCACGGTCGCCGAGACCGTCGTCGCGCAGGAGGTCAAGCCGCCGGCCGTCATCGTCATCGGCGAGGTCGTCGGCGTGGGCCGCAACGGGACGGCCTGACATGGCCGACATCATCACCGTCGAGGACGCCGGCGACCCTCGCCTGCACGACTACACGTGCCTGACCGACGTCGAACTGCGCCGTCGGCGCGAGCCCGCCGAGGGCCTGTTCATCGCCGAGGGCGAGAAGGTCATCCGGCGGGCCGGGGACGCCGGCTACGCCATGCGGTCCATGCTCCTGTCGGCGAAGTGGGTCGACGTCATGCGCGACGTCATCGAACGCTCCGACGCCCCGGTGTACGTCGTCGACCCCGAGCTCGCCGAAGAGGTCACCGGCTACCACGTGCACCGGGGCGCGCTCGCCTCCATGCAGCGCACACCGCTGCCCACGGTGGCCGACCTGCTCCGTACCGTCGGCCGGGCCGCCGGCGCGTCGCCGCCCGCAGACCCGCAGAGGGCCGCGGTCCGGCGCGTCGCCGTCTTCGAGGACCTGGTCGATCACGCCAATCTGGGGGCTGCCTTCCGCAACGCGGCCGCTCTGGGCGTCGACGCCGTCTTCCTCACCCCACGCTGCGCCGACCCTCTCTACCGCCGGGCCGTGAAGGTGTCGATGGGCGCTGTCTTCCACGTCCCCTGGACGCGGCTGACCTCCTGGCCGAAGGATCTCGCGGTCTTCCGCGAGCACGGGTTCGTGACGGCTGCCCTGTGCCTCCACGAGAAGTCGATCACGCTGGACGAACTGGCTGCCCGCCGGTACGAGAAGCTGGTGCTCATGCTCGGCACCGAAGGCGACGGTCTGTCGGCCGACGCCCTGCGCACGGCCGACGAGTGGGTGCGGATCCCGATGGCCGAAGGGGTGGACTCCCTCAACGTCGCCGCGGCGTCCGCCGTCGCCTTCTACGCGACGAGGCGCTGAGAACCTCCACGGAACGCCGCGCCGGACCCGGGTGAGAGGCCCTGGGCGTCGACCCGGACGTCGACTGGCTCGCCGATGCCCGCCCGATCCTGGCGATGCCGTGGGAAGGCCGTTTCCTGGCGGGACCCCACAGTCTGCGGATCACTTCACCGGTACGCCTCGCGGCGTGCCGGGTCCTCGCCCTGCTGATGTTCCCCCGGGTGCCGGGTGCCGGGTGCCGGGCGGCGCGCGCCGACGGGTGCGCCGTAGCCATGAGGACGCCGTGCCGTCCTCCCCGGACTGCGCCTCTGGATGCGGTCCTCCGGTCACCGGCGCGGAAGGGGCCGGTCCGTCCGGCCGCGCCCTGGCCGCCGCCGGCGAACGGGTCCGCACACCTCTGCGCGGTGGCCGCAGGGCGTCCCCGGGAGCAGCGGCCCGGACGCATCCGACGCCGCCGGGTCCTCACCCGGGGCCCTGGCAGCCCTGGACCAGCGCGATGCCCAGCGCGACGACCAGCGTCACGACGACGAAGACGAACAAGCGCTGCCTGAGCAGTCGCGGATTGGCCGGGCGGAGGCCGGTCCCGGTCGACCGGGCGCCCGGACGACGGGAGCCGGTGCCGGACCGCGTCGTGTTCCGCGACGTCGGCGTGCGGCGCACACCGCCGCGGGACGGCGAGCCCTCGCGCGGTGAGCTGTCACGGGCGGTCCCGGCGCCCCGGGAGGGCGGCACACCCCGGCCGGCGCGTCCGGGGGCCGAACCGGTGTTCCTGGGCGCGGGTCCCCGTCCGCGCGGCGGCGGGGTGCCCTGGCCGCCCTGGCGGCGCTGCCCGCGCTCCGGATGGGTGTCCGCGAGGCGTCCGGTGGGCCGGTCCGCCTCGGGGGCGCGCGGCGCGGGCGGCCGGACGTCGGCGAGGCCCTGGGCCTCCCGCGCGGCGATCTCCTTCAGCCGCAGCGACAGTTGGAGCGTGCTGGGCCGCTCCTCGGGGTCCTTCGCCAGACAGGCGCGCACGAGCGGGGCCAGCGCGTCGGGAACGCCGTGCAGCTGGGCCTCCTCGTGCACCACGCGGTAGAGCATCACCTCGGAACTGCCGTGCCCGAAGGGGGAGTCGCCCATCGACGCGTACGCGAGCGTGGCGCCCAGCGAGAAGACGTCCGTCGCCGGGGTGACGGCCGCGCCGCGCACCTGCTCCGGGGCGAGGAAGCCGGGGGAGCCGACCGCGGTGCCGACGTGCGTGAGCGTCGAGGCGCCCGTCGCCCAGGCGATGCCGAAGTCGATGATCCGGGGTCCCTTCGGGGACAGCAGGATGTTGGACGGCTTGAGGTCCCGGTGCACCACACCGGCCTCGTGCACGGCGACCAGTCCCTCGGAGAGCGCCGCTCCGACGGCGGCGACCTCGGCCGCGCCGAGCGGTCCCTCGCCGGCGACCTTGTCGTGCAGCGACGGGCCGGGCACGTACTGCGTGGCGAACCACGGCCGCTCCGCGTCAAGGTCGGCGGCCACCAGCCGGGCTGTGCAGCCGCCACGGATGCGCCGGGCCGCCGAGACCTCGCGCGCGAACCGTGAGCGGAACTCCTGGTCCTCCGCCAGATCGGGGCGGATGACCTTCAGCGCGACCCGCTGCCCCTTCTTGTCGGAGCCCAGGTAGACCACGCCCATTCCGCCCGCGCCGAGCCGTCGGTGAAGCCTGAAAGAGCCGACGACGCGCGGGTCCTCGCGCCTCAGGCGCATCATCGCCATGTTCATCCCCGCTGCCCGGTCCTGTGACGTGCCACAGCTTACGTTTCCACGGCGGCCCGTGCGCAGAGGCCGCGCCCTCTCGAACCGATCGATTGTCAGTGGTGGGTGGGAGACTTGAAGGGTGGTCAGGGAGCCTGCGAACAGGCCGGGTTCGTGCGGCGGGTGATCCCAACCACCCGACACCGGAGGGGGATTGATCGCGTGAAGGGTGACCGTGTGGAGATCGTCGTGGATGCGGGGGACACGACGCGTACGTACGAGGTGGTGGCGAGCAGGGCGGGGCGCAGGGTGGAGACGGCGGTGCGCCGGGGGGTGGTCGAAGTGAGCGAAGTCACCCGAACCGGGGCTGTCGTGCGGACGGCGCGGTTCATGGCGAACCGGGTGCTCGCGCTGGTGGAACAGCCGGTGCCGCGGGAGGACGGGTCGGAGAAAGCGGGGCGGACCGGGCGGCCCTTCGGGGATGTCCCTGAGGCGTAGGAGCCCGTCTCCAACCAGGGGAGTACGGCGCAGGTCGCGGCTCATCCTCCGGGAGGCCCGGCAATCGGTACGAGGGCATGACGCCCGGGGAGCGCCGGGCCCCTAGATTTGAGGTCAAGCGGCGGGTGCGGTACTCGTCCCCCGAGGTCGGACACCCGCCGCTGCCAGTGACACAACAGAACGGTCAGGAGAGGGGCCATGGCGTACACGGCACCGCGGACTGCGGTCCGCACGCGGGAACACGGCGAGGGCCGTCGCCACCCGCTGGTGGCGACGCTGATGGCCCTCCCCCTGGCGGTCCTGCTCCTCCTCGTCTTCGACGGGTGGGAGACGGTGACCACACAGGCGTCGTCCGTGGGAGAGATGCTGGGGCGCTGAGCGGCGACCCCAGGCCCGGAAGAGCGGTCCGGGCGGGGACATCCACCCATGAAACCCCGTGGGGACGGGGGTGCGGCGGACGGCAAAATGCCGGCGCAGCTGGGGAGCTGCGCCGGCATTGCTCTGTCGGTGGGGGCTCGGGCAGCGCCTGCCGGCCGCCCCGCCGTACGCCCCTGCCTGCCGCCGCTACTGCCGCTCCCGCCGGCCGCCGCCGCTTCCGCGGGCAGTCGTGCCGCTGGGGCGGCACGGGTGGGCGCGACGGCACCCGGCACGCGCCGGGTCGCGCAACCCCCCGCCGTACCTGCACGGGGGCACCCCGCACGCGCCGGGCCGCGCCAACGCCCCCGGTCGGCACCCGCACGGGGCACACCCCGCGCGCGGCCGGATCGCCGGGCACCGCGCGGCCGCGGCACGCGTACCCTCACCCCCGTGACCACGGACCTCCTCCCCGCCCTGACCACCCATGTCACGGCGACGGCCCACGCCCGCGACAACGCCCACCCGTGCGGCTGCACAGCGGTCACCCTCACCGCACGCGACGACACCACCGTCGTCCGCCACGCAGGCACCGTCGCCAAGGCCCACGCCCCCGGCACCGACCCCGCCCGGCTGACCCTCCGTGTCACCGCCGCCGCCCGGCTGCACGGCATCCTCCTCCCTCCGCTCGCCCCCGCACCCGTCACGCTGCACGGACGGCTCGTCACCCACTGGCCGTACGGCACCCCCGTGGACCCGGACGACCCCGACGCCGCCCCCTGGGAGGCCGTGGCCACCCTCCTCGCGCGCCTCCACCGCACCCCGCCCCCCGTCGCCGTACCCCCCATGCGCGGCCCCGAGAAGGCCGCCCACGCCATCGCCCGCCTCCGGGAGACCGCCCCCCACCACCCCGGCACCGAGCCGGTCCTGCACGCCTGGTCCGCCCTCCCGCCGTGGGCCCGCGGCGAGGTCCCCATGCCGGACACCACCACGCTCTGCCACGGCGACCTCCACCTCGGCCAGCTGATACGCCACCCGGCGCCCGGCGGTCCCTGGCTGCTGATCGACGTCGACGACCTCGGCACGGGCGTCCCGGCGTGGGACCTGGCCCGTCCGGCGGCCTGGTACGCCTGCGGACTGCTCACCCCCGACGAGTGGCACCGCTTCCTGACCGCCTACCGCGCGGCCGGCGGCCCGGCCGTACCGGCCGACGGTGACCCCTGGGCCACGCTGGACGTCCCGGCCCGCGCCCTCACGGCGCAGACCGCCGCCCGGGCCGTCACCAAGGCGGTCGTGGCCGGACGGCCGCTGGGCGAGGTGGAGCAGTCGCTGGTCGACGCCTGCGCGCGCATGGCCGCCGTCGACCCCGTCGGCCCGCCCGGTTGAGGCGAAGTTTCGCGACGTAGGGTGCAACCGACCCGCGGCCGGACGGAGTCTGTCCCGGCGATACGCGAAGCGGAAACCACCGGCGAGGAGTTGACCCGATCATGCAGTGTCCGAAGTGCCGTGCTCCGATGCACACCTACAACCGCAACGGCGTCCAGATCGAGCAGTGCAGCGGATGCCGGGGGATCTTCCTCGACTACGGCGAGCTGGAGTCGCTGACCCGGCTGGAGTCCCAGTGGGCCCAGCCCGCGCCCCCCGCCCCGCCGGCCGCCCCGCAGGCGTACCCGGCGGCCCCGCAGCCTCCCGCCTGGGGCGCAGGGCACGGTGGCCACTACGGGCACCGCCGCCACAAGAGCTTCGGGCACATGCTCTTCTCCAGCTGACCCGCACACGCCGAAGCCCCCGGTCCACCGACCGGGGGCTTCGAGTGGTGTGGACGATACTGGGATTGAACCAGTGACCTCTTCCGTGTCAGGGAAGCGCTCTCCCGCTGAGCTAATCGTCCTCGGGACCACGATCACCGCATGAAGCCGATCGCGGGCACTGCGTGCGCGATACTGGGATTGAACCAGTGACCTCTTCCGTGTCAGGGAAGCGCTCTCCCGCTGAGCTAATCGCGCGGGGGATCCGGAGATCCAGTGGACGATACTGGGATTGAACCAGTGACCTCTTCCGTGTCAGGGAAGCGCTCTCCCGCTGAGCTAATCGTCCTTGGAGGTGGAGACGGGATTTGAACCCGTGTAGACGGCTTTGCAGGCCGTTGCCTCGCCTCTCGGCCACTCCACCAGGAGTGTAGGGGACCGGGATGCCCCCTCTTCCTTCGAGCGGACGACGAGGCTCGAACTCGCGACCTCAACCTTGGCAAGGTTGCGCTCTACCAACTGAGCTACGTCCGCCTGTCGTTTCGG
This sequence comes from Streptomyces toyocaensis, assembly GCF_000725125.1. GTDB lineage: Bacteria > Actinomycetota > Actinomycetes > Streptomycetales > Streptomycetaceae > Streptomyces > Streptomyces toyocaensis. The sequence goes on from NZ_JFCB01000008.1 coordinate 200,474, forward strand.
TCGGCTTGCGCGTCCCGGCGACGAAGTGAACTCTAGCGGATTCCGGGGCCAGCACAAAAACCCGTTTGTGCAGCGTGCTGCGCTGCGCCTGCTCACGGACGTGCCCGGCGGCCCCGTGACGGGCGTGACCACGTCATCGAGGCGCGCCCGCCATAGACTCGTCACGTGCTCGACCTCCCACCTCTCGCCCGTTTCGGCAACCGCGTCGCCACCGGACTGCTCGACGTCACCGACGACCCCGCGGCCCTGGACTCCACGGGTTTCTGGGCGGTCGCCGCCGACTTCGAGGGCCGTCTGACCTGCGCGCGCTTCCGGGAGGTCGGGGAGCAGCCGGTTCCCGTCCCGGTGCCGGGTGCCTGGCGGGGACCGGCGGCAGGTGACTGGACGTCCTCCCTGGACCGCGCCGCGTACACGGCGGGCGTCCGCCGCGTCCGGGACCACATAGCCGCCGGCGACGTCTACCAGGCCAACCTCTGCCGCGTCCTGTCCGCGCCCGTGCCGTCCGACGCCGACGTGGACGCCCTCACCGCCCTGCTGGCCCGCGGCAACCCCGCGCCGTACGCCGGAACGATTCGGCTGCCCGGGCGGGGAGTGGAGATCGCGACCGCGTCCCCCGAACTGTTCCTGCGCCGGGAGGGGCCGGTCGTCGAGTCCGGGCCGATCAAGGGGACCGGCCGGACCGAGGCCGACCTGCTGGAGAAGGACTACGCCGAGAACGTCATGATCGTCGACCTGGTCCGCAACGACATCGGCCGGGTCTGCGGCACCGGCACGGTGACGGTGCCCGACCTGTGCGCCGTCGAGAAGCACCCGGGCCTGGTCCACCTCGTGTCGTCGGTGCGGGGCGAACTGCGCCCCGGTGCGGGCTGGCCGGACCTCCTCGCGGCCGCCTTCCCGCCCGGCTCCGTCACCGGCGCGCCCAAGTCGAGTGCCCTGCGGATCATCGAGGCCCTGGAGACCGCGCCCCGCGGCCCCTACTGCGGTGGCATCGGCTGGGTCGACGCCGACCGCCGCACCGGCGAGCTGGCGGTGGGCATCCGCACCTTCTGGATCGACCGGGACGCGGACGGCGGCGCGGTCCTGCGGTTCGGCACCGGCGCCGGGATCACCTGGGGCTCCGACCCCGAGGGGGAGTGGCGGGAGACCGAACTGAAGGCCTCCCGGCTGCTCGCGGTAGCGTCGGGAACGTACGAGGTGAGTGAAGGGACCTACAGGTGAAGATCTGGCTCGACGGCGGGCTGCAGGACATCGAGTCCGCCCGTGTCTCCGTCTTCGATCACGGACTGACCGTGGGCGACGGCATCTTCGAGACGGTGAAGGCCGTGGACGGACGGCCGTTCGCGCTCACCCGGCATCTCGACCGGCTGACCAGGTCGGCCCGGGGGCTCGGGCTGCCCGACCCCGACCTGGACGAGGTCCGCCGCGCCTGCGCCGCCGTCCTGGAGGCCAACCCCGTGCCGCTCGGCCGGCTGCGCCTCACCTACACCGGCGGTCACGGCCCGCTCGGCTCGGACCGCGGCGAGCACGGCCCGACCCTCGTGGTCGCCCTCGGCGGGACCGCCCGCCGCCCCGACTCCACCGCCGTCGTCACCGTCCCCTGGACGCGCAACGAGCGCGGTGCGCTCACCGGCCTGAAGACCACCTCGTACGCCGAGAACGTCGTCGCTCTCGCCCGCGCCCGGGAACAGGGCGCCTCGGAGGCGCTGTTCGGCAACACCGTCGGCCGCCTCTGCGAGGGCACCGGGTCCAACGTCTTCGTCGTCCTCGACGGCGAGCTGCACACCCCGCCGGTCGCGTCCGGCTGTCTCGCGGGCATCACCCGTGCCCTGGTCGTCGAATGGACCGGCGCCAAGGAGACCGATCTGCCGATGGACGTCCTGGGGCGGGCCGAGGAGATCTTCCTCACCTCCACCCTGCGCGACGTGCAGGCCGTGCACCGCGTCGACGACCGTGAACTGCCAGGCGCCCCCGGCCCGGTGACCGCCAAGGCCATGCGGATCTTCGACGAGCGCTCCGGGGCCGACCTGGACCCGTGAGGAACCGGAGGTTCGGCCGGTCCCGGGTCCCCGGTCGAGGGCGGTGGTGGGCGGCGGGCGGAAGGGTAGAACATCCGTGATGACCACCACCCTGCGGCCGGCCGAGCCGCTTCAGCAGAACCCCGACGGCACGCGCTCGCGCCGCTACCAGGTGTGCGTGAACAGCCGGCCCGTCGGGACCGTCCACCTCGGCACGCATCCCGTTTTCGGTGACGCCGTGGCCCGGATCATGACGTTGCGCATCGACGAACCGGACCGGCGGCGCGGCAGGGGCACGGTGGCCGCCCTCGCCGCGGAGGAGGTGGCGCGCGGCTGGGGGTGCCGCCGCATCGAGGCGGCGGTCCCGGCGGACTCCGGTACCGCCCTCGCGCTCGCCACGGCACTCGGCTACGTCGTACGCAACCGGAACCTGACCAAGCCCCTCGGCGACATCCCGCCCGCCCTGCCGGAGGGCAGCGCGGCGCGGCCGATGACCGACACCGAGTTCGGACCCTGGGTGGCCAGGGCCCAGCGGGACTACGCGCGACACTGGACCGAGCGCGGAGTGCCGGAGGCCGAGGCACGGGCCAAGGCGGTGGACGACCACGTCGTGCTGCTGCCCGGGAGCCGCGCCACCGAGGGCATGCTCTTCAGCGTCCTCGAACACCGGGGCGACGCCGTGGGCACCTTGTGGCTGTCGGTGACCGGGGAACATGCCTACGTCTTCAACGTCGAGACCGACCCCGCCCACCGCGGCCGGGGGCACGGACGCAGCCTCATGCTGCTCGCCGAGGCCCAGGCGGTCGCCGCGGGGAAGCGGGCCATCGGGCTGAACGTGTTCGCCGGCAACGCGCCGGCCGAGCGGCTCTACGACTCGCTCGGGTACAGCGCGACGGAGTTCTCCGTCTACAAGGCGCTGCTGTAGCGGCCGGGTCAGTCCCGCTGCCCGGCCCGCGGCAGGCGGTCCAGGATCTCCTCGATGCGCTCGCGCAGACCCTCCTGGCTCTTGCCGCCGTCGAGGCGCTCACCGCCGACGACGTACGTCGGAGTACCGGTCACTCCGATCGCCTTGCCCTCGGCCTGGTCCGCGTCCACGATCAGGATGTGCCGTCCGTCGATCAGCGCGGTGTCGAACTCCTCGGCGTCCAGTCCGAGTTCCCGGGCGACCTCGACGAGGAAGGCCTCGCCCCGGCGGTCCAGTTCCTCGACCCGCTCCAGCACGGCCTCGACGTACGCCCATCCCCGTCCCTGCTCCAGCGCTTCCTCGGCGGCCTGGGCGGCGGCGAAGGCGTGCTTGTGCTTCTCGAGCGGGAAGTGCCGCAGCCGCACCTCCAGCCGGTCGCCGTAGCGGGCCCGCAGCGCGCGGAGGTCGTCGAGGGCGCTTCGGCAGTCCGGGCACTGCAGCTCGCACCAGACGTCGAGGACGGCGGTGTCCGCGGCGCGGACGGGGGAGGGGTCGCTCATGGTCCACAGTCTCCCAGCCCGGCCCGGCACCACCCAACCGGGCCCCGGCCGTACCGGCACCTGCGAAGGACCCGACCCGGAGATGTCCCTGATGTCCGGCCGGAGCATGGCCCCGGGAGGTCCGGCAGGTGCAGGATGGAAGGGACAGCACCGAGGCGACCGCACCCTGCCTGGAGGACCGGATGATTGCCGAGACCGTCTGCTCCGCCGTTTCCGCGGCAGGCCTGGGCATCGCGGTGGTCACGGCCTACCGCAAGCGCTTCCTCGCCGCGGTCCGCATCGCCGCCTACTCGCTCGTGCCCGTCGGACTGGTGATGACCGGCGTCGTCGACTGGCTCGCGGACACCGCCTTCAGCCCGACGGCCTGGGCGGGCTTCGGACTGCTGGGTCTGTCCTGGGTGCTCTTCGCGACCACACGGACGGTGGAGCGCCGTCGTGGCGGCACCCGCAAGGAGCGCAGGGCCGCCGCCAAGTCGGCACAAGCCCCCGGCGCGGTGGCCCCGGGCGCCTCGGCCCCGGCACTGGGCCAGTCCCGGCCGGCGACCCGCCAGGCGCCGGCGTCGAAGGGTGACGACGACTTCAGCGACATCGAGGCCATCCTCAAGAAGCACGGCATATGACGCCGGTGACCGGCGGAAACGTCACAGGACGTCCAGGACCGCCCGGAAGTGATCACAACCCGGACCGTTGATCGCGTATTCGGCGACGTCGCACGCTTTCCGTGAGTGTTGATCGCGTCGGGCGCTTCCGATGCGTCATCATCGCCGCGAGATGCTGGACACGACACAGAGCGATGCCGCGCAGCAGCAGGACGAGCCGCGTGGATGTCTCTTCGCCCTTTCCCAGCCACCGCTGATGATCTTCCTTGCGGTGATCGGGTGTCTGCTGCTCACGGCTGCTCTGCACGACCTGCTGTGGCTGTGAGCCGTACCCGCGGTGCCCGGCGTCACCCGTCGGGACCGCGTCGGCACGGAACCGACGTCACTGGGTCGGCGGGAGCATCGGGCGCGTGCCTGCGGTCAGCCCGCCGCCTCCTTGCGTCGTGCCCGGTAGGCGGCCACGTGCAGGCGGTTACCGCAGGTGCGGCTGTCGCAGTAGCGGCGTGAGCGGTTGCGGGAGAGGTCGACGAAGGCGTGCCGGCAGTCCGGCGCCTCACAGCGGCGCAGCCGCTCCTGCTCCCCGGCGACCACGAAGAACGCCAGCGCCATCCCGCAGTCGGCGGCGAGATGGTCGGCCACGGAGGCGCCGGGTGCGAAGTAGTGCACGTGCCAGTCGTATCCGTCGTGGTCGGTGAGCCGCGGGGTGGTGCCCGCGGCCGCGATCAGCTCGTTGATCATCCCGGCCGCGGCGCGGGCGTCGGGCGCGGCGAAGACCGCCGCGAAGCGGGCGCGGATCTTGCGCACCGCGGCAAGGTCGAACTCGGTGAGCACCCCGACCTCGCTGACCTGGTGGTCCCGCACGAAAACCTCGAGGGCGGCGACGTCCGCCAGTCCGTCCGGTGTCGTGTCGTCCTCCGGCGCGGTGTTGACCAGATCCACCACGGTGTCGAGTGCGCACCGGGTGTCGTGGGTGATCAGCACGATTCGCTCCCTGGCCTGGGGGGTCGGGCGGACGCCCGCCGATGCTGGCCGATGGTAGTGGCTCCGGCGCGCACCGCACCTCCCCGCTCCGCACATGGCTTCGAATCAACGCCGGAGCGCCCCCGGTCGTTCCCGGTCACACCGAGTCACGCCCCCGTCCCGCACGCGCACAGCACGACGGCGCCGCCCGCGGAACTCCGCGGCGTCGGCGCCGTCGTGTGTGAGCCGTATGCGGCTGCCCGTATGCGGCTGTCCGGGCCCGCGCCGTCTCCCCGAGTCGACGGCGCCGGGCGGCTTGGTGAGCCTCGCCTAGCTTTCCGCCAGGATGTGCGAGAGCTCCTGGTCGAGATCGAAGTGCCGGTGTTCCGTGCCGGGCGGCACGGCGGCGTCTGTGCGCTTCAGGAAGGACTCCAGGGCCCGTGCGGGGGCCTCGAGCAGGGCTTCCCCCTCCGGCGAGCTCAGGGCGATGCACACGACGCCCTGGCCGTGACTGCGCGACGGCCAGACGCGGACGTCGCCGGTGCCCGTGGGGCGGTGAAGTCCCTCGGCCAGGAGGTCGCGGGCGAACACCCACTCGACGGTCTCCTCGGCTCCGGTGTGGAAGGTGGCGTGCACGGCGTAGGGGTCGGCCGTGTCGTACCGCAGGCCTGCGGGGACAGGCAGGGAGGACTCGCTCGACACAACGAGGCGCAGGTGCAGCTCGCAGCTGACCGTGGTGTTCATAAGCGCCAGGGCCTTTCGCTCAGTGTGCGCTCGGGGATTCGCACGTCGGCGAAATCGACATGCCACCTACGGTGCCGTTGTAAACCCCTCTGAGTGTTTTGCGTGGGATTACGTAACTCTTCCGGCCGAGAGATCGTTCGCGGCGTGCGCCCATTCCGGTGATGTGATTCGCTCGGGTAGGGTTTGGCTGTATGAACACGGGGAGTAACAAGTCTGGCGAGGCCGTGCTGACGGCCGACGGGGTGACGGTGGACGAGAGCGGAAGCCGGGAGGAGCGGGCGCTCGGATCGCGGGCGCCGGAGTTCGTCAGGGCACGCCGGGCACTGCACCTCAGCTGGCAGGTCGGTGTCTTCGTGGTCGGCCTCGCGGTCGTGGCGGCAGGCGCCGCGATGCTGGTCCTGCCCGGTCCCGGCTGGGTCGTGATCTTCGGCGGGATGGCGATCTGGGCGACCGAGTTCGTCTGGGCCCAGCTGGTGCTGCGCTGGACCAAGCGCAAGGTCACCGAGGCGGCTCAGCGAGCCCTGGACCCCAGGGTGCGGCGGCGGAACATCATCCTGACCTCCGTCGGCCTGGTGATCGTGGCCGCGCTGGTCGCGGTCTACCTGTGGAAGTTCGGCCTCGTGATGCCCTGGAAGATCGAGAACCAGTGAGCCGCGGCGGAGGGTGCGCGCACCGCCCTCCGCCGGTCACGGGCACTGCCTGACATGGGGTAATGTTCTTCCTGCGTCCGGGCGATTAGCTCAGTGGGAGAGCGCTTCGTTCACACCGAAGAGGTCACTGGTTCGAACCCAGTATCGCCCACCGGATCACAAGGCGGCCCGGCTCACGAATCGTGAGCCGGGCCGCCTCGTCGTGGGGCGGGGACCCCGGTGGCTTCCCTGTCCGGCCGTTCCGCCCGGAGACGGGGCGGTCACACTCCGTCACGCCCGGTGAGGTGGTGAGCCCCGCGCCATCGCCATCGCCATCAAGAAGACCGTCGCGCTCTTCGAGAAGAAGTTCCCGGAGATCGGTATCGAGCCTGAATTCACCGACTACGGAGCGTTCGGGGGGACGTTCCAGGCCCAGGCCCCCGGCGGCAATCCGCCGGACGCTTTCCGGAATACGGTCTGCTTCCTGTGCAAGTACGACAAGCGCGGTGTTCTGCTGGACCTCAAGACGCAGGCGGACGCGGGGAATCCGAGCCTGGAGAACTTCCGCGACGGCCTGCCGGCGAACGGTCAGGCCGACGGCAGCGGTGGGAGGACGGCTACAAGCGCGTGTGCTCTCCGCGGGCCTCGCTCTGCCGGGGGACCGGATCGCGTAGGCACGACCCGGGCGCGGACGGGCACACTCCGTAGATGGACTGGAACCATTACCGCTTCCGCAGTCTGTGGACCCTGTCCGCGCCCGCCCCGACGGTGTACGGCGCCCTGGAACGGATCGAGGAATACCCCCTGTGGTGGCCTCAGGTGCGCGAGGTCACGCGCCTCGACGACACCACCGGGATCATCACGATCCGCTCCCTCCTGCCCTACGACCTGACCTCGACGCTGCGCGAGGGGCGGCGCGACCGGGAGACCGGGGTCCTGGAGGCCGGTCTGTCCGGTGACATCGACGGCTGGGCCCGCTGGACCGTCACCCGCCTGGGAGTCCATGGCTGTCTCGCCCACTACGAACAGGAGGTCGACCTCCGCAAACCGCTGCTGCGTCTCCTCGCCGTACCCGGCCGGCCCGTCTTCCGTCTCAACCACGCGGTGATGATGCGGGCCGGCCGGCGCGGACTTGCCGCGCACCTGGAAGCGGTTTGAAGGAAGCGTCCCCGGGCCTGTATGGTTCAGTGCGTTCCCGGGCGATTAGCTCAGTGGGAGAGCGCTTCGTTCACACCGAAGAGGTCACTGGTTCGAACCCAGTATCGCCCACCAGCCGGGACCGGCGCCCTCACCCTTCCAGGTGAGGGCGCCGTTCGGCGTTCCAGGGGCCGAGAAGGGCCGCTGACCGCGGTGGGAGAACCGTGCGCCCGGCCCGGCGGGCTCACGCCGCCGCCGGCAGGTCCGGGCGCAGGGGCCAGGCCGGGTCCACCACCTCCTCCGTGCCGTTGCGCGCGAACCACGCCTGCAGACCCCGCGCCTGAGCGGCGTGCCACACCGCCTGGAGGGTGTGCAGCTCACCGGGGGACAGCCGCTCGAGCCGCGACGCGAAACGCCGTCCGACCGCCCTGGCGACCTCCAGCGCGGCCGCCGCGTCCGCCGCCGCGTCGTGCGCCGCCTCCAGCTCGACGCCGTAGTGCGCACACAGGTCGGTCAGCGTGCGCCGGCCCTTGCGATAGCGGTCAAGGTGCTTGTCGAGCACCCACGGGTCCAGCACCAGCAGCGGTGTCCGCTCGAACCAGCGTCCCAGCGACGAGGCCCGGTGCCGGCGCAACTCCCGGTCCAGCAACGTGAGATCGAAGGGCGCGTTCATCACCACCAGCGGCCGGCCCACCCGGGCCTGCTCCGCCAGCGCCTCGGCCACCTCGTACATCACCGGCGCCGGCCAGCGGCCGTTGCGCCGCAGATGCTCGTCCGTCAGCCCGTGCACCTCCGTCGCGCCGGCCGGCACCGGCACCCCCGGATTCACCAGCCAGCGGGTCACCCGCGGCCGGGTGCCCGGCGCGTCCTGGACGACGAGAGCGGCCGACACGATCCGGTCGGTCTCGACGTCCACGCCCGTCGTCTCCGTGTCGAAAGCGGCCAACGGCCCTTCGTGCCAGCACGCCATGCCCAACAACCCCTCGTACACCAGTGGCAGTTGACGCTCCGTCCACTGCCCGGTCCGGTGATACCCGGGCTGTTTGCCCCGTACGCCGGAAGGAGACAACAGGATTACGGGTCCTTGCAGTTCAGCGACCCGCACCGGGGACACGACTGTTTCGGAAGGCTGTTGGCCATGGCCATCGCGCAGCCCGAGCGGGGCGGGCTGCTGCCCGAGCGCCCGCCACCCTCCCGCGGCACCCTCGCCACCACCGCCTGCATGGAGACCCTGCAGGTCGGCTATCTGCACGCCGTCGCGGCGGCCGCGGGCTGTTCACTCTCCCAGCCCTTTCCGGACAACGGCATCGACTGGCACGTCAGCCACAGCGCCGCCGGGCACACCGTCGACGACGAGGTCACCGTCAAGGTGCAGTTGAAGGCGACCTACCAGATCGCCCCCGACCCGCCGGGCCGGTTCTTCTCGTTCACCCTCGACAACGCCCACCTGGCCAAGCTCGCCCGCACTCCGGTGTCGGTGCACAAGATCCTGGTCGTGATGATCGTGCCGCGCTCGCAGGACGACTGGCTGCGCGCCGGCCACGACCGGCTCGATCTGCGGCACTGCTGCTACTGGACGAACCTCGCCGGTCACCCGGTGACCGGCCGGCGCCGCACCACCGTACGGATCCCCACCTCACGCATCTTCGACGACCGGGCGCTGTGCGAGATCATGACGCGGGTCGGGACGGGAGGAAAACCGTGACGCACCGCCCGACCGGGGAACCCCCGAGGTCCGTACGCCCCCACCCCGCTGACGCCTTCGACGCGGGGCCGCCCGACCCCACCGGGACCGACCCGGCCGTGCTCACCGCCCTGCTGCACCGGCACGGCTGGCAGCGGCGCGGCGGTGCCGCCGGACGCTACGGCCGCTGGACCCCGCCCGGACCGGGCACCGGCACCAGTCTGCTCGTCCCGGTGAGCCGCGCCCTCCCCGACAGCGAAGACCTGCTCACCGAGGCACTGCAGGCGCTGTCCCGCAGCGGCACGCCGTCCGCCCGGGAGATCCTGCTCTCCCTCGCCGTGCCCAGCGACGAGATCCACTGGTGGCGCGACACACCCGCCGGCCCCGGCGGCGCCACCGTCTGGACCGCGGAGGAGCAACTGCGCTCCGCCGCCCGCCGGACCCTGCTCGCCGCCGCCCTCGCCACCCGCGCCCGGACCGGTTTCCACGGCGCGCGGCACCGCCGCCCGGCCGCCGCCGCGCTGGACACCGTCCTGGTGGGACCCGCGCAGGGCGGACGCCGGCTGACCGCGTTCGCCCCCGTGACCACCGGCCGGTCCCTCGCCGTACGCCTCCATCACGCCCTCCACGCCGCCCGCGAGGCCATCGACCACCGCCGGGCCACCGGTGGCGCGGACGCCTTCGACACCGCCGTCGCGGCGGGCGTCAGCCACGAGCTCACCGAGGCCCTCGTCGCCCTCGTCCAGGGCTCCGAGGGTGCCCGCGTCGGCGTGGCCTGGGCTCCGGCGGCCGGTGTGCCCGAGGGTTGCGCGACCGCCGCGGAACCGGTCGGGTTCTCACCCGGCGACCTGCCCTTCCTGCGCGAGGCCGGTCTGCGCTACCGGCGGGCGGAACCGTCCGTCACCGTTCGGATCACCGGCACCGTCGTCCGGATGCACCGGTCCGGTGCCCGCGGCGAGGGCACGATCCGGCTCCGCGTGCTCGCCGGTGCCGAGGTCGGGCACGTCCGGATCATCCTCGGCGAGGAGGACTACCGCGTCGCCGGGCACGCGCACCTCGTGGGCCTGCCGGTACGGGTACGGGGGCGTCTGGAGAGCCGCGGCGGCTTCCGCCGGCTCACCGACGTCACCGAGCTGGTACCGGTGCAGGTCGACGAGGCCGAGCGGGACCGGCTGCTCAAGGCGCTCCAGGCGAATGCCGAGACCGCGGCCTTCTTCGGCGAGGCCTGCGGTCCCGACTGCGGAGACTGATTTCGCGGAGGGCGGTCCCGGGTCGGTACGATCGCACCCATGCGTGCGCTCCGGTATGGCGCCGCACCTCAAGCCTTCAGTCAGGAGAGACCGGTGTCAGACGTCCGTGTGATCATCCAACGCGATTCCGAGCGGGAAGAACGCGTGGTGACGACGGGCACTACGGCCGCCGAGCTCTTCGCCGGCGAGCGCTCGGTCATCGCCGCGCGCGTGGCCGGCGAGCTCAAGGACCTCTCCCACGAGGTCCAGGACGGCGAGACCGTCGAGGGTGTGCAGATCTCCTCCGAGGACGGCCTGAACATCCTGCGCCACTCCACCGCCCACGTCATGGCCCAGGCCGTGCAGGAGCTGTTCCCCGAGGCCAAGCTGGGCATCGGCCCCCCGGTGCGGGACGGCTTCTACTACGACTTCGACGTGGACAGGCCGTTCCACCCCGATGACCTCAAGGCCATCGAGAAGAAGATGCAGGAGATCCAGAAGCGCGGCCAGCGCTTCTCCCGCCGTGTCGTCACCGACGACGAGGCCCGCGAGGAGCTCGCCGACGAGCCGTACAAGCTGGAGCTGATCGGTCTCAAGGGCTCCGCGTCGCACGACGACGGCGCGGACGTAGAGGTCGGCGCCGGCGAGCTGACGATCTACGACAACCTCGACGCCAAGACCGGCGAGCTGTGCTGGAAGGACCTCTGCCGCGGTCCCCACCTGCCCACCACCCGGAACATCCCGGCGTTCAAGCTGATGCGCAACGCGGCCGCCTACTGGCGCGGCAGCGAGAAGAACCCCATGCTCCAGCGCATCTACGGCACCGCCTGGCCCTCCAAGGAGGAGCTGAAGGCACACCTGGAGTTCCTCGCCGAGGCCGAGAAGCGCGACCACCGCAAGCTGGGCTCCGAACTCGACCTGTTCTCCATCCCGGAGCAGATCGGCTCCGGCCTCGCCGTCTTCCACCCCAAGGGCGGCATCGTCCGCCGGGTCATGGAGGACTACTCGCGCCGCCGGCACGAGGAGGAGGGCTACGAGTTCGTCTACACCCCGCACGCGACCAAGGGAAAGCTCTTCGAGACCTCGGGCCATCTGGACTGGTACGCCGACGGCATGTACCCGCCCATGCAGCTCGACGAGGGCGTGGACTACTACCTCAAGCCCATGAACTGCCCGATGCACAACCTGATCTTCGACGCGCGCGGCCGTTCGTACCGTGAACTGCCGCTTCGCCTCTTCGAGTTCGGAACCGTGTACCGGTACGAGAAGTCGGGCGTCGTGCACGGCCTGACCCGGGCCCGCGGCTTCACCCAGGACGACGCGCACATCTACTGCACCCGCGAGCAGATGTCCGAGGAGCTCGACAGGACCCTCACCTTCGTCCTGAACCTGCTGCGCGACTACGGTCTGACCGACTTCTACCTGGAGCTGTCCACCAAGGACCCGGAGAAGTTCGTCGGTTCCGACGAGGCCTGGGAAGAGGCCACCGAGACGCTGCGCCAGGTCGCCGAGAAGCAGAACCTGGAGCTTGTGGCGGACCCGGGCGGCGCCGCCTTCTACGGCCCGAAGATCTCCGTCCAGGCCAAGGACGCCATCGGCCGCACCTGGCAGATGTCGACCATCCAGCTCGACTTCAACCTGCCGGAGCGCTTCGACCTGGAGTACACCGCCGCGGACGGCTCCAAGACCCGCCCGGTCATGATCCACCGCGCGCTGTTCGGCTCCATCGAGCGGTTCTTCGCGGTGCTCCTCGAGCACTACGCGGGCGCGTTCCCGGCGTGGCTCGCCCCGGTCCAGGCGATCGGCATCCCGATCGGTGACGCCCACGTCGAGTACCTGGAGAAGTTCGCGGACGCGGCCCGCAAGCAGGGGTTGCGCGTCGAGGTCGACTCCTCCTCGGACCGCATGCAGAAGAAGATTCGCAACGCCCAGAAGCAGAAGGTGCCGTTCATGGTCATCGCGGGCGACGAGGACATGGCGAACGGCGCGGTCTCCTTCCGTTACCGCGACGGCTCGCAGGAGAACGGCATCCCCGTCGACGAGGCCATCGCGAAGATCGCCAAGGTCGTCGAGGAGCGGACGCAGGTCTGACCGCGCGCACGACCGCGAGGCCCCCGGGAGTGAACCCGGGGGCCTTTCCCGTGGTCCCGCGGTGACGCCATATGCTGCACACATGACGAGTGAGCCGGAGCAGCAGTGGGGAGTGGGCACGCAGGACGCGTTCCAGCGTCTGTGGACGCCCCATCGGATGGCCTACATCCAGGGCGAGAACAAGCCGAGCGGCCCGGGCGCCGACGACGGCTGCCCCTTCTGCTCCCTCCCCGCCAAGTCCGACGAGGACGGGCTGGTCCTCCGGCGCGGAGAGCTGGTGTACGCGGTGCTCAACCTCTACCCGTACACGGGCGGGCACCTGATGACGGTGCCCTACCGGCACGTCGCCGACTACACGGACCTCACGCGGGCGGAGACGGCCGAACTCGCCGAGCTCACCAAGCAGGCGATGACGGCGCTGCGCACGGCGTCGGGCGCGCACGGCTTCAACATCGGCATGAACCAGGGATCGGTCGCGGGCGCCGGCATCGCCGCGCACCTGCACCAGCACATCGTCCCGCGCTGGGGCGGCGACACGAACTTCATGCCGGTGGTCGGCCACACGAAGGTGCTGCCGCAGCTGCTGGCGGACACCCGCAAGATGCTGGCGGAGGCCTGGCCGGCATCGACCAGCCCGTCCCGCGCTTGAGAACGAGGCCTCTTCAGGGCCGACGGGGGTCCGGGGCGCG
>NZ_JFCB01000009.1 GCF_000725125.1 Streptomyces toyocaensis
CGCGGAGGGTCGCCGCGCGGCCGGTCCGGAGCGTCACCCGCCGCGTGCCCGGCCCCGCCGGAGTGCGGCGCCTCCCCCGGCGGGGCCGGCTCGCCACCGGGCGGCCCGGGCGGCGTCGGCTCACCGGCCGCCACCGGCGGCAGCTCGCGTGTCTCGTCGTACGCGTTCTGCCAGCCGTGGGCGGCCGCCGGGTCGGTGTAGGCGTCGTACGCGGGGGGCGGGGCGGTCTGCGGGAGGTACACGCTCGGCGGACCCTGGGGAACCGACGCGCCGTTCACTCCATCGGCGTACCGGGATGCGCTGGACATGGCCGCGCATTGTAGAGAGGTCGGGGCCCTCAGGGACAGTGAGCGGACATACCATCCGAAAGCGCAGCGTCCCACGTGGCGGAAAACACGGTCCGAAGGGCCATACCGGGCCGTAAGCTCCCAGCATGCAGGTGATCCAGTCGACCAAGCTCGCCAACGTCTGTTACGAGATCCGGGGCCCGGTGCTCGAGGAGGCGATGCGGCTGGAAGCGGCCGGTCACCGCATCCTCAAGCTGAACACCGGAAATCCGGCGGCGTTCGGCTTCGAGTGCCCGCCCGAGATCCTGGAGGACATCCTCCGCAACGTGTCGGCGGCGCACGGCTACGGCGACGCCAAGGGCCTGTTGGCGGCGCGCCGGGCGGTGGTCATGCACAACCAGACCCTCGGCATCGAGACCGACGTCGAGCACGTCTTCATCGGCAACGGCGTCTCCGAGCTGATCGTGATGGCGATGCAGGCGCTGCTGGACGACGGCGACGAGGTGCTCATCCCCGCGCCCGACTACCCGCTGTGGACGGCGGCCGTCTCGCTCTCCGGCGGTACGGCGGTGCACTACCGCTGCGACGAGCAGTCCGACTGGATGCCGGACCTCGCCGACGTGGAGCGCAAGGTGACCGACCGCACCAAGGCGATCGTCATCATCAACCCGAACAACCCGACCGGCGCGGTCTACGACGAGGCGGTCGTCAAGGGCCTGACCGACATCGCCCGCCGCCACAACCTGCTGGTCTGCTCGGACGAGATCTACGACAAGATCCTCTACGACGATGCGGAGCACATCCCGACCGCCTCGGTCGCCCCCGATCTGCTCACCCTCACCTTCAACGGCATGTCGAAGGCGTACCGGGTGGCCGGCTACCGGGTGGGCTGGATGTCGATCTCGGGGCCGCGCGCCCACGCCGACTCCTACATCGAGGGCCTGACGATCCTGGCGAACATGCGCCTGTGCGCGAACATGCCGGGCCAGCACGGCGTGGTCGCGGCGCTCAGCGGCCGCCAGACGATCAACGACCTGGTCCTGCCCGGCGGGCGGCTGCGCGAGCAGCGGGACACGGCGTACGACCTGCTGACCCAGATCCCTGGCGTGACCTGTGTGAAGCCCAAGGGGGCGCTGTACCTCTTCCCCCGCCTCGACCCCGACGTCTTCAAGATCAAGGACGACCGGCGGATGGTCCTGGACCTGCTGCGCCGAGAGAAGATCATGGTCGTCCAGGGCACCGGCTTCAACTGGCCGGAGCCGGATCACTTCCGGGTGGTCACCCTGCCGTCGGTCACCGACCTGCGGGACGCGGTGGGCCGGATCGGCCGCTTCCTGGACGGTTACGGCCAGCCCTGACAAGCGACGCCGATCGTCCGATCTTGAGAGCGACTCAACTTTAGACATGATCTAAGCTAGGATGGCTTCCTGTCAGCACCCAGGAGGCCATCCATGTACGAGCCGATACGCGCCAAGTCGGTCCACAGCACGATGGCCGGCACCCCCCACGACTTCCCCCACCGGTCCCGCGAGGAGGAGCTGGACATCCAGCTCGCGGGCCATCTCGCCGCGCTGCTCGCCGTCACCGACGACCTGCGCGCGGCGGCACCCTCGGCCGAGCTGGACGCCGCGGCCGAGCGGCTCACCGAGCAGGTCGCCCGCCTGCGGGGAGGACGTACGCCGGCCCGCATGCCGGCGACCACGCCGGGCCGCGCGCCGGACGCGGCGGCCCTGCACCGGCGCGCCCACGCCCTGGCGGGCCGCGCCCTGGTCGTCGCCGCGTCCCGCGCCGACACGGCGGTGGCGATCCTCGCCGCCGAACGGATGGACGCCCACGCCGCGGCCCAGCAGCCGCGCGCCCTCGCGTCCCGCTGAGCCCTTCCGGGCTCCCTCGGACGGCCCCGGTCCGCGTGCACCCGCAGCGACGCGCGGACCGGGCGCCCTCGTCCCGCGCTCAGCCGAGCAGCACCGTGATGATCACGAACAGTGCGAGGATGGCGAGGATGATCGCCCACACGGGCCACGTCCCGCGACCCTGCGGATCCTCCGGGCCGCCACCACGCGGGCGGTCCTCCTCGAGATACGGGTCCTCCGGCCGGTCGCGCGAGTAGAAGTCGTCACCGTCCGCCATGGCGTATCCCTCCTTCCGCCGGGCTCCGGGTACCCGGAGCCCGGCGGAAGGCAACGCACCTCACGCCCCGGATTCCCTCACGCCCCGCGCCCGATCAGCGCGCGTACACCGACGCGCCCGCCGCACTGCGGATCTCCGGGAGCGCCGAGTAGAGCGTGGCGCCAGGGCACAGCGTGGCGTAGCCGTCGCGGTGGCCGGAGATCGTGTTCAGCGTGGCCTGCTCGCCGCCGTCGTACACGCCGGTGTCGGCGGCGGCGGTCAGCGTCACCTGCGCCTCCGGGTCCACGCCGTGCAGGCCCAGCTTCCAGGCCGAGAGGTCGGCGATGGCCTGCTTGGCCGCGGCGGTCGGCGTGCCGCCGTTCTCGTAGTCGCCGAGGAGCGAGACACCGGACGAGTAGCCGTTGAAGCCGTAGGTGTGGGCGCCGCGGACCGGCTTGTCGACACCGCCCGCCCGGCCCTCGAAGACCGTGCCGCACTTGTCGACGAAGAAGTTGTAGCCGATGTCGTTCCAGCCGTTGCTCTCCACGTGGTACGTGAGGATCGCCCGGATGACGGCCGCCGAGTCGGCGCAGTCGTAGTCGTTCGTGCCCGCCGTGTGGTGGACGAAGACCGCGTCGACCGTGTCCAGGTAGGAGGGCGGGTCGACGACGAGCGACTCGTCCGCGCCCCAGTCGGCGCGGCTGACGATCGCGGGGGCGGCGGGAGCGGTGGGGGCGGCCGGTGACGTGGACCCGCTCGGGTCCGGCTCGGCGCTCGGCTCCGTCGTGGGCTCGGCTGCCGGGGCCGTCGTGGGCTGAGAGGTGGGTTCCTCGCTCGGGGCGGGGGCGCTGGGCTCGGCGGTCGGCTCCTGGGTCGGCTCCTGGCTCGGCTCCTCGGAGGGGGCCGGGGCGTCGGACGTCGCCGGCTGCTCGCTCGGGACGGGGGCACTGGTCTCCGCCGTCGGCTCCTGAGTCGGCTCCTGTGAGGGCGCCGGGGCGTCGGAGGTGGCCGGCTGCTCGGTGACCGGGGCGTCGGTCGCTTCCTCGGTCGGCTCGGCCGACTGCTCGGGAGCGGTGCTCGGCTCGGCGTCCCCGCCGGAGGGCGAGGCACTCGCGGTGGCGGTTGCGGGCTCCCCGGAACCGGGCTCGGCGGTCGGCTTGCCGGGACCGTCCCCCTTGCCGTTGCCGTCCTTGCCGCCGCCGTCCTTCGTGCCGCCCTCGCCCTGCCCCTTGCCGCCCTTCTCGTCGCCCGGGTCGATCATGTCGAGCCGCAGCGCGTCCGGGACGGCGGTCTCCTTGCCGCCCGCCACCACCCGGGCCTCGACCGCGTCCGACGGTCCCACCCACAGCGGCTCCGAGGCACCACGGACCCCCGAGGCGTCGCCCTCCGCCGTCTCCGGTGCCCGGATGCCGAAGTCGAGGTCCCGCCAGTCGGTCCAGGTGCCGCTGTCCGCCCCGCGGGTGCGGATCTGCGCGGTGCCCTCGAAGTCGTCGGCGCTGTCCTCCCAGGAGACGCCGACGAGGGAGAACAGCTGCGTGTCCGTGCGCGGCAGTTCGCGCTTCTTCGGGTCCTTGCCGTCCAGCGCCAGCGTGTGCGCCCGCGCGGCGCGGGAGCCGTCATCGGCGCCGGTGCCCCCGGGACCGCCGCCGGCGGCCACCGCCGTCACGCCGGTGCCCGCAAGGACCACCGCCCCGGCCGCCAGCCAGATCGTGCGCTTCGACGCGCTCGTGCGCCGTGCGCGGTTTCCCCTCGGGCTCATGCCCACCCCTCGTGAAGTGTGTACGTCGTGATCAGCTGCCGTCGGCGGGCAGCCGGCCGGCGCAGGTGGCGCGCCCGAACTCGCCCGACGCCGTCGCCCTTTGCACGTGCTTGCCGCGGATCGCGAGCGTGCAGGAGGCCTGTCCGCCCTTCTCGCCGAGGACGATCGCCACGGTGGGGGCCGTGCCGAGCGGCACCCGGACCGTGCGTTTCCAGGGAAGTTCGGCGTCCCGGACGACGGTGGCCGTGCCGTCCTCGTCCCGGCCGAGGAAGGAGATCTCGGCCGCGCCCTCACCGGTGACCTCGTAGGTCACGGCGGCGGCCGGCGTCGAGGGCTTCTCCGGCTCCTCCTCGGTGTCGAGCAGTCCGTAGCCGACGAGGCCGGCGCAGGCGAGCAGCAGGACGGCGGCGATCACCACACCGGCCCGGGTGCCGCTGTTCGCGTCCTTGCCCTTGTCACTCTGCGGGCCGCCCGCCACGGCGTTTCCTGCGCCGTTCTCCGCGTCTTTCTCCGCGCCGTTCTCTGTGTTTTCCGAGGATTCATTGGCTGACATGAACGGGCTCAGCTTTCCCTGGTCCGGATCAATGCGGCATGCAACTGAAGTGGAACCGGGCGGTTATACACCATCCGCAGCGGGCCACGCGAGCGACAAGACATAAGGGGGCGTACCGACGGCGTTCCGGGGCTTCAACGTCCGCATATGTCCGCTCGCTTGACAGAGCATCAGTGCACTGGCCAATAATCCCGCCGCCGCGCCCCGCGACCGGTGTTTCACCTGCTCGCGAGGGTGCTGCGCAGCTATGCACCAAGCCGCGCGGGACTCTCCGCGACGGCTCGTTCGGCGCGCCCGTTTCGCGTTCGGCGGGGAGGGCCGCCGATGTCGAAAGGTATGCACGTGAAGGTGCCGTACAGGAGATATCTCTCCTGTCTGGTGGCCGCGGCGATTGCGGGCACACTCCTGCCGCAAGTCGCCTATGCGGCCCCGCCGTCCGAACCCGGAAAGGGCGAGGACAAGGGGTTTTTCGATACGGTCTCCGGTTGGTTCGGGGACGACGGTCAGGAGAGCCCCGAGCCGCCGTCGTACGGCGACCGGCCCGTGGCCGACCGGCAGAAACTGGCCAAGGGGAAGAACGCCCCGAAGGCGAAGCGGGTCAAGGAACTCACCTCCCGGCGCACCCCGTCGGCCCGCTTCTGGGAGCTGTCCGACGGCCGCGTCGAAGCGGAGCTGACGGCCGCCCCGACCGCGTACAGGGACCCGTCCTCGAAGGCGTGGAAGGCGATCGACACCCGGGTGACGGGGACGGGGGCCAAGGGCTTCGATTTCGCCAACACGTCCAACACCGGCCGCAGCTGGTTCGGGTCGGACCCGGACCGGCTGCTGCGGTTCGAGACGGCGGACGGGGGCCAGTCGGTCACCCTCGGCCTGCAGGGGGCACGCGGTTCCCTGAAGCCGGAGGCCGAGGGCGACACGGTCACCTACAAGGAGGCGGTCGGCGGCGCGGACCTGTCCTACGAGGTCGGTCCGGGCAGGGTGAAGGAGGACATCACCCTCGCCGAGCGGCCGTCCGGCCCGGTGACGTACACCTTCACCCTGGACACCGAGGGCCTGACGCCGAAGGCGCGCAAGGACGGCTCGATCGCGTTCTTCGGTGAGCTGCCGAACACGCCGGTGCTGGTGATACCGGCGCCGTACATGACGGACGCGAGGAAGTCGGCGTCGTCGCCGTACGGGTACGCGTACAGCGCGGACGTCACGCAGAAGCTGGTCCGTGACGGTGACGGCTGGAAGCTGACGGTCACGCCGGACGCGACGTGGCTGGCGGCGAAGGAGCGGCAGTATCCGGTCGTGATCGACCCGACGATCACGATCGCGCCGTCGCCGTCGGGTTCGCAGGACACCATGGTCCTGTCGGACCAGCCGGACGTGAACTTCAACGCGTCCTGGAAGCTGGCGGTCGGCAAGACCTCCTCCACCGCCCAGGCGCGTTCGCTGCTGAAGTTCCCGCTGGACGAGATCCCGGCCGGGGTGAAGGTCGACGGCGCCCGGCTGGGCGTCTACTTCGACCAGTCGCACACCACCAACGGCAACGACGTCACCATCGAGGCGCACCGCGCGACCGGTCCCTGGACCGAAGCGGAAGCCACCTGGTCGAACACGTCCGGCCTGGTCGGCGAGCTGTCCGGCACGAGCGTCCAGGTCGACGACGGGGACGCGGGCACCACGGCCGCGACCGGCTCCTGGCCCACGTCGGGCTCGACGCTGACGCAGTACGCGATCGGCCAGGACTACCGCTACAACAAGGACGCGGTCGCCGGCGACACGTACACCTGGCAGCCGAAGGTCACCGACACCGCCACCTACCGCGTCGACGTGCACTACGTCGCGGCCACCGACCGGGCGACGAACGCCCCGTACACGGTGACGCACCGCGACGGCACGCAGACGTTCACCGTCGACCAGTCGGCCGGCACCAACGGTGTCTGGACGTCGCTGAACGGCGGCGGGCAGCTGCCGTTCACCAAGGGCACGGTCGGCAAGATCGCCCTGGGTGACGGCCCGGCGTCGACGTCGACCGCGGTGCTCGCGGACGCCGTGCGCCTGGTGAACCCGGCCCAGATCGTCAAGAACACGGGCGAGTACAACCAGTGGCACGAGTTCCCGGTCGCCGACACGGTACAGAAGTGGGTGAGCGGCACCGCCGCCAACCACGGCTTCGTGCTGGCGGCGAAGGACGAGTCGTCCACCGGCCCGCTCGGCGGCCCCCGCTACGAGGCCGGTGACGGCTACTACGGCGGCGAGACGTCCAGCATCCCCCGGCTGACGGTGACCTACGGCAAGGTCGGCACGTCGCTGAACTCCCCGACCGTGGTGCACTCCACGGGCCCGGAGCTGTCGTGGAAGGCGTACACCAACACCAGCGGTGACACCGGCCAGGACATCGTGGAGTACCAGCTGCACCGGTCCACGCAGCAGGCGTTCACGCCGTCCGAGGCGACCCTGATCGCGCCGATCAGCTCGTCGGCCACCACGTACACGGACACCACCGCGGTTCCGACGCCGGACTCGGCGGCCAACGAGATCGGGAAGTCGTACTACTACCAGATCGCGGTGAAGACCAAGAGCGGGGAGCTGCTCGGGTCGCCGACCCGCATCGTCGGTATCCCGAAGGCCGGCCGGACGATGAAGATCATCCAGGGCAGCCAGGGCGGCGTCACCGACACCACGCTCTCCTCCGCGCAGCCGTCCACCAACCAGGACACCATCCAGTCCTGGGGCGTGGGCCAGAAGTGGCTGAGCGTCGGCAACAACTCCGGCACCTACGGCACGACCCGCGCGGTGCTGAAGTTCCCCACCACCGGTATCCCGGCGACCGCCACCGTGATCAACAACCGGATGTTCCTGTGGGGCGCGGAGACCACCACCGACACCGATGGGGCGATCTACGAACTCCACGCCCTGACACGGGACTTCACCGAGACGCAGGCCACGTGGAACAACGCCACCTCCACCACCGCCTGGAGCAGCGCCGGCGGTGACATGTCCCCGGCCGTCTCCAGCACCGTCGGCCAGGTGGCGGACGTCGGCCGCCGCGAGTGGGACGCCACCAGCCTCATGCAGGGCTGGATCGACGACCCCGCTGGCAACAAGGGCGTCGCCGTCAAGCTGAAGGACGAGTCGTCCGCTGGACCGCAGGAGCGCACCCTGTTCCTGTCCGCCGAGGCCGCCGACCCCCAGCTGCGCCCGTACATGCAGGTCATCTACGTCGACTCCACCACGGAGGACACGTACTACGCCCCGCAGACGCCCTCCCGGATGACCCCGAACACCACCTACACGGTGGACTTCACGGTCACCAACACCACCTCCGCCGAGTGGGTGGCGGGCGAGCGGGAGCTCTCCTACACCTGGAAGCTGCCAGACGGCACGGACGTCACCACCGGCGGCAACCAGCTCGCCACCCCGATCCCGAGGCTGCTGCCCGGCCAGTCGGCCACGATCCAGGCGAAGGTCGCCACACCCGTCAACTCCGACTCCGGCAACAAGCGCGGCGAGTACGTGCTCGGCTGGGACGTCCGCAAGATCGCCGACGGCAGCTGGCTGTCGGCCGGCACCGGCGGCATCCCGTCGCTGAAGCAGAGCGTGGCGGTCGAGGACCCGACCTCCAACCAGCTCGGCCTGGAGAAGTTCTACTCCTACACCGGCAAGAACACCGGCGCCGGCTCGACGGTGATGAACAACCTGTCCTCCGGCAACAGCGTCTGGTCGTACAACGCGTTCTCCAACCCCGGACGCGGTCTGACGACGTTCGCGCGCTTCTCCTACAACTCACTCGACACCAGTGACACGGTCTCGGGCGCGGGCTGGTCGGCGCAGCTGGCGGGCCCCATCCGCCTGGGCGCGCCGCTGGACTTCCACCCCAACCCCAACCCCACCGAGGTCCGCCTGCCGGACGGCGACGGCACCACGCACGTCTTCCACAAGCAGGCAGACGGCACCTTCAAGGCCCCGGCGGGTGTCCACTACCGGCTGTCGATGAAGGACGGCCTGGACTGCAAGCCCACCGCTGACCCGGTCCCGGACGCCTGGACGATGCTGCGCCCGGACGGCACCCGCTTCCTCTTCGGCTGCGACGGCTACCTGACCTCGGTGGTCGACAAGAACGGCAACACGCAGACGTACACGTACGAGGAGCGCAAGTCCAACAACAAGCCGACCAAGTTCCTCAAGTACATCACCGACCCCGCGGGACGGACGTCGCTGACCGTCGACTACTACGACAAGGCCGACGCGCCCTTCCCCAAGGTCGCGGACCACGTGCGGTCCATGACCGACATCTCGGGCCGCAAGCTGACCTTCGAGTACTCGGACAAGGCGCTGCTGACGAAGCTGACCGACGGCGCGGGATCGTCCCAGCCGAAGGTGTTCGCCTTCACCTACGACGCCACCCAGGGCAACAAGAACGTCAAGCTGGTCACCGTCACCGACCCGCGCGGCAACGGCACCGACCTGGCGTACTACGCCCCGCAGAGCGGTGACGACCCGACGTACCACTGGTGGACGAAGACCGTCACCGACCGCCTCGGCGGGAACACGGGCTTCACCTACGCGGCGAACACCGCGACCCCCAAGTTCACCGACACCACCGTGACCGACGCCGAGTCCCACGCGACGAAGTACGTCACCGACGACTACGGCCGCCCCGTCCAGACCACCAACGCCAAGTCCCAGACCACCAAGATGAGCTGGGACGCGGACAACAACGTCACCTACCTGGAGGAGGCCAACGGCGCCAAGACCGCGTACTGCTACGACCAGAAGACCGGCTACCCGCTCTGGTCGCGTGACGCCGAGAACAACAAGACGGGCGTGCCCGACCAGGAGACCGCCTGTGTGACGGACACCTCCAAGTGGCCTGCCGACGCGGCGACGTACGAGTACCAGACCCGCGCCGACGGCTACGCCGCCGACCTGTGGCGCAAGACCTCACCCGAGGACCGCGCCTGGCAGTTCGGCTACGACACCTTCGGCAACCTGAAGACGGTCACCGACCCCAAGGGCGTCGCCACCACCACGGTGCCGGACGACTACACCACCACCTACGAGTACAACTCCTACGGCCAGCTGACCAAGGCCGTCGACGCCAACGGCAACCCCACCACGAACAGCGGCTTCGGCCCCACCGGCTACCCGGCCACGATCACCGACGCCCTGGGCAAGTCCACGACGTACGTCTACGACGAGCGCGGCCAGGTCCGCGAGGTTACCGACGCCCTCGGCAAGAAGACCACGCAGACCTACGATGCCTTCGGTCGGCCGAAGTCGGGCACGGTCGCGAAGGATCAGAACGCGGGTGTCTTCATCACCGCGCCAGCCCCGGTCTACGACGCCAACGACAACATCACCGAGTCGACGTCGCCGAACGGAGCGGTCTCGACCGCGGTGTACGACGTCGCGGACCAGATGACCTCGGCCACCGCTCCGAAGGACACCCCCACGTCCCCCGAGCGGCGGACCGACTACACCTACGACAAGGTCGGCAACCTCAGGACCGTCACGGAGCCGAAGGGCACACTGACCGCCTCGGACACCACCGACTATGTCACCACCAATCACTACGACGAGATCTACCAGCTCACCGCGGCGGTCAACGCGGCCGGTGACAGGATCAGCTACGAGTACGACGTCGTCGGCAACCCCGTCAAGGTCGTCGACCCGAAGAAGAACGCCACCACGGACACCACGGACCACACGTCCAAGATGGCGTATGACCTGAACCACCGGCTCACCACGTTCACGGACGCGGCGGGCAAATCCAGTTCGCGGACCTATGACCGGGACGGCCTCGTCCTCACATCCACGGACCCCGAGAACAGCACCACCACCTACACCTACGACGAGCGGGGCAAGCAGGCCGAGGTCAAGGCCCCGTACGACGCGACCACGTTCCGCATCACGAAGTATGCGTACGACCAGGTCGGCAACACCACCAAGGTCACAACGCCGCGGGGCACCGCGACGGCCACGGTGGACGACTTCGCCTCGCGTACCGAGTACGACGCGCTGAACCGTCCGGTGAAGCAGTACCAGCCGTACGACCCGAGCGACCCCCTGCACGACGACCCGAACGTCTACACGCAGACCGTGTACGACGCGCTGGGCCGGGTGCAGCGGCAGTCGCTGCCGCCGTCGGAGGGCCAGACGGTCCGCAACGACACGGTCTTCGAGTACTTCGACAACGGCTGGACGAGGAAGTCCACCGACCCGTGGGACATCAGCACAACGTACGACTACAACGAGATCGGGCAGCAGACGTCCCGTACCCTCACGTCGGCGGGCGGTTCCTCGGACCGCACGATGACGCAGTCGTACTATCCCGACGGCAAGCTCAAGTCCAAGTCGGACGACGGCGTACCGGCGGGCAAATCGGTCGTGCTCGTCGATAATTCCGACACCCAGCACACCTCGGCCACGGGCACGTGGGCGACAGACGACGTCGCCGGCCAGCAGGGCTACAACCACCGTACTCATGCGGCCGGTGCGGGAACGGACGCCTTCACCTGGACGCTGAACGTCCCGAAGGACGGCACGTACACCGCGTACGTGAAGTACCCGAAGGTCACGGGCGCCGCGACGGCGGCGAAGTACACGCTGGCGCAGGGCGCGACGACCCACCCGTCGGTCGACAAGGACCAGACGGCCGCCCCCGGCACCTGGGTGGCGCTCGGTTCGTACAGCTTGAAGCAGGGCAACGACGCCACGCTGAAGCTGGAACAGAGCAGCTCGGGCATCGTGGTCGCCGACGCCGTCAAGCTGGTGCGGGACACGTCCGGCGAGACGGACGCCGAGAAGCGGACGTTCACCTACGCGTACGACGTCAACGGCAACATGACCTCGATCGACGACACGTCGTCAGGCGCGAGGATCGACGCGTACACGGTCGTCTACGACGGACTGAACCAGGTGCAGAAGGTGACCGAGGCCCTCGCGGGCCAGGAGAAGAAGGTCACGTCGTACACCTACGACGCGAACGGCCAGGCGGACACGGTCACCCACCCGAGCCAGTTCTCCAAGTACGCCTACGACTCGCGCGAGCTGGTCAAGTCGGTCTCCATCGGCAAGTCCGCCACAGATCCCTCGCCCAAGGTCACCACCTTCACGTTCACGGACCGAGGCCAGCGGCTCAAGGAGACCAAGGCCAACGGCAACATGGTCGACTTCACGTACCACCTCGGCGGTGAGCTGAAGTCGACCACGGAGAGGAAGCCCAACGGCACCCTCGTCTCCTCACACACCTACGCCTATGACTTGAACGGCAACAAGGCGCAGGACGTCGCGAAGAAGATGAACGCCGACAACCACGCGGCGTACCTCGACTCCACGACGGACTACACCTACGACCCGGTGGGCCGGCTCGTCGAGTCGGTCAAGACCGGAAACGGCGCGGGCACCGAGAAGTACGTCCACGACGACAACGCCAACGTCGTCTCGCAGACGGTCAAGAACGTCACGACCACCTACGAGTACGACCGCAACCGCCTGCTGCTGGGCACCACCGGCGGCACGACGGCCACGTACAACTATGACCCGTTCGGCCGCCAGGAGTCGGTCGCCTCGGGCGGCAAGGTCATCGAGAGGAGCGTGTACGACGGCTTCGACCACGTCGTGGAGTCCCAGAAGACGGACGCCACCGGCGCGATGAAGTCGACGAAGTACACCTTCGACCCGCTGGACCGCACCGCGTCGAAGACCGCAGACGGCAAGACGACCGAGTTCAGCTACCTCGGCCTGTCCACGGAGGTACTGAGCGAGGAGGTCGCCGGCCAGCTCACCAAGTCGTACCAGTACAGCCCATGGGGCGAGCGTCTCTCCCAGGTCAAGCACAACACCGACGGCACGAGCGAGGACGGCTTCTACGGCTACAACTCGCACAACGACGTCGAGACGCTGACCGACAAGAACGGCGACACCAAGGCGACGTACGGCTACACCGCCTACGGATCCGACGACAAGTCGGAGTTCACAGGCATCGACAAGCCGGACGCCGCCGACCCGACGAAGCAGGAGTACAACCCCTACCGCTTCAACGCGAAGCGCTGGGACGCCCAGTCGGGTACGTACGACATGGGGTTCCGGGACTACAGCCCGGGGCTCAACCGCTTCACCACCCGGGACATGTACAACGGCGCGCTGGCCGACATGAACCTGGGCGCGGATCCGTTCACCGGCAACCGCTACTCGTTCGCCGGTGGCAACCCCACCAGCTTCGTCGAGCTGGACGGCCACTTCGCCATCCCGCTGATCTGGTACGCAGGTGCGGCTCTGGCCACGGCTCTGTACGCGGCGACGCCGTCGGGTCAGCAGAACCTGAACGACATGGCCATGGCCCTCGGCCAGCTGATGCCGTCGGCGGAGGACGTCTCTTCCTCCGAGTCGTCCAGCCGGACGGCCACCGGGCCCACGCCGTCGCCGGCTCCTGGGCCGGCGCCCACCCCGGGTGGCAGCGGTTCGAGCGGTCCGAAGGGGGTGGCCACCGGAGCCGCGGTCTCCATGATCGTGCGGATCTTCCAGGGCCTTTCGGCGCACAGTTCCGAGCCGGACACGTCGTACCAGCGCAAGGCGATCGACAACGCCGACAACGAGAACAAGAAGTGCCAGAGCTCCTCGGGCCCGAGCACCATCTGGAACTCGCCCGTGGACGGGCAGGGGCGGGCGACAGGTGGGTTCGCTTGTCTGAACCCGGCCGCTCCGGCGACGAGTAACTCGAGCGAACCGCAGGACCCGGTCGGCTGGAGCCTGCAGGACGAGGCAGACGACTGGAACCGGGCTCACCTGATCGCCCGTGAATTTGGAGGCTCCCACCTCCGGAAGAACATCATCCCGACGACCGCCTACGCCAATCAGAAGGAGATGCGGTCGGTGGAGTACGAGATCGAGAGACGGCTCAAGCGGGACGAACGGGTGTATTACCAGTCCGTTCCGATCTACATCCCGAACCGGGTGACTCCGATCGGCGTGCACATGTACGTCTCGAGTTCCTCGGGTACATTCTCACGGCTGATCAACAGCGGAGTCCACGATTGACGGGCTCCGGAGTCACGAAACCGTTGACTGACTGATCCAGCACGGCCGAGACGGTGGGGTGGGCGATCACTGATCGCCCACCCCACTGCCAACACCGATCAGAGAGGAACACATGAATCATCTCGACGTCGTCCGACTACTCGGCTTCGACGCCCCAGCACGACCGGAGGACGAGTACGGCCGGGTCGTTCCTGCGGACTTCGAACTCCTGGTCCAGGCCACACCGGCCGGGGTCTTCGCAGGCTCCGTGCTGCTCGAACGACCCGGCGCTCTCCCCGTGCGCTCCCTCGAGGAGTTCACCCGGCCCACCTCCATGCGCATCGGAGATATGGAGCTGTCGCTTCGCAGCCGTGACCAGCGGCTGTGGCTGCCGCTCCACCCGGAGCCCGGCGGCATGGTGCCGTGGGGCCGCAGCGCAACCGACGGCGTGCTGCTGTGGGACACCACCGCCGACGACACCGCAGACTGGACGACCGTCGTCACGGACGATGATTTCCAGCTGTGGCTCGAC
The DNA here is from genome assembly GCF_000725125.1 of Streptomyces toyocaensis. Taxonomy (GTDB): domain Bacteria; phylum Actinomycetota; class Actinomycetes; order Streptomycetales; family Streptomycetaceae; genus Streptomyces; species Streptomyces toyocaensis. Next base: position 14,250 of record NZ_JFCB01000009.1, read on the forward strand.
CTTCCCTTCTCTGCCCCGGAGTTCGTGGGGCGGGCGCTGCTCGAACGTCCCGAGGGGCTTCCCGCGTTCGAGACCATCGAGGAATACGAAGCGGGTTCCTTCTGGAAGGTCGCCGACGACATGCGGGCGACGGCCACGGTGCTGTCGAACCCGGACATCGGCGCAGTGGAGGAGCTCGTCGCCCGGATTCGGAACATCGGTGTTCCGGGCATCCGGCAGTACGCGCGGGAGCTCGTCGACAGGGCCGCGGAGAACACGAAGAAGCCGGACCTCGTGTTCCCGGAGGACTACCTGACAGTCATGCGGGAGTTCCCCGGCGGGGTGATCGCCGGAATGCGCGTGTTCCCCGTCACCAGGGCCGCCTGGCTGACCGAGGACCCGGTGTTCCTGCAGTGGGGCGAACTGGAGGGCAAGGCTTTCGGCTGGCTCGCCCTGACGAGCGACCCGCAAGAGTGGCGCGTCGCCTACATCGAGCCAGGGGGCACCTCGCTCACCCACCTGGAGGATCAGACCTTCGCCTCGTTCCTGCGACGTCGGCTACGGGGCGACAACTCACTGTTCTGACCGGGGGGCGCCAGCAGCCGCGCTCGCCGTCGACGGTGCCATGGGCCTGAGCTAACCGCTTCGGATTCGCTAGGGGAATCGATCGGCGGTCTGCCCCGCCGCCAGGCATCGGGTTCCGCTCCGGTGTCCTGGGCGGCGCGGGGCTTCCTTTACCCAGCCCCGCAGCGACTCCGAGCTGACCCTGAGTATGCGCGCGACCTCGTTCCTGTCCGGCCCCGACGGCTACACGAGTTCGACCGCGTCCCAGCGGGGCCCGCGGAGCTACGCCCACTGCATGCCCAGCTCGGCGAGTGCGGTGCGCTGCTCCCCGGTGAGTTTGTCGCGTCGGGTTTTGGTGTTGGAGATCCATACGCCCAGTTTCACGGTCACCGGCTCGGTGTCGCCGTCGAGCGCGATCGTATGAGATGACTGCCACTGAATTCCTGTATCGGATTCTTACAGAGCCAGAATTTCACCCCTATTCCGTGACACAACACATGCCCCATCCGCTCTTCGAGCCTGTGGTTCGTTCGTGAACCACAACACAGGCCGTCAGGTACCTGCCGGGGGGAGATGCCATGATGCCCACTCCGAGGAGGAGAAATAGGTGAGCATGGAAGACGAACTGGTGACGCTGCGGCAGGCGATGCCGCCCACGGCCTCGAGCAACGCATCGGTCGACTGGGATCAGCTCGCCCGGTCCTGGGGCAAGGAGTTCCCCTCCGACTACCGTCAGTTCATCGACGTCTACGGGTACGGCGGGATCGAGAGGTACCTGGCGGTCCTGAAACCGGAGCCCAAAGGGACGGTGACGGAAAACTCCGACATGGCCAACGAGACCGAGGTGGCCCGAGAGGCTTGGTCGTGGATGCGGAAGGCACCCGAGCTCGCGGAGGCCCGCCCTGAGCTGATCGCCTGGGGTGGAGACGCGAGCGCCGACCTTCTCTGCTGGGATGCCTCGGACGAGGACCCGGGCAGGTGGCCCGTCCTGGTGTACAACAGGGACGACGGTCTGTGGCGTCGTTACGACTGCGGGATGGTGCAGTTCCTCGTGCGCGTTCTGCGGGGGGACTTCGACGAGTGCCCTCTCGGTGATCTCTCACTCTGGGGACGGGAGTCAGCGGTTTTCCTGAACCGGGACGAGGAAGAGCGCATGTGGAAAGCCGGACTGGACCCCTGGACAGGCGAGCCGGATCCGTACGCCGGAATGTTCGGAGACTGACCCATGAATGACACCTGCTCACCACGCAAGTGAAACGGCAGGTGTCTGCCTCCTGGTGAACAATCTGTCCCCGGTCTCCCTCGTGGGCCCGCCGAATCCATCGGCGGGCCCGCCTGCTGCCTCTTCGAAGTCTCCGACCGAACCGACTATGGACCATCTCGCCCTGTCCGCCAAGATCCCGCTGACGCTTCCTCACCAGCTGCAAATCAAACGCCCGACCCCCGACCCCATTACGCGGCACCGAGATCTCGGCCGGACCGGACTCGGTTATCACCGTTTTGGTCCGATGCCCGTTGCGGTAGTCTTACCGGGCGCCCTCGACCCACTCGCCGGACGCGTGCCCCCATTTGATCGGTGTGGCGCCCGCGCCCGCGATGCGACCGGTCCATGGGCGAGTAGCCAAGGAACTCAGATACTGGAAAATGGGGATGCCGTGGACCTCACATGGGTCGAGTCAGCAGGTGGCCCAGTGATTGTCATGGAGGAGTCGCTCAGAAACCTCTGGGGTGGATACGCCAACTTCGACTAGGAAACGCGTGTAAGGTCGACGGCTACGCCGGGCTGGTCACATTCGGAAAGCCATCCGCTCCGGTAACGGGACTGGTAATCAACGACATCCCCGCTCCGACCGCGTTCATGAACGATTACCGATCCATTGTTCAGTGGATCTCTTCCTCCAGTGACGCTCGATTCGTCGAGGCGGTGCGTGAAGGCATCGGTTCCGTCGACATGTGGGACGAGGGGCCAATCGTGCGCGTGAACGGCCCGCTCGCGATTTTCGATGCGGCTCTTCCTGGGACCGAGGCTGGTACCGACGAACTTCTGCTCGTGGAGATCGAGCCCACGGCCTACCGGGTGCGGACCGCGGACATCGAGTCGGACACCGGCACCTGTGCGCGAGTCCATAGGCTGGATCCCGTAACCGAAATTTCCGCCGCAATCTAGGTTTTGAGCCCGCTTTCCGAGTGATGGCATTCAAGCCTTTCGGTACTGCGCAGTGCGAGTTTGAGCAGACATTCCGGCCGACCGCTCGGTCCACGGCAGTTGAGCAGAGACAGACAGGGAGCAGAGTTCGTGCAGTCACAACGTGCGGGGCGCGAGTTGAAAGTCGCCGCCTGGGTGTTGGTCCCGCTGGGGTTGGTCCTGTTGCTGGGAGCCACTGGTGGGTTCGTGGGCACCGGTGGCCTGGACCGGGAGCACGTCACAGTCGCGGGCGACGCGATGCGGCCCACGTACCATCCGGGCGATCGGCTGGCCATCGAGCGGATCGACGAAGGAGAGATACGCCGGGGTGACATCGTTCTCGTCACTGTGCCCGGCCGGTACAGGGGCGCGCCGGTCCTGCAGCGGGTGATCGGACTGGGCGGTGACCACGTGGAGTCCCGCGACGGCATGCGGGTCACGGTGAACGGCAAGCGGATCGACGAGCCCTACGTGATGCGTGACCCGCTCGGTTCGACAGGCTCACCGTACGACGTGACCGTGCCGGAGGGGCGCTTGTTCCTGCTGGGCGACAACCGGCCCAATGCGAATGACTCGCGCTACTTCCTCGATGAGCAGTCGGGCAGCGTCGCGGTCTCCGGGGTGCGCGGCCGCGTACAGGAGAAGCCGGCCGCCACCATGGCGCCGCTGCTCCTGGGGGCCTTCGGCGCCATGCTGACGCTGGTCGGGGTCGGGCTGGGAATCGGGGGGTTCATGGCCGGGCAGCGCCCCGGAGCGCGGATGCGGTAGTACCGCCATGATCTGGCCCCGCTCGAAGGGCGGCGCGGCAGAGCTCACCGTGCATAAGAACCCGTAGGCGTGCACCCGACTGGTCCGGGTGCGAGTACGCACGTTGTTATCGGGCCTGCTTCAGCAGGTTCCGGCCTCGTGGGGTACGCCGACGGCCCGCCGTCGGCGCACCCCACGTCAGTAACTTGTGCAGATGGAAAGACACATGACAGCGGAGCACCAGAAGCCAAGCCTGTGGCTGCGAGGTCTGCTCACCGCCGGACTGTACGCCGTCGCGTTCGGCATGCTGGCCCTGAGCCTGCCCGCCGTGGGCACCGAGAACACGCCGACATCGGACCCCGACACAGCGGCCGGTTCCTTCTTCTGCCTCGTGCTTTCCACGCTCTTCCTCGCCGCCGCGGCCGGGGTGTCGTTCAGATGGAAGTCCGTACGGCTGCTGTGCCTCGTCCACCTGGCCCTCATCGTGATCGTCTGGACGCAGGTCCCGAGCCCGTTCTGAGGGTGTCTACCACGGCCTGCAACGTCATCGACCAGGCCGCACCTGGTGGCACGACCTGCCTCGCGGCGTGCACGACGGCTTCGACACCGATCTCGAGAGATGAACTCTTCGGACAGTGAATTCGTGCGGCGCAGCATCTGGGAACATGTCCAGGAGGCTCGCCCTTTCATAACTGAGCTTGAGCGGGAGGAACTGGAACTCACGAACGACGAGTGTTCCGATCAACGCTGGGATATGTCGGCGAAGGAGACCATTGTCCACTGCAAACGAACCCTCGGTTCGTTCGTGGACCACGACACAGGTCGTCAGTTACCTGTCGGAGTGATGCCATGATGCGCACCCTGAGGAGGAAGATGTGACCGGGGAGGACGAGCTGAGGGAGCTGCGGCAGGCGATGCCGCCCACGGCCCCGAGCAACGCGTCGGTCGTTTGGGATCAGTTCAGCCGGTCCTGGGGCAAGGAGTTCCCCTCCGACTACTGTCGGTTCATCGACGTCTACGGGTACGGCTCGATCGGGAACTACCTGGAGGTCCTGAAACCGGAGCCCAAAGGGACGGTGTCGGAAAACTCCGACATGGCCAACGAGACTGAGACGGCCCGGGAGGCTTGGTCGAGGGTGCGGAAGGCACCCGAGCTCGCGGAGACCCGCCCTGAGCTGATCACCTGGGGCGGAGACGCGAGCGCCGACCTTCTCTGCTGGGATGCCTCGGACGAGGACCCAGGCAAGTGGCCCGTCCTGGTGTACAACAGGGACGACGGTCTGTGGCGTCGTTACGACTGCGGGATGGTGCAATTCCTCGTGCGCGTCTTGCGGGGGCGAGAACTCGACGAGTGCCCCCTGGGTGATCTCTCACTCTGGGGACGGGAGCCAGCGGTTTTCCTGAACCGGCACGAGGAAGAACGCAGGTGGAAAGCCGGACTGGACCCCTGGACAGGAGAACCGGATCCGTACGCCGGAATGTTCGGGAACTGACTCATGAATGGCGCCTGCACACCACACGGAACATGACAGGTGTCTGTCTCCCGGTGAACAGCCAGTCCCGGCCTCTCTCGCGGGCCCGCCGAATCCATCGGCGAGCCCGCCTGCTGCGTCCTCGAAGTTTCCGACCGTACTGATCAGCCAACAGCGAGCATGCCTCAGGGACACCCCATAATGCGCGGGACGAAGAGGAAGACGCCTTCAAGTGGTACCTGGTCGCCGCGCAAGGGGGCCACGTTCCCGCAATGTGGGTGGTCGCCGCGCGGTACGAGGCCGGCCTCGGGACGGCGGAGGACAAGGTACAGGCTGTCCGCTGGCTTTTGCAGATGATGCACCGAAGAAACGGTGACGGATTCCACGAGGCACTGCGCATCGCACGGGGCGTGCCCATGGACGATGTGCGCCGGGGGCCGGGGAGTTGGCGGACCGCACGGCTGACGCCGAAGCGATCGTACATGTGGCAGGAAACGCCTGAGCCTTGCACCTTCCTTGCGTCGCAGGGTCCACGGGCGAGGACACCGAGCTGAATCTGCAGCAGAGCAGCACCGGCATCGTGGTGGCCGACGCGGTCAAGCTGGTCCGTGACAACTCCGCCGACACCGACAACGAGAAGAAGACCTTCACCTACGCACAGAGCTTCCTGTGGGTCCATGTCGATGTACAGCAAACAGGGTTAGCGCACCTCCATACTGGCGGGCTGGCACAGGACTTCGATGTGTATGGTGCGGCCACAATGAGAGGCATGCCATGACGACTGAGATCAGGCGAGTGAGGCGCTGTGCAGTGCATGCAGTGGGTGCGACAGTCGCACCAGTGCTGACACTCGCTGCGTGTGGTGAAACAGGCTCCCGCGGGCCCACCGGAGATGCGAGCGCCCAGGCTGATGGGGCCACCGAGCGCGTGAAGACCACGTCGATCTCCCCCGAACTCGAGGGACAGCCACCCATTGGCCTTCTGAAGCGGTACGGCGTGTCCCTGCCGGAGGCTGCGACAGCGATCCGCTACCGGGAAGTTCTGCCGCGATCCGGCGGAACGCTCCACGTCCGCATGCGCGTTCCGGATGCGGCTGCCCGAGAGTGGCTGACGGCCCTCGGCGGGAATGCCTCGGATCTGACACGGGCATGGAGTCCCATCAATCGTCACGAACTGCACGAATCGGGCTGGGACATCGCGGTGTCGGGCGCGCTGTTCGGCGTCTGGATTCCCGTCGCGAAATCGGAGCCCGAGACCGATAAAAAGGTCGTGATCGTGGAGCGCTCGAGCGGCATTGCGCAGATCTACCTGGTGACGAACCGCTAGAAGGATCCGCCTACAGCACGCGCGACCAGTAGTGGGCACCCGGATCGCTTCAGTCGCCTCCACCCTTCCGGTCGATTCACGCCACGGCCCGCCACACACCGATCCAGTCGGGGCGGCGGGCCGCCATGTTGTACGGTCAGCGTCCCTGGCTCCGCCACCGGTTGGGGGCCCGGGCGGAGGACCGATCCGGACCGCGCGTTCGAACCGGCGTGGGCAACCTGTGAAAGCAGAAGCGATACATGGGTTTCTGGGGATCACTGCTCGTCGTCAAGTCCGGTGACCAGGTGAGCGCGCAACTGCCTGAAGTCACAGAGTCACACGAGTCCGTCTTTCTGGACGCTGAAGGGGGGTGGCGGGTGTGGGCCATCGGCCGAGAGGACACGATCTCCGAGAAAGAACTGTCCATGATGGTCGAACGATCCGAGGCCCCTGCCCTCTGCGCCTATGTCATGGACAGTGACTGTGCTGTGATTGAAGCCCTTGGCGTCCGGACCGGATTCTGGCGGACGTGCTTGGGAAGGGAATCGATGACTGCCTACATGGCCGAGAGCGGTGAGGTGGTCGAGGAATGGTTTTCGTCGGAACGCGTCAGTCCGAGCGGCGCTGGACTGGGCGAGGGAGGCGGGTGCCGATCCATCCGAGAGCCGTTTGGCGGCAGCTTTGGCCGCGGTGCCCGATCCGTTCGTAGAGCCGATCTTCGTGGCGATGCTGGAAGCCATGGGGGTCCGCTCCGTCTCCGACGGCTGATGTCCTCGGGGGGGGACAGCAAGTCAAGGCTCCTCGCAACCCGCCGCTACAGCGCACGTGAAGATATGCCCCACCATGCCACATTTCCCCTCCGACCACTGTCGGTTCATCGACGTCTACGGGTACGGCTCGGTCCAGGCTGCACATGGTGGCATCACCTGCTCTCAACACCGACTTCACCGGCACGGACAGCTCACCCCTCGCGGCGTGTACAACGGCTTTGAACCGGAAATAGAGAGATGAACACTTCGGACAGTGAATTCGTACGGAACAGCATCTGGGAACATGTCCCGGAGGCCCGCCCTTTTGTAACCGAGCTTGAGGAGGAGGAACTGGAACTCACGAACGGCGAGTGTTCCGATCCTGGCATGTATTCCATGCTGAGTTACGGTTTCATGCACCCTGTGTTCCGACCAGCGCTGGAAGAATCGACGCAGGAGACCATCGTCCACTGCGCCCGTCTGATAGAGGCGCTCCTTGGATCGGGACGACCCCAGGTCATCGAACTCGTCAGCATTCGTGTCACGGATCATCTGCTGGGTTTTCCCGAGCTCTGGGAGCGCTTCGCGGGCTATGCGGGCCCTCACATGCGGTTCGAGGCAGATCTGCGACGCGAGTACTACCGCTGACGTTCAGGCGTCGTCGGGCTCGTGCGGGAAAAGGCTCCCGCAGATCTCCGTCCGGCTTGGAGTGGGCAGTCGCCACCCTGTCTGTCACCGTCGCCTGGAAAGATGTTGACCGTCTCAGTTCCTTCCGAAGGCCTCGACTGAGGGCAGCACCGACGGCAACTGCCACAGGTCCAGGGACCCGCCGATCAGGTCCGCCAGGAACTGAACGGCCCCTCCCGTGTAGTGCCACCAGCCACCGTTACTGGAGGCCACGGTGACAGTCCACGCGTCGGGGCCGGCCTCGCTGGTGGTCCACAGAAAGTAGTCACCTTGGTTAGACGTGGCCCAGGGCAGCAGTCCTCCAGGAGCAGGAAACGGGGCCAGGGGGACGGCCGCCTCGGCGTCTTCACACCACTCGGCGAGGATCTCGAGATCCTCCGGGCCTTCGGCCCATGTCTTCTCCCGCCCGGGCGGCGGGAAGCCGACGCACAGGAAGTCACCGAAGACCACCATGGACGGGTAGCTCTCAGCGAGCAGCCTGTAGTCCGAGGGCAGGGCCACGCCCAGGCATTCCTCCACCTGGGTCCAGTCGATGCCGGCGGGGGCCGTACGCCGGCATCGGGCAAGCTCAGGTGCAGCCCGTTCCAGGGCTGCAAGCGCCGAGGCGGGATCGGTCAGTCGCCGATGAGGCACCTGAGTGCCAATGAGAGCGTCCACACGGACAGACTGGCAGTTCAGGGGGTCCATCTCTCCCGGGCATGCGCCTCCAGCCGTAGATCGTTACGTGCCTTGGGCTTGGGTCTGTGTGCCGCTGGCGGAAACTCAGGTGGCGACGGCGCGCTCGCTGGGTAAGGTCGGGCGATGCCCGAGCTGAAGCGGCTGCACGCCGATCACGCCCCGGCGGTCCTGGCCTTCGAGCTGGCGAACCGCGCCTACTTCGCCTCCTCGGTCCCCGACCGCGGCGACGCATTCTTCGACCGGTTCACCGCCCGGTTCGACGCCTTGCTGGCCGAACAGGAAGCGGGCGTCTGCGCCTTCCACGTGCTCGTCGCCGAGGACGGCTCGGTCCTCGGCAGGTTCAACCTGATGGACATCGAGGACCGCACCGCGGACCTCGGCTACCGGGTCGCCCAGCGTGTCGCCGGCCGTGGCGTGGCGACCGCGACCGTCCGGGAGCTGTGCCGGCTGGCGGCTGCCCAGTACGGGCTGCGCACCCTGAGGGCGGCCACCGCCCTCCGGAATGCCGCGTCGCAGAAGGTGCTGACCAAGTCCGGGTTCGTCCCTGTCGGTCCGGCCGATCCGGCTCACCTCAGTGGTGAGCCAGGCACCTGGTACCAGCGCGACCTGGCGCTCCGGCCGGACCCTGCGAAGGTGCAGGGAGACCGGCTGAGGGAAGAGGACGACCACCGCTGATCACCGGTGTCCCACGGCCTCTCACCGCGTGGAGGCCGGGCCCGCGTGTCACCCGCCGTCCTCTATCCGAGCGTGAGCATCGCCTCGGTGATCTCGTCGATCGCCGTATCGGGGATCGCCGTGGCGGTCTCCTTGAGGACGAGCAGCCGTGCCCCGGGGATCTCGCGTGCGATCGCCTCGGCGTTGCCGACGGGAAAGAACCGGTCGCGGCGGCCGTGGACAACGAGCGTGGGGACCTTGATCTCGGGCAGGCGTTCGCGCCAGCGGGGTGCGCAGTCGAGCCGGGAGAACACCATGCCCAGCTGGTTGGCCATCTGGACCGCAGGTGCGGTGCCGGGCGTGCGGTCCCAGATGCGCGCGGCGATGGCGCGTGCGGCGACGGGGTCGTCGCCGAGGATCTCCGCACCGGCTGCGGCGAAGTCCGCGACCGCCTCGCGGTCGCTCCAGTCGGGCATCGCGTGCGCGAACAGCCGGCTCATCGTCGCCTGGTCGTGGTCGGGGAGGTCGTCGTCGGGCGGGCCGGGCGCGACCGCGCGGGTGCCGACCAGCGTGAGCGCCGAGAACGCGTCCGGGTGGTCGAGCGCGGCGACCTGGGCGACCATCCCGCCGACGCCGATCCCGGCCAGGTGCGCGGGCCGGCCACCGAGCGCGTCGGCGAGGGCCGCCGCGTCGGCGGCGAGGTCGCGCAGGGTGTAGGCGGGCGCCTCCGGGTCGAGCGTCGTCGACGCGCCGCTGTCCCGCAGGTCGTAGCGCACGACGCGGCGCCCGCCTGCGGCAAGGCGCTCGCACAGCGCATCGGGCCAGGAGAGCATCGTCGTCCCGCCCACGAGCAGGACGAGCGGCGCGTCGTCGTCACCGAACGACTCGACGCCCAAGGTGACGTCGTTGGCTTTGACGGTGGTGGTGTGACGAGTCATGACAGAGCAGACTCCGTCCGCCTCCCGAACTCATCGCTCACGCGCCGGATGATCGGAGCACCGTCCGGCGGCTGCCCCGTTCCCTGTCAGTGGGCGGCCCTAGGATCACGCCGGATCCATGAGACAGGGGGGACGACCGTGGGCGCCAGTGGGTGGGAGTACGTCACCGCGTACGAAGGCAGCGTCGAGAGGTCGCTGGAGGCTTTGCACCGCCAGGTCTTCGACGAGTACTACGGCCACGACGACATGTACGGCTGTCTGGACGACCTCTGGGCCGCCGAAGAGTTCATGGGTGAGGAGGGGACGCACTCCATCCTCGACATCCAGCGGGTCGTCCGCTCCACCGCGGTGCCGACACCGCTCAACGTCGAGGACTACGGGACACTGCGTCCCCTGACGGAGGAACGCGTCCTGCACCACTTCGGCACCGTCCGGCCGACACCGGTTCGATTCGCGGAACTCCTCGACCACGCCCGCACGGCCGACCGGCTCCCGCCCGATCCCGAGGAGACGCTGCTGGACGAGTGCCGTATGCGGTGGACGGGCGTGTACGTCCTCCCCTACGCCGACGACCAGCCCGAGCCGACCCACCTGGGCATCTTCGGATACTCGGGCGACTGAGCCGTCCCGCGGCGCCCCCCCCATTGCTTCCCCGTCCTCAACAACCGACCTACCGGAGTACACCGTTGTCCTCGATAAATGACCTCGCGACCTGGGAGCCGCTGCTGCGGCTGGTGCGGGATGCCCACGCGGAACAGCCCGCCGCGCCGGGTGGTTGCTTCACGGGGCAGATCACTCTCGGCAGTTGGACCCTGCCCGCGCCACAGCCTCACCCGATGCCGGGGCGAGCCCTTCAGGTGGCGGACATGCAGGACCAGTTCACCGCCGTGGAACGGGTACAGGACGCCCTCAGAGCCGACGGGGCGAGCAGCGTTTCGTACATGGTCGAGACGGCGCCGGACGGGAGGTCGCTGCTTCACGTCGTCGACTTGGGCCCTGCCGTGGAGCACGGCGTCGTCAGCCCCTTCGTGGGTGCCCTGCTCCTGGTCGAAGGCGCCGTTCCCGAACCCTGGCGGCGCCTGCCGAAGGATGTGCCGGGTGCGGCACTGGCGCCGTCGGCCGACCCGGGGCTGCTGGAACGGACCCTGCGGGAACGGCTGCCCGACGCCATCGGCGCCACCGAGGAGGAGATCGCGGAAGCGGAAGCGCGCCTCGGTGTCGCGCTGCCCGAGGAACTCAAGGCGCTCTACCGCGTCACCCGCGCCCGGTGGCAGGACTGGGGCGACGACTACGAGGCGGCGGAGCGCGTCGCTGACGCCGTCGGCTGCGAGCTCTTCTCCCTGGATTCGCTGTACATCGCGGACGCGGCCTCCCGTCCCTGCCCTTGGCAGTTCGCTGCCGACGACGCCGCCATCACCGCGCCGGACGCCGCCGTGCAGGGCCTCGTCGGCTCACCAGGCTGGATCGCCTTCGGCGACAACGGCGGCGGCGACCGGCTGGCCATCGACCTGACGCCCGGCCCGGGCGGACACACCGGGCAGGTCATCGTGATCGACCACGAGCGGACCATCGGCGCCGGACTGCGCGCAGACTCCCTCACCGACATGGTGATCAACCGACCCGGCGGCTGGCGCCAGGACCATGACATGGACAACCCGCCGGTGGTGGCCCGGGTGAACATCCGCGCCCTGCAGAGTGTGGAGGCCGCCGCCCGTCCCGAGCTGGAGGTGCTCAGCATCGGCGTGTGGGAGGGCGAGCCACTCAGCCTCGCCCCGGTCGTCGGGCTTCCCCGCCTGCGGACCCTCACCGCCATTCCGGGTACGCTCGCCGATCCCCTGGAGATCGCCGGGCTGACGGGTCTGGAGTATCTGAGCCTCGGACCCGAGGACTGGCGCGTCCTGCTCGACGCCGGTGCCGTCCCCCGGAGCCTGTCGGCGGCCCACATCGAGGTGCGGGGCGAACAGCACCCGCTGCCGATCCTCGACCTCGCCAACGAACTCCTCGCCCTGTGGGACCGCCCCCTCATCGGCCGGACCGTACTGGACGCCGGCCGGTGAGCGAGGACGGACTGGAGGTGGAGTGGACGCCGCCCTCCGAGTACAGGATCGAGATCGGTACCGAGCCGCTGGACCGGCCGGCCCGGAACTCGGTCGGCGGGTGGCCCTACTTCGACGACGGCCAGGAGTGGCCGCGGTGCTTCTGCGGCGAGCGGATGGCGCTGTTCTTCCAACTGGATCTGCCGGAGGACATCGAGTTCTTCGGCGGAGAACACCTGTCGGTCTTCCACTGCGCGCACCACAACGAGGCGTCCGACCCGGTCACGGCCGACGGCCGCCTCGTGCCCCGGTTCTGGGAGGCTCCGCAGCCGCCGTTCCCGGGCTCGTTCTGGCGGGTGCTGCTCCAGCGTGACCCGGGGATACCGGAGGCGGAGCCCGAACCGGCCGTGCGGGCCCTGCCCCTGACCCTGCGGCCCGCCAAGGACACGTATTTCAAGGTGGGTGGTACGGCGTCCTGGGTGCAGTATCCCGAGTACTACCGGTGCGCGTGCGGGGCGGAGTTGGCCTTCGTCTGCCAGGTACCGGAGAACTGGGCGTTCGGCGTCAGCCCCGGGGCCCCGGTGCAGCCCTACAGCATCCGGGACGACGCCTACCTCCTCTTCCTCGGCAACGAGGTCTACCTGCTGGCCTGCCCGCAGCGTTGCGACCCGGCGGCCGTCTTCCCGGTGAACCAGAACTGACTTCGGATCACTTGAGGGAGGCGACGAACGACGTCCAGGCCTGGGCCGTGACGGTGAGGACCGGGCCGTGGGGGACCTTGGAGTCGCGGACGGGGACGACGGCGGTGTGGGCGTCGCAGACTTCGAGGCAGTTGCCGCCGTCGCCGTTGCCAGTAATGGGTTGACGTGCCGGAGGAGGCCGGAGTACCACGGTTCTGCATCCGTGGCGCCGACGGTACGTGCCTGCCGTTGATACAACCAACCTCTTGCCGGGCCGGTTTCACCGTCACCCCGTCCGAGGACTCAGTAGGTTGGCGGGATGAGTGAGCAACGGAACCTGGAGTTGGCCTGGCGTCGCCTCATGGACTGGCTGGAGGCGAATGCGCCGGTTTCCCGCGCCTCCCTGCTGCCGCCGGCCCCGGAGCACACCATTGAGGCTGCCGATGCGCAACTGAGGCAGCACCTCGGGTTCGGTCTTCCCGCGGAGCTGGCCGCTCTCTGGCGGCTGTGCGGCGGTGTGGAGCACCAATACATCGAGGCCAACGAGGACGAGGGTGAGGTCGGCTCGGGGGCGTTCCTGCCCGGCGGGATGCTGCTCGGTCCGGCGGACGCGCTCAGGACGCGGCTGCCCGAGACCGGTCGCGGGGATGCGTGGGGCGGTGCCTCTGTGGTGCCGTGGCTGACGGACGACGAAGCGGGGCCCGAGTCCGGGCATTACGTGGGGGCGGACGGCGTCGGTCGCTGGTCGCTGCCGGACAACCTGGCCTGCGACAAGCCGGACTTCCCGTCGATCGCCGCCTATCTCGATGCGGTGCACCGCACGCTCACCGAAGGGCCGGGCGATGCCCTGGGTTCGGATGTTCCTGGGCTGGTGTGGGGCTGTCTGGTCTGGGACGACCCCGAGGCGCCTTTGCTGGACGAAGCGCTGGAGCACTGGCATCCCGTCCATTGACCTGTGAGCCCGGGGCCCGCCGACCAGGCGGGCCCCGGGCAACGGGCTGTTGGCTACGGCTTCTTCATCTCGCAGACGAGGGTCGCCGCACCGGTGTCGCAGTCCTTGAACCACGGCCGACCGGGATCGACGGCGAACGCGTCGCCGTCGATGACCCGCATCCGGGACAGGAACTCGTTGCCGTACTTGTTCATCGCGCCCTGGTTGACGTATCCGGACATCGAGGAGCGGCCGCACTTCTCGGTGAACGCCGGTGCGTCGTAACGGGTGTCGTCGAGAAGGTGTTCACTGCCGTCGTCGGCCTTCGCCGCCACAGTCTGGATGCACTCGCCGCCTCCGGCCTTGCCGGCCGGGTTCAGCCCGCCGGCGGTAGCGGGCAGCCCCACGGTCTCGTACGCCGAGGCGAACGGCACCTCGTCACAGTTCACCTTGTCCGGATTCGGAAGGGGAACCTGCGGACGGAACTCCGGGTGCAGGAACGTCTTCGGATGCGGCACGAACCCCTTGGTCGGCACGTAGCCGTCGGTTCGGCTGCCGCCGTAGTAGCCGCACACCCGGGCACGGATCTTCTTCTTGGTCCACGTGGAGTTCACACGGCCGTTGTCCGCGTCGGGACGGTAGTGCATCGGCTCGGCGATCGTCCCCAGGCCCTTGACGCCGGACTTGTTCTGGACCATCCACAGGTGAGCCGCGGCGGCCGGGTAACGGGCGGCGTCCATCTGGTACTCGGGAACGTACTGCGTCAGCACACATCCCGGATCGCCGTACGATTCGACCTTGTCGCAGCGCACATCGATACCGGGCGAGCGGGCGTCACCGCCGTCGGTGTCGTCGTCCTTGCCCTCGATCGGTACGTACTCGCTCTCCGGGTTGTAGACGAACCAGATCGGCAGCTTCCTGGACAGCCCGGCGTCGGTGGGGCCGGCGCCGTCGGTGGAGCCGTCCCACTTATGCGTGGCGGTACCGGTGGCCATGTGGGAGTCGACCGGGTTGCTGTCGCCTCCGCCCTTCCAGCTGAGGTCGCCGTAGAAGTCGAAGTTCTGCACGTCCTTGCCGTCGGTGGCGTCTTCGCACGCGCTGCTGAAGCACATCGAGTCGATGTGGGCGATGGGGTTGCCGTCACCGAACAGTACGGACCTCTCGTCGCCCGGGAAGTCGTTGTAGACCGGGTTCATTTCGATCCACGTCTTGATCGTCCCGTCGTTCCGGTCGGTCTTGACCTGGAATGCGATCTCGAAGGAGGCATGGTGCTCCGCGATCTTGACGCCGTGGAGGTAGTACTCCTTCTCGTAGTTCAGGTCGAAGAAGACGCAGGCTTCGTTGCGGGTGATCAGCGACTTCTGCGCCTCCCCGGACAGCGACGGCTGGCACCAGGTGCCGGTGACGATCGGATCGGGGTAGGACGGGGCCCGCATCCTGCTCCGCTCGGCCAGCTCCTTCGCGGCCTTACGGGTTCCCGCGAGTGACCGCTCGTCCTTCGGAGTGATGGTGACCGTCTCATCGCCCTTGCTCAGGGTCCGGGACGCGCTGCCCTGCTTCCAGTCCGCGATGCGCTGTGGTTCGTTGAGGTACGCGGCTGCGTCGGAGGTCAGGTCCGGCTGCGGCAGCTTGATGTCGATCTTCTGGGCGCGGTTGTAGTCCCGGTTGCCGGCGGTGAACCCGTAGTCCCTGATCGGGCCCACGTTTCCTGCCCGGTCCACGGTGCGCGTCTGCGTCACATGGTTGCCGTCGGCGGCCGGCGTCGCGGTGTAGGAGGCTTCCGGCGCCGGTGCTGCGGCCCTGGCCGTAGGCGTGGTGGTGCGTACCGATGCCCAGCCGTAGTCGTCCGCGTCGTCCTCGTACGGGTCGAAGCGGTACTGCACCTCGTACGGGGACGGATCGCCGGTGGTGACGTCGAAGCGGCCCTCGATCCCGGCGCCGCCACCGCCCCAGTTCTCCGGGTAGGTGCTCGACGTAACGGACTCCGGTTCCTCGGGTGCCGTGGTGTCGACGACGAACTGGGTCCAAGCCGACCAGTTGAGGTTGTAGTGCGTGCCGTCGTAGGCGTTGGTGCGGAACTTGTAGGTCCTGCCGTCCTGGAGCTGTCCGGCCGGCACGGTGACGGAGGCGGGCTTCCCCGAGTCCACCGAGTCCGAGACGATCAGGCCCTCACCCGCCGGAGTGGTGATGGGGGTGTTGGTGGCGGCGTCGTAAACCTGGAAGGTGGCGGTGACCTTGTCGCCGTCGGCGTCGGTGAAGGTGTCCCGCAGGGTCGGGGTGGTGGTGTTGACGGCCCAGACGCCCGCGTACTGCCGGAACGGCGCGCCGGCCTGCCGGTTCGTGCCATCCGAGGGGCGGTAGTTGTAGGTGACGGACAGCTTGGGCTGATTCGTCGTGGCGTTGGCGGAGTTGACCCGCTTCCACTGCTTGACGTCGTCGGTGGCCGCGCGCAGACCCATGTGGCCGCGGGAGGCCTTGGCGGACGCCCAGGTCTGGACGAGGGCGTCGACATCGGCGTTGATCCAGCCGTCGGCGCCGCAGGAGGGGTTGCCCTTGGTCTCGGTGGAGGAGTGGTACTGCTGGTTCCACGCGGGCTGGCTGGTCCAGCGGGACGCGGTGGACGGGGCACCCGTGTCCCACACGGTCCAGCTCTGCGCCGTGCAGTCGGTGTTGCCGGAGTGGAAGTTGTACAGCGACAGGTTGGTGTCGACGATCAGCGCGTCGGCGATCGCCGAGGTGTTCCAGGTGATGAAGGAACGGGCCGTGCGGAAGGTGCCGTCGGCGTTCTTCGTGCCGGGGTTGCCGAGGTCGAGTTCGGTGTCGGCCGACCAGTCGACGGTCTCGCCCTGCTGGACGTAGGTGTCGAAGGTGTTCGACAGTGCCGAGGTCGAAGGGTCGACGGTGACCGGGTAGACGGTCTTCGGGTCCGCGAGGAACGCCGCGTCCGGGGTGACGACGAGGTCGATCAGGCCGTTGCCCCTGTCGACGACCTTCATGCCGACCCGGGTGCGGTTCTCATGCTTCCCCGACCGCTTGTCGACCGACGCGTCCCACATCACCGGGGCGGGCATGGTGGCCCGTGCGTCGCCGGTCCTCGCGTCGGTGAAGGTGACCGAACCGTCGTTGTTCGCTTCGGCCTTGAGGCCCTTGGCCTTCACCGGGAGCGTGTAGGTGTAGCCCGCCGTCTCCGGCCGCTCGCGTATCTCGACGAACTGCTCGAAGCCGGTGCGGGTCGCCTCGACGACGACGTCCGCGCCGGGGACGGCCTCGCGGTAGCGGGCCGTGGCGCCGTCGACCGCAGGTGCGGGCAGTCCGCCCTTCCACTGCAGGGTCACGCTCTCGTCACCCTCGCCGAGGGTGACGAGGTCGCGCGGGGCGGCATCCTTCGCGGCCCGCAGCGACGGAGCCCTCGTGTCGCCCTTTCCACCCAGACGCAGGCCCTTGGGGTGGCTCTTCGCCCGGACACCGCCGTCCGCGCCGCGGGCGAGGGTGACGTCGACCTTCTGCCATTTCCCGTCACGCAGGACGCGTTCGGGGCCGGCGGTGAGTTCCGTGGTCAAGGTGCCGTCGGGGTTGGCGACGGTGTACGTCGTCTCGGTCGTCTCGTCGGTGACGACAACCTTCTTCCCGATCCTCTCCGCTTCCAGGATCGCCCACGCCTTGGAGCCCTTGGCATGCCGGGCCGCCCAGGCCATGTCGGAGGCGAGGATCTCTCCCTCGGACGGCTGGTGACTCCGCAGCAGGGCTTCCTCGGCCTGAGGAGCCGCCGTCACGGCCGCACCGCCGGCGACGAGGGCGGCCTCGGCGACCAGGAGCAGCGCTGCCGCGGTCGCCGTACGGGACACCCGTCTGCGCCGTCCCGACCCGGAGAACTGTGTGTCAGGTGACACGAAGTGCTGCCTTCCTCTCGGGAATCCAAACGTGTGTGCTGGGCACACAGTTGCAAGACGCTATGTGCGCCGAGCGGATGGCAGTAGTGCGTTTCCGGCCCGGTGGAGAACTGCGTTCCGCGCAGGCCGCGATGGCGTTTGCGGCCATGAAGGTGCGGCCTTCAAACATCGGATTGCTCACACTGTGGCGTGGCGTCGAGGGGCGTGAGCGGCTGTGCGCCGGTCCTCGATTCGTGGATATGCCACGAGGAAGTCGTGAGTGTCGGACAAACCGTCCGTAATGCCTCAGACATCTCAAGTCGTCGTGCCGGGTGAAGTGTTCTGGCCGGAAGGCGTCCCGGTGTCGCAGCCGGGCGCGTGACCGCGTCGTTGTCAGGGTGAGGGCATCGACCGACGGCAGGTGCGCGAGAATGGTTGACTTCTTCCGCGCGTGCCGTCGACACCGGGCCTCCGGCCGGGCGGTCCGCGCGCCGACACATCGCCACGATCGTCTTGCCGGCGCCGGGCCCGCCGCCCACCCGGGCCGGGCCGCTGTAGTCGCGGGTGACCAGCTTGGCCTGGGCGGGGTGCAGGAACACCTTCCAGCGCCCGACGTCCTCGCCCTCCAGCGCCTCGCGCAGGGCGTCGTCGGTCGTGGTGACGATGGTGGCGGGACGGTCGACGGCGGCGCTGAAGTCCTCGGGGTCCACGGTGTCGGGCGCCGCGACGGGCGCGGTGACCTGCTCGAGGAGGTCGTCGTACTTGCCGTCGTACAGGGGCCAGCAGCACTTCGCCGAAGAGCTCCGGCGCGTACTCGACGAGGCGAGGAGCTGGTCCTCGGTGGTCAGCGCGGCGACGACGGGCACCAGGGAGGGGGCTACGCCCAGGTCGGTGAGCTGCTGTTCCGACCACTGCGCGAACAGCGGCTGCGGGGCGTCGGGGACGACGGGTTCGGCGGGGGTGAGCACCTCCTCCTGGACGACCTGGAGGTCCACGTACCCGAGCCGACGGGGGAGCTTGAGGATCTCCCGGTCGGCCTTGGGCGGAACTGCAGCTTGGGTTCAGGACCCCGAGTACCACCGGTGCGCGTGCGGGTCGGAGTTGGCGTTCGTCTGCCAGGTGCCGGAAAACCGGGAGTTCGGCGTCAGCCCCGGGGCCCCGGTGCAGCCCTACAGCATCCGGGACGACGCCTACCTCCTGTTCCTCGGCAACGAGGTCTATCTGCTGGCCTGCCCGAGGCGCCGCGACCCGGCGGCCGTCCTTCCGGTGAACCAACGCGGTTAACCGTGCCTCACTTGAGTGAAGTGACGAACGCCGTCCAGGCCGGAGCCGTGAGGGTGAGGACCGGGCCGTGGGGGACCTTGGAGTCACGGACGGGGACGACGGCGGTGTGGGCGTCGCAGACTTCGAGGCAGTCGCCGCCGGTGCCGTTGCTGTAGGTGCTCTTGCGCCAGCGGGCGGCGCCGGGGAGCGCTTCGGCTACCTCGACGCAGTCGCCGCCGTCACCGTTGCTGTAGGTGCTCTTGCGCCAGACTGCGTGGCTCAAGTCAATCGCGCTGGTTGCCATTTCTGCCGTCCTCTGCCGCTTGCTCGATCAGGGCGAGGGACGCCTCCAGAGGCAGTGCGGCGGCCCTGAGCCGATCGTATGCCTTGCGGTACTGCTTCACGAGGGCCGGGTCATCGAGGGTGTCTCCGCTGTACTGCGACTCCAGATAGACCAACGGTGGGGCATCGGTGAAGGCCATGACCTTCGCCATACCCATCATGAGAGGGTGCGGCCCGCAGTTCCACGGAAGGATCTGGGAAACGATCCGGTGGCGCCGCGCCAGTTCCGTCACGCGCTCCAATTGTTCGGCGTGCTGCTCCGGGGGCAGAATCGGCTGGCGAAGCAACGACTCCGGCAGGATCACCCAGTACTCCGGCGTCTTGTGGTTGTCCTCGAAGAGCTGAGCCCGCGCCAGCCGTGCAGACACCTTCTCCTCAACCTCCTCGTCGGGCGCCAAGGGATGCGCCGACCGCGTCACCGCCCGCGCATACGCCTCCGTCTGCAACAACCCCGGAATCAGCGTCGGACACCACTCCTCGATGGTCTCCGCGTGCTTCTCCGCCTCCAGTACCCGCTCGAAATAACTCGCGTGCCCCCGCCGCTTCGCCCGCCGCACGTCCTCGCACCGGCGTCGGAAGAAGCCGTCCGTGCCGAGCACCTTGTCCACGTGCTCGGCCAGTTCCGCCGGCATCCGGCGTGTCCCCCGCTCGATCTCGCTGAGGTGGCTCGGGCCGTAGAAGCTGCCCTCGACCAACTGCTGGAGGGTGAGCCCCGCTTCCTCCCGCTTCCAGCGCAGTTCGCTGCCGTAGAAGGTCGGGACGCCCGTCGAGCCGTCGATGTCCTTGCGCTGCCCCATCGTTCACCGTCCATGGGTTGCCGTTACCGCCCGCTCCCCCTTCCCGCACTGCATACGTGCAGTTCAGGGCCGGGATGCCGAAGGTCTGTCACGCTACGCCGACCGGCGGCACAGTGTGAGCGGTTCGTCACACAGCGCACTGGAAGGTGTGAACCCCCATGCACAGCCCCACCGAAGCCGACGCCTGCGCCGAGGAGTTGCGGGCGGCGCTCGCCGCGCACGGCATCACGCTGCCGTCCCTCGGCGTCGACCTCCCCACGTTCGCCTCCCGTTGCCCCGTCCGGCCGTTGATCGCGCTCGGCAACTGCAACCTCCTCACCGCCCAGGCCCTCACCGCCGTCCTCCGAAAGGGGGCCGCGTGATGCGACCGGCCACGACGCTGGAACTGCTCGCGACACCCGCCGAGGTGTCCGGCGTACGGCGTGCCCTGCGCGCGTACGGCGCCGACGTCCAGCTCTGCGCGAGCGAGCTCGTCACGAACGTGGTCCAGCACCTCGGGGAGGGCGTCCCCGTCACCGTCCGGGTGTGGTGCGACGACGGCGGGCGCACGCGCCTGGAGGTGACCGATCCCGACCCGCGTGCGCTGCCCGTCCTGCGGGCGTCGGTGGGCGCCGACGAGGAGTCGGGGCGGGGGCTCGCGCTGCTGGACGCGCTGGCGGCCAGGTGGGGCGTGGCACACGGGCCCGGCCGCGGCAAGACCGTGTGGTGCGAGCTGGAGGCGGGTCCGGGCGGCGGCGCCGTGCCCGTGGTGTCCGCCGGAGGGCCCGGACGTACGGCTACCGCGGGCCGCGACCCGCGGTAGCCGTCCCTCATGCCGTGCTGCGGGGCATCAGCCGTCCAGGACCGAGCCGAACTCGGCGTCCGGGTGGGTGAGGCCGACGTCCTGCGCGCTGAACGAGGTCGCGCCGGTCGTGGTCAGGCCGGCCGCCGAGCCGCGCAGGACCCAGTCGGCGCCGTCGCGGATCGATCCGGCGAGGACGTCCTCGCCCTTCGCCGCGATCGTGACGTCCGCCCTGCCGTCGCCGTCGAGGTCGGTGATCTCCACGGCGGAGCCGAACCAGTCGTCCGCCTCCGCCGTGCCGGGCAGCCCGTCGGTGGCCTGGTGGACCACCTGGGCGTCTGTGTCGGTGAGGCCGGTCGCCGAGCCCCGCAGCAGGACCGCCGCGCCGGTCCCGGGCACGCCGCGGACCGTCGCGCCCGGCGCCCCGGCCACCACGTCGTCGTAGCCGTCACCCGTGACGTCGCCGACCGCGACGGACGCGCCGACGTTGTCACCGGCCCGGCCGCCGTCCAGGGCGTCGAGCGTGGCGGTGCGGTGGGCGCCGAGGCCGTCCGCGCTGCCGTGGCGGACGTGGACGAAGCCCGCGGCGTCCGAGTACTCGCCCGTGGTGGTCGCCGACGCGGGGACGTGGCCGGTGACGAGGTCGGCGTAGCCGTCGCCGTCGACGTCGCCGGCGGACGTCGAGACGGTGGGCGCCTCGTTCGTGCCGGAGACGTCGCCGCCCGGGTCCGGCAGCCACGCCTCCTGCAACCCGCTGTCGCTCCATGTGTAGACGGCGGTGTGCTGGCAGCCGCCCGACGTCCCCTCGCAGTTCTCGCCCCCGGTGACGACGAGCTGGGCGCGTCCGGCGCCGGTGAAGTCGGCGGCGGTGAGGGTGCGCGGCTGTATGTAGGCGTTGTAGTTGTGGAAGCGCGCCACGTCGGTGGGCGCCGTGCGGCCCGCCAGGTCGTCGTACGCCCACAGGTTGGTGCGGCTGAGCGTGGCGATCTGCGGGACGCCGTCGCCGTCCAGGTCGGCGACGACGACCTTCTTGCCGTAGTCCTTCTCGGAGGACCACTCGCTGGTGGCGTACGGGCTGGCGATCGAGATGCCGTCGCCGGTCAGGCCGTCAGGTCCGCCCCACAGCACGGTGAGCGTGCCGTAACTGCTGCTGTACGGCACCGAGTCGCCTGGCGCGCCGATGACGAGGTCGGCGTAACCGTCGGCGTCCAGGTCACCGCTCGCGTGCGTGGCGCCGAACAGGTGGTGGGAGCGGACGTCGCCGGGGACGCCCGGGGAGTTCTGGGTGAAGGTGGCCGAGCGGTCGGGCGAGACGCCGTCCGCGGAGCCGTACAGGACGGTGACCGAGCCGGCGCTGACGTGACCGTCGGCGGGCGCGTGGGGTGTGGCCACGACGAGGTCGGCGACGCCGTCGCCGTTGAAGTCGTCGGGCACGGAGGTGGCCGCGCTCGCCGTGGGGGCGAGGGTGAGGGACAGGCCCGCGGCCGCCGTGGCGACGGCCAGGGCGACGGCCAGGGTGCGTGTGCGCAAGAGTGCTCCAGTCTCGGGGACAGAGGTGAGGCGTGGGGGGCCGCACGCATGACCGTCGCGGTGGGGCGAGGGTTGTGCCCCGAGCGGCGAGGAACACGGATCCTCACGTACAACCACGTTTCATCCACCTGTAGTTCACATGTGAGGCACCGTGGCGGTCGGCGAGGGAGAATGCCCCCGCGGGGGCGGCGGACCGGTGCCGGATCCCGGCGACGACAAGTGACGGTGCCCCTGTGTTCCTGCGGTCTGTCCCCGACGTCCGGCGCCTTCGTGCGCGTCTGCTCCGTGTGGTGGCCGGGGGCGGCGGTCTCGCGCTGACCGGGGTGCTCGTCACCGGGTGCGGTGCCCGGACCGGTTCGGCGCCGGAGCCTGACGTCCGGCGGGACGAGAAGGTCGTCCGGCAGTACTTTCCCGCATTCGGTGACGTGGAAGAGGTCGTGTGGAGGGGTGAGACGCTGGGCCTCGACTCCAGGGGCTCGGTGCCCGGGCCCTCGGACGTCCGGATCTCCGGGGCGGCCCGGCTGGCAGAGCCCGACGCGCGGCGGCTGCGCGACGCGTACGAGTGGCACGCCGCACCGGGGAGCCCGGACGTCCTCCCCGGCGTCCGCTCGCGCGTTCCGGGGCAGGCGGACTGGCGGACCAGTGACGGGTTCACCGCCGCGGTCACCGGGGACCGTTACGCCGGGTCCTTCCACGTCGACTTCCGGGAGAGGATTCTCGTCTTCGACGCGACGAACCCCGTGAAGCACGGGTGACGTTCCCGCCTCGCTCACCGTGGGGCACGACCCGGCCAGGTGGCCCGTGCCGGCGAAGGAGGACGTCCCCCGACTGGTCCGTCCACCGTCAGCTCACCGACCCGGACCACCTGTTCTCGGCAGCCCGCTGGTTCGACGTCCACTGGTACCAGGACTACGGCTCGCCGTCCCCTGACCAGGACCGGCCGTGACGGCGGAGGACCGGTTCCAGGTAGGACACGTGCGGGCCGGTGAGAGGGGCCAGGTCGGTGGGGGTGCGGACGAGGGCGAGCCGGTCGAGTTCTGGGGTGCGGCCGAGGGCGTGTTCGGCCGCCGTGAGGGTCGCGTGGCGGTCGTGCAGCCACGCGGCCGGGCGGGGTGGGGCATGGAACAGGACGCCGACGCTGCCGTTCGCTCCCCGGGTGACCTGCCAGGGTGTGAGGCCGTCGGCGGGGGTGTCGACACCGGTCTCCTCGGCCAGTTCCCGGGCCGCGTGGCGGCGCAGGGCGGCCAGGTCGAGGGTTTCGCCGTCCGGCGGGGGCTCGACCGAGCCGCCCGGGAGCTGCCAGCGGCCGGGTGAGGCCGTCCAGGAGGCCATTCGCCCCACCAGCAGTCGCCCGTCGTCCGCCGGCTGCGCGACCGACACGAACAGGGACGGCAACCGTACGGATGCGCCGGGCAGCCTGCGCAGGATGTAGAAGCGGTAGGTCGCCCGGACCCAGGTCAGGACGAGGTCGCCACGTGCGTCGTGCTCCAGACCCGTGCACCCGGCCACCGGCCCGTCGAAGAGGGTCGGATTGGCCCGGACCGCCGCGTCCCAGGCGTCGTCCATGGCGCGACGCTCCTTGGGCGACAGCCGAGGTGGCAGCGCTTCGACCAACCGCAAGCGGTCGGCGGCGAAAAGATCCATGCCGGGACCGTATCGAAACCGTCCGGTACGTCACCGACAGGCCTGCACAGGTCATGGAAGACGAGCTCACCACCGCCGCGTTGCGTATGTCGTTGACGACATATATCGTTGCGCCGTGGATGAGCTGTTCACGATCGAGCTGGAACCCGAAGTGCGTGACTGGCTGGAAGCCCTGCCGGCCAAGCACTTTCTCAAGATCGACGAGTATGTCGGTCTGCTGGCGGAGCACGCTGCCGAGCTCGGCGAGCCCTACGCCCGCTACCTCGGCGACGGAGTCCGGGAGCTGCGCCCCACGCTTGATGGCGCTGCCCTACGCCTCACGTACTGGGTGACCCCGCATCGCACCGCGGTCCTGCTGACCGTCTTCCGCAAGACGAGAATGCGAGAGGACGCCGAAGTCAGGCGCGCGAAACTCGCACAGAAGGTCTGCGAGGCGGAACACGAACCGGCTCATGAGGAGTTCATTCGTACCGTCGACGAGGGAGAGGTGGAGCGATGAGCCACAGCCGCTGGAAGAGCCTGCGTGAGAGAAGGCTCGCTGAGGGCCTTACCGAGCCTGAGGACGTGGCCGAGGCGCGGCGCGAGATCCGGCTCTCGATGGCACTGGCGAAGGCCGTGTACGACCGGCGGACGGAGCTCGGACTCACCCAGACCGAACTGGCCGACCGTGCCGGCCTCACCCAGGCCAAGATCTCCCGGATCGAGGGTTCCGACACGGTTCCCACGCTGCCGCTTCTCTCCAAGCTGGCAAAGGCGCTCGACGCGACACTGAACATCGCCCTGGACGACGACGACACGCGCGTGATCTTCACCGCTCACGACCACGCAGCCTGAGGGCTGCCGGGGCGGCATCGCCAGGCGAGGCACTGTCAGTGGAGGGGCCTAGGATCGCGCAGCGCGCAGTGATCAGGAGCTGCGGCCGGCCGACCCACCGGAGACAACCACGTGAGGAATCCCGTTGCGGTGACCCTTTCCGACATCCGTCGCCTACTGGGTGAGCCCCAGTTCAACTGGGACGATCCGGCTCCGTGGGAGGACCTGGAGCGGGAGCTCGGTGTCGCATTCCCCTCGGACTTCCGGGAGATCGTGGACGCCTACGGGTCGGTCCAGATCAACGGGCAGTTGTATCTGCAGCACCCCGCGCCGCACCTGCTGCACAGTCTGAGCGACAACGTCAGGGACGACCTCGAACTCTGGCGGGAGGAGGACATGGCGGAGTTCCTGCCCGGTCCGGTGGGGGGTGGTCCCGGGGAGCTGATACCGGTGGCGACGGCCGTGACGGGTGAGGCGGTCTTCCTGTGCGTTCCCGAGGGCCCTTCGTCGCCCTGGCGCGTCGTGGTCCAGGAGTTCGACAGTCCGGCCTGGACCCTGTACGAGATGACGTTCGGTGAGTGGCTGCTGGACTATCTCAAGGGGCGGGACGTCACGTTGTGCGTGCGGAACCGGGCGCCTGACGGGCCGTTCTGGGAATTCCTGCCCTAGGAGTCCCGTAACCCCGTGCGGCTGAGGGTCATGCTGCGTCAGGGTCGGTGCCGATGGCACCGGCCGAGCGAAGCGAACGCCCGAGGTCTCCGGTGAGGATGCGCGGGTGTCGCCGCCACCACCACAGGTCGGGGCCGGGCAGTCGGTGGAACTGGTCGAGCGCTTGGCCGTCGTCGTCGACGGTCGCGGCCCTGTATCGGTCGTCCAGAGCTCTGATCCGCGGGGTCCAGAGCTGGACGATGTGTTCGTCCAGCAGGAGCCATGCCTCGTGCAGCCAGTTCCGGCAGTAGAGGTCGTTGGTGTACTCGTAGATGTCGTCGCCGTAGCCGCGCTCGATGACGCTCACCAGGGCGGCCCACGCGTTCACCCTTTCGGTGACCGTGCATGCCGTCCGCCAGCCGCGCTGGTGCAACAGCTCTCCCACCTCGGTCTCCGTGGCCACGGGCGGAGGATCTCACGCGGAAGCCGTCCGGGCGATCGAGATCTCACCCTCACCGGCTGAACCGAGCAGGCAGGTCAGTGGGCACGACCGTGATCAATGACGGGACAACGCTCAGAAGGGGGGTTGCCAGCCGGCCCAGTGCGTCTTGTGACCGGGCGGGGGCCAGGACGCCGTTCCACCTGGATGGGGCCACAGGCGGCCCACCCATTCACACTCCGGGATCGCGCCTTCCCAGTCATCGGTGCACCGGTCGGCCCAGGTCCGGCCCACCATGACCGGCCGGGTCACCACGCCGCCGGCGACCTCCTGCACTCGCACCACCAGACCGAGTTCATTGACTCCAGGATTCCCCCGCGGGCCGTAGGACACATCGAGCACCTCACACCAGTGAGCGTGCAAGAGGAACCGTTCCAGATCGGCAGGGGCACATGCGGTCAACTCCCTTCCCCAGAGAGTCACCTGAGGGCCTTGGACCGCGTCGACCGCGACGCAGAACAATCGGCCGTCGACGAAGTAGGAGTACACGGCAGGCTTCGCACGTCCCCTGCCGAACTCCACGCCGAGGATCTCCGCAAAGGGGTCGGCCTGGAACCGACGCAGCTCGGTCATGCCCGACAGCACTGCGGCGACCTCGGTGACAGGCATGCCGAAACACAGCGGACCGACACCTTCCAGGGGCATCAGCTCCCAGTCCCACCGCGCCGGCACCTGAATCCCCACCCTGCTCGCGGACTTCCTCAGACCTGCTCACCGTAAGGCCGCAGCGCGGGACGGCTCGGCATGCCTACCGCGGTGAGGTACGGACGCTTGGCGGTGTGGCCGTCGCCGGAGGAACCGCCGCGGAGACGCCGGGCGAGCCAGGGGCGGAGGAAGGTCGCGGCCCATCGAAGTTCGTCGGTGGCTGCACGCCATCCGGTGGGCGTGGGCGTCGCCGGCGCGGGCAGGGGGTGGGTCCAGGTGTCGTCGGCACCGGGGAGGTGGAGAGCGTGGGCGAGGGCGGCAGCGATGCGCTGGTGGCCGAGGGGGCTGGCGTGGAGGCGGTCGGGGCTCCACAGGCGGGGGTCGGTGACGACGGGGTGGTGGGCGGTTTCGGCGATGGTGACGCCGTGGTGGCGGGCGGCTTCGCGGATGCGGTGGTTGAGGGCGATGACGCGTGGGGCAAGCGGGCGTGCGAGTGGGGTGATGCCGGCGAGGTCGGGGAAGGTCAGGGTGGCGACGTGGGTGCCCCCGGCGGTGAGCGCGGCGAACATGGCTTCCAGGTGTCCGCCGACCTCGTCGGCGTCGAAGCGGGGTCGTAGCAGGTCGTTGACGCCGGCGACGACGGTGGCCAGGTCGGGGCGCAAGGCCAGGGCGGGCGCGAGCTGTTCGGCGTGGATCTGCGCGGCGAGGCGGCCTCGTACGGCCAGGTTGGCGTAGACGAGGCTGGGGTTGTGGCGGGCGAGGTGTTCGGCGAGGCGGTCGGCGAAGCCGCGCAGGCCGGTGGTGTCGTCGCCGTCGCCCAGGCCTTCGGTCTGACTGTCGCCCAGGGCGACGTAACGAGCGTATGCCGCGTCAGTGCTGGACATGGGCCTTCTGCCTCTCCCGCAGGACCGCGATGGTGTGTTCGCACCAGTCGCGGTTGCCCTCTTCGAAGGCCAGGCCGCGCAGGCAGGTCAGGTACGGGCCGATGCGGTGGCCGTGGCGCAGAAACTCCTCCTCCGTATGGTCGCCGCGCATGCTGCGCAGCATCTTGCCGAAGAGGTCGATCTTGGCCCGGGCGAAGGCGGCGCGTTCGGAGAGCTGAGCGATCAGGGCCTCGGAGTCGACGTGGTCGGCGGCCTGGACCTTGACGAGCAGGTCGTCGCGGATGAAGGAGGGCTTCGCCGCTGCGGCCGTGAACTCCTCCAGCTCCGCCAGCCCGGCGTCGGTCAGACGGAACAGGCGCTTGTTGGGCCGGGCCTCCTGGATCACCTCCCGGCCCGCGATGAGCCTGCCCTTCTCCAGGCGGGTCAGCTCGGCGTAGAGCTGCTGCGGCTGGGCGTACCAGAAGTTCGCCACACCCAGGTCGAACGCCTTGGTCAGCTGGTAGCCGCTGAGCTCTCCTTCGAGCAGTGCCGCCAGCACGGCGTGCCGTAGCGCCATCGGGTCGCCTCCTTACATGCCTCTGTCGCCCACGCCCCACCCATGATAGTCATGAAAGTGACTAGTCTTATTCATGACTATGGAGAGGGAGCAAGCCATGACCGCTGCCGACCGCTTCCGTGCTGCCGTGGACCGCCGTGACCTCGCGGCACTGGACGACCTGTTCACGGAGGACATCCGCCTCTACAGCCCGGTGAAGTTCACTCCCTTCGAGGGCAAGCCGATGGTGCTGGGCCTCTTCGGAGTCCTGCTGCGCACGTTCGAGGACTTCCGCTACATCGGCCACTACACCGGCACCGCGCAGACCAGCACCGACAGTTCGTCCGCCGCCTCGGCAGTGCTGCTCTTCCGTGCCAGGGTGGGCGGCAAGGAGATCCACGGCATCGACCTACTGCACTTAGACGACGACGGCCGGATCAAAGAGTTCACCGTCATGGTCCGCCCTCAGTCCGCCGTCCACGCCCTCGGCGAAGCGGTCCTTGCCGGGCTGGTCGCGGACGGCCTCGTGCCGGCGCCCTCCGGTCAGTAACCGCCCCCCGCACCACCACTCCAGAAGGCGCGGCAACGTAGGCGGTGATGCGTTCGGACGGGGGTTCCTCAACCTCACCGTCGGCACTGTCGAGACAACGCCGTCTGACTCAGTCCGCAGCATCACGCAAGCCAAGGGAAACGGCGTCTTGGTGGCGGCCCCGCCTGCTAGATTCGGCGTCGCTGTGCGTTCCCGCGAACCGAGGAGGTGAGTCCGATCAACGCTGTGACAGGTCGGGGCTCCCTCCCGTGCACGGCCTAGGGAGTGCCCGCAGAGGCATCTCGAAAGGCTCGAAACGCCATGCGCTTCACCTCTCGCACGTCGTCCGACGGCGTGTCCGAACAGCTCTTCACCCTCGGTGAGATCCCCGGTGTGCTGTGGACGCCGGAAGGCGCCACCGGTACGCGTCCCCTGATTCTGATCGGGCACGGTGGCGGCCAGCACAAGAAGGCCCCCGGCGTCCTGTTCCGCGCCCGCCGCTTCGTGGCCGACTGCGGTTTCGCGGTGGTGGCGGTCGATGTGCCCGCCCACGGCGACCGGCCGAAGGACGAAGGGCTGGACCGGATCGCCACCGAGAACCAGGCCCGCGTGGCGGCCGGTGAGGAACTGGCGCCGCTGATCGCCGAGTTCCAGGCACTCGTCGCCCGCCGGACCGTCCCGGAGTGGCGGGCGGTCCTGGACGCCGTCCAGGAGGCCGACCACGTCGGCCCCGGCCCGGTGGGCTACTGGGGCGTGTCGCTGGGCTGCGGGCTCGGCGTCCCCTTCGTCGCCGACGAACCGCGGGTGCGGGCGGCGGTGCTGGGCCTGGGCGGGGCACTCGCCACGGCCGAGGCCGCCGCGCGGATCACCGTGCCGGTGGAGTTCCTGGTCCAGTGGGACGACGAACGGGTCCCGCGCTCCCAGAGCCTGGCCCTGTTCGACGCCTTCGCCTCGGCCGAGAAGACCCTGCACGCCAACCCCGGCGCACACGCCGACATCCCGGCCCACGAACTGGACAGCAGCGTACGGTTCTTCACCCGGCACCTCACCTGACGCCACCGGAGCACCCGGCCGCACGTCCGCCGGAACGAAGCACCGCGCCCCTCGCACCGGGGGGGCGCGGTACCGGTCCGTCCTCTGCCGTGCTGGACCGTGCCCGCCACGCCGCCGCCCGATCCGAGCCGGCGCGCCCTGGTCCTCAGGAACCGTGGTACAGCCGGCGCAGGTCGACGAGGACCACCTCTCCCCGCTCCTCGGCCGCCCGCAGTTCGGAATCGAATCCGGCCCCGCTGTAGCAGGCGGGTCGGGCATGGGTGGTGTCCACGCCTCGCGCCTCCAGCAACCCCAGCATGCGGCGCAGGCGTTGGAGGTGTCCGAGGTGCATGACCTTGTGCCACTTGGCTTCGCCGACGGACAGCAGGATGCGCTGGTCCTGGCCGATCGCTCCGTGCACCACGACCTCGGCCTCGAGGGAGGTCCGGTTCACCGGGTCGGCGACGGTCCCGGAGGCGACCTGGATCGGCATGCCCCCGAAGGTCGCGGGGTCCGCGTGCCACTCCACCCACTCACGGCACAGCCGCTCGAAGTGCGGGCCGACGACCTTGCTGAGGAACGTGGGCCGGCTGTGTTCCCACATCCTGGCCGCGCCTCGGCGGCGACTGAGCAGGGCCGTCTCGGGGCGGATGACGGCATGGTGGAAGGTGATCAGCGGCTCCGCGACGTGGTAGGTGGTGCGGTTGGCGCGGAAGGCGTCGGGCTCGGCGGTGAGCAGACCGCAGTTCCTCAGGACGGACAACGGCAGCGAGATGTCCGTGGCCTTGCGCCCTACCGCGCTCGCGATGCCGCCACTGGTGCGGTTGCCGCCCGCCACCGCGGCGAGCACCGAATGGTACAGGGACCGGTTGCGCAGGTCCGGCTCCGCGGCCAGGAGATACGGTGCCTCACCGTGGATGGGCCGGGCCGGGTTGAGTACGGTCCGGCAGACCCAGGCGTCGAAGTCGTCGGGCCCGTCCGGGACGTCGTCGTCGACGAACTCCCTTCGGTACGCGGGGGTACCGCCGACGATCGCGTGGACGAGCACCGCGAGCCGCGGGTCCTCGATGCCCCAGAACTCGGCGGCCTCGCGGAAGCCGAGGGAGTGGACCGTGAGATCGAGGCCTGCCCGGCCGTAGAGCGGGGAGGCCCCGGAGAGCAGTCCGCCCATGAAGGCCATCGCGCTGCCGCACAGCAGGATCCGGGGCCGTTCCCTTCGGTGGCGCTCTGAGCGCACCCCGAGGGCGGCCTGCAACTGGGACGGGAGGGCGGGGGCGTTCCGCACGAGGTAGGGGAACTCGTCGATCACCACGGGCAACGGCCGGTCCGCCGCGAGCCCGAAGAGCAGCTCAAGGGCCTGGTCCCAGTTCGCCGGCCTCGGCGGGACGGCGGCACCGGTGAAGCGTGCGACCGCCTCGCCCAGCAGGTGCAGGGACTCGGTGGCCGATGCCTCGACCGCCGCGTAGTAGAAGCCGTCAGTGGCGTCCGCGAGCGCCTGGAGCAGGAAACTCTTGCCCTGCCGACGACGGCCCGACACGACGCCGAGCCGGGGCCCGGTGCCCTCGCTGGTCGCGAAGGCGGTCAGCTCACTCCACTCCCACTCCCGGTCGAACATGTCCGGCGGTCTCGGCAGATGGCGTGCTGTGTGGCGGACCACGGCACCTCCCCGTTCTTAGAGACGTGCCTCTTAGAAGTACATCCCTAAGAACGAGGCCGGGGGCGATCGGTTACGCCCGCGCTGGGGCGGGAGGTCCCGCGACGGGTCAGCGGGTGACGTACACCGTCGCCGACGCCGTCGCGCCCTCGTGCAGGTCGTCACCCTGCCAGCTCACCCGGTAGGTGGTCTCCCGCCGGGTGCGCGGGATGTCGTTGACGGTGAAGGTGCCGTCCGCGGCGACCGTCACCGACGACAGGGTGCCGGTGCCGAGCCGGTCGGTGCGCTCGACCTTCAGCACCGCCCGGTCCGGCAGCGCCTTGCCCTGGGCGGTGAAGGTGCCGGTGATCTCGACGCCGGTGCTCATCGAGGCCTCCGCCGGGGCGGTCAGCGCGATCGAGCTGGCGGCCTTGCCGACGGACACGGTGTGGGTGACGTCGGTGGCGGGGCGGTGGGTGAGGTCGCCGAGGTAGGAGACGGTGTAGGTGGCGTCGCCGACCAGGCCGGGCTCGTCGAGGACGGTGTAGGAGCCGTCCTCCTTGACGGTGAAGGTGCCCAGGTCATGGGTGCCGCCCGCGTCCGTGCGGGTCGCCGTGACCTTCATCGGCTCGGCGGGCGCCGGTCCGTCGTACTCCAGCCGGCCCCGCACCGACAGCGGCTCGCCCGCCACGGCCTGGGCGGGGCTGTGCGTCAGCGTCCCGTCGAGGCGGACGTCGTACTGGACGGCCGGGGGCTGGACGATGTGCAGCCAGTACTGGCCGCCGCCGGTGCTCGCCGTGACCGCGAAGAGGCGGGAGCCGTCGGCCGACCACTCCATGCCGCGCGGGACGACCCGGTCGCCGTCGAGGCTGCCTTCGAAGACGAACTCCAGCGGCGGCGTGGAGTCGGCCGGATCGGCGGGCTGCACCAGCAGGTCCGGGGTCGAGCCGGTGGCCGAGGCGCCGCGCGCGATGTACTTGCCGTCGCCGCTGAAGGCGACCGCGCTGGCGGTGGCCCCGGACGGCAGCGCCTGGTAGCCGGCCGGCGCGTCGGACAGGTCGTCGGCGTTCAGCAGCCGCGTGCCGAAGGCCGCGTCGGCCACGGCGACCTTGGTGCCGTCCGCGGAGAACGCCATGTCCTTGAAGTCCAGGGCGCCCTTGCCCTCGCTGTCGGCGAAGCGGCGCGCGGCATTGCGGACGAGGCTGTCGCCGCTGGTGTCGAACACCGTGACGAAGGGGTTGGGCGCGCTCGCGTTGCGCGGCTGGCCCATGAGCATCCTGTTGCCGGGGCCGGACTCGAGCTGGAGGTCTCCGGAGTCGTTCCAGCCGGTGCGCTGATAGGCCCCGTCGACGACGGCGTCCACGTAGGTGCTGGAGGTGGCGCACTCCCCGGCGTACTGCGCGTACGGCGTCGTGACGTACAACTGGCCGCCGGAGAGGGCGAGGTCGCGGCCGCACGTGTCGGTGTAGGTGCTGGCGACGGGGGTCTGCTGGTAGGTGGTGGTGTCGATGGCGTCGATGCGGTCGCGCGTCCCGACGTACACCTTGCTGCCGTCGTCGCTGACCGCCAGGCCGGAGACGTGCTTCTGGTTGGTGATGATCGTGGTGAGCCGCTCACCGGCGAAGCTGTAGACGGCGACGGTGCCGGAGTTGTAGGCGTAGCCGGTGGCGCTGTCGGCGACGAAGACCTGCCGGTGGACGTTGTCGACGGCCAGTGCCGAGAACGAGGACATCGGCAGCTTGATGACGGCGTCGGAGGCCGCCGCGTGCGCCGCGGGCGCGGCGGCGACGGTGAGTCCGGTCCCGGCGAGCGCGGCGGTGAGAACGGTGACCGCGAGGCGTCCGGGACGGTGTGCTGTATTCAACTGTGCCCCCCACAGGCTGTGTTGAGGTCTCACGCGACAGGTGAGACACCCGTGAAGGACATGGAACAGCCGTGAAGATCGAAGAGCAAGGGGGACACGCGGGGCATGCACACGCCGAGAACGGGACGGAGCACGGCATGGCGAGGGCCTGCCGTCGTCCCCTGCGCCGGGGCGGGCGGAGGGGACGACGGCAGGCCCAGGAGCCCGCACGCCGTTGTGCGGGCCTCGCCGGTGTGTTCCGCGGCCGGCCGGATCGTGACGATCGCTGGTCAGGGCATCCTCATCCCGGCCGGCCGCGGGGTCCTTGCGGGCGGTCAGCCCAGGCGCTTCACCAGCGCGTGGTACTGGTCCCACAGTTCCTTGGGCGTGTGGTCGCCGAAGGTGTTCAGGTGGTCGGGGACCAGGGCGGCCTCCTCGCGCCACACGTCCTTGTCGACGGTGAGCAGGAAGTCCAGGTCGGCGTCGGACAGGTCCAGTCCTTCGGTGTCCAGGGCGGCCTTGGCCGGGAGGACGCCGATCGGGGTCTCGACGCCCTCCGCCGTGCCGTCCAGGCGCTCCACGATCCACTTCAGGACGCGGGAGTTCTCGCCGAAGCCGGGCCAGACGAACTTGCCGTCGTCGTTCTTGCGGAACCAGTTGACGTAGTAGATCTTCGGCAGCTTGGACTGGTCCTTGTCCTTGGCCACGTCGATCCAGTGCGCCATGTAGTCGCCCATGTTGTAGCCGCAGAACGGCAGCATGGCGAAGGGGTCGCGGCGCAGCTCGCCGACCTTGCCCTCGGCGGCGGCGGTCTTCTCGGAGGCCACGTTGGCGCCGAGGAAGACGCCGTGGTTCCAGTCGAAGGACTCCGTCACCAGCGGTACGGCGCTGGCGCGGCGTCCGCCGAAGAGGATCGCGGAGATCGGCACGCCCTTGGGGTCCTCCCACTCCGGCGCGATGATCGGGCACTGCGCGGCGGGGGTGGTGAAGCGGGCGTTGGGGTGGGCGGCCGGGGTGCCGGACTCGGGGGTCCAGTCGTTGCCCTTCCAGTCCGTGAGGTGGGCCGGGGTCTCCTCGGTCATGCCCTCCCACCAGACGTCGCCGTCGTCGGTGAGCGCGACGTTGGTGAAGACGGAGTTGCCCCACAGGGTCTTCATGGCGTTGGCGTTGGTGTGCTCGCCGGTGCCGGGCGCGACGCCGAAGAAGCCGGCCTCGGGGTTGATGGCGTAGAGGCGGCCGTCCTCGCCGAAGCGCATCCAGGCGATGTCGTCGCCGATCGTCTCCACCGTCCAGCCGGAGATCGTGGGCTCCAGCATGGCGAGGTTGGTCTTGCCGCAGGCGGACGGGAAGGCGGCGGCGACGTACTTGGACTCGCCGTGCGGCGGGGTGAGCTTGAGGATGAGCATGTGCTCGGCGAGCCAGCCCTCGTCGCGGGCCATGACGGAGGCGATGCGCAGGGCGTAGCACTTCTTGCCGAGCAGGGCGTTGCCGCCGTAGCCGGAGCCGAAGGACCAGATCTCGCGGTCCTCGGGGAAGTGGGAGATGTACTTGGTCCCGTTGCAGGGCCAGGGGACGTCCTCCTGGCCGGGCTCCAGCGGGGCGCCGACGGAGTGGACGGCCTTGACGAAGAAGCCGTCGGAGCCGAGCTCGTCCAGGACCGGCCGGCCCATGCGGGTCATGGTGCGCATGGAGACGGCGACGTACGCGGAGTCGGTGATCTCGACGCCGATGGCGGACAGCGGCGAGCCGACGGGGCCCATGCAGAAGGGCACGACGTACATGGTGCGGCCCCTCATCGAGCCGCGGAAGACGCCCTTCTCGCCCTGGAAGATGTCCCGCATCTCGGCGGGGGCCTTCCAGTGGTTGGTCGGGCCGGCGTCCTCCTCCTTCTCGGAGCAGATGAAGGTCCGGTCCTCGACGCGGGCCACGTCGGTGGGGTCGGAGGCCGCGTAGTAGGAGTTCGGGCGCTTGATCGGGTCGAGCTTCCTGAAGGTGCCCTTGGCGACGAGTTCCTCGCACAGGCGCTCGTACTCGGCCTCTGAGCCGTCGCACCAGACCACGTTGTCCGGCTGCGTCAGGTCTGCGATGTCGTTGACCCAGGAGATCAGTCCCTGGTGGGTGGTGGGGACGCCGGGTTCCGCGATGTCGCGCGCCACGTTTGCTCCTAAATGAGGGATTTTTTGTTGGAGGCCCCGTGGGGGCTGCGACCCGGATGCTTCAGACGGTGATCTTTGGCGCTCATCCGGTGTCGACCGCACTCATTTGATCATCCGACGAGAGCGCCCATCTGTCCAGAGGGCCGCACAGGTGAGCAACGTGACGCTGACCACGGTCTTTCCTGTGGCTTTACGCGCACGTTGAGTAGACCTGACGATTTCTTTGCGTGACATTTCCGCGTGGTGGCGTGAGATGATGGCCACTCCGGAAGGTCAATACGCCATCACGACGCGTAACTTACGGGCCCGTAGGTACGATGCGAGACATGACTGCGTTCGCCCCCGACGCCTCCGCGAACCCGCCGGCCGACGGCCCCGGACCGGTGGCGACCTCCCTGCCCCATCCCGTCAAGCCCAAGCTGCGCGGCTGGCTGCACCTCGGCATGTTCCCCGCCGTGCTGGTCGCCGGCCTGGTGCTCACCGCCTTCGCCGAGTCGACCCGGGGGCGCCTCGCCTGCGGGGTCTACGCCCTCACCGCCTGCCTGCTGTTCGGCGTGAGCGCGCTGTACCACCGGGGCGACTGGAGCCCCCGCATGGACAGGGTGCTGCGCCGCCTCGACCACGCCAACATCTTCCTGATCATCGCGGGGACCTACACGCCGCTGACCATCCTGCTGCTGCCGCACTCCACGGGGCAGTGGCTGCTGTGGGGCATCTGGGCGGCGGCGGCCGCCGGCATCGCCTTCCGGGTCTTCTGGGTCGGCGCGCCCCGCTGGCTCTACACGCCCTGCTACATCGCGATGGGCTGGGCGGCCGTCTTCTTCCTCCCGGACTTCATGCGCACCGGCGGCATCGCCGTCCTGGTGCTGGTCATCACCGGCGGCGTGCTCTACAGCGCGGGCGGGGTCGTCTACGGCATCAAGAAGCCCAACCCGTCCCCGCGCTGGTTCGGCTTCCACGAGGTGTTCCACTCGTTCACCCTGGCCGCCTTCATCGCCCATTACGTGGGGATCTCCCTGGTGGCGTACCAGCACGCCTGAGAGGCGCCGGGCGCACCACCGGCCGCGGCTTCGGCGCCGCGGCCTTCTTCATGCGCGCACGGCACCGACAGCCTGCCGGAGGACGACCTCACCGGCCTCGTAGACCGGGCCCTCGACGTCCTCGCGCACGTGCCGCCCCCCGCGAGATCCTGAGGCGGCACACCCCGGACATGACATCCTTGGCCGGGTGAACGGTCCCGAGATCCACGTCGAGTTCGATCCCGAACTGCTGCTCTTCGTCCCCCAGGCGCGGCCCACGGGCGCCACGAAGACCACCACCGACGGCGTCTCCAGCCTCGGCCACGTCGTCGAGTCCCTCGGCGTCCCGCTGACCGAGGTGGGCACGCTGCTCGTGGACGGCCACGAGGTACCGGCCGGCCATGTTCCGGCCGCGGGCGAGTCGGTGACCGTGCGGGCGGTCGGGCATCCGCAGCGGGTGCCGGGCGCGCCGCTGCGGTTCCTGCTCGACGTACACCTCGGCACGCTGGCGCGGCGGCTGCGGCTGCTCGGCGTGGACACGGCGTACGAGTCGACCGACATCGGCGATCCGGCGCTGGCCGCGCGGTCGGCGGCGGAGAAGCGGGTCATGCTCAGCCGCGACCGGGGGCTGCTGCGGCGGCGGGAGCTGTGGGCGGGGGCGTTCGTCTACAGCACGCGGCCGGAGGAGCAACTGACGTACGTGCTGGACCGGTTCGATCCCGAGCTGCGCCCGTGGACCCGGTGCACCTCCTGCAACGGGCTGCTGCGCCGGGCCACCAAGGAGGAGATCGCCGACCAGTTGCAGGGGGGCACGCACCGTAACTACGACGTGTTCGCGCAGTGTTCCGACTGCGGGCGGGCGTACTGGAAGGGCGCGCACCACGAGCAACTGGTCGCCATCGTGGAGCGGGCGGTCGCTTCGCGCTCCTCACGGGGGTGAGGGGTCGCTCCGCTGGGAAGCGCCGTGGGAGGGAGCGCCGTGGGAGGGAGCGCCGTGGGAGGTAAGCGCAGTGGGGAACTGCGGGCCGTTTGTGGCTGGTCGCGCAGTTCCCCGCGCCCCTGGCGGGGCGCTGTCAGCGCATTCTGAGATCCTTCGCGCCGCAGGCGATGCCGTCGCGGTTTCTGTCCAGCTTCAGCGGGTCGTCCTTGCCGTTGACCTTCAGGCGGCCGTAGTCGTGGTCCTTCAGCCACATGCAGCGGGCGAACGTGGTCGGCTTCACGTCCGCCGGGAAGGCCGTCGGCACGCAGACGTTGGCGGAGCCGTAGTGGCGGTCGCAGCCCGAGACGGTCGGGGCGACCGGCTGTGACGTGCGCTTCTTGCCTGCCTTGGTCACCTTGCCCGCCGGGGCCTCGGCGAAGTCGTGGACGTGGGCGGAGGCGTCCTGGGCAGTGAGAGCCGCCGGGCCCTGGAGGTGCACCCACTTCGCCACCGAGGGAACGCCGGCCGCGTCGACCGCGAAGAGCATGTACCAGCCGGGCGGGGCCAGGTTGGGGTTGCTCGTCACGTTCAGGTCGACCGTGTTGCCGTCGACGGACAGCGGCAGGTCCACGAACCGCTGGTTCGGGTCCGAGGAGTGGGTCACGGCGGCCGGGCGGATCAGCTCGGCCTTGGCGATGGGCCGGTCGACGGTGATCCGCTGGGTGTCGCCGTAGTTCCACTCGGTGTCGATGACCGAGGTGATCACCGGCCGCTCCCCCTTGAAGAGGTAGGGCGGGCTGTAGACCGACACGTTGTGGTTCCAGGAGCCGTTGCCCGGGTTGTCGCCGGTGGTCATCACACG
The DNA here is from genome assembly GCF_000725125.1 of Streptomyces toyocaensis. Lineage (GTDB taxonomy): Bacteria > Actinomycetota > Actinomycetes > Streptomycetales > Streptomycetaceae > Streptomyces > Streptomyces toyocaensis. The sequence continues at coordinate 52,098 of NZ_JFCB01000009.1, forward strand.
GCCGTCGGGCAGCAGGAACGCCGAGGAGTGGTAGCCGCGCGCCTCCGGGTCGACGGCCACCGGGTCGAAGGTCTCCGAGGCCGGGTCGAAGACCGACGTCTCGAACACCGGGTCGGCCCGGTTGTGCAGCGCGCCACCGGTCTCCAGCACCTTGCCGTCGGGCAGCAGGACGGCGGAGAGGTACATCTTGCCCTGGTCGCCGGTCTGCGGCACCGGACCGTTGCCGTGGTCGACGGTGCCCTGCGGGATCGGCGGGCCGGCCACGTAGGTCGGGTCCGGCTGCTTGAGGTCGATGATGTCGGTGAGCCGGTTCGCGTCCGGGTTGGAGTCGATGTTGCCGCCGCCGAGGGTGAGGACCTTCTGGTCCTGCGCCGGGGGCAGCAGCACGCTCGTCGACTGGTCCCGCTCGTCCTTGTTCCGCAGGCCCGGGGTCTGGGTGATGGTGTTGGCGTCGTAGTCGTAGATCGCGGATCCGGTGCCCGGGATGTTGTTGCCGAAGACGTGGCTGCCGGAGTAGAAGAGGCGGCCGTCCTGCATGAGGATCATCGACGGGTACAGGCCCCAGTACGACCAGGTCTGGTTGACCTTCCAGGTGGGCAGCCACCGCTGCTCGGCGTCCGACCACCGCTCGGCGGTGACCGAGCCGGTGGAGTCCTCGCGCAGACCGCCGAAACTGATCACGTCACCGTTGCCGAGGATCGTCGCCGACGGGTACCAGTGGCCGTCGTTCATGTCGTTGGTCTTCGTGTACGACTCGGTCTCCGGGTCGAAGACGTACGAGTCCTTGTAGCCCTGGTAGCCGATCGTTCCGTCGGCGGACGGATAGCCCTTGTTGCCGCTCATGACCAGGACCCGGCCGTCCTTGAGCTGGACGTGCCCGGCGCAGAACATGTCGTCCGGGGTCGGGACGACCTTGTAGGTGCCGTCCTCCGGGTCGTAGACGGCGCTGGTGAAGGTGCCCGCTTCGAACCGCTCCGGGTCGTTGCCGGAGCCGGCGATCAGCAGCACCTTGCCGTTGTGCAGGACCACGGAGTGCATGGAGCGCACCGGGTTCTGCGCGGGCAGGACCTCCCAGCTGCCGTCGGCGCACTCCTGGGCGGTGCCCGTGCAGCCCGGTTCCGGGACCGGCTCGGCGACCTGTTCCATCGTGTAGTCGTCCGTGGTGGCGGAGCCGGTGCCGTAGACGGACACGCCCCAGGAGATGCGGTCGGTGCCGGCCGGGACCTCGGGGGTGCGGACGGTGGCCTCGGTCCAGTCGGCCTGCAGGTCGAGGGTCTTGAGGTCGGTCCAGTACTGCCAGCCGGCCGTGGAGTCGTGCCGGAACAGGGTGACGGCCGCGTCCGGGGTGGTCGTCCTGTACCAGAGCCCGAGGTCGTACTGCTTGCCCGGCGTCACCACGGGCGCGCAGTCGGCGGACTCGGTGATCAGGGCCTTGCGGTCGCCGTCGACGCGGCGGGTCAGCTCGACCTTCATCGCCTTGTCGCCGGTGTGCGCGTCGGCGGTGGTGGTGAACGTGAAGTCGTTGTCGCCCCAGCCGGACTTCTCCCAGCAGTACGGCATGTCGCCGGTGCCGGCGGTCTCGAAGCCCGGGTTCTTGATGAGGTTGGCGGCGGAGGCGGGTTGCGGGGCGGTGAGGAGGAGGCCGGTGGTGAGGGCACCGACGGCCAGCAGGGCCGTGGTGCGTCTGGACGCCGGCGGTTTTCCGGGTGTTCTCATGCGGTGCTCCTTGCCGTACGGCTCCTGCTCGGGAGGTACACCAGCGCCTCGGTTCCCACGAAGCGCAGGACGAAGGTGATCACGAGTGCCAGCGCGGTGGCGGGCAGTGCCGCCATGCCGAACCGGCCGACCAGCAGCGCGATCAGCGGCAGGCGCAGCACCAGGTCGGCGTTGGCGAGCAGCGCGAACCGCGCGGTGCGGTCGGCCCAGTGCCGGTGCCGCCGCCGCTCGCGGAACAGCAGTCTCTCGATCAGCAGGAAGTTCCAGGCCACGCCGAACTGGTTGGCGACGATCTCGGCGGGCAGATAGTGCAGCCCGGCCTCGGTCAGCGCCGACAGCGCGACGAGGTTGGGTACGAAGCCGGTGAGCCCGATCAGCCCGAAGACGACCATGCGGGCGAGGGGGGACCGCGTGCGCAGCCCGGCGAGGTGCCGCAGGAAGCGCATCCCCTCCTGCGCGGACGACTTGGACTCCCCGGCGAACCGGTCCTGGAAGACGAACGGCACCTCGGTGACCGTACGGGGTCGGCTGCGGACGGCGAGTTCGAGGAGGATCTTGTACCCGAGAGGCTTGAGGGCGTCGGCGGTGACGGCGCCGCGGCGGATGGCGAAGAAACCGCTCATGGGGTCGCTGATGCCGTGCAGCCGGCGCGGGAAGAGGGCCTTGGTCAGCCAGGTCGCCCCGCGTGAGACGGCCACCCGGTAGCTGCCGGCGAGCCCGGCCCGGCTGCCTCCCTTGATGTACCGGGAAGCGACGACGAGCCCGGCGTTCGCCCGCTCCCCCGTCGCCACCAGCTCCGGGACGAGGGACGGCGGGTGCTGGCAGTCGCCGTCCATGACGACGACCCAGTCGGACGAGGCGGCCCTGATGCCCTCGACGACGGCCCCGCCGAGCCCGCCGACGGCTTCCTCGCGGTGCAGGACGGTGACCGGGAAGGGGCAGTCCCGGGCCGCCTCCCGGACGACGTCGGGGGTGTCGTCGGTGGAGTCGTCCACGAAGACGACCTCGCAGGGCAGCCGGGCGGGCACCGATTCGGTGATCTGGTGCAGCAACCGCCGTACGTTGGCGGACTCGTTGAAGGTGGGCACGACGATGGTGACGGCGCCGGGCTCAGGTACCTGAACCGGGTCGAGCGTGGGGTCGCCCAGCTCGCCGGGGACGATGGACTCCTGGCTCATCGGGTGCCTCCGGCGGTCTCGACCTGGCGGATCTCGATACGGTCGGCACCGGTGCCGAACACGGCGACCGGTTTCGAGTGCTCGACGGCCTGCCTGACGTTGGGCAGGTCCTTCGCGTCGCGCCGTACCGTCGGTGAGGCGACCACGTAGTCGATGTCCCGCCAGCCGTTGGGCAGGGTGTCGGTCACCGCGGGGTCGAGGTCGGCCTTGTAGAACCAGATGACGCCGGGGCCGGGCCGGTACCCGGCGTGCACCAGGTCCAGCCACATGGCGTCGTCGACCAGCACCCGGGTGCCCGCCGGGTCCACCACCTCGGTGGCCATCCACGTCGAGGCCGCCTCGTAGGGCGCGTTGGCCTCGGTGGTGACGGCGGTGCGGGCGCCGTCGTACCAGCGGGGTACGACGTAGGCCGTGGCGGCGAGGGCGAGGACACCGGCGAGGGTGTACCGGGCGTAGGTCAGCGGCCGTCCCTCGGTCGCGGAGCGCCGTCGCCGCAGCACGGCGTGGGCGACACTGGCGGCCCCGCCGGCCAGGACGAGGGCGAGGAAGGGCAGCGCCTGGATGATGTACATGGCCGGCAGATAGCCGTCCGGGCGCAGGGCCAGCGCGGCCAGGATCGCCACGGTGAGGGCCGGGCCGGCCAGGGCGCGGGCGGTGACCGACCAGCGCCAGGTGACGATCAGCAGCAGGGCGCCCGCGAGGCCGCCGAGGGGCAGGATGCGGTCGTAGTACAGCCAGGACTGGAGCACCCCCCAGGAGCCGGAGCCCTCGTCGAGGATGAAGCCGGAACCCGGCCGGGTCATCTGGTACGCGACGCCGTCCCACAGGGAGACGTGTCCGCTGCCCGGGAACAGCTCGCCCTTGAGCAGGGCGAACAGCGGGTAGGAGAAACCGATCAGCGCGCAGGCCGTGACGGCGCCGGTCAGCGCGAACTTGCGGGTGTCCCTGTGGCTGTGGCGCCAGGCGGTGACGAACAGGGCGGGCAGGACGACGAGCATCGTCTCCTTGGTGAGGACGCCGACGGCGGCGGCGATGCCCGCGCCGAAGTGGTGCCACAGGTGGCGGCTCGGGGAGGCGGCGAGGGTGAAGGCGAGCAGCGTCCACATCACCGCGAGGTTGTCGAGGAAGATCTCGCGCTGCAGGACGACGGACAGCGGGGAGAGGCCGAAGATCACCATGCCGAGCGCCGCCGCCCAGCGGGGCAGGGAGAGGCGGCGCCCGAGGACGTAGACCAGGACCGCGCTGATGCCGCTGATCAGCAGCATCACGCCGCGCATGGTGCCGACGGTCATCGACTCGGGGCTGATCATCGCCGGTATCCAGGTCAGGACGGCGAGCTGGATCCAGCCGAGCGGCGGGTGGTCGTACCAGTAGGTGTAGTGGGCGAGGCCCCGGCCCTCCTGGACGGCCCAGGCCTGGGCGAGGTAGGTGCCCTCGTCGTCGCTGAGGGTCGGGTAGTCGGCGATGTTCCAGCCCTGGACGACGAGGATCGCGACCAGGAGGCCACCGCAGAGGAGGAGGTCGGAGCGGGAGGAGCGGAGCCGGCCCGGCGGCCGTGTCCGGCCGGCCGGAGCGGTGGTGGGCACGGGTCGGCGCTGCGCGGGGACCTTGGGGCCGGTCACCGCGGGAAGGGTGGAGGTCACGCGGGGACGTCCTCTCGGGTCGCGGTCGCGGTGCCACGGGTCACGGCGGAGGCGTCCCGTGCGGCCGTGGGCGCGTCGATGTGCGCGCCGACGTGCGTGGTCAGCTCCCAGTCGTTGCGGCCGCGCTGCTCGCGCCACACCGCGCGGACCGCGGCACCGGCGAGGAGCACCTGGTAGAACGGGCCGCCCACGATGAGCTTGAGGTAGTGGACGAACCGGACGCGCAGCCCGTACTGCCTGCCGAAGTCGTGCAGCCCGACCACCTCGAAGACGAAGGTGACGAGGGCGGTGACGGCCGGCAGGAAGGTGAGGAAGGCGAGGGAGACGGGCACGTCGAGGAAGATCGCGACCGCCACGTTCAGCGGGATGATCAGGCCGGTGAACGCCTGCAGGAAAGGCGTCATCAGCGTGTAGCGGGCGAGCATCCGCTGCCCGAACGTGGGCAGTTGCTTCCAGTCCTTCTTCCGGTACACCTGCAGGAAGCCCTGGTTCCAGCGGGTGCGCTGTTTCAGCAGCGACATCAGCGAGCCCGGGGTCTCCTCGCGGGTCACCATGTCGGAGTCGTAGGCGACGACTACCTGTCTGCCGACGCTGGAGAGCCGGACGCCCAGATCGCAGTCCTCGGCGAGGCAGTCGGGATCCCAGCCGTCCGCTTCCCGCAGGACGTCGGTGCGGACGAAGACCGTGTTGCCCCCGAGCGGTATGAATCCCTTCTGCGCGTGCAGGTGGAGCCGCGAGCGGAACCAGAAGAAGTACTCCAGGCAGTTGCGCAGGCTGTACCAGCTGGAGTGGAAGTTGATCAGCTGCACCCCGCCCTGGACCACGTCGGCCCCGGTGGACCGGAAGGCGTGGTCGACGTGGGCGAGGAGTTCCGGGTGGACCTGGTCCTCGGCGTCGAAGACCCCGACGACGTCGCCGCGGCAGTGCGGCAGCGCCGTGTTCATGGCCTTCGGTTTGTTCTTCTTCTCGTGGGTGTCGACGACCACCCGGACCCGTGGGTCCCGGCGGGCCGCCGCCTCGGCGACGGCGGTGGTCGGGGGATCGTCGTGGCCGACGATCACGATGATCTCGAAGTCGGTGTGGCTCGACTCGAGCAGCCGCTGGATGGTGTGGTCGAGCACCGCCTGTTCGTGGCGGGCCGGCAGCAACAGCGAGAACGACAGGTGCCCGCCGCCGTCCGGGCTGCTGAACCGGGTGGAGGCCAGCACCTCGGGCGTACGCCAGGCGTGCATCTGCCACCACAAGGTGAACGCGGCCATCCAGAACAAGGCCAGCGAAACGACAGCGATGAATACAGACGTGAGCAAACAGATCCCCCCAGATCCCGAAACCCCCCGCAACGTGACGGCGCGTCACTCCTGCGGCGCCCCGTCCGCCACGTCACCGTGCAGAGATTAAGGGGGAATTGTGAAACGTGGGGGCACTTCCGATAAAGACCCTGTTGCGGAACAGTGCTGTGGCATAACGGAGTTGACCGGAATCAGCCAGTGACGCGACCGGTCCCCGGTGCCTCCGTGCAGCCCAACAGGCTTGGCTGGCAGGCCCGTTCAGTTGCCCAGTGCCGCCCGCAACCGGTCGGAGTCGGTCGTCGGTGCGTCGCACGTGAAGTTACGGCAGACATAGGCGGCCGGTTCACCGCCGACCAGGGGACGGCCGGCGAGCAGCGGGAACTCGTCGCTCCCCTCGGTCCCGACGGCGACCACCGCGCCGGGCGCGGCGCCCCGGAGCGCCGTGCGGTGCAGGACGACGGTCGCCGGGTCGTCGAGTGCCGGGCCCACCACCGCGATCTCCCGCGGACCGTCCAGCACCGCCTCGGCCACCGCAAGCCCCCACCCGATGAACCGCGGCACCCGCGGACCGAGCGTCTTCACCACGCCCAACGCCCTTTCCGCCGCCAGGCGGTGGGGCTCGGAGCCGGTGTGCGCCGCGTAGCTCAGCAGCGCGCCCGCCGCGGCCGTCCAGCCGGACGGCGCGGCGTTGTCGGTCGGGTCCTGCGGGCGCCGGATCAGCCGTTCCGCGTCCGACGCCGTGTCGTACAGCGCACCCGACGCGTCGTCGGTGAAACGGGCCAGGATATGGTCGACCAACAGCCCGGCGAACTCCAGCCACACCCCCTCCCCGGTCACCGACGCGAGCGCCAGGAAGCCCTCGGCGACATCGGCGTAGTCCTCCAGCACCCCCGCGTTGGCCCCGACGTGCCCGTCCTTGCTGGTACGGGCGATACGGGCCTGCTCGTCGAGGTGCAGCCGCACCAGCAGGTCCCCGGCGGCGACGGCCGCCTCCGTCAGGTCCGGCCGGTCGAAGCAGGCCCCGGCCTCGGCGAGCGCCGCGATCGCCAGGCCGTTCCAGGCGGCGACCACCTTGTCGTCCCGGCCGGGGGCGGGCCGCGCGGAGCGCGCCGCGAGCAGCCGCTCCCTGACGCCGCCGATCCGCCCCGCGTCGAACACCTCCTCCCGCTGCGGAAGCTGCAGCACCGAGGCGCCCTCCTCGAAGGTGCCCTCCTCGGTCACCCCGAAGTACCGCGCGGCGAGTTCCGCGTCCTCCTCGCCGAGGACCTCGCGCAGCTGCGCGGCCGTCCACACGTAGTAGGCACCCTCGACGTGCTTCCCGCTGCCGTCGTCGCTGTCGGCGTCCAGCGCCGACGCGAACCCGCCCTCCGGCGTCCGCAGCTCCCGGACCATGAAGTCGGCGGTCTCCAGCGCCACCCGGCGCGCCAGTTCCGACCCCGTGGAGCGCCACAAGTGCGTGTACACCCGGCACAGCAGCGCGTTGTCGTACAGCATCTTCTCGAAGTGCGGCACCACCCAGTCCCGGTCCACGGAGTACCGCGCGAAGCCCCCGCCGAGCTGGTCGTAGATCCCGCCGCGCGCCATCCGCTCGCACGTGTCCCGCGCCATCTGCAGCGCGCCCTCGGCGCCGGTGCGGGCGTGGTGCCGCAGCAGGAACTCGATCACCATGGACGGCGGGAACTTCGGTGCCCCGCCGAACCCGCCTCGCTGCGGGTCGTACTCGCGGGTCAGCCCGAGCAGCGCCTGCGCCAGCTCCTGCTCACCGGGCACCTGGTCGTCGCCGTAGGACAGCTCACGGTCGGCCAGGTCCCGGGCGATCTTCCCGGCCACCTCACCGACCTCGTCCCGCCGCTCGTCCCACGCCTGGTGCACGCCCTGGAGCACCTGCCGGAACGACGGCATGCCGTGCCGGGGCGCGGGCGGGAAGTACGTGCCGAAGTAGAAGGGCTCGGCGTCCGGCGTGAGGAACACCGTCATGGGCCACCCGCCCTGCCCGGTGGCCGCCTGCACCGCCTCCATGTAGACGGCGTCGACGTCGGGCCGCTCCTCGCGGTCGACCTTGACGCTGACGAAGTGCGCGTTCATCACCTCGGCGGTGTCCCGGTCCTCGAAGGACTCGTGCGCCATCACGTGGCACCAGTGGCAGCTGGAGTAGCCGACGCTCAGCAGCACCGGCACCTGCCGCCGTCGTGCCTCGTCGAACGCCTCCCGGGACCACGGCCACCAGTCGACCGGGTTGTCGGCGTGCTGGAGCAGGTACGGGGACGTCTCGTGGGCCAGTCGGTTCGGCATGGTGTCCATCCTGCCGCAGTACCCGCCCAGGAGCCCGGCAGCACACAGCCGGGCGATCCGGCCCTCTCCCCACGGCGGCCCCCGCACGACACACTTGTGACCAGGGAACGCGGCCGGAACCGGCCGACGCCACCGGAGGGGGACATCACATGCGGGACAGTCACCGGGCTGATGCCGAGCGGCTGTTGGCGCGGGCCGTGGAGGAGGAGGTGCGCCGGTCGGGCGGACGCACCGACGGGAAGGTGCTGCTCGCGCGGGCCCGCGGGGCACTGGACGCGATGGCGGCGACGGCGGCCGAGGAGTACGGGGCGTACACGCGTGCCCTGGACGAGTCGGAGGCCGGCCGGCTCACCTTCCGGCAGCGCTACGCCCGCGAGGGCGCCGGGACACCGCTGCTGGTGGCCGGGGTGGCGGGGCTCGCGGCCGTGGCCGCCGACATGGCGCTCGGCACCGGCACCGGGACGGCGCTGGGCGCGGGCGTGACGGTCGGCGTCGTCGGCGCGGCGGCGACCGTGGTGAAGGTGGCCGGTGCCCATGTGCCCGCCGCCCATCACCGGGCCGGCGCGGTGAGTCAGCCGGGCGGGCCGGAGCAGCTCCGGCTGCAGTGGCTGACGGCGCTGGAGGTGCGCGGGATCCGCCCGTTCCTGGACCAGCAGCGGGTGCTGGCCGCGTCCACGGGGCGCACGAAGGCGGGGCCGCGGCTGCGCGGCACGGACAAGAGCGCGGCGGCCCGCGGGCGCAGTGTGCTGGACCAGTCCTTCGGGCAGCTCCCCGAGCCGCTGGGCCCGTTCGCCGGCCGGCGGCAGGAGACGGCGCGGATCAGGCAGTGGGTGCGGGCGGCCCGCGCCAGTACCGAGACCCGGCCGACCGTGGTGGTGCTGCACGGGGCGCCCGGCAGCGGCCGCACGACGCTCGCGGTGCGCGCCGCGCACGAGCTGAAGGACCACTTCCGCGGCGCCTGCGTCGTCGACCTGCGCGGCGACAGCCCGGGTGAGCCCCCGCTGTCCACCCGGGACGCGCTGCTGCATCTGCTGAACCGGCTCGGCGCGCCGCGCGAGCAGCTGCTGTTCCGTGAACGGTCCTCCCCCGACCAGCAGGTCAAGCGGCTGAGCGAGCTGTACCACCAGCATCTGACCGGGATGCCCGTCACCGTGGTGCTGGACGACGCCTCCGATCCGCAGCAGGTCCGCACGCTGATACCGGAGCGCTCCGACAGCCTGGTCCTGGTCACCTCCCGGGCCCCCCTCGGGCTGCCCGACGACCTGCCGGCCCGGGTCCACCAGCTGCCGGTGGAGCCCCTGGACGCCGCCGGTGCGGAGGAACTGCTCACGGCCGCCGCGCAGGACTCCTCGGGGCCGTACGACGCCGAGTCCGCCGAGCGGGTGCGGGAGCTGTGCGGGGGCCTGCCCCTGGCGCTGCGGGTCGTCGGCGCGGCCCTGGGTCCGCGCTCGCCGCTCGCGCTCGCCACCGACCTGGGCGCCTACGGGCCCGTCGAGCCGGTCGAGCGCGCTCTGTGGCTGCGCTACACCGATCAGCCGGAGATCCTGCGCCGGCTGCTGCGCCGGCTGGCGCTGGCCGGCCGGGCCTCACTGGGTGCCGCCGCGGCGGCAGCGCTCCTCGGCACCGACGAGGCCGAGGGGACCCGGCACCTGGCCGCGCTGGAGCGCGCCGGGCTGATCGACCGCGTACGGCACAGCCGCTACCGGCTGCACGACCTCGTCCGCGCGTTCGCGCTGGCCCGGCTCCTCGACGAGGAGGACCCGGCCGAGCGCACGGCCGCGCAGGAACGGCTGATCGTGAACTACGCCGAGCTCGCCGACTCGGTGCTGCGGCTGGTCGACGGCAACATGTCGACCCGCTCGGACCGCTTCAGCCCGTACGGCTTCACCTCGCTGGACGAGGCACTGCGCTGGCTGGACGACGAGTCGAGCTTCATCACGGCGGCCCTGCGGCACGCGGAGGGCGTCGACCGGAGGGCGGTGCTGAACCTGCTCGGCGCGCTGTGCGACTACTGCCTGCTGCGCGGCGACCTCTACCGCCTCGGCGAGATCAACGAGCTGGCGCAGGCCGTGGACGAGGGGCTGCTGGTGCGCTCCGTGCAGTGGCGCACCGGCATCGCCGCGCGGCAGCTCGGCGAGCTGGACAAGGCGCGGACCACCCTGACGTCGGTCGTGGACCTGTACCGGGAGGCGCAGCACGACGCGGGCGCGGCGCGGGCGCTGACCTCGCTCGGCATCACGCTGCACCACCAGGGCAACCTGACGGAGGCGTCGGCGAAGCTGCGGGAGGCGCTGGATCTGCAGTCCGCGCCCGAGCTGGCCACGGACCGCGCCTGGACGATGCACGCGCTGGCGGCGGTGGAACGCGACCGCGCCCGGCCGGCCGAGGCCCTGGACCTGCTCACCGAGTCGCTGGTGCTGCACCGCGCGGGCGAGTCCCTGCACGGCCAGGCGTGGGCGCACTTCCAGCTGGGGCAGCTGTACCTGCGGATGGGCGACGTGCCGCGCGCGGAGAGCGAACTGCGCACGGCCCTGGACCTGTACGGCCGTACGCGCGACGCCCGTGGTGAGGCGTGGGCGCTGACGGAGCTGGCGCGGACCCGGCTGGTGGACGGTGACGCCTCGCCGGCGGTGGAGGACCTGCGCCGGGCCGCGGCCCGGCACCGTGACAACGAGGACGCGCGGGGCGAGGCCTGGACGCTGTACTACCTGGGCCAGGCCCTGGAGGAGACCGGCGACCTGGACCGCGCGGTGCGCGAGCTGGAACGGGCCCGCACGATGTTCTCCCGGATGCGGGACGTCTACGGACTGGCCTGCGCCCGGCACCACTCGGCGCGGGTGACCCGGGACCAGCGGGCGGCCCGGACGGGGTCGCTGCGCAACTCCGGCTTCGCCCGCCAGCTGCTGGTGGACGCGCGCGCCGACTTCCAGCGCATCGGGGTGGCGCACGGCGAGGCGTGGACCTGCCTGGAGCTGGCGGTCGTCGACGCGGGCAACGCGCGCACGCAGCAGGCCCTCGCCCTGTGCGACGAGGCGGTGACCCTGTTCGTGTCCTACGGCGACCGGCGCGGCGAGGACTGGGCACGCTTCCTGCGCTGCACGCTGCTGCCGTACGCGGCCCCGGGCGGCACGGAGGTCGGTACGGCGGTGGCCCAGGAGGAGCTGTCCCGGCTGGGCCGTGCCGGCCACCCCGCCCGCGACGGCAAGCTGGCCGACTGCGTGGAGGCCTACCAGCTCCTCCTGGAACGGGGCGTCACCCTGGAGTCCGGCTGGCAGGCCTGGCACCTGGGCATGGTCCCCAGCCGCCACGCCCGAGAGGTCATGGGAGTACCAGTGCAGCCCACGCCGTAACAGCTACGGACAGCCGCACCGCCGCAACTGCGGGCAGTCGTGCCGCTGGGGCGGCACGGGTGGGCGCAGCGGCACCCCGCAGGCGCCGGGCTGCGCAACACCCCGCGGCCCACACCAACGCCGGGTGCCCAGCTGACGCCGCCCAGCGGTCAGCAGTCAGCGGTCAGCGGTCAGCAGTCAGCGGTCAGCCGGACTTCTTGCCACCGTCGGCCACGACGCTTCCCGTCTCGCCCCCGGGCTCCTCGGACTCCACGAAGTTCACCCGCCCCATGTGCCGGTTCATCGACTTCATCAGCCCCCACACCGCCAGAGCCATCACCGCGAACACGATGAACCCGAGGACACCGGGAGTCACCTTGTCCTCGTCGAGCTCCTTGGCCAGAGGCACCAGGTGGGTCATTGCCAGGCTTGCGCTTGCGCTCATGTCAGGCATTGTCCCGGATGCCCGCGAAGAGGTCGTCCTCGGGGAGGGAGGTATCGACGAGCGACTTCGCGAGCTCGTACTCCTCCGTCGGCCAGACCTCCTTCTGGAGCTCCATCGGCACCCGGAACCACCCCCCGTCCGGATCGATCTGCGTGGCGTGCGCGATCAGCGCCTTGTCACGGATCTCGAAGAAGTCGGCGCACGGCACGTGCGTGGTGAGGGTGCGCTCCTTGCGCTCGAACTCGCTCCAGCGCTTGAGCCAGTCCCCGTACGGCGACTCCAGGCCCCGGTCCAGCAGGGCCTGGTGCAGCGCCTCGGTGCGGGGGCGGTTGAAGCCCTGGTTGTAGTACACCTTCAGCGGCTGGAACGCCGGACCGAACTCGTCCTCCGGGTACTTCTCGGCGTCCGCCGCGCCCTCGAACGCCACCATCGTGATCTTGTGAGTCATGATGTGGTCGGGGTGCGGGTACCCGCCGTTCTCGTCGTACGTGGTGATCACCTGGGGACGGAACGCGCGGATCTTGCGCACCAGCTCACCGGCCGCCTTGTCGACGTCCTCCAGGGCGAAGCAGCCCTCCGGCAGCGGAGGCAGCGGGTCGCCCTCGGGCAGGCCGGAGTCGACGAAGCCGAGCCACTCCTGCTTCACGCCGAGGATCTCGCGGGCCTCGTCCATCTCCTTCCTGCGCACCTCGTGGATGTTCTCCTCGATGTACGGGTCGCCCTGCAGCTTCGGGTTGAGGATGGAGCCGCGTTCCCCTCCCGTGCAGGTCACCACGAGCACGTCCACCCCCTCGGACACGTACTTCGCCATGGTGGCCGCGCCCTTGCTCGACTCGTCGTCGGGGTGGGCGTGGACGGCCATCAGTCGCAGCTGGTCAGTCAAGACTCAATCCTCAAGTCGTTAGGCGCCCTGTGTGCGGCGGCGCAGTCGCAGGCTTCTATAGTGACCGAATCGGGGGACGAAAAATTCCGGAGTCCCGCTCCGGGGACCGCCACGGGGACGCCGGTCCCTTCCTGCCGAGGAGACGATCATGAGTACGTCGAGCACGCGGCTGCCCGAGGGCCGTTACGGCCGCTCCTCGGACCAGCGTGCCGACCGCACCCTCAAGGTCGTCGGCGCCGTGCTGTCGGTGCTGCTGCTCGGGCTGATCGGCTGGTTCGGCTACCACTACGTGGCGCAGAACGAGATCAGCGCCGAACTGATCGGCTTCGAGATCACCGACGACGCGGTGCAGGTGCGCCTGGAGGTGCACAAGGACGCGGGCGTCGCCGGCTACTGCACGGTGCGCTCCCAGGCCGAGAACGGCGCCGAGGTGGGCCGCGCCGATTTCCGCTTCGCCGGGGACGCCACGCGCGTCGACGAGGTCGTCACCCTGCGCACGACCTCCCCGGGCACCACTGCCGAGCTCGTCGGCTGCCACGCGGAGTGATGTGGCGGGGAATACCCGCCCACTGACCTGCGCTGACATGAGTCCGGCGGCTTATGTCCTCCCCCTGCGGGCACTCAATTGTTAGGCTCGTGGTTTCGCCCGTCCCTGGAGGACCATCCTTCTGGGTAGGGCGATGCTTTGTATTTCCCAGTACCTACGAGGAGCACCTGTGACCCAGACCAGCGAGTCCGTCACCTGGCTGACCCAGGAGGCGTACAACAAGCTCAAGGACGAGCTTGAGTACCTTACTGGTCCCGCGCGCACGGAGATCGCCGCCAAGATCGCCGCCGCGCGTGAGGAGGGCGACCTGCGGGAGAACGGCGGGTACCACGCGGCCAAGGAGGAGCAGGGCAAGCAGGAGCTCCGTGTGCGCCAGCTCACCCAGCTCCTCGAGAACGCCAAGGTCGGCGAGGCTCCGGCGGCCGACGGCGCCGTGGCGCCCGGCATGGTCGTGACCATCGCCTTCGACGGCGACGAGGACGACACGCTGACCTTCCTGCTCGCCTCGCGCGAGTACGCGAGCGCCGATGTCGAGACCTACTCGCCGCAGTCCCCGCTCGGCTCCGGCGTGATGGGCCACAAGGTCGGCGACGACGCGGAGTACGAGCTGCCCAACGGCAAGAAGGCCTCCGTGAAGATCCTCAAGGCCGAGCCGTACAACGGCTGACCCGCCCCCGCGGTGTCCCGGCGGACCCCCGGCGCCCTGTGCGGCGCCGGGGGTCCCGTCATGCCGCGGCCGAGCGGTACTTGCGCACCGCGAGCGTGCGGAAGAAGGCGATGATCAGGACCGAGTAGATCAGCGAGGCCCACACCGGGTGCTGCATGGGCCAGGCGTCCGAGGTGGAGACACCGGGGTTGCCGAAGAGCTGGCGGCAGGCCTGGACGGTGGCGCTGAACGGGTTCCAGTCGGCGATGTGGCGCAGCCAGGGCGTCATGTTGCTGGAGTCCACGAACGCGTTCGACACGAAGGTGACGGGGAAGAGCCAGACCAGTCCGCCGGAGGTGGCCGCCTCCGGGGTGCGGACCGACAGCCCGATGACGGCGCCGATCCAGGTGAAGGCGTACCCGCTCAGGAGCAGCAGCGCGAACGCGCCGAGCACCTCGCCGGCGCTGGTGTGGGTGCGCCAGCCGACCAGGAGGGCGACCACGGCGAGCACGAGCAGGGTGAGCGCCGTCTGCACCAGGTCGGCGAGGGTGCGGCCGGTGAGCACCGCGCCGCGCGCCATCGGCAGGGAGCGGAAGCGGTCGATGAGCCCCTTGTGCATGTCCTCGGCGATGCCCGCACCGGCTCCGGCGGTGGCGAAGGTGACGGTCTGGGCGAAGATCCCGGCCATCAGGAACTCGCGGTAGACCTCCGGACTGGTGCTGCCGGCGATCTCCATGGAGCCGCCGAACACGTACGAGAACAGCACGACGAACATGATCGGCTGGATGAGCCCGAAGATGACCACTTCGGGGATGCGGACCATGCGGATCAGGTTGCGCCTGGCGATGACCAGGGAGTCGCGGATCGACTGGCCCACGGGGTTGCCGGGTGCCGTGACCCGCACGGCGTCGGTGACGGCACTCATGTCAGGACCTCCTTGCCGGGGCGGTGCCCCTGGTGGGCTGCTCGGTGTCCCGCGTGCCGTCGTCGTCCTCGGCCGGGGCCTCGGCGACATGTCCGGTGAGGGAGAGGAAGACGTCGTCGAGAGTGGGGCGGCGCAGGCCGATGTCGTCGATCTCGATGCCGTCGGTGTCGAGCTCGCGGATGATCTCGGCGAGGAGCTTCGCCCCGCCGGAGACCGGCGTGGTGATCTTGCGCATGTGCTCCTCGACCGTGGTGTCCCCCGTGCCGGGGCCGCGCAGGCTGTACTTGTCGAGGAGGGCGGAGGCGGCCGGGATGTGCTCGCGGTCGTGCACCACGACCTCGACCCGCTCTCCTCCGGTGCGGGCCTTGAGCTGGTCGGAGGTGCCCTGGGCGATGACCCGGCCGTGGTCGACGACCGCGATGTCGTGCGCCAGGTGGTCGGCCTCCTCCAGGTACTGGGTGGTCAGCAGCAACGTCGTGCCCCCGGAGACGAGCTGCTTGATCACCTCCCACAGCTGCTGGCGGTTGCGCGGGTCCAGGCCGGTCGTCGGCTCGTCCATGAACATCACCGGCGGTGACACGACCAGGGCCGCCGCGAGGTCGAGCCGGCGGCGCATGCCTCCGGAGTAGGTCTTCGCGGTGCGGTCGGCGGCGTCCGCGAGGTGGAACTGCTCCAGCAGTTCGTCCGCGCGGGCCTTCGCGTCCTTCGCCCTCATCTGGTAGAGCTGCCCGACCATCTGCAGGTTCTCGCGGCCGGTCAGATACTCGTCGACGGCGGCGAACTGGCCGGACAGGCCGATGGAGCGGCGCACGGCGTCGGGGTGCCTCAGCACGTCGATGCCCGCGACGACGGCCTTGCCGCTGTCGGGCCGCAGCAGGGTGGTGAGGCAGCGGACGGTGGTGGTCTTGCCCGCGCCGTTCGGCCCGAGCAGGCCCAGGACGGTTCCCTCGGGGACCTCGAGGTCGACACCGTCCAGAGCCCTTACGTCTCCGAAGGTCTTCACCAGACCTTCGGCATAGATGGCGCCTGGCATATGAGTCTCCACGTCGTCGTGATTTCTCCGGAAAGCCTAGGTTTGCGCGCGGTGACGTGCTGAGATTTTTCCGCCCGACACCGCAGCGGGACACGACTGCCGGACAGTGACGCGAACTCACCATAACGCGATGTATCGCGTCTCTCAAGGGAAGTGACACGAAGGAGTGACACCCCCGGCGTCAGACCATGACCGTGTAACCAGCCTCGCGCAGGGCCCGTTCGACCTCGGCGCAGTGCGCCGGGCCCTTCGTCTCCAGGTGCAGCTCGACCTCCGCCTCCGTGAGCCCCAGCCGGGGATCGGTGCGTACGTGACTGACGTCGAGAACGTTGGCATCGACCACCGACAACGACCCCAGCAGCGAGGCGAGGGCGCCCGGCCGGTCCGTCAGACGCAGCCGTACGGCCAGGTAGCGGCCCTGCGCCGCCATGCCGTGCCGCAGCACCCGCTCCATCAGCACCGGGTCCACATTGCCGCCGGACAGCACCGCGACGACCGGCCCCTCGAAGGCCCCGGGACGGCTCAGCAGCGCCGCGACCGGGCTCGCCCCGGCCGGCTCGACGACCAGTTTGGCCCGCTCCAGACACAGCAGCAGCGCGGCCGACAGCTCGTCCTCGGTGACCGTGCACACCTCGTCCACCAGTTCGCCGACGATCCCGAACGGCACGTCACCCGGCCGCCCCACCTTGATCCCGTCGGCCATCGTCACCGGGTTGCGCACCGCCACCGGGCGGCCGGCCGCCAGCGAGGGCGGATACGCCGCCGCGCCCGCCGCCTGCACACCGACGATCCGCACATCGGGCCGCAGCGCCTTCGCCGCGACCGCGATCCCCGCGGCGAGCCCGCCCCCGCCGACACCGACGACGATCGTCCGCACCTCGGGGCACTGCTCCAGGATCTCCAGGCCCACCGTGCCCTGGCCCGCGATGACGTCCGGGTGGTCGAAGGGGTGAATGAACACCGCGCCCGTCTCCTGCGCGTACTCCACCGCCGCGGCCAGCGACTCGTCGACCACCTGGCCGTGCAGGCGCACCTCGGCGCCGTACTCCCGGGTCGCGCTGATCTTCGGCAGCGGGGCGCCCTTCGGCATGAACACCGTGGAACGGACCCCGAGCAGCGACGACGCCAGCGCCACGCCCTGCGCGTGGTTGCCGGCGCTCGCCGCGACGACACCGGCGGCCCGCTCCTCGGGCAGCAGCCCGGCGATCCGGACGTACGCGCCGCGCAGCTTGAACGACCCGGTCCGCTGGAGGTTCTCGCACTTCAGGTGCACCGGAGCGCCCACCCGCCGGGAGAGGTGCCTGCTGCCCTCCATCGCGGTGGTCCGCGCCACGCCGGAGAGCATCTTCTGCGCGCCGCGCACGTCGTCGAGAGTGACGGCCCGCAGGGAACCGGCCGTGCTGTGGCTCATGCCCCCAGCATCGCAGTCCGCGGGAGACGGCGACCGGTGTGACCAACCCGCGGACTCCGCTTTGCGCAGCGCCGGTACGGGCCGCGGCCCGGCCGCGTACCCTGTCCCCCAATGAGCAGCCCTCCACGAAGTGAGCCTCCGGCCATGCCCACAACACCTGAAATGTCGATGGACATGACGACGGACCTGACGGCCGTCGGTGACACGGGTCTTCTCGACACGCTGCAGCACGAGGTGGCGCTGTTCGCCCGCCGTGCCGAACAGACGCGGCTCGGCGGGGTCGGCCAGGTGCGCCACTCGATGGACCGCGCCGCGTACCTGCTGCTCAACCGCCTCGACAAGGAAGGCCCGATGGGCGTCAAGGCGCTCGCCGGGAGCATGGGCATCGACTCCTCGACGGTCACCCGTCAGGTGGCCCCACTCGTGGACACCGGCCTGGTGAAGCGGACCTCGCACCCCGAGGACGGCCGCGCGGTCGTCCTCCAGCTGTCCCCGCGCGGGAAGGCGCGGCTGGAGGAAGTACGCGCCTCCCGACGCCAGTTGATGGCCGAGCTGACGCACGACTGGGCGCCGGAGGAGCGCGAGGCGTTCTGCGCGCTCCTCACGCGCTTCAACGGTGCCCTGTCCTCCCGGATGTCCGTTCAGGACCGTACGGACTCCTGACCTCCGGGGGCTGCGCCCCCCAACCCCCTTCGGCCCTGAACGGGCCTCGCCCTCGAACGCCGGACGGGCTGGTGTGCGGCCCTCCGGCGTCCGACGAGCCGACCGGAGCCCGGAACTCCCGCGCCGCCGGGCGTGCGCGACTCTTGACCCCGGGGGCGCGCGCTGGCCTGATATGAGGGGGGAGCCCCGGCGGGGAGGTGCGGTTGCGACCACGGCACGCGTCCGAGAACGTCCACCGCGCCCGCGAGTTCGAGGCGTACGTCGCGGGCGCGGGCGGACGGCTGCTGCACACCGCGACCCTGCTCACCGCGGAACCGCGGGACGCCAACCCGCTCGCGCGGCGCCTGCTGACCCTGGCGCTGGCCCACACGTACGCGTGCTGGGACCGCCTGCACGGCGAGGATCCCTACGACCACACCCGCCGGTACCTGGCGACCCGGTTCGCGCACGGCGCGTGGCACCGGCACGGTGGCCTGCTCCGCTCGCGCCCCCGCCCCGGCGGTCCGCTCACCGCACTGAGCCCGCAGGAACGTCTGGTCCTGGTGCTGCGGCTTCACGAGGGCATCGCCGAGGAACAGACGGCGGCGCTGCTCGGTCTGCCCGCGGAGCGCGTGCGGGCGGTCTTCAACCGCGCGATGGCGACCGTGCTGCGCCCGCCCGGCAACCCCGCCCCCGCGGTGGGAGGCGCCCGGGCGGTGCCGTCATGAACAGGGAGCCGGTATGGCGGCGATGAGGCGCGAGGCGACCGTACGGCGGCTGCTGGAGCAGTCACCGCCGCCCGTGCCGCCCGACCTGCACACGGACGCCGTGCGGCGCGGCACCCGCATCCTGCGGCGCAGGACGCTCGCCCGCCGCGTGCTGTGGCTGCTGTCGCTGGCGCTGACCGTGGCGTTCGTGGTGTGGGCGCTGACCGCCCGCCCCTGGGTGGAGCCGCCGTCGGAGACGACCCCACCCCTGACGGGCTGGTGACCGGAACTACCGGCCGAGCGCCTGCTCCAGGTCCTCGAGCAGGTCGTCGACGTTCTCGATGCCCACGGACAGGCGCACCAGGTCGGCGGGGACCTCGAGCGCGGAACCGGCCGCCGACGCGTGCGTCATCCGCCCCGGGTGCTCGATCAGGGACTCGACGCCGCCCAGCGACTCGCCGAGCGTGAAGACCCGGGCCCGGTCGCAGACCTCGACGGCCGCCTCCTCGCCGCCCTCCACGCGGAAGGAGACCATCCCGCCGAAGGCACGCATCTGCTTGGCGGCGATCTCGTGCCCCGGGTGCTCGGGCAGTCCCGGGTAGAGGACGCTCGTCACGCGGGCGTGGCGGCTGAGCATGTCGGCGACCTTCGTCGCGTTCTCGCTGTGCCGGTCCATGCGCACCGAGAGCGTCTTGGTGCCGCGCAGCACCAGCCAGGAGTCGAAGGGCCCGGCGACCGCGCCCATCGCGTTCTGGTGGTACGCCAGCTCCTCGCCCAGCTCCGCGTCCCCGGTGATCAGGGCGCCGCCGACGACGTCCGAGTGGCCGCCCATGTACTTGGTAAGGGAGTGCACGACGACGTCCGCGCCGAGCGCGAGCGGCTGCTGGAGGTACGGAGTGGCGAAGGTGTTGTCGACGACCAGCCGGGCGCCGGCGTCCTGGGCGACCTGGGCGACGGCGGCGATGTCGGTGATGCCGAGCAGCGGGTTGGAGGGGGTCTCCACCCAGACGACCTTGGTCTTCGGGGTGAGGGCGGCCCGCACCGCGGCCGGGTCGGAGGTGTCGGCCACCGACCACTCCACGCCCCAGCGGGCGACGACCTTGGCGAAGAGACGGAACGTGCCGCCGTACGCGTCGTTCGGGATCACCACGTGGTCACCGGGGCTGAGCAGCGTACGCAACAGGCAGTCCTCGGCCGCCAGTCCGGACGCGAACGCGAGGCCGCGGCGGCCGCCCTCCAGGGCGGCGAGGTTCTCCTCCAGCGCGGTCCTGGTGGGATTGGCGCTGCGGCTGTACTCGTAGCCGCCGCGCAGGCCGCCGACGCCGTCCTGCTTGTAGGTGGACACCTGATAGATCGGCGGGACGACCGCGCCCGTCAGGGGATCGGCGGTGTTGCCCGCGTGAATCGCGAGCGTCTCGAAGTGCTGACTGATGTGCCTGTCGCTCATGGGCACCGAGCGTAGTGCGCGAGCGGGGCGGATGGCGGGCGCGGGCGGCCGGGCGGCCGTCGCGGGGCGGCTGCGGGGAGTTTTCCACAGGGCCGGGCACCGGGTTGGCCAAGTGACGGCGCGGTCTGGTTCGCTTGTGACATGGAGATTCTCTGGGTCCTGATCGCGCTCGTCATGCTCGGCTTCGTGGTGTTGCCGTTCCTCAGGCGCCGGCGCGGCGCGGTGGGCCTGGTTCCGCCCGGCCACCCGGACGCGGCGGACCCGGCCACGTACGGCTTCGCCCGCGAGGAGGAGCTGGACGTCCGCATGCCCGGCCCCGACGAGGACCTGCTGGACGTGCTGGACCTGGTGCAGCGCACCCAGGACCACCGGGCGGCACAGCAGCTGCTGGCGGGCACCGGCGCCGAGGGCGAACTGCGCTGGCAGCGCGTCCAGGCCTTCGCGGGCGCGGCCTCCCTGGAGCTCGCCCAGCGGCCCGGCGGGGCGGGTTCGGCGCCGGGCGGTCAGTGGCTGCGTGTGTGGCGGACCGAGGCGCCCAAGGACGCGGGCGGCGCCGCGGTGCACGCCGAGTTCCTGGTTCAGCAGGCATGGCGGACGGCGACGCCCGGGACGGACGAGTTCCGGATCATCATGGAGGAGGCGAGGGCGGCGTGCGGCGAGGCGGCGCTGCTGGCCCCGGGCGACCCGGTCCCGTACATCGTGGAACTCTCGGTGGCCCGTGGACTCGGCTACTCCCAGCAGGACTTCGAACAGGTCTGGCTGAAGATCCTGGACCGCGCCCCGGCCCACATGGGCGCGCATCTGGCCGCGCTGCAGTACTGGTGCGAGAAGTGGCACGGCTCGCGGCAGCAGGCGTACTCCTTCGCGGAGGCCGCGGCGGCGCGGGCCCCCCAGGGGTCCCTCCTCGCCGCGATGCCGCTCTTCGCGGTGTTCGAGCATCTCCCCGAGGTGACCCTGGTCGCCGGTTTCTACCAGAGCGAGGTCGTCGGCAAGGCGATCCACGGAGCGCTGCACGCGGTGCACTCGGCCCGCCCCGACGACCCGATGCTGGCGCACGTGCGGCATCTGCTGGTCTTCTTCCTGGTCCGCGCGGAGCGCTGGGCGGAGGCCATGAGCCAGCTCATACACATCGACGGCCACGTGGGCGCCCTGCCCTGGACCCTGTCCGCCGACCCCGCCGGCGAATTCGCGGTCTACCGCGCCCTGGCGGTCGCCGGCTACGAGGCCAACGGCGGCAGCCCGGCCACGCTGCCGCGCTGACCGTCGCAGTGCGGGTCCCCGGCCAGGGGCGGAGGGGCCGACGGCCGGGAGGCGCCGCCCGGTGTCAGATCGTCGCCGTGTCGATCACGAAGCGGTAGCGGACGTCGCTGGCCAGGACGCGCTCGTACGCCTCGTTGATCTCGGTGGCGCCGATCAGCTCGATCTCCGCGCCGATGCCGTGCTCGGCGCAGAAGTCCAGCATCTCCTGGGTCTCGGCGATGCCGCCGATCATGGAACCGGCGAGCGTCTTGCCGCCGCCGATCACCGAGAAGAGGTTGAGGGAGACGGGCTCCTCGGGAGCGCCGACGTTCGCCAGCGTGCCCTCCGTCCGCAGCAGGGACAGGTAGGCGTCCAGGTCCAGCGGGGCCGAGACGGTCGACACGATCAGGTCGAAGGTGCCGCGCAGGTCCTCGAAGGTCTTCGGGTCGGCGGTGGCGTGGTAGTGGTCGGCGCCCAGCTTCAGGCCGTCGTCCTTCTTGCGCAGGGACTGCGACAGCACCGTCACCTCCGCGCCCAGCGCGTGCGCGATCTTGACAGCCATGTGACCGAGGCCGCCCATGCCGAGGATCGCGACCTTCTTGCCGGGGCCCGCGCCCCAGCGCCTCAGCGGGGAGTAGGTGGTGATGCCGGCGCACAGCAGGGGCGCGGCGACGTCGAGGGCCAGGCCGTCGGGTATGCGCACGACGTAGTTCTCGTCGACGACGACCGTCTGCGCGTAGCCGCCGTAGGTGGGCTCGCCGTTCTTGTCGAGGGCGTTGTAGGTGCCGACCATGCCGCCGGCGCAGTACTGCTCCCGTCCGGCCCTGCAGTTGTCGCACTCACGGCAGGAGTCGACCATGCAGCCGACGCCGACGCGGTCACCGACGGCGTACTTCGTGACGCCGGGGCCGACCTCGGACACCACACCGGCGATCTCGTGACCGGGGACCATCGGGAAGATCGCCTCGCCCCAGCCCTCACGGACCTGGTGGATGTCGGAATGGCAGATGCCGGCGAACTTGATGTCGATCAGGACGTCGTGCTCGCCCACCTCGCGCCGCTCGATGGTCGTGCGCTCCAGGGGAGCCTTGGCGGCGGGCGCGGCGTACGCAGCGACAGTGGTCATACCGGGGTTCTCCTCATGAGGTCGTGCGCCCGGCCGCCTTCGAACCGGCCGGGCTCGGCCTCCAGCCTGCGGCAACGGCCGTGGCGCAGCCAGCCCACGGCTCTTCCTACGTTGGCTGTGCGTACTACTGGCGGGGACAGGCTGCTGTGCGTACGACCGGGAATACTGGACACATGGACGAGCAGCACACCGACCCGGCCGGCCCCGCGAGCGGCGGCCTCGACCCGCGTGCGGGACTCAGCGAGTTCCTGCGGACCCGACGGGCCCGGCTGAAGCCGGAGGACGTCGGCCTGCCGGACTTCGGACGCCACCGCCGGGTCCCGGGCCTGCGCCGCGAGGAGCTGGCGCAGCTCGCCGGGGTGTCCGTGGCGTACTACACGCGGCTGGAGCAGGGCAACGGGCGGAACGTGTCGGCGGAGGTGCTGGACTCGATCGCCCGCGCCCTGCGCCTCACCGACGCCGAGCGCGCCCACCTGACGCATCTGGCGAAGCCGAAGCGGCACAGGAAGAAGCAGGCGCCCCGCGCCCAGCAGACACGCGTGGCGCTGCGGCAGCTGCTGGACTCGATGGACACGGTCCCGGCGTACGTGGTGGGCCGGCGCTCGGAGATCCTCGCCTGGAACCGGATGGCCGCGGCGCTCTTCGGCGACTGGGGCCGGATGCCGGCGCAGGAGCGGAACTGGGCCCGGCTGGTGTTCCTGAACCCGGACCACCGGGAGCTCTTCGTGGAGTGGGACCAGAAGGCGTCCGACATGGTCGCCTATCTGCGCATGGACGCGGGCTGTCATCCGGACGACCCCCAGCTGTCCTCGCTGGTCGGTGAGCTCTCCGTGAAGAGCGAGCAGTTCAGGCGGCTGTGGGCCGCGCACGACGTGAAGGAGAAGAGCCACGGCGTCAAGCGGCTGAGGCATCCGCTGGTCGGGGAGCTGACGCTGCAGTGGGAGTCGTTCCGCCCGGCCGGTGAGACCGAGCAGTCCCTGGTCACCTACTTCGCGGAGCCGGGTTCCCCGTCGGCGGAGGCACTGCGGCTGCTGGCCAGCTGGGGCGCGGACGCGAGGCGGTCGGGGGCGGACGCCGCGACTCCGTGAGAGGGGAGGCCCCCGAACGACGGGACGGCCCGCCGGGAGCAGTGCTTCCGGCGGGCCGTCCGTGCACGGTCTACTTGCCGTAGTAGGCGTTGTAGATCGAGATCGTCGACTTGTTGCCCTTCTTGTCGGCGATCTTGGCGTGGAAGGAGATGGCCTTCCCCTTCGCCGGGTTCTTGACGGTGATCTTCCCCTTGGTGACCGTGGTCTTCTTCCAGGTCTTGCCGTAGTCGTAGGACACGTACACCGACAGGGACTTGAGGTTCTTGCCCTTGGCGGCGCCCTCCACGGAGACCGGGACGCCGACCTTCTTGCCGGCCGTCACCTTGCTGTCCAGACCCGTGGCCGCGAGGAAGCGGACCGTGGAGGCCGGAAGCTGCTTGAGGTCGGCGGTCTTCTTGGAGCGGAAGGTCCAGCTCGCGTCGATCCGCGTGGAGGCGGCGGCGACCTTGGCGCTCCGCTTGACCGAAGTGGTCAGCTTGTAGGAGGCGTCGGCGGACGGGACCTTGAACACACCGTCACCGAGCAGCGGGTCGTCGTTCGAGCCGACCTTCTTGCCGTTGCGGTAGAGGCTGGTGGTGGCCGAGGTGAACAGCGACGAGCCGACGTGGCCCTTGCCGTCGGCGAACAGCGGGAGCATCCCGGAGATGGTGTTGCCGTCCCGGAAGAGGCCGTACTCGGAGGTGAGGCGCGGCCCGAAGACGGCCGTGTTCACGGTCTCCTTGTACGACTTGCCGGCCTTGTAGCTCTTTCCGGCGCCGATGAGGTACCCGGCGTCGGAGACCGGCCAGCCCTCCGCGTCGACACCGCTCTGCTGCTCGAAGTCGAGGTCCCACGTGACCCCGCCCGCAGCGGACAGGTGCAGCGTGCGGGTGCCGGGCAGGCTCTGCGCGTAGCCGAACGCGGAGGCGCCGCCGCTCCGGGGCAGCATGCCGAAGGCGTTGACGACACCCTTCTTGCCGCTCGCCGCCGCGCCCATGCCCACCTTCACCGTGGCGAGGTCGCCCGCCTTGTAGTGCCGGGTGTAGCCGGTGGCGAGCTTCTTCACCTTGGCGCCGGTGACGGTGCTGTACTGCTCCTTGGTGCCCTTGCTGAAGTGGGCGTCCCACTGCTGGGACAGCGAGCCGTCGGTGATCTGCGGCCCGAGGTGGGCGGAGCGGAAGTTGTCGTACGAATCCAGCCACCAGCCGAAGGCGTGGCCGCTGTCCTTGGTCTCGACGGTGTAGTCGGCCGAGGCGAACTCGGGCTTGGCGCCCTTGTCCGGCACGGTGATCTTCACCGGCTTGGCCTTGCGGGCGTCCAGCGTGATCGTCGTGGTCCTGTTGACGTCCAGCTTCGGCTGGGCGAGCCAGTCGGCGCCCTCGTACTTCTCCGGGTCCGGGCTGACGAAGACGCCGGTGTCCAGGACGTAACCGCCCTTCGGCACGCGGACGGTGACGGTGCCGTCGGCGTCGTAGGGCTGGTACCACTGGCCGGCGCCCAGACCGGAGAGTCCGGCCAGACCGGCGACGTAGTTGCCGGCCGGCTTGCCCGCGCGGTCGAGGAACTTCAGCGTCACGTCGTACGACTCGACCTCACGCTGCACCGCGGCGCCCGTGCGCACGGTCTGCCCGCCGCCCGTCGCGACCACGTACGCCGAGTAGGCGCCGTCGAGTGTGCCGCCGAGCCGGGTGTCGACGGTGACGTCCACGGAGGCCTTGCCGCCCGCCGGGACCGTAACCGTGCCGGCGCCCAGCGTGAAGAAGCCGGCCGGGGCCGCCTTGCCCTTGGGGTTCGTGGCGGTCGACGTCAGCTTCAGGGTGACGTCCTCGGTGCCCAGGTTGCGGTAGGTGAGCGACTTGGTGACCGGCTTGTCGTCGGTGTGCGGCCACTGCTGGACGCCGAAGCTGAGCGACACCGGGTCGGCGATGACGGTCTGCTTGATGGCCTTGTCGACCTGGACGCGGCCCGAACCCTGCTGGAACGGCGTGTACGTGCCGCCCTTGGTGGAGCCGGTGAGCGCGGCCTTGAGCTCCGCCTGGGTCCATTCCGGGTGCTGCTGCTTCAGCAGCGCCGCCGCGCCCGCGACGTGCGGGGTCGCCATCGACGTACCGGAGATGGTCATGTATCCGGCCGGCTTCTCGCCGACCTCCTTGGCGATGTCGTTGCCCTTGGCGGATGCGGCCGTGATGTCGACGCCGGGCGCGGTGACGTCCGGCTTGATGGCGCCGTCGCCGGTGCGGGGGCCGGTGGAGGAGAAGTCGGCGAGCGCGTCCTTGTCGTCGACGGCGCCGACGGTGAGGGCGGCGTCCGCGCTGCCGGGCGAACCGATCGACTGCGGGCCCTCGTTGCCGGCCGCGATGGCGAACAGGACGCCCTTCTCGGCGGAGAGCTTGTTGACCGCCGCCTCCAGCGGGTCGACCTCGGGCGTGTCCATGCCGCCCAGGCTCATGTTGATGACGTCGGCGCCCTGCGCGGCCGCCCACTCCATCCCGGCGAGGATGCCGGAGTCGTCACCGAAGCCGGAGTCGTCGAGGACCTTGCCGTTGAGGACCTTGGCCCCGGGCGCGACACCCTTGTACGTGCCCTTGGACTTGGCGCCCGTACCTGCCGCGATGGACGCGACGTGGGTGCCGTGGCCGACCTTGTCGCCGGCGGTGGCCGCGGAGGTGAAGTTCTTGGACGCGGCCACCTGGCCCTTGAGGTCCGGGTGGGTGGCGTCGACGCCGGTGTCCAGGACGGCGATCTTGACGCCCTTGCCGTCGTAGCCGGCCGCCCAGGCCTTGGGGGTGCCGATCTGCGCCACGGACGTGTCGAGAGAGGCCTTGCGGACCCCGTCCAGCCACACGTGGGCGACACCGGCGGCGGTCTTCTCGCCGTTGGTGACGGCGTCCCACAGCTCGGGCGCGTCCTCGTGCGGGGTCTGCACCGCGTCCGCGTTCAGGGACTTCAGCGTCCGGCGGACCGTGCCCGCGTCACGGACGTCGGCCTTGGCGGCCCGCGCGCCGCCCCGGTAGCCGACGATGACCTTCAGGCCCCGCTCGTGGGAGCCGCGGGTCGCGGACTTGTTCAGCTCGGTGATGTCGAAGAGCCGCTGGTCCAGCTTGCCGCTCGCGATCAGCCGGGCGGCGTCCACCGGCAGCACGAGGGTGTGCCCGCCGGTCCTGCGGATCTGGACGGGTATGTGCTCCCGGCCCCCGGCCGGCTCCAGCCCGACCACGCGGCCCTTGCCGTCGACCGCGACCCGGTCACCCGTGATCAGAGTGATCCGGTGCTTGGCCTTCGGCGAGGACGCCCCCACCGAGGAGCCGGCGGCCGCGCGCTCCCCGTTCGCCGACGCCGGGCCGGCCATGCCCGCCGCGAGCGCCACGGCGGTCGCCGTGGCGATCGTGGCCGCGCACGCTCTCTTGACTTGTCTGCGCAAGGTTCCCCCTAGCGAAGTCGCCGGGCGAGGAAAGGGTCACCCGGCCGGGGGTGGTCTTGTACGCATGCGCGCACCCCCCGGAGCACGCAGTATGCCGGGGGGTGATCAAGCGCCTCAACCAGTACGGGAAGGGGTGCCAAAGTCGCCGGGTGACTGTAACGCCACCGCCGTAACTCCGTTACGGGAACGATGGGTTGGCGGGAGCCCGCCGCCCGTTCGGCACGCGGGTGGCGCAAGGAAGAACCGATGCCCTCGTCCCCTCCCGGAGGAGGGGACGAGGGCATCGGTCACGTGGGGTGTGGTCGCTCCGTGTCCGGAGGGTGGCGTCAGACTGCCGAGCCCGCCTTCCACTGCTCCCAGCTCATGTTCCAGCCGTTGAGGCCGTTGTCCGGGGCGATGGTCTTGTCGCCGGTGTTCTGCACGACGACCACGTCACCGACGATCGAGTTGTCGTAGAACCAGGAACCGGGCGTGTTCGGGTCGCCGGCGCCCTTGGCGTCGGCCAGGCCGATGCAGCCGTGGCTGGTGTTGACACTGCCGAAGATGGACTTGGCACCCCAGTAGTTGCCGTGGATGAAGGTGCCGGAGTTGCTCAGGCGCATGGCGTGCGGCACGTCCTTGATGTCGTACTCGCCCTTGCCGTCGTCGTCGGTGAAGCCGACCGTCGCGCCGTTCATCCGGGTCTCCTTGAACTTCTCGGAGATCACCATCTGGCCCTCGTACGTCTTGTTCTCGGGCGCCCCGGCGGAGATCGGAATCGTGCGGACGGTCTTGCCGTCCTGCGTGACCTTCATCTGCTTGGTCTTGGCGTCGACGTACGAGACCTGGTTCCGGCCGATCTTGAAGGTGACCGTCTTCTGCTGGACGCCGAAGACGCCCTCGGCTCCCTCGACACCGTCGAGGGCCAGCTTCAGGGTGACGGTGGCGCCCTCCTGCCAGTACTCATCCGGCCGGCAATCCATGCGGTTGGCGTTGAACCAGTGGCAGGCGACCTCCTGGCCACTGGTGGTGGAGACGGTGACGCCCTTCTGGACGGCGGCCTTGTCGGTGATCGCCTTGTCGAAGTTGATCGACACCGGCATGCCGACGCCGACCGTGGTGCCGTCGTCCGGGGTGAAGTTGCCGATGAAGCTGTTGGCCTGGGAGACCGTGGTGAACGACGCGTTCTCGTGGGCGGCGAGGCCCTCGGAGTCCTCCGCGGTGGCCGACAGCTTGTACGTGGTGGCGCGCTCGAGCTGGACGCTGGGCTTCCAGCTCTTCTTGTCGGCCGATATCTCACCCGCGACGGCGGTGCCGTCGGCGGTGGTCATCTTCACCTCGGTGAGCGTGCCCTTGCTCACGGTCACGGCGGCGGAGTTGTTGATGGAGGCGTTGGTCGAGCCGTCCTTGGGCGTGATCTTGATCTGCGCCGCGGACGACTTCTTGGCCGCCGCCTCGTCCACCTGGGCCTGGGAGGTGTCCTTGCCGTCGCCACCCGAGCCACCGTCGTCACCACCGGAACACGCCGAGAGCACCAGCACTCCGCCGAGCAGAGCGGACGCGGCCGCCAGACCCCTGCGCCGCTTACCGTCCGTCATCACACGCTTCTCCATCGTTGCCGAATCCCAACCCCACGAGTCCCCGGCACGCAGCCGAGAGACCTCGTCCACAATCTTCAACGCTACGACCGGGTGATCCGGTTCCCCACGGCCCGGGGGTGTGGGGCTCACCACGTCCGCCGGGGCGGACGGTGAAAACGGCGGCCAGTGCGCCAGTTGAGACGTCGTGAACCGGGCGGCGGTTGCCGCCCGGGGTCACGATTTCCCCAAGACGCCTCAGCCCGCCCGGCCCGCCTCGTCCTCGTCCTCGTCCTCGTCGCCGTAGGACCCGTGGTGGGACTCCTCGCCGTCTTCCTCGTCGAGGTCCCACTCCGGGGAGTCCGGGTCGTACTCGATCCGTTCACTGCTCCAGGAGGCCTGCAGGAGATCGACCCCCGGCACCCCGCCGACCAGGCTGACCGGGTCCACGAGATACGCGAGCGCCTCCGCGGTGTCCTCCCTCACAGCACTCTCGGCGTGTACCCGTTCCTCCGCGGGCATATCGCCCTCGTCCGCGATCCTGCGCAGCGCGGCCTTGGTCAACGCGTCCTCGTCGTCGACTTCGAGGACGACCTCGACGCGAAGCCGCACAAACCGTGATGTCTCTGGAGTGCTCATCCCCGGAGCCTACGGCCACCGGCTCCCGTGACTTTCCCGTGACCCGCGCCATTCACTACCATCGCCCCACACGGCCAATTCGCCAGCGCCACAAGGGGATCGATATTCCGTGTCATCCGCGCTCCGTCCGTTGCTGACCGCCACCGCCGCGGGCACCCTGCTGTGCGCCCTGTGGTTCGTCCCGTCCGCGAACGCGTCGTCGGACACACCGGCGGGGGACGCGCCTTCGGCGACCCCGTCCGCCCAGGTCACCGAGCAGGCGAGAGCCGTGTCCGGCACCAGGTCGGCGTCGCTGGAGACCACCGGCCAGGAGGTCCGTCTCGCGGACACCGGCAGCTTCGACAGCACCCCGTACATCATCGGCGGCACGGCCTCCCTCGCCCTCGGCGCCGGCTTCGTCGTCTACTCGGTACGCCGGGAACGGCTGGACTTCTGACGCCGCCGGACCGGCTCACACCCAGGCCCCGCGGCTCGGCCGCGGGGCCCCGCCGGGTCAGCGCAGCGGCCCGGTGCCCCTCTCCACGGCGGCGACCAGCCGCCCGTCCCGCACGAACGCGTCCGCCGCCTCGAGGTCGGGCGCCAGGTAGCGGTCCGGACCGGGGCCGCCCACACCCGCTGCCCGCGCGGCCTCGATGACGGCCCGCGTCGCCGGCGCCGGGGTCAGCCCCTCGCGCAGTTCCACGGCCCGCGTGGCGGCGTACAGCTCCACGGCGACGACCCGGGTGAGGTTGTCGACGGCGGTCCGCAGTTTGCGCGCCGCCGACCAGCCCATCGAGACGTGGTCCTCCTGCATCGCGGAGGACGGGATCGAGTCCGCCGACGCGGGTACGGCGAGCCGCTTCAACTCGCTGACCAGGGCGGCCTGCGTGTACTGAGCGATCATCAGCCCGGAGTCCACGCCGGCGTCGTCGGCGAGGAACGGCGGCAGTCCGTGGCTGCGGTTCTTGTCCAGCAGCCGGTCGGTGCGGCGCTCGGCGATGGACGCGAGGTCGGCCACGGCGATGGCGAGGAAATCCAGCACGTAGGCGACCGGGGCACCGTGGAAGTTGCCGTTGGACTCCACCCTTCCGTCCGGCAGCACGACCGGGTTGTCGACGGCTGCGGCGAGTTCACGCTCGGCGACCAGCCGGGCGTGCTCCAGGGTGTCCCGTCCGGCGCCGGCGACCTGCGGGGCACAGCGCACCGAGTAGGCGTCCTGCACCCGGGGAGCGTCGTCCTGGTGATGTCCCGTCAGCCCCGAACCCTGCAGTACGGCGAGCATGTTGGCGGCGCTGGCGGCCTGACCCGGGTGCGGACGGATGGCGTGCAGCTCGGGGGCGAGCACCTTGTCGGTGCCGAGGAGCGCCTCCAGGCTGAGCGCGGCGGTGACGTCGGCGGACTTGTAGAGGAGGTCCAGGTCGGCGAGGGCCATGACCAGCATGCCGAGCATGCCGTCGGTGCCGTTGAGGAGGGCGAGCCCTTCCTTCTCGCGCAGTTCCACGGGCCGGATGCCGTGCTCGGCGAGCAGGTCACCGGCCGGCCGCACGGTCCCGTCGGGGCCCTCCGCCTCCCCCTCGCCCATCAGGGTGAGGGCGCAGTGGGACAGCGGGGCGAGGTCGCCGGAGCAGCCGAGGGAGCCGTACTCGTGGACGACCGGGGTGATCCCGGCGTTCAGGACGTCGGCCATCGTCCGTGCGACCTCGGGCCGGACCCCGGTGCGCCCGGAGCAGACGGTCTTGAGCCGGAGGAACATCAGGGCGCGGACGACTTCCCGCTCCACGCGGGGTCCCATGCCGGCGGCGTGCGAGCGGACGATGTTGCGCTGCAGCTGCGCGCGCAGCTCCGGGCTGATGTGCCGGGTCGCGAGGGCGCCGAAACCGGTGCTCACCCCGTAGACGGGGTCCGGCTTGGCGGCCAGGG
Organism: Streptomyces toyocaensis; assembly: GCF_000725125.1. Classification (GTDB taxonomy): domain Bacteria; phylum Actinomycetota; class Actinomycetes; order Streptomycetales; family Streptomycetaceae; genus Streptomyces; species Streptomyces toyocaensis. Next base: position 83,178 of record NZ_JFCB01000009.1, read on the forward strand.
CGTCCACGATCTCGCGGGACGCGGTGAGGGCGGCCACCGCCTCCGCGGACAGTTCGATGCGGGCACCGCCGCGCGCCACGGCGAGCACGTCGGACGCGGTCACGCCGGACGTCCCCACCACCACAGTGTGCATAGTCATATTCAGGAGCGTACGCAGTGAATTCGATGATGTCACCCCTGGGCAGGGCCCTCACCCCTTACCTGCGGGTCACCGGGGCGCCGGCTACGGAGAGTGCCGCCCACGGAACCGGCGCCGCTCCCCGTCCGGCGCCCGCGAGGGCTCGTCCGCGAGACGTACGACCGGGTCCTCCGGTCCGGCCCGCCCGGCCACCACGGGATGGTCGGCCCGCTCGGCCTTGGCCCGGTACTGCGCGGCATCGGCCAGCCGGAACAGCCGCCGGGCGGAGTGCACCGGCCCGATGGGGTCCTCGGTGGACGCCACGCCGCAGGCCACACCGTCCCCGATGCCGAGCACCACCGCCCGCCGGCACACCTCGTCGGCCGCCTTGACGACCTCGTCGGCCGGTGGCCCCACCGCCAGCAGACAGAACTCGTCCCCGCCGAGCCGCGCCGCCAGGGCGCCGGGCACCATGGCCCCGCACAGCGACAGCACGGTCCCGAAGCGCTCCAGCAGCCGGTCCCCCACGGCGTGCCCCAGCGTGTCGTTGACCCGCTTCAGCCCGTTCAGATCGCACACCACCAGGCTGACGACGACCCCGTCCCGCCGGTGACGCTCGACCGCCTCGTCGAGCCGGGTGTCCACGGCACGCCGGTTGGCCAGCCCGGTCAGCGCGTCCGTGAAGGCCAGCCGCCGGGCCTCCTCCAGCCGCTCGGTCTGCGCGAGCCCGGCGGCCACCACGGCGGCCAGGACCGTCGCGAAGTCCGCGTCGGCCCGGCCGAAGACGGGCACACCGGCCGGCCGGGCCACGTACAGCTCGCCCCACGCCCGACCGTGCAGCACGATCGGCGCGATCACGCAGCAGCCGCGCCCCCGCCGCCTGAGCGCCGCGACCCGCCGATGGGAGTACCCGGCCCGGCCCGTCGAGGTGCCCTCGGCGGTCTCCACCCACGCGTCGGGCTCCCCTCCCCCCGCCCACCGCTCGTGCAGGAATTCGGCGATCTCGGCGAACTGGTGCACCGGGTAGGACTCGTCCTCGGGGAACTCCTCCTCCCCCTCCGCCAGCTCCCCCACGTTCACCAGTACCCGCAGCCGCCCGAGCTCCCGCTCCCACACCGACAGCGCGGCGAAGCTGCCGCCCAGCGCCCGGCAGGCCCCGCCGGCCGCGGCCCGCCAGGACTCCCGCGAACTGTGCGCGGCGGCCATGCCCTGGGCCAGCGCCACCACGGCCGCCAGCCGGCTCTCCTCACCCATTCCCCCAGATTAGTGAGGTTCGCGACCAACCGGGACATCAAGGATGTGAACGAAGCGGCGCCCGGCTACTCCCCGGGCCACTGCGGCCTGCGCTTCTCGTTGAAGGCGGCGACCCCCTCCGCCCGGTCCCCCGAGAACGCCACCGAGCGCCAGGCGGCGTCCTCGACCTCGAGCCCCGCGGACAGGTCGAGGCCGTGCCCCAGCCGCAGCGCCCGCTTGGCCGCCCGCAGCCCCACCGGGGAGTTCGCGGCGATCCGGGAGGCCATGGCGAGGGCCTCCTCCCGGTCCCGTCCCTCCTCCACCAGCTCGTCGACCAGACCCAGCTCACGGGCCTCGCCGGCCTCCACCCGACGCGCCGTGAAGATCAGCTCGGCGGCCCGGGCCGCCCCCACCCGCCGGGGCAGCAGCTGCGTACCGCCCCCGCCCGGGATCACCCCGACGGACACCTCGGGCAGCCCCATGACCGCCGTGCGGTCGGCGACGATCACATCGCACGACAGGGCCAGCTCGAAACCGCCCCCCAGCGCGAACCCGTGCACGGCAGCCACCGTCGGCACCGGCAGTTCGAGCACTCCGGTGTACGCCCCGCGCGCGACGGGACGCTGGCGCACCAGGTCGGCGTCGCTGAAGGAATTGCGCTCCTTCAGATCGGCACCCACGCAGAACGCCCGCTCGTGCGACGAGGTCAGTACGACGGCCCGTACCGCGCGGTCCTCCCCCAGCGCCGCACAGGCCCCGGCGATGGACCGGGCCATCTCCGTCGACACGGCGTTCATGGCCTTGGGCCGGTCGAGGACGAGCTCCGCGACATGTCCCTGCTCGTGCCGACGCACCAGCACGAACTCCCCGAACCGTTCCTCACTCATGACACCCTCCGGTTAACGCGGGTTAACATCACTCGCCCCGATCATCGCAGCCGACGGCCGCCCGGAAAAGGGCGCACGCCCGGTTCCCCCGTCACCCCCCGCCCACCCGTTCGAGTGACATCCGGATGACTCCGGCACCGCTCCCCGTGGCAGCGCGTAGCGTGCGCACACCGCAGCGCGTCGGGGGCGCGCGGCAGGGGAGGAAGCAATGACACCGAAGAGACCGCCGGCACAGTTCGCGCCGCACACCGCCGAGCCGCCCGCCCGCACGGGCTTCCTCCCCCGCATCAGGGGCCGCCACCGCAAGCCCCGCCCCCGCAAGGTGCTGCTTGCCGCGGGCGGCCTGGCCCTGGCCGCGGGCACCGTGAGCCTGATCCGCCTGACCCCGGCGCCCGACGGCGGAGGCGTCATCGGCGTGGAGGCAGGCCCGCACCCCGCCCCGTCCGCGGCGACCACCACCCCCGTCGGCCCTCCTCCTCCCGAGACGCCGGCCCCCGAGGCGAGCCCGTCCTCACCCAAGGCCCTGGGCGGCAAGGACGAGACACCGCTCACCCCGCCCGAGCCGCCGCCCACGCCCCCCACGCCCACGGCCGTCCCGGACACGACGCCCACGACGCCCCCGACCCCGCCCGCGCCCTCGACGAGCGGCCCCGGCACACCCCGCGCCCCCGGCCCCCCACCACCGGAACACCGGGACCCGGCGCCGCACCGGCCGGAGAACCCTGCCCCCGCACCCGAGCCCCCGCCCACCCCCGAGCCCGACCCGGGCCTGTGCGTACCGATCATCGGACTGTGCGTGGGCGGCGCGGCACCCGGCTAGGAGGAGGACGGCGCCCCGTTGCGGCGGGTGAGCAGCCAGGGCTCCACCACACCGAGCCCACGCACCGGCCGCTGCCACATCGGCTGGAGCGCGAACCGGTACGTCGGCGGCTCCTCGCCCTCCTTCTCTGCCGCGGCCACCGCCTCGGCCGCCGCGGCCTCGGAGGCGGGCGCGTCACCGGTACGGATCAGTTCCTGGGCGAACGCGGTGTCGACGAGCACGGCGTCACGAGGGGCTATGGAGGTGAGCCGGGAGGCCAGGTTCACGGTCGTACCGAACACATCGCCCATCCGGGTGGTCACCGTGCCGAACGCCATGCCGACCCGCAGCTCCGGCATGGTCTCGTCGTTCGCCATGGTCTCGATCAACCGCATCGCGATCTCGGCGGCGGTCCCCGCGTCGTCGGCCGCGTACAGCACCTCGTCACCGAGCGTCTTGATGAGCCGCCCGCCACGCGCCGCGACCAGATCGGCGGCCGTGGTCTCGAAGGCCTCGACGAGCTCGCCGAGCTCCTCCTCCTCCATCCGCCGGGTCAGCCGGGTGAACCCCACGAGGTCCGCGAAGGCGACGGCCAGCCGGCGGTCGACCATCTCCTCGTCGTCGGCCCCCTGCACGACCCGCCCGGCGGAGGCGGCGAGCTGCCGCCGCCAGACGTACACCAGGAACTCCTCCAGCTCGGGGAGGAGCAGTTCGACGATCGGATAGGTGACCTCGGTACGGGTCATCCCCGGTTCGGGCGGCTCGGTCAGCCCTTCCAGGAACGAGTCGATCTGCCATTCGGCCAGCCGTGCGGTGGTCTGCCCGGTGGACCGTGCCACCTGCACCGCCATGGCCTCGCTGAGCAGCCCCGCCTCCACCAGACCGGCGAGCCTGCGCAGCGCGAGTACGTCCGCCTCGGTGAGGGCCTTGGCCTGTCCGACGTCGGCGAAGCCCATGGCCCGCCAGAAACGGGTGGCCAGCTCCATGGTGACGCCGGCGCTGCGGGCGGCCTGGAACGGCGTGTAGCGGCGCTCGGCGCCCAGAATGAGCTGCTCGAGGCGCAGAGCAAGCGGATCCTCGCCGGCGCCCTGCGCGTCCGTTCCGGAACCCGAGTCGTCGACGGTCACGCGTTGCTGCCCTTCCGATCTGCCATGGCCATGGTTCGACCGGGCTCAACTCTACGGCAGGTGTGCGCCAGCTCACTCCGTCAGGTTGAGCCGGGGGTGGGTCCGCGACCCGGTGCTTTGTCAGGTGCCCGGCGTGGGTGCGGGCCGGGGGTGTTCGCGCAGCCCGGCGCTTGCGGGGTGCCGTCGCGCCCACCCTCCCCCACTCTCGGCTTCGCTCGAGCGGGGGGACCCCCATGAGCGGGAGGTACCCCCATCGCCCCAGCGGCACGACTGCCCGCGGGAACGCGGGAATGCGGGAACGCGGGCACGGCGGGTGCGGCGGCCCGCGAAGACAGCGGAGGCGGCGGCCCGCGGAAGCGGCGGCAGGCGCGGAGCGCGGAAGCGGCGGCAGGCGCGGCCCACGGAAGCGGCGGCAGGCGCGGAGCGCGGAAGCGGCGGCAGGCGCGGAGCGCGGAAGCGGCGGCGGGCGCGGAGCGCGGTGGGCGTGGGACAGCCGCCTACGGCGGGAAGGGGGCGGGGCGGGGGTGTGCGCCCGCAGCGGCTGGTGCGAGCAAACGCCCCGCACCTCCACCGGCCGACCCGGTCGCGCCAGTCCGAGGACGGACACCCCCGACCCGACCCCGACCCACCTACCACCCGAAGGCGCCACCCGAGCCCAAGGCCGAGCCCACCCCCCCCGAGCGTCACACGGCCGGGCGCAGGTGGACGATGTCACCCGCGCCCACCGGCTCCCGCACCCCCGACTCCGTGGCCAGCACCAGCCGCCCGTCACCGTCCACCGCGACGGCCTCCCCCACCAGCGCCCGGTCCCCCGGCAGCTCCGCCCGCACCGTCCGCCCGAGCGTCGCGCACCCCGCCGCGTACGTCTCCTGCAAACCGCACGCCCCCGCGTCCCCACCCGCCGCCCGCCACCGCCCGTACCACTCCTCCAGCGACCGCAGCATCCCCCGCAGCAGCGGGTCCCGGTCCGTACTCACCGCCCCCGCCAGCGCCAGCGACCCCGCCGTCGGCACCGGCAGCTCGTCCGCCCGCAGGCTGACGTTGATCCCGACGCCGACCACCACGCCCCCCTCCCCGGCGCCCTCCGCCAGGATCCCCCCGGCCTTGCGCTCGGCTCCCCCCACGGTCACCAGCACGTCGTTCGGCCACTTCAGTGCCGTATCGACCCCCGCCGCCCGCGACAGCCCCGTGGCCACCGCCACCCCCGTCAGCAGCGGCAGCCACCCCCACCGGGCCACCGGCACCTCCCGCGGGGTGAGCAGCACGGAGAAGAACAGCCCGGACCGGGCCGGCGCGCTCCACTGCCGGTCGAGCCGCCCCCGCCCGGCGGTCTGCTCCTCGGCGACGAGCACCGCGCCCTCCCCCGCCTCCCCGGCCGCCGCCCGCGCCACCAGATCGGAGTTCGTCGACCCCGTCCGCTGCACCACGTCCACCCGCGACCACAGCGCCCCCTCCCGCACCAGACCGCGCCTCAACGCGCCCACGTTGAGCGGCGGCCGGTCCAGGTCGGACCAACGGTTCCCGTACGGCTCTGAAGCATCTCGCGGCGTCATGCAAGCCACCCTAGGTGTGGTAAACGCCGCACTGCCGAAGCGAAGGCCCCCCACTACGCTACGGATGAGTAACCGTCCCCCCTTTTGAGCAGGCAGGGAGCCGCATCCCGATGTCCGAGCCGGAAGAGCAGCAGCCTGACATCCACACCACCGCGGGCAAGCTCGCGGATCTTCAGCGTCGTATCGAAGAGGCGACGCACGCCGGCTCCGCACGCGCCGTCGAAAAGCAGCATGCCAAGGGCAAGCTGACGGCCCGTGAGCGGATCGACCTCCTGCTCGACGAGGGTTCCTTCGTCGAACTGGACGAGTTCGCCCGGCACCGCTCCACCAACTTCGGCCTCGACGCCAACCGCCCCTACGGCGACGGCGTCGTCACGGGCTACGGCACCGTCGACGGCCGCCCGGTCGCCGTGTTCTCCCAGGACTTCACCGTTTTCGGCGGAGCCCTCGGCGAGGTCTACGGCCAGAAGATCGTCAAGGTCATGGACTTCGCGCTGAAGACCGGCTGCCCGGTCATCGGCATCAACGACTCCGGCGGCGCCCGCATCCAGGAGGGCGTGGCCTCCCTCGGCGCGTACGGGGAGATCTTCCGCCGCAACACCCACGCCTCCGGCGTGATCCCGCAGATCAGCCTGGTCGTCGGCCCGTGCGCGGGCGGCGCGGTGTACTCCCCCGCGATCACCGACTTCACGATCATGGTCGACCAGACCAGCCACATGTTCATCACCGGCCCCGACGTCATCAAGACGGTCACCGGCGAGGACGTCGGCTTCGAGGAGCTCGGCGGCGCCCGCACCCACAACGCGACCTCCGGCGTGGCCCACCACATGGCCGGCGACGAGAAGGACGCGATCGAGTACGTCAAGCAGCTCCTCTCCTACCTCCCGTCCAACAACCTCTCCGAGCCCCCGGCCTTCCCGGAGGAGGCGGACCTCACGATCACCGACGAGGACCGCGAACTCGACACGATCGTCCCGGACTCGGCGAACCAGCCGTACGACATGCACAGCGTCATCGAGCACGTCCTCGACGACGGCGAGTTCTTCGAGACGCAGCCGCTGTTCGCGCCGAACATCCTCACCGGCTACGGCCGGGTCGAGGGCCGCCCCGTCGGCATCGTCGCCAACCAGCCGATGCAGTTCGCCGGCTGCCTGGACATCACCGCGTCCGAGAAGGCGGCCCGCTTCGTGCGGACCTGCGACGCCTTCAACATCCCGGTCATCACGTTCGTCGACGTCCCCGGCTTCCTGCCGGGTGTGGACCAGGAGCACGACGGCATCATCCGCCGCGGGGCCAAGCTGATCTTCGCCTACGCCGAGGCCACCGTCCCGCTGATCACCGTGATCACCCGCAAGGCCTTCGGCGGCGCGTACGACGTCATGGGCTCCAAGCACCTGGGCGCCGACCTCAACCTGGCCTGGCCCACCGCCCAGATCGCGGTGATGGGTGCGCAGGGCGCCGTCAACATCCTGCACCGCCGCACCATCGCCGAGTCGGGGGACCCCGACGAGGCACGTGCCCGGCTGATGCGGGAGTACGAGGACGCGCTCCTCAACCCCTACGTCGCGGCCGAGCGCGGATACGTCGACGCGGTGATCATGCCGTCCGACACCCGCCGGCACATCGTCCGCGGCCTGCGCCAGCTCCGCACCAAGCGCGAGAGCCTGCCCCCGAAGAAGCACGGCAACATCCCCCTCTAAGGAGCCGCTGTGATCAAGGTCGTACGGGGCAACCCGACCCCGGAGGAGCTGGCCGCCGCACTGGCGGTGGTCCGGGCCCGCGCCGCGGCGGCCTCCGCCGTGCCGTCCGGCGCGCCCGCACCCCGTGACTCCTGGTCCGACCCGTCCCGCGTCGCCGCCCACCGCCTGCCCCAGCCGGGGCCGACGGCATGGTCGCGGACGTACTGGCCGGGCGCGTGACGACGTACTGGCAGGACGCCTGACGACGACGGGCCGCACCCCCGGGTGCGGCCCGTCACCGCCACTCCGCGAGGGTCCTCGCGCACCCCGCGCGGGCCCTCGCGGGCCGGCCAAGTTGAGTACGCGTACTCAGGCGACTCCCGCCAGCTCAGCGCCACGCTGGTGGCATGCTGTGGTCCGACCCCGAGAACGAGCCGCCGAAGGAACTGCGGGACACGCAGGACATGCTGCGGCGGCTGGGCGTTCTGATGGCGCTGGCCATGGTGCTCGCGATGCTCGTGATCGGCGTGAGGTGAGGCATCCGGGCGACGTCGATACGCTGACCGCATGACAGATCAGCCGCGCCGCCGCCTCGTGCTCGCCTCCCAGTCCCCCGCCCGGCTCGGACTGCTCCGCCAGGCCGGCCTGGCCCCCGAAGTGATCGTCAGCGGGGTCGACGAGGACGCCGTCACCGCCCCCACCCCCGCCGACCTGGCACTCGCCCTGGCCGAGGCCAAGGCCTCCGTCGTCGCCGCGAAGCCGGAGGTCAAGGGTGCGCTGGTGATCGGCTGCGACTCGGTCCTGGAACTGGACGGCCAGGCCCTCGGCAAGCCCGCGGACACCGAGGAGGCCACCGCCCGCTGGAAGGCCATGCGGGGCCGCGCGGGCACGCTCCAGACCGGCCACTGCGTCTACGACACCCTCAGCGGCAGGTACGTCTCGGCCACCGCCTCCACCGTCGTCCGTTTCGGTGACCCCACCGACGAGGAGATCGCCGCCTACGTCGCCTCCGGCGAACCGCTCCACGTCGCCGGGGCGTTCACCCTGGACGGCCGCTCGGCGCCGTTCATCGACGGTATCGACGGCGACCACGGCAACGTGATCGGCATCAGCCTGCCCCTGGTACGCCGTCTGCTGGCCGACCTGGGCGTCGGCATCACGGAACTGTGGGCGCCGCCGGAGGGGTGACCGGCGAGCGGTCGCTTCCGGTGCCGCCCGGACCGTCCGTGCGGCCCGGACCGTCCGTGCCGCCGGTGCCGCCGGTGCCGCCGGTGCCGCTCTCGGGAGCGGTGCCGGCGGACTCGCCGGAACGGCCGTCGTACGTCATCAGGAGCAACACGATGAGTCCGAGGACGACCACCATGGCCAGGAACGCGGTCCAGCCGATCAGCCCCCACGCGAACGCGCCCAGCAGCCCGTGCACCACCGCGGCGCTGATCAGCAGCACCCGGCCGACGCCTGCCGGCGCCCGGTCCCGCAGCGCGACCAGCAGGGCCACCAGACCGCACAGCGCGAAGTAGAGCCCGAAGACGATCCCCCCGATCTTCGAGGACACCGACATCATGTGCGGGTCGAGACCCGCCAGCGACATGTCCTGCCGGTCGACGACGACGCCCAGGAACCAGTTCACCGCCGCGATGCCGAGCGCCTCCGCGAACAGCACGAGCGCCACGATCCACGCCACCGGTCTGCGCACCACCGGCCCCACCCACTTCCGAGCACGACTGCGGTTACCCCGAGTATCTTCGGGCCGACGCGAAGGCTACTGACTGGTAAACCTCGGTACAAGGGTTCCGTGGACGGCAAAGAATCATTGGGCCATTCGTAGGGACTCGACAAAGAAACGAAGTGGGCCGCAGCACGCCCTTACAGAGACCTTGACCACACAGGACGGCTAGGGTTTCCGGGAGGAGTCCTGCCTACCGCGGTGCGACAAGGGATTTCGCGGGGCCAGCGAGCCTCGTATCACGCTCCGTGTGGGCAAGCTCACCTCTGGGGACGGGTCGAAGTGCCGTGTCGGCAGTCCCTAAACTCGGCTTGTTTCAAGGAGGGAGCCTCAATCGTGCGCAAGGTGCTCATCGCCAACCGTGGCGAAATCGCTGTCCGCGTTGCCCGGGCCTGCCGGGATGCCGGAATCGCGAGCGTTGCCGTCTACGCCGACCCGGACCGGGACGCTCTGCATGTCCGCGCCGCGGATGAGGCGTTCGCCCTGGGCGGTGACACTCCGGCCACCAGCTACCTCGACATCGAGAAGGTCCTGAAGGCCGCGAAGGAGTCGGGCGCGGACGCCATCCATCCGGGCTACGGCTTCCTCTCCGAGAACGCCGAGTTCGCCCAGGCGGTGCTGGACGCGGACCTGATCTGGATCGGCCCGCCGCCGCAGGCCATCCGCGACCTCGGCGACAAGGTCGCCGCGCGGCACATCGCCCAGCGCGCGGGTGCGCCGCTCGTGGCGGGTACGCCCGATCCGGTGAGCGGCGCCGACGAGGTCGTCGCCTTCGCCGAGGAGCACGGGCTGCCGATCGCCATCAAGGCGGCGTTCGGTGGTGGCGGGCGTGGTCTGAAGGTCGCCCGGACGCTGGAGGAAGTGCCGGAGCTGTACGACTCGGCCGTGCGAGAGGCCGTGGCGGCGTTCGGGCGGGGCGAGTGCTTCGTCGAGCGCTACCTGGACAAGCCGCGGCACGTCGAGACGCAGTGCCTGGCGGACCGTCACGGGAACGTGGTCGTCGTGTCCACCCGTGACTGCTCGCTCCAGCGCCGGCACCAGAAGCTGGTCGAGGAGGCTCCGGCGCCGTTCCTGTCCGACGCGCAGGTCGCGCAGCTGTACTCGGCGTCCAAGGCCATCCTCAAGGAGGCCGGTTACGTCGGTGCCGGCACCGTGGAGTTCCTGGTCGGTCTCGACGGGACGATCTCGTTCCTCGAGGTCAACACGCGTCTGCAGGTGGAGCACCCGGTGACCGAGGAGGTCGCCGGCATCGACCTGGTGCGGGAGATGTTCCGCATCGCGGACGGTGAGGAGCTGGGGTACGACGACCCGGTGCTGCGCGGTCACTCGTTCGAGTTCCGTATCAACGGTGAGGACCCGGGGCGCAACTTCCTGCCCGCCCCCGGCACCGTCACGACGTTCGCCCCGCCGTCCGGTCCCGGTGTGCGGCTGGACGCGGGTGTCGAGTCCGGCTCGGTGATCGGTCCGGCGTGGGACTCGCTGCTGGCGAAGCTGATCGTCACCGGCCGCACCCGCAAGGAGGCGCTGGAGCGGGCCGCCCGTGCGCTGGAGGAGTTCCAGGTCGAGGGCATGGCCACGGCGATCCCGTTCCACCGTGCGGTGGTGAAGGACCCGGCGTTCGCTCCCGAGCTCACCGGTTCGGCCGATCCGTTCACGGTGCACACCCGGTGGATCGAGACGGAGTTCGTCAACGAGATCAAGCCCTTCGCCGCCGCGGTGGACGTGGAGGCCGAGGAGGACGCGGGCCGCGAGACGGTGGTCGTCGAGGTCGGCGGCAAGCGGCTGGAGGTCTCGCTCCCGGCGTCGCTGGGCATGTCCCTGGCCCGTACGGGTCTGGCGGCGGGTGCGAAGCCGAAGCGGCGGGCGGCGAAGAAGTCCGGTCCGGTGGCTTCGGGTGACACCCTCGCCTCTCCGATGCAGGGCACGATCGTGAAGATCGCCGTGGAGGAGGGGCAGGAGGTCAAGGAGGGCGATCTGATCGTCGTCCTTGAGGCCATGAAGATGGAGCAGCCCATCAACGCACACCGGTCGGGCACGATCAAGGGCCTGAGCGCGGCGGTGGGGGCGTCGGTCACGTCCGGCGCGGCGATCTGCGAGATCAAGGACTGAGCCGGGTCCTGCACGTTCCCGGCGACCCGCCGGGGTCCGTACGGATCCCGGCGGGGATGCCTGCGGCGCAGCGGTCTGTGCGGTGGGGGTGCGCGTAGCGCCTTCGGGTGGTGGGTGGGTCGGGGGTGTCCGTCCTCGGACTGGCGCGACCGGGTCGGCCGGTGGAGGTGCGGGGTGCTTGTTCGCACCAGCCGCTGCGGGCGCACACCCCCGCCCCGCCCCCTTCCCGCCGTAGGCGCCTGTCCCACGCCCACCGCACCCCGCACTCCGCGCCTGCCGCCGCTTCCGCGCCCCGCGCCTGCCGCCGCTTCCGCGGGCCGCCGCGCCTGCTGTCTTCGCGGGCCGCCGCCCCCGCCGCTCCCGCGGGCAGTCGTGCCGCTGGGGCGGCACGGGTGGGCGCGACGGCACCCCGTGGGCGCCGGGCTGCGTAACCTCCCCCCGCCCACACCCACGCGGAGCACCCCGCAGGCACCGGGAATGAGCAGCCGCCCGCGGCCCACACCTACGCCGGGCACCCCGCAAGCGCCGGGCTGCGCGAACACCCCCGGCCCGCACCCACGCCGGGCACCTGGCAAAGCACCGGGCTGCGGACCCACCCCCGGCCCACCCCACCGGCGGTGCTCAGCGCCTCCGTAGGTCGGCGACCCGCGCCCGCTCGCCCGTCGGCTCCGCCGCCCCCAGCGCCACGGCCGTGCGCAGTCCGGGCCCCTGCCGCCGGGGCCCCGGAAGCGGCACATCCCGGCGTTGGCGGGCCGACGGCGGCCCCTCACCCCCCGCGCCCGCGGAACCCCCCGGCGCCCCCGCGACAGCGATCTGCACGCCCTGGTCCGCGAGCGCCTGCAACTCCGTCCCCGCACGGTCGTCGTGCGCGGGCGGCTCGTCCGTCACCAACCGCGTGATCAGATCCGTCGGCACCGTCTGGAACATGGTGTCCGTCCCGAGCTTCGTGTGGTCCGCGAGGACCACCACCTCCGCCGCGGCCTGCACCAGCGCCCGGTCGACGGACGCCGACAGCATGTTGGACGTGGACAGCCCCCGCTCGGCGGTCAGGCCGCTGCCGGAAAGGAAGGCCCTGGACACCCGCAGTCCCTGCAGGGACTGTTCGGCACCGCTGCCGACGAGGGCGTAGTTCGAACCGCGGAGCGTACCGCCGGTCATCACGACCTCCACCCGGTTGGCGTGGGCCAGCGCCTGGGCCACCAGCAGGGAGTTGGTGACGACCGTCAGTCCGGGCACCCGGGCGAGCCGGCGGGCCAGCTCCTGCGTGGTGGTACCCGCGCCGACCACGATGGCCTCTCCCTCTTCCACGAAACTCGCGGCGAGGTCGGCGATGGCGGTCTTCTCGGCGGTCGCGAGATGTGACTTCTGCGGAAATCCGGACTCTCGCGTGAAACCGCCCGGAAGTACCGCACCGCCGTGCCGGCGGTCGAGGAGTCCTTCTGCCTCCAGCGCGCGCACGTCCCGCCGTACGGTCACTTCGGAGGTCTGGACGACGCGGGCGAGCTCACGGAGCGACACGGCCCCGTTCGCTCGCACCATTTCGAGGATCAATTGGCGACGTTCTGCAGCGAACACGAAACTGACAGTAACGCCGACGACCGTCTGGTTTCAGCAGTTTGCGCTGAATAGCAGAAGTTGTTCACACGGTCCCACACCAAGTGGTATGGGACCTGTACCGTCAGGCCTCCGCTCCCGTCTTCCGCGTGTGCAACTGCCGTGCCACCTCGGCGATCGAGCCCGACAGCGACGGGTACACGGTGAAGGCGTTGGCGATCTGCTCGACGGTCAGATTGTTGTCGACCGCGATCGAGATGGGGTGGATGAGTTCCGAGGCGCGCGGCGCCACGACCACGCCGCCGACCACGATGCCGGTGCCGGGCCGGCAGAAGATCTTGACGAAGCCGTCGCGAATGCCCTGCATCTTCGCGCGCGGGTTGCGCAGCAGCGGCAGCTTCACCACCCGTGCGTCGATCTTGCCGCCGTCGACGTCGGCCTGGGAGTAGCCGACGGTGGCGATCTCGGGGTCGGTGAAGACGTTCGACGAGACCGTCTTGAGGTTCAGCGGTGCCACCGCGTCGCCCAGGAAGTGGTACATGGCGATACGGCCCTGCATCGCCGCCACCGAGGCGAGCGCGAAGACGCCGGTGACGTCACCGGCGGCGTAGACGCCCGGGGCCGTGGTCCGCGAGACCTTGTCGGTCCAGATGTGGCCCGACTCCCGCAGCCTGACCCCTGCCTCCTCCAGGCCCATGCCCTCGGAGTTGGGGATGGCGCCCACGGCCATCAGGCAGTGCGACCCGGTGATGACCCGGCCGTCGGCGAGGGTCACCTCGACGCGGTCCCCGACCCGCTTGGCGGACTGGGCCCGGGAGCGCGCCATCACGTTCATGCCGCGGCGGCGGAAGACGTCCTCCAGCACGGCCGCCGCGTCGGGGTCCTCGCCCGGCAGCACCCGGTCGCGCGAGGACACGAGCGTCACCTTGGACCCCAGCGCCTGGTAGGCGCCGGCGAACTCGGCGCCCGTGACACCCGATCCGACCACGATGAGCTCCTCGGGGAGCTCGTTCAGGTCGTACACCTGGGTCCAGTTCAGGATCCGCTCGCCGTCGGGCCGGGCGTCGGGGAGTTCGCGCGGGTGGCCGCCGGTCGCGATGAGCACGGCGTCAGCGGTGAGCGTCTCCTCGCTCCCGTCGGCGGCGCGGACCACGACCTTGCGCGACCCGTCGAGCGCCTGCATGCCCTCCAGCCGCCCGCGCCCGCGCAGCACCCGCGCGCCGGCCCGGGTCACCGAGGCGGTGATGTCGTGCGACTGGGCGAGGGCGAGGCGCTTCACACGCCGGTTGACCTTCCCCAGGTCCACGCCGACCACCCGGGCGGCCTGCTCCTGGGGCGGGGTGTCGTCGGCGACGATGATCCCCAGTTCCTCGTACGACGAGTCGAAGGTGGTCATCACCTCGGCCGTGGCGATCAGGGTCTTGGACGGCACGCAGTCGGTCAGCACCGACGCCCCGCCCAGGCCGTCGCAGTCGACGACGGTCACCTCCGCGCCGAGCTGAGCGGCGACCAGCGCCGCTTCGTATCCGCCGGGTCCGCCACCGATGATCACGATCCGAGTCACGTACTCCATTGTCCCGCACACTTCAGCGTGCGACCGCCCGGGGGGCCGGGCCGTGGCCCCGCTGTTACCGGAGTGGCACCGGTTGCGGCTGCCGTACCCTTCCCCCATGTCGCTCTACGCCGCGTACGCCGGCAACCTCGACGCGCGGCTGATGTCCCGCCGCGCACCGCACTCGCCGCTGCGCGCCACCGGCTGGCTGAACGGGTGGCGGCTGACGTTCGGGGGCGAGCACATGGGCTGGGAGGGCGCGCTCGCGACCCTCGTCGAGGATCCGATCTCCCAGGTCTTCGTGTCCCTCTACGACATCGCCCCGATGGACGATGAGGCCCTCGACCGCTGGGAAGGGACCGGCGACCTGGACCTCTACCGGCGCACACGGGTCCGCGCCCACACGCTGGACGGCGAGGAGTCCGCCTGGACCTACGTCCTGAACAGCTACGAAGGCGGCCTCCCCTCGGCTCGCTACCTGGGGGAGATCGCCGACGCCGCGGAGTCCGCGGGCGCGCCCCACGACTACGTGATGGAGCTGCGCAAGCGCCCGTGCTGAGGGCACCTCGTCGGAAACGACAAGACAACGATCGCCATCCCGTTCCCTCCGACATCTACGCGCGTAGGCGAGAACCGGCTACCCTCATCGGCGTGAACGCTTCTCTTCTTCCGGACGACATCCAGGGCGACCCGTACGCCGCAGCCGACGCCGCCGCCGTGCGCCTGCGCGAACTCACGGGCGCCGAGACCCACGACGTCGCCCTCGTGATGGGCTCCGGCTGGGCCCCGGCCGTGGACGCCCTCGGCACCCCCGAGGCCGAGTTCCCCGTCACCGAGCTGCCCGGCTTCCCGCCGCCGGCTGTCGAGGGCCACGGAGGCAAGATCCGCTCGTACCGCGTCGGCGCGAAGCGCGCCCTGGTCTTCCTGGGCCGTACGCACTACTACGAGGGCCGGGGTGTCGCGGCCGTCGCCCACGGCGTCCGCACGGCGGTGGCCGCGGGCGCCAAGACGATCGTCCTGACCAACGGCTGCGGCGGCCTGCGCGCGGGCATGCGCCCCGGGCAGCCGGTCCTGATCAGCGACCACATCAACCTCACGGCCACGTCGCCGATCGTCGGCGCCAACTTCGTCGACCTCACCGACCTCTACTCGCCGCGTCTGCGGGCGCTGTGCAAGGAGATCGACGCGAGCCTGGAAGAGGGCGTCTACGCGCAGTTCCCCGGGCCGCACTACGAGACTCCGGCGGAGATCCGGATGGCCCGGGTGATCGGGGCGGACCTGGTCGGCATGTCGACGGTTCTCGAGGCGATCGCCGCGCGGGAGGCGGGGGCCGAGGTCCTGGGGATCTCCCTGGTCACGAATCTCGCGGCGGGCATGACGGGCGAGCCGCTCAACCACGAGGAAGTCCTCCAGGCGGGCCGTGACTCCGCGACGCGGATGGGGTCGCTGCTGGCGCAGGTGCTCGGCCGCCTCTAGGCGGCGGAGCCGAACGCGGACGGGTACCCCATCCGTACCGGTGCTGGTGCCGGCCGGGGGCCGCTTCCGCCCGCCCGGCACCCCGGGTGACCCGGCTGGGTTCACGCAGCCTGGCGCCTGCGGGGTGCCGTCGCGCCCCCTCCCCCACTCTCGGCCTCGCCCGAGCGGGAGGTACCGCCATCGCCCCTGGGCACTCGTGGAGGCACGACTGCCCGCGGAAGCCGAAGCGGCGGGCGGCACGTGGCGACCGGCAGCCGCGCGTGGCGTGTGGCACGCGTGGTGGTGCAGCCGCGCGTGGCGTGTGGCACGCGTGGTGGTGGGCGTGCTGTTGGCGCGTACGGCGGGAAGGGGACGGGGCGGGGGTGTCCGCCCGCAGTGACTGGCGCGTCCGCGCCCCAGCCCTTCCAGCGAACCCGGTCGCGCCGGTCCGAGGACGGACACCCCCGACCCGGCCCCGACCCACCCACCACCCGTAGGCGCTGCCCGAGCCCCCACCGCACAGCCCGCTGCGCCGCAGGCACACGACCCCCACCCGACCCAACGAGAGGCTGACCGACCGTGCAAGACGACGCCCTCCTCGCCCAGGCCCAGGCGTGGCTCGCCGAGGACCCCGACCCGGACACCCGCGAGGAACTCACCCGCCTCCTCGACGCCGGCGACCAAGCCGAGCTCGCCGCACGCTTCGGCGGCACCCTCCAGTTCGGCACCGCCGGCCTCCGCGGCGAACTCGGCGCCGGCCCCCTGCGCATGAACCGCTCCGTGGTCATCCGCGCCGCCGCCGGCCTCGCCGCGTATCTCAAGAAGCAGGGCCACACCGACGGCCTCGTCGTCATCGGCTACGACGCCCGCCACAAGTCGCAGACGTTCGCGCAGGACACCGCCGCCGTCATGACCGGCGCCGGCCTCAGGGCAGCCGTACTGAACCGCCCCCTCCCCACCCCCGTCCTCGCCTTCGCCATCAGGCACCTCGGCGCGGTCGCCGGCGTGGAGGTCACCGCCAGCCACAACCCGCCCCGCGACAACGGCTACAAGGTGTATCTCGGCGACGGCTCCCAGATCGTCCCCCCGGCCGACGCGGAGATCGCCGCCGAGATCACCGCCGTGGGCTCGCTCACCACGGTCCCCCGCCCCACGGAAGGCTGGGAGACCCTCGACGACACCGTCCTGGACGCCTACCTCGCCCGCACCACGCACGTCCTGGCGGAGAACTCCCCCCGCACGGCCCGCACCGTCTACACGGCCATGCACGGCGTCGGCAAGGACACCCTCCTCGCCGCCTTCGCACGGGCCGGATTCCCCGCCCCCGCCCTCGTCGCCGAGCAGGCCGACCCGGACCCGGAGTTCCCGACCGTCGCGTTCCCCAACCCGGAGGAGCCCGGCGCGATGGACCTCGCCTTCGCGAAGGCCCGCGAGACCGACCCCGACCTGGTCATCGCCAACGACCCCGACGCCGACCGCTGCGCCGCCGCCGTCAAGGACGGCGCCGACTGGCGCATGCTGCGCGGCGACGAGGTCGGCGCGCTGCTCGCCGCCCACCTGGTCCGCCGCGGAGCGACCGGCACGTTCGCGGAGTCGATCGTGTCGTCGAGCCTCCTCGGCCGCATCGCCGAGAAGGCCGGCCTCCCCTACGAGGAGACGCTGACCGGATTCAAGTGGATCGCGAGGGTCGAGGGCCTGCGCTACGGCTACGAGGAAGCCCTCGGCTACTGCGTCGACCCGGACGGCGTGCGCGACAAGGACGGCATCACGGCGGCGCTGCTCCTCACGGAACTGGCCTCCGAGCTCAAGGAGGACGGCCGTACCCTCCTCGATCTGCTCGACGACCTCGCCCTGGAGCACGGCCTGCACGCCACCGACCAGCTCTCGGTCCGGGTGAGGGACCTCGGCGTCATCACCTCCGCGATGCGCCGCCTGCGCGAGCAGCCGCCCACGGAGCTGGCCGGCCTGCGCATCACCAGGGCCGAGGACCTCACCGGGGGCACGGAGAAGCTCCCGCCCACGGACGGCCTCCGCTACACCCTGGAAGGCGCGCGGGTCATCGTGCGTCCCAGCGGCACGGAGCCGAAGCTGAAGTGCTACCTCGAGGTGGTCGTCCCGGTCGCGTCGAGGGCCGGCCTCCCCGAGGCCCGCACGCGGGCGGCAGCGCTCCTCGGGCGGATCAAGCAGGACCTGTCCGAGGCAGCCGGCATCTGAGCGGACCCCACGCGGGGCGAACAGCGCCCCGCGTGGCCCACTCGGGCGCCACCCGGCCCAACACCCGGCCCAACACCCGGTCCACGCCACTCGGGCGCCTCCCGGCCCAACACCCGGCCCACGCCACCCGAGCCCCGCCTCACCGGCCCAATGCCACCCGGCCGCGTGCCGCCCCGCTCACCCCACGGCCAGCAGAACCGCCAGCAGCACGGCCCCCGCGACAGCCGGCCCCGCGATCTCGTAGGCCCACCGCACGGTCACCTCGCCCTGCGCCGCCTCGGCCCCCTGCCGCCGCTCGTGCAGCTCGCGCATCTCGGCCATGGCCCGGTCGCTCTCGGCCTGCCGGGGAGCCTCGGAAACGCCCCCCGGGCCGGACCCACGGCCGCCGCGGCCCCCGGCCGCCCCGCCGTCACCGCGGGCGGCCTGCCGCGCCACCCGCGCCTCGTGCCGTGCCGCCTTGCTGCGGGCCCGCAGCGAGACCGGGAGGGCCCAGAGCTGGTACTTGGTGCCGGAGTCGTCGACGACCTCGTTGGAGAACCCGGACCGCAGCGAGGCGACCTGCCCCCAGGGCAGCACGATCACGCGGAACGGGTTGCGGACGCGCAGCCGGTCCTCGTTCACGTAGACGGCGGGGCGCAGGGTGTAGGCGACGACCAGCGGCACGAGCAGGAGCATCACGGCGAGGGAGAGCCAGGGGGTGCGGCCCTCTCCGGCGACCACCGCGTCGATGCCGAGCCAGCCGATGATGGCGAGCAGCAGCACACCACCGACGAGGCCCGCGGGCGAGCGGTAGATCCGGTCCTGGAACTGGGGCGCCGCGGGCTCAGCAGGCCTCGTGGGCTCCGGGCCGGGCGACTGGGGGTCGGGGGTCGTCATGCACCCGATTCTGCACGACGCCTCCGCCGAAGCCGTACGCGGTGGACACCGCACGCCACCCCGCACCGCGGGCCCCCCGCCCACCCACGAGATGCCCCACGGGGCTGTACAGCCGCTACGCGCGTAGATATGCTCGTCTGGTGACCATGCCCACCACTGCACCAAACGCTCTCAGCGACGTCACCGCGTCCGACGGCACACTGCGCCGCTTCCTCCACGGGCTGCCCGGCGTCGACGCGGTCGGCCTGGAGGCGCGTGCCGCTTCCCTCGGCACCCGCTCGATCAAGACGACCGCGAAGGCGTACGCCATCGACCTCGCCATCTCGATGGTCGACCTGACGACGCTGGAAGGCGCGGACACCCCGGGCAAGGTCCGGGCGCTCGGCGCGAAGGCGGTCCGCCCCGACCCGACCGACCGCACCACGCCCTCCACGGCGGCGGTCTGCGTCTACCCCGACATGGTGGCCACGGCGAAGGAGGCCGTCGCCGGCTCCGACGTCAAGGTCGCCTCCGTCGCCACCGCCTTCCCGGCCGGCCGCGCCCCGATCGCCGTCAAGCTGGCGGACGTCCGCGAGGCCGTCGCCGCCGGTGCGGACGAGATCGACATGGTCATCGACCGCGGGGCGTTCCTCGCGGGGCACTACAAGAAGGTGTACGACGAGATCACCGCCGTGAAGGAGGCCTGCGGGACGAACGCCCGCCTCAAGGTCATCTTCGAGACGGGCGAGCTGTCGACGTACGACAACATCCGCCGGGCGAGCTGGCTCGGCATGCTGGCCGGGGCCGACTTCATCAAGACCTCGACCGGCAAGGTCGCCGTCAACGCGACCCCCGCGAACACCCTCCTCATGCTGGAGGCGGTCCGCGACTTCCGCGCACAGACGGGCGTCCAGGTCGGTGTGAAGCCGGCCGGCGGCATCCGCACGTCCAAGGACGCCATCAAGTTCCTGGTCCTGGTCAACGAGACCGTGGGCGAGGACTGGCTGGACAACCACTGGTTCCGCTTCGGCGCCTCCTCGCTGCTGAACGACCTGCTGATGCAGCGCCAGAAGCTGGCAACCGGCCGCTACTCCGGCCCCGACTACGTGACGGTGGACTGATCACCATGGCATCCGCATTCGAGTACGCACCTGCGCCCGAGTCCCGCTCGATCGTCGACATCGCGCCGTCGTACGGCCTGTTCATCAACGGGGAGTTCACCGAGGCCGCCGACGGCAAGGTCTTCAAGACGGTCTCCCCCTCCACCGAGGAGGTCCTCTCCGAGGTCGCCGAGGCCGGTGAGGCGGACGTCGACCGCGCGGTGCAGGCCGCCCGCAAGGCGTTCGAGAAGTGGTCGGCGCTGCCCGGCTCCGAGCGCGCGAAGTACCTGTTCCGCATCGCCCGGATCATCCAGGAGCGCAGCCGCGAGCTGGCCGTCCTGGAGACCCTCGACAACGGCAAGCCGATCAGGGAGACCCGCGACGCCGACCTCCCCCTGGTCGCCGCGCACTTCTTCTACTACGCCGGCTGGGCGGACAAGCTCGACCACGCCGGTTACGGCGCGAACCCGCGCCCCCTGGGCGTGGCCGGCCAGGTCATCCCGTGGAACTTCCCGCTCCTGATGCTCGCGTGGAAGATCGCCCCGGCCCTCGCGACCGGCAACACGGTCGTCCTGAAGCCCGCCGAGACGACCCCGCTCTCGGCGCTGTTCTTCGCGGACATCTGCCGTCAGGCGGGCCTGCCCAAGGGCGTCGTCAACATCCTCACCGGCGACGGCCGCGCCGGAGCCGCGCTGATCGCCCACCCGGACGTCGACAAGGTCGCCTTCACCGGCTCGACCGCCGTGGGCAAGCAGATCGCCCGCACGGTCGCGGGCACCCGCAAGAAGGTCACCCTCGAACTGGGCGGCAAGGGCGCCAACATCGTCTTCGACGACGCACCCGTGGACCAGGCCGTCGAGGGCATCGTCAACGGCATCTTCTTCAACCAGGGCCAGGTCTGCTGCGCCGGCTCCCGCCTGCTGGTCCAGGAGTCGATCCACGACGAGCTGCTGGACTCCCTGAAGCGGCGCCTGGGCACGCTCCGTCTCGGCGACCCGCTGGACAAGAACACCGACATCGGCGCGATCAACTCCGCCGAGCAGCTGGCCCGGATCACCGCGCTGGCCGACCGGGGCGAGGCGGAGGGCGCCGAGCGCTGGTCCCCGGCCTGCGAACTCCCGCAGAACGGATTCTGGTTCGCGCCGACGCTGTTCACGAAGGTCACCCAGGCGCACACGGTCGCCCGCGACGAGATCTTCGGCCCGGTGCTGTCCGTCCTCACCTTCCGCACACCGGACGAGGCCGTCGCCAAGGCCAACAACACCCCGTACGGCCTGTCGGCGGGCATCTGGACGGAGAAGGGTTCGCGCATCCTGGCGGTCGCGAACAAGCTCCGCGCGGGCGTGATCTGGTCCAACACGTTCAACAAGTTCGACCCGACGTCGCCGTTCGGCGGCTACAAGGAGTCGGGCTTCGGCCGCGAGGGCGGCCGCCACGGCCTGGAGGCGTACCTCGATGTCTGACGCACGACTTTCCGTACTGAAGACCTACAAGCTGTATGTCGGCGGGAAGTTCCCGCGTTCCGAGAGCGGCCGGGTGTACGAGGTGACGGACTCCAAGAACAACTGGCTGGCCAACGCCCCGCTCGCGTCCCGCAAGGACGCCCGTGACGCGGTGGTCGCCGCCCGCAAGGCGTTCGGTGGCTGGTCCGGCGCGACGGCGTACAACCGCGGCCAGATCCTCTACCGGATCGCGGAGATGCTCGAGGGCCGCAGGGGCCAGTACGTCCGTGAGGTCGCCGACGCCGAGGGCCTGTCGAAGTCGAAGGCCGCCGACCAGGTGGACGCGGCGATCGACCGCTGGGTCTGGTACGCGGGCTGGACCGACAAGATCGCCCAGGTGGTCGGCGGCGGCAACCCGGTCGCGGGTCCGTTCTTCAACCTGTCCTCCCCCGAACCGACGGGCGTGGTCGCCGTACTGGCCCCGCAGGCGTCGTCCTTCCTGGGCCTGGTCTCGGTGGTCGCCCCGGTGATCGCGACGGGCAACACGGCGGTCGTGGTGGCGTCCGAGCGGTCCCCGCTCCCCGCCCTCTCCCTGGGCGAGGTGCTGGCCACCTCCGACCTGCCCGGTGGCGTGGTCAACATCCTCTCCGGCCGCACGGCGGAGATCGCCGCCCCGCTGGCCGCCCACCAGGACGTCAACGCGATCGACCTCGCGGGCGCCGACGAGGCGCTGGCGAAGGAGCTGGAGATCGCGGCCGCGGACAACCTGAAGCGCGTTCTCCGTCCACAGCCTGTGGACAACTGGTCGGCGACGCCCGGCACCGAGCGCATGACGGCGTTCCTGGAGACCAAGACCGTGTGGCACCCGACGGGGTCGCTGGGCGCGTCGGGCTCCGCCTACTGAGCGGCGCCCCACCCACAGCCGGAGCGCCGTGCCCCTTCTCCGTCCGGGAGGGGTACGGCGTTCCGCCGCCGCACCCCCGCCCGGTCAGCTCCTCAGCAGGTCCGTCGCCTGCCCGGCCCCCGGAATGCTGCCGACCGACGGCGCCTGGGCGACCGGACCGGTCACCTCCCGGGAGTCCACCGCCCGGAAGTCGGCGATCTGTGTGCTGACGCCGTTGTCGAGCGGGTCGACGCCCGTGCCGGCGAGCGGGTTGGGCTTGAGGTCCGCGACCGTACCCACGACCTGGCCGGCATCGCCGAGAAGTGCCTCGGAGTCCGCGGCCGCCGCCGTGGCCGCGCCGACGCCGAGGGCCACGCCCGCGGTCGCCAGGACGGTCAGGGCGCGTCGGGCGGTCGGCGTCTTGGGTGCCTTGTGTCGGGCCATCGCTGTGCCACCTATTGCCTTCGCTGGGTGATCGGTTCGACGCGAAGAGTAGTGGAGATGTGACGCGCGCTTCAAAGCCGCACCTCGGGGTCGTACGCCACCCGAACGATGCCCCACACTGGTGTCCCGTGAGTTCCCAGTCGCCCATATCCGCGCGAGTCGTGCTGCTCTGCGGCCCCTCCGGCTCCGGCAAGTCCCTCCTCGCTGCCCGCTCCGGCCTCCCGGTGCTGCGTCTCGACGACTTCTACAAGGAGGGCGACGACCCGACCCTCCCCCTGGTCGCGGGCACGTCGGACATCGACTGGGACGACCCCGGCTCCTGGGACGCGGACACCGCCGTCGCCGCGATCGAGCGGCTGTGCCGGACGCGTCGTACCCAGGTCCCCGTCTACGACATCTCCCTGAGTGCCCGCACGGGCGAGGGGACCGTCGACATCGGCGGGACCCCGCTATTCATCGCGGAGGGGATCTTCGCCGCGGAGATCGTCGGCCGCTGCCACGAACGGGGGCTGCTGGCCGACGCGCTGTGTCTGAGCCGCGGTCCGGTGCGGACGTTCCGGCGGCGCTTCCTGCGGGACCTCAGGGAGGGCCGCAAGTCGGTGCCGTTCCTGCTGCGCCGCGGCTGGCGGCTGATGCGGCTGGAGCGGGCGATCGTCGCCCGCCAGACGGCGCTGGGCGCTTACGCGTGCGACCGGGACGAAGCGCTGGGCCGCCTCGCTGCCGCGGCCGTCTCCGGACGTACGGCGACTGGTGCCGGCGCGACGAAGAGCGACAGCACCAGCACCAGCACCAGCACCAGCACCAGCACGCCGGCCTAGCGGGAGGGGCGTACGCGGGAACGCTCGGACGCACGAAAGGCGGGACTGGGCGGGCCCCCCGGCCCCTCCAGTCCCGCTGTTTCGCACTCCCCCGTGCTCCCCCGGATCCCAAGGGCCCCCGTGTCCCCCCTGTGCTTCCCCCTCTTGCTCCCCCCGGGATCCCCCGATCCCCCTTGCCACGACGACGCCCCCGGTGTCCCCGCGGTTCCCCCGTTTCCCCCTGCCTTCAGGCCACGAGCTCCCCGAAGGCGTTCTCCTCGTCACGGCCGAAGCTGAGGACCTCGTCCTCGCGCAGCCGGCGGAGCGACCGCCAGATGCTGGACTTCACCGTGCCGACGCTGATGCCGAGGATGTCCGCGATCTCCGGGTCCGTGCGGCCCTCGTAGTAGCGCAGGACCAGCATGGTGCGCTGGTTCTCGGGCAGCCGGGCCAGCGCCTGCCACAGCACGGCGCGCAGCTCGGTGCCGCGCATCGCGTCCGTGTCACCGGCCGTCTCCGGCAGTTCCTCGGTCGGGTATTCGTTCAGCTTGCGGCGGCGCCACGCGCTGATGTGCAGGTTGGTCATGGTGCGGCGGAGGTATCCGCCGACCGCCGCCTTGTCGCTGATCCGGTCCCACGCCCGGTAGGTCGAGAACAGTGCGCTCTGCAGCAGGTCCTCGGCCTCGAAACGGTCGCCGGTCAGGTGGTAGGCGGTGGCGTACAGGGAGGCGCGGCGCTCCTGGACGTAGGCGGTGAACGCCGCTTCGGCGTCCGCCGCCCGTGCCGGAGTGCGCCGCTCCCCCGAGGCCTCCCCGGACGCGTTCCCCCCGTTGGCGCCCTCCGTGGACGCGTCAACCACCGCCATGATCGCGGTGTGCTGACGCCCGGTGCCGCGAGCGCACCCCCGCATGCCCGCCGCACCGGACTTCTCGGAACCCCGGTGCACGTCGTGCAGACGCGTGACCACTGCGCTGGTGCTGGTGCCGTGCAGCGTGTTCATCTCGCGCCCCCCGTCGTGGACTTCCGGTGTTTCGCCCTGCTGTCGTGCTTGTGCCGAAAAGCTTGCCGGGGGACCTTCATGGCCGTGTCAGCCGACTGTCACAGACGTGTCACAGGGGTCGGTCACGGCGGGACCACGGATCCTTCACGAAAGTCCGCGCACGTAGCGGCACGTATGGGGGCTCATTGGGCAACTGCCGCCCACGGGTCGAACAGGGAGCCCTCCATGGGCCAGAATGAGCCCGTGCCTTCCCTGTTGCTGATCGAGGACGACGACGCCATCCGCACGGCCCTGGAGCTCTCCCTGACGCGCCAGGGTCACCGGGTCGCGACCGCTGCCAGTGGTGAGGACGGTCTGAAGCTGCTGCGCGAGCAGCGCCCGGATCTGATCGTGCTGGACGTGATGCTGCCCGGCATCGACGGGTTCGAGGTGTGCCGTCGCATCCGGCGCACGGACCAGTTGCCGATCATCCTGCTGACCGCGCGCAACGACGACATCGACGTGGTGGTCGGGCTGGAGTCCGGCGCCGACGACTATGTCGTCAAACCCGTGCAGGGCCGGGTGCTGGACGCCCGTATCCGGGCCGTGCTGCGGCGCGGCGAGCGGGAGTCCAGCGACTCGGCGACCTTCGGCAGCCTGGTCATCGACCGTTCGGCGATGACGGTGACGAAGAACGGCGAGGACCTCCAGCTGACCCCGACGGAGCTGCGGCTGCTGCTGGAGCTGAGCCGGCGGCCTGGCCAGGCGCTGTCCCGGCAGCAGTTGCTGCGGCTGGTGTGGGAGCACGACTACCTGGGCGACTCGCGTCTGGTGGACGCCTGTGTCCAGCGGCTGCGTGCCAAGGTCGAGGACGTGCCGTCGTCCCCGACACTGATCCGTACCGTGCGCGGTGTCGGCTACCGGCTGGATCCGCCTCAGTGACACAGGAGCACCAAGGGGGGGTCCGCGGCTGGTCCGCGGCGCGCAAGGGAGTCTGGTCACGGCTGCGGTTCACCAGCCTGCGGCTGCGGCTGGTCGTGGTGTTCGGGCTGGTCGCGCTCACCGCCGCGGTGTCCGCGTCCGGCATCGCGTACTGGCTGAACCGCGAGTCCGTACTGACCCGCACCCAGGACGCGGTGCTGCGCGACTTCGAGCGGGAGATGCAGAACCGGGCGGGCGCGCTGCCCGAGCACCCTTCGCAGGACGAACTGCAGCGCGCCGCGGGCCAGATGGCGACCAGCAGTCAGCGCTTCTCCGTGCTGCTGGTCGCGGAGGACCCGGACGGGCGGACGCTGTACGGCAGTTCGGGCGGACTGAACGGCTTCTCGCTGAACGACGTGCCGCGCTCGCTGCGGGAGGCGGTCACCGAGCGGCAGAAGATCACGTCCGGCAACACGTACCCGCACCACCTGTACTGGCAGCGGACGGTCGACGACGACACGCCGTACCTGGTGGCGGGGACGCGGGTGATCGGCGGCGGGCCGACGGGCTACATGCTGAAGTCTCTGGAGCCGGAGGCCAAGGACCTCAACTCGCTGGCCTGGTCGCTGGGGATCGCCACGGCGCTCGCGCTGATAGGTTCCGCGCTGCTCGCGCACGCCGCCGCGACGACGGTGCTGAAGCCGGTGCAGCGGCTGGGGGTGGCCGCGCGCCGGCTCGGCGAGGGGAAGCTGGACACCCGGCTCAGGGTGTCGGGCACCGACGAACTGGCCGATCTCTCGCGCACGTTCAACAAGGCGGCCGAGGCGCTGGAGAAGCGGGTGGCCGACATGGCCGCGCGGGACGAGGCGTCGCGCCGGTTCGTGGCGGACATGAGCCACGAGCTGCGAACGCCGCTGACCGCGATCACGGCGGTGACCGAGGTGCTGGAGGAGGAGCTCGAGTTCGAGGGCGGCGGCATCGACCCGATGATCGAGCCCGCCGTACGGCTGGTGGTGAGCGAGACCCGGCGGCTGAACGACCTGGTGGAGAACCTGATGGAGGTGACCCGCTTCGACGCGGGTACCGCCCGTCTGGTCCTCGACGACGTCGACGTCGCCGACCAGATCACCGCCTGCATCGACGCGCGTGCCTGGCTGGACGCGGTCGACCTGGACGCCGAGCGCGGTATCCACGCACGGCTCGATCCGCGCCGGCTGGACGTGATCCTGGCCAACCTGATCGGCAACGCCCTCAAGCACGGCGGTTCGCCGGTCCGGGTGGCGGTGCGGGAGTCGGTGGCGGAGAGCGGAGAGGGCGCGGAGGACGCCGGGGACGGGGGCACGGTGGTCATCGAGGTGCGCGACCACGGGCCGGGCATCCCGGAGGAGGTCCTGCCGCACGTGTTCGACCGCTTCTACAAGGCGAGCGCCTCCCGGCCGCGTTCCGAGGGCAGCGGCCTGGGGCTGTCCATCGCGCTGGAGAACGCCCACATCCACGGCGGCGAGATCACCGCGGCCAACTCCCCCGAGGGCGGCGCCGTCTTCACACTGCGGCTGCCGCGGGACGTCTCGGCGCGCGGCTCCGCGGAGAAGGCCGGCGACGCCGGGGACGAAGGCGCCGGAGGGGACGCCTGATGGACGGACGTCGGATGACCCTGCGGCGTGCGGCCGTGCGGGGCGCACGGGGGCTGCTGGCCGCCGGGGCGTTCGGGGCGCTGCTGGCGGGGTGCGGGATCCGGGCCACGGAGGTGCCGACCGACTTCGGCCCGGCGCCCTCACGGGTGCGCTGCTCGCTGGCCGAGCCGGAGGTGTCGACGCAGGCCGTGCGCGGGCTGCCGGTGCAGGTGTTCCTGCTGTGCGGGTCGTCCCTGGTGGCGGTGGACCGGACGGTACGGGTGCCGGACGGGGCGGCGGACGCGCGGCGGGTGCTGGTGGCGCAGGGGCTGCTGGACGAGCTGTCCGAGGAGCCGCCGGCCGCCGAGCGGGAGGCCGGGTACACCACGCGAGTGCGGCGCGGGACGACCGTGAGCGGTCCGCGGCCGGGCGACCCGGAGGACACACTGCGGCTGAGCACCGCGCCGGGGAGCCTGCCCTCCTCCGCGCTGGCGCAGGTCGTGTGCACCTTCTCCGACTCGGCGGCGGCCGAGGGAGACGGCTCGGTGATCCTCGGCGGCCCGGACGACAGCCGGCCGCGCCGCTACAAGTGCACCGACGAGGTCCGGTCGCGCCCGGCCGAGGAGCCGCCCTCCTCGGAGGCCACGGAGGGCTGATCCGCGGGGCGGGCCGGGCGGCTCCGCGCACTGTGGCGCATGCCTCATCCGGTGAACGGGTGACATCCCGGAACCATCCGCGCCGAGCGCCGCGTCTAGGGGGTCGTGCAGCGTCAAGGCTTCATCGGCGGCACCGCCGCATTCCGCATCCGGGTGACAGGGGGTCTCCTCCTGGCCGCGCATCTCGCGTTCGTCGCCTGGTACACGCTGCGTCCGCTGGACGTCCCCTGGGTGATGCCGGCGAATCTGCGGCCGTTCGACGGCATCCGGGCGGATTACGCGCTGGGGTGGGCGACGGGGGTCCGCCGGACCGCCGGGGCGATGGCGCTGCTGGCGCCGCTCGGGGTGCTGCTGCCGATGGCCGGCGGGCGCCTGGCCGTGTCGCGGCTGGGTTCGCTGATCCGCACCGTGACGGCGACCGCGCTGGTCTCGCTGGCCGTGGAGATGCTGCAGACCGCGGTGCCGGGGCAGGTGGTGGACGTCGACTCGCTGCTGCTGAACACGGCGGGCGCGGCGCTCGCGCACGCGGCCGTGGTGCCCGCGGGCCGCGCCTGGCTGCGCCGCAGGGAGGCGCGGCTGCCCGCCGCGGCCCTCCTCCCGGAGGAGCCGGCTCAGGGGAGGACCCCGACGATTCCCAGGGTCGGTATCGCCCCGTGGAGCGACGCTTTGCCCCCTTCGTCTCCGTAACGTGGAGTGCGTGGAGGCAGCCGGCCGGGAGGCCTCCCACCCCTCTCGAAGGAGCCGTCATGAGCCGCCTCGCCCGCCCCACCAACGACCGGATGATCGGCGGAGTGTGCGCCGCGCTGGCCCGGCGCTTCGGCACCTCCGCGAGCACGATGCGGGTGATCTTCCTGGCGTCGTGCCTGCTCCCGGGCCCGCAGTTCCTGCTGTACCTCGCCCTGTGGATCCTGCTGCCCTCGGAGGACAAGGCACGGACGGCCTGGTAGGCCCCCGGAACCGTCTCCCCGCGAGTACGCCGATGGGGCGCACCCCGAGTCCGGGTGCGCCCCATCGGCCGTGTGCGCCCGGCGGTCAGCCGCCGAGCGGAACGCCGTTGACGGTGAGGCCCTGCGCGGGCACACCGTTCAGCGGCAGACCGCCGAGCAGACCGGCGCCCGGAACCTGGGGGCCCGCCTTCTCCGCCACGGGCTGCACGGTCGCCATGCCGGTGCCGGCCAGCTCCTGGCCCGTCGCCAGCGCCTCGGACGGGGCCGGCACCGCGCCGGACAGCCGCTCGGCCGGAACGGCCTGGGTGACGGTGTCCAGCGTCGGAGCGGCGTCCGGGACGGCCGGGGCCGCGTTGGCGGCGCCCGCACCGGCGGCGGCGAAGGCGGCACCGAGAGCGGCGACACCGAGGGTCTTGGCAGCAGACTGCTTCATGAAAACGCGTCCTCGAAATGGGATACGGGGATGTGAGCGGTGCTGTGACCGTAAACACGCGGCACCATCCGCCGCAAACATCGAAATGCGGACGGATGGTGAACGTCGCCGCTGCCCTCGTTTTCCGAGAACGCCGATCTCAGTCCTTGGCGGCCGCGGAACCGCTGGTGGAGGCCGTCTGCCGGAACAGCCATTCGGATTTCAGCTCGGCGTATCCGGGCTTGATGACGTCATTGATCATGGCCAGTCGTTCGTCGAAAGGAATGAACGCTGATTTCATCGCATTGACGGAGAACCACTGCATGTCGTCGAGCGTGTAACCGAACGCTTCGACCAGGTGCTCGAATTCCCGGCTCATGCCGGTGTGCGACATGAGGCGGTTGTCGGTGTTGACAGTGGCGCGGAAGTGCAGCCGGCGCAGCAGACCGATGGGGTGCTCGGCGTACGAGGCGGCGGCCCCGGTCTGGAGGTTGGAGCTCGGGCAGAGCTCCAGGGGGATCCGCTTGTCCCGGACGTAGGAGGCGAGCCGGCCGAGCTCCACGGTGCCGTCGTCGTGCACCTGGATGTCGTCGATGATGCGCACCCCGTGCCCGAGCCGGTCGGCGCCGCACCACTGCAGGGCCTGCCAGATGGACGGCAGCCCGAACGCCTCGCCTGCGTGGATGGTGAAGTGGTTGTTCTCCCGCTTCAGGTACTCGAAGGCGTCGAGGTGCCGGGTGGGCGGGTAGCCGGCCTCGGCGCCCGCGATGTCGAAGCCGACGACGCCCAGGTCGCGGTAGCGGTTGGCGAGTTCGGCGATCTCCAGGGCGCGGGCGGCGTGCCGCATCGCGGTGAGCAGGGCACCGACCCGGATGCGGTGGCCGTTCTCCTTCGCTCGCCGCTCCCCCTGCCGGAAGCCCTCGTTGACCGCCTCGACGACCTCCTCGAGGCTCAGCCCGCCCTCGAGGTGCTGCTCGGGGGCGTAGCGCACCTCGGCGTAGACGACGCCGTCCTCGGCCAGGTCCTCGGCGCACTCGGCGGCGACCCGGACGAGCGCGTCGCGGGTCTGCATGACGCCGACGGTGTGCGAGAACGTCTCCAGGTACCGCTCCAGGGAGCCCGAGTCGGCGGCCTGGTGGAACCAGAGGGCGAGCTTGTCGGGGTCGGTGGCCGGGAGTGCGGTGTAGCCGGTCTCCCGGGCCAGGTCGACGACGGTGCCCGGGCGCAGCCCGCCGTCGAGGTGGTCGTGCAGCAGAACCTTGGGCGCCCGGCGGATCTGGTCCACGGTCGGGGTGTTCGCGATGGTCTGGCTCGTCATCTCCGCACTCTAACTCCTACGCGCGTAGATCGTCCGGTGTGCGAATTCGTCGATATGGAACGGTGACCGCACGGACGGGTCGCGTACACCGGCGCTTCTGAGACTGTTCTGTCATGGCACAGCAAGCGACGCCGGTTCGCACGGCCCGGCTGGGGAGGGCGCTCGGCCCGGAGCAGACGGCGGTGAGCGGTGTGGTGCTGCTGCTCCCCGGCGGCGAGGAGGTCTCCAGCCGCCGGCCGTCCCCCCTTCGGGCGGCCGCCTCCGTACGGGGCCTCGGCCGCCGTCTCACCCGCGCGGGACGGGAGCAGAGCCTCGCCGCCCACGTCGTCCACTACCGCTGGCGCGGCTGGAACGGCAGCGAGGCGCATCTCGCGCACGACGCCGCCTGGGCCGCGGACGAGGCCGTACGGCGCTACGGGGACGTCCCCGTCTGCCTGGCCGGTCTCGGCATGGGCGGCAGGGCCGCGCTCCGCGCGGGCGGTCACGAGGCCGTCAACTCCGTACTGGCCCTTGCCCCCTGGCTGCCGGAGGAGGACGTGGCGGCGCCACCCGAACCGGTGAAACAGCTCGCCGGCCGGCGCGTGCTGATCGTGCACGGCACCAATGACGCGCGGACCGACCCCGAGTTGTCGTTCCGGCTGGCGGCACGCGCGAAGAAGGCGAACCGTGACGTGTGCCGGTTCGAGGTGCATGCGGACGGGCACGGGCTGAGCCAGTACCGGGACGAAGTGATGGCGCTGTCCGAGGACTTCGTGATGGGGGCGTTGTTCGGGCGGGCGTTCTCCCGGCCCGTGCAGGATGCCCTGGCGGCGCCCCCGCCGCTGGGGTTGCGGATGCCGCTCGCCGCGGGGTTCGGGAAGTCCCTGCGGCGGTAGCGCCGTCGCGCCCGGTGTCATGTGGGGAGCAGAGTTCCCCTCTTGGAGAGCAGGAACTTCTTGAAGGCGGCCACCGGGGGCGTGTCCGGACGGCCGGCCAGCCAGGCCACGCCGATCTCCCGTGCCGCCCTGGGGGCCGTCACCGTCAGCTCCACCACGCCGGGACGGGGGAACGGCGGCGGGGGCAGGAGGGCGACGCCCAGGCCCGCGGCGACCAGTCCGCGCAGGGTCTCGGCCTCCTCGCCCTCGAAGGCGGTGCGCGGCGTGAAGCCCGCCCGTGCGCAGAGGTCGTCGGTGATGCGGCGCAGGCCGTAGCCGGGTTCCAGGGTCACGAACGTCTCGTCGGCGGCCTCGGCCAGGCGGACGCGGCGGCGGCCGGCGAGGCGGTGGTCGGCGGGGACGACCAGGCGCAGCTTCTGCTCGTCGAGGCGGCGGGCGACGAGGTCGGGTGCGTCGGGCACCGGAGAGGTCAGGCACAGGTCGAGTTCACCCGCCCGCAGGCCCTCCAGCATGGCCTCGCCGTAGTTCTGGACGAGGCTGAACCGGATGCGCGGGTGGTCGGCGCGGAAGGCGTGCAGCAGGCCGGGCACGGTCTCGGCGCCCATGGTGTGCAGGAAACCGAAGGCGACCTTGCCGGTGGCGGGGTCGGCGTCGGCGCGCACCTCCTCAGCGGCGCGCCCGATCTCGGCGAGGGCGCGTTCGACGGAGGCCAGGAAGGTGCGGCCGGCGGGGGTCAGGGAGACCGTGCGGCCGTGCCGGGCGAACAGCTCCACGCCCAGGTCCTGTTCGAGGCGGACCATCGCGCGGGAGAGGGTGGACTGCGGTACCTGCATCTCCTGGGCGGCACGCGTGACGTGCTCGGTGCGGGCGACGCCGGCGAAGTGCGCGAGGCGGGGCGCGAGCAGTCGCGCCATGTCGTCCGTGTCTCGTGTGTCACTGCCCTGTGACAGCCGACTCCGCGACCTGTGCTGATGCTCCATGGGAACGATTATGGCGATTCCGTGCATTGGACGGATGAGCGGGCCCCTTCCTACCTTCTAGGCATGACTCCCGCCAGTACCGGGGCGTCCACCAGCGTGGGCGCCGTCGCAACCGTTCCCTCCGCCCAGCCGCCCGCCGACGGGTCCCGGATGTCTCCGGGCGGTCCCGGTTACCGCCGGATGAGTCTCGCCCTGTTCCTCGCGGGTGTCGCGACGTTCGCGCTGCTGTACTCCACCCAGGCCCTGCTGCCGCTGATCTCCGGTGACTTCGCGGTGGGCGCGAGCGACGCGAGCTGGACGGTGTCGGCGGCGACCGGTGGCCTCGCGCTGTTCGTGCTGCCGATGAGCGCGCTGTCGGAGCGCTACGGACGGCGCACGGTCATGACGGTCTCCCTGGCCGTCGCCGTGACGCTGGGGCTGCTGGTGCCGTTCGCCCCGTCGCTGGGCGTGCTGGTGGCACTGCGGGCACTGCAGGGCGCGGCGCTGGCCGGGCTGCCGGCCTCGGCGACGGCCTATCTCGCGGAGGAGGTCACGCCCAAGGCGCTGGTGACGGCGATCGGGCTGTTCGTGGCCGGGAACAGCGTCGGCGGGATGAGCGGCCGGGTGATCACCGGGTGGGTGGCGCAGGAGTGGGGCTGGCGGGTCGCCGTCGGGGCGATCGGGGTCATCGCGGTCGCGTGCGCGGTGGCCTTCCGGCTGCTGCTGCCGGCGCCGAAGCACTTCCGGCCGGGCTCGCTGCGGCCGCGCGTGCTGGCCGGTGCGGTCCGCGGCCATCTGGCGAACCCGTTGCTGCGGCGGCTGTTCGCGATCGGCGCGCTGTTCATGACGGTGTTCGGCGGTGTGTACACGGTCATCGGGTACCGGCTGACCGACGCGCCGTTCTCGCTGCCGCAGGGCATCGCCGGCTCGGTCTTCCTGGTGTATCTGGTGGGCACGGTCTCGGCTTCGGCGGCCGGGCGGCTGGTGGGCCGGCTGGGGCGCCGGGGAGCGCTGTACGCCGGCGGGGGGACCACGGCGGCGGGCCTGCTGCTGTCGCTGGCGGAGTCGCTGCCGCTGGTGCTGCTGGGGCTGGTGCTGATCACCGCGGGGTTCTTCGCGGGGCACGCGGTGGCGTCGTCGGCGGTGGGGAAGACCGCGGAGGTGGGGCGTGCGCAGGCGGCCGCGCTCTACCAGTCCGCCTACTACGTCGGCTCCAGCGCGGGGAGCACGGTGGGTGCGCTGGCCTTCCACGCCGGTGGGTGGGCCGGCACGGTGGGGGTCGGGCTGGTGGCCGTGGCCGGGGTCGCGGCGATCACCCTGGCCGGTACGCGCGCGGCGGCCCGGGCGGCCGTGGTCCGGCCGGCCTGATTCTCCCCGCCCGCGCCGCCCCGCCCCCGGGGGTGCTGCCCCCGGACCACCGCTCCTCGAACGCCGGAGGGGCCGACACACCAGCCCGGCCCTGGGGTACCCCCTCTGGGGGATTGGGGGACGAGGCCCGTCCAGGGTCAAAAAAGGGGGGCCTGGGCCACTGCGCCGTCGCGCCGACCTGGGCGTCCGCCCGCTCGAAGGGCCGTTGTCAGTGGGCTGCGGTAGCTTCCGGAGTGGTGGGTGCGATGGTGCGCCACGAAGACGCCACATGGGGTGGGTGGACGATGACGAACGGCACGGCGACGACGACCGACCTGGACGCCAGGCTGGAGGAGTACCGGGTCGAACTGACCGGGTACTGCTACCGGATGCTCGGCTCGTCCTTCGAGGCGGAGGACGCGGTGCAGGACACCATGATCCGCGCCTGGCGCAGCTACGACAGATTCGAAGGCCGCTCCAGCCTGCGTTCCTGGCTGTACCGCATCGCGACCAACGTGTGCCTGGACATGCTCACGGCGGGCAACAAGCGGGCCAGGCCGATGGACCTGACGGAGTCCACCCCGCTGGCGCGGGCCGCGCTGTCCCCCCGCCCGGACAGCACCTGGCTGGAGCCGATGCCCGACTCCCGGGTGCTGCCCACGCCCGCCGACCCGGCCGAGGCCGCGGTCGCCAAGGAGTCGGTGCGGCTCGCCTTCATGGCCGCGCTCCAGCAGCTGCCGGCCAAGCAGCGCGCGGTGCTGATCCTGCGCGAGGTGCTGGCCTGGAAGGCGAGCGAGGTCGCCGAGCTGCTGGGCACGTCGGTCGCGTCGGTCAACAGCGCACTCCAGCGGGCCCGGGCGACGCTCGCCGAGCGGCAGCAGTCCGGTGCCGAGGCGTCGGTGTCCGACCCGCTGGACGAGGAGCAGCAGAAACTGCTCGAGCGCTACGTGGCCGCGTTCGAGGGGTACGACATGTCGGCGCTGACCGCGCTGCTGCACGAGGACGCCATCATGACGATGCCGCCGTTCGACCTGTGGCTGACCGGTGCCGACGACATCACGGGGTTCATGACGACGCTGGGCGCCGCCTGCGCGAACTCCCGGCTGGTACCGGTGGAGGTCAACGGGCTGCCGGGGTTCGCGCAGTACAAGCCCGACCCGGAGGCCGGCGGTCACACGCCGTGGGCGGTGCAGGTGCTGGAGATCTCAGACGGCCGGATCACCGGGTTCCACTGCTTCCTGGACACCAAGCGGTGGTTCCCGCTGTTCGGGCTGCCCCTCCATCTCGAAGCGGAGACCGACGAGGTCGAGCAGGGCGCATAGCGCCGCGGAGGGGTCGCGCAGCCGTATCCGGCCCCCGGCCCGGCGGGCCGTGAGCTGGAGCCGCGCGAGCAAATTCACGGCCGCGAGACCGGGTGGCCCCAGTCCCGCGACGTCGCAGACGACCAGCCCGCCCGCCCCACCGCCTCCGCCGTCCAGGAGTGCCCGCAGCGCGTCGCACGGCCCGCTCACCTCGTCCCGGGTGAGAGGGCCGCTGATCACGAGTACGGGCGGTGTCATGGCGTCCACAACCGGTAGACCGGCCGGGGTCGGGTAACTCATCGCGCGGGGCGCCGCGAGGATCACATTGACCCGGGCGCGACCCGCCCCGGAGGGTGGCCGCATGTGCCACAGATCCTCGCCGCGCCCGGTGTCCGGTACCCCCCACCGCCGCGAGGAGCCGTCGTGCGGGGGGTGCTGAGCGGGTTCCTGGTGATCGCCGTCGTCATCGGCGTCGGCTACGTCATCGGCCGCCGGGGGCACCTCGGCGCCCAGGGCCGCGACGTCCTGACGAAGCTGGCGTTCCACGTGGCGTCGCCGGCCCTGCTGTTCACCACCCTGGCCGGGGCCGACCTGTCGGTGGTCTTCTCGGACCGGCTGCTGGTCACCGCGCTGAGCACGGCGGCGGTGGCGGGCGTCTTCGTCTCGGTGGGTGCCGTACGCGGCTGGGGGGTCGGCCGCACCACCATCGGCGCCCTGTGCTCCAGCTACGTCAACTCCGGCAACCTCGGCATTCCGATCGCCGTGTACGTGCTCGGCGACGCCTCCCTCGTGGCGCCGGTACTGCTGTTCCAGCTGGTCGGGATCACGCCGGTCGCGCTGACCGTCCTGGACCTGTCGACGGCGGGCGGGAAGCAGCCGTTGTGGCGGCGGCTGCTGACACCGCTGCGGAACCCGATCGCGCTGGGGTCGCTGGCGGGGGTGGCGGTGTCGGCGGCAGGGGTGGAGATACCGGGACCGGTCCTGGACCCGGTGGTCCTGATCGGCAACATGGCGGTCCCGGCCGTGCTGCTGGCGTTCGGCATCTCGCTGCGCGGCAGCACGCTGCCGCTGCGGGGCGGGGACCGGGGCGCCGTCCTCCTCGCCGTGGCGCTGAAGGCGGTGGGTCAGCCGCTGGCCGCCTGGGTACTGGCGGTGGGCGTCTTCGGGCTGCGCGGCGCGCACCTGCTGGACGTGGTGGTGACCTCGGCCCTCCCGGCCGCGCAGAACCTGTTCACCTACGCGAGCAGCTACCGCGTGGGCGAGACCCTGGCCAGGGAGGCGATCCTGGTGTCCACGGTGCTGTCGGTGCCGGTTCTGGTGGTGGTGGCGGCGCTGCTGGGGTGACTCAGGAGCGGGGAGCTTGAGCGGCTCACCGGACGTCGCCGTGGCCGAGGGACGGTGGACGTCGCCCTTCGGTTCACCGCAGAGCGTCGCGGTCGGACCGTCGGAAGCGGACGAGGTCGTCCCAGCGTCACCGAGTACAGCATGCCGAACGGGACCGGTGGGGGTCCACCGGTCCCGTTCACCCGATCAAGGGAAACCACTGGTCAGGCGATACGTTCCCGCACGACCGGGGTGGCCGTGAAGTCCGTGCCCTGCGGGACGACGTCGTACGAGCCCTCCACCGACCGGAGCGCGTACTCGAAGCGTTCCGGGGTGTCCGTGTGCAGGGTGAGGAGGGGCTGGCCCTCGGTCACCCGGTCGCCGGGCTTGGCGTGGAGTTCGACGCCCGCACCCGCCTGCACCGGGTCCTCCTTGCGGGCGCGGCCCGCGCCGAGGCGCCAGGCGGCGACGCCGATGCCGTAGGCGTCCAGGCGGGTCAGCACGCCCGAGGCCGGAGCGTGCACCACGTGCTGCTCGCGGGCCACCGGCAGCTCCGCGTCCGGGTCACCGCCCTGGGCCGCGATCATGCGGCGCCAGACGTCCATCGCGGAGCCGTCGGCGAGGGCCTTCGCCGGGTCGGCGTCCTTCAGGCCGGCCGCGTCGAGCATCTCGCGGGCGAGGGCGAGGGTCAGCTCGACGACGTCCGCCGGGCCGCCGCCCGCCAGGACCTCGACGGACTCGCGGACCTCGAGCGCGTTGCCCGCGGTCAGGCCGAGCGGGGTGGACATGTCGGTCAGGAGGGCGACCGTCCGCACTCCGGAGTCGGTGCCCAGACCGACCATGGTGCGGGCCAGTTCGCGGGCGTCGTCGAGGGTCTTCATGAAGGCGCCCGTGCCGACCTTCACGTCCAGGACCAGGGACCCGGTGCCCTCCGCGATCTTCTTCGACATGATCGAGGAGGCGATCAGCGGGATCGCCTCGACCGTGCCGGTCACGTCGCGGAGCGCGTAGAGCTTCTTGTCGGCGGGGGCCAGCCCGTCACCGGCCGCGCAGATCACCGCGCCGGTGTTGTCCAGCACGGACAGCATCTCCTCGTTGGAGAGCAGGGCGCGCCAGCCGGGGATGGACTCCAGCTTGTCGAGCGTGCCGCCGGTGTGGCCGAGGCCGCGGCCGGAGAGCTGCGGGACGGCCGCGCCGCAGGCCGCGACGAGGGGGGCCAGCGGGAGGGTGATCTTGTCGCCGACGCCTCCGGTGGAGTGCTTGTCGGCGGTGGGGCGGGACAGGGACGAGAAGTCCATGCGTTCGCCGGATGCGATCATCGCGGCCGTCCAGCGGGCGATCTCGCTCCGGTTCATGCCGTTGAGCAGGATCGCCATGGCGAGGGCCGACATCTGCTCGTCGGCCACCTCCCCGCGGGTGTACGCGTCGATCACCCAGTCGATCTGCTCGTCGCTGAGTTCGCCGCGGTCCCGCTTGGTGCGGATGACGGAGATGGCGTCCATGGCCATGGCCGGGGTTCCTTCCGGGGTGCGAAGGGCGCGGCCCCTCCGGTCGACGGTGGCGGCGGTGCCGTCGGTCGTCCGGAGGGGCCGCACGGGAGTTACTTGGTGAGGTGCTGCGGGCCGAAGGCCTGGGGCAGCATCTCCGACAGCGGCAGGATTCCCGCCGGGGTCTCCAGCAGCAGTCCGGACCCGCCGAACTCGTACAGCAGCTGGCGGCAACGGCCGCACGGGACGAGGATCTCGCCCCGGCCGTCCACACAGGTGAAGTGGGTGAGCCGGCCACCGCCGGTGCGGTGCAGCTCCGAGACCATGCCGCACTCGGCGCACAGGCCGAGACCGTACGACGCGTTCTCGACGTTGCAGCCGGAGACCGTGCGCCCGTCGTCGACCAGGGCCGCGACGCCCACCGGGTACCCCGAGTAGGGGACGTAGGCGTGGGTCATGGCCTCCCGGGCGACGGCGCGCAGCGCCTCCCAGTCGACGTCGGCCGTGGTCACTTGCCCTGCCCCTTCCGGTAGGGCATGCCGTTGGCCCTGGGCATGCGCAGCCGCTGGGCGGAGAGGGCGAGGACGACGAGGGTGATGACGTACGGCGTGGCGGCGACGACCTGGTTGGGGACCTCGTTGGTGCCGGCGTACCAGGCGAAGACGAGGGCGCCGACGACCAGGGTGATCACCGCGTGGACGTACTTCTTGCGGATGACGAGGTAGATCGCGCCGATGAGCAGCAGCAGGGCGCCGAGCAGCAGCAGGGCGTGCACGTTGGCGGAGCCGCCGCGCAGGTTGAGGCTGTCGGTGTAGCCGAAGAGGCCGGCGCCGATGGCGAGACCGCCCGGCATCCAGTTGCCGAAGATCATCGCGGCGAGGCCGATGAAGCCGCGTCCGCTGACCTGCCCCTCCAGGTAGAACGGGTTGGCCACGATGGAGAGGAACACACCGCCGAGGCCGGCCAGGGCGCCGGAGATGATCACCGCGAGGTACTTGTACTTGTAGACGTTGACGCCGAGGGACTCGGCGGCGATCGGGTTCTCACCGCAGGAGCGCAGCCGCAGGCCGAACGGGGTGCGCCACAGGATCCACCAGGTGGCGGGGACGAGCGCGACGGCGATCAGGGTCAGCCAGGAGACGTTGGTGACCAGTCCGCCCAGCAGGCCCGCGATGTCGGAGACGAAGAACCAGCCCTTGTCGTTGAGTTCCCTCAGGGCGTCGGACAGTCCGGGCACGGTGAAGTGACCGAGGGACTCGACCGGCGGGGACTGCTTGGCGGAGCCGCCCTGGTGGCCCACGAAGGCCAGCGGGGCGAGGTAGCGGGTGGCGCCGAGGGCGAGGATGTTGATCGCCACACCGGAGACGATGTGGTTGACGTTGAAGGTGACGGTGACGATCGCGTGCAGCAGGCCGCCGATCGCGCCGCCGATGAGGCCGACCAGGACGCCGGTCCACGGACCCCACTGGAATCCGGCCCAGGCGCCGAACCAGGTGCCCAGGATCATCATGCCTTCGAGGCCGATGTTGACGACGCCCGCGCGCTCGGCCCACAGGCCGCCGAGGCCGGCGAGGCCGATCGGGACGGCGAGCTGGAGTGCGGTCGACATCTGGCTGACGTTGGTGATGCCGTCGGCACCCGTGATCAGGCGCACGATCGAGGTCAGGGCCAGGGCTCCGGCGATGACCAGGAGCAGGACGGGCCAGGACAGACGGCGGCCGGCCTTCGGTGCGTGCTCCAGCGACGGCTGGTTGACGTCGGTCGCTGTGGTCGGTGCGGTCATCGGCCGGCCACCTCCTTCGTGGTGTTGTTGTCGGCGTCCGGGCCTCCGAGAACGTGGCCCGCGGCGAGCTCGGCGCCGACCCGGCGCTGCTGGCGGCGCAGACCCCATTCGCGGACGGCCTCGTAGGAGACCACGACGGAGAGGACGATCAGGCCCTGCATGATGACCGCGATCTCCTTGTCGTAGCCGTGGAAGTCCAGCTCGGGCGAGGCCTTGTCGAGCCAGGCCCACAGGAGGGCGGCGAAGGCGATGCCGACCGGGCTGTTGCGGCCGAGCAGGGCGATGCCGATGCCGAGGAAGCCGATGCCGGTGGGGAAGCTGAGGTTGTAGGTGTGGGCGTCGCCGAGCAGGATCGGCAGGCCCGCGAGACCGGCGACGGCGCCGGAGAGCAGCATGGCGGTGAGCACCATGCGCTTGGGGTCGACGCCGCTGGCCGCTGCGGCGGACTCCGAGGCGCCGGAGGCGCGCAGGTCGAAGCCGAAGCGGGTGCGGTTCAGGACGATCCAGTAGCCGATGCCGAGGAGGACGGCGAGGATCACCAGGCCGTAGATCTCGCCGGCCGCGCCCATGTCGATGCCGGGGATCCAGCCGGACTCGTACATCTCGCCGGTGGTGTTGTTGTTGCCGACCTTCACGCCGAAGACCGTGGGCAGCCACATGTAGCCGATGACGGACGTCGCGATCGCGTTGAGCATGATCGTCGCGACGACCTCGCTGACGCCCCGGGTGACCTTGAGGACGCCGGCGACGCCGGCCCAGAAGGCGCCGGTGAACACGGCGGTGAGGAGCAGCAGCGGGATCTGCAGGACGGCC
This sequence comes from Streptomyces toyocaensis, assembly GCF_000725125.1. GTDB lineage: Bacteria > Actinomycetota > Actinomycetes > Streptomycetales > Streptomycetaceae > Streptomyces > Streptomyces toyocaensis. Next base: position 123,439 of record NZ_JFCB01000009.1, read on the forward strand.
GGCAGGTTCATGTGGGCGCCGACGATGGCGGCCATCATGGCGCCGAGCTGGTACTGGCCGTCGACGCCGATGTTGAACAGGTTCATCCGGAAGCCGATGGCCACCGCGAGGGCCGCGATGTAGTACATCGAGGCCTGGTTGATGATCAGCACCTGGATGTCGGAGAAACCGGCCTGCTCGAACATCAGGGCGAACGGCTCGACCGGGTTCTTGCCGGAGGCGAGCAGCACGACGGCGCTCAGCACGAAGGCCACGGCGAGCGCGATGACCGGTCCGGCCACCGCGAGGAGCACACGCTCCTTGTCGAACTTCTTCATCAGCGGGCCTCGTCTTCCTCGGACTCGGGGGACTGGGACCCGTCGGCCGAGGTCTCGGGGTTGTCTTCCTGTTCGAGGTGTCCCGAGGCGGCGCCGGTCATGGCGGTGCCCAGGGCCTCGGGGGTGATGGTGGCCGGGTCGGCGTCCGCGACCAGCTTGCCGTCGTAGATCACCCGGAGGGTGTCGGACAGGCCGATCAGCTCGTCCAGGTCGGCGGAGATCAGCAGCACGGCCAGGCCCTCGCGGCGGGCCTCGCGGATGTGGTCCCAGATGGCGGCCTGGGCGCCGACGTCCACACCGCGGGTGGGGTGGGCGGCGATCAGGAAGCGCGGCTTGTGGGTCATCTCGCGCCCGACGATCAGCTTCTGCTGGTTGCCGCCGGAGAGGGAGGCCGCGGTGACGTCGATGCCGGGGGTGCGGACGTCGTACTCCTCGACGATCCGGCGGGTGTCCTCCTGGGCGGCCTTCGGGTCCAGCCAGACGCCCTTGGCGTTGGGCCGTTCGGTGACGTGGCCCAGGATGCGGTTCTCCCAGAGGGGGGCCTCCAGGAGCAGGCCGTGGCGGTGCCGGTCCTCGGGGATGTAGCCGATGCCCTGCTCGCGGCGCCTGCGGGTGGGCCAGGCGGTGATCTCCCGGTCCGCCAGCCGGATGACACCGGAATCGGCGGACTTCAGTCCGATGAGGGCGTCGACCAGTTCGGTCTGGCCGTTGCCCTCGACGCCCGCGATGCCGAGGACCTCGCCCTCGTGGATGGTGAAGGTGATGTCGTCGAGCAGGACCTTGCCGCCGGCGGCCGTCAGCCGCAGCTTGTCGACGGTGATGACGGGACGGTCGGTGACCGTGGACTCGGCGGTCTCGGGGGTGGGCAGTTCGCTGCCAACCATCATCTCGGCGAGCTGGCGCGCGGTGGTTTCGGCGGGGACGGCGGTGCCGACGGTCGTACCGCGGCGGATGACGGTGATGTCGTCGGCCACGGAGAGGACCTCGCCCAGCTTGTGGGAGATGAAGATGACCGACAGGCCCTCGGCCTTCAGCTCGCGCAGGTTGTCGAAGAGCGCGTCGACCTCCTGCGGCACGAGGACCGCGGTGGGCTCGTCGAGGATCAGCGTGGTGGCGCCGCGGTAGAGGACCTTGAGGATCTCCACGCGCTGGCGTGCGGCGACGCCGAGTTCCTCGACCAGGACGTCGGGGCGGACGCCGAGGCCGTAGCGCTCGGAGAGCTCCTTGATCCTTCGGCGGGCCTTGGCGCCGATGCCGTGGAGCTTCTCGCTGCCGAGGACGACGTTCTCGAGGACGGTGAGGTTGTCGGCGAGCATGAAGTGCTGGTGCACCATGCCGATGCCGAGCGCGATGGCGTCGGCGGGCGACGAGAAGCTCACCGTCTCGCCGCCGACCGCGATGGTGCCCTCGTCCGGCTTCTGCATGCCGTAGAGGATCTTCATCAGGGTCGACTTGCCGGCGCCGTTCTCACCGACGAGGGCGTGGACGGTGCCCTTGCGGACGGTGAGGTGGATGTCGTGGTTGGCGACGACGCCGGGGAAGCGCTTGGTGATCCCGGCGAGTTCGACGGCGGTCACCGAACTGTTGACCGCCGCTCCGGCCGGAGGGCTGCTGGACGCGTTGATGACGCACTCTCCTGGGGACGGGGGCCGTCTACGCGCGTAGCGCCCCTACGGCATACAAAGGGGTGGCGCCCTTGACCGACGGGGTACGGAGAGCCCGGCTCTCCGTACCCCGTCCAGCGGCCGCGACCCCGCGGTGCCTCGGGAGGTGCCTCATGGATCCCGCCGGGGCCGCGCGCACAACGCCCCGCCTCCCCGAGCCGGCCTGAACCATGAGGCACCCCTCAGAGGGTTGTTCAGCTGGACTTGACCTTGATCTCGCCGCTGATGATCTTCTCCTTGGCCGTCTTGATGGCTTCCTGGAGCTCGGCGTCGTCCGCGAACTTCGGGTTGGAGTTCGACAGGCTCACCTCACCCGTCTTCAGATCGCCCTTGACGATACCGGTCGCGGGCTTGCCGTCCTCCACCGACTTCGCCAGGTTGTACACCGCCTTGGCGACGTCCTTCATCGCCGAGGTGAGGATCGAGTCCTTGTACTTGGCGAGCGCTTCCTGCTGGTACTGGTCGGAGTCGACGCCGATCGCCCACACCTTGTTGGCGGCGGCGGCCTCGATGACGCCCTGGCCGGACAGGCCGGCGGCCGCGTACACGACGTCGGCCTTCTTCTCGATCTGGCCCTCGGCGGCGGACTTGCCCTTGTCCGGGCTGGAGAAGCCGCCCTCCTCCGCGGTCTGCGTCAGGAACTGCGAGATGACCTTGACCTTCGGGTCGGTGTCCTTGACGCCCTGCTCGAAGCCCGCGCGGAACTTGTGGATCAGCGGGATGTCCACGCCGCCCACGAAGCCGACGACATCGGTCTTGGTGCTCTCGGCGGCGGCGACACCGGCCAGGTAGGAGGCCTGCTCCTCGGAGAAGACCAGGTCGGCCACGTTGCCGGCCTCGACCGTGGCGTCGTCGACGATGCCGAAGGTGGTGTCCGGGAACTTCTCCGCGGCGCCCTTCACGGCGGAGGCGTACGCGTAGCCGACACCGACGACCGGGTTGTAGCCCTGCTTCGCCAGCGAGACCAGGCGCTGCTCCTTGTCGGCGTCCGTCTCGCCGTCGGTGGGCTCGACGTCGGCGGTCTCGTAGCCGAACTCCTTCTTCGCCTGCTCCAGGCCCGCGTACGCGGCGTCGTTGAAGGACTGGTCGCCCTTGCCGCCGACGTCGTAGGCGATGGCCAGACCCTTGTCGCCCTTCGAGTCGGAGGAGTCGGAGGAGGTCGAGGTGCCGCCGCAGGCGGAGAGGGCGAGGGCCAGGGAGGCGGTCGCTGCGCCTGCGACCGTGATCCGGGAAATCCGGCGCATGTGTGGTGCTCCTAGTCGTACAAAGCGCCGGGACGGTACAGCTACGGCGCTGGCTTCGCCGCAGATTAACGCGCGTAGACCTGCCTGAAAACCCCTTCTGTCCACCTTGTTATCCGGCCGTGCCCAACACGCTTCCGAGCCGTGGTCAGGGCCTTGCCGATCGCGAACGGAGGGTGGCGGTGGGTGAGCGGAGGCCGGAACGCCGAAGCGGGCGGGCGCCGGAGGGCGCCCGCCCGCTTCGTACGGATGCTCCGTACCGCGACTACTCCGTCTCGACCGTGATGGAGCCGTCGATGATGCCTTCCTTGGCCTTGGCCACGGCGTCCGTCAGGCCCGGGACCTCGGCCATCTTCGGGTTGCTCTCCGAGAGGCCGACGCCGTTGACCTTGAGGTCGAAGACCTGGGTGCCGGTCAGCGGCTTCTCGTCCTCCACCGACTTGGCCAGGGCGTACACCGCGCCACCGACGTCCTTCAGGGCGGAGGTGAGGATGTAGTCCTTGTACGCGGCGAGGGCTTCCTGCTGGTACTGGTCGGAGTCGACGCCGATCGCCCAGACCTTGGCCTTCGCGGCGGCCTCGATGACGCCCTGACCGGACAGGCCGGCCGCCTGGTAGACGACGTCGGCCTTCTTCTCGATCTGGCCCTCGGCGGCGGCCTTGCCCTTGTCCGGGCTGGAGAAGCCGCCCTCCTCCGCGGTCTGCGTCAGGTACTGCGAGACCACCTTCACCTTGGCGTCGGTGTCCCGCACGCCCTGCTTGTAGCCGGCCTCGAACTTGTTGATCAGCGGGATGTCCACGCCGCCCACGAAGCCGACGACATCGGTCTTGGTGGCCTTGGCGGCGGCGACACCGGCGAGGTAGGAGGCCTGCTCCTCGGCGAAGACGAGGGAGGCGACGTTCTCGCCCTCGACCACGGAGTCGACGATGCCGAAGGTGGTCTTCGGGTACTTGGCGGCCACGGCCTTCATGGCGGGGCCGTAGGCGAAGCCGACACCGATGACCGGGTTGTAGCCCTGGCGGGCCAGCGAGGCCAGGCGCTGCTCCTTGTCCGCGTCGGTCTCGCCCTCGGTGGGCTCGACGTCGGCGGTCTTGTAGCCGAACTCGTCCTTGGCCTTGGTCAGGCCGGCGAAGGCGGCGTCGTTGAAGGACTGGTCGCCCTTGCCGCCGATGTCGTAGGCGATGGCCAGGCCGAGGTCTTCCTTGGAGCCGCCGCTGTCGCCGTTGTCACTGCTGGTGCCGCCGCAGGCGGTGGCGGCGAGTGCGAGCGAGGCGACCCCCACCGCTACGCGGGTCAGTTTGGATATCCGACGCATCTCAAGCTCCCCATTCTCCAAAGCCCCGCAGCGGGTGCTCGGTTCGGCGCACATTAACGCGCGTAGACACTCCTGGGAACGGGGTTCCGCGGGGCCGTTATCCATTCGTGCCGATGGCCGGTTACGTCCTGGTGAACCAGAGGGTCGCGGGGGACCGGAACGGGCGGTCGGCATGACGCGCGTGCCTGCACGCGCCCCACGCTGCCCCGCCCCCACCCGGCACGCAAGCGGAGCGGGGGCAGGAGGAGGTCTCAGCGGAGCGCGTCCAGGAGGGCGGCGGCGGTGAAGAGCTCCACGCCCACGGTGATCGCGTGCTCGTCCACGTCGAAGTCGCCCTGGTGCAGGTCGCGCACGGTGCGCTCGCCGGGCGGGCGGACGCCGAGGCGGGCCATGGCGCCGGGGACCCGCTCGAGGTACCAGGAGAAGTCCTCGCCGCCGAGGCTCTGCTGGGTGTCCTCGACGGACTCCACTCCGCGCCGGGCGATCATGGCGTCGCGCAGCAGTTCGGTGGCCCCCGCCTCGTTGACCACCGGCGGGACGCCGCGCACGTAGTTGATCTCCGACTTGGCGCGGTGCAGGTTGGCCACCTCGTCGATGGCCGCGACCACGATGTCGGGGGCCTGCCGCCAGGCCTCCAGGTCCAGGCAGCGCACGGTTCCGGACAGCTCGGCGTGCTGCGGGATGACGTTGGGCGCGTGGCCCGATTCGACCCTGCCCCAGGTGACGGCGAGTCCGCTGCGGCTGTCGATCCGCCGGCCGACCAGGGCGGGCACGTCCGTGACGACGCGGGCGGCGGCGGTGACCAGGTCGGTGGTCAGGTGCGGCCGGGCGGTGTGGCCGCCGGGGCCGTCGAGGGCGATCTCCAGCCGGTCGCAGGCGGAGGTGATGGGGCCCTGGCGCAGCCCGATCCGGCCGGCGTCGACGCGGGGGTCGCAGTGCACGGCGATGATCCGGCCGATGCCGTCGAGCGCACCGTCCGCGATGGCGTCGGCGGCGCCGCCGGGCAGCACCTCCTCGGCGGGCTGGAAGATCAGCCGGACGGGGCGGGGCAGCAGGCCCTGGCGGTGCAGTTCGGCGAGGACGAGGCCGGTGCCCAGCACCACGGTGGTGTGCACGTCGTGACCGCAGGCGTGGGCGCGGTCGGGCACGGTGGAGCGGTAGGGGCACTCGGTCTTCATGTCGGGGATGGGCAGGCCGTCGATGTCGGCGCGCATGGCCAGCATCGCCGAGTCGGTGCCCGCCTCGCCGTCGGTCCCGATGTCACAGATCACGCCGGTCCCGCTGGAGAGGACGCGCGGCCGGAGGCCGGCCCGCTCCAGACGTTCCTTGATCGCGGCGGTGGTGCGGAACTCCTGGTTGCCGAGCTCCGGGTGCATGTGCAGGTCGCGCCGGAAGGCGACCAGCTCGGCACGCAGGGCCTCGGGCAACGCTCCGGGGAGCACCGCTCCGCCGGGGAGGTCGACCTCGGACTCCAGTGACATCAGTGGTTTCACCCTTTGAAGAGTAGGGCGCCGACGCCCGTTACTGACCCCCGATCAAGAAAAATCAGCCCGTCAGGCGAAGAAAAGTCGGTTGCCCTACGCATAGCTGTCAATCCGGATGGGTAAACTCGCCGCCCTTTCGCGGGAGGAAGGCCCCCTGACCTGCCGGACCATGACATGCGTCACTGCCGTGTCATGGCTCCGGCACCCATCCGCCTCCTTCACGGATACCACGCTCGGCCCAGCCCACGCGGACCGGTTCATCTGGCGGACAGCCGGGGGCGGCGCAGGGCCGGACGGGGGCGGCCGGCTCAGCACCCGAGGCCGCAGGGCCGGGCCGGCGCCGCCACCGCCGGGAGCCGGTGGACGCCCCGTGCCGAGTCCGTCACCCCCGACAGGAAGCCCCGCGCGCGGGGCGAGGCCGTGTCGGTCAGCCAGGCGGGGTCTATGTCGCAGACCGTGACGCGGACGCCCGTGCCGGTCAGGGCGAGGGGGAGGGTGTGGACGACCGTGGACGGAAAGCTGAGCACGGTGCGGCCGATGGGGCCGCGGCGGGCGATCAGTTCCAGGGGCAGTTCGGGGCGCACGATCTCCAGGCCCGTCTCGACCGCCAGCCGGTGGAGCTTCTCCGTGCTCTCGCGGCGGTGCGCGAAGTAGCGCCGGGTTCCGTGGGTCCTCGCCAGGGAGCGGACGGCTTCCAGGTAGGCGTCGCCGTCCACGACGCCGGTCTCCACCAGCGACGTGCCCACCAGGTCGGCTCCCCGGGTGACGCGGGGCGGGCCGAAGCGGTCCCGGGTCCAGGCGAAGGTGTGGGCGCTGACGGTCACTCCGGGCGGCGTGTCCTCCATGGGCATCGAGGTGAAGACCTCCACCGTGCGTCTCCCGCCCGGGGTGAGCCGGCGCTGGGCGGCGGTGGACACGGGGGCGAGGAGCAGGTCGCGGGGGCCGGGACGGCCGCCCTTGCGGTGCCAGCGCACCAGCCGCTCACCGCGGGCGAGCTGCCCGACGAACTCCATGGTCGCCGTGCCGTCGTCGACCACGACGACCTCCCGCGCCCGGGTGATCGTCAGCAGCAGCTGGACGTAGCGCGAGAAGGGGTCGCCGAGGACGACACGAGCGGCCCGGCGGAGCGGCCCTGACAGTCCGCCGACCGTCCGCAGCGGGGCCCCCGCTCCCCCGCGTGCCTCCTCCCAGCGGACCTCGTGCCCCTCCTCGCGGGCCAGCTCCGCCATCCGGCGCAGCTGGCCGCGGGTCATCGGGTCCACCGGGGACAGCACCACCAGGGAGAGCCCCCCGCCGGGCGCGTGCGCGTGCGCCCACTCCAGCACGTTGAGCAGCTGTACCGGGCTCTCGACGAAGGCGAGAGTGTGGGGGCCGGACCGGCCGGCGCGGGGGCTCATCGACGTACGACCGTTCCCGTCGTCGTGGTGGGGATGGGGTGGGGTGGACCGGGTCGGGTCCGGGTCAGACGGACAGCGGTTCGCCCGCGGCGGTGGCGATCTCCGCCTCGGCGACCACGCCGGTGACGCGGCGCAGCTTCTTCATCGGGCCCAGCTCGGACTCGTAGACCTTCTTCACGCCGTCGCCGAGGGACGCCTCGATGGTGCGGATGTCGCGCACCAGGCGGGTCAAGCCCTGCGGCTCCACGGAGGCGGCCTGGTCGGAGCCCCACATGGCGCGGTCGAGCGTGATGTGGCGCTCGACGAACGCGGCACCGAGGGCGACGGCGGCGAGGGTGGTCTGCAGGCCCGTCTCGTGGCCGGAGTAGCCGATCGGGACGTTCGGGTACTCCTGCTGGAGGGTGTTGATCACACGGAGGTTGAGCTCCTCGGCCTTCGCCGGGTAGGTCGAGGTGGCGTGGCAGAGCAGGATGTTGTCGCTGCCCAGGACCTCGACCGCGTGGCGGATCTGCTTCGGGGTGGACATGCCCGTGGAGAGGATGATCGTGCGGCCGGTGGCGCGCAGGGCGCGCAGCAGCTCGTCGTCGGTGAGGGAGGCGGAGGCCACCTTGTGGGCGGGCACGTCGAACTTCTCCAGGAAGGCGACGGCCTCGGTGTCCCACGGGGAGGCGAACCAGTCGATGCCCTTCTTCCTGCAGTACGCGTCGATCTGCCGGTACTCGTCCTCGCCGAACTCCACGCGGTGGCGGTAGTCGATGTACGTCATGCGGCCCCAGGGGGTGTCGCGCTCGATGTCCCACTGGTCGCGCGGGGTGCAGATCTCCGGCGTGCGCTTCTGGAACTTCACGGCGTCGCAGCCGGCCTCGGCGGCGGCGTCGATCAGCTTGAAGGCGTTCTCGATGTCGCCGTTGTGGTTGATGCCGATCTCGCCGGTGACGTAGACGGGGCGGCCGGGGCCGGCCTCGCGGGTACCGAGGGTGCGGATGCGGGAGTTGGTGCTCATGACCGGGGTTTCCTTACCTGGGGAGGGAATCGAGGGAGGGGCCGAGGATCCAGCCGGCGATCTCCCGGATCGCGCCGTCACCGCCACGCAGGGTGGTGACGGCGCGTGCGGCGCCGCGTACGGCGTCGTGGGCGCTCGCGACCGCCACGGGCCAGCCGACGAGGGCGAAGCACGGGAGGTCGTTGACGTCGTTGCCGACGTAGAGCACGCGCTCCGGCGCGATGCCCTGCTCCTCGCACCACTGCTTCAGTGCGAGGTCCTTGCGGTCGACGCCGTGCAGCACGGGGATGCGGAGCTTGCGTGCGCGGGCGGCGACGACCGGGTTCTGCTCGGTGGACAGGACGAGCAGCCGCAGACCGCTCCTGCGCAGGGCGGCGATGCCGAGACCGTCGCCGCGGTGCACGGCGACGAACTCCTGTCCGGTGGAGTCGATCAGCACCCGGTCGTCGGTCTGGGTGCCGTCGAAGTCGAGGACGACCGCGTCGACGTCGTGCGCGGTCGGGAGGGCTCCGGGGAGGGCCGCGTCGAAGAGCGGCGCGAGGGCCCGGGCCCGGTCGAGGTCGTGCGGGTCGTCGATCTCCAGCACGCGGGCCGGGTCGGTGCGCACCAGTTCGGTGCGGCCGAAGAAGCGGTGCCGCTGCTCGCGGAAGCCCGCGGCGTCCATGGCGTAGGCGGCGCCGGTCTCCAGGAAGTCCTGGGGGCGGTCCTGGCGGCGGGGGCGGAAGGACTTGTCGTGGTTGACGCCGTGGCCGCCCCCGGTCCCCCCGTCGTCGTCGGCGCGCCAGACGAAGCCGTGGAACGGGGCGACGGTGACGGCCGTGTCGGCGTCCCCGTGGGCCACCGCGGCGGCCACGGCGTCGACGTCCTCGCGGACCAGGAAGGGACTGGTGCACTGGACGAGCAGCACCACGTCCACCGGGGCGCCGTGCAGGGCCTCGTGGGCGTCCAGGGCGTGCAGGACGGCGGCCTCGGAGGTGGCGGTGTCACCGGCGATGGTGGCGGGCCGCAGGACGACCTCGGCGCCGGCCTGCCGCGCGGCGGCCGCGATGGCCTGGTCGTCGGTGGAGACGACCACGTCCGTGACGTTGCGCGCGGCCCGGCACTCGCGCACGGCGCGCACCACCAGGGGGACGCCGCCGACGGGGGCGAGGTTCTTGGCGGGCACGCCCTTGGAGCCGCCGCGCGCGGGGATCACGGCGAGCACCCGGCGTACCACCGGCGGGTTGGACATGGGATCAGCTCCTCGAGCGGTGTTCGGGGCGGCGGTCCGGGCGGTCACAGGTCGCCCATCCGGCGGATCACCGGGGCCACGCGCTGCACGCCGTGCCGGTAGGCCCCGCGCGCCGCCCGGCGCACGATCTGCCGGACCGGTCCGGGCTCCTTGTCGGCGGCGGGTGCGCCGGGCAACGGCGCGCCGTCCGGGCCGAGGTGGTGGCGGGCGAGGATGCCGGGCAGGTAGCCGGGCGCGGTGACCGGCGTGTAGTACGGGGTCAGGGGCGGGAGTCCGCCGGGGCGGCCGAGCAGGCCGGTGATGCGTGCCCGCGCGGTGTCGAAGGCCGTCTCGTACGCCCCGTCCGTGGCGACGCCCTGCCGTGCCACCCACCGGGCGTCGGGCTCCGGCCGGTGCCCCGCGTCGAGCTGGTCCCAGGAGGCGAGGCAGCCGGAGCCGACGAAGTGGTGGTTGCCGAGCGCCTCCCGGATGCCGAGGTCGGTGAGGACCGCGGTGGGGATGCGGCGGTGCAGCGACTCCAGGGCGGCCGTGGAGCTGACCGTGACGAGCAGGTCGGTCCGGTCCAGGACCTCGCCCATGTGCCCGTAGACCAGCCGGAGGTTGGCGGGGAGGTCGAGCCGCTGGGACAGCTTCTGGTAGGGCAGTTCCTCGATGTGCGTGGTGTGTTCACCGGGCTTGGAGCGCAGCTTCAGCAGCACCTCGCGCTCCGGGTGGAGGCGGGCGTGCCGTACCAGCCGCTCCAGCAGGTAGGCGCGGTCCCCGCGGTTGTCCGGCACGGAGGGCTGGGCGGCGAACACGACCGTGCAGGGCCTGCGCCCTTGCTTCGCGGACGGCTCGTGTCCGCCGGTGTGGGCGGCGCCGCCGAGGAACGGCAGCGCGACCTCGGTCACCGAGCCGGCGTCGGCGCCCACTCCCTCGTACACGGCGCGAAAACGGTCCGCGTCGTGGCGGGAGTTGGCGAGCACGAGGTCGGCGCCGTGGCGCAGCAGCAGGCCGTCGGTGAGCTTCTCGTAGACGACACCGACGTATCCGGTGACGACGACGGGCCGCCCGGGCCGGTCCTCCCAGGCCCGCTTCAGCCCGTGCAGCATCGCCTGGACGCCCCCGCCGACCAGGGCGAGCACGAGGACGTCGTACGGCTCCTCCCGCATCGCGCGCAGGAACTCGGCCGCGGTGACCTCCCGGAGGGAGTCCGCGCGGACCCCCACCTCGCCGAGCTGGCGGGGCGTGGGCGTGGCGCGGCCCCGCAGGAGATATCCGTCCATGCGGAACTCCCGCGGCGTGACGCGGTTCGCGGTGAGGGCGCCCCATTTCCACCGGGTGTCGGAATCCGCGAGGACCGCCACCCTGAGGGGCTTCATTGCACTTGCTGGCACGCCCAAGACGCTAGGAAGCGAATTCTAGGTATGGCCCAACCGTGCATCAACGAAGAGTTAACAACATCCCACCGCGAGCCGAACCGGCCCGCGGAAACGCGGTACGTAGGTGCGATACACCGTACTGACACACGGAGTTCACCCCTCGTACGGTCATCGGAAAGTTGCCGAACCGGGCGACCCTCCTAGAGTTTCGCGAGTGCCGAAGCTTTCGCTGATCGTCCCGTTCCACAATGTCCGGCAATACGCACCGGACACCCTCAGGAGTTTGCGCGCGAACGCCCGGAAGGACTTCGAATTCATTCTGGTCGACGACCATTCCCAGGACGGGACCCGAGCGATTCTCGAGCGCGCGGCCGAGGACCTCTCACGGGTCGCCCAGGTCCGCCTCATCCGCCACGACCGCAACGGCGGGGTCGCCACCGCGCGCAACACCGGGCTGGACGCGGCGGGCGGCGAGTACCTGGCCTTCCTGGACGCCGGCGACTGGCTGGCGCCGCGTCATCTGTCCGGCCTGGTGGCGGCCGCCGAGGAACTGGGCTGCGACTTCGTCCGCACGGACATGGTGCAGGTCACCGACCGCGCCCGCACCGTGCGCCGGGTGCCGGTGGGCCTGCGCGGCGAGGTGCTGGACCCGCGGGACGCGATCCTGCCCGCCGACCGGACGACCTCGGTGGACTACGTGTACGTCTGGGCCGGCATCCATCACCGGCGGCTGCTGGAGCGGGGCCTGCTGCACTTCACCGAGGGGCTGCACACGGCGGAGGACCGGCCGTGGGCCTGGAGGCTGCACCGGGAGGCGGAGTCGTTCGCCGTGGTCGACCTGCTGGGCGTGTTCTACCGGCGCGGGGTGGCCACCTCCCTGACCCGGACCGGCGATGCCCGCCAGCTCGACTTCATCCGCGCCTTCGACCAGGTCGTCGAGGAGACGTCGGCGGACCGGGACGCGAGCCGGCTGCTGCCCAAGGCGGTGCGGACGTACTGCGCGGTCATCGCCCACCACCTGGCCGAGGAGGACAAGTTCGAGCCCGCCGTGGCCAGGCGGCTGCGGTCGATGAGCGCGGCCGCGCTCCGGCGGATGCCGCAGGACGTGCTCGACGGCGTACTGGACACCATGGACCCGCACCGCTCCGCCCGGCTGCGGCGGCTTCGGCGCCGGCCCGGCACGAGGAAGGGAACCGCCTGATGTCCCGCACCACCCAGATCTTCTGCGCGTCGACGCCGTACGGCGTGGCCACGCTGGCGGCCGCGGCCGGGTCCGGCTGCCTCCCGCGGGCGGAGCGGCGGGTGCTGCTGTACTGCGACGCCTCCGCCGTCCCGGAGGCCGCGCCGGCGCCCGGGGAGATACCGGGCTTCGCGCCGCTGCGCTCCCACTTCGACGAGGTGCTGTCCTGGAACGAGGCGGTCCGGCCGTTCCACCCGGCGGCCTGGACGCCCCGCGCCGGTGACGTCCCGCTCCTGGAGCGGCATCTGCGGCTGCTGTGGGGGCTCGGCGACGACCGCGTGGAGCTGGTGCTGGAGTCCGCGGACGTTCCTCCGGCCCTGGCGGTGGCCCAGGTGTTCACCGGGGCCCCGGTGCACGTCCACGCCGGGGGGACGGCGGGTTACGGTCCCACGCGGGGCAAGCTCGACCCGCTGATCGGCACCCGGGTGCGGCAGGTGCTCCACCTGGACCTGGTGCCGGGTCTGACGCCGATGCTGCTGGCCGAGTTCGGCGTGCCGGCGCGGGCGGTGCCGACGGACGCCTTCCTGAAGGTGGTCGGGGACATGTCCGCGGCCGTCGACGGGTTGCCCCCGGTGCCGGACGGCGCGGCGCTGCTGGTCGGCCAGTGCCTGTCCGCGCTCGGCATCCCCTCGCCCGCGGAGGAGGACGACCTGCACGTGCGGATGCTGCGGGGCGCGGCCGGACGCGGGCACCGCGCGGCGGTGTTCGCGCCGCACCCCGCCTCCGCGGCCCGGCACGTCCGCGCACTGCGGGCCGAGGCGGAGCGGCTCGGGGTGGACCTCACCGTGCTCGACGTTCCCGTGCTCGCCGAGGTGCTGTTCGAGAGGTTCCGTCCTGCGCTGGTCGTCGGCTGCTCCTCGACCGCGCTGTTCACGGCGTCCGCGTTCTACGGTCTGCCGGTCGCCCGCGTGGGTACCGGGTGGCTCCTCGATCGGCTGACGCCGTACCAGAACGGCCACCGGGTCGCGGCCGTCCTCGCGGACGCGCTGCTGCCGGGTCCGGAGCCCGGGAGCGCGGAGGCGCTCGCGGCCGGTGAGCCGGCCGACCTGGTCACCGCGCTCGGCTTCACCATGCGGCCGCGGCTCCGCCCGTCCCTGCGCCCGGTCGCGGAACGGTACCTCGCACGGCACGCGGGCCACCCGCGCACCCGGCGCTGGTTCCGGCGCAAGCGGCTCACCTCGCTCGGGCTGCCCGGCGGCATCCCTGAGCCGCTGGCGTTCCTGCCGCGCAACGCCACCGCGCGCCGGGTGGTGCGGCGGGCGCGGGCGCTGAAGAAGGCCGTGCGGGGGTAGCCGTGCGGTCCCGTCGGAAGGCACCGCCGGCCCCCGGCGCGCTCCGGAGTCACCCGCCCCGGCCCGGCGCCGAGGTCCGTCGGAGGCCCGCCCGAGGGAGCCTCCGACGCCGGTACGGCAGGAAGGCGCGGGGCCGTCTGCCGGGGCACCGGTCGACGGAGACCGGTCCCGGACCGCTCCCGCCGGCCCGGGACGCGCGGTGCGTCCGTCCGGGCGGCGCGGAACGCCGGACACCACCCACGCACCGTGGCCCCACGCACGGCAGCCCCGGCAACCGGGGCGCCGGCCGTCAAGGCCCGGTCCCGGCCCGCTCCCGCCGGCCCGGGACGCGCCGCGGGTCCGGCCGGGCGGCGCGGCGCGTCCCGGGTCGGCCCGGTCCGCCGGGGCGCACCCGGGCGGACCGTTCACCGCGGCCGGCCTGCGGGCACAGGGCCGCGCGAACGCCCGGCGCGCGGCCGACTGTTCGAGGGGGACTGTTCACCCGTCGTCCATGCGGATGCCACCGGCCGAACGCCGCGCTGGGGCACATTCGGCCTCCGACAGGAGGACGGTGGAAGGTATGACGTACCCCCTGGCGCACCTGTTCACGGCTCGGCAGAAGGAGACCGCCAGGCGGGAGCCGTACGCCCGGGGTCTGCGCCTGTGCGGTGGGCATCTCGCGGCACGGAACGACCGGTCCGCTCCCCTCGGCGCCCGCCCCACCCGCGCGATCGGTGTCCTCGCCGCCGCCCTCGACGCCCCGTCGGCCGACGGGTGACGACGGGCTGGAGCTCGCCCTGGGCGGACCACCCGGTGCGACCTCGGCGAACTCGGGGAGACCTTCGGCCGGACCTGACGCACCGCACCCCCCGCCGCATCGAGCCCCGAAAGAGAGAACCACGTGCCGAAACTGTCCGTCGTCGTCCCGATGCACAACGTGGAGGCGTTCGCGGAGAGCACCCTGCGCAGTCTCGCCGCCAACGCGCACCCGGACTTCGAGTTCCTGCTCGTCGACGACTGCTCCACGGACGCCACACCCTGGGTGATCGACCGCTGGGCGGAGAAGCTCCCGGGCGCGCGGGTGATCCGGCACGAGACGAACAGGGGCATAGCCCAGGCCCGCAACACCGGAATCGACGCGGCCGGCGGCGAGTTCCTCACGTTCCTCGACGGCGACGACTGGTACGGCCCCCGCCACCTCGCCGGGATGGTGCGGGCGATGGAGGAGCTGGGCTGCGACTTCGCCCGCACCGACCACGTCCGGGTCACCGGCACCGAGCGGGTGATCAAGCGGCCCCCGGCCAGGTTGCGCAACGCGGTGATGGATCCGCGCGACGGGATCACACCCGTCGACACGGAGACGATGGTCGACTACCCGTTCGTCTGGGCGGGCATCTACCGCCGGCACCTCTTCGCCGACGGAGGGATGCGTTTCGTCACCGAACTGCGCACCGCCGAGGACCGGCTGTGGATCTGGCGGCTGCACCTGAAGGCCCGGACGTACGCGTCCCTGGGACTGCACGGGGTGTTCTACCGGCGCGGCGTGGCGACCTCCCTCACCCAGATCAAGGACTCCCGCCAGCTGGACTTCATCCCGGCGTACGACCTGCTGCTGCGGGACCTGCGCGACGACCCGGAGACCGACCGCTTCCTCCTCAAGGCCGTACGCACCTACTGCGCCATGATCGCCTTCCACGTCGGCAAGGCGGACGAGTACGAGCCCGCGGCGGCCCAGCGGCTGCGCCGCGAGGCGCGGGACGCGCTGCACCGGATGCCCCAGCAGGCGCTGGAGGAGACCCTCGCCACCATCGACAGCACCCGGAGCAGGCTGCTCAGCCGCCTGCGTGACGGGCGGAAGGCTGCCTGACCCATGCACCGCACGACTCAGATCTTCCAGGTCTCGACCCTCTACGGAGCGGCCACCCTGGCCGCGGCGCTGGACGCGGGACTGTTCGGCCCGCGCGACGAGGCCCGGCGCGTCCTGCTGGTCTCCAACAACGCCGCCGTACCGGAGACCGCGCTGCGCCTGGACGAGATGCACGGCTACGACCCGCTGGCGGGCCGCTTCGACACGGTGGTGAGCTGGAACGAGGCGATCAGCCCGTACCACCCGAGCACCTGGGGTCCGCGCGGCAACGACACGGTGCTGTGGCAACGCGCGTTCCGGCTGCTGTGGGGCATCGACGACCACGCGACGGTGGAACTCGCCGTCGAGTCGATCCAGGTCAACCCCGCCCGCGCCCTGGCGGCGATCTTCTCCGAGTCCGCCGTCGACGTGTACGCCGACGGTCTGATGAGCTACGGCCCGACCCGGGAGAAGCTGCCGCTGACCGTCGCGCGCCGCATCCGGCGGCTGCTCCACCTCGATCTGATCCCGGGCCTGCGGCCGCTGCTGCTGTCCGAGTACGGGGTCGAACCGGTCATCGTGCCGGACGGGGCGTTCCGGGGCGTGCTGGACGGGATCTCCCGGGACGCGGCGGACGACACGCGGCTCGCGCCCGTGCTCGACGAGGCGCCGACGGCGGTGCTCCTCGGCCAGTACCTGGCGGCGATCAACATCCTGAGCGCGCGGGAGGAGGAGGACCTCCACGTCCGCATGCTCACCGGGGCCGTGCGCGCCGGGCACCGGTCCGTGGTGTTCAAGCCCCATCCGACCGCCCCCGCCGGCTACTCGGCGGCGCTGAGCAAGGCCGCGGCGGACGCGGGCGTGCGGCTCACCGTGCTGGACGCGCCGCTGCTGGCCGAGACGCTGTACCACCACTGCCGTCCCGAGCTCGTCGTGGGCTGCTTCTCGACGGCCATGGTCACCGCGTCCGCCTACTACGGCGTGCCGGTCGCCCGGGTCGGGACCGAGCTGGTGATGGGCCGCCTCCAGCCCTACCCGAACAGCAACCGGGTGCCACTGGCCGTGATCGACCACCTGGTGCCGGACCTGGAGCGGGGGGACACCCCGGCCGTCGTGGGCCCGGCCCCGGACACCCTGTCCCCGCTGGTCCGGTCGATCGGCTTCTGCATGCAGCCCAAGACGTACGCGAGCCTGCGGGAGCCGACGGCGGACTGGCTCCGCGCCCACCTGGCGGACACACCCGGCCACTACTTCCCCGAGCTGCGCCTGGCCGAGCTGTCCCTGCCCGGCAGCACCCCCCGCACCCGCGCCAGGATCCGGGCCGCCCGCGCGAAGCGCGTGGTGGGCAGAGCGGTGCGCCGGGGCACCCGCAAGGGGTGACGCGCGTGCCGCCAACCGAGACGCACCGGCCACGGAGGTGCCATCCACTCGTCAACTCCCGTACACCGCGCCGCCTCAGAGTGACGCGGTGCTCAACGACATCGCCGTACGCCTGCCCCAGCAGAAGGGCGGTGCCGGCTCCCTCCCGGGAGAGACCACCGCCGCCCCGCGGGAACACCGCTTCGACATCGACCTGATGCGGCTGATCTGCTCGGCCACCATCATGGTGGGCCACGTGGGTGCCCAGTTCATCCACTCCACCGGCAACGACCCGGCAGGCGGCTCCGGGACCTACTGGGCGGGACACGTCGCCGAGGCGGTCAACCCCTTCGCCGTCCCCCTGTACTTCGCCATCGCGGGCTGGGCGGTCCTCGTCGGCGCGCCGCCGCGCGACAGCGCGCGCATGTGGCAGCGGATCGTCCGCAACACCGTCCCGCTGTTCGTGTGGACGGCCATCTACCTGCTCTGGGCCTGGCTGCGCGACCGCAACGACCGCCCCATGACGGAGCTGGCGACGAACTCCCTGTTCGGCTCCGTCCAGCCCGCCTACCACCTGTGGTTCATGTACACCTACATCCCGGTCATCGCGCTGCTGGCCTTCGCGATGCTGATCAAGGCGGGGAAGCGGCCCTGGGGGCTGGGCGCGGCACTGCTGGGCATCGCGGTCCTGCCCAGTGTGCTCACCACGGTCACCGAGGTGACGGGCCGCGGCATGCCCGCGTCGGCCTGGGGGTTCAACACCTACGCCCTGGTGTACGCGGTGGGCGGCGCCCTGCTGCTCGCTCTGCCGGCCGGAGCCGTGCGGTGGCGGTGGCCCCTGTTCGTGCTGCTGCCGCTCACGATGGCCGGGGCGCTCTGGTACAACACGCGGGTCCACTACGTGATGCCCAACGCGCACCTGTTCGTCGCCGCCATGAGCGTCTGCGTCCTGCTCCTGATCAGCCGGATCCGGGTGCCGGAGACGTGGCGGCCCCCGCTGAAGAGGCTGGCCGGCGCCGCACTGGGCGCGTACATGGTGCACGTGCTGTTCATCGAGGAGATCGCCGCTCCCCTGGTGTCGCCGGATCTGAGCGGGCCGGCGGCGGGACTGCTCCTGACCGGCCTGCTGGTCGCGGTCATGGTGCTGTCGTTCGCCGCCAGCCTGCTGTGGGGGAAGCTGAACCTGCGCCGCCTGCTCGGCTGACCGGGCGCCCCCGTACGCTCAGGCGCTCGCCAGGGACAGCTTCGCCGCGAAGCCCAGGAACAGGGCACCGGCCGCCGAGGTGGCACCGGCCGCCAGCCGCCGCCTGCGGCGGAAGGCGTCGGCCAGCCGGGTGCCGCCGAAGATCAGCAGCGACAGGTAAAGGAAGCTGGCCGTCTGGAGCAGCGCGCCCAGGACGACGAAGGAGAGCGCGGGGTAGGCGTAGCCGGGGTCGACGAACTGCACGAAGAAGGAGATCAGGAAGAGGATCGCCTTCGGGTTGAGCAGCGACGCCACCAGGGCGCGGCGGTAGGGACGTTCCTCCGCGGGCGCGACCGCGGGCACCTCGGCCGGTGCCGGCCCGCCCGGCGTCTTCCACATGTGCCACGCCGAGCGCAGCATGCCATACGCCATCCACGCCAGGTATCCGGCGCCGGCGTACTTGACCACCAGGAACAGCAGCGGCGTGGTACTGAGCACCGAGGCCGCGCCGAGCGCCGTCAGCGTCATCAGGACGGCGTCCCCGGTGAAGACGCCGGCCACCGCCGCATAACCGGTACGGACGCCCTTGCGGGCGGCGACGGAGAGGACGTAGAGCGAGTTGGGCCCCGGCAGCAGGACGATGAGGACGAGCCCCGCCAAGTAGGTGGGAAGGTCGATGACGCCGAACATGGGGGGAGTGTCGCACAAGGGTGCGACACTCCCGCCAGGGGTGTCCCAGTCTGCGAGAAGGCGCCTCAGAACGCGTCGGTCGGCACGTACGTGCCCCAGATCTCCCGCAGCGCGTTGCAGACCTCGCCGACCGTCGCCCGGGCCTTCAGGGCATCCTTCATCGGGTACAGGACGTTGTCCTCGCCCTCCGCCGCCTTCTTCAGGGCGGCGAGGGCGGAGTCGACCGCCTGCTGGTCGCGCTCCGCGCGGAGTTTCGCCAGGCGGTCGGCCTGCTGGGCCTCGATGGCGGGGTCGACGCGCAGGGGCTCGTAGGGCTCCTCCTCGTCGAGCTGGAAGCGGTTGACGCCGACCACGACGCGCTCGCCGGAGTCGGTCTCCTGGGCGATGCGGTAGGCGGAGCGCTCGATCTCGTTCTTCTGGAAGCCGTGCTCGATGGCGTTGACCGCGCCGCCGAGGTCCTCGACCTTCTGCATCAGCTCGACGGCCGCCGCCTCGACGTCGTCGGTCATCTTCTCGATGACGTAGGAACCCGCGAACGGGTCGACGGTCGCCGTCACGTCCGTCTCGTAGGCGAGGACCTGCTGGGTGCGCAGGGCGAGGCGGGCGGACTTGTCGGTCGGGAGGGCGATCGCCTCGTCGAAGGAGTTGGTGTGCAGCGACTGGGTGCCGCCGAGCACCGCCCCCAGGCCCTGGACGGCGACGCGCACCAGGTTGACCTCAGGCTGCTGGGCCGTCAGCTGGACCCCGGCCGTCTGCGTGTGGAAGCGCAGCATCAGCGACTTGGGGTTCTTCGCGCCGAACTCCTCCCTCATCACCCGGGCCCAGATCCTGCGGGCCGCGCGGAACTTGGCGACCTCCTCCAGGATCGTCGTGCGGGCCACGAAGAAGAAGGACAGGCGCGGGGCGAAGTCGTCCACGTCCATGCCGGCCGCGACCGCGGTGCGGACGTACTCGATGCCGTCGGCGAGGGTGAACGCGATCTCCTGCGCGGGGGAGGCCCCGGCCTCGGCCATGTGGTAGCCGGAGATCGAGATCGTGTTCCACTTCGGGATCTCGGCCCTGCAGTACTTGAAGATGTCGGCGATCAGCCGGAGGGAGGGCTTCGGCGGGAAGATGTACGTGCCCCGCGCGATGTACTCCTTCAGCACGTCGTTCTGGATCGTGCCGGTGAGCTTGTCGGCGCTGACGCCCTGCTCCTCGGCGACGAGTTGGTACAGGAGCAGCAGGAGGGCGGCGGGGGCGTTGATCGTCATCGACGTGGAGACCTTGTCCAGCGGGATCCCGCCGAACAGCACCCGCATGTCGTCGATCGAGTCGATGGCGACGCCCACCTTGCCGACCTCGCCGGAGGCGATCGGGGCGTCGGAGTCGTGGCCCATCTGGGTGGGCAGGTCGAAGGCGACCGACAGGCCCATCGTGCCGTTGGCGATCAGCTGCTGGTAGCGGGCGTTGGACTCGGTCGCCGTGCCGAAACCGGCGTACTGGCGCATGGTCCAGGGCCGGCCCGTGTACATCGTCGGGTACACGCCCCGGGTGAAGGGGTACGTCCCCGGCTCGCCCAGCTTCTCGGCCGGGTCCCAGCCCTCGAGAGCGTCCGGTCCGTAGACCGGTTCGATGGGCAGTCCACTCTCGGTGGATCGGGCACTGCCCGACTCGCGCGCCATGGTGTGATGCCTCCCGCTGAGCGGCGTTGCTCGCCCAATACCCGTCGGTTGTCGTGGTGCCGGTACAGGCCGACCTGCGACGGACTGTAGCGGTGCGCGTGCGGCCCGGTGCAGGGGGGCACGCTGGGACCTTCCTCACAGCCGTGATGGGGCCTCGCTCACAGCGTCCGCCCCGGTGGTCGTCCTGCCGGTCACTCACCACCATGCCTCTTTGTTCGGCGGCGGTCATCTCCGGGGAAAATCTCTGGTGAAATCCGGGCGCGGACCGCTGAGACGACGGGGGGCTTGGGTGCGTAGTACGGGCATGAGGAGGAAGGGGACCGGCACTCTCGCGGCGTTCACCGCCCTCGCGGCGTGTGCCGTCGGCTGCACCGTGCAGCCCTCCGACGGGGAGGGGCGGTCACCGGTGCGGATCGAGGTGCCTGGCCGGACGCCGTCCCCGCCGGCGTCCCGGGCTCCGGACGGGGGTCCGTCCCCTTCCGGAGCCCCGTCGGCAGGGCGGGCGCCGCGCGTGCTGTGGTCCCCCGGCGACTCCGGGCCGGACGTGCGCGAACTGCAGGCCCGGCTGCGGCAGGTCGCCTGGATCTTCCATGGGCCCACGGGGACGTACGACGAGCTGACGGTGAAGGCGGTCCGGGGCTTCCAGGGCAAGCGCGGACTGCCGGGGACCGGGGTGACCGACACCGTCACCTGGCAGCGGCTGCTCGCCATGACGCGCGAGCCGGGCAGGTGGGAGCTGTACCTGATGGGCGGCCAGCCGGCCGACGCGCCCGACCCGCGCTGCCGTTCCGGCCGGGTGCTGTGCATCAGCAAGTCGACCCGCACGCTGCGCTGGATGATCGACGGCCGCACGGTGTCGACGATGCCGGTGCGCTTCGGCTCCGAGTACACACCGACCCGTGAGGGTGTCTTCCGCATCTACTGGAAGTCCCGGCACCACGTGTCCACGCTCTACGACTCCCCCATGCCGTACGCCATGTTCTTCAGCGGCGGCCAGGCCGTGCACTTCTCGGCCGACTTCGCCGCGCGGGGGTACGCCGGCGCCTCGCACGGCTGCGTCAACGTACGGGACGAGGAGGGGATCGCCCGGCTGTACGGGCAGGTGCGGGGCGGCGACAAGGTCGTCGTGCACTGGTGAGATGGGGCGCGGGCGGGACCGGGGGAACGTGTCCCGCCCGCGCCAGGTGCACGAGCCGTGGGTACGGGGGGAACCCCGGCTCCGTGCGACGGCCGATGACCAGTCGGCTCACTCAGTACTGCGTCACGGCGGCCAGAAGTGTCACACCCGTTGGCGAAGGAATTCCGGCGGCCGACAAAAAAGCAGGTCAGGGCTGGTTTCCGGGCGCTTTGCCGTGGTCCTGCTGCCCGCTCGCGCCCTTGCCGGCGCCGTTGCCCTTGTCCGCGCCCCGGCCGGTGCCGTCGCCCTTGCCGTTGCCCTTGCCGCCGTTCTCTTCCTTGCCGGTGCCCTCGCCGGTGCCGTTCCCGGCCCCGGAACCGGGGTCGTCCGCGCCCTTGGTCCGTCCCGTGCCCTCGGTACCCGGCGCGCCGTTCGCCTTCTCCGTGTTCTCGGTGTTCTCCGTCGTGTTCTCCGTGTCCTCCGTGGACAGCGCCTGCGCGCAGTACCCGCCGACTCGGGAGGGGCCGCCCGCCGCGTCCTCGAGGAGGCGCTTGCGCTCGCCGTTCAGCTGCTTGCCGTCGCGCCAGGCGCGACAGGCCGACGCGATCAGCTTCCCGCCACGTCCCGGACGGGCCGTGGGGTCGACGGCGTCCGGGCGGCGCTTACCCGGCGCGTCGGTGTCCCCGCCCCGGGTATCCGCCCCGTCCTGGCCCCGCCCCTCGGCGCTCTCCGAGTGCGCTCCCTTGGGCGTGGCTCCGCCGTCCTCCGGCGGGGACGACGGCACCGGGCGCCCGGGGTGGGTGGCGGCGGCGGAGGCCGCGGGGCCGGACCGGGTCTCGTCGGACGGCACGGGCAGGACTCCGGCACCGGCCAGGACCGCGGCGCCACCGACCAGGCCGGCGGCCAGCGCGGCCGCCAGTCCGAGGCGCAGGGGCCGCCGCCTTCGGGGCCCGTCCGCGGTTCCGGAACGATCGTCGCGGGAGGCGCCGATACGGACCGGACCGAGGTCGGGGGCCTTCGCGCCGGCCTGGTGAGCGGTGTCCCGGTCCGCGCCGGTCCGCGCCCGGCGTTCCTCCCGCCACGCGCGGAAGGCGGCCAGTGCGGCAGCCTCACCGGGGAGTTCACCGTCGGCCGGGGGAGGGGGGCCGGAGAGCGCGCGCAGGGTTCCGGTGAGCCGTTCGGCCTGGTCACGGACGGCGGGGTCGGCAGCTTCGGGTGGCTCTCCGTTCAGCAAGCGCTCCGCGGTCGCGCGGTCCAGCCACCTGTCCTGCTCGTCGGCCATCACATGTCCTTCTGCGTCCGCGTTCGCATCTGCGTCACACTCGCGGACGTCACCGTACGACGGCGTGGTTCTCTCTGGGACGGAAGGGCGTCCAGCACCCCGGCCGATTCCGGATCGTCACCGAGCAGCTCCGCCAGCCGCTTCAGCCCCCGGTGGGCGGCCGTCCGCACGGCGCCGGGACGCTTGCCCAGCGTCTCGGCGGCGGACTTGGCGTCGAGGCCCACCACCACGCGCAGGACGACGGCCTCGGCCTGGTCCTGCGGCAGCCGGGATATCAGGGAGAACGCGCCGTCGGTGGCGAGCGCCTCGATCGCCTCGCCCGCGGTGTCGGACTCGGCGGCCCGGCCGGTGAGCTCGGTCTCGTCGCCCCCGATCGCGGGGCGGCGCCCGCGCATGCGTATGTGGTCCAGTGCGCGATTGCGGGCTATGCGCGCGGCCCACCCGCGGAACCGGTCCGCGTCGCCGGTGAACCGCTCCAGGTCACGGGCGATCTGCAGCCACGCCTCGGACGTCACGTCCTCGGCGTCGGGCTCCCCGACCAGTGTCCTGACGTATCCCAGCAGCCGCGGGTGCACAGCGCGGTACACCGTGCGGAACGCGGTCTCGTCCCCGTCCTGTGCCGCACGCACCGCGGCGGTCATCTCCGCGTCGTCCCCCAGCACCGCGCACCCTCTTTGCGCCTCAACCGGCGCCGCTCTCGCGGACCGGGTTCTCGCCGTCGTGGTCACTCAATCGATGGTTGCGGTCTCCGGCCGCGGCGGTCGTGGTCATGTGTCCGCGTCGCAGCCTGGCGCGAAAGGCACGTTACGGCGTGAATCCCCGCCCCGTCCATGTCCGTCCACAATGCAACTGACCCGTGACACGGGAGGGTGTGACAGATCACGCCCCCCTGGCGCTGTAGAGAGTACGGGTCGCCGCGCGGCCCGTGCCGCGCGACGGCCGGGGCCTCTCCTGTGGGGGGTGGCGGCCTCGGCCGTTGCCTCGGCGGCAGCGACACGGGCGGGTGCTCGTCCGTTCATCCCCTCAACAGCCCCGCGGTGCGCGCGTCACGGGTTCTGGGCGCCCTGATCTGCGGGCTTGCCCGCGCCCGAACCGCCGACGCCACCGGAGCCGGCGTCCGGGTTCTCCCCGTTGTCCGCGTTGTCCGCGCCCGCCGCGTCGTCCGCGGGGCCGGCTCCGCTGCCCGCGTTGCCGTCCGCGGCGTCACCCGGGGTGCCCGGGGCGCCCTCACCCGTGTTGCCCGGGGCGCCGTTCCCGGCCCTGTCCGTCCCGTCGGTGTTCCCGTTCCCAGGCGTCCCGGTGCTGCTGGGCCGCGCCGTGTCCGGTTCGAGCCGGTCGGCACAGTAGGCGTCGACGCGCGCCGCGCCGCCCGCGGCCTCCGTGAGCCGCTTCCAGGCCGTCGCGTCCAGCGCCTCGCCGCGCCCCCCGACCTGCTCGTAGGCACGGCAGTGGGCCTCGGTGTCCCGGGCCGTGCCCGGGTGGTCCGGGTCCGGCCGGCCGGAGCCGGCGCCGGGGCCGGCGGACTTCGGGGTGGCCGGGGCGGTGACGTCGGACGGCACGCGGGTGCTCCTGCCGTCCTCGGCCGGTCCGTCCGTCGAGGAGCCCGTCACGCCGATCCCGGCGACCGCGACCCCGCTCAGGGTGAGGCCGGCGACCAGCGCGGAGAGCGTGGCCTTGAGCGAGTGGCTGCCGAACCGCCACCGGCGGGCCCGCCAGTCGTCCCGGCGCCGGGTGCGCGCGCCATGCGCCCCCGACTCCCGGGCGGCAACGAACGCGGCGACGGCCCGCTCCTCGGCCCCGGCGTCCACGCCGCCGCGGATCAGCGCGGCGGCCAGCAGCGCCTCCAGTTCGGCCGCGTCGACGGCACGCCGGCCGCCGAGGACGGGAGCCGGACGGCCCTGCGCGGCCGCCGTGCCCTCAGGGTGCGCACGCCGACGGCCGGCCCGCCCGCCGTCGCTCCGCCGTTCACCCATGTGCGATCCCGTCCCTGCTCGATCCACTCGACTCGCGCGGCACGCCGCGCCCGTGCGGCGTGCCCACGTGGGCGGCGCCGCCCGGACCGACGGATACGTTCCGCGTGTCCGGCCTGTTCAGCGCCCGGCCCCCGGGGGCCGTCGTGGGCCGCCGGGACCGGGCGGTCCGGACCGGGCGTCGCCACGCCGCCCGCCGTCCCGGCCCACGTTCATGTCGAATCACCCAGCGTCCGCGACGCCTTATCCGTCACACTTTCGACGCCGAGCTGTTTGGCCAGGCGTTTCAGACCCCGGTACGCGGCCGTCCGTACCGCGCCCGGCCGCTTGCCGAGGACACGGGCGGCGGCGGGGCCGTCGAGACCGACGACCACCCGCAGCAGCACGGCCTCGGCCTGGTCCCGCGGCAGCCCGCCGACCAGTTCGAGGGCGTACTCGGTGGACATGGACTCCATGGCCTGGTCGTAGGTGCTCTGCGGCCCGGGCAGGTCCAGTACGTCCTGTTCCAGCGTCGACGCACGGGGCCGTACGCGCTGCCGGCGCAGGTGGTCCAGTGCCCGGTGCCGCGCTATGGTCGCCGTCCAGCCCCGGAAGCCGGCCCCGTCGCCCTGGAACCTCCCCAGGTCGCGGGCTATCTCCAGCCACGCGTCCGACATCACGTCCTCGGCGTCGTCCCCGACCAGCCCGCGCACATACCCGAGCAGTCCGGGCTGCACGAGGCGGTAGGCCACCGTGAAGGCGGCCTCGTCCCCCTTCTGGGCCCGCGCGACGGCCGCGCCCAGCTCCCCGTCGTACGCCTGTGTGCGGCGGGATTCCCCTCCGTGGCCCAAGAACCGTCCTCGTCCGTACCGAGCGGGTAGCGCATCGCTATCGCTTGGCGTGAGCACGTCCGACGTCGCCCACACCCCCACGGTCATCAGCGTTCGGGGCGACGAAAGTGTCACAGCCCGTCGGACGGCGCGTGCGCCGCGTCCGGGCCGGCCGGCGCCGCCGACCTGCGGTCAGGGGACGGCGGGGCCGCCGAGATAGGAGCCGTCCCGCTCGTAGGGCCAGGCGTTGGCGACACAACCCTGCAACCCCTTGATCTGCTGCATCATCGCCGGGGCCGGGCGTCCCGGTCCGGGGCAGCCCTCGTGGCCGTGTCCGATGCGGTGGCCGACCTCGTGGTTGACGATCAGCGCGCGGTACTCGCCGATCGGGCCGTCGAACTGCGGCGAACCCAGCACCCACCGCTTGAGGTTGACCACCACGTCCTTGCCCACGCTGCAGTTCACCTCACCGCGGGTCAGCAGGCCGGCGGCGCCGCAGATACGGTCCGTCGTGCCGGGCGTGGCGATCTTCACAACGAAGTCGTAGGGAGCGGAGCCGACGAGCCGGAAGGCGTTCACACCGTCCCGGGTCCAGCCCCGGCGGTCGGCCAGGACCGCGGAGACCTCGGCGGCGGCCTCGCTCGCCGGGACGTCGATGCCGTCCTCGACCAGCACCATGTAACGCCGGACGTGACCGCCGGTGCCGACGACCGTTCCGTCGGCCCGGGCGGTGGTGAAGGTGCCGGGGCCGGTGGCGGGGATGCCGGCCGGCGCGGACGACGCCGGGGCGGAGGCGGACGGGGACGCGGAGGGCGCGGAGGGCGAGGGGGACGGCTCGGGGCTGTCCGAGGGGCGCGGCGCGGGGGCGGCGCCGGTCGCGCGGATGTTGCCCTCCAGCATGTCCCCGGTCACCGCGGCCGTGCCGTCGGTGGCGGCTCCCCGCTGGTCCTGGTAGTACGCGACGGCGGCTCCCGAGGCGACCATCACGGCCGCGAAGACCAGCCCGGCCGGTACGGTCCGTGTCCAGCGCCGCCCTCCGGCCCGTGACCGTCCCCGCGCGGAGCCGCGTCCGGGTCCGCTCCCGCGCCGGTCTCCACGCCCCCGCCGGTCTCCGCCTCCGCGCCCCTCCCCGCTCCCTCGTCGTTCCCCACGTCCGTCACGCTTCCCCACGACGGGAATCCCCCCATGTCACTGTGTTCGTCCGTCAGGCGGCGGTCCGCCCGGCCCGCCCGTGCAGCACCAGGTAGAAGGTCTGCAGGGACTCCTGACGGCCCGCCTCGAACCGGTTGTGCACCTTGCCGACCGGGTTCCAGACGCGGCCGTCCGGCATCCGCACCCCGACCGACTGGCCGAAGTACGCGCGCTGGTCCTCGTCGAAGTCCACCCACACGCCGCCCGCGCGGCGCACCAGCACCTCACCGACGTACGCGCCGAGCCCGAACAGCGTCCCACGCACCCGTTCACGGTCGGCCCCGCCCTTGCGCAGCCCGTCGACCAGGGCGTCCACGACGCGCAGGCTGGCGACGGAGTAGTCCAGCGGGAGCCGGCTGCGGGCGGTCGTCCGGGTGACGAAGTCCGCCGCGTACGGACGCATCTGTCGCGCGCCCGGCGCTCGCTCGTCCGCCCCTTCCATGGGACACCGCCCCTCCGCTCGGCTGCCGGGGCCCCGGGCGGGTCCCCGGCAGACCAAGCGGGCGCCGCGCCACGATCGTCACGGGTCACGGACGTGGCGATCCCCACACGGTCAACTCGCAGTCCCTGTACAACTTTTCGACCTCTCGTACGTCCGTGAAGGCCCGTCGGGGGGATGCACGGGTCCCGTGACCACGACTGTGACGTTTGGCCAGCACTTGGCGCTGTGTGAGTGCCACCTGTGGAACAGGTGGTGTCCATGTTCCTTGTCTAGGGGTGGGGTAGTTGAGTCCTCGCAGGACCCATGCGTACAAGCCGCTCAGCCTGAAACGGCGTGCGTGGCTGACCGTCGGAGCCGTCGTGCTCAGTGGCGCGGGCGTCGCGACGTACGCGGTGGCCGGACAGTCGTCCGCTCCGGCCGAGACCGCGGAGAAGCCGCGCGAGCCGAGCGTCCACACGCTGAAGCTTCAGGACCGGGGTGCGGGCCGCCGCGGTCTCGACCGGCGGACCACCGACCGCTTCAGCGCGGTGCTCGTGACCTGGGACAACCCCGAGGCGGAGGCCAAGGGCACCCCCGAGGTGCGCACCCGGGACCTGGAGACGGGCAAGTGGTCCGGCTGGCAGGAACTGGAGAACGAGGAGAACCAGGCCGACGGCGCGGAGGGCGAGCGGGCGGCCACCCGCGGCGGTACGGCCTCGGTGTGGACCGGTGACGCCGACGGTGTCGAGGTCCGGATCGTGAAGGACGACGGCACCCAGGCGGGCGGCCAGCCGGCCGGCATGGACGTCAAGCTGCTCGACCCGGGCACGGACCCCGAGGGCGCCCCGGCGGTGGCCGACATGGACCCGGTCGCGTTCGCGGCGGAGACCACGGCCCCGGTGACCCCGGCGCCGACCGAGACGCAGACCACCGAGCCGCCGTCGTCGCCCACGGTGACGGAGACGGCCACGGACACCGCGTCCCCGACGGCGAGCGGAACCCCGTCGGAGACCGCCACTGCCACCGCGTCGCCCTCCCCGACGCCCACGGTCCCCGAGCCCCGCCCCTCGACGGTCGTGAAGCCGCCCGTCATCACGCAGGCCGAGTGGGGCGCCTCCACCGACTACGACGGCACACCGAGCTACGGCACCGAGATCAAGGCCGCCGTCGTCCACCACACCGGCGTCGACAGCGACAACGCCGTGTCCTGCGCCGACTCGCGCGCCCGGATGCGCTCCATCCAGCAGGAGCACTTCGCACGCGGCTACTACGACATCGGCTACAACTTCGTCGTCGACCGCTGCGGCCAGATCTTCGAGGGCCGCAGCGGCGGCATGGACCTGCCGGTGGTCGGCGCCCACGACGTGGGCTTCAACACCGACACGCTCGGCATCTCGTACATCGGCAACTTCGAGAGCGCGCACCCGAGCCGGGCCGCGATGGACTCCATCGCGCGTGTCGTGGCCTGGAAGTTCGGGATGTACGGCATCGACCCGACCGGCACGGTCACGCTGACCTCCGGCACGGACGCCGGGGTGAGCGGCAACAAGATCGACAAGGGTGAGTCGGTCACCCTGCCGCGGGTCTTCGGCCACCGGGACACCAACTACACGGCCTGCCCGGGCCTCAACCTGTACCCGAAGCTGTCGCGGATCGCCGCGCTCGCGAAGACGCCGGGCATCTCGCACGCCCTGGCCACCTCGGACCACAACCGGGACGGCCTCGCCGACCTGGTCGCGGGCACCCCGAAGGCCCTCAGCGGCGCCGGCAGCGTCACCGTCGTCCCCGGCGGGGTCGACGGTCCGGTCTCCGGTGCCGCCAGCACCCTCTCGCAGAACAGCACCGGCGTGTCCGGCAACAACGAGAACGGTGACGCCTTCGGCACCTCCACGGCCTGGGGCGACGTCAACGGCGACGGTCACGCCGACCTCGCGATCGGCGCCCCCGGCGAGGACCACACCTACGCCGACCGCGGCTCGGTCGTGGTGATGTACGGCCCGGCGCTGAACACCGGTTTCGGGTACACCACCTCGGGCGTCACCGGCTCCGGCGCGAAGCTCGGCTCCGCGGTCGCCGTCGGCGACTTCAACGGCGACGGCAAGGCCGACGTGTTCGCGGCCGGTTCCGGCAACGGCGGCAACTGGAACGCCCGTCACACCGACGGCGCCACCAAGTACGGCACGCTCACCGGCTCCACGGGGTCCCTGTCCTACCTGGACGCCGCGAGCGGCGACTTCAACCGGGACGGCTACGGGGACGTCGCCCTCAACTACCGCGACACCGGCGGCATCGGCCGCGTCGTCCGCTTCGCGGGCTCCGCGTCCGGCCTGGCGAAGGTGGGCGTCATCTCGGTCAAGGGCGGGCGCTCCATCGCCGCGGGCGACTTCAACGGCAACGGCTACGACGACATCGTCATCGGCCAGCCGTACACCGCCGAGTCCGGCAGCGCGTCCGGCGGTCAGATCACCATGCTGCTGGGCACGTCCAGCGGGTTCACCACCACCGGCATGAGGACGATCCACCAGGACACCTCGGGCGTCCCCGGCGGCGGTGAGGCCGGCGACGCGCTGGGCATCTCCGTCTCGGCCGGCGACTTCAACGGCGACGGCTACGCGGACGTGCTGGCCGGCGCCCTCGGTGAGGACCTCACCCGCGACGGCGTCAACCGAAAGGACGCGGGCAGCGCGATCCTGTTCCGGGGCAGTTCCTCCGGCATCAGCGGGTCCGGTTCGCTGTTCGTCTCCCAGGACACCTCCGGCATCCCCGGTGCCACGGAGTCCGGTGACCGGTTCGGATCGGCGGTCTCCCTGACGGACCTGTCCGGCTACGGCCGCGCGGACCTGACGTTCGGCGCCGAGGGCGAGGACACGTGGGACGGAGCGGTCCTGTACCTCCCGAGCAACAGCTCCGGACTCGGCTACAACTCCACCGTCTTCTACGGCAGGAGTGCGTTCGGGCTGGCGACGGACGTGCGGCTGGGCCAGACGCTGACACCGTGACGCGCTGACGGCGACGGCCGGGGTCCCGCGCGACGCGCGCGGGACCCCGGCCGCTCCGTGTCCGTCCCGGCCGCGGCGGGCCACCGGCCGGGACGGGCACGGGAAGACGTCACACCGCGCGCGGCCGGGGCGCGCCGCGTCACCGGCGCGGTTCGCCGCCGGTCGCGTCCCGGCACAGCAGCCGCAGGGACCCGTCGTGGGTGTAGCAGCGCCGGGCCTCCTCGATCGGGTCCCACAGGCGCCCGTCGGGGGTGCGCACCCAGTGGTCGCCGCCGGAGGACCACCACTCCCCTCCGGCCTGGCGCACGATCACCTCACCGGCGTACGCGCCGAATCCGCGCAGCACCAGCTCCACGGCGGCGAACGGGGCCGCCTCCCGGCGTATGTCCTCGATCACCCGGTCGACGCTCCACAGACTGCGCGCCGAGTAGTCGAGGCGCAGCCGTGCCCCTTCGCGCATCGCCGCCACCGCGTCCGCCGCCCAGCGGGCCGGCTTCGTCGCGGCCGAGGGCCTGGTCTCCTGCTGTGTCGTCACAGTCGTCGCAGTCGTCACATCCTCAAGAGCGCTGCGGCGAAGCGTTTCGTCACCCGGATTCCGGGGGTTCCCGCAACAGGCGCAGGACCGCCCCACGACGGGCGCAGGACCGCCCCGGACGGTCACGGGACCCGCCGAACCCGGCGGCCGCGGGTGGGCAGGGCCGGGCCCGGGGCCGTCAGCCGTCCCTGCGGCTGCGGCGGGACACCGCGGCGCGCAGCACCCGCCGTCCCTCCGTCGCCACCTCCAGCGCCCCGCGCAGCCCCGCCGGGCCGTGGGCGGACAGGACTTCCAGCACGGTGATCTGACGGCGCAGTTCGGCGGCGAGCAGCGGCGAGAGTGCCTCCGCGGCGCCCTCCCGGCACGCGTCGGCCGGGCCGGTGTCCTCGGCGGCGCCGCCGTCCAGCAGCCGGTGGATCCGCAGCGCGGCGAGGGAGCAGGCGTCGGCCCAGTCGCGCAGCCCCGCGGCGGACGGCTCCGCGGGGGCGGTGGCGAGCATCCGGTGCGCGAGCACCACGGCCTCGTCCGCGCCGTCCGCCGCGGCGTCCAGCGTGCCGCGCGTCTGCTCCAGCCGTTCGCTCCAGGCGCCGGGGGCGGCGT
Source organism: Streptomyces toyocaensis (assembly GCF_000725125.1). Classification (GTDB taxonomy): domain Bacteria; phylum Actinomycetota; class Actinomycetes; order Streptomycetales; family Streptomycetaceae; genus Streptomyces; species Streptomyces toyocaensis. The sequence goes on from NZ_JFCB01000009.1 coordinate 154,629, forward strand.
CCGCCGCGAGGCTCGCCCACAGCGGGCGCAGCACCTCGTCGTCACCGCCCAGCAGCGGCACGCACCGGTCCAAACAAGCCAACCCGCTCACGGCCAGCCCACGCTCGTCGGCCTGTGCGATCAGTTCCACCAGGCTCATCCACGCCTCCCACTGGGGGTCGTCACAGGCCCCGGACGAGGCCCTTCGCGGGCCTCTTCCCCTACGGAGCCCGCATTTCCCCTTACTGCGTGCGACGGGCCGGGAGTGTCACTGGGGCACCACGCCGAGCCGGTCGAGAAGACGGAAGAAGAGGTTTTCGGCCATCGGACCGGGGGTGGACTGCAGCACCTCGGCCACCTCCTCGGCGGACACGGTGTGCCCCGCCTCCTCGGCCCAGAAGACGGCGCGCTCGGCGGCGTCGGCGGGCTCCAGGAAGTAGTCGTCCACGGTGAGCCCCTCCTGCTGCCCGTCGAGGTAGCCGGCCATGGCGTCCCGCGCCAGGCAGGTCGTCCACGCCCCGCTCTCCGGGGACGCCGCCTCCACCACCACGCAGTCGCTGTCCATGACGTATCCGAACAGCGCGGGCGCACCGGTCTCCCGGGCCAGGTCGTTCATGTTCCCGATGTCGCCCTCGCCGCCCGGGTACTCCCACACCTGCCATCCGTCCGGCGCGGAGGTGCGCAGGGTCATGCCCCCGGCCGCACCGGCCAGCGCGTCCAGTTCGGCGAGCGGCCGCTCCCCGCGGCCCACGACGAAGTACCCCCAGTAGCCCATGTGCCGGTGTTCCCCCCGTGTGTCGGTTCGGATCACCAGAACACCACCACAGTCGCACGGAGTTCGCAGGCTTATGCGGCAATCCGTCCGCGGACGGTGAGGAGCGGCGGTCAGCCCAGTTCGTCCGCCAGCTTCCGGAACTCCGCCCAGGACAGGCCGGGCTCGTCGGGGTCCCACAGCTTCTGCACGGTCGCCCGCAGCGGCATGCGGATGCCGGCCGCCACCTGCGCCTGGGTCTGGGACCGTGGCAGGTCGCCCCAGACGGCGAACGACCCGCCGAGGATCTGGTCGTCGTACCGCTCGGGCACGGCGGTGGTGCCGCGCAGCACCCGCGGCGTCCACTGCTCGTAGATCCGTTCCCCCGTCGGGTAGACGAAGGTCAGGGGCTCGCCGAGCACGTAGTAGAGGAACTCGTCGTTGTAGTTGACGACCTCGCGGCCCTCTTCGAGGTACTCGGCCGGCTGCCGGGCGCCGATCTCCTTGCCGGTCCAGTAGGCGACCTGGATGTCCTTCGCGGCCCGCACCGACCCGTCCCGGAAGAAGCCGTCGTTCCAGGCGCGGGGCGTGCGGCCGTGGGCGCGGACGGTGGCGGCCCGGTCGTTGAGCCACCCGGTGGCCAGGTCCTCCACGGTCGCGCCGGAGCCGTACTTCCCCCGCGCGGCGGCGGCCAGGTCCGGGAACGACGCCTCGGGGTCGTCCACCACCAGTGCCTGGTACTCGTCGCCGCCGAGGTGCCACGGGGCGCCGGGGAAGAGCCCGGCGTACTCCTTCAGCAGATCGTCGACGATCCGGGCGGACCGGGGGTCGGAGATGTCGACCGCGCCGCGCACGGCCCCGCCGCCCACGTCGCGGAGCTGGAGGTCCGGGTGGGCGGCGAGGACCGCGCCGAGGTGCCCGGGCGAGTCGATCTCGGGCACGACGGTGATGTGCCGGCTCGCCGCGAGGCCGACGATCCTCTTGACCTGCGCCTTGGTCAGGTGGTCCGCGGACACGATCTCCGGGTGCGAGTCGGACGCGATGCGGAAGCCCTGGTCGTCGGAGAAGTGCAGGCCGATCTCGTTGAACTTCAGGTCGCCGAGCTCGCGGATCCGGTCCTCGATCCAGTCGGCGTCGTAGTGCTTGCGCGCGATGTCCAGCATCAGTCCGCGCCGCTGTTTGGCGGGCTCGTCGCGCACCACGCCCTCGGGGGTGGCGCCGGTGCCCTTCACCGACTGCTTGAGCGTGCGGGTGCCGTAGAACACGCCCGCCTCCGCGGGGGCGGTGACGGTCACCCGTCCGCCCCGCACGGTCATCGTGTACGACTCGGGGTTCGCGCCGGCGCCGCGGTTCAGCTCCAGCCGGAGGTCCCCGTCCCGCTCGTCGTCCTTCCCGCCCGCGTACGTCAGCCCCAGCTCCCCCGCTATCAGCCGGCCCTCGTCGGCCAGCACCGGATCGGCCACGATTACCCGGTGGTCCCGCGCCGGGCGCCACCCCGGTCCGCGCTCCGGCGTGTGCGCGCGGACGGCGGGTATGGTGCGCGGCTCCTTCGACAGGGGGAAGAGGCGGCTGGGGCTCGGACGGGGACTCGCTCCGGGCGTCGTCCCGGCGGCCTCGTCCGCGCCGCCGGGGCTCTCCGCGGAGGACGCCGGCGTCGGCCCCGCGGACCCGCCGTCGCCGCCGGAGGCGGCCCACAGGCCGAGGCTCACGCCGGACGCGGCCACCAGCGCTCCCGCGGCGACGGCCGCGACCAGCACCCGTCGCTCCCTCACCGCCCCCGTCACCGAGCGCCGCCTGTGCTGCCTGTCCTGCCTGTGCCGCCTGTGCTGCCTGTGCTGACTCACCCCGCCAACGTACGACCCATTCGGGTGAGGGGCGTCGACGAGCCGTTCTCAAACTCTGCCGTACGGGTGAATCAGGGGTACCGATCGGACACCTCCCGGACTCACTCGATAACGTGACGTCACCACTCTCACAGCATCTTCCACCGACACACACGCGACGCCCACGAGGACCCACGCTGCCCGCGCACCGTCTCCCAGACCTCCCCGGCCGAGTCGCCATACCCGCGCAGTCCCGCGGCGCGCCCGGCACCACGTCCCCGCTCGCGTGGTTCAACACCGCCCCCGACCGGGACGCCGAGCGCGCCCTGCTGGCCTGTCTGCACAGCCCGCGCTGGGCCCTGCTCCTCGCCGGCCACCGCCCGTATCCCGACGTGGCGTCCCTCCTGGCGGCCTCGGACGAGGCGACCTACGACCTCTCCCCCGGAGAGGTCGCCGAGGCCCTGTCCGCCGAGGCCCTCCCCTCCCTCCCCGAGGACACCTACACGGCCGCCCACACGGCGCTGACCGCGGCCCACGCGGCGTACGAGGCCAGGTTCGGCCACGTGTTCGTCATCTGCCTGGACGGGGTTCCCGACGACGAGGTCCTGGACCGGGTCCTGGAGGACATCCGGTCACGATTGGCGAACGATCCCGAGGACGAGCGAGCGGTCGCCGCCGACCAGCTCCGGCTCCTCGCCAGGGAGCGGCTGACCGCCACCCTGGGGGCACGGGGAACCACGCGACCGGCCACCAACGGGTCCATACCCGGCGAAAACGACAAAACCCCACCCCCGTAGCCCGGCCCGCACTCCTTTGAGTGCAACTTTGATCACACCGGCAGGCCCCCCGTCAGCGCCGCAGACACACGTCGCTACCATGCTGGGGGCCGGTGGACCGTACCCGGCCGGGCCCGACCGACAAGGAAAGCCGGCGCGGCCCCAATCCCCGCTCCCGGAGGAAATTTCCGTGCCGGCTGGAACGCTGTACCGCGGCCGGGAAGGAATGTGGTCCTGGGTGGCTCACCGAGTCACCGGCGTCCTCATCTTCTTCTTCCTGTTCGTGCACGTGCTGGACACCGCTCTCGTGCGGGTGTCCCCCGAGGCCTACGACACCGTCGTGGCCACGTACAAGACGCCGATCGTCGCGCTGCTGGAGTACGGCCTCGTCGCCGCCATCCTCTTCCACGCGCTCAACGGCCTGCGTGTCATCGCCGTCGACTTCTGGGTCAAGGGCGCCCGCTACCAGAAGCAGATGCTCTGGACCGTCGTCGCCCTGTGGCTCGTGCTGATGATCGGGGCGATCTACCCCGTGCTCGGCCACGCCGCTCGTGAACTGTTCGGGAGCTGACACCCATGTCCACGACTGACACCACCGCCTCGGGCATCGGCCCCGTCGAGGGCGACTCGCTCTACTCCGTCGACAACCCGGCGCCGGTCATCGAGCCCCCGCGCAAGCGGACGAAGAAGACCCCGAAGTCCACCCGGGGCAACTTCGAGCTGGCCGCCTGGCTGTTCATGCGCCTGTCCGGCGTCGTCCTGGTCGTCCTGGTCATCGGCCACCTGCTGATCCAGCTCGTGCTCGACGGCGGCGTCTCCAAGATCGGCTTCGCCTTCGTGGCCGGCCGCTGGGCCTCGCCGTTCTGGCAGGTCTGGGACCTGGCGATGCTGTGGCTCGCCATGCTGCACGGCGGCAACGGCCTGCGCACGGTCATCAACGACTACGCCGAGCGGCCGAACACCCGGCTGTGGCTCAAGGGCCTGCTCTACACCGCCACGGTGTTCACCATCCTGCTGGGCACGCTGGTGATCTTCACCTTCGACCCGAACATCCGCTAGGCACGGGGCTGCGAGAATCATGAAGATCCACAAGTACGACACCGTCATCGTCGGCGCCGGTGGCGCCGGTATGCGGGCCGCCATCGAGGCGACCAAGCGCAGCCGCACCGCCGTGCTGACCAAGCTCTACCCCACCCGCTCCCACACGGGCGCCGCGCAGGGCGGCATGGCCGCCGCGCTGGCCAACGTGGAGGAGGACAACTGGGAGTGGCACACCTTCGACACGGTCAAGGGCGGTGACTACCTGGTCGACCAGGACGCGGCCGAGATCCTGGCGAAGGAGGCCATCGACTCCGTCCTCGACCTGGAGAAGATGGGCCTGCCGTTCAACCGGACCCCGAACGGCACCATCGACCAGCGCCGCTTCGGCGGTCACAGCCGCAACCACGGCGAGGCCCCGGTCCGCCGCTCCTGCTACGCGGCCGACCGCACCGGCCACATGATCCTCCAGACGCTGTACCAGAACTGCGTCAAGGAGGGCGTGGAGTTCTTCAACGAGTTCTACGTCCTGGACCAGCTGATCACCGAGGTCGACGGCGTCAAGAAGTCGGCCGGTGTGGTCGCCTACGAGCTGGCCACCGGCGAGATCCACGTCTTCCAGGCGAAGGCCGTGATCTACGCCTCCGGCGGCACCGGCAAGTTCTTCAAGGTGACGTCGAACGCGCACACGCTGACCGGTGACGGTCAGGCCGCCGTGTACCGGCGCGGGCTGCCGCTGGAGGACATGGAGTTCTTCCAGTTCCACCCGACCGGCATCTGGCGCATGGGCATCCTGCTGACGGAGGGCGCCCGCGGTGAGGGCGGCATCCTCCGCAACAAGGACGGCGAGCGCTTCATGGAGAAGTACGCGCCGGTCATGAAGGACCTCGCCTCGCGTGACGTCGTCTCGCGCTCCATCTACACGGAGATCCGCGAGGGCCGCGGCTGCGGTCCCGAGGGCGACCACGTCTTCCTGGACCTCACCCACCTCCCGCCGGAGCAGCTGGACGCCAAGCTGCCCGACATCACGGAGTTCGCGCGGACCTACCTCGGCATCGAGCCCTACACGGACCCGATCCCGATCCAGCCCACCGCCCACTACGCGATGGGCGGCATCCCGACCAACGTCCAGGGGGAGGTCCTGGCGGACAACACCACCGTGGTCCCCGGTCTGTACGCGGCCGGCGAGGTCGCGTGCGTGTCCGTGCACGGCGCCAACCGTCTGGGCACCAACTCGCTGCTCGACATCAACGTGTTCGGCAAGCGGGCGGGCATCGCCGCGGCGGAGTACTCGCAGACCGCCGACTTCGTGGAGCTGCCGGAGAACCCGGAGTCCCTCGTCGTCGAGCAGATCGAGCGGCTGCGCTCCTCCACCGGCAACGAGCGGGTGGCCGAGCTCCGCCGCGAGCTGCAGGAGACCATGGACGCCAACGTCATGGTGTTCCGCACCGAGCAGACGATCAAGACGGCGGTCGAGAAGATCGCCGAGCTGCGCGCGCGCTACAAGAACGTCGCCGTCCAGGACAAGGGCAAGCGGTTCAACACCGACCTCCTCGAGGCCGTCGAGCTGGGCAACCTGCTCGACCTGGCCGAGGTCATGGCCGTCTCCGCGCTGGCCCGCAAGGAGTCCCGCGGCGGTCACTACCGCGAGGACTACCCGAACCGCGACGACGTCAACTTCATGCGCCACACCATGGCGTACCGCGAGGTCGGCGCCGACGGCACCGAGACCGTCCGTCTGGACTACAAGCCGGTCGTCCAGACCCGCTACCAGCCGATGGAGCGTAAGTACTGATGGCTACCCCTGTTCTGGACAAGGCGGACGCGGCCGGTTCCCCCGAGCCCGGTTTCGCCGACTCCCCCTACATCACCGTCACCTTCCGGATCCGCCGGTTCAACCCGGAGGTCTCGGCCGACGCGACCTGGGAAGACTTCCAGCTGGAGATCGACCCCAAGGAGCGCGTCCTCGACGGTCTGCACAAGATCAAGTGGGAGCTGGACGGCACGCTGACCTTCCGCCGCTCCTGCGCCCACGGCATCTGCGGTTCGGACGCCATGCGGATCAACGGCAAGAACCGCCTGGCGTGCAAGACGCTGATCAAGGACATCAACCCCGAGAAGCCGATCACGATCGAGGCCATCAAGGGCCTCACGGTCCTCAAGGACCTGGTCGTGGACATGGAGCCGTTCTTCCAGGCGTACCGGGACGTGATGCCCTTCCTGATCACGAAGGACACCAACGAGCCGACGCGCGAGCGGCTGCAGTCCGCCGAGGACCGCGAGCGCTTCGACGACACGACCAAGTGCATCCTGTGTGCCGCGTGCACGTCCTCGTGCCCGGTGTTCTGGAACGACGGCCAGTACTTCGGCCCGGCCGCCATCGTCAACGCGCACCGCTTCATCTTCGACTCGCGTGACGAGGCCGGCGAGCAGCGCCTGGAGGTCCTCAACGACCGCGACGGCGTCTGGCGCTGCCGCACGACCTTCAACTGCACGGACGCCTGCCCGCGCGGCATCGAGGTCACGAAGGCGATCGCGGAAGTGAAGCGCGCGCTGATCACGCGCCGCTACTGACGTCACGTCGCCGCCACGTCCGGGAGGGCCCCGTTTCCGCTGGGAACGGGGCCCTCTGGCATATGCCACACGATGGGGTGAACGCAGCCGAGACGGACGTGAGGGCGTCTCCCGCCCTACGATGATGGTCTCGACACCAGCCCCTAGGAGGCACGCGATGTCCGCAGCATCCGTCGAGCGGCCCCACGACGAGCATCCGCTGATCGCGGAGGCGAACCGTCTCATGGACCGCAATCCGGGCTACCGCGTCGAGATCATCGGAGGCCAGCTCCTCGTGACCCCGCCACCGGACGGCCCGCACGCCCGTGCCCTGACCACACTGATGCTCCCCTTCATCACAGCCGGACTGCACGGCGGGGAGACCGAGGTACTCCAGGGCGTCGGCCTCTGGCTGCCCACCGACACCGAGGACTACGCCATTCCCGACCTGGTGGTCGCGGACTCCGACTTCGACGACCACCTCATCGAGAACAACTGCTACGACCCGGTCTGCTTCCGCCTCGTCCTGGAGGTCACCTCCAGCAACTGGAAGACCGACCTGAAGGCCAAGGTCGCCGCCTACGCCGAGGCGAAGATCCCCGTCTACGTCATCGTCGACCGCGAGCACCAGCGTCTCCACATCCTGACCGATCCGGTCGGGAACGAGTACGCCGGCCACCGCTTCCACTCCCCCGGCCAGCAGGTCACCCTCCCCGACTCCATCGGCGCCAAGGTCACCCTGGACGTGGCCGGGATCCTCCGCGCCGGGCAGCCCCGCACGGCCGGCTGAGTCGCGTACCGGCCCCCACGCCGAGCAGCGACGCCGGTACGTGCAGCGCGCCGTGGGGCGCCCGCCCCGGGCGTTAGGCTCCCTTCGTGCCCGCGAAGAACGACGGCCCCGACGACGGTGCCCCCCTCAGCAAGTCCGAGCAGACCCGCGCACTGATCCTCCAGACGGCCATGCGGCTGTTCCAGGAACGCGGCTACGACAAGACGACCATGCGGGCCATCGCCAAGGAGGCCGGGGTCTCCGTCGGCAACGCGTACTACTACTTCGAGGGCAAGGAACACCTGATCCAGGGTTTCTACGACCGGATCGCCGCCGAGCACCAGGTGGCGACCCGGGAGATCCTCGCCCGCGAGACCGATCTGGAGACCCGCCTCGCGGGCGTGCTGAAGGCGTGGCTGGACGTCGCCGCGCCGTACCACGAGTTCGCGGTGCAGTTCTTCAAGAACGCCGCCGACCCGGACAGCCCGCTCAGCCCCTTCTCCCCCGAGTCGGAGCACGCGCGCGTGGAGGCGATCAGCGTGCACCGGGCGGTGCTCGCCGGGACGAGGACCAAGGTCCCCGAGGAACTGCGCGACATCCTGCCGGAGCTGATGTGGCTGTCGCAGATGGGGCTGTGCCTGTACTGGATCTTCGACCGCACCGAGGGCCGCGAGCGCAGTTACCGGCTCGCCGAGCGCGGTGCCCGGCTCACCGCGCGGGGCATCGCCCTGGCCCGCTTCCGGGTGCTGCGGCCGCTCGTGCGTGAGGTGCACGAACTGTTCACGGACTTCCTGCCCGGGATGACGAAGGCGCTGCCCGACCCCGCGAGGAAGTCCGCGTCCACCCAGCGGGGGACACCCGTCGACGACGAGCGCCCCGGCACCGTCGACTGACGGCGTGTACCGGCGCGGTGACGCACCTGGCGGCCCTGTCCGGCCGGCAGGAGCAGCAGCGGCCGTGCCGGGGTGAAGCGGTCGGTGACGTGTCCGACGAGGCCGCCCGTGAGGCCGGTGTCGCCGGCCTGCGCCGTGCCGGCCGCTGTACGCGCGTCCGTCGCGGCGACACCGTGCGCGGCGGCCGGTGCGCCCACCCCCACGCCGGTGGCAGGCGCCCTCACGCCTCCCGCGAGGCCAGCTCGATCACTGTGACGTCGGACGGGGCCCCCACCCGGGTGGGCGGCCCCCAGGCACCGGCACCCCGGCTGACGTACAGCTGCGTGTCACCGTAGCGATCGAGCCCAGCCAGCGTCGGATTCGCGCCGCGGGCGATCAGATTGCCGGGCCACAGCTGCCCCCCATGCGTATGGCCCGACAACTGCAGGTCCACCCCATGGTCCACGGCCTGATGAATCTGCACGGGCTGATGTGCCATCAACACACACGCCCGCTCCCGGTCCCGGTCCCCCAGCGCCCGCGCGTAGTCCGGTCCCTGCCCCTCGTCCTCCCCGGCCAGGTCGTTGACCCCCGCCAGATCGAAGTGGGGCAGCTCCGTCCTCGCGTTCTCCAGCGGAGTCAGCCCGAGCCGCCGCACCTCGTCGACCCACTGCTCGGCCCCGGAGAAGTACTCGTGGTTGCCGGTGACGAAGAAGGAGCCATGACGCGCCCTCAGCCGCGCCAGCGGAGCCGCGGCCGGCCCCAGGTCCTTCACACTGCCGTCCACCAGGTCCCCGACGACCGCGATGAGGTCCGGCTGGGTCGAGTTGATCGTGTCCACGACCTTCTGCGCGAAGCCCCGCCCGAGCACCGGCCCCAGATGGATGTCGCTGACGACCGCGATCCGGAAACCGTGGGCCGCCCGGGGCAGCTTGGCCAGCGGCACGGTGACCCGCTTCACGCCCGGCCCGCGCAGCACCCCGTACGTACCGTGGCCGACGGTCCCCACGGCCGCCGCGGCGGCGGCCCCCGCGACCACACGGGAGACGAACAGACGCCGGGACGGCCCCGAGGACGAGGCGGTCGCACCGGCGCCGTCCGGGTCGGCGGGGCCACCGTCCCCGCCCGCACCGGCACCCGGCGAACCGGACCCCGCGGGCGCCGCCCCCTGCCCGGCCGGTATGGGCTTCGGCTCCGCCGGGGCGCTCGCCGCCTCCGCCGTCCTCGCCCGCCGCTCCAGGACCCGGCGCAGCACCGGCCGCACCAACTCACCCGCGAGCAGCCCCAGTAGCAGGTACAGGGACAGCCCCAGCCACAGGAACCCCGGCCAGGCGAGCACCTGCTGGAGCCAGAAGGGCGCCCCGCCGTTTCCGGCGAAGAAGGCGCCGAAGGCCAGCGCCCAGCCCCCGGCGATCAGCACCGCACCCGTGCGGCGCACCGCCCCCGGGCCCCGCGTGGTGTCCCGGAACAGGCGCCGCCACACGTACCAGTTCCCCGTGACCAGGACGGCCAGAACCAGCAGCGCGATGAGGACGAAGACGATGGCCACGGTGCGGAGTCCCTGCTTTCCGTTACGACGTCGTGCGTGACGCCCGGCTCAGTGCGCGCAGCCCGCGCAACCCGATGCCGCCGATGACCGTCCCCCATACGAAGGACGCGACGGCGAGCGTCAGATGAACGAAGAAGTAGGCCGTCGGATTCCCGTCGTCGAACGCGAGCCCGCTGCTGTCCTTGACCAGGTTCTTGACGAAAGTGATCCAGATGACCCAGCTCCACATCCCGAAGGCGAGCAGGAACCAGGAGACGGGACGGCTGAGTTTCACCGGAACAGACCTTTCATCGCAGCGCCGGGCTCCCGCGGCCGGCCGGGGGTCCGGGGCGTGTCCCCCGGTTGAGCACGGCATGCCTCCAGTATCACCGGCCACTGTCCGGTTCCTTGCCCGGGGTGGCGACCGGGGCGGGACATCCCCGGATGTGGCATGTACCTTTCCGACCGTGCCCGCACCCAAGAACACCGTCCGGCGCTCACTGCTGGTCGCGTCCGCCGTCCTGCTGTCCACCGCGCTGACCGCGCCCGTCGCACTGGCGGCACCCAAGCCGTCGACGACCCCGTCGGCCACTCCCCCGGCGCGGATGTCGACGGTGGGTGGCGCCCGGCTCGGGCAGCCGGGGACGCAGGTCAACCTGGCGAGCGGAGTCCCGGTGCTGCCGAAGGGGCTGTCGGCCCGGTCCTGGATCGTCGCCGACGCCGAGTCCGGCGAGGTGCTCGCCGCGCACAACGCGCACTGGCGGCTGGCCCCGGCGAGCACGCTGAAGATGCTGTTCGCCGACACGCTGCTGCCGAAGTGGCCCAGGACGACGGAGCACACGGTGGAGGTCTCCGACCTGGCCGGTGTCGGGGCCGGTTCCAGCATGGTCGGGATCAAGGAGGAGGAGACGTACACGGTCCACGACCTGTGGCTGGGCGTGTTCCTTCGCTCCGGCAACGACGCGGTGCACGTGCTGTCCGCCATGAACGGAGGCGTCGAGAACACCGTCGACGAGATGAACGAGCACGCCGAGGAGCTCCAGGCCCTCGACACGTATGTGGTCAGCCCGGACGGCTACGACGCCGAGAGGCAGGTGTCGTCCGCGTACGACCTGACGCTGATCGCCCGCTCGGGGCTGCAGAAGAAGGACTTCCGGGAGTACGCCTCGACGGTGCGGGCGAAGTTCCCGGGCGGGACGAAGAAGAACAAGAAGGGCAAGAAGGTCCGCGGGTCCTTCGAGATCCAGAACACCAACCGGCTGCTGAGCGGTGACTCCGACGTGCCCGTCTACCAGGGCATAGCGGGTGTGAAGAACGGCAACACCACCAACGCCGGGGCCACCTTCACCGGTGTCGCCGAGCAGGGCGGCAAGGTGCTGCTGGTCACCGTGATGAACCCGCAGAAGGACGAGTCGAACGAGGTCTACAAGGAGACCGCGCGGCTGTTCGACTGGGGTTTCAAGGCGGCAGGCAAGGTCGAACCGGTCGGCGAGCTGGTGCCGCCGAGGAGCGCCGTCCGGGCCGGTGCCCGGCCGGGCCCGTCCGCCTCCCCCGGGGAGGCGGGTGTCGCCGGGGCCGGGTCGAAGCCGGTGGCGAGCGCCCCGACGGGCGGCGGCACCGACGGCATGGGGGTCGCGCTGGGCATCGCGGGCGGGTTGCTGGTGCTGCTGGCGGGCGGCGGGTACCTGGTCAGCCGGCGCTGGCCGCTGCCGGACCTGGTGCGCCGCCGCTCGCGTCCGTGACCGCGGGCACCTCGTCCTGTTTGCTCCGCGTCGCCGTCCAGGCGGCGCAGAACAGGACCAGTTTGGACGTGAAGTTGATCCACAGCAGCAGGGCCACCGGGACGCCGAACGCGCCGTACATGCTCTTCGCGGCCACTCCCTGCATATAGCCGCTGAGCAGCAGCTTCAGCAGTTCGAAGCCGACCGCGCCGGTGAGCGCGGCGACGATCAGCCGGTGCCGGGTGGGTTCCACGCCGGGCAGCAGGGTGAGGACGTACAGCAGGAGCAGGAAGTCGGCGCCCACGGCGACGGCGAACGCCGCGACGTGCAGGACGATCCCGCCCCAGCCGCCCTTCTCCAGCCCGATGGCGTCGCTGATCCGGCCGACCAGCGCGGAGGCGACGGTGGAGGCGACGAGGGTGACCAGGAGCGCGCCGCCGAGCCCGAGGAGGATGCCCGCGTCCTTGCCCTTGCGCACGACGGGGTTCTCCTCCTCGTCGGGCAGTTCCCACACCGCGCGCAGGCAGTCGCGCATCGCTCCGGCCCAGCTGATGCCGGTGAGGAGCAGGACGGCACCGGCGATGAGCCCGACGGTGCCGGCGTTCTGCACCAGGTCCTCGACGTTCAGCTGGTCGGAGATGCCGGGCACCTGGTCGGTGATGCTGTCCTGGAGGGTGTTCTGCTGGTCCTGGCTGAGCGTGGCGGCGCCGATCGTCGCGGCCACGGTGAGCAGCGGGAACAGCGCGACGAAGCTCCGGAACGTCATCGCGGCGGCCAGCCGCGTCCAGTGCACGCGGTCCAGACGCTCGTACGACCGCCACGCGTGCGTGAGCATCAGACGCGCCACCCACGGCCCCACACCCGGGAGCTTTTTCAGCCAGTCCATGAGCCGACTCTGCCCGCGTTGCGGAAGACCAATGTCCTGGTGCCCCAGAACCGGACACCGGTGGCCAGCGCCATGCCGATCACCGCGCCGGACACGGTGTCCGCGCGTTGCGAGGTGAGGCCGAGCCCGTAGTGGCTGACGGCCAGGCAGAGCAGTTGCACGGCGGCGCCGGCGAGGTTGACCACGAAGAACATCGCGAAGGGGCGTGCCCCGCGCACGCGGGTGGTGCGGTAGGTGCCGTGGGCGTTGCCGGCGTAGGCGACCGCGCAGCCGGCGACGAAGGAGAGGGCCTTCGCGGTGAGCGGGCCGCAGCCGCCGGGGCCGCGCAGGTACGTGAAGAGGGCGAGGTCGACGGCGTAGGCGAGCAGACCGGCGGTGGCGAATCCGAGGAGTTCCCGCCGGTGCCGCAGCAGACGGTCTCTCACCAGTCGGCCACCGCCGCGGCGTACATCGCCACCCACACCGCCCCGATGAGGGCGAGCGCGCGGTCGCCCAGCACCACGTCCTCGGGTTCACCGGCGGTCCCGCGGTCGGCGAAGACGGCGTAGCGCAGGACGGCGAGGACGAAGGCGACCACCGACAGCTGCCGCCAGGGCAGCACGCTGGTGTGCGGCACCCCGCCCTCCTCAAGGGCCCACAGGCAGTAGCCGAGGACGGCGACACCGGCGGCGAGCTGCCAGACGAAGCGGAGGTAGCCGGTGGTGTACTCGGTGAGCAGCGCGCGCGTGGCGCCGGCCGTGCCGGCCATCTGCACGGCCTCGGAGTAGCGCTTGGCCGCGACCATGAACAGCGCTCCGAACCCGGTCGTGATCAGGAACCAGCGCGAGAGCGGGATGCCGAGGGCGAGCCCGCCGATCACCGCGCGCATCACGAAGCCGGTGGTGACGACGACGAGGTCGACGACGAGGACGTGCTTCAGGATGAGGCAGTACGCCAGTTGCATGCCGAGGTAGGCGGTCAGCAGCGCGGCGACCTCGGGCGGGCACAGCCGGGCCGCGAGGACCGGGGCGAGGACGCCGAGGGTGATCCCGGTGGCGTAGGCGACCGGGACGGGGACCTGGCCGGCGGCGACCGGGCGGCGGCACTTGGTGGGGTGGGCGCGGTCGGCCGCGGCGTCGCGCGCGTCGTTGACCAGGTAGACGGCGGCGGCGCAGGCGGTGAACAGGACGAAGACCAGGGCGAGCCGGGTCAGGGCGTGGGCGGAGAACAGGTCGCCTGCGGCGGCCGGGGCGGCGATCACCAGGACGTTCTTGACCCACTGCTTGGGCCGCGCGGTCATGAGCAGGCCCCTGAGGAGGCCGCCCCCGCCGGACGGTGCGGCCTGCCGTCGGTCGGGGCGCTCGCGCAGCAGGGTCACGCGGGGCCTCCCGTCATCCAGCGGGCGCCGAGCCGGGCCGTCAGCGCGCCGAGGGCGGCGCCCGCCGCCACGTCCGAGGGGTAGTGGACGCCGGCCAGCAGACGGGAGACGCACACGGCGGCGGCCAGCGGCGGCACCGCGCGGGCGCCCAGCGCGCCGAAGGCGAAGGCGGCGGCCGTCGCCGAGGTGGCGTGCGAGCTGGGGAAGGAGTGCCGGCCGACCGTGCCGACGAGGGGTTCGACGTGGGCGGGGCGGGGGCGGCGCACGATCCGCTTGACGCCCATGCTGACGACGTGGGCGCCCGCGGTGAGCACGGTGCCGCGCAGCCAGGCGCCGCGCCGGGGGCGGTCCGCGACGGCTCCGGCGAGACCCGCCGCGAGCCACATCGCCCCGTGCTCCCCCGCCCACGACAGGACCCGCGCGGTGGCGCCCACGCGCGGGTCCGCGCCGCACGCTCTGAGCGCGGCGACGATGCGGTGGTCGAGGGCGTGGAGACCGCGGGGGTGCGGGAGGTCGTGGTGGTCGTCCATGTGGACCCACTGTTCACCCCCGGCGGGCCGGAAATCCGCCGCTTTGGAGCGACATCCCATTAATCACCCGTTTCGGGGACGGGAGTGACGTTTCACATCTGATGATTCGCATAAGGGCGATACGGTCGCGGTCATGCCTGCCGACACCGTTTCCGTCACGGGGTGGGGCCGCACGGCGCCCACCGCCGCCCGGCTGATCCGCCCACGGACGTACGAGGAGGCCGCCCTGGCCGTCCGGGAGTGCGGCTCCCGCGGGGGCATCGCGCGGGGCCTGGGACGGGCGTACGGGGACGCGGCGCAGAACGCGGGCGGCGCGGTGCTCGACATGACGGGCCTGGACCGGGTCCACGCGATCGACGCCGGCGGCGGGACGGTGCTGTGCGACGCGGGGGTCTCCCTGCACCGGCTGATGGAGGTGCTGCTGCCGCTCGGCTGGTTCGTGCCGGTGACGCCCGGCACGCGGTACGTGACGGTCGGCGGGGCGATCGGCGCCGACATCCACGGCAAGAACCACCACGTGTCCGGCTCCTTCTCCCGTCATGTGCTGTCCTTCGAACTGCTCACGGCCGACGGGCGGCTCGTCACGGTGGTGCCGGGCACGCCGCTGTTCGAGGCGACCGCCGGCGGCATGGGCCTGACCGGGGTGGTCCTCACCGCGACGATCCGGCTCCAGCAGGTCGAGACCTCCCTGATGTCGGTCGACACCGAACGCGCGACCGACCTCGACGACCTGATGGCCCGCCTCACCGCCACCGACCACCGCTACCGGTACTCGGTCGCCTGGATCGATCTGCTGGCCCGTGGCCGCTCCACCGGCCGGGCGGTGCTCACGCGGGGCGACCACGCGCCCCTGGACGCGCTGCCCCGCGGCACCCGCGCGCGCAGGGAGCCCCTGTCCTTCCGCACCTCGCGTCTCCCGGCCGCCCCCGCCTTCGTCCCCGAGGGCCTGCTCAGCCGCACCACCGTGGGGCTGTTCAACGAGTTCTGGTACCGCAGGGCGCCCCGCGCCCGGACCGGGCAGCTCCAGCGGATCCCGGCCTTCTTCCACCCCCTGGACGGCGTGCCGCACTGGAACCGGGTCTACGGGCGGGGTGGCTTCGTGCAGTACCAGTTCGTCGTCGGGCACGGGAGGGAGGACGCGCTGCGCCGGATCGTGCGCCGGATCTCCGCACGGCGCTGCCCGTCCTTCCTGGCCGTCCTCAAACGCTTCGGCGAGGCCGACCCGGGCTGGCTGTCCTTCCCCGTGCCGGGCTGGACCCTGGCCCTGGACGTCCCGGCGTCGCTGCCCGGCCTCAGCGGCTTCCTCGACGAGCTCGACGAGGAGGTGGCCGGGGCGGGCGGGCGCGTCTACCTCGCCAAGGACTCCCGGCTGCGCCCGGAACTGCTCGCCGTCATGTACCCCCGCCTGGGCGACTTCCGCGCGCTGCGCGCCGAACTGGATCCGCGCGGGGTGTTCACCTCCGACCTGTCCCGCAGGCTCCACCTCTGAAACCGTCGACCCCGGCCCCCTGAGGAGCTGTCGTGAAGGACGCCTTCGGCCTCCCCCAGTCCCTGCTCGTCCTCGGCGGTACGTCCGAGATCGCGCTGGCCACCGCGCGGCGGCTGATCGCCCGCCGCACCCGCGCGGTGTGGCTGGCCGGCCGCCCCTCCCCGGGGCTGGACGAGGCCGCCGAGCAGCTGCGCGGTCTCGGCGCCGAGGTCCGCACCGTCGCCTTCGACGCGCTCGATCCCGCCGCCCACGAGGAGGCGCTCGGCAAGGTCTTCGCCGAGGGCGACGTCGACCTGGTGCTGCTCGCCTTCGGCACGCTGGGCGACCAGGCCCACGACGAGCGGGACCCGGAGGCCGCGGTACGGGTCGCGCAGACCAACTACACCGGCGCGGTCTCGGCGGGCCTGGTGTGCGCGGGCGCGCTCCAGGCGCAGGGGCACGGCTCGCTGGTGGTGCTGTCCTCGGTGGCGGGCGAGCGGGCCCGCCGCGCGAACTTCATCTACGGCTCCAGCAAGGCCGGCCTTGACGCCTTCGCCCAGGGGCTCGGCGACGCGCTGTACGGCACGGGCGTGCACGTCATGGTGGTACGCCCCGGCTTCGTCCGTACGCGGATGACGGCCGGGCTGCCCGAAGCGCCGCTGGCCACCACCCCCGAGGCGGTCGCGGCGGCCGTGGAGCTGGGGCTGCGGCGCCGCGCGGAGACGGTCTGGGTGCCGGGGGCGCTGCGGGTGGTGATGTCGGCGCTGCGGCACCTCCCGCGCGCGGTGTTCCGACGGCTGCCGGTCTGAGCGCCGGCGCCGGTGTCCGGAGGGTGTCTCAGTGGGCGGAGACGGATCCGCGGTCCACGCTGCCGGCCTGCGGGGGCACCACCACGGAACCGAAGGGGAACTCGCGCAGCTTGCGCCACACCCCGTCGGCGCCCTGCTCGTAGAGGGCGAAGCCCGTGCACGGCCACGCGGCCTCGTAGCCGGCGAGCTCCTCGAAGGCGCGGTCCATGGCCGCCTCCTCGATGCCGTGCGCCACGGTGACGTGCGGGTGGTACGGGAACTGCAGCTCGCGGGCGACCGGCCCGGAGGCGTCCCGGACCTGCCTCTGCAGCCAGGTGCACGCCTCACCGCCCTCGACGACCCGGACGTACACCACCGGCGACAGCGGACGGAAGGTGCCGGTGCCCGACAGCCGCATCGGGAACGGCCGGCCCGCCGTGGCGACCTCGCTCAGGTGCGCCTCGACGGCGGGCAGGTCGACGTCCTCGATCTCGGTCGGCGGCAGCAGGGTGACGTGGGTGGGGATGCCATGAGCCGCGGCGTCGCCGAAGCCCGCGCGCAGCTGCTGAAGCCGGCTGCCGTGAGGCTCCGGGACCGCGATCGACACACCGATCGTTACGGTCCCCACGTCGTCTCCTGTCGTAGTGGTGGTGAAGCGCGGTGGTGAAACTGCGGTGAGCACCCGGTGACCGCCGAAACGGTCACCCGGATATCGACTGTACGACCACGACCCGGATGCGGGCAGGCGCAACCGGAGTGATGTGCAGCGCTGTGCGGTGGTACGGATCCCGGCCGGGGGCCGGTTCAGCGCCGGTTCAGTGCTTGGCGGGCAGGAAACCGACCCGCTCGTACGCCTGCGCGAGGGTCTCCGCGGCGACGGCACGCGCCTTCTCCGCGCCCTTGGCCAGGATCGCGTCGAGCGTCTCGGGGTCGTCCAGGTACTGCTGGGTGCGCTCCTTGAACGGGGTGACGAAGTCGACCATGACCTCGGCGAGGTCCGTCTTCAGCGCACCGTAGCCCTTGCCGGCGTACTTCTCCTCCAGTTCGGGGATGTCCGCTCCGGTGAGGGTCGAATAGATCGTGAGGAGATTGCTCACACCGGGCTTCTCCACGACGTCGTACCGGATCACCGTGTCGGTGTCGGTGACGGCGCTCTTCACCTTCTTGGCCGTGGTCCTCGGCTCGTCCAGGAGGTTGATGAGGCCCTTCGGCGTGGACGCCGACTTGCTCATCTTGATCGACGGGTCCTGGAGGTCGTAGATCTTCGCCGTCTCCTTGAGGATGTACGGCTTCGGCTTGGTGAACGTCTCGCCGAACCGGCCGTTGAACCGCTCGGCGAGGTCCCGGGTGAGCTCGATGTGCTGGCGCTGGTCCTCGCCCACCGGCACCTCGTTGGCCTGGTAGAGCAGGATGTCCGCCACCTGGAGGATCGGGTACGTGAACAGGCCGACGGAGGCACGGTCGGCGCCCTGCCGGGCGGACTTGTCCTTGAACTGGGTCATGCGCGAGGCCTCGCCGAAGCCGGTGAGGCAGTTCATCACCCAGGCGAGCTGGGCGTGCTCGGGCACGTGGCTCTGGACGAAGAGCGTGCAGCGGTCCGGGTCCAGTCCGGCGGCCAGCAGCTGGGCGGCCGCGAGGCGGGTGTTGGCGCGCAGCTCCTTCGGGTCCTGCGGAAGCGTGATCGCGTGCAGGTCGACGACCATGTAGAACGCGTCGTGGGTCTCCTGCAGGTCCACCCACTGGCGGACGGCGCCGAGGTAGTTGCCGAGGTGGAACGAGCCCGCGGTGGGCTGGATTCCGGAGAGCACGCGAGGTCGGTCAGTCGCCATGCCCCCCATTCTCTCAGGTGTCCGGGGGCGGTCCGGAACCGACCGGAAACAGGTGGGAACCGATCCGAGCCCGGCGGTGTAACAGGTAATCGCCGAACGGCCTCCGGCACCGCGCCGAGGACCCGGCGATACCGGGGGCGGTCGCCGGAGCGGCGCCGGCCCTGGTGCTGCGCCCTCACGTGACGCGGCTGCCGGTGATGCGCCGGCGGGGGGACGACAGCGGTCCCAGGCAGGAACTGCTGGACGCCTGAAGACGCGCCCACGGCGGCCCGGTGCGTGACCGGACCGCCGTGGGGCGCTGCGAGCGGGCGGCCTCAGCCGAGGTCGACCTCGGGGTAGAGCGGGAAGCCGGCGACCAGGTCGGTGGCGCGCCGGGAGATCTCGTCGGCGACCTTCGCGTCGAGGACGTGGGAGGCCTTGGACGGGGCGCCGGACTTGGTGGTGCCGGGCTCCGTGGTGGTGAGGACGCGGTCGATGAGGCCGGCGACCTCGTCCATCTCGGCGGTGCCCAGGCCGCGCGTGGTCAGCGCGGGGGTGCCGATGCGGATGCCGGAGGTGTACCAGGCGCCGTTGGGGTCGGCGGGGATGGCGTTGCGGTTGGTGACGATGCCGGCCTCGAGCAGGGCGGCCTCCGCCTGGCGGCCGGTGAGGCCGTAGGAGGTGGTGACGTCGATCAGGTTGAGGTGGTTGTCGGTGCCGCCGGTGACCAGGGCGGCGCCTCGGCGCATCAGTCCCTCGGCGAGGGCGCGGGAGTTGTCGACGATGCGCTGCGCGTAGTCCTGGAAGGCGGGCCGGCGGGCCTCGGCGAGAGCGACGGCCTTGGCGGCCATGACGTGCGGGAGCGGGCCGCCGAGGACCATCGGGCAGCCCCGGTCGACCTGGTCCTTGAGGGAGTCGTCGCACAGCACCATGCCGCCGCGCGGGCCGCGCAGCGACTTGTGGGTGGTGGTGGTGACGATCTGGGCGTGCGGTACCGGGTCGAAGTCGCCGGTGAGGACCTTGCCCGCGACGAGACCGGCGAAGTGCGCCATGTCGACCATGAGCGTGGCGCCGACCTCGTCGGCGATCTCGCGCATGATCCGGAAGTTCACCAGACGGGGATAGGCGGAGTAGCCGGCGACGATGATCAGCGGCTTGAACTCGCGGGCGGAGGCGCGCAGGGCCTCGTAGTCGATCAGGCCGGTGGCCGGGTCGGTGCCGTAGGAGCGCTGGTCGAACATCTTGCCGGAGATGTTCGGGCGGAAGCCGTGGGTGAGGTGACCGCCGGCGTCCAGGGACATGCCGAGCATGCGCTGGTTGCCGAAGGCCTGGCGGAGTTCGGCCCAGTCGGCATCGGAGAGGTCGTTGACCTGGCGGGCGCCGGTCTTCTCCAGGAAGGGGACCTCGACGCGGTCGGCGAGGACGGCCCAGAAGGCTACGAGGTTGGCGTCGATGCCGGAGTGCGGCTGCACATAGGCGTGACGGGCGCCGAAGAGCTCCCTGGCGTGCTCGGCGGCGAGCGACTCGACGGTGTCCACGTTGCGGCAGCCGGCGTAGAAGCGGCGGCCGACGGTGCCCTCGGCGTACTTGTCGCTGAACCAGTTGCCCATCGCGAGGAGGGTGGCCGGGGAGGCGTAGTTCTCCGAGGCGATCAGCTTGAGCATCTCGCGCTGGTCGGCGACCTCCTGGCCGATGGCGTCGGCGACGCGCGGCTCGACGGCGCGGATCACGTCGAGGGCGGCGCGGAAGGCGGTGGAAGCGGTGGAGAGGGGCTCGGCAGACATGAGGGACCTCCGGACGTGGCGTTCAGCGTTCACGGTACGGCCCAGGCGCACGGCACAGTTTCCGGACCGCGGGGTCCGGGGCCGCTTCCCGATGGTTGCTCCCATCCCAGCGCGCCAGTCACGGCCCACGGCCAGGCTACCGGGTGGCACGCAGTGCCATGGGGAGGCGTCCATCATGCGGGCGACGGCGTCCGCCCGCGGGGCACCAGGACCTAGAGGATCACATGGGGCAGGAAGCGGGCGTACTCGTCCGTCACCAGGCCCGAGGACTCACGGATGCCGAGGCCCGCCGACTCGTTCTCCACCACCCAGGCGCCGAGGACGACGTGGTTGCCGTCGAAGTCCGGGAGGGGGGCGAGCTGCTGGTAGCAGCAGGGCTCGTCGCGCAGCACGGGGGCGGCACCCGCCTCGTGGAGGGTCACGCCGGCGCCTTCACGGCCCAGCAGCGGCTTGGCGACGTAGCCGGTGGTGCCGGCCAGTTCCCGGGGACCGTCGAGGTAGGCGGGCAGCAGGTGGGGGTGACCGGGGTGGAGCTCCCAGAGGATCGCCAGCAGCGCCTTGTTGCTGAGGAGCATCTTCCACGCGGGTTCGATCCACAGGGTGGAGCCGGTGCCTCCGCCGTTGTCGAGCGTGTCGAGGACGTGGCCGGCGAAGCGGTCGGTGGTCAGCCACTCCCAGGGGTACAGCTTGAAGATGCTGCGGATGAACCGGAGTCTGTTGTCCACGAAGCGGCGGGAGAGGCGGTCCCAGCCGATCTCCTCCACGGAGATCCAGTCGGTCTGCAGTCCGGCCTGCTCGGCGGTCTCCTTGAGGTAGGCGACGGTCATGAGGTCCTCGCCGAGCTCGTCGGCGGAGGAATGGGCGAAGTACAGGGGGCTGCCCGGCGGGAGGAGGGCGGCCTGCTTCTTCCAGGCGTCGACGAGGCGTTCGTGCAGGGAGTTCCACTGGTCGGCGCCGGGGAAGCGCTCCTCCATCCAGAACCACTGGGGCGAGGCGGCCTCGACCAGGGACGTCGGAGTGTCGGCGTTGTACTCCAGCAGCTTCGCGGGCCCCGTCCCGTCGTAGCGGAGGTCGAAGCGGCCGTAGACGGAGGGGAGTTCGTCGCGTCGGCGCCAGGCCTCGGCGACCGCGCGGGCGATCCGCGGGTCGGTGATGCCGAGGTCGGCGAACCGGTCGGCGGTGACGATGTGCTCGGCCGCCGCGAGGCACATGCGGTGCAGTTCCTCGACGACCTCCTCCAGCGCCTCGACCTCGTCCAGGCCGAAGACGTAGTAGGCGCTCTCGTCCCAGTAGGGGCGCAGGGAGTCGTCCGGGTAGCGGGTGAGGGGGTAGATGAGCCCCTGTTCCTCGACCGTCTCCTGCCAGCCGGGGCGGGGCTCGATGGTGCGCCGTTCCATGAGCCGCTCAGCCGCCGCCGCTGCCGGAGCCCGAGCAGCCGAAGCCGCCCCGGTCGACGGCCTCGCTGCGGCTGAAGGTCCCGTCGTCGGCGTAACCGGCGCGGACGTCCGCGTCGTAGTACCAGTCGGCGTCGACGCGGGAACCGGAGGAGGACGCGCAGTTCTTGTCGGCGACGAGCTTGTAGCCGTTGAGGTAGTCGTAGCTGTCCCGGTCCACGCACCGGCGGTCCGGATCCGACCCGCAGGAGGTCAGCGCCGCCGCGAGAACCCCCATCCCGCCCAGCACCACCGTGCTGGACCGCACCCGCCGTCGTGACTCCGCCATGACTCCCCCTCACACCGCCTGCGACTGCCCGCCGGGTCCTCGGTTCACTTCCCGGCTCGCGGCGGACAGCCTAGAGACCGGCCGCGCGCCACGCACAGGAGCCCCCCGCTCCTGGTCTCCGATCCCCCGCCGTTTCGCCCCCCTTTCAGGATGTCTGGGGCGCTTCCGCGGGGCGTGACGCGCGGTCCGGGGCGCCGGTCGTCGTCTCATCTCCGCCAGAACAGGTGGTGCGTCACGCCGCTCGGGCTCGGTACGACCTCGAGGTGGAAGCGGTCGAGCAGTTCGTCGGGCGACTTCCAGAGGCGGAGACCGGAGCCGAGCTCCACCGGCGAGACCGCCACGTGCATCGTGTCGACCAGGTCGGCGTCGAGGAACTGCCGGACGGTCGTGACCCCGCCGCCGAGCCGGACGTCCTTGCCGCCCGCCGCCTCCCGCGCCCGGTCCAGGACCGCGGCCGGGCTGCCCTCCACGAAGTGGAACGTGGTGTCGGAGAGCGTGATCGACGGGCGCGGGTGGTGGGTCATCACGAACACGGAGGTGCGGAACGGGGGCTCGTCACCCCACCAGCCGCGCCACTGGTGGTCCCGCCAGGGCCCCCGCTGGGGGCCGAACTTGTTGCGGCCCATGATCTCGGCACCGATGCCGCGTGCGAAGTCCCGGGTGAAGTAGTCGTCGAGGCCGCGGCTGCCCCCGGGGTCGGTGCGCATGGGCCAGCTCGCCGTGGCGCCGGCCCAGGCGAACAGCCGTTCGGGGTGGACGTGGCCGAACGGCCTCTCCAGGGTCTGGTGCTCACCGGCACCGATCCCGTCACTCGAGACGCAGAAGTTCATCACTCTCAGGAGCTGATCCATCTCTTCTCCCCTTCCTCGGGCGCTGGCGCGTCCCTCGTGTACGACGCGTTCCACACAAGGGCGTCGAACGGGACGTGGCCGGATCGACAGCGGCCCGGAGGTTTTCTCCGGTGTCCTGCGGCCGCCTCCTACGGCAGCGCCCTGCACAGGGCCTCGAGCGTGCCCGTCCAGGCGTGGTCCGGCGGGGTCGCGTAGCCGACCACCAGGGCGTCCCCCGGGGTCGTGTCGGCGGCGGGATGGCGGAAGCGGGAGAGGCCGAGGACGGCGAGGCCCTGCCAGGTGGCGGCCTGGACCACGGACCGCTCGGTGCCGGGCGGGAGTCGCAGAACGGCGTGCAGGCCGGCCGCGATGCCGGTCACGCGGACGTCGGGTGCCCGTTCGGCGAGGGCGCGGACCAGGGCGTCGCGGCGGCGGCGGTAGCGCAGCCGGGCGGAGCGGACGTGACGGTCGTAGGCGCCGGAGGTGAGGAACTCGGCGAGCGCGAGCTGTTCGACGACGCCGACCGAGCGGCCGCCGCCCCGGTCGACGACGTCCGGGACCAGCGAGGGGGGCACGACCATCCAGCCCAGGCGCAGGCCCGGGGCGAGGGACTTGCTGGCCGTGCCCAGGTGGACGACGTGGTCGGGGTCGAGGTCCTGGAGCGCGCCGACGGACTGGCGGTCGTAGCGGAACTCGCCGTCGTAGTCGTCCTCCAGGATCAGCCCGCCCGTGCGGCGGGCCCAGTCGACCACGGCGGCACGGCGCTCGGGGCGCAGGGCGCCGCCCAGGGGGAACTGGTGGGCGGGGCTGAGCAGCACCGCGTCCGCGTCGCCCGGGTCCTGGGCGCGGGTGCCGGAGGCGTCGTACGGAAGCGGCGTGGTCCGCAGCCCGGCACGGGTCGCCAGGTCCCAGTGGACGTCGAGGCCGTGGGACTCCACGGCGAGGGTCCGGGCGCCGCGGGCCCGCAGGATCTCGCAGAGGAGGTGCAGACCGTGGGAGAAGCCGGCGCACACGACGAGGCGTTCGGGGTCGGCGCGCACGCCCCGGACACGCGCCAGGTAGTCCGCGAGCGCGACGCGCAGTTCGGGGCGGCCACGGGGATCGCCGTAGCCGAAGGCGTCGTGCGGAGCGGTGGCGAGGGCGCGGCGGGTGGCCTTGAGCCATTCGGCGCGGGGGAAGGAGGCGAGGTCGGGCGTGCCGGGGACGAGGCTGTACGGGAGCCGGCCCGGGACCCGGCGGGGAGGGGAAGGGGCGGCCGGCGGGCCGGGTACCGCGCGCTCGGCGACGCGGGTGCCGGAGCCCTGCCGGGCGGTGAGCCAGCCTTCGGCGACCAGGTCGGCGTACGCGTCGGCGACGGTGTTGCGGGCGATGCCCAGGTCGCCGGCGAGGGAACGGGAGGAGGGCAGCCGGGTGCCCGGGGAGAGCCGGCCGGTGCGGACGGCCTCGCGCAGGGCGTCGGTCAGACCGCGGCGCAGGCCGGGGCCGGCCGGGTCGAGATGGAGGTCGATGCCCTGCAGGTCGCCGCGTGAAGTGGCCCAGCGTTCCGCCATGGAAGTGGACCATACCCCTGGGCTGCCTCGCTCCTAGGGTCGAGGCATGAGCGACATCGAGACGACCACGACGTACGCCGCCGAGCTGCCCGCCCGGCTGGACTGGGCCCGGCACGCCCCCGAGGTCTACAAGGCGATGGTCCGGCTGGACTCCGCCGCCAGGAAGGGTCTGGATCCCAAGCTCTACGAGCTGGTGAAGATCCGCGCCTCCCAGATCAACCACTGTGCCTTCTGCCTGGACATGCACACCAAGGACGCGCTCGCGGCGGGCGAGAGCGTCGAGCGGGTCGTGCAGCTCAGCGCCTGGGAGGAGTCACGGCACTTCTACACGGAGCAGGAGCTCGCGGCACTCGAACTGACGGAGGCCGTCACCGTGCTGACGGACGGCTTCGTCCCCGACGAGGTGTACGAGCGGGCCGCCAAGCGGTTCGAGGAGGCGGAGCTGTCCCAGCTGATCGCCGCGATCACGGTGATCAACGCCTGGAACCGGTTCGGCGTGACGTGCCGCGTGACACCGGGCCACTACCAGCCGGGACAATACTCCTGACGGTCTCCTCGAGACCGTCTCGACGCCGGAGCGGGGTCAGGGCAGCCACTTCTTCCAGACGGACTCGTGGCCGTCCGCCCACTTCTTCGCGGCCTCCCGCGGCGACAGCTTCTGGTCGGCGATCATCAGGGAGACCTCGTTCTGGTCCTCGGTCGTCCACCGGAACCTCGTGAGCAGCTCCGCCGCCTCACCGCCGTTCTTCGCGAAGTCCGCGTTGAGGAACTTCTGCAGCGGCGTGACCGGGTAGGCGCAGGCGACCTTCGCCGGGTCGGCGTCGCAGCCCTCCTTGTACGCGGGCAGCTTCACCTCGGTCATCGGCACCTGCTCGAACAGCCACTGGGGCGTGTACCAGTAGGTGAGGAAGGGCTTCTTCTCCTTGGCGAACTGCTTGATCTGGGTGATCTGCGCGGCCTCGGAGCCGGCGAACACCACCCGGTAGTCCAGCCCGAGGTTCTTCACCAGCGCCTTGTCGTTGGTGACGTAGGACGGTGAGCCGTCCATCAGCTGGCCCTTGCCGCCGCTCTCCGGGGTGCGGAACCGGTCGGCGTACTTGTTGAGGTTCTTCCAGTCGGTGACGTCCGGGTGCTGCTCGGCGAAGTACGTCGGCACGTACCAGCCGATGTGCCCGGTGACGCCGAGGTCGCCCCCCGATGCGATCGTCTTCTTGTCCTCGACGTACCGCTGCTCCTGCTCGGGGTGCCCCCAGTCCTCCAGGATCGCGTCGACCCTGCCCTGGCTGAGCGCGTCCCAGGCGGGCACCTCGTCGACCTGGACGGTGTCGACGCGGTAGCCGAGCTCGTGCTCCAGCAGGTACTGGGCGACGGCGACATTGGCCTGCGCCCCCACCCAGGACTGCACCGACAGGGTGACCGTCCTGGCGCCCCGGGCGTTGGCGAAGGGGGACGCCTGCTTGGTCATGTCGGCGGCACCGCAGCCGGTCAGCAGCAGGAGTGCCGACCCGGCGGCCACCGCGGGGATCGTACGGAATCGCATGTCACGCTCCCTTCTCGGCGCGGCGTTCGGTCGGCTGTGTCACCCGGTCCAGCATCAGGCCCAGGCAGACGATCGCGGCCCCGGCCACCAGGCCGGTCGCCAGGTCGCCCTGGGCGAGGCCGAAGACGACGTCGTAGCCGAGCGCGCCCCCGCCGACCAGTCCGCCGATGATGACGACGGCCAGGACCAGGACGACGCCCTGGTTGACGGCGAGCAGCAGGGCCCGGCGGGCCAGCGGGAGCTGGACCTGGCGCAGTTGCTGGCCGCTGGTCGCGCCGAGCGAGCGGGCCGACTCCAGGGCGGCCGGGTCGACCTGGCGCAGGCCCTGGGTGGTGATGCGGACGACGGCGGGCAGCGCGTAGACGATCGCGGCGGCGACGGCCGGGGCGCGGCCGACGCCGAACAGGGCGACGACGGGGATCAGGTACACGAACTGCGGCATCGTCTGGAAGACGTCCAGGACGGGGCGCAGCAGGCGCTCGACGCGGTCGCTGCGGGCGGCGGCGACGCCGGTCGCGAAGCCGATGACGAGGGTCACGGCGACGGCCGCGAGGACCTGCGACAGCGTGTCCAGCGACGGCTTCCACACGCCGAGCACGCCGGTCGCGGCCATGGCGAGTACGGCGGTGAGCGCGGTGCGCCACGTGCCGATCACCCAGGCCAGGGCGGCGACGATCAGGAGCACCGACCACCAGGGCAGCCACTGCAGGCCGTCCCGGAGCGGGTCGAGCACCCAGGTGGTGAAGTGTCCCGCCCAGTCGGCGGTGCCGCCGATGACGGGCACACCCGAGTACAGGTGGTCGGTCATCCAGTCGACGGCCCGGTTGACCGGCTCGGCGACTCCCACGACCCATCCGTCGGGCCACTCCAGGCGGTTCGCGAGACGTCCGGCGACGGCCACGGCCACGGCGGCGGCCAGGGCGTACGCCCACAGCGCGCGGGCGTTCGGCGCGGGCGCCTGCCCGAGCCGCGCGCCGGCCGCGCCGGTGACCCGGTCGAGCACGACGGCGAGCAGCACGATCGGGATGCCGGCGGCGAGGGCGGCGCCGACGTCGACCGAGGCCAGCGCCTGGTAGACGCGGTCGCCGAGCCCGCCGGCGCCGATGACGGAGGCGATGACGGCCATGGACAGCGCCATCATGATCGTCTGGTTGAGGCCGAGGAGCAGTTCCTTGCGGGCCAGCGGGATGCGGGCCGTCAGCAGGCGCTGGCGGGCGGTGGTCCCGAGCGACTCGACCGCCTCCAGCACCTCCTTGTCGGCGCCGCGCAGCCCGAGCGCGGTGAGACGGGCCATGGGCGGGGCGGCGTAGACGACCGTGGCCAGGACGGCTGCCGGGACCCCGATGCCGAAGACCAGCACGACGGGCAGCAGGTAGGCGAAGGCCGGCAGGACCTGCATGGTGTCGAGCACCGGGCGCAGGACGCGGTCCATGCGGTCGGACAGCCCGGCGGCGAGTCCGAGCAGCCCGCCGACGACGACGGAGGCGGCGACGGCCACCACCATCAGGGCGAGCGTCTGCATGGTCGGCACCCACATGCCCAGCAGTCCGCAGGCGAGGAACGCGGCGGCGGTGCCGAGGGCCAGGCGGACGCCCGCGGCGCGCCAGGCGATCAGGGCGGACACGGCCGCCACTCCCGCCCAGCCGACGGCGAGGAGGGCGAGGTAGACGGCGCGTACGGCGATGACCACGGCGTTGCTGACGTGGCCGAGGAAGTAGAGGAAGACGGGGTGGGAGTCGCGGTTGTCGATGATCCAGTCGCTGGCCCTGCCGAGGGGTTCGGAGACGTCGACGGTCAGGGCCCCGGGCCAGGTGCCGCTTGCCCAGCGGGCGGCGGCGAGGGGGACGAGGACGGCCGCGACCAGGGCGAGGACCGCGAGCTTGCGCACGGCCGGACGGGTGAGGACGCCCGGCGGGGACGCCTTTCGGGTGGTTGCCGTGAGCGTTGCCATCACACCGGCTCCTCGCTGGTGGGGGCCGGCTCGCGGCGTTGGGCGGGTGCCGCGGGGACCACTCCTGCCGCCCCGTCGGCGTGCGTGTCCCCAGCCGCGTCGGCGGTCCGGGTGGGCGCGGCTGTGCCGGCCACCACGTCCAGCAGCGCACCCGCGTCGACCACGCCCAGGCAGCGGCCTTCGTCCAGGACCCTGGCGGTGGTGCCGGCGCGGGACACCGCCTCGATGGCCTCCGAGACCGTGGCGTCGGGGCGTACGGCCGGGCCGGTGACGGTCTCCTCGGACGAGGCGGCGGGGCGCATGGCCGTGCGGACCGTCATGACCTGTTCGCGCGGGACGTCGCGGACGAACGCGCGGACGTAGTCGTCGGCCGGTGAGCCCACGATCTCCTCGGGCGTGCCCAGCTGGACCACGCGGCCGTCGCGCATCAGGGCGATCCGGTCGCCGAGCTTCAGGGCTTCCTGGAGGTCGTGGGTGATGAAGACCATCGTGCGTCCCTCCTCGCGGTGCAGCCGGACCACCTCCTCCTGCATGTCGCGCCGGATCAGCGGGTCCAGGGCGCTGAACGGCTCGTCGAAGAGCAGGACCTCGGGGTCGACGGCGAGTGCGCGGGCCAGTCCGACGCGCTGGCGCTGACCGCCGGAGAGCTGCGCGGGCCGGCGCTGCTCCATGCCCTCCAGACCGACCTTGGCGACGACCTCGGCGGCCCGCTCACGGCGTTCCGCCTTGCCCATGCCCTGGATCTCCAGGCCGTAGGCGACGTTGTCGAGGACGGTGCGGTGCGGCAGCAGGCCGAAGTGCTGGAAGACCATGGCGGCGCGGTGCCGGCGCAGTTCGCGCAGCCGTGCCCGGTCCATGGCGCGGACGTCCTCGCCGTCGATGGCGATGGTGCCGGCGGTCGGCTCGATGAGCCGGGTCAGACAGCGCACCAGCGTGGACTTGCCGGACCCGGACAGGCCCATGACGACGAAGACCTCACCCTTGCGGACGTCGAAGGTCACGTCGCGCACGGCGGCCGTGCAGCCGGTGCGGGAGCGCAGTTCGGCCGGGTCCAGGGCGGTGAGGTCCGGGTCGCCGGGGACGCGGTCGGCCTTGGGGCCGAAGACCTTCCACAGCCCGTCGACGGAGAAGACCGGGGTGTCCGAGGCGGGGGTGCCGGTGGTGTCGGTCATCACGCGGCACCGCCGATCAGGTCGACGGCCCGCTCGCCGACCATGAGGACGCCGATCATCGGGTTGACGGCGGTCATGGTCGGGAAGACGGAGGCGTCCGCGATCCGGATGCCCTCCAGGCCACGGATGCGCAGCTCGGGATCGACGACGGCCTGTTCGTCGCCGGCCGCGCCCATCCTGCAGGTGCCCGCCGGGTGGTAGACGGTGTGGGCGGCCTTGCGGGCGTACTCGCTGAGCTCCTCGTCGCCGGTGACGTCCGGGCCGGGGGCCACCTCGCGCTTGAGCCAGTGGGCGAGCGGCTCGGTCTTCGCGATCTCTCGGGCGATGCGGATGCCGTCGACGAGGGTACGGCCGTCGTAGTCGTCCTCGTCGGTGAAGTAGCGGAAGTCGAGGGCGGGTTTGACCTCCGGGTCGGCGCTGGTGAGGTAGAGCCGGCCGCGGCTCTTCGGCTTGGGGATGTTCGGGGTCATGGAGACGCCGAACTCGGGCCGCTGGTAGCCCAGTCGCTCCGGGTGGTCCGTGAACGGGATCTGGTAGAAGTGGAACATCAGGTCCGGGCCCGCGTGTTCGGGGTCGCGGCGCACGAACAGTCCGGCGTCGGAGTCCATCGCGGAGTTCTCCGGTATGGGTCCGTCCGTCTCCCAGACGATCACCGACTCGGGGTGGTCCAGCAGGTTCTCGCCGACGCCCGGCAGGTCGAGCGCCACGGGGATGCCGAGCGCCTCGAGGTCGGCCCTGGGACCGATGCCGGAGTGCAGCAGCAGCCGGGGCGAGTCGACGGCACCGGCGCACAGCACGACCTCGCTCCGGGCCCTGACCAGCAGCTCCTCGCCGTCCTTGGTGCGCACGCGGACGCCCTCGGCGCGGGTGCCGTTCAGCTCGAGCCGGTACGCCCAGGTCTCCAGCATGAGCGTGAGGTTGGGGCGCTCGTCCATCACCGGGTGGAGGTAGGCCACCGACGCCGACGACCGCTTGTTGTCCTCCGGGTGGTAGGCCAGGTCGAAGAAGCCGACGCCCTCGGAGAACGGCTGCTTGTTGAAGCCCTCGACGCGCGGGACCTCGAGGGCCGCCTGCGCCGCGTCGACGAAGTCCCGGGCGATGGCGTTCCGGTCCTTCTCGTCGACCGGGACGATGTTGTTCTTCAGGCGCGCGTAGTAGGCCTCCATCTGCACCGCGCCCCAGCCCTTGGCGCCGGCCGCCTCCCACTCGTCCCAGTCGGACGGCAGCGGCTTGAAGGCGATGAGCGTGTTGTGCGAGGAGCAGCCGCCGAGGACACGGGCGCGGCTGTGCCGGATGTGCGAATTGCCGCGCGGCTGCTCGGTGGTGGGGTAGTCGTAGTCCAGTTCGCCGCCGAGCAGGCCCATCCAGCGGCGCAGGGTCAGCACGTCGTCGCGGCCGACGTCGCTGGGGCCGCCCTCGATGACGGCGACGGTCACGTCCGGGTTCTCGGACAGCCGGGACGCGATGACGGATCCGGCCGTGCCGCCGCCTATGACGACGTAGTCGTACTCGGTTGCGCGTTCGGAGGTGTGAGGGGTCATCTGGGTGGTACTCCTGCGGGGACTCGGGAGAGGTGGGTCGTTCGCGGTGCGGTGACGGGGGCGGGGGTGCGGGGACACCGCCCGGCGGTCTGCGGCTCAGCCCGCGAACCAGCGCACCGGCTTGGGCGCCAGGTTCTGGTAGACGTGCTTGGTCTCGCGGTACTCGGCGAGACCGGCCGGGCCGAGCTCGCGGCCCACTCCGCTCCGGCCGAAGCCGCCCCACTCCGCCTGCGGGAGGTAGGGGTGGAAGTCGTTGATCCACACGGTGCCGTGGCGCAGCCGTCCGGCCACGCGCCGGGCGCGGCCCGCGTCGGCCGTCCACACCGCGCCGGCGAGCCCGTACTCGGTGTCGTTGGCGAGGGCGACGGCCTCCTCCTCGGTGCGGAACGTCTCTACGGTGAGGACCGGTCCGAAGACCTCCTCGCGCACGACGCGCATCTCGCGGTGACAGCGGTCGAGGACGGTCGGCTCGTAGAAGTAGCCGCCCTCGGGACGCTCGGCGGACGGCTCGGGCCGCTTGCCGCCGGAGCGCAGCACCGCGCCCTCCTTGAGCGCGGACTCGACGTACGCCTCGACCTTCGCGCGCTGCTGTGCGGAGACCAGCGGCCCGCACTCGACTCCGTCCTCGGTGCCCCGGCCGAGCCTGATCCGCTCGGCACGGCGGGCGAGTTCGGCGACGAACCGGTCCCGGACCGATTCCTCGACGATGAGCCGCGCGCCGGCGGAACAGACCTGGCCGCTGTGGATGAAGGCCGCGTTGAGGGCCTGGTCGACGGCGGTGTCGAAGCCCTCCTCGGTGGCACAGGCGTCGGCGAAGACGACGTTGGGGTTCTTGCCGCCGAGTTCGAGGGCCACCTTCTTCACGCCAGGCGCGGCGGCCTGGGCGACCTTCGTGCCGCTGACCAGGCCACCGGTGAAGGAGACCAGGTCGACGTCGGGGTGCTCGGCCAACCGGGCGCCGACGGTGTGGCCGGGGCCGGTGACGATGCCCGCGACCCCGGCGGGCAGTCCGGCCTCGATCAGCAGGTCGATGAGGGCGACGGTGGTGAGCGGAGTGATCTCACTGGGCTTGACCACGAAGGTGTTACCGGCCGCGAGGGCCGGGGCGATCTTCCAACTGGCCTGGAGCAAGGGGTAGTTCCAGGGTGTGATCAGGGCGCAGACGCCGACCGGCTCGTGCACGACGACGCTGTGGACGTCGGGCGAGCCCGCGTCGACGACCCGTCCGGGCGCCTCCCCGGCGACCAGGTCGGCGAAGTAGCGGAAGGCGTCGGCGACGCAGTCGATGTCGACGCGGCCCTCCTCGACGGTCTTGCCCGCGTCCCGGCTCTCCAGCAGACCGAGCTCCTCCCGGTCCCGCAGAAGCAGTCCGGCGACGCGGCGCAGCAGCGCGGCCCGTTCGGCGACGGATGTGTGCGGCCACGGGCCCTCGTCGAAGGCCCGGCGGGCGGCGGCCACCGCGAGGTCGGTGTCCTTCTCGTCGCCCTCCGCGACCAGGGCGAACGGCAGGGCGTCCGCGGGGTCGAGGATCTCGCGGGTGGCGCCGGAGACGGCGGCCCGCCACGTGCCCCCCGCATGGATGGTGTCGCGTGCCTGAAGTTCTGTGCTGTCCGCCATGATCGGTGATTGCCTTCCGTTCCTGTTTCATTCCGTGCATCACACACGTGTCATCCACGGGACCGGGTGCTCCTGCCCTTGCGCCCCTGATGCATGCCCAATCCCTGGTCCGAAGTGCGCCGAGTCACTGAATCCAAGGAGAAAGCGGGAGAAATCGCCCGACCTGTCGACAGGCGGCCACGCTCCGTGCAGGCCGCCGAAACGCGACGGGCCCCGCACCGGAGGAACCGGTGCGGGGCCCGTGAGCCTGTGCGCGGGGTCAGATGAGGCCGAGGCCGCGGACCGCCTCGCGCTCTTCCTCGAGCTCCTTGACGGAGGCGTCGATCCGGGCGCGGGAGAAGTCGTTGATCTCCAGGCCCTGGACGATCTCGTACGTGCCGTCCTTCACGGTGACCGGGAAGGAGGAGATGAGGCCCTCCGGGACGCTGTAGGAGCCGTCCGACGGGATACCCATGGAGACCCAGTCGCCCTCGTCGGTGCCGTTGACCCAGGTGTGGACGTGGTCGATGGCGGCGTTGGCGGCGGAGGCGGCCGACGAGGCGCCACGGGCCTCGATGATCGCGGCACCGCGCTTGGCGACGGTCGGGATGAAGTCCTCGGCCAGCCACTTCTCGTCGTTCACGACCTCGGCGGCGTTCTTGCCGGCGACGGTGGCGTGGAAGATGTCCGGGTACTGGGTGGCGGAGTGGTTGCCCCAGATCGTCAGCTTCTTGATCTCGGAGACGGGGACGCCGGTCTTCTTCGACAGCTGGGTCAGCGCGCGGTTGTGGTCCAGGCGCGTCATGGCGGTGAACCGCCCGGCGGGTACGTCCGGCGCGGCGGCCTGGGCGATCAGGGCGTTGGTGTTGGCCGGGTTGCCGACGACCAGGACGCGGATGTCGTCCGCGGCGTGGGCGTTGATGGCCTGACCCTGCGGCTTGAAGATGCCGCCGTTGGCCTCGAGGAGGTCACCGCGCTCCATGCCCTTGGTGCGCGGGCGGGCGCCCACGAGGAGGCCGACGTTGGCGCCGTCGAACGCCACGTTCGGGTCGTCCGTGATGTCGATGCCCTGCAGGAGCGGGAACGCGCAGTCGTCCAGCTCCATGGCCGTGCCCTCGGCGGCCTTCAGCGCCGGGGTGATCTCCAGCAGGCGCAGCTTGACCGGCACGTCCGCGCCGAGCAGCTGGCCGGAGGCGATGCGGAAGAGCAGGGCGTAACCGATCTGGCCGGCCGCGCCGGTGACGGTGACGTTCACGGGAGTGCGGGTCATGGCGTTCTCCGTATGACAGCTGGCGGTGGGGCGGTCCCTGCCCCGGGGTGCGGGATCCCGCACCGGCTCGTGACCGGCGTCCACCACGATGATCGATCACCGTTTCGCATGATCGATCTCTTGGCGTCAAGAGATCCAGCGGTCAGGCTATCGCGCATCCGGGACCGCCGATCGCCGGGCTCCCTGTGGCCCGCCCCACAGAGTGACCGTACGCGTACTCGGGTACACGGGAGGCGCGTCGGGGAGGGGCGGGAAAAGGGGCGGCCGCCTCGTCCGGGAGAGGTGGGGGCGGGGCGGCCGCCGTCGGGGGCCGACCGTGCCGGACTCCCGTGGGGGTACTTTTCGCGTGCCCGCCCTGCGCGCTCCCATTCACGTCCCCACGAAACCCCCACACACAAGGGTCCGAACGGCCCACGGGAGCGGCGTTCCCTCCGGAGCGGCGGGGCGCCGCCCTACTCGGCGCAGCCCTTCTCGCCGGACGCGGCCAGGGTCACGCAGGCCTTCACGTCCGCCGCGCTCTTGACCGGCACCATCATGGTGTAGGCGACCGTGTCGCCCGCCGCGGAAATGGTGTCGTTCTGCTTGGACGTTCCCGAGGTGATCTCGACCGTGTCGCCCTGGGTGGCCTGCGTGATGCGGCCCCAGGCGGCGCCGCAGATCTTGCTGTAGCGGACCTCCACCGTGGTGGTGCCGACGGTCGCGGTCTGCGCCGTGGTGACGAGGTCACCGCTGCACCCCATGACCTCCGCGTCCTTGCCGTCGCAGCTCGCGCCGTTGCACTCCACGCCCGGGGGGAGGTTCGCGTCGGTGGTGACGGTGGGCGACGGGGACTTCTGCGTCTCGTCCTTCTTGTCGCCCTCGGTCCCGGTGACGTAGAACGCGGCGGCGACCACCACCAGCGCCCCCACCGCGCCCGCGACGAACGTCGACGTCCGCCGCTTGCCGCCGGACCGGCCGGAGCCGCCCGAGCGGCCGTGGCCGGTGGTGCCCCGGGGCGGTGCGCCGTGCGCGCCGGACGTGTACCCGCCGGCGGCCGGTGCCGCGGCACCGGAACCGCGCCGGCCCGGCCCCATTGACCCGGGTCCGGAGACACCCCAGGAGTTCCCGCCGGACGAGCCGGTCCGCCCGTCGTCCTCCCGTACGCCACCGACGGCGTCGCGCACGTCCGAGGCGGTCGGCTGCGGCGGCACGCTCGGCGCGACACCGGCCGGCCCCGCGACACCGGGACGGACCGCGGCCCCGCTCTTACGGGACCTGCCGCCCGACGACGGCCCGGACAGCTCGCTGAGCGCGGCACGCGCCTGCGAGATCCGGATCGCCTCCATCGTCATGTCGTGACGCATCTCCGAGCGGCTCCAGGCGCGCTCGGCGAGCTCCCACATGGTGGTGAGGTGCGTCGGGTTGGTCCCGGTGACCTCGGCCAGGGCCACGATCGCGCCCTTGGGCGCGAGCAGCCGGCCGTTCAGGTAACGCTCCCAGGACGTCTTGCTGTAGCCCGTGCGGTCGGAGACC
This sequence comes from Streptomyces toyocaensis, assembly GCF_000725125.1. Classification (GTDB taxonomy): domain Bacteria; phylum Actinomycetota; class Actinomycetes; order Streptomycetales; family Streptomycetaceae; genus Streptomyces; species Streptomyces toyocaensis. The sequence continues at coordinate 189,744 of NZ_JFCB01000009.1, forward strand.
GACGCGACGCTCAGGCCGCTGCGGTCCACGACCCGCCTGAGCTGGCTCGTGAACTCCCTGATCTGCGGATCCAGTTCCTCGGGCAAGGCCTTCCAACGAGGCATCGCTTCCCCCTCTTCCCCCCGGTTCGTGCTGGTCTTCCCTCGCGCATGGTGCCCTCTGCCGAGTCCCCGTTCCGGCTACCCACAGGGATGCCACCGGGCAGGGTCCCAGTTCCCGGGGTGGGGGCGCACGGGAGCGTCAGGGCCGCAGGCGCGCAACGTCGCACGCCTGCCTGCTCGCGCTCCAGTCTCCCATCGGTCACCCCCTCGACCGAACAGAACCCGGAACATGTGGGCGGTATGTCGCGAAGTGTCCCGATTGTTCATACCGGTCCCGCCGTCCCCCACTTCGTCGCACATCCCCGAACTTGTCAATACATCGACAGAGTCCGACACGCATCTGTCGCGAACATGTCGCGGTCGCATCGCGAGCTCGTCCGGGGATTCCGGAGCACGTAGCGGAACGGTCACTTCCGTGCCACAGCGGCAGGACAGCCGTTGATCAAGCGCTTCCGCGTGCAGGAATGTGGTGCGCGGCGGCGGCCCGTCCTCTCACGGGGGTGAGGACGGGCCGCCGTCCGGGGCGCTTCCCCTCCGGCTCAACCGCTGATCGTGAAGTGCAGCAGGTCCGCCAGGAACGGGATCTTCAGCTTCGGCTCCGGCTGGACCATCAGCGCCAGCATCACGATGCCCAGGCCCAGCCCGGAGTACGTGGCGATGTCCGTGAAGCGGGAGCGCACCGCGAGCATGCCCACGTCCGGCACCAGCCAGCGCAGCAGGGCACCCGCCACCAGGGCCAGACCCACCAGGAACGTGCCGAGCCGGAACTGGTCCAGCGCGGTCACCAGCAGGCCCAGCCCGACCGTGAGCAGCACGGCGAGGATCGGCCACTGGCGGGCGGGCGCGGGGGCGTCACCCGGCGCCGCCCTGCCGCCGCCCTCGGGACGCGCGGTGTCCCGGGTGAACAGCGGGAACCGGCGCGTGACACGCCGCGGCCGGCCCTCGGCGTCGGGCGCGCTGACGGGATCGCGGACCGTGATGTCCTCGGGCCGCTCCCCCGCCTCGGGCGCGTCGGAGACGTTCCGCTCAGCCGACACTGCGCTCCGCCGCCTCGACCACGTTGACCAGGAGCTGGGCCCGGGTCATCGGGCCGACACCGCCGGGGTTGGGAGCCACCCAGCCGGCCACCTCGGCAACGCCCGGATGGACGTCACCCACGATCTTGCCCTCGGCGCTGCGCGAGACACCGACGTCGAGCACGGCCGCGCCCGGCTTGACGTCCTCGGGACGGATCAGGTGGGCGCTGCCCGCGGCGGCCACGACGATGTCCGCGCGACGGAGGTGGGCCGGCAGGTCGCGCGTGCCGGTGTGGCACTGGGTCACGGTGGCGTTCTCGCTGCGCCGGGTCAGCAGCAGCGGCATCGGGCGGCCGATGGTCACACCGCGTCCGACGACCACGACCTCGGCGCCCTTGATCTCCACGCCGTGGCGGCGCAGCAGGGTGATGATGCCGTTGGGGGTGCAGGGCAGGGGGGCCGGCTCGTTGAGCACGAGGCGGCCGAGGTTCATCGGGTGGAGGCCGTCGGCGTCCTTCTGCGGGTCCATCAGTTCGAGGATGCGGTTCTCGTCGATGCCCTTGGGCAGCGGCAGCTGGACGATGTAACCGGTGCAGGCGGGGTCCTCGTTCAGCTCCCGGACGACCGCCTCGATCTCCTCCTGCGTGGCCGTGCCCGGCAGTTCACGCTGGATGGAGGCGATGCCCACCTGGGCACAGTCACGGTGCTTGCCTGCGACGTACTTCTGGCTGCCGGGGTCGTCCCCCACGAGGATCGTGCCGAGGCCGGGCGTGACCCCCTTCTCCTTGAGCGCCGCAACGCGGGCGGTCAGATCGGACTTGATCTCGGCTGCGGTGGCCTTGCCATCGAGAATCTGGGCGGTCATGGCCCCATCCTCGCGGATGACCGGTCCCCTGTTCCAATCCGCCCGCATTCCGGTCCGCCGCCGGGGCCGCGGTCCGCGACCGGTCCTCTTCCACCCCAATCCGCCCAAGATCAGTGATGTTGCACTTGCACAACACATACGGCGTACGGCTGGACAAGGAAAGGAACGGTCAAGAACGATGAGGGACACAGTGCCGCGGGCAGAACCGGGGGGACGGACCGCATCTGTGAACCTTCCTCCGCGCCGGCCCTCGCGTCGTCCCCGCACCTGAAGTGCAACGGAGGAAGAACCGCCATGAGTTTCGGCGACCCGAACAACCCCTACGGGCAGCCGCCCCAGCAGCCCCCGGCCGGACCCGGCTACGGCTACCCCCAGCAGCCAGGTGTCCCGCAGCAGGGCTACGGCTACCCCGCGGCGCCGCCGGTGTCCCAGCCGTACGGCGGCGGTTACGCGCCCACGCGGATGCCCGGCCTCACGCGTGCGGCGCAGATCCTGCTCGCGGTCATCGCCGTGGCGCACGTCATCATCGCGGCGGCGTACGGCAAGGCGCTCGCCGACTGGGACGAGACGATGCTCGAGGCCGGCATCACCGGTGACGCCGAGGCCGAGCGCTACGCCGACCTGGGCAAGGGCGTCGTCGTCTTCTTCCTCGGCCTGGCCGCCGTGTTCGCGATCCTCGGCCTGGTGCTGCTGCTGCAGTACGCCAAGGGCGGCAACGGCGTCCGCGTCTGCTCGATCGTGTACGCCTCGTTCGCGATCGTCAGCGGCATCTTCTCGCTCGCCCTCTACGGCCTCGGCCTGGTCATCATGATCGTCTCGATCCTGGTGATCGTCTTCGCGGCGAAGCGGACCAGCGCGGAATGGTTCAGACGACCGCGGTACTGAACCACCGGCGCGGACCCGCTGGACGTCCGCGCCGTCTCACGCCCAGGGGCCGTGTCCCACCTCCGGTGGAGGGACACGGCCCCCGTGCGTGACGTCGGCCTTCGGCCTTCGGCCGTCAGTGGAAGAAGTGGCGCGTGCCCGTGAAGTACATCGTCACGCCCGCCTTCTTCGCGGCCTCGACGACCTGTTCGTCGCGGACCGAGCCGCCGGGCTGGACCACGGCCTTCACCCCGGCCGCGGTGAGGATCTCCAGGCCGTCGGGGAACGGGAAGAACGCGTCGGATGCGGCGTACGACCCCCGCGCGCGCTCGGCGCCGGCCCGCTCCACCGCCAGCTTCGCGGAGTCGACGCGGTTGACCTGGCCCATGCCGACGCCGACGGAGGCGCCGTCCTTGGCGAGCAGGATGGCGTTGGACTTCACCGCGCGGCAGGCCTTCCACGCGAAGGCGAGGTCCGCGAGTTCCGCCTCGGAGAGGGCCTGGCCGGTGGCCAGCGTCCAGGTGGCCGGGTCGTCGCCCTCGGCCTGGAGGCGGTCGGTGACCTGGAGGAGCGCGCCGCCGTCGATCGGCTTCACCTCGACCGGGGCGGACGGGGCCTCCGGAGCGCGCAGGACACGGATGTTCTTCTTCTTGGTGAGGGCGTCGAGGGCCCCCTCCTCGTAGTCCGGCGCGACGATCACCTCGGTGAAGATCTCCGCGACCTGCTCGGCCATCTCCCTGGTCACCGGACGGTTGACCGCGATCACACCGCCGAACGCCGACAGCGGGTCACAGGCGTGCGCCTTGCGGTGCGCCTCGGCGACGTCCGCGCCGACCGCGATGCCGCACGGGTTGGCGTGCTTGATGATCGCGACGGCCGGGGCGTCGTGGTCGTACGCGGCACGCAGGGCGGCGTCCGTGTCGGTGTAGTTGTTGTACGACATCTCCTTGCCGTGCAGCTGCTCGGCCTCGGCGAGGCCGCCCGTCCCCGACACGTACAGGGCGGCCGGCTGGTGCGGGTTCTCGCCGTAGCGGAGGGTGTTCTTGCGCTCCCAGGTGGCACCGAGGAAGTCCGGGAACTGCCCCGCGGCGGAGCCGCTGTCGGCCGCGGCGTCCACCGGCGCGTAGGACGAGGCGAACCAGGAGGCGACCGCCACGTCGTAGGCGGCCGTGTGCTGGAAGGCCTCCGCGGCGAGGCGCTTGCGGGTGGCCAGGTCGAAGCCGCCGTCGCGGACGGCCGCGAGGACGTCGGCGTACCGCGCCGGGCTGGTGACGACCGCGACGGACGGGTGGTTCTTGGCGGCGGCGCGCACCATGGAGGGGCCGCCGATGTCGATCTGCTCCACGCACTCGTCGGGCGTGGCGCCGGAGGCGACGGTCTCGCGGAACGGGTAGAGGTTGACCACGACGAGGTCGAACGGCTCCACACCCAGCTCGCCCAGCTGCCGCCGGTGGTCCTCCAGGCGCAGGTCGGCGAGGATGCCGGCGTGGACCTTCGGGTGCAGGGTCTTGACGCGGCCGTCCAGGCACTCGGGGAAGCCGGTGAGCTCCTCGACCTTGGTGACGGGGACGCCCGCGGCGGCGATCCTCGCGGCGGTGGACCCGGTGGAGACGAGCTCCACGCCGGCCTCGTGCAGGCCGCGCGCGAGGTCCTCGAGGCCGGTCTTGTCGTAGACACTGACGAGCGCCCGTCGGATGGCCCGCTTGTTGCTCTCGGCGGTCACTGGATAACTACCTTTCGTCCCTCAATGCGATAGCCGTTGCGGGCGAGCCGCCCCACGACCTCGACGAGCAGCCTTCGCTCGACTTCCTTGATGCGCTCGTGCAGAGCGCTCTCGTCGTCCTCGTCCCGGACCTCCACCACGCCCTGCGCGATGATCGGCCCGGTGTCGACGCCGTCGTCGACGAAGTGGACGGTGCAGCCGGTGACCTTGGCGCCGTACGCGAGCGCGTCCCGTACGCCGTGGGCCCCGGGGAAACTGGGCAGCAGGGCGGGGTGGGTGTTGACGAACCGCCCGCCGAAGCGCGCGAGGAACTCCTTCCCCACGATCTTCATGAACCCGGCGGACACCACGAGGTCGGGCTCGTGGGCGGCGACGGCCTCGGCGAGCGCCGCGTCCCACGCCTCGCGGGTCGGGTGGTCCTTGACCCTGCACACGAAGGTCGGCAGCCCGGCGCGCTCGGCACGGGCCAGCCCCTCGATGCCCTCGCGGTCGGCGCCGACGGCCACGATCTCGGCGCCGTACGCCTCGGCGCCGGTGGCGGCGATCTCGTCGAGGAGCGCCTGCAGATTGGTGCCGGATCCGGAGACCAGCACGACGAGACGCCTGGCGCGCTCGGCCACGGGCTTGGCGGCCACGGTGGGGCCCTTTCTCGGGAGCGTCTGTACGGTCGGCGGCACAGCGCTTGTACATTCCTACGAATGCTTCATGGCCCCGGATACGGGGAAGCCTACGAAGCGGCCGACCGTCAGCAACGATACCGGCACACCGGGCGGCCCCCGGGGGACGGGGGCGTGGCCGGAAGGTAGCGTCTGGGACGAGCCGGTCCCGGGAAGCCGGTCCGGGAACGCTGGGGGCGCGCGGGAACGCCGCCCGCGCACCGAGCGTTCACAGGATGACGGACCCGGGCCTGGGGAGCTGACGGGAACGCACCAGCTCACAGCTCAGTCGTAGTCGATACGTCGTGCGAGGCGGTTGCGCCGGACCACGCCGTGCTTCATTAAGGGGAAGACGCTCACTTGACGCCGTACCGCAGCCTGCGACTCCTCACGTTCCCCCAGCAGTCGGCCCAGGGAGGGGAGCGTGGCGCCGTGCTGCTGCGGGAGCGCCCCTCCACCCCGCCCGACGCGCCCCAGGACGGGGGCGGCGGCGAGGACCGGCGCCGCGGCTCCGAGGGCGCCGGGGGCACGCAGGGCTCCCAGGACGACAACCCGTTCGCACCGCCGCCGGAGGGGACTCCCGACCGGCCGTGGCAGCCGAGGCACCCCTCGGGTGGGGAGGGCGGCCGCTCTCCCTGGGGCCGGAACTGGAGCGACCGCCAGCCCGGCCGCTCCTCCGGCGGCTTCGGCGAGCGCCCGCGCGGCCCCGAGGGGCAGGGCGGCGGCCCTCAGAGCTCCGGGCCGCGCTGGGACCCCACGGACCCGGCCCAGCGCAGGGCGCGGTACGCCCTGCTGTCGGGCATGTGGGCCTTCTTCTTCGCCCTGTTCAGCTGGCCGTACGTGGCACTGCTGCTGGGTGCGCTCGCCCTGTACTGGGGCATCAGCGCTGTGCGCGCCAAGCCCCGGGCGCAGGACCCGGACTCCCCGGCGCCCGAGCAGAAGGGCCGCCCACAGACCACGGCCGCGGTGAGCGGACTGGTCACGGGGTCGCTGGCGCTCGCGCTGGTCGCCGCGTCCTTCGCGGCCCAGCTCGTGTACAGCGACTACTACACCTGCACCAGCGACGCCCTCACCCAGGAGGCGCGCCAGGGCTGCGGCGACCTGCTGCCGAAGGAGCTCCGCGGCCTGCTGGACGAGGGCTAGCACCCGGACCGGGCCGGTCCAGGGCCTGTCCGGCGGATCATCCCGAAGACGCGGGGCCGGGCACGCCTTCCCCCGGAAGGGGTGCCCCCGGCGTCGTCGTCGCCGGTTGCCCACTCCCCCGGTCGACGTCCCCTCCGCCTCGCAGAGGGGACGCACCAGATCCCGCTCATCAGGGATCCGCGGCACCGCCGGTCCTCCTCCGACGTGATGCCGGACGGTCATCTGCGCTCGTCAGCGGCGCGATCACGGGCGTGGTCCACATCGTCGCCGTCGCCGTCGGGGGGCGGGTACGGCTCGTCGGCGCCGGGCCGGGTGGGCATCCCGGGCGCCGTCGCCGCCGGCCCGGGGTCCGCGGACGGGGCCGGGTTGCGGTGCGGAGCCCCGTCGCGGGCGACGTCGAAGGCGTCGTGGTCGAGGAACAGGTACGGCTCGTCCGGGTCGTCGTCCGGGTTCCCGGGCGCCGGGCGCCGTCGCGGGCGTCCGGCGGCGGTTGCCCCCCGGTCGCCGCCCGCGCCGAAGCGGAAGGGGCGGAACCGCCGGCCGCCCGGACGGCCGGGGCTGCCGGGTGCCGGGATCCGTGCCGCCGGGGCGCCGGCGAGCGGGCGGGCACGCCAGGCCCGTACCGCCAGCGACGTCACGACCGCCGTCAGCCCGAGCCATACCAGGGTCGCGGCCCCCACCTGCCACCACACCGGGCCGAACCGGGCGAGCGCCGCCACTCCCAGCGGACCGCCCGCGAGCGCGGCGAGCACCGACAGCAGGACCGCGCACAGCACGGCCGCCAGCACGGCCGCGCCCGCGGTCCGGCCGGGCCTCCAGACGGGGGCCGGCGCCCGGCCGCTGATCGTGGCGCCCCGGCCCACGTACCACCCCGCCACCAGCCCGGCAGCCACCGGCACCACCCCGGCCGCCCAGTGCACCGGCGTTCCCGCTCCCGTGTCCGGTACCGCCGCGAGCAGCGGGAACGGCGGCAGCGGCGGGGCCGGCGCGGAGACGAGCGGAGTGACCGGACTGCCGTCGCCCAGCAGGAAGCCGGGGCCGAGGGCATAGGCCGCCGCCCACACCGCGGCGTTCGGCACCAGCGTGACGCAGAGCAGCAGCACGGCCACCCAGCCCGACCAGCCCTCGGTCAGCCGCAGGAACGCCGTCCGGGTCTGTCCGCCGTGCCACCCCAGTGACACCGCGAGGAGCAGCCCCCCGCCGCCCACCAGCACTGTCGCCCCGGCCGCCGCGGCCCGCGCCGCGACCCCGGGCCGGCCGTCCGGCCCGAGCACCAGATGGCGCAACCCCCTGGGCAGCACCCGGCCCAGCGCCCGCTCCAGAGGTCCGCTCGGACGGCCGTACGCCGACCACACGCCCGTCCCCGCGGCCAGCACGGCGACCAGCGGCACGCACACCCCCGTCCACCCCCACGCGGGCCGCAGCCCGCCGCCGGCGGCGTGCAGCGCGGTGGGCGCGCCGACGGCGAGGTAGCCGAGGACGACGCCCGCCAGCGCCGTCCGGCCGGGGACCAGCGGGGCCCGCCCGCCCGCGTCCGCGTCGGCCGCGTCGCGGCCCGCGCGGTGCAGCAGCCAGACCGGCAGCACGAGGAGGAGCAACGGGAGGACGCCCATGGGGGCGGGGGCGCCGGAGAGGGTGTCGGTGCGGACCAGTTCGGTGCCGTGCGCCAGCAGCCACAGCGCGGCCGCGATGCGCAGGGCGCCGCCGGGTCCGCTGTCGGGGTAGGGCGAGCTGATCCACAGCAGCACCACGAGCACGGTGAACGCCGCGAGCCCGAGTCCGGCCGCGAGGGCGCCGCCGAGGAGGCCGGAGGCCAGCCCGGGCGAGCGGTCGCGCATCCGGGTGAGCAGGGCGGCCGGCGTCGAACGGCGAGCGGTCATCTGGATCACACCGCCATGGTCCCAACGACACGCGCTTTCCCGGTGTAACGGGCGAAGCCCGGCTGTGTCGCTCAATATACGTTTATGTACTTTTTCGTACGAAGGGGCGCCCAGTGACGCGGAGCCCTGCCACCCCACTCCCTCCGCCCGGGGAACGCCGACGCCTGCGCGAGGCACGGTCGCTGACCCGGGCTCAGCTCGCCGAACGGGTCGGCGTACGGCCCGGGACCGTGCGTGCGTGGGAGTCCGGTCGCAGCAGGCCGCGCGGCCGGGAGCGGGAGGCGTACGCGAGGGTGCTCAACGGTCTGGCCAAGCCCGGAGGAGCGGCCGCCGGGGTGTCCGTACCCAGCCGTCAGCAGGAGGAGGACGCCGCGGTGGTGACGGTGTGTGTGAACGGGCCGGGCGGCGACCCCGGGGCGGTCGCGCCGGAGCCCTCCGCGTTCGCGCAGGCGCCCCCGCCGGCCCCGCAGGAGCGCTCCGGACTGACACCCGCTCAGGCCTTCGACGCCCTCTACTCGTTCTGCGCCCCGGCGCTCGTCCGGCAGGCGTACCTGCTCGGCGGACGCCGCGACCTCGCCCGCGAGTCCGTGGAGCGCGCCTTCCAGCTCGCCTGGGACCGCTGGCCCGAGGTGGCCCGCGACCCGGACCCGGCCGGCTGGGTGCGCGCGGCGGCGCACGAGTGGGCGCTGTCCCCGTGGCACCGGTTCCGCCGCCGCCACCGGCAGCCCGAACCACCGCCCCCGGACGAGGACGACCGCGCGCTCCTGGAGACGCTGCTGCGTCTGCCGCCGCCGTACCGGCGCACGCTCCTGCTGTACGACGGGGTCGGCCTCGACCTGCCGGAGACGGCCGCGGAGACGGAGGCCAGCACCCGGGCGGCGGCCGGGCGGCTGATGCACGCGCGGGAGACCGTCGCCGCCCGGCTGCCGGACCTGTCGGACCCGCGGGAGCTGCACCAGCGGCTTGCCGAGCTGGCGTCCACCGGACGGCTGCGGGCGGCCGAGCCGCCCGCGGTGCGCGGCGGCAGCGAGCGCCGGGCGCGTTTGTGGACCCGTGCGGCCATCGCCCTCACGGTCGCCCTGATCGGCACCACCGGCCTCACCCTGCACACGGCACCCACCCGCTACGAGCCGCCGGTCCCACCGGGCGAGACGGTGCGGGGCGTCCCGCCGCGGGTGGCGCCCGGCCCCCTGTCGGAGGACGAGCGGGAGCTGCGCGCCCGTCTGCGGGAGGAACTGCCGGGGGGACCGGAACGGCTGCTGCCGCAGGCGCGGTGACCCCGCGCGGCGACGACGGTGGGCCCGTCCCCCACCGCGGGGAACGGGCCCACCCGTGCCGTGCTCTGCGCGCCGGCTCAGCCGGCGAGGATCGCGCGCGCCAGCTTCGCCGTCTCGGTCGGCGTCTTGCCGACCTTGACGCCGGCGGCCTCGAGGGCCTCCTTCTTCGCGGCGGCCGTGCCGGAGGAACCGGAGACGATGGCGCCGGCGTGGCCCATGGTCTTGCCCTCGGGCGCGGTGAAGCCCGCGACGTAGCCGACGACCGGCTTCTTCACGTTCTCCTTGATGTAGGCCGCGGCCCGCTCCTCGGCGTCGCCGCCGATCTCGCCGATCATCACGATCAGGTCGGTGTCGGGGTCGGCCTCGAACGCGGCGAGCGCGTCGATGTGCGTGGTGCCGATGACCGGGTCGCCGCCGATGCCCACGGCGGACGAGAAGCCGATGTCACGCAGCTCGTACATCATCTGGTACGTCAGCGTGCCGGACTTCGAGACCAGGCCGATGCGGCCCGGCTTGGTGATGTCGCCCGGGATGATGCCGGCGTTCGACTGGCCGGGGCTGATCAGGCCCGGGCAGTTGGGGCCGATGATCCGGGTCTTGTTGCCCTTCTCCACGGCGTACGCGTAGAAGGCGGCGGAGTCGTGCACCGCGATGCCCTCGGTGATGACGACCGCGAGCGGGATCTCGGCGTCGATGGCCTCGACGACGGCGGCCTTGGCGAAGGCCGGCGGCACGAAGAGGACGGACACGTTGGCGCCCGTCTTCTCCATCGCCTCGGCGACCGTGCCGAAGACCGGGATCTCGTTGCCGTCGATGTCGACGGACGTGCCGGCCTTGCGGGGGTTCACGCCACCGACGATGTTCGTGCCGTCGGCCAGCATGAGCTTGGTGTGCTTCATGCCCGTGGCACCGGTCATGCCCTGGACGATGACCTTGGAGTCCTTGTTGAGGAAGATAGCCATGGCTGTCTGAGTCCCTCTTCCTTACTTCGCAGCCGCGAGCTCGGCGGCCTTGTCGGCCGCGCCGTCCATGGTGTCCACGCGCTGCACCAGCGGGTGGTTGGCGTCGGAGAGGATCTTGCGACCCAGTTCGGCGTTGTTGCCGTCGAGACGGACGACGAGGGGCTTGGTGACTTCCTCGCCCCGGTCCGCGAGCAGCTGCAGCGCCTGCACGATGCCGTTGGCGACCTCGTCGCAGGCGGTGATGCCGCCGAAGACGTTGACGAAGACGGACTTGACGTCCGGGTCGCCGAGGATGATCTCCAGGCCGTTCGCCATGACGGCGGCGGAGGCACCGCCACCGATGTCGAGGAAGTTGGCGGGCTTGACGCCGCCGTGCGCCTCACCGGCGTAGGCGACGACGTCCAGGGTGCTCATGACGAGACCCGCGCCGTTGCCGATGATGCCGACCTCGCCGTCGAGCTTGACGTAGTTGAGGTTCTTCTCCTTGGCGGCGGCCTCGAGCGGGTTGGCCGCGGCCTTGTCCTGGAGGGCCTCGTGGTCGGGGTGACGGAACTCGGCGTTCTCGTCCAGGGTCACCTTGCCGTCGAGGGCGATGACGTCACCGGAGGCGACCTTGGCCAGCGGGTTGACCTCGACGAGGAGCGCGTCCTCGGCGACGAAGGTCTTCCACAGGGTGACCAGGATGTCGGCGACCTTGTCGGCGACCTCGGCCGGGAAGTTCGCGGCCTCGACGATCTCGCGGGCCTTGGCGGGGGTCACACCCTCGTTGGCGTCGATCGGGGTCTTGGCGACGGCCTCCGGACGGGTGGCGGCCACCTCCTCGATCTCCATGCCGCCCTCGACGGACGCGATGGAGAGGAAGGTGCGGTTGGCACGGTCGAGGAGGAAGGAGACGTAGTACTCCTCCAGGATCTCCGGGGCCGTCTCGGCGATCATCACCTTGTGGACCGTGTGGCCCTTGATGTCCATGCCGAGGATGTCCGTCGCGCGGGCGACGGCCTCGTCCGGGGTCGCGGCGAGCTTGACGCCGCCGGCCTTGCCGCGGCCACCGACCTTCACCTGGGCCTTGACGACGGACTTGCCACCGAGACGCTCAGTGGCTGCGCGGGCCGCCTCAGGCGTGTCGATGACTTCACCGGCCAGCACCGGTACATCGTGCTTGGCGAAGAGGTCCCTCGCCTGGTACTCGAACAGGTCCACGCGCTTCCGTCCCTATCAGTGATCTCGCGGTTCGTTGGATGCGTGGGCGTGCCGCGAAGGGCAACGTGACGTCCGCTGTGTCACAAGGGAGGCGCACACGGTGTCCGAGCGCGCGGCATGTCCGTCTCGCAGGTTATCGCCGCATGGGTGACCTCTCTAAATCACGGGTCACACGTGAGCGGTGATACCTGTCACATGATGCCGTGTTCCTTGGCACGGCGTGCCTGGAGTGAGAGGCCTCACCGGGCTGGGGTTGACCCGGTGAGGCCCTTGCGCGCACCCCGGAGGGGCGGTGGACGCCCCGTGGTCCGGGGTTGCGGGGTGGACCGGCCCTCACCCCAATGAGGGCCGGCCGCCCCTCCGCGAGGGTGCGGCCGGACGAGCCGACGGCTTTCGGCTGCCCGGGGTGTGATGCCCCCGCGGAGTCCTTTGTTACCCGGGAGTCAGAAACGGGTGGGAGGCGGGTGCGCCCAACGGGACGTGGTGGAGGGCGGTCCGCACCGGATTCCGCCGGTGCGGGTGGGATGATCCGCCCCGGCCCGCCCGCTCAGGTCCCCGCGCGGATGTGTCCGCCGGGAGGCGGGGAGCCGCTCCAGGAGGGCACCGAAGCCCCCTCCTAGGCGGGTGAGACCGGGACGTCCCGGCACAGGTCCCGTGTCCCGGCCGTCTCGCCGGGCACGGTGGGGCCGGGCACGAGCCGGGGCGCGGGTCGGTGGAACGCGGGGACGGCGCAGGCGTCACCGTGCCGCGGTGTGCAGTGGTCCGCCGCCGGGCCGGTGCCCGTGGCGCCGTGCGGCCGGTCTCCGGCGGGTGCGTACGGGGCGAGGACCGGCCCGGCGGGTAGGTCCTCACGGGCGAGGGCACCTCGTCCGCGCTCGTCCCCGGGGCGGCCGTACTCGCCGCCGCCGACGCCGGTGAGCCGCGGGCCGTGGAGGGCGGGGGCCGCGCCGGGGGCCGGTGTGTCCGGGGTGCCGGAGGTGCGTGGGGTGTCGGAGGTGCCCGGGGTGTCAGGGGCCTCCGCGGCCGGTGGGGCTTCCGGGGCAGCGGGGGTGCGCACGGTGGGCGCGCCGGGCGCGTCGAGTGACAGGAAGGACGGCTGGTCCGGGCCGGGGATGGTCGGCTCCGGAAGGGTCGGTGCCGGGGCCTCGGGCACCACCGGGATGTCCGGCAGCGGCGCGGCCCGCTCCGGGGCGGGCAGGGCCCCGGACGCCTCGTCCAGCCCTTCGGTCACCGTGCCCACCAGCTCCCCGACCGGCCGCACGACCCGCTCCCCCACGGACCGGACCACGGCCTCGGTCAGCGGACGGACCGGGCCGGCCGCATCCGGGCGCGGCGCGGTGAGGGTGTCGGCGAGCGACCGGCGAGCGTTCGCTTCGGACGGGGTGTGGAGGCCGGTCGGCACCGGCGCCTCGGCGGAGCCCGCCCGCACCGGCGCGCCGTCCGCCGCCTGCGCCCGCTCCCCGCACAGCACACCGAGCACGAACACCGCGCCCACCAGCAGCACCAGCCGGACCGCACGCCGCGCGGCCGTCGCGCGCAGCACGCGCTGAGCGGTTCCGGGCACGACGGGGGACCAGGTCACGACGGGATTCCTCCCGGACGGCGGGGCGCGTGAGGACGCTGTACGCCTCCACATCGAAATCGAACAGCGTCGATCCTCGCACGCGACTCCTGAGGCTGCGCAAGCCCTCTCCTACCGATGGCCCGTCATGTCCGGATCCCCCGGCCGGAATCCGTCCCCGTCACCGCGCGTCGGGTACCGGCAGCGGCCGCTTCTCGATCGCCGCCGCCATCACCTCGGGGAACAGATCGGGCGTGCAGGCGAACGCCGGCGTGCCCAGGGCCGCGAGCGCCGCCGCATGCTCCCTGTCGTAGGCCGGCGCACCCTCGTCGGACAGCGCGAGCAGTGTCACGAACTGCACCCCCGACGCCTTCATCGCCGCCACCCGCCTGAGCATCTCGTCGCGTATCCCCCCTTCGTAGAGGTCGCTGATCAGCACCACCACCGTCTCCGCCGGGCGCGTGATCCGCGACTGGCAGTGGGCGAGCGCCCGGTTGATGTCCGTGCCGCCGCCGAGCCGGGTGCCGAAGAGCACGTCGACGGGGTCGTCGAGCCGGTCGGTGAGGTCGACGACCGCCGTGTCGAACACGACGAGCCGTGTGCTGATCGACCGCATGGACGCGAGCACCGCCCCGAACACCGACGCGTGGACGACGGACGCCGCCATCGACCCGGACTGGTCGATGCAGAGGACCACCTCCTTCTTCACCGACTGCGCGGCGTGCCCGTAGCCGATGAGCCGCTCGGGCACGACCGTCCGGTACTGGGGGAGATAGTGCTTGAGGTTGGCGGCGATCGTGCGGTTCCAGTCGATGTCGTGGTGGCGCGGCCGGCTGACGCGGGCGCTGCGGTCGAGTGCGCCGGTGAGGGTGGCCCGGGTGCGGGTGGCGAGCCGCTTCTCCAGGTCCTCGACGACCTTGCGCACGACGGCCCGCGCCGTCTGCTTCGTCGTTTCCGGCATCGCCTCGTTCAGCGACAGCAGGGTGCCGACGAGGTGGACGTCGGCCTCGACCGCCTCCAGCATCTCCGGTTCCATCAGGAGGGTGGCGAGGCCGAGCCGGTCGATGGCGTCGTGCTGCATGACCTGGACGACCGGGGAGGGGAAGTAGGTCCGGATGTCCCCGAGCCAGCGGGCCACCGACGGTGCCGACGCCCCGAGCCCCGCCGAACGGTCCCGTCCCGGTCGCGGTCCGTCCCTCTTGCCGTAGAGCGCGGCGAGCGCCCCGTCCATCGCGGCGTCCCGCCCGGACAGCGCGTGGCCCGTCCCGTCGGCCGCGTCACCGCCGAGCACGAGCCGCCATCGGCGCAGCCGCTCCCGCGCCGGGTCCGTCGTCCCGGTGGTCATGCGCGCCTCCCCGTGTGATCGCGTGTCCTTCATCCCGTGACCCCCGCCCCTGCGCCCGCTCCCTCGTCCTCTCCGTCCGGTCCCAGCAGCAGCCGCACGACCGGCAGCACGGCGTCGGCGCGCGCGGTGTCGAGACCGGGCGCGAAGCCGGGCTGACCGGGGGCCACCGCCGTGCTTCCCCGCGTCCCCGGCCCGCGCCGGGCCAGCTCGCCGAGGGTGCGCCGCACCCCCGGCTCGTAGGCCGAGAACGTCCGCCGCAGCAGCGGCAGCACGTCCGTGAACGCCTCCGCCGGTACGCCCGTCAGCCAGGCGTCGACCAGCCCGAACAGCCGCTCGTCGTGGACCAGGAGCAGCCCGCCGCCGGAGCCCTGGCCGACGAACCCCTCGATCCAGGCGGCCGCGTCCGCCGGGGACGTGCCCGGTGACAGCACGAGCCCCATGAGCCGCGCCGCCTCGTCCCGCGCCAGCTCCCCGTCGTCCAGCAGCAGCCGCACGGACCGGCCCCGCAGGACGCCGGGCACGGTGTCCCGGGCGGACAGCGTCCGCAGCACCGACTGCCAGCGGGCCCGCAGCCTCGCGTGGCCCGGTGCGGGGGCGTCGCCCAGGAGTCCCACCGCGCCGTGCACCGCGTCGATGTGGCCCCGCATCTCCTCGGCGGCATCGGCGTCGAGAGCGGTGCAGGCCGGGGGCACTCCGACGAAGACCCGCTCGGCGAGGCCGGCGGCGACCCCGGCCAGGGCACCGGTGTCCGTTCCGCGCACGTCGCCGTAGCGCAGCGAGCGGACCAGGGCGGGCAGTGCCTGGGCGAGGTGGCCGACGTCCGTGTCGAGGGCCGCGCGGTCGGCGAGGACGCGCATCACCGAGGGCAGCGCCTCGGACAGCCCGGCCAGCAGGCAGTGCTCGGCGAGCCCGGTGACCTCGGCGAGGCCCCGCGCGGCGACGGCGTCCGCCTCCGCCCTGGCGGTCGCGGCGGCGAGCACGGTCGTCCCCCACACCCCGGCCTCGGCGACCCGCACCGACAGCTCCGGCTCCCAGCGCAGCCGCCAGGTCTCCCGGAAGGTCCCCGTGCTACCGCGCGACACGGCCGGCTCGCCCCATCCGACGCCGAGCAGCCGCAGCCGGTGCAGCAGCCGGCTGCGCTCGGCGTCGGTCTCCCCGCGCAGGTCGAGGTCCAGCTCCCGCTCGGCCGCCTCCGGTCTGAGCCGCAGCCGGCGCTGGATCCGCGCGAGGTCGCGCTGCAACGGCACGGCGGGCGCCGTGGCCGGTACCTCCCCCAGCGCGTCGCCGACGACCAGCCGGTCGTGCACCAGCGTCAGCGGCACGTCGGAGCCCTCGCACATCACCGCCCGCACCGCGTCGGTCGTCTCGCCCAGCCCGGGAAGCGGACGTCCGCGCATCGCCGCGAGGGTCTCCGCCAGCCGCACGGCCTCGATCACGTGCGCGGACGACACGATCCTGTCCTCGGCCCGCAGCAGCCCCGCCACCTTGGTCAGCCACCGTTCCACCGGCCGGTCCCGGGCGCCGAACAGATGCCCGTACCAGCCCGGGGAGTCGATGCCCGCGCCGTAGCCGCTCGCCCGGGACAGCCTGCGGTTGGTCCAGGGCACCCAGGTCATGTCGGTCCTCACCCTGGGCAGCCCCTTCAGCAGGGCCCGGTCCGCGGCGACGGTGGCCCTCCGCCGCAGCGCCGGCACGTGCCAGGCCCCGCACACCACGGCCACGCCCTCCCCGAACTCCCGGCGCGCCGCGCGGATCCGCAGCCGCATGTGGGCCTCGCGCACCAGGTCCCGTTCATGCTCCCCGCTGCCGTGCTCCTCCCGCAGCGCGGTCATGGCTTCCTCGAGCGCCGTGAACGGCGCGACCGGGTCCCCCTTCCCGACACCCCGGTGCTCGACGACGTCCTCCCACCACCGCTCGGCGTCGTCGTACCCGGCGGCCTCGGCCAGCACCCTCAGCGGATCGACCCGCACATCGCCCGCCGGCCGGGCACCCTCACCCGGTGCCGCGCCGGACCGCTCGTCCGGCGCGCCCGGGGCCGCGGCACCCGGGCCGCGGTCGCCCTCCGCCGAGCCGGTCGCGGGATCGGTCCCGTCACCGCCTCCCCCGTCGCGCCCGTCCTCCCCCTGCCAGGCCAGCGTGTGCGTGGCCGGCAGGTCGATGAAGCGGGCCGGGACCCCGTGCTCCAGCGCCCAGCGGATGGCGACCCACTCGGGAGAGAACTCGGCCAGCGGCCAGAAGGCGGAGCGGCCGGGCTCGTCGACGGCGTGGGCGAGCAGCGCGACCGGCGGCCGCATGTCCTCCTCGCCGGCGAGCGGAATCAGCGCGTCCGCCTCCGGCGGCCCCTCGACCAGTACGACGTCCGGCCGGGCGTCCTCCAGCACGGCCCGCACCGCACGCGCCGACCCCGGCCCGTGGTGCCGCACCCCGAGCAGCAGCGGGCCCGGCGCCTCCTCCCCGTTCACCCCGCTCACGCACCGGCCTCCCGGCAGGCCCGGTAGAGGTCCTTCCAGCCGTCGCGCTCGCGGACGACGGTCTCCAGGTACTCCTGCCAGACGACACGGTCCGCGGCCGGGTCACGGACGACCGCGCCGAGCAGGCCCGCGGCGACGTCCCCGGCCCGCAGCACGCCGTCGCCGAAGTGGGCGGCCAGCGCCAGCCCGCCGGTGACGACGGAGATCGCCTCGGCGGTCGACAGCGTGCCGCTGGGCGACTTGAGCCTGGTCCGTCCGTCGGCCGTGACCCCGTCGCGCAGTTCACGGAACACGGTGACGACCCGTCGGATCTCGTCGATGCCGTCGGGCACGGCCGGCAGGTCGAGGGAGCGGCCGATCTGCTCGACCCGGCGCGCGACGATGCCGACCTCCGCCTCGGGGGTCTCCGGAAGTGGCAGCACCACGGTGTTGAACCTGCGGCGCAGGGCGCTGGACAGGTCGTTGACCCCGCGGTCGCGGTCGTTGGCCGTGGCGATCAGGTTGAAGCCGCGGACCGCCTGCACCTCCTGGCCCAGCTCCGGTATCGGCAACGTCTTCTCCGACAGGATCGTGATCAGCGAGTCCTGGACGTCGGCAGGGATGCGGGTCAGCTCCTCGACGCGCGCCGTCATGCCCTCCGCCATCGCCCGCATCACCGGGCTGGCCACGAGGGCGTCCCGGCTGGGACCGTGGGCGAGCAGCCGTGCGTAGTTCCAGCCGTAGCGGATGGCCTCTTCGGGTGTGCCGGCGGTGCCCTGCACCAGCAGCGTCGAGTCGCCGCTGACCGCAGCGGCCAGGTGCTCGGAGACCCAGGTCTTCGCTGTGCCCGGCACCCCGAGCAGCAGAAGGGCGCGGTCGGTGGCGAGGGTGGTCACCGCGACCTCCACGATCCGGCGGGGACCGACGTACTTGGGGGTGATCACCGTGCCGTCCGCCAGGGTGCCGCCGAGCAGGTAGGTCGCGACGGCCCACGGCGACAGCCGCCAGCGGGCGGGGCGCGGACGGTCGTCCAGCGCCGCCAGTGCGGCGAGTTCGGCGGCGAAGGCGTCCTCCGCGTGCGGCCGCAGCGCCTGCCCCGTGGCCGCCGTCGTGTTCGCGGACGCGGAGCCGCCGCGCATCGGGTCGACGGGCGTCGGTCCAGCGGACACAGTCATGGCTTCAGTCCCCCTCCAGCTCGGCCGGTTCGGATCTGCCACCAACCGTGCACCACTGCACTGACAATCGCCCTGACCTGCGCGGACAGGCACTCCGGGAGGATTGTCAGTGCCGGGTCCTAGGGTCGGTGGCATGACTCAGCAGGGGGTGCGCTGGACCACGGAGCAGGTGCTGGCACTGGCGCCTGACGCCGCGTCACGCACAGCGGGGAGCGAACTGGCCGCGGCCGGGCCGTGGTCGGCGGCCGGCAGTTCCGGCGAGGGGGCGGTGTGGGGGCTGTGCGGGGGCGGCGGGAGCACGCCGTACCGGACGGTCGTCGACGTCGCGGACGCCGGCGCGCCCGCCTACTCGTGCAGTTGTCCGAGCCGTTCGTTCCCCTGCGAGCACGCACTCGGTCTGCTGCTGCTCTGGGCGGGCGGGGAGGAGACGGTGCCGCGGGCGGAGGCACCGGAGTGGGCCGAGCGGTGGATCGCGGGCCGGCACAGGCGCGAGCAAGCGGCGAACGAGCGGGCCGGGGGCGCGGCGGGTTCCCCGCCGGCGCCGGCGGATCCGGAGGCTGCGCGGCGCCGGGCGGAGCGCCGGGCGGAGCGGGTCACCGCGGGCGCGGTGGAGCTGGAGCAGCGGCTCGCGGATCTGCTCCGCGGCGGCCTGGCGTCGGCGGCGCAGTCCGGGTACGGCCTGTGGGAGGAGACCGCGGCCCGCATGGTGGACGCCCAGGCGCAGGGGCTGGCCACCCGGGTGCGGGAGCTGGGGGCGCTCCCGGACACCGGGCCGGGGCGGCCGGTGCGGGTGCTGGAGGAGTGCGCGCTGCTCCACCTCCTGGCCCGGGGCTGGCTGCGCCGGGAGCGGCTGCCGCGGCCACTCGCCGCGACGGTCCGTTCCCGGATCGGCCTGCCCGCGCGGGCGGACGGCCCGCCGGTGCGGGACCGCTGGCTGGTCCTCGCCCAGTACGACACGGCGGACAGCCGCCTGATCACCCGCCGCATCTGGCTGTACGGCACCGGCTCGGGGCGTACGGCGCTGCTGCTGTCCTACGGTGCGGCGGGCCGGGCCCCGGAGCTCGCGCTGCCGGTCGGGCTGGCCCTGGACGCGGAGGTGTCCGCGTACCCGGGGGCGGCACAGGTGCGGGTGGCCCTGGGGGACCGGTTCGCGCCGCCCGCGCCGACGGAGGCGCGCCCGCCGGGCACGACGACGGGCCGGGCGGTCGCCCGCTACGGCGAGGCGCTGCGCGACGACCCCTGGCTGGACGCGGTGCCGGTGACGCTGGGGCGGGTGACACCGGCCCCGGACGGTGACGGCTGGCAGCTGGCCGACGCCGACGAGGACGCGGCCCTGCCGCTCACCCCGGCCGCGTGCGCCCGCCCCGGTCTGTGGCGCCTGGTCGCCCTGTCGGGCGGCGCCCCGGTCAGGGTCTTCGGTGAGTGCGGCCACCAGGGATTCACCCCTTTGGCGGCATGGCCGCAGGGGCCGGGGGAGGCGGTGGCGCTGTGCTGAGCACCGCCATCCCCGCGGCCCCGGCCGGACCCGGGAATCTTTCGGGCCTCACCGGACACCCGGTGCACCCGAGTCTTCGGCCGTTGCGGGACGCCCGCCGGAAAGGAAGCTCATGAGCAGGACGCCCGTCGCCGTGGCCGCGCCCCTCCCCGACTGGGAGGACCTGGTGACCACGGCCCTGCTGGGCACGGACCGGCGCACACCGGCGGGTGTCGCGCCCGGTCCGCGGGCGCCGTCGGCCCTGCTGGACGCGGCGGCCGTGGCGACGGTACGGCGACGGGCCGGGC
>NZ_JFCB01000010.1 GCF_000725125.1 Streptomyces toyocaensis
GTTCGCGCTGCTGCTCGCGGTGGACGCCCTTCCGCCGACCGCCTTCGAGATGGGCATCTCCGGCTGGGTGCCCACGGTGGAGCTGACCGTCCACGTCCGCTCCCGCCCGGCCCCGGGCCCCCTGCGCGTCTCGATCACCACCCGGAACCTCGCCGGCGGTTTCCTGGAGGAGGACGCCGAGGTCTGGGACGCGCAGGACCGCCTCGTCGCCCAGTCCCGCCAGCTGGCCCGCGTGCGCCGGGCCTGACGCGGGAGCGGGGGCGGGGCACCCGGCCCGCTCCCGCCCTCACGGGCTTCCGTCCGGCCGGTCGAGCCAGTGCGTCCGCCCGATGCCGATCAGCCGCATCTGCCGCGCCGCCGTCCGCGACACCCGCTCCCGCGCCCCGGGCCCCTCCGCCTCCAGGAGGAGCGACGCCGTGCCCAGCATCAGGTCCACGTAGAGCTGCGCCAGCATCAGTACGTCCTCCTCGCTCCACCCCGCGGACGCCGGATCCCCGGCCAGCGCCTCCCCGACCTCCGCCGTGAACAGTCCCAGCTGGCTGTGGATCGCCTCCCGCACCGGGCGGACCCCGCCGTGCCGCTCCCGGGCGATGAAACGCACGTGCGCGGGGTACGCGTCCACATGACGTGCTATCAACTCCAGAGCACGCGCGACGCGTTCCTCGCCGTCGCCGGCCGTGGACACCGTCGTCCGGATCATCGGGTGCAGACTGCCCAGCGCCTGCTCGACCAGTGCCACGCCCAGGTCCGCGATGGAGCGGAAGTGCCGGTAGAAGGCGGTCGGGGCGATGCCCACCGCACGGGTGACCTCACGCAGGCCCAGGCTGCTCAGGCTCTGCCCCTCGAGCAGCTCCAGCGCCGCGTCGAGCAGGGCCTGCCGGGTCTTCTGCTTCTGGGCCTGCCGGACCCCGGGAATGTGACTCATACCATGCAGTTAACAACTGTTCTCCGTAAGGGGGAAGTCATGAGTCGCGTTAGACTGGAAAGTCAGTGAACAACTGTAACCGTCCATGTTCACCGCACCTGGGGGATCCACTCATGCTGTTCCTCGTCGCCGCGCTTCTGCTGCTGGGCGTCGTGCTGGGGACCGTGGCCCATGCGCCGCTGTCCTTCTCGGTCGCCGCCGGTGCCGTCATCGCCCTCTGGCTCGGCGGGTTCGCCCTGCGCGAGCGCCACGGACGCCGACGCGGCACCTCGGCGCACTGACCTCGACACGACAGCAGTTCCGTCCGCACCGCACGCCCCCGACCGTGGGAGCCGATCACCATGCATCTCACCGCACCGGCCGGCCGCCGCACCGGAATCCGCGACACCGACGGGATGGCCGTCGCGTCCTTCGTCCTCGGCCTGCTCGGCCTGCTCGTCCTCAACGTCTTCCTCGGCCCGACCGCCATCGTGCTGGCGGCGGTGGCGCTGTGGCGGGGCACGCCCCGGCGCGGCCGCGCCCTCCTGGGCCTCGGGCTCGGCGTCGCCGACCTCCTTGTCCTCGTGGCGTTCATGCAGGCGGACGGCACGATCTCGTGGAACTTCTGAGCCGGCGCCGTCTCCCGGCCGACCGCGACCCGGGGCCGGTGCGCGGGGCCCCGTAGAATCGGCCCCACCATGGCTTACCTCGACCACGCCGCGACCACCCCGATGCTCCCGGAGGCAGTCGAGGCACTCACCGCGCACCTGGGCGTCACCGGCAACGCCTCCTCGCTGCACGCCGCCGGACGCCGCGCCCGGCGCACCGTCGAGGAGGCCCGGGAAACCCTCGCCGAAGCGCTCGGGGCCCGTCCCAGTGAGATCGTCCTCACCTCCGGCGGTACGGAGGCCGACAACCTCGCCGTGAAGGGCCTGTACTGGTCCCGCCGCGACGCCGACCCGGCCCGCACGCGGGTGCTCGCCAGCCCCGTCGAGCACCACGCCGTGCTCGACGCCGTCGACTGGCTCGGCGAGCACGAGGGCGCCACCGTCGAGTACCTGCCGGTCGACTCCCACGGCCGGGTCCACCCGGACGCCCTGCGCGAGGCCGTCGCCCGCAACCCCGACGACGTCGCCCTCGCCACGGTCATGTGGGCCAACAACGAGATCGGGACCATCCTGCCGGTCCGGGAACTCGCCGAGGTGGCCGCGGAGTTCGGCGTACCCCTGCACTCCGACGCGGTCCAGGCGTTCGGTCAGCTCCCGGTGGACTTCGCCGCGTCCGGGCTCGCCGCGATGACCGTGTCCGGCCACAAGATCGGCGGCCCGTACGGCATCGGCGCGCTGGTCCTGGGCCGCGAGCACACCCCCGTGCCCGTGCTGCACGGCGGGGGCCAGGAGCGCCACGTCCGCTCCGGCACCCTCGACGTCCCCGCCATCGCCTCCTTCGCGGTCGCCGGACGGCTCGCCGCCGAGCAGCAGGAGTGGTTCGCCCGCGAGATCGGGCAGTTGCGCGACGACCTGGTCGCCGCGGTCCGCGAGGCCGTCCCGGACGCCCTCCTCGGCGGCGACCCCGCCACGGGGGGGCGGCTTCCGGCCAACGCGCACTTCACGTTCCCCGGGTGCGAGGGCGACTCCCTGCTGCTGCTCCTCGACGCCCAGGGCATCGAGTGCTCCACCGGCTCCGCCTGCACCGCCGGCGTCGCCCAGCCCAGCCACGTCCTCCTGGCCACCGGCACGGACCCCGAGCTGGCCCGCGGCACCCTCCGCTTCTCCCTGGGACACACCTCCACGGAGGCCGACGTCGAGGCCCTGGCCAAGGCCATCGGCCCGGCGGTGGAACGGGCGAGGGCGGCGGGACTGACCTGAGCCGCCCGGTACGACCCGGGATCATGAAATCCTGACCGGTACGAGCTGAGGGGAGCGGGCGTGGAGGGTGCGAAGGGGTCCGGGGCGGCTGCGGAGACGGCCTCGTACGGGCGGGACGTGGTGTACCGGGAGAAGCTGCCGAGGCGCTGGACGGTCGCCACCGTCGCGGTGCTCGCCGCCTGGGTCGCCTACCAGGGCAGCATCCTGCTTCCCGAGGACAGCACGGTCTTCTTCGTCCTCCTCGGCGGCGCGGCGTTCTTCGCCCTCGTGCTCAACGCGGTGCCCCTCTCCAAGCGTGTCTACCACCGGATCCGCATCCGGGACGGACAGCTCACCGTGGGCCGGGAGACGATCCCGGTGGACTCGTTGACCGTCGCGTCGCTCCGGGAGGCGGCCCGGCAGCCCACGGACGCGGAGTTCGCCGCGGCTCTGGCCGCGCGCTCGCGTGAGGAACTCGCGGAGATGCGACGGAGGAGCGGTGTGGCCGAACCGCCCCGCATGGTGGGCGGGGGATGGTCGGTACCGCTGGGGATGGACGAGATCGTGGTCGAGAACGTGCGGGGCGAGCCGCTGCTGATCGCCACCCACGACCGCGCCGCCCTGCTCGACGCGCTGACGCGCGCCCGCACGGTCTAGGGGACCCCGCAGCGGCCTCGGTACCGTGTCCGCGCCAGCGGGGCTCCCTGTCGTGGCGGAGCCGACACACCGACCAGCCGGAGGAGCTTTGTGACAGGCAAGCCGAACAGAGTGGTGAACCCCCAGGACCTCGAGCAGCTGGCCAAGCTGCTCGACGGCCGGGGAGGGATGGGGGACAGACTCGGCGAGGCCTTCACCCGGGCCTCCGCGCTCGGGGTGTCGGACAAGCTGAGCACGCTGCGGCCCATGCGTCCCTGGATATCGGAGACCGCGCCCGTACTCCGCAAGAAGGCGGCCTACGCCCGCCTGGAGGACGGCGATCCGCTGGCCGGGCTGCTGCTGGCCGGGTTCACCCCCGAGCAGCTCAAGAACAAGGACCTGCCCCCGGACATCCTGCTGGTCGCCAACGCGGCCGCGGCCGACGACGGAGTCGACGACGGCTGGCTCAAGAAGAAGGACGGCGAGACCCTCGACGACTGGCTCGTACGGATCCAGGGTGACGCCGTCACCCAGCTCACCGGCAACGAGAAGCTGGGCAAGGCGGTCTCGACGTACATCGAGGGCGCGGCCAACCTGTCGGCGTTCTTCACCTCGTCGACCACGGCACTGCTGGGCGGCAAGTCGCTCATCTCGTACTTCAGGTCCTCCAAGGTGCTCAACGCGCCGGGCACCTTCACCGCCCGCATGATCAACGGCCACTGGGACAAGCTGTCCAGGATCCCCAAGGCCGGAAGCTGGCTGACCCGGGTGCCGACCGCCGCGCTCGCCGGCTCCGACGAGGCGGCGATGCTCGCCGGATACATGCGCAAGGGCGCCTTCTACCTGCCCACCTCCACCGAGGCCAACCTGCTCCGCGTCGCCCAGCGCGGTGGTCTCGCCAACGCGGCCAAGGCCGCCGGATGGATGCGCGGCCTCGGCATCGTGGGCTCCGCCGGCGCCACCGCCTGGGGCGTCGCCAACCTGGCGACCATGGACCACGGCAAGGCGTGGAAGGAGGACAAGGCCAAGTACCTCTCCAACTGGACCGGTACGGCCTTCAACGCCTCGCTCACCGCCGCCATGATCGCCCCCAACCCGGTCACCGTCGGCCTGGCCGTCGGCACCGGGCTCGCCTACGCCGGAACCCTGGTCTGGGACAACTGGGACAGCATCAGCAAGGGCGCGGAGGAGGCCGCCGACTGGGTCGGCGACAAGGCCGAGAAGGCCGGCGAGGCCATCTCCGACGGCGCCAAGGCGCTCGGCAGCGCACTCAACCCGTTCGACTGATGCGGGCCACGGCAGATCCGCGCCGCGCGGCGCGAGGGGAAGGAACGATGCAGCGACACACGTACACCCTCGACCACTGGGAGGACCGTTCGGGTCATCGGACGACCTGGAAGTTCGGGTACCGGGGCTCCCTGGGGGAGTTCGGGCGGGTCGAGGTGGTCTACCCGGTGAGCCGGCACGGCGACCGCCATGTCACCGCGGTCAGCGGGGACACCCTCCCCGCGACCTCCTTCAGCGGCTGGGCCTACGGACGCAAGCCCTCGCTGCACCTGGGACAGCTCAGCGTCGGCGGGGCCGGGATCCGCCTCCAGCGCAACCGCTGGGCGCAGACCAGAGCCGGACGTGCCCTGCGGATGCGGGTCGCCGGCCGGGAGTACCGCTACCTGGCGACCGGCTCCAGGCACCGCGACCGCGCCCTCGTCCGGGACGGCGTGGAGATCCGGACCGGCCGGCACGGCAGGGGCGCCCGGAAGAAGGCCACGCTGACCGTCCTGGGCCCGGCCGACGCCACCGATCTCGCCCTGGCCTCCGTGATGTGCGGCGTCAACACCCGCAACCTCACCCGGGGCGGGGCCGTCCGCGCCTTCTTCAACAGGTCGCTGAACTGGCTGGAGGTCTTCCAGTGAGCCCCACGGACCGCCCGAGCCCCCGCCCGGCCTCCCCGGGCCCCCGCCCGATCCTTCCGCCGACGAAAGCGACACACCATGCCCTCGTATGACAGCACGCGGGGCCGGTTCCGGCTCGCCGAGAGCCACCTGGCCGTCCTCGGTCACCGCACCGGAGGGGAGGAGGTGCCCCCCGAGCTGGCCGAGGCCGACCGCGAGCTGCGCGAGGCCGGCCTCATCGGCCCGGAGGGCGACCTCGACCTCCTGCTGAGCCCGCTGGTCAGCACCCTGCGGGCGCCCGCCGTCGTCCTCCACGTCGAGGCGCTCGGCGAGCACGGCACCCTTCACCACGGCGTCACCATCGGCGACGGCTACGTCTACTCCCACGAGTCCTGGCCGGGCTCGGCGGAGTCGGAGTACGTCCGTCTGGAGCCGGCCATGCTCGTCTGGGCGCTGGCGCGGATGGTCAACCTCCAGGCGGAGGACACCGTGGATGTGCCCACACCCGTGGTCGAGACGACCATGGCCGTCCTCGACGCGGGACTCGACACCCTGGACGGTCTGCCCGGACTGACCGCCGAGGAGGGCATCGAGCGGGTGACCGAGGCGCTGAGGGGCGCCGGGCTCACCCGGAAGTCGCAGCTCGGCACCCTCGCCCGGCTGATCGCCGGGATGCGGTCGAGCTGGCGGATGACCGCCGCGTGGCAGGGCCACGACGAGGGCGCCCCCGCGGCCCGGGTGCGCGGGTTCGCGGTGTGGGACTGCGGTCCCCTCGGCTACTGGCACCGCGAGCTGCCCGCCGAACCGGTGCTGCCCGGTCAGGTGGACGACACCAGCGCGCTCAAGCTCGTCCGGGTCGACGCCAAGGAGGTCTGGCAGATGATCACCGGTCTGCTGCCGTCCTTGGAGGAGTTCGCGAGGGCCCCGCGGCAGCCGGCATGAGCCCGCGGGCGGGTGCCCCGCCCGGCCCTACGCGCCGGGCGGGGCACCCGCCTTCGTCCGCGACGTGCGAGCGCGGCGGACCAGCTTCAGATAGCGGTCCCAGTCCCAGTGGGGGCCCGGGTCGGTGTGGTCCGTGCCCGGCACCTCGACGTGGCCGATGATGTGCTCCCGGTCGACCGGGATGCCGTAGCGCGCGCATATGCGCGCCGTGAGACGGGCCGAGGCCTCGTACATCTCGTCCGTGAAGTCCTCGGGCCGGTCCACGAACCCCTCGTGCTCGATGCCGACACTGCGCTCGTTGTAGTCGCGGTTGCCCGCGTGGTACGCCACGTCCAGCTCGCGGATCATCTGCGTGACACGGCCGTCCTGGCCGACGATGTAGTGCGTCGACGCCCTGTGCCCCGGGTCCTGGAACGCCTTCACCGCGCTGTCGAAGCTGCCCTGGGTGACATGGACGATCACCATGTCGACGCCGAAGTCGTCCGGCCGGTCCGCACGCCGCCAGTTGGCGTCCGAGGCCGCCACCCAGCGGGCGCCCGCGTAGTCGACCGCGCCCTGCTCGCGCGGCTTCTCGACGCCGGGCACGCGCCACCACAGCCGCGCCAGCTCGTCCCGCGCCAGCACCGCGGTGCCCGCGGCGGCCGCCGCACCGCCCACGATCAGGGCCCGCCGCCCGATGCGCCGGTCCCCGTCCTCGGATGCTCGGTTCTCCCCCATGTGAGCGTGAACGGACACCCGGCGGCCGTGGTTCCCGCGCCCCCGTACCCTGGAAGCGTTATGACTGACACCCCGCAGCCCCTCCGCCCCCTCCGCGTCCTGGCCGCCATGTCCGGCGGAGTCGACTCCGCCGTCGCCGCCGCCCGCGCGGCCGAAGCGGGCCACGACGTGACCGGCGTCCACCTCGCGCTCTCCGCGAACCCGCAGTCGTTCCGTACCGGCGCGCGGGGCTGCTGCACCATCGAGGACTCGCGCGACGCCCGCCGCGCCGCCGACGTCATCGGCATCCCGTTCTACGTGTGGGACCTCGCCGACCGCTTCCGCGAGGACGTCGTCGAGGACTTCGTCGCCGAGTACGAGGCCGGCCGCACCCCCAATCCCTGCCTGCGCTGCAACGAGAAGATCAAGTTCGCCGCGCTGCTGGACAAGGCGCTCGCGCTCGGCTTCGACGCGGTCTGCACCGGCCACTACGCGAAGGTGGTCCTGCGCGAGGACGGCACCCGCGAGCTGCACCGCGCCTCCGACATGGCCAAGGACCAGAGCTACGTCCTCGGCGTGCTCGACGACCGCCAGCTCGCCCACGCCATGTTCCCGCTGGGCGACACGGTCACCACCAAGGAGGAGATCCGCGCGGAGGCCGAGCGGCGCGGACTCGCCGTCGCCAAGAAGCCCGACTCGCACGACATCTGCTTCATCGCCGACGGCGACACCCAGGGCTTCCTCGCGGGCCGGCTGGGCCGCGCCGAGGGCGACATCGTCGACGAGTCCGGCACCAAGGTCGGCACGCACGAGGGCGCGTACGGCTTCACCATCGGCCAGCGCAAGGGCCTGCGGATCGGCACCCCCGCCCCCGACGGCAAGCCCCGCTACGTCCTCGACATCTCCCCGGTGGACAACACCGTCACGGTCGGTCCCGCGGCGGCCCTGGACGTCTCGGCCCTGTCCGCGATCAAACCCCGCTGGTGCGGCGCCGCCCCCACCGGCCCCGGCACCTACACCGCCCAGCTGCGCGCCCACGGCGGCGAGACCGAGGTGACCGCGGAACTGGTCGACGGAACCCTGGAGGTGTCCTTCACCGAGCCCGTCCGCGGCGTCGCCCCCGGCCAGGCGATCGTGCTGTACGACGGCACGCGCGTGGTCGGCTCGGCGACGATCGCCTCCACCGTGCGGGCCGGGCAGACGGCCCCGGCGGTCTGACGGTACGGCCCGGCTCTCCGGAGCGGGGGAGAGCCGCCGTCCGCCGCAGGGACGTGCGGCCCGGCCGAAGGGGAACTCCGGCGGCGCCCTCCGCCTGTGTCAGCCGCCCGCCCGCCAGGGTCACTCGGTGACCCGGCACCCCGGCCGCCCCCGGGCTGCCCGCCGACCGGATCCGGCACGGCCCGGTCCCCGACGGGCCCTGGCCGGCCTCACGCCCTGAAGAACTCCGCCAGCACCGGAGCCAGAACGTCCGGTTCGACCATATGGGTCTGGCCCCCCAGGGTGCGGTACGTGCCCCGGGGGACCGACTCGGCGATCGCCCGCGCGGCCTCACGCATCCACGCCGGGCTCGCGTCCCCGGCGATCGACAGCACCGGCACGCCGATCGACGACAGCAGCTCGCGCGGCACGCCCCCGTCGCCCATCACGGCGTCGTCGTGGGCGAGACTCTGCGCCATCGACTCCATCCCGGCCCACATCGAGGACTGCCGCGCGCCCTGGATGACCGCCTCGCCCAGCCCGGTCAGCCGCAGGAAGAGCTCCACCGCGTCACCGCGCCGCCCCTCGGCGAGCGCCGCCGTCAGCCGCTCCGTGTACCGGGCGCGCTCCTCGAGGTGTTCTCCGGACATCGCGTACGGCGTCTCGTACACGGCGACCTGGCGCACCGGCAGCCCGCCGGCCGCCGCCCGCAGCGCCAGCGCACCGCCCGAGGAGACGCCGTACAGCGCCGCCTCGCCGCCCACCGCCTCGATCAGCGCCGCCAGGTCCTCGACCTCGCGCTCCACCGCGTACGGAGGGGTGTCGCCGCTCGCACCCCGGCCCCGGCGGTCGTACACCACCACCCGGAAACGCTCCGACAGGGGAGCCGCCAGCGGCGCCACCGTGGCGCCCGTCGACATCGCCCCGCTGACGAGGACGATCGTGGAACCCCGACCGGCGCTCTCGTACGCCAGGGGGGTGCCGTCGCGCGAAGTGATGTTCTTGTCCATGTCTCACCAGACTGCCGCACGGCGCGAAATTCGTCGGGGAGGCGGGCGGCGCGTCCGCCGATCGCAACACTTCTACGCGATCAGCCGACTTCCACGTCGTAGAAGCAGAGGTGGTCCTTGATCTCCGCGACGTCCGCCCTCGGCTCCGGGTACGCCCAGACCAGGTCCGCGGCGCCCGGCCGCGACCAGTAGGAGGCGTCGCCCTTGAACGGGCAGTGCGTGCGTGTCTCCGAGGGCGTCAGCAGATCGAGCCGTACGTCCTCCGGCGGGATGTAGTAGCGCGCGGGACAGCCCGTCTCGCGCAGCACCAGTGCCCGGTCGCTCTCCGCCAGCACCTGCCCGCCGTGCACCACGCGGACATGCCGGTCACTGGGTTCCACGGTGATGCGGTGGCCCTTGGTCACGATCGCTCCTTCCGGGTAGCCGACTCGCCGGTTACAGCGCACGCTGTAGCGGAGTTCTTCCCGAGGAGGCCCCATGGGAGCCGAGGACACCCGCAGGAACCGGGGAACACTCGCCCACCGCGCCCGCTACGCCCTGGGCCATCCGCGCCGCGTCCCCGCCCACGCGCGGCGCGCCCTGCGCGACGCCTGGCTGCGGCTCCGGCACCGCGACCACATCGCGTACTACCGCGCGGTCATGGCCTCCGACGCCGCCCGCGGCGCCGAGGCCGCCGTGGGCCACAACCCCTCACGCGAGCAGTGGGCACGCATCGGCCGCATGCAGTTCGACTACCTGGTGCGGCACGGTCTCCGGCCGCACCACCGCATGCTGGAGATCGGCTGCGGCAACCTCCGCGCCGGGCGCCTGTTCATCGACCATCTGGAACCGGGCCACTACTACGGCATCGACATCTCGCCGCACATCCTGCTCGCCGCCCAGGACACCCTCGTGCGCGAGAAACTCCAGGCCAAGCTGCCGCACCTGACCCTCGCCGACGACCTCACCTTCGCCTTCCTGCCGGACGGCCACTTCGACGTCGTCCACGCCCACAGCGTCTTCTCGCACTCGCCCCGGCACGTCATCGAGGAGTGTTTCGCGCACGTCGGGAGGGTGCTGGCGCCCGGCGGCTTCTTCGACTTCACCTTCGACCGCACGGAGGGTGAGGAGCACCAGGTGCTGCACGAGGACTTCTACTACCGGACTCGGACGCTGGTGGACCTGGCCGCCGGGTACGGTCTGTCGGCCCGGTTCATGGACGACTGGGAGGAGCTGCCGCACCGGCAGTCGAAGATACGGCTGACGGCGATGTCCGACCGGGCCCGTACTGTGGGTCCGTGAACATCTGCGTCTTCCTCTCCGCCGCCGACCTCGACGACCGCTACACGGGCCCCGCGCGGGACTTCGCGCGACTGCTGGGCAAGGGCGGGCACACGCTGGTGTGGGGCGGTTCGGACGTCGGCCTGATGAAGGTCGTCGCCGACGGGGTGGAGGAGGCCGGCGGGCGGCTCCTCGGCGTCTCGGTGGAGTTCCTCGCGGCGAAGGCCCGTGACGGAGTCGACGAGATGATCGTCGCCAAGGACCTCGCCGAGCGGAAGAGGCTGCTGCTGGAGAGGGCCGACGCGGTCGTCATCATGGTGGGCGGCACCGGCACCCTCGACGAGGCGACGGAGATCCTGGAACTGAAGAAGCACGGGCACACCGAGAAGCCGGTGGTCCTGCTCAACACCGCCGGCTTCTACGACGGGCTCAAGCAGCAGTTCCGCCGCATGGAGGACGAGGGCTTCCTGCCCCGGCCGCTCACCGACCTGGTGTTCTTCGCCGAGGAACCGGTGGGCGCCCTGGCGTACCTGGAGGAGAGCCTGGGCGTGGAGTGACCGCCCGGTGATGCGAGCATGGCGGGCATGGCTACACATGTGATCACCGGAGCGGGCTCCGGCATCGGCGCGGCCGTCGCCCGCCGCCTGCACGCGCGCGGGGACGAGCTCGTGCTGCACGCGCGCGACGCGGGCCGGGCGAAGGAACTGGCGGCCGGGTTCCCCGGTGCCCGCACCCTCGTCGGCGACCTCGCGGACCCCGACAGGCTCAGCTGGGCCTTCTCCCACCAGTCCCTGCCGGAGCGGGTGGACTCCCTCCTCCACATCGCCGGCGTCGTCGAGCTCGGTCCGGTCGGTGAGCTGACTCCGAAGACCTGGCGGCACCAGCTCAACGTCAACCTCGTAGCCCCCGCCGAGCTGACCCGCCACTTCCTGCCCCAGCTCCGGGCGAGCCGCGGCCATGTGATCTTCGTCAACTCCGGTGCCGGTCTGAGCGCCCACGCCGACTGGTCCGCCTACGCGGCCTCCAAGCACGGCCTGAAGGCCCTCGCCGACTCCCTGCGCCACGAGGAGCACGCGGGCGGCGTCAGGGTGACCTCGGTCTACCCCGGCCGCACGGCCAGCCCCATGCAGGCCAAGGTCCACCAGCAGGAGGGCAAGGAGTACGACCCCGCCCGGTGGATTGACCCGGAGTCGGTCGCCACGACGATCGTGACGGCCCTGGACCTCCCGGCCGACGCGGAGATCAACGACCTGACGGTGAGACCGGGACGTTAGTCACACTCCGTCCGCACCCTCCCACCCGTCCGGCGCCCTCCAGCCCCATTCAGCCCCTCCGGCGTGTGAGGAGCGGGGGTCCGGGGGCAGCGCCCCCGGGTACGGGAAGGGTAGGGGCGGCGGGGGCGGAAAACCTCCGTACGCTCTACGGGTGAGCGAAAACAGCCAGCCCCTCTTCGGTCCCGCCACCGGCGTCGGCTCCCTCCCGGGCGGGGACGCCCGCGAGGCCGCCAAAACGGTCACCGGCAGTTTCGAGACCTTCCCCCACCTGCCCGAACTCCCGGCCCGCGGCCCCGGCGCCGACATGATCGGCCGCACCGCCGGCATGCTCGTGGAGCTGTACGCGCGCGTCGAGCCCAGCGGCTGGCGCCTCGGCGACCGCCCGGGCCGCGACACCAGGCGGGCCCGCTCCTGGCTGGTCGAGGACCTCGACGCACTGGAGGAGTTCACCCAGGACTACCGGGGCCCGCTGAAGATCCAGGCGGTCGGCCCGTGGACGCTCGCCGCCGCCCTGGAGCTGCGAGGCGGCGAGGCCGCCCTTTCCGACCCCGGCGCCTGCCGCGACCTCGCCGCCTCCCTCGCCGAGGGACTCCGCATCCACCTCGCGGAGGTGGGGCGGCGCGTACCCGGCGCTCAGCTCGTCCTGCAGCTCGACGAACCGTCCCTCACCGCCGTACTGCGCGGGCAGGTGAGGACCGCGAGCGGTTACCGCACCCACCGCGCGGTCGACCGGCAGGTCGTGGAGGCCACGCTGCGGGACGTCGTCGGCGTGCACGACGGCGGGCCGGTCGTGGTCCACTCGTGCGCACCGGACGTCCCCTTCGCCCTGCTGCGCCGGGCGGGCGCGGCGGGCGTCTCCTTCGACTTCTCCCTCCTCACCGAGCGTGACGAGGAGGCCGTCGGGGAAGCGGTGGAGGGCGGGACCCGGCTGCTGGCCGGTGTCGTCCCGGGCACGGACGGCCCGTTGTCGGACCCGGGCGGTAGCGTCATGGGTGTCAGGACGCTCTGGCGCAGGCTGGGGCTGCGGCCGGGACTCCTCCCGGAAGCGGTCACGATCACCCCTGCGTGCGGACTCGCGGGGGCTTCCCCCGCGTACGCGCGCAAGGCCTACGCACACTGCGCCCGGGCGGCGAGATCCCTCGCGGACAACCCAGAGTAACGGGAGGACACCGGTGGCCGGCGACAAGCAAGCGGAGACGACGAGCGTGCCCGCCGAGGCGCGGGAGAAGCACGCCAGGCTCGCTGAGCAGATCGAGGAGCACCGCTTCCGGTACTACGTGAACGACGCCCCCGTCATCAGCGACGCCGACTTCGACCGGCTGCTGCGCGCACTGGAGGAGCTGGAGGAGGAGCACCCGGAGCTGCGCACCCCGGACTCGCCGACCCAGAAGGTCGCCGGGGCCTACGAGACGGAGTTCACCTCCGTGCGGCACGTCTCGCGGATGCTCTCCCTCGACAACACCTTCAACGACGACGACCTCGCCGCCTGGGCCGAGCGCATCCACAGGGAGCTGGGCGAGCAGAGGTTCCACTTCCTGTGCGAGCTGAAGGTCGACGGCCTCGCCGTCAACCTCACCTACGAGCGCGGGCGGCTGGTCCGCGCGGCCACCCGCGGCGACGGCCGCACCGGCGAGGACATCACGCCCAACGTCCGCACCATCGCCGAGATCCCGGACCGGCTGAAGGGCGACGAGGTTCCCGACCTCGTGGAGGTCCGCGGCGAGGTCTACTTCCCGATGGAGAAGTTCCAGGAGCTGAACGCCCGGCTGGTCGCCGCCGGCGACAAGCCCTTCGCCAACCCGCGCAACGCGGCGGCCGGTTCGCTGCGCCAGAAGGACCCCCGGGTCACCGCCACCCGCCCGTTGCACATGGTGGTCCACGGCATCGGCGTCCTGGAGGGCTTCAAGGGCATGACCCGTCTGTCCCAGGGCTACGACCTGCTCAGGACCTGGGGCCTGCCCACCTCCGAGCACAACAGGGTGGTCGACGACCTCGGCGGCGTAAGGGAGTTCATCGCCTACTACGGCGAGAACCGGCACTCCGTGGCGCACGAGATCGACGGGGTCGTCGTCAAGCTCGACGAGATCCCGCTCCAGGGCCGTCTCGGCACCACCTCGCGCGCCCCGCGCTGGGCCATCGCGTACAAGTACGCGCCCGAGGAGGTCAACACCAAGCTGGTGAACATCCGGGTGGGCGTGGGCCGTACGGGCAGGGTCACGCCGTACGCGCAGGTCGAGCCGGTGACGGTGGCCGGGTCCGAGGTCGAGTTCGCCACCCTGCACAACCAGGACGTGGTGAAGGCCAAGGGCGTGCTCATCGGCGACACGGTGGTGCTGCGCAAGGCCGGTGACGTGATCCCCGAGATCCTCGGCCCGGTCGCCGACCTGCGGGACGGCAGCGAGCGCGAGTTCGTGATGCCGGCCGAGTGCCCCGAGTGCGGCACGCCGCTCAGGCCCATGAAGGAGGGCGACGTCGACCTGCGCTGCCCCAACGCCCGTGCCTGCCCGGCCCAGTTGCGGGAGCGGCTGTTCTATCTCGCCGGGCGCAGGGCGCTGGACATCGAGCACTTCGGCTATGTCGCGGCGGCGGCGCTGACCGGGCCGCTGGAGCCGGAGGACCCGCCGCTGAAGGACGAGGGTGACCTCTTCGACCTCACCGTCGAGCAGCTGCTGCCCATCAAGGCGTACGTCCTGGACCAGGACAGCGGGCTGCCGAAGCGTGACCCGAAGACGGGCGAGGAGAAGATCGCCACCGTCTTCGCCAACCAGGAGGGCGAGCCGAGGAAGAACGCGGTCGCGATGCTGGCGAACATCGCGGCGGCCAAGGAGCGTCCGCTGGCCCGCGTGCTCACGAGCCTGTCGATCCGTCATGTCGGTCCGGTCGCGGCGGAGGCGCTGGCCCGGGAGTTCCGTTCCATCGACCGCATCGAGCAGGCCACCGAGGAGGAACTGGCGGGCACCGAGGGGGTCGGGCCGACCATCGCCGCCTCGCTCAAGCAGTGGTTCGCCGAGGACTGGCACCGCGAGATCATCCGCAAGTGGAAAGCGGCCGGCGTCCGCATGGAGGACGAGAGGGCCGGCGAGGACGAGGGCCCTCGTCCGCTCGAAGGGCTCACCGTCGTCGTGACCGGAACTCTGGAGAACTTCACCCGGGATGGCGCGAAAGAGGCGCTCCAGAACCAGGGCGCGAAGGTGACCGGATCGGTGTCGAAGAAGACGTCGTTCGTCGTGGTGGGTGACAATCCCGGGTCAAAGTATGACAAGGCGATGCAGCTGAAGGTTCCGGTTCTGAACGAGGAGGGCTTCGGCGTCCTTCTGAGACAAGGGCCGGAGGCCGCGGCCGAGGTCGCTCTTTCGGCCGAGGAGTAGCGGTTGAAGCCCACCTGATCGGCGCATACCAGATGCATACGGGTGGCTGGGGCGCATTCGGGCAACCGTCGGAGACCGGTGCCCGTGGAAGCCCTGGGCGGCCTACTGTTGAGAGGTGCGCCTGCCGTGCCCAGCTGCGGTCGGGGCAACCCCGGACTCGTGAAGGGGCCGGGGAAGGGCTTTCCACCGCGGAGCCGTTGAGGGTTGTCGGGCATCGGGCCGCGAGGCGTGGGCACCGCCGGTTGTGAGAGGGACGGGAATGGAACCGACCGAGAGCGCCGCCCCGGGCTCACGGCTGCGCCTGCGCCGCGTGGCCGTCGCCTTGCGGCGCGGCCGCGGGGACGGGCGGTCCGCGGAGCAGCCGGGCGCGCAGGGGCGCACCGGAGCGGGCGCCGCGGGCGTCGGTGACCCGCGTGCCGTCGGTGACCCGCGTGCCGTCGGTGACCCGCGTGGCGTCGGGCAGGCGCGTGGCGTCGGGCAGGCGGCTGCCGGGGCCGGCCCCGGGATGTCCGACCCGCTGTCCGGGACGGACACGGAACGGCACCCGTCCTGGCCCGCGTTGCCCGCGGCCGTCGTCGCGGCGGCGGGGTTCGTGCTGGGCGCCGGCTTCCTGCGGGCCTTCACCGGAGGGCACGCGCTCTTCCCGTCCGGGACCGTCGGCTGGTCGCTGGCGGTGCTGACCGGAATCATCGTCGGGCACCTGGTGATGCTGGGGCGGTCCCGGTGGTGGGGCGGTACGGGCTCCGGTGCCGCTCTCACGCTGGCCGTGCTGCTGCTGTACGGCTGGATCGCGGCCGGCCTGGTGAGCCTCACCGTCGTCGTCCTGGTCGGCGTCGCCCGGCGGGGCCGCTGGCGGCAGGGCGTGCTGCACGGCGCGGTGGACCTGCTCGGCATCGGCGCCGGGGCGTTGGTGCTGGCCGCGTTCGGCTCCGTGCCGTCCGTCGAGTCGCCGTCGACCCCCGACACGTGGACTCTGTACACCGCTCCCGGAGTGGTGCTGGTCGCCGCCGTCCATCTCACGGTCACCCGCGGTCTGTTGTGGTACCTGCACACCCCGCGCGAGGGGCTGCCCACCGTGGCCAGGACCGCCCTGGTCCGGCAGGGACTCGTGGCGGTCGCCCTGCTCGGCATAGCGCCTCTGGTGTGTGTGGTCGCCGTCGCCAAGCCCGTGCTGCTGCCGCTCTTCTCCATTCCCCTGATCGCTCTCGACTCCACCCTGTGGATAGCCCGCGCGCGGGCCGAGGAGCAGTTGCGCGACCCACTCACCGGGCTGCCCAACCGGCAGTGGCTGCTGGAGCGGATCTGGACCGCGCTGGACGACGCGGAGCGGATCGGGGCCCGCGCCGCCCTCATGCTGATCGACCTGGACCGGTTCCGGTCCGTCAACGACACGCTCGGTCATCTCGCCGGTGACCGGCTGCTGCTGCAGATCGCCGACCGGCTGAGAGCCGCACTGCCGCGCGGGGCGGAGGCCGCGCGGCTGGGCGGCGACGAGTTCGCCGTCTTACTGCCCGTCGCCGACTCCACGACCTCAGCGACCCGCGTCGCCCGCGGCCTCGTCGCCGCCCTCAGCTCCCCGCTCGACCTCGACGGGCTCACCCTCGTCCTGGAGGCGAGTGCGGGAGTCGCCGTTTTCCCGGACCACGCGGTCGACGCGGAGGGGCTGCTGCGGCGGGCCGACGTGGCGATGTACCAGGCGAAGCGGGACCGCACGGGAGTCGAGGCGTACGAGTCCAAGCGCGACTCCAACACCCCGGACCGGCTCGGGCTGCTGGGAGATCTGCGCCGTGCGCTGGACGCTCGTGAGGTGGAGCTGCACTACCAGCCCAAGGTCCGCTTCGACGGGCAGGTCGCGGGGCTCGAGGCGCTGGTGCGGTGGGTGCATCCCGAGCGGGGCAGGGTGCCGCCGGACGAGTTCATCGCGATCGCGGAATCGTCGGGGCTGATGCCGCATCTCACCGAGTACGTGCTGGAGACCGCGCTCGGGCAGGTCGCGGAGTGGCGGTCACAGGGGTTGTTCGTACCGGTCGCCGTCAACGTCTCGCCGCGCGATGTGCACACGCCCGGATTCGCCGGGTCGGTCGCGGCGCGGCTGGCCCGGCACGGGGTGCCGGCGGGAGCGCTCCAACTGGAGATCACCGAGCACGTGCTGCTGGAGGACCCGCAGCGTGCGGCCGACACGCTGAACGCGCTGACCGGGCACGGAGTGAAGATGTCCCTGGACGACTTCGGGACGGGGTACTCCTCGCTGGTGCATCTGCGGCGGCTGCCGGTGAGCGAGCTGAAGATCGACCGGTCGTTCGTGGCGCGGCTGGCGGTCGACACCGAGGACGCGGAGATCGTGCGGTGCACGGTGGACCTGGCCCACTCGCTCGGGCTGCTGGTCGTCGCGGAGGGTGTGGAGGACGACGAGACCTGGGAGCGGCTGCGGGACCTGCGGTGTGATGCGGTGCAGGGGTGGCTGGTGGCCGCGGCGATGCCGCCGGACGAGACCACGGCCTGGCTCCTGGCGCGCGGTGCCCGGGGCTGGCAGCGCCCGGCGGCGGCCCTTCCGGCGGCGACGACGACGGCCGACGACTAGCCCCACCCGGCCCGGGTCCGCGCGGAGACCCCCGGGTGGGCATCCCGATCGCCACACACACGCACCCCCCCGGAACCGGCCCCGCGGAAAGGGTTTCACGGGCACGGCTCCCCGCCCCATAGGATTGGGCCCAAACCACACACACTCACCCCAGAGGATCGCTGCATGCCTGGCATCACGCGCGAGGAGGTCGCCCACCTCGCCCGGCTGGCGCGTCTGGAGCTGAAGCCCGAAGAGCTTGACCACTTCGCAGGCCAGCTTGACGACATCATCGGCGCGGTCGCCCGCGTCAGCGAGGTCGCCGACCAAGACGTACCGCCGACCTCGCACCCGCTCCCGCTGACCAACGTCATGCGGCCGGACGAGGTCCGTCCCTCGCTCACCCCCGAGCAGGCGCTCTCCGGCGCCCCGGCCCAGGAGCAGCAGCGTTTCAAGGTGCCGCAGATCCTGGGGGAGGAGTAACCCGCCATGAGCGATCACATCATCAAGCTCACCGCCGCCGAGACCGCCGCGAAGATCGCCTCGGGCGAGCTCACCGCCGTCGAGGTCACCGAGGCGCACCTGGCCCGTATCGAGGCCGTCGACGAGAAGGTGCACGCCTTCCTGCACGTCGACCGCGAGGGCGCCCTGGCGCAGGCGCGTGCCGTCGACGAGAAGCGGGCGCGTGGCGAGGAGCTCGGCCCGCTGGCCGGCGTCCCGCTCGCGCTCAAGGACATCTTCACCACCGAGGGCATCCCGACCACCGTCGGTTCCAAGATCCTCGAGGGCTGGATCCCGCCGTACGACGCGACGCTCACCCAGCGGCTCAAGGCCGCCGACGTGGTCATCCTCGGCAAGACCAACATGGACGAGTTCGCCATGGGGTCCAGCACCGAGAACAGCGCCTACGGCCCGACCGGGAACCCCTGGGACCTGACCCGGATCCCCGGCGGGTCGGGCGGCGGGTCGTCCGCCGCCCTCGCCTCCTTCCAGGCCCCCCTCGCCATCGGCACCGACACCGGCGGTTCCATCCGCCAGCCGGCCGCCGTCACCGGCACCGTCGGCGTCAAGCCGACGTACGGCGCGGTCTCCCGGTACGGCATGGTCGCCTTCTCCAGCTCCCTGGACCAGGGCGGCCCCTGTGCCCGTACGGTCCTGGACGCCGCCCTGCTGCACGAGGTGATCGCCGGGCACGACCCGCTCGACTCCACCTCCATCGACGAGCCGGTCCCGCCGGTCGTCGAGGCCGCCCGCAACGGGTCCGTCGCCGGTATGCGCGTCGGCGTCGTCAAGCAGTTCCGCGGCGAGGGGTACCAGGCCGGCGTCGTCCAGCGGTTCGACGAGTCCGTCGAGCTGCTGAAGGGGCTGGGCGCCGAGATCGTCGAGCTGGACTGCCCCTCGTTCGATCTCGCGCTGTCGGCCTACTACCTGATCGCGCCCTCCGAGTGCTCGTCCAACCTCGCCCGCTTCGACGGCCTGCGCTACGGCCTGCGGACCGGCGACGACGGCTCGCACTCCGCCG
Organism: Streptomyces toyocaensis; assembly: GCF_000725125.1. Lineage (GTDB taxonomy): Bacteria > Actinomycetota > Actinomycetes > Streptomycetales > Streptomycetaceae > Streptomyces > Streptomyces toyocaensis. The sequence continues at coordinate 19,109 of NZ_JFCB01000010.1, forward strand.
AGGAGGTCACCTCGCTGACCCGCGAGGCCGGCTTCGGTGACGAGGTCAAGCGCCGCATCATGCTCGGCACCTACGCGCTCAGCTCCGGCTACTACGACGCGTACTACGGCAGCGCCCAGAAGGTCCGCACGCTGATCAAGCAGGACTTCGACAAGGCGTTCGAGCAGGTCGACGTGATCGTCTCCCCGACGACCCCCACCACCGCCTTCGCGATCGGCGAGCGCGCCGACGACCCGATGGCGATGTACCTCGCCGACCTGTGCACCATCCCGACCAACCTGGCCGGCAACGCCGCCATGTCGCTGCCCTGCGGCCTCGCGCCCGAGGACGGCCTGCCGGTCGGACTGCAGATCATCGCCCCGGTCATGAAGGACGACCGCCTGTACAAGGTGGGTGCCGCCGTCGAGGCCGCCTTCGTGGAAAAGTGGGGCCACCCGTTGCTCGAGGAGGCTCCGTCGCTGTGAGTGCACTGACCAAGGCCAAGGGCTTCAAGAAGTCCAAGTCCGGCACGTACCTGTCCATGGCCGCCACCGCCTTCGGCGCGATCGGCGTCGCCAAGCGCGTCAAGAAGGCCCGGCTGGAGAAGGACACCCTGGTCCTGATCGACGCCACCGTGTCCGCCGCCGCCATCGTCACCGGCCTCGCCATCCTCTACCGCGAGCTGAAGCGGCTGGGCGACGACGACGTCCTGCTGGGCTGAGAGGGAAGTTTCACCGTGACCACCACGACCGACCTGGTGTCGTACGAGGACGCTCTCGCGTCGTACGACCCCGTCATGGGCCTCGAGGTCCATGTCGAACTCGGCACCAAGACCAAGATGTTCTGCGGGTGCTCGACCGAGCTGGGCGCCGACGCCAACTCGCAGACCTGTCCCGTCTGCCTCGGCCTGCCCGGCGCTCTCCCGGTCGTCAACGCGATCGGCGTCGAGTCCGCCGTCAAGATCGGTCTCGCGCTGAACTGTGAGATCGCCGAATGGTGCCGCTTCGCCCGGAAGAACTACTTCTATCCGGACATGCCGAAGAACTTCCAGACCTCCCAGTACGACGAGCCGATCGCCTTCCACGGCTACCTCGACGTGCAGCTGGAGGACGGCGAGACCTTCCGCGTGGAGATCGAGCGCGCCCACATGGAGGAGGACACCGGGAAGTCCACGCACGTGGGCGGCGCCACCGGGCGCATTCACGGCGCGTCCCACTCGCTGCTCGACTACAACCGCGCGGGCATCCCGCTCATCGAGATCGTCACCAAGCCGATCGTCGGCGCGGGGGAGCGCGCTCCCGAGGTCGCGCGGGCCTACGTCCGTGAGCTGCGCGAGCTCATCCGGGCGCTCGGCGTCTCGGAGGCCCGCATGGAGATGGGCCAGATGCGCTGCGACGTGAACCTGTCGCTGCGTCCGCACGGCACCGAGAAGTTCGGCACCCGCTCCGAGACGAAGAACGTCAACTCGCTGCGGTCCGTCGAGCGGGCCGCCCGGTTCGAGATCCAGCGGCACGCGGCCGTGCTCTCCTCCGGCGGCACGATCGTCCAGGAGACCCGGCACTTCCACGAGGACACGGGCTCCACGACCTCCGGCCGGGTGAAGGAGGAGGCCGAGGACTACCGGTACTTCCCGGAGCCCGACCTGGTGCCCGTGGCGCCCGCGCGCGCGTGGGTCGAGGAGCTCCGCGCGGGTCTGCCCGAGCTGCCGCTGGTGCGCCGCAACCGGCTCCGCGAGGAGTGGGGGATCTCCGGCACCGACATGCAGGCGATCCTCAACGCCGGTGCGCTGGACCCGATCGTCGCCACGATCGACGCCGGTGCCGACGCCGCCTCCGCACGCAAGTGGTGGATGGGTGAGCTCGCCCGTGCCGCCAACGAGTCGGGCAAGGCGCTCGACGAGCTGGCGATCACCCCGGCCGAGGTGGCCCGGGTGACGGAGCTGGTGTCCGAGGGTTCCCTCAACGACAAGCTGGCCCGCCAGGTCATCGAGGGCGTGCTCGCCGGCGAGGGCACTCCGGACGAGGTCGTCGACAAGCGCGGTCTGAAGGTCGTCTCGGACGAGGGCGCGCTCACCGCGGCCGTGGACGAGGCCATCGCCGGCAGCCCGGCCGTCGCGGACAAGATCCGCGGTGGCAAGGTCGCCGCGGCCGGTGCGCTGGTCGGCGCCGTCATGAAGGCCACGCGCGGCCAGGCGGACGCGGCCCGCGTGAAGGAGCTGATCCTGCAGAAGCTGGGCGTCGGCGAGGGCTGACGTCTCACGGACATGACAGGGGGGACGCGCCCGGGCCGGGCGCGTCCCCCCTGTCGTGCGATCAGCGGCGGTCCGTCACGAGGTCAGGGCCGGCGTCCCACGACGCGCGCGAAGCCCAGGGTGCGGCCCTGGTCCGCGCGCAGCAGGTCTCCGTTCTCCCGGCTCATCCGCACGTGCAACTCCTCCGTGCTCTCCTCCGTGACGACGTCGCACCAGAGCAGCCACTCCCGCCAGCCGTCCGGCAGCCAGTCGGCCGTCTCGACCTCCACGGCCCCGCTGCGGGTCCAGTGGCGGCGCCACCAGGCGGGACTGTGGAAGCACCAGAACGCGGGGTCCCAGAAGGGCTTCAGGTGCTCCGGCGGCTCGGTTCCCCCGATCTCCTCGGGGATCGCCGGGACGACGACGCCGATCCGCCCGCCGGGCCTGAGCAGCCGGGCCAGTGTCGGGAGGTAGAGGTCGTCGGTGCCGAAGTACTGGTACGCGTCGATCGACACGATCGCGTCGAAGCTCTCCTCACCGAACGGCAGGTCGTGCGCCTCGGCGAGCACCGGCAGCACCCGGTCGGCGACGCCGGCTTCGGCGATCCGGCGGGCGTTGTCGTCCGGCCTGATCCACAGGTCGGCCGCGGTGACCTGGAGGTCGTACTCCTTGGCCAGGAAGACCGAGGTCATGGCGCGGCCACAGCCCAGGTCGAGCACACGTGCGCCGGGGCGCAGCGTGTCGAGGCCGAGGGCCGGGGCGAGCCACTCCAGCAGCCACAGCGCGTGCGGGCCCATCGCGTTGTCGACGGTCCAGCGGGCGTCGTAGGCGCTGCTGCGTGGGTAGCGGGGGAGGGTGAGGCGGCTAGCGAGGTCGTCTTGCGGGGTGTTCGATGTGATGTCCGACATCGGTGAACGGGCTCCTTGGGGCCGTGAAGCGGGAAGGGGTCGCGTCGGAGATCGGACGGACAAGCATCGAAGCACCTGCTTCGGCCGGCGGCGTTCTGCCGCGGAACGTCGGACCGGCGGACGTTAACAGGTGCCCACCGGGACCCGCATCCGGATTTCCGGGTCCGACGCGCTACGCTCCCGCGCCATGAGCGGACGCGCTGATTCCGACCCGCCCCCGGACACTCGGGCCGATGACGTCGCCGGCCTCGACGAGGAGCGGGCCGGGCGGGCCGGTGACGGGGAGGGCGAGGCACGGCGGGCGAGGTGGGCCGCGGCCGGTGCCGGAGGTGTGCTGGCCCTCGCGGGGGTGGCCGCGGCGCTGCTCCGGGTCACCGGCTCCGCGCCGGCCCTCGTCCCGGCCGCGTACGCCGGCGGGGCCGTCGTGTGTGGCCTGGCGGGTGTTCTGGGGCTGCGGGGGCGTACGCGCAGGGCGTTGTGGCTGCTGGTCGCGGGACTCCTGGTGATGGCGCTCGGGGACCACTTCGACTGACCGGTCCCGGAAATGTGAGTTAGTGCACGAAAGCGACAAACGATCATTTTTACCTGTAACAGTGGCAGTGCATTGCTCATGCGTTCTTTGCGGGCTGTTCGGTATTCGTTCGACTGTTCCCGGCCAAAGATCCACACCGAGTCACCCTGGGAGCACGTCCGTGGCAGCCCTTGCACGCTGGTGTGTCCAACGCCGTCTCGTCGTCGTCCTGCTCTGGCTCCTCGCCCTCGGCGGGGTCGCCGCGGGCGCCTTCGCCGCCGGTTCCGCCTACTCCAACGACTACGAGGTGCCCGCCACCGAGTCCGGCCGGGCGACCGAGCTGCTCGCGGAGGGCTTCCCCGACCTCGGGGGCGACAGCGACAACGTGGTCTGGCACACGTCGTCCGGCAGTGTCCGGGACACCGGCGTCGAGCAGGCCATGACCCGCACCCTGGACCGGATCGAGGACCTGCCGGGCGTCGCCGCCGTGAGCGGTCCGTACGACGAGGGGGGCGCCGGACGGGTCAGCCAGGACGGCCGCACCGCCTACGCCACGGTCACCTTCCAGGACCAGGCCAACGAGATCGAGGCCGGTGAGGCCGCGGACGTGGTGGAGACGGCCAAGGCCGCCGAGACCGACGGACTGCGCGTCGAGCTGAGCGGCAGCGCCGTCGAGCTCAGCGAGTCCTCCGGCGGGCACACGGCCGAGATCGTCGGCGTGCTGGTCGCCGCCGTCGTCCTCTTCCTCGCCTTCGGCTCGCTCGCCGCCTCCCTGCTGCCCATCGCCACCGCCCTGGTCGGCGTCGGTACCGCCTACGCGGGGATCGTGCTGCTCGGGCACGTGATGACCGTCGCCGACTTCGCGCCCATGCTCGGCATGCTGATCGGGCTCGGCGTGGGCATCGACTACGCGCTGTTCATCGTCACCCGGCACCGACGCGGACTCAAGCGCGGCCTCAGCGTGACCGAGGCCGCCACCAACGCCGTCGCCACCACCGGACGGGCCGTCGTCTTCGCGGGTGCGACCGTGTGCATAGCCCTGCTGGGCATGCTGATCCTGCGGCTGAACTTCCTCAACGGCGTCGCCATCGCCGCCTCGCTCACCGTGGTGCTGACCGTCGCCGCGTCGGTCACCCTGCTGCCCGCCCTGCTGTCGTCGATCGGCATGCGCGCGCTCAGCCGCCGCGAGCGGCGGCGGCTCGCCGAGCACGGGCCCGAGCCGGAGGTGCCGACCGGGTTCGCGGCCCGCTGGTCGGCGTTCGTGGAACGCCACCCGAAGCTGCTCGGCGCCGTCGCGGTCGTCGTCATGGCCGTCCTCGCGCTGCCCACCCTCTCGCTGCACCTGGGCACCTCCGACCAGGGCAACGACCCCAAGACCTCCACCACACGCCAGGCCTACGACCTCCTCGCCGACGGCTTCGGCCCCGGCGTGAACGGTCCGCTCACCCTCGTCACCGAGGTCGACGGCGCCGAGGACCGGCTCGCCCTGGACAACCTCGGCGGCACCCTGCGCGCCACCGACGGCGTCGCCTCGGCGTCGCCGGTGACCTACGGCCAGGGCGGCGACACCGCCTACCTCACCGTCGTACCGGAGTCGTCGCCGCAGTCGAAGGCGACCAGCGACCTGGTCGACCGGCTGCGCTCCGACGTGCTGCCCCGCGCCGAGTCGGGCACCTCGCTCGACGTGCACGTGGGTGGCGTGACGGCCGGCTACGACGACTTCGCCGACGTCATCGTCGACAAGCTGCCCCTCTTCGTCGGCGTCGTGATCGGCCTCGGCTGTCTGCTGCTCCTGCTGGCCTTCCGCTCGATCGGCATACCGCTCAAGGCCGCCGCGATGAACGTGGCCGCCGTCGCCGCCGCGTTCGGCGTGGTCGTCGCGATATTCCAGTGGGGCTGGGGCAGCGAACTGCTCGGCCTGGGCCGGGCCGGCCCCATCGAACCCTTCCTGCCCGTGATCATGGTGTCCGTCCTCTTCGGGCTCTCCATGGACTACCAGGTCTTCCTGGTGAGCCGGATGTACGAGGAGTGGCTGGAGACACGAGACAACCGGCGCGCCGTCCGCGTCGGCCTCGCGGAGACCAGCCGGGTCATCAACTCGGCCGCCGTGATCATGATTTCCGTCTTCCTCGCCTTCGTGCTCAGCGGAGACCGCGTGATCGCCATGTTCGGCATCGCGCTCGCCGCGGCCGTCGCCCTCGACGCCTTCGTGCTGCGCACCCTGCTCGTCCCCGCGCTGATGCATCTGCTCGGCGGCGCCAACTGGTGGCTGCCGCGCTCGCTGGACCGCGTCCTGCCCCGGATCAGCATCGAACCGCCCGAGGCCCGTGCCACCCATGAGAGGCTGGCCGCCGCCACGGACGCCGAGGTGGCGGACGTGCTGGCCGAGGAGGATCGACAGCGGGATGTACGCGATACGACTGGGTGACGACGGAGCGGAACTGCGCCCGCTGGAACCCTGGCACGCCGAGGAGTTCCTCGCCCACCTGGACCGGGGCCGGGAGTTCATCAACCAGTACGTCCCCTTCGGGTCCCGGGCCACGGACCTGACCGGCGCGCGGGAGGCGCTCCAGCGGTACGCCGACTGGCGCGCCGCCGACACGGCCTCGCTGCACGGGCTGTGGCTGGACGGCACGCTCGTGGGCGGAGTGCTCACCCTGAACTTCGACGCCGGGAACGGCACCTGCGAGGTCGGCTGCTGGCTGGAGCCCGCCGCCACGGGACGCGGCCTCGTCACCCGCGCGATGCGGGTGCTCATCGACTGGGCGGTCGAGGAGCGCGGTATCCACCGCGTCGAATGGGTCGCCGCGGCGGGCAACGTTCCGAGCATCGACGTCGCCCGCCGGCTCGGCATGACCCGCGACGGCGTGCGCCGTGAGGCCCATCTCCACCACGGCGTACGCCACGACCTGGAGGTGTGGTCCGTCCTCGCCCCGGAATGGCGCGCACGGGGAAGCCACCGGCACGGCGGTCGTTGAGCGGATTCTCAGAGAGCGTCCGTACGGTGCGTGCATGGGAACCAGGACAGAGGACGAGACCGAAGCCGGCACCGGTGCCGACACCGAGCGCGACGCGACGGCGGTGGAGGCCGCCGGGCAGGACGGAACTGAGGCCGGCGAGCAGGCCGGGAAGCAGGGCCCGTCCGGCGTCGGACAGGGTGCCGCGGCCGTCGTCTCGGCGGCGCTCGGCCTCGTCTCGCTCACCGGCGGCTGGCCGGGCACGGTCGCCGCAGCGCGCGAGACGCTCCTTGGGCAGTTGGAGACGGCCGCGGACGCCGGTGTCGCCACCCAGGTCAAGGAGGTGTACGGCGACGCCTGGAGCACCACCGCGCTGTGGGGCGGCCTCTTCGCCCTGACCGCACTGATCGTGGGCGTCGTGGTGCTCGCCAGGCCCGCCTTCGGCACGCCGGGCCGTACGGTCAGGGCGCCGTGGATCATGTCGGTCGCCTGGGCGGGTGTCTCGCTCGGCGTGATCGGACTGCTCCTCGCGGTCCTCACGTACACCGGCGTGCTCCTGGGTCTGCCCGCCACCGGCTGAGCCGGCGGGGCTCACCAGGAGGCTCCGGGCAACCACGAGGCGCCCGGCGCGGATCCGGGGCAGCGAGCCGGCCGAGGCATCTAAGGAGGCCCCGATCCGCCGGGGCATCACTCTAAGTGCCTTCTAAGGCCCCGCGCCCATTGAAGATACGGAACTCTCCCGATGTGGCAGGTCCGCCTTGGAGACGAAGGTGGAGGCATCGAAAACAAGTGATGCCGACACCGACTCCGCCAGGGGGACACACCATGTTCGAGTACGCACTCCACCAGCTCCGCCACGACGAGCTCGTCCGCGTCGCCGAGCACGAGCGCCAGGTCCGTGAGGTCCTCCGTCTCCGCCGTGCCGCGCGCCGCGAAGCCGCCGTACGCGGCGCCGAGACCGAGAGCCATACGCGCCGCCACCGGCGCTCCCCGTTCGCCCGGGCCGCATGAGCCCGCCGCGGGTGACGGCGACCGCACGGGGGTCGGCCGCCGTCCCCGCGAAGGACCGGGCGGCTCGTCCGGGGAGGAAAACCGGTCCCCCGTTGTCGGAGGTGCGTGCGATGCTCGGGGGCGTGGAGACCAAGTCCGTCAGTCCGGTGTTCGTCGGCCGCACCTCAGAACTCGGCACCCTCAACAGCGCGCTCGCCCGCGCCGAGCTCGGTGCCGGTGAGCCGCAGGCACTGCTGGTCGGTGGCGAGGCCGGCGTCGGGAAGACCCGCCTCGTCGAGGAATTCGCCGCGGCGGCCCGCCGCAGAGGCGCGATCGTCGCGCTCGGCGGATGCGTGGAGATCGGCGCCGACGGACTGCCGTTCGCCCCCTTCTCCACCGCCCTGCGCCAACTGCGCCGAGAGCTGCCGGAACAGCTCGCCGCGGCAGCGGCCGGGCAGGAGGAGGAACTGGCCCGCCTGCTGCCCGAACTCGGCGCCGCCGCCGCCCGCGAGGCCCGCCGCGACGAGCAGGGCATGGCCCGCCTCTTCGAACTCACCGCCCGCCTGCTGGAACGGGTCGCCGCCGACCACACCGTCGTCCTCGCCCTGGAGGACCTGCACTGGGCCGACGCCTCCACCCGCCATCTGCTCGCCTATCTCTTCCGCACCCTGCGCACCGGCCGCCTCGTCGTCCTCGCGACCTACCGCTCCGACGACATCCACCGCCGGCACCCGCTGCGCCCCCTCCTCGCCGAACTCGACCGGGTCCGCACGGTCCAGCGCGTCGAACTCGGCCGGTTCAACCGCGAGGAGGTCCACCGTCAGATCGCCGGCATCCTCGCCCGCGAACCCGAACCCGACCGTGTCGACGACATCTTCGAGCGCTCCGACGGCAACGCCTTCTTCGTCGAGGAGCTCGCCGTCGCCGCCGACGAGGGATGCTGCACCGGCCTCACCGACTCCCTGCGCGACCTGCTCCTGGTCCGCGTCGAGGGCCTGCCGGAGAGTGCCCAGCGGGTCGCCCGGATCGTCGCCGAGGGCGGCTCCACCGTCGAGGACCGGCTGCTGGCCGCCGTGGCCCGGCTCACCGAGGACGACCTCATCGAGGCCCTGCGCGCCGCCGTCAACGCCAGCATCCTCGCGCCCGCACCCGAGCGCGACGGCTACCGCTTCCGCCACTCCCTGGTCCGCGAGGCAGTCAGCGACGACCTCCTGCCCGGCGAACGGTCCCGCCTCAACCGCCGCTACGCCGAGGCGCTGGAAGCCGACCCCACGCTCGTCCCCGCCGATGAGCGGGTGACCCGCCTGGCCAGCTACTGGTACCACGCCCATGACGCCGCCAAGGCCCTGCCCGTCGTCCTCGACGCCTCCGTCGAGGCCCGCCGGCGCCATGCCCACTCCGAGCAACTGCGCCTGCTGGAGCGGGCCATGGAGCTGTGGGAGGCCGTCCCCGACGCCGTACGCGCCACCCTGCGCCCCCTCGACTACGCCGAGGCCTACCCTCCCTGTGGCTGCGACCCCGCGACCACACCGCTGCGCTACCTCGACCTGATGGCCGAAGCCGCCGTCGCCGGCCGTCTGTGCGGGGAGCGGGAACGCTCGTTGAAGATCACCAAGAGGGCGCTGCGCCTCCTCGACGAGGAGCCCGACCCCCTGCGTGCCGCCTGGTTCTGGGTGCAGCGCTCGCGGCTCACCCAGGCCCTCGCCCGCGGTGACGGCTGGGCCGAACTCGGCACCGCGCAGGACCTGGTGCGCGGACTGCCCCCCTCCGAGGTGCACGCCGAGGTCCTCGCCTCCGCGGCGAGCTGGTCGATGCTGCACGAACCCGGACCGGAGGCCATGGCCGCCGCCGAGAGCGCCGTCGAGTACGCGCGCATGGTCGGCGCGCACGACATCGAGCTCAACGCCCGGCTCACCCTCGGCGGTCTCATGGTCGACGCCGGTGACATCCGGGCCGGGCTCGCCGAGATGTACGAGGTCAAGGACCGGGCGACCGAACTGGGCGTGGACATGGTGGTCGCCCGCGCCCATGTGAACCTCCCGTCCGTCCTCGAGGGCGTCGGCCGCTCCGAGGAGGCCGCACGCCTCCTCCAGGAGGGCGTCCACGTCACCCGCAGACTCGGGCTGCTGGACTCCCAGGGCTGGGTGTGGGGCAACCTCGCCGAGTCCCTCCACTCCCTCGGCCGCTGGGAGGAGGCGGCGCAGGCCGCGGCCAACGCGCAGCGTCTCGAGCAGAGCGCCAAGCCGCGCGCCGGAGGCTCGATGCGCCTGGCCCACCTCGCGTACGACCGGGGCGACCTGGCCGAGGCCGCCCGCCGGCTCGCCGACGCCCGCACGTTCTTCGGCACCCACGACCCGATGCCGCAGTACGCCCTCCCCATGAAGTGGGTCGCCGTCGGCATCGCCGCCGCCGAGGGCCGCCTCCCCGACGCCCGTGCCGAACTGCTCGACGCCCTGGGCACGGGGCTCCCGCCCGGCACCCAGCGCTACGGCTGGCCCCTGCTGCTCGCCGCCACGACCGTGGAGGCGGACGCCCACGGCGACCCGGCGGCCGCTCCCGGCCGCGCGGAGATCCTGGAGCGGATCCGCGAGGCGGCCAGGACCCTGGCGACCGGGGTGCCCGTGTGGCGGGCCTACGACCTCTGGCTGCGGGCCGAGTTGCTGCGCGCCGAGGGCAGGCTCGAACCGGACGAGTGGTCCGCGGCCGTCGAGGCGGTGGAGCCGCTGGGCCGGCCCTACGACCTGGCACGCGTCCGGTTCCGGCTCGCCGAGGCGCTGCTCGCCTCCGGAGCGGGCGATGACGAGCGGGCCCGCGCCACGGAACTGCTGCGGCTGGTCGACGCCGTCGCCGGCCACCTCGGCGCCCGGCCGCTGGCCCGCTCCGCGGCCCGGCTGGCGCGGCGGGCACGGCTCGCGCCGGCCCCCGTCGTCCGCCAGGCGGCTCCCGGCCCCGCCGATCCGGCCGACGCCCTCGGCCTCACCATCCGGGAGCGCGACGTCCTGCGCCTGGTGGCGGCCGGCCACACCAACCGCCGTATCGCCGAGGAACTGTTCATCTCCCCGAAGACGGCCAGCGTCCATGTCTCCAACATCCTCGCCAAGCTGGGTGTCTCCGGCCGCGGCGAGGCGGCGGCGGTGGCCCATCGGCTCGGCCTGTTCCCGGTGGAGTCCGGGGAACGGCTGGCTGCGCGATGATGGAGGGACGAAGCATGCCGCCCTGGGAAGGGGAGCGATGTTCAACGCCTTCGAGGAACTGTTCGCCCCCGGCCGTAAACACACCCATGACGAGCAGAAACGCCTGGAACTGACCCGGGAGGACGTCGGCGACGCCGACCCCGGGCGCGGGCCGATAGACCTCGCCTCCGGCAAGGTCACGGTGCGCCCGCCGACGCCCCCTGAGGACGAGGCCGAGGAGGACTGACGGGCGGCTAGCTCACCCGGAGTTCCAGGATGCGGTCGTCGCCGTCCTTGGGGTCGCCCCGGCCGTCCGTGTTGCTGGTGACCAGCCACAGCTTGTCGCCGCCCGCCGGGACGACCGTGCGCAGCCGGCCGTACTCGCCCTCCAGGAAGGCCTGCGGATCCGCCGACGCCTCCGTGCCCTTCAGGGGTGTGCGCCACAGTCGCTGCCCGCGCAGGCCCGCCATCCAGATCGACCCCTCCGCGAAGGCGATGCCGCTCGGTGAGGCCTCGTCCGTGCTCCACTGTGCGACCGGGTCGTGGAAGCCGCCGTCGTCGGACCTGCCCTCCGCCTCCGGCCAGCCGTAGTTGTCGCCCGGCTCGATCGCGTTCAGCTCGTCCCAGGTGTTCTGGCCGAACTCCGAGGCGAACAGCCGCTGCTTGCCGTCCCAGGCCAGACCCTGCACGTTGCGGTGCCCGTACGAGTACACGGGGGAGCCGGGGAACGGGTTGCCCGGGGCCGGCTCGCCCTCCGGGGTCAGCCGGAGGATCTTGCCGCCCAGGGACTCCTTGTCCTGGGACAGGCCCGTGTCCCCGCTCTCACCCGTGCCCACGTACAGCATCCTGTCGGGGCCGAAGGCGATCCGGCCGCCGTTGTGGATCACGCCCTTCGGGATGCCCCTGAAGACCGTGTCGGGCTCGCCCAGCTGTTGCCCCGCGGGCTTGTCCTCGTCGTGGATCAGGCGCACGACGCGGTTGTCCGAGGCGGAGGTGAAGTAGGCGTAGATCATGCGGTCCGAGGCGTACTCGGGGGAGAGGGCGATGCCGAGCAGGCCGCCCTCGCCGGACGGCGACACCCCCGGCACCTCGCCCAGCTCCGTCTTCTTCCCGGTCCTGCCGTCGACCCGGGTGATCGTCGCCTCGTCCCGGGAGGAGACCAGGAGGTCGCCGCCGGGGATCGGGGCCAGGCCCCAGGGGCTCTCCAGGCCCGTCGCGACCGTGCGTGCCACCGTCACCGAGCCCTTCGCGGGTGGTGTCGGCTCCGCGGGCCGCTCGGGGGCGGACGACCGGGCCGCCGTGTCCCCCGGGGTGGCGCTGCCGTCTCCGCCCGGTGATCCCCCGTCGTCGGAGGAGCAGCCGGCCGTCAGCAGGAGCGCGGCGGCGGCCAGTACGGCCGTCACGGCTCGATGTCGCACGATCTTGTCCCTTCGACGCGGCGGGTTCTACCTGTCATACACCGCTCGCGCCTCCCAGGTTCCCGAACGCCCGACCTCGAACCACGCGCCCGGGCGGCGCCACCGTCCGCCGCCCGCAGTCCGTGTGGCCCCGCCGTCCGGTGCCGCCCGCCGGAGTCGGCTCTGGTCCCGTCCCGCGGCCCCGGCACCACCGTGGGCCCCGCTCAGTCCCACGACCCCTGCGCGGGAGGCAGTTCCGCGATCTCCGCGAGGTCCTGTTCCGTCAGGCGCAGATCCGCCGCCGCCGCGTTCTCCGTCACCCACCGTTCGCGCTTGGTGCCGGGGACCGGGATCACCTGGCGGCCCCGGCTGAGCACCCAGGCCAGGGCCACCTGCGCCGGGGTGACGTGCTCGCCGTGCCGACGGGCGACGCGGCGCAGTCCGACCACGATGGGCTGGTTCGCGGCCATCATCTCGGCCGTGAAGCGTGGGTGCCGGGCGCGCAGGTCGTCCGCCTCGAAGCCCACGCCGGGCGTCAGCGTGCCGGTCAGGAAGCCGTTGCCCAGCGGCATCGCGGCCAGAAAACCGATCCCCCGGGTCTCGCACCACGGCAGCAGCGTCTCCAGCGCCTCCGGCGACCACACGGACAGCTCCGCCTCCACCGCGCTCACCGGGAAGACCTGCTGCACCCGCTCCAGCTGCCGCACGGTCGCGTCGTGCAGCCGCGCCCCCGGCCGCCGGGACGAGCGCGCGCCCACCGCGCACAGTCCCAACGCCCGCACCTTCCCGGCCTGTACGAGCTCCGCCATGGCGCCCCAGGTCTCCTCGACCGGGACCTCCGGGTCGGCGCGGTGCAGCTGGTAGAGGTCGATGACATCGGTCTGGAGCCGGCGCAGGGACGCGTCGCAGGCCCGTCTCACGTACCCGGGCCGGCCGTTGGCCACGATGTGCTGGTCGCCCACCAGCAGACCGACCTTCGTCGACACGAAGGCGTCGGAGCGCCGCTCCCTCAGCACCCGTCCCAAGAGCAGCTCGTTGGTGAACGGGCCGTACATGTCGGCGGTGTCGAGGAGGGTCGAGCCCGAGTCCAGGGCCCGGTGCACCGCCCTGAGCGACTCCTCGCCGCGCTGCCGGGACGTGCTGTAGGCCCAGTTCATCGGCATGCACCCGAGCCCTACGGCCCCCACCGCGAGCGCCGCCGCGCCGATCGTCCTGCGCTCCACCTGCTCGTGACCCTCCCTCTCCGGTCCCCCAACCTAACCTCTGCCGTGGACCGCCCCTGAACTAGCCTCCCGACCATGACTGCTGCTGACGTATGGCTCCCCATCCCGCCGGACGAGATCGACGGCCTGCCCGAGGGTCCCCGCTACCGCTTCTGGGACGGCGGTGAGGAGTTCCCCGCAGACCCGGCCGACTGCGCCTTCTACGTCGTGCCGTACATGAAGCCCGCCGGGGTCGGTGTGCGGCCGATGGCGCTGATGCGCTCCGTGCGGGTCGTGCAGACCCTGTCGGCAGGCACCGATCACGTGGAACCGGGGCTGAAGCACCTGCCGCCGGGCGTGCGCCTGTGCAATGCGCGCGGGGTCCACGAGGCCAGCACCGCCGAGCTCACGCTCGCGCTGATCCTGGCCTCCCTGCGGGGCATCCCGGGTTTCGTGCGGGCCCAGGACAAGGGGGAGTGGCGCGGCGGGTTCCGGCCGGCGCTCGCCGACAAGAACGTGCTCATCGTGGGGTACGGCTCGATCGGCGCGGCCATCGAGGACCGGCTCGTTCCGTTCGAACTCGCGCGGGTGGCGCGCGTCGCGCGCTCCGCGCGCACCACGGAGCGCGGCCCGGTGCATCCGCTCACCGAACTGCCCTCTCTGCTCCCGGAGGCCGACGTCGTCGTCCTCTCCACCCCGTTGACCGAGACCACCCGGCATCTCGTGGACGCCGGTTTCCTGGCCCGCATGAAGGACGGCGCCCTGCTCGTGAACGTGGCCCGCGGAGGCGTCGTCGACACCAAGGCGCTGCTCACCGAGCTGGAGACCGGGCGCATCACCGCGGCGCTCGACGTCACGGACCCCGAACCGCTTCCCGCGGACCACCCCTTGTGGCGGGCGCCGGGCGTGCTCGTCACCCCGCACGTGGGCGGACCGACGTCCGCCTTCCTGCCGCGCGCCGAGCGGTTGCTGCGTGAACAGTTGAGCCGTTTCGTGAACCAGGAGGAACTCGGCAACGTGGTCCTGGTGACGGGAGCGGGAGACCTGTAATCCGCTTCGAGTACCGTCCGCGTTGTTCCGGGCGCGGTGGGTACTCATACATCTGTTGATGGTCACGCAGCGTAGAGAACCTATGTCCCTGAGTGACGAGACTGGTGTATCGTCCCGACAGGGGCTGCGCCGCCGACCAACGGCGCGGGGGATGGACACGGAGACTGCGAGGGGGGCGACAGGCGATGCACGGCCCATGGACGAGCGATCCGACGCGCCACAGCCGTCGGAAGCGACACGGGCGCGCGGACGCGCGCGGCCGCGGTCACCACAGAGACCATCAGGGCCGGCCCGGGGGCCGGCCGGACGGTCCCGGTCCGCACCGGCACCGGCAGGCCGGCCGCAGGAGGCACGCCCACCCGGTGCTCCGGCGGCCGAGGGATCCGGGAGCCGCGCGTACCGGGAGGGACCGGTGAGCGCGCCCACCCCCACCTCGACCCTCGAAGGGGCGCTGCGCCCGCGGTCCGCCGCGCGGACGCCGCTCCCCGGTGCGCCGGCCGTCGACCCCCGGCCCGGCCCGGTGGCGCAGCTCGTCCTGGCGCTCGTCTGCGCGGCCTACGCCCTCGGTGCCGCGTTCGGCTGGGGCTCGGAGAAACTCGCGCTGATCATGGGTGACTTCGGGCTGAGCGCCGCGGCCGCTGCCGCCGCCGTGTCGTGCTTCGTGTACGCCCGCAACCCCAGGACCCGGTTCCGGCCCGCCTGGCTGCTGTTCGGCCTCTCCTCGGCCATGGCCTCCCTGGGCAACCTGGTCTGGGGCTGGTACGAGGTCGTGCTGGGCGTCGCCGTGCCCGACCCGAGCTACGCCGACCTGTTCTTCCTGTGCTTCGCGCCACCGGCCATCGTGGGACTGCTGGTGCTCGCCAAACGGCCGGTGACCAAGGCCGGCTGGGTCTGTCTCGCCCTCGACGCCTGGCTGATCGGAGGCTCCCTGCTCACCCTCGCGTGGAGCCTGGCCCTCGCCCAGGCCGCCCAGGCCGAGGGACCGGGCGTCGCGCACACCGCGCTGTCACTGGCGTACCCGCTGCTGGACATCGCCCTGGTCAGCATGGTGCTCGCGCTGCACTTCCGGCGCTCGGCGGTGAACCGGTCCGCGGTCAACACCGCGATCGGCGCGCTCGCGCTGACCGTGATGTGCGACGCCCTGTTCACCTCCCCTCTGCTCCACGCCGGCTACCGCTCCGGCCAGCTGCTCGACGCGGGCTGGTTCGCCGGGTCGCTGCTCCTGGCGTACGCCCCGTGGACCGCGCCGCGCGGGGGCCCGCCGGAGCGTGAGGGGCACACACGCGTGGTCCGCGAGCACCTGCCGGGGCGGCGCGGCGTGCCGGACCACCCGCGCCCGCCCGCGCCGAGCGCTGAGCACGCCAGGCATCCGCTCTCCCGGCCGATCGCCGGCTCGCTCGCCGCGCTCACGCCGTACCTCGCCGCGGCCGTGTGCACGCTGGGCATCCTCTACAACGTCCTCAACGGCCGCAGCGTCGACCGCGTCGTGCTGATCACCGGGGGCACCGTGGTGCTCGCTCTCGTCGTGCGCCAGGGCATCATGCTGCTCGACAACATCACCCTCACCCAGGAACTGGCGCAGAAGGAGAACCACTTCCGCTCCCTGGTGCAGGGCTCGAGCGACGTCATCATGATCGCCGCGCCCAGCGGCATCCTCCGCTACGTCTCCCCGGCCGCCGCCGGGGTGTACGGCCGCCCCGCGGAGGACCTGGTGGGGACCGAACTGGCAGGGCTCATCCACCCGGAGGACCTGAGCTGCGTCGTGCACGAGGTGCGCCGCTTCCTCGCCGCGAGCCCGGTCGAGGAACCCACCACCCGGATCGAGTGCCGCTTCCGCTCCGGCGACGGCGGCTGGCTGAACGTCGAGTCGACCGTCAACCGGCACCACGGCGGCCTCATCTTCAACAGCCGTGACGTGACCGAGAGAGTGCGGCTCCAGGCGCAGCTCCAGCACAACGCGGAGCACGACCCGCTCACCGACCTGCCCAACCGCGCCCTGTTCACCCGGCGCGTCCAGCAGGCGCTGTCCGGCCGCCGCGCCTCGGACCGCGGGGCCGCCCTCCGGGGCACCGCCGTGCTCTTCATCGACCTCGACGGCTTCAAGGGCGTCAACGACACCATCGGGCACCAGGCCGGGGACGAGCTGCTCGTCCAGGCCGCCCGCAGGCTCCAGGACGCGGTGCGCAAGGGCGACACCGCCGCCCGGCTGGGCGGCGACGAGTTCGCGGCCCTGATCGCCGGGGACGGCGTCCGCGACCGGGACGCCCGGGAGCGGCACATGCTGGAGCTCGCCGACCGGCTCAGAGGAACCCTGTCCCAGCCCTACCTCATCGACGGCAACGATGTCCGGGTCAACGCCTCCATCGGCGTCGCCTTCGCCGAACCAGGCATTGGGGCAGGCGAGTTGCTGCGCAACGCCGACCTCGCGATGTACCGGGCGAAGGCGGGGGGCAAGGGCCGGGTGGAGCTGTACAGGCCGCAGATGCAGCAGGACGTCGTCCGCAAGGCGGAGCTGGCCACACGGCTGCGCGCGGCGCTGCACCACGGTGAGTTCGCCCTGCTGCACCAGCCGGTGGTGTGTCTGGCGGACGGCCGGATCACCTCGGTCTGCGCGCAGGCGCGCTGGCGCTCCTCGCAGGGGGTGCTCTTCACGCCCGCGGAGTTCCTGCGGGTGGCCGAGGACAGTGAGAAGGCCGCCGAGCTGGGCCGGTGGGTGCTGGAGGAGGCCGTCGAGCAGGCCGCCGAGCGGCACGCGACGGGACTGCCCGTGCCGGTGGCCGTCCGGCTGAGCGCGCGCCGCCTGCTGGACCGGTCCTTGCCGCTCGGCTCGATCGAGGCCCTGCTCACCCGGCACGGCCTGCCGTCCGGTGCCCTGGTCGTCGAGCTGGCCGACACCGACCCCCGGGTACCGCTCGACGAGCTGGAGCGCCGGCTGGCCGTGCTCAAGCGGCTCGGGGTCCGGGTCGCACTCGACGGCTTCGGCGGCGGCGTCGCGGCGATCACGGCCCTGCGGCGGCTCCCCGTCGACGTACTCAAGCTCGACCGCAGCCTGGTCGACGGCGTCGTGGAGTCCGCGCGGCTGCACAAGATCACCAGCGGGCTGCTGCGGATCGCCTCCGACCTCGGGATGCAGTCGGTAGCCGTCGGCGTGGACCTGCCCGAGCAGGCGGCGGCACTGCGCGCGATGGGCTGCACCCACGGGCAGGGCATGGCCTTCTCCGGGCCGCTGGACGAGTACCGGCTGCGCAGAGCGCTGGCCGCCGGGCACTACCCGGTGCCGTACGGGACGGCCGAGCCCGTCCTCACGGGCGGCGGGCCGGGGGTGTACTCCACGGGAGTGACCGCCGTCCTCGAAGCGGGTACGGTGCTCCGCTCACATAATGAGACTCCCGTCCCACCCACTTGACAGTGGGTGTGCGGCGGGGGGAGGGTCAGTGCCATGCGCACCCGAATTCTCGTACTTGGACAGCGCGTCGGCTGACGCTGAGCCAGATCGCTCAGCGGCCACCACCCGACGCGCTTCCCCTCGCTTGCCTTTCGGCACGAGGGGTTTTTTGTTGCACAGGCACCTGCCGAGCAGCACGCGTAACCCGCACGAACTTCGCAGAACACCCTCAGCATCGAGAAGAGAAGCCGATGACCGAGCAGGCCACCGGGGCCCATCACCCGCAGCCGCGGCCCCGATCCGGAGGACATCAGTCCGCCCCCGTCGAGCACGTCACGGGTGCGCAGTCCCTCATTCGCTCTCTCGAGGAGGTCGGCGCCGACACCGTATTCGGCATTCCCGGCGGTGCGATCCTTCCCGCCTACGACCCGCTGATGGACTCGACCCGGGTGCGCCACGTCCTGGTCCGGCACGAGCAGGGCGCCGGCCACGCGGCCACGGGCTACGCGCAGGCCACCGGCAGGGTGGGCGTCTGCATGGCGACCTCGGGACCCGGTGCCACCAACCTGGTCACGCCGATCGCGGACGCGCACATGGACTCCGTGCCCATGGTCGCGATCACCGGCCAGGTCGCTTCCAAGGCGATCGGCACGGACGCCTTCCAGGAGGCGGACATCGTCGGCATCACCATGCCGATCACCAAGCACAACTTCCTCGTCACCAAGGCCGAGGACATCCCGCGGGTGATCGCGCAGGCGTTCCACATCGCCTCCACCGGCCGCCCCGGCCCGGTGCTGGTCGACATCGCCAAGGACGCCCTCCAGGCGAGGACCACCTTCTCCTGGCCGCCCACCATGGACCTGCCCGGCTACCGGCCCGTCACCAAGCCGCACGCCAAGCAGATCCGCGAGGCCGCCAAGCTGATCACCGCCGCCAGGCGCCCGGTCCTCTACGTCGGCGGCGGGGTCCTCAAGGCCCGCGCCACCGCCGAACTGAAGGTCCTCGCCGAACTCACCGGAGCTCCCGTCACCACCACCCTGATGGGACTCGGCGCATTCCCCGACAGCCACGAGCTGCACGTGGGGATGCCGGGCATGCACGGAGCGGTCACCGCCGTCACCGCGCTGCAGAAGGCCGACCTGATCGTCGCCCTCGGAGCCCGCTTCGACGACCGCGTCACCGGCAAGCTGGACAGCTTCGCCCCGTACGCCAAGATCGTCCACGCCGACATCGACCCGGCGGAGATCGGCAAGAACCGCGCCGCCGACGTGCCGATCGTCGGTGACGCCCGCGAAGTCCTCGCCGACCTCATCCAGGCCGTCCAGAAGGAGCACGCCGAGGGCAACCGCGGCGACTACACCGCCTGGTGGAAGGACCTCAACCGCTGGCGCGAGACCTACCCGCTCGGTTACGACCAGCCCGAGGACGGCTCGCTCTCCCCGCAGCAGGTCATCGAGCGCATCGGGCAGCTGGCGCCGGAGGGCACGATCTTCGCGGCCGGCGTCGGCCAGCACCAGATGTGGGCCGCGCACTTCATCGAGTACGACAGGCCCGCCACCTGGCTGAACTCCGGCGGCGCCGGAACGATGGGCTACGCGGTCCCGGCCGCCATGGGCGCCAAGGCGGGTGCCCCCGACCGTGCCGTGTGGGCGATCGACGGCGACGGCTGCTTCCAGATGACCAACCAGGAGCTCACCACCTGCGCCCTGAACAACATCCCGATCAAGGTCGCCATCATCAACAACGGCGCCCTCGGGATGGTCCGCCAGTGGCAGACCCTCTTCTACAACCAGCGGTACTCCAACACGGTGCTGCACTCCGGCCCCGGCGCGGACACCACCGAGAAGAGCGCCGGCACCCGCGTCCCCGACTTCGTGAAGCTGTCGGAGGCCATGGGCTGCCACGCGATCCGCTGCGAGGACCCGGCCGATCTCGACAAGGTCATCGAGGAGGCGAACTCGATCAACGACCGCCCGGTCGTCGTGGACTTCATCGTCCACGAGGACGCGATGGTGTGGCCGATGGTCGCCGCCGGCACCTCCAACGACGAGATCATGGCCGCCCGGGACGTCCGCCCCGACTTCGGCGACAACGAAGACGACTGAGAGCCGTAAAGGAAGCAGATCCATGTCCAAGCACACGCTCTCCGTCCTGGTGGAGAACACTCCCGGCATCCTGGCCCGGATCGCCGCCCTGTTCTCCCGCCGCGGCTTCAACATCGACTCCCTCGCCGTCGGAGTGACCGAGCACCCCGACATCTCCCGCATCACCATCGTGGTGAGCGTCGAGGAGTTCCCCCTGGAGCAGGTCACCAAGCAGCTCAACAAGCTCGTCAACGTGCTGAAGATCGTCGAGCTCGAACCCGGGCAGGCCGTCCAGCGCGAACTCGTTCTGGTGAAGGTGCGCGCGGACAACGAGACGCGCTCCCAGATCGTCGAGATCGTCCAGCTGTTCCGCGCCAAGACGGTGGACGTCTCCCCGGAGGCCGTGACCATCGAGGCCACCGGCAGCAGCGACAAGCTGTCCGCGATGCTCAAGATGCTGGAGCCGTTCGGCATCAAGGAGCTCGTCCAGTCCGGCACGATCGCGATCGGACGCGGCGCCCGTTCCATCACGGACCGGTCGCTGCGCGCTCTGGACCGGTCGGCGTAGGACCCGAACGGGCGGCCGGCCGCGACCCGGCCGCCCGTATTCCGAGACTCCGAACCTTCCCCTTCCCCCGCCGTCATACGGTGGGACGCAACACCTGCACTCAAGGAGAGAACCCAAAGTGGCCGAGCTGTTCTACGACGCCGACGCCGACCTGTCCATCATCCAGGGCCGCAAGGTCGCGGTCATCGGTTACGGCAGCCAGGGCCACGCCCACGCCCTGTCGCTGCGCGACTCCGGCGTCGACGTGCGCGTCGGTCTGCACGAGGGCTCCAAGTCCAGGGCCAAGGCCGAGGAGCAGGGCCTGCGCGTGGTGAGCCCGTCCGAGGCCGCCGCCGAGGCCGACGTCATCATGATCCTCGTGCCGGACCCGATCCAGGCCGAGGTCTACGAGAAGCACATCAAGGACAACCTGAAGGACGGCGACGCCCTGTTCTTCGGCCACGGCCTGAACATCCGCTACGGCTTCATCAAGCCCCCGGCCGGCGTGGACGTCTGCATGGTCGCCCCCAAGGGCCCCGGCCACCTGGTGCGCCGTCAGTACGAGGAGGGCCGCGGCGTTCCCTGCATCGCCGCCGTCGAGCAGGACGCCACGGGCAACGCCTTCGCGCTGGCCCTGTCGTACGCCAAGGGCATCGGCGGTACCCGCGCGGGCGTCATCAAGACGACGTTCACCGAGGAGACCGAGACCGACCTGTTCGGCGAGCAGGCCGTCCTCTGCGGTGGCACCGCCGCGCTGGTCAAGGCGGGCTTCGAGACCCTGACCGAGGCCGGTTACCAGCCGGAGATCGCCTACTTCGAGTGCCTGCACGAGCTGAAGCTGATCGTGGACCTCATGTACGAGGGCGGCCTGGAGAAGATGCGCTGGTCGATCTCCGAGACCGCCGAGTGGGGCGACTACGTCACCGGCCCGCGGATCATCACCGACGCCACCAAGGCCGAGATGAAGAAGGTCCTCGCCGAGATCCAGGACGGCACCTTCGCCAGGAACTGGATGGACGAGTACCACGGCGGTCTGAAGAAGTACAACGAGTACAAGAAGCAGGACTCCGAGCACCTGCTGGAGACCACCGGCAAGGAGCTGCGCAAGCTCATGAGCTGGGTCGACGAGGAGGCCTGAGCCTCACGCCCCGAAGGGCCGGAGCGGCATGCTCCGGCCCTTCGGGCGAACCCGGGGTAACGTCGGTGGTACGGCGTTGTCCCTCCCGTCCCCCCACGGACGGGTGATCCTTCCGCAGCGGCGTAAGACGACGCCCTCGGCGCCACTAGACTGCTGCACTACATACGCGTCAGGCCCACAGCGTCGTGCGTCTTCCACGCGGCTAGCACTTCTTCACCGCCTGCGGCCGTCGGGACGGCCGTCCGCATTGGACTTGTGAGGACTCACGTGAGCTCGAAACCCGTCGTACTCATCGCTGAAGAGCTGTCGCCCGCCACCGTCGACGCCCTCGGCCCGGACTTCGAGATCCGCCACTGCAACGGCGCGGACCGTGCCGAGCTGCTCCCGGCCATCGCCGAGGTGGACGCGATTCTGGTCCGCTCGGCCACCAAGGTCGACGCCGAGGCGATCGCCGCCGCCCGCCGGCTCAAGGTCGTCGCCCGCGCCGGCGTCGGTCTCGACAACGTGGACGTCTCCGCCGCCACCAAGGCCGGCGTGATGGTCGTCAACGCCCCCACCTCGAACATCGTCACCGCCGCCGAGCTGGCCTGTGGTCTGATCGTCGCCACCGCGCGCAACATCCCGCAGGCCAACGCCGCGCTGAAGAACGGCGAGTGGAAGCGGAGCAAGTACACGGGCGTCGAGCTCGCCGAGAAGACCCTCGGCGTCGTGGGTCTGGGGCGGATCGGCGCCCTCGTCGCCCAGCGCATGTCCGCGTTCGGCATGAAGGTCGTCGCCTACGACCCCTACGTGCAGCCCGCGCGGGCCGCGCAGATGGGCGTCAAGGTGCTGTCGCTGGACGAGCTGCTCGAGGTCTCCGACTTCATCACCGTCCACCTGCCCAAGACCCCCGAGACCCTCGGTCTGATCGGCGACGAGGCGCTGCGCAAGGTCAAGCCGGGCGTGCGTGTCATCAACGCCGCGCGCGGCGGCATCGTCGACGAGGAGGCGCTGTACTCGGCGCTGAAGGAGGGCCGGGTCGCCGGCGCGGGCCTGGACGTGTACGCCAAGGAGCCGTGCACGGACTCCCCGCTGTTCGAGTTCGACCAGGTCGTCTGCACCCCGCACCTCGGCGCCTCGACCGACGAGGCCCAGGAGAAGGCCGGTGTCGCCGTCGCCCGCTCGGTGCGTCTCGCGCTCGCCGGCGAGCTGGTCCCCGACGCGGTGAACGTACAGGGCGGCGTCATCGCCGAGGACGTCAAGCCGGGCCTGCCGCTCGCCGAGCGCCTCGGCCGGATCTTCACCGCGCTCGCCGGTGAGGTCGCGGTCCGCCTCGACGTCGAGGTGTACGGCGAGATCACCCAGCACGACGTGAAGGTGCTGGAGCTGTCCGCGCTCAAGGGCGTCTTCGAGGACGTCGTCGACGAGACGGTCTCCTACGTCAACGCCCCGCTGTTCGCCCAGGAGCGCGGTGTCGAGGTCCGGCTGACCACCAGCTCGGAGTCGGCCGACCACCGCAACGTCGTCACCGTGCGCGGCACCCTCTCCGGCGGCGAGGAGATCTCGGTCTCCGGCACGCTGGCCGGTCCCAAGCACGTCCAGAAGATCGTCGCGGTCGGCGAGTACGACGTCGACCTCGCGCTCGCCGACCACATGGTCGTCCTGCGCTACGAGGACCGTCCGGGTGTCGTCGGCACCGTGGGCCGCATCCTCGGTGAGGCGGGCATCAACATCGCGGGCATGCAGGTCGCCCGGGCGACGGTCGGCGGCGAGGCGCTCGCCGTGCTGACGGTCGACGACACGGTGTCCCCCGGGGTGCTGGGCGAGCTGGCGGCCGAGATCGGCGCTACGTCGGCCCGCTCGGTCAACCTGGTCTGAGAGTCCCGGGGGTTCCGCCCCCGAACCCCGTTCACCCCGAACGGGCCGTCCTCACACGCCGGACGGGCTGAGTGTCTCAGCCTGTCCGGCGTTTTCCGTGGGCGCCTGCGGACGCACCCGGATGTGCCGCAGGCCGGCGGCCGCCGGCACCGCCGCCCCGAGGAGCAGCACCGCACCCGCGATCGCGGCGCCCCGCATCCCGCTGGTGAACGCCTCCCGCGCGGCCGTCGCCAGGGGGATGGGCGACGCCTTCGACGGGGACGGGACGGTCGACGGTGCCGAGCCGGGCTCCCTGGAGCGGTTCGAGCGGGTGGGGGCGAACATCATCGGGACCATGAAGGACCCGGGCTCGGTGTGGCGGCTCAGCATGGAGGTCCTGGCCCTCGGCTACCGGCTCCCGGAGGTGCGCGACCGTCTCGCTGCGGCGCAGCGCGAGGCCGGGCGCGGACTGGTTCCGCTGCTGATGGGCGGCCGGGAGGAGGACGTGTCCGACGAGACCGCGGACACCCTCGGCATGTTCTACGTGACGCTGATGACGGGCCTCATCGCCCAGTGGACCTTCGACCCGGGCACCGCCCCCGACGCCGCACAGCTCACCGCCGGCCTTCGCCGGGTGATCGGGGCGGCCGCCGCAGACGGTGCGCCTTGAGCGCCATGTGCAGCAGCAGGCGGTCCTCCCCGTCGTCCAGGTCCAGGCCCGTGAGCTGCTCGATCCGGGACAGGCGGTAGTAGAGGGTCTGCCGGTGGATGCCCAGCTCGGCCGCCGCGCGACCGGCCTGGCCCGCGCGGTCGAGGTAGACCTCGGCGGTGCGGGCCAGTTCCGTCTGCGCGGGGGAGAGCAGCGGGCTGACGGCGGGATCGCGGGCGGCCGCGGGGGGCAGCGCGGTCAGCAGCCGGAAGGGGCCGATCGACGCCCACTGGGCGACCGGACCGAGCCGGGGTTCGGCCAGTGCCGCCCGCGCCGACGCCGAGGCCTCCTCCCAGGCCCTGCCCAGGTCGGCGAGGCCCGCGCGGGGCGCGGCGATCCCGGCCGCCCGCGGGGGGCCGCCGTCCCCGGCGCGCTCCAGCAGCCGGGAGGCCGCCGACGTCGCCGGGGCCGGCGCGTCCGTCGAGCGCAGTCGCAGCAGCAGGGCCAGGGACAGGCCACCCCCCACTGCCTCAGGGGCGTGGGAGGCACCCCCGGCCCCACCGGCACCCCCGGAACCCCCGGCACCCCACGGCAGGGTGCACAGCGCCGTCGCGCCCGGCACGGTACGGACCGACGGGGCGTCGTCGGGGCCGGCGGAGGGCCAGGGCGCGACGCACACCACCGTGTGCGGACCGTCGGCGCGGTCGCCGAGTGCGGTGCGCAGCTCGGCGACCGCCATCTCCCTCTGCCAGTCCCGCTCCGCGGTCAGCACCGCCCGCAGTTCGCGGGTGAGGTCGGCGCCGTGCTGGGCCTCGTCCGCGAGCAGGGCCCCGATCCGCGCCGTCACCCGCATGGCCGCGTCCAGTTGCTGCGGTGAGGGGCCCGGGTCGTAGTCGAGCAGCCAGACGTAACCGAGGACGACTCCCCTGTGGCGTACCGGCAGACAGACGCGTCCGCGGTGCACGCCCGCCTCCGGGGTGCGCGGAATGCGTACCGGGCCCGTCGCGCGCGTGATGCCGAAGCCCTCGAACCAGGCGCGGACGGCGGCGGTCGAACGGCGGGTCAGGATCGAGCGGGTGCGCACGGGGTCCAGCGCCGACGGATCGAGGTCGCCCTCGCTGTCGTACGCCCCGAACGCGATCAGCTCGAAATCCCGGTTCTCCAGGGTCGCCGGAGCGCCCAGCAGCTCGGAGATCTCGTCCACCAGCTCCTGGTAGTCGTCCCGGTGTTCCGACGTCACCCGGGCATTGTGTCGCACATCCGGCAGCCTTCATACATCTGTCTGAGATCTCCGGCACGGATGCGTGACAGGTGTCGATGGCCCAGGATCGGGGTCATCCTTAGGTTTCACGGTGGTTCTCCGTGCCGTACCCGGGACGTCGGGTGACGGCCTCATGCACTCGTGGAGGTGCCCCGTGCTGGGTCCCGTGATTCTCGCCGCGTCGCGCAGCGACCGGATGCGACGCCTGATCTCGGCGGCCCCGGTGACCAAGCAGGTCGTCGACCGCTTCATCCCCGGCGAGACCGTCGACGAGATCCTGCCGATCATCCAGGAGCTCACCGGCAAGGGCCTG
Source organism: Streptomyces toyocaensis (assembly GCF_000725125.1). GTDB lineage: Bacteria > Actinomycetota > Actinomycetes > Streptomycetales > Streptomycetaceae > Streptomyces > Streptomyces toyocaensis. The sequence continues at coordinate 44,719 of NZ_JFCB01000010.1, forward strand.
GAACTCACCATGGACGTCGTCGGCGAGGACATCACCACTCCCGGGCAGGCCGCCGCCGCGCGCGACGCGTACCTGGAGCTGATCGACCGGCTGAAGCCGCTGGAGCTCGGCACCCGCGCCGAGATGTCGGTGAAGCTGTCGATGTTCGGCCAGGCCCTCCCCGGCGGCCACGAGCTGGCGCTCGCCAACGTCCGCCCGGTCGTCGAGGCCGCGGCCGAGATCGGCACCACCGTCACGCTGGACGCCGAGGACCACACCACCCTCGACTCGATGTTCGCCATCCACGAGGAGCTGCGCAAGGACGCCCCGCAGACGGGCTGCGTCATCCAGGCCTACCTCTTCCGCACCGAGGAGGACGCGCGCCGCCTCGCCGCGGCCGGCAGTCGCGTACGGTTGGTGAAGGGCGCCTACAAGGAGCCCGCCGAAGTCGCCCACCAGCAGAAGCACGAGATCGACAAGGCGTACGTGCGCATCCTGCGGACGCTGATGGAGGGCGAGGGGTACCCGATGATCGGTTCCCACGACCCGCGTCTGATCTCCATCACCCAGGAACTGGCCCGCACCGCCGGGCGCAAGCCCGACGAGTACGAGTTCCAGATGCTCTACGGCATCCGCGGCGACGAGCACCTGCGGCTGGCCGCCGAGGGCCACCGCATGCGCGTCTACACGGCCTACGGCACCGACTGGTACGGCTACTTCATGAGGCGTCTGGCGGAGAAGCCGGCGAACCTGAGCTTCTTCCTGCGCAGCATGATCACCAAGGGCTGAGACCACACCGCTCACGACAAGGAGTTACGCCACCCATGGACGCTGTGACCCAGGTCCCCACCCCCGTCAACGAGCCGGTGCACGGCTACGCTCCCGGGACGCCCGAGCGTGCCCGGCTGGAGGCCAAGCTCAAGGAGCTGGCCGACAACCCCATCGACCTGCCCTGCACCATCGGCGGCGAGAAGCGGATGGGCGGCGGCGAGCGCTTCGACGTCGTGCAGCCGCACCACCACAAGGCCCGCCTGGGCACGTACGCCAACGCCACCCAGCAGGACGCCCGGGACGCCATCGACGCGGCCCTCGCCGCCGCGCCCGCCTGGCGCGCGATGTCCTTCGACGACCGCGCGGCGATCATCCTGCGGGCTGCCGAGCTGCTGGCCGGCCCGTGGCGCGAGACCATCGCCGCCTCCACCATGCTGGGCCAGTCCAAGACGGCTCAGCAGGCCGAGATCGACAGCCCCTGCGAGCTGGTCGACTTCTGGCGCTTCAACGTCCACTACGCGCGCGGCATCCTCGCCGAGCAGCCCCCGGCCAACTCCCCGGGCGTGTGGAACCGCCTCGACCACCGCCCGCTCGAGGGCTTCGTGTACGCGATCACGCCGTTCAACTTCAGCGCCATCGCGGCCAACCTGCCCACCGCTCCCGCGCTGATGGGCAACGTGGTGGTCTGGAAGCCGTCCCCGACCCAGACCCACGCCGCCGTGCTGCTGATGCAGCTGCTTGAGGAGGCCGGTCTGCCCAAGGGCGTCATCAACCTCGTCACCGGCGACGGCCTCGAGGTCTCCGAGGTCGCACTGGAGCACCGGGACCTGGCCGGCATCCACTTCACCGGCTCGACCAAGACCTTCCAGCACCTGTGGAAGACGGTCGGCAACAACATCGAGAAGTACCGCACCTACCCGCGCCTGGTCGGCGAGACCGGCGGCAAGGACTTCGTCGTCGCCCACCCCAGTGCCGACCGCGCGATCCTCAAGACCGCCCTGACCCGCGGTGCCTTCGAGTACCAGGGCCAGAAGTGCTCGGCGACCTCCCGCGCCTACGTCCCGGCGTCGATCTGGAACTCCGGCTTCAAGGAGGAGTTCGCCGCCGAGGTCGACGGCATCAGGATGGGTGACGTCACCGACCTGTCCAACTTCATCGGCGCCGTCATCGACGAGCGGTCCTTCGCCAAGAACAAGGCCGCCATCGACCGTGCCAAGGAGGACGCGTCCTGCACGATCGTCGCGGGCGGCTCCTACGACGACTCCGAGGGCTGGTTCGTCCGCCCGACCGTCATCGAGTGCGACGACCCGGAGAACGAGGTGTTCCGCACCGAGTACTTCGGCCCGATCCTCGCCGTGCACGTCTACGACGACGAGAAGTACGACGAGATGCTGACCCAGATGGAGTCGGTGTCGGACTACGCGCTGACCGGCTCGGTCATCGCAGGCGACCGTGCGGCGGCGGCGTACACGATGGACAAGCTGCGCTACGCGGCCGGCAACTTCTACATCAACGACAAGTCGACCGGGGCTGTCGTCGGCCAGCAGCCCTTCGGCGGCGGCCGTGCCTCCGGCACCAACGACAAGGCCGGTGCCCCGCAGAACCTGATGCGCTGGACGCTGACCCGCGCCATCAAGGAGACGCTGGTCCCGCCGACCGACTACACGTACCCGCACATGGGCTGACCTCCCGCGCGTACCACCGGGGCCGGGCCGTCCTCGACGGGCCCGGCCCCGGTGTCTGTCAGGGGGTGAGGCGGCGGGCGAGGAAGTCCCGCATGAGGGCGGCGATCCGGTCCGCGTGGGTCTCCAGGGCGAAGTGGCCGGTGGGCAGGAGGTGGACCTCAGCTTCCGGCAGGTCGCGCTGGAAGGCGAGGGCGCCGGCCGGCACGAAGATCTCGTCGTGGGCACCCCAGGTGGCCAGCAGCGGGACCCGGCTCTCGCGGAAGTACGCCTGGAAGGCCGGGTAGAGGGCGATGTTGGACCCGTAGTCGGAGATCAGGTCGAGCTGGATCTCCGCCTGGCCGGGGCGGGCGATGAGCGCCGCGTCGTGCTCGTAGGCGTCCGGGCTGACCAGACTCGGGTCCGGAACGCCGTGCAGGTACTGCCACTTGATCCCGTCGAGCGTGTAGATCTCACGCACCGGGGCCTCGGTCTCGGGCGTGCGGTGCGCGACGAGGTCGAGCACGGGTGCCCAGGCCTCCTTGCCGAGGCCCTCCTCGTAGGCGTTGCCGTTCTGGGTGACGACCGCGGTGACGCGGTCGGGGTGGGCCAGGGCGAGGCGCAGCCCGATGGGGGCGCCGTAGTCCTGCACGTAGAGCGCGAACCGGTCGAGTCCCAGCGTCTCGGTGAACTCCCCGGTGAGCGCGGCCAGCGTCTCGAAGGTGTACGCGAAGTCGGTGGGCGGGGGTGTGGCCGACCGGCCGAACCCGACGTGGTCGGGGGCGACGACCCGGTACCGGTCGGCGAGGAGCGGGATCAGGTCCCGGAACATGTGCGAACTGCTGGGAAAGCCGTGCAGCAGCAGGAGCACCGGGGCGTCGGCGGGGCCGGCCTCGCGGTAGGCGATCTCGTGGCCCTGGACGGTGACGGTGCGATGGGCTGTGGGCATATCGGCGACCCTAACCTCTGAATGTTGCATGAGTGGTTACGGAGCTAGTCCATCACGGACTGCTCTAACCGGTCAACCGATTAATGGTGGTTAGTTTCAGGGTTGCCGTCTCAGATAGTAGGAAGTCCGAGTACTTGTGCAGACAGGCGCTGCCGGCTCCCCTAACTTTGTAGAAGCCGAACGACTCGCTCGATCAAGCGAATGGCGGTCGTGAGCAAGGCCCCGTGCAGGCAACCCCTGCGGCCGGTGCTCCCCGCCCCACCCGGCGTCTCGTAACCCCCTCCCCGTCCGTACTCCAGGCATGTCGAAGGAGTCGATGCACCATGGCCGAGACGACCGTCCGCCGCCGCGTCCGCCACACCCCCCGCACCAGCGAATCCGACCGCAAGAACGCCGCGGCCGCCCTCCAGCGCGCGCTCGACCGCAGGGACAACGGCGGCTCGACCGGCCACTGACACGCCCACGCGTCCGCATGCCGGACGCCGTATGTCATCCCGTGGGACGAGGAGTAGGGTGCCCGCATGTCTCGCAGCATCAATCTCGCAGTGATCCCCGGTGACGGCATCGGCCAGGAGGTCGTGGCCGAAGGCCTGAAGGTCCTCTCCGCCGTCCTTCCGCAGGATGTGAAGCTGGAGACCAAGGACTACGACTTCGGCGCCAAGCGCTACCACGCCACCGGTGAGACCCTCACCGACACCGACCTCGCCGAGCTGAAGCGGCACGACGCCATCCTGCTCGGCGCCATCGGCGACCCGTCGGTCCCCTCCGGTGTCCTCGAGCGCGGCTTCCTGCTCAAGCTCCGCTTCGCCTTCGACCACCACGTCAACCTGCGTCCGTCGAAGCTCCTCCCGGGTGTCGCCACCCCGCTCGCCGGCCAGCCCGCGATCGACTTCGTCGTCGTCCGCGAGGGAACCGAGGGGCCGTACACGGGCAACGGCGGCACCATCCGCAAGGGCACGCCGCACGAGGTGGCCACCGAGGTCTCCGTCAACACGGCCTTCGGTGTCGAGCGCGTGGTCCGCGACGCCTTCGCCCGCGCCCAGGCCCGGCCCCGCAAGAAGCTCACGCTGGTCCACAAGAACAACGTGCTGACGTTCGCCGGCCACCTGTGGACGAACGTCTTCACCAAGGTGGCCGAGGAGTACCCCGAGGTCACCACCGACTACATCCACGTCGACGCCGCGACGATCTACCTCGTCACCGACCCGGCCCGCTTCGACGTCATCGTCACCGACAACCTCTTCGGTGACATCATCACCGACCTCGCCGCGGCCGTCTCCGGCGGCATCGGTGTCGCCGCGAGCGGGAACATCAACCCCTCCGGCGAGTTCCCGTCCATGTTCGAGCCCGTGCACGGCTCGGCCCCGGACATCGCCGGCCAGGGCAAGGCCGACCCCAGCGCCACGGTCCTGTCCGTCGCCCTCCTCCTGCGCCACCTCGGTCACGACGCCGAGGCCGCCCGGATCGAGGAGGCCGTCTCCGCCGACCTCGCGCAGCGCGGCGCCCTGCCCGCCCGCAGCACCTCGGAGATCGGCGACGCGCTCGCCGCGCGAGTAGCCGGCTGACCCGGCGCCCCTCGACACCCGGGGCCTGCCGCCGAACTCCCGCCTGCTCGGCGGTGTCCGGCGCGCACGCCCCCCCCGCCGCCGGGTCGCATCCGCGCCCGGCGGCTTCCCCCTGTCCCCGCCGGGTGCCACCATCGACCACCGGGCCGCATTCACCCTGTTTCTTCCGCGACAGCCTCCGGGCGATAATCGAACGCGGAGCCGCGGAATGAGGGAATGCTCGGACGACCTGGTACTGGCCACCGGCCGTACGGGCGTGAGCGCGGCCCGTCACTACAACCGGTGAAGGACAACCACTCATGACGACGCCCACGATCGAGCTCAAGCCCTCGGCCCACCCGCTCTCGGACGCAGAGCGCGAGGCGATCCTGACCAGCCCCGGATTCGGCCGCCACTTCACCGACCACATGGTGACGATCAAGTGGACCGAGGGCCGCGGCTGGCACGACGGCCAGCTCGTCCCGTACGCGCCGATCTCCCTCGACCCGGCGACCACCGTGCTGCACTACGCGCAGGAGATCTTCGAGGGCCTCAAGGCCTACCGCCAGCCCGACGGCTCCGTGGCCACCTTCCGCCCCGAGAAGAACGCCGAGCGTTTCCAGCGCTCCGCCAAGCGGCTCGCGATGCCCGAACTGCCGGTCGAGACCTTCATCGAGGCGTGTGACGCGCTCGTCGCCCAGGACAAGGCGTGGGTGCCGGCGCACGGCGGCGAGGAGTCCCTCTACCTGCGTCCGTTCATGATCGCGACCGAGGTCGGGCTCGGAGTGAAGCCGGCCAACGAATACCTGTTCCTGGTCATCGCCTCGCCGGCCGGCGCGTACTTCCCCGGCGGGGTGAAGCCGGTCTCCATCTGGGTCTCCGAGGACCGGGTCCGCGCCGTCCCCGGCGGCATGGGTGACGCCAAGACCGGCGGCAACTACGCGGCCTCCCTGCTCGCCCAGGCCGAGGCCGCGGCCAAGGGGTGCGACCAGGTCTGCTACCTCGACGCCGTGGAGCACAAGTGGGTCGAGGAACTGGGCGGCATGAACCTGTACTTCGTGTACGGCGACAGGATCGTGACGCCCACCCTGACCGGCTCGATCCTGGAGGGCGTCACCCGTGACTCCCTGCTGGGCGTCGCCCGCGACCTCGGGTACGAGGCGGTCGAGGAGCGGGTCTCCGCCGAGCAGTGGCAGCGCGACTCGGAGAACGGCAGCCTCACCGAGGTCTTCGCCTGCGGTACGGCGGCCGTCATCACCCCGGTCGGAACCGTGAAGCGGGACGGCACCCAGTGGCAGCAGAGCGGGGGCGAGCCCGGTGAGGTCACCCTCCGGCTGCGTCAGGCGCTCCTCGACATCCAGCGGGGCACGGCCGAGGACCGGCACGGCTGGATGCACAAGCTGGGCTAGGCCCCGACACGTCGGGTCACCGGGATCCGGCCCCCGGTGACGCTGCGTGTTCACCCGGGTGGGTGACGTGAAGGGGCGGGGGTGTGCGCGAGCGGGTGACATGAGGAGCGTCCGCGCCCAGAAGGGTGCGCGTCGCCCCGGAAGGAGCCTTCTCGTGTCCCATCGTCCGATACGTACGCTCGCAGTGGGTCTGTGTGCGCTGGCCGCCGTCGTTCCGGCGGCGCCGGCCCTTGCTGCCCCGGCCGGCGGAGCGCCTCCGGCTCCGCACACCTCCGGTCGGGCCCTGCACGCGCAGACGCTCGCCGACCTGGCCACGGCCATGCAGGGCGAGGCGTACGCCTACGCCTCCTACGGCCTCTTCGCCGCCGAGGCCCGCCGCCAGGGCCTGCCGGCCGTCGCCCGGCTCTTCCGCTCCACCGCACGGACCGAGCTGAACGAGCACCTGCGCGAGGCGGCCGGCCTGGCCGGAACCGTCGGATCCAACGCGGCCAACCTGCGTCAGGCCATCGACGGCGAGACCTACGAGCACCAGGTCATGTACCGCCGTTTCGCCGACCAGGCCCGGCAGGACGGCGACCTCGAGGCCGCGGAGCTCTTCAGCGAGATCGCCGCGGACGAGGGCCGCCACCGCGACGCCTTCCGCGCGGCCCTGGAGGCCGTGACCACGGGCGGCGGAACCGTCCCGGCACCGCCGGTGGCCGACACGGTCGAGGTCCCCGCGGGGCCGCCGAAGGTGAAGGCCGCCCGCACCAGGGCCAACCTGGACACCGCCATGCACGGTGAGGCGCTCGCCCACGCCAAGTACAGGATCTTCGCCGCCCACGCCCGGCAGACCGGGCGTCCGGCGCTGGCCCGCCTGTGGGAGGGCACGGCCGAGGTCGAACTGCGGGAGCACTTCGCAGGCGAGGCGGTCCTGGCCGGTCTGGTGCGCGGCGCCAAGGACGACCTGAGCAAGGCCATCGCCGGTGAACGCCACGAGGCGACCGTGGTGTACCCGGAGTTCGCCGAGCGGGCCACCGCCGTCGGTGACACCGCCGCCGCCCGCTTCTTCCGCGACACCGCGGGGGACGAGGCCCGGCACGCCGCCGCATTCCAGAGGGCGCTCGACCGGCTGGCCTGACCGCCCCGGGCCGCACCCGGGGGCCGTACGCGTCACGCGGGACCGGTCCGGCCGGCCTACGCCTCCCGCGGGCCGGCCTGACTGCCGCGGGCGCGTCACGCCCGGCACCGGACCGGTCGTGCGGGGGACGCGGAGCCGGCGTCGCCCGGGCACGACCCCCGCCTCGTGCCGGACGACGCCGGCGGCCCCCACGCCGGCTTCGTCCGCCGCCGGTGCTGAACACCCACCGCCCGCATCCTGAGACGGATCGTGAGCACGGGGGCTGCTTGTGCCACACTTCCCCCGTGCTCTCGTTCGCCACGATTATTGGCAGCAGGCGCGCCGGTCCGCAGTGACCGCACGTACGACACGGTACGGGCGGACACCGTCGTCCTCGACCCGCGCGCAGACCTCTCGCACCCGCGAGAGGTTTTTCTGTTTCCAGGCCCCACCCGCGGCCGGGAACCGGGCGCGCGGGACCATGGGGGAACGGTGGAACCGGTCATTCCGGTAGACCGAGATCAACTCAGGAGCCTTCAGACCATGACCGCAACCAGCGAGCCCGACGACTCGTTCCACGTCTTCGACACCACCCTGCGTGACGGCGCCCAGCGTGAGGGCATCAACCTCACCGTCGCCGACAAGCTGGCCATCGCACGGCACCTGGACGAGTTCGGCGTGGGCTTCATCGAGGGCGGCTGGCCCGGCGCGAACCCCCGGGACACCGAGTTCTTCGCCCGCGCCCAGCAGGAGATCGAGTTCCGGCACGCGGTGCTGGTCGCCTTCGGCGCCACCCGCCGCGCCGGTACCACTGCCGAGCAGGACCCGCAGGTCAGGGCGCTGCTCGACTCCGGCGCGCAGGTGATCACGCTGGTCGCGAAGTCCCACGACCGCCATGTGCAACTCGCGCTGCGCACCACCCTCGACGAGAACCTGGCGATGATCCGCGACACGGTGTCCTTCCTCAAGGGGCAGGGCCGCCGCGTGTTCGTCGACTGCGAGCACTTCTTCGACGGCTTCCGCGCCAACCCCGACTACGCGACGTCGGTGGTGCGCGCCGCCGCCGAGTCCGGCGCCGACGTCGTCGTCCTGTGCGACACCAACGGCGGCATGCTCCCGGCGCAGATCCAGGCCGTGGTCTCCACCGTGCTCGCCGACACCGGCGCCCGGCTCGGCATCCACGCCCAGGACGACACCGGCTGCGCGGTCGCCAACACCCTCGCCGCCGTCGACGCGGGCGCCACCCATGTGCAGTGCACCGCCAACGGGTACGGCGAGCGGGTCGGCAACGCCAACCTGTTCCCGGTCGTCGCGGCCCTGGAGCTGAAGTACGGCAAGAAGGTCCTCCCGGAGGGCCGGCTGCGCGAGATGACCCGCATCTCGCACGCCATCGCCGAGGTCGTCAACCTCACCCCGTCCACGCACCAGCCGTACGTCGGTGTCTCCGCGTTCGCCCACAAGGCGGGCCTGCACGCCTCCGCGATCAAGGTCGACCCGGACCTGTACCAGCACATCGACCCCGAGCAGGTCGGCAACACCATGCGCATGCTGGTCTCCGACATGGCCGGGCGCGCCTCCGTCGAGCTCAAGGGCAAGGAACTCGGCATCGACCTCGGTGGCGACCGGGAGCTGGTCGGCCGGGTCGTGGAGCGGGTCAAGGAGCGTGAGCTCAAGGGCTACACCTACGAGGCCGCCGATGCCTCCTTCGAGCTGCTGCTGCGCACGGAGGCCGAGGGCAGGCCGCTGACGTACTTCGAGGTCGAGTCCTGGCGCGCGATCGTCGAGGACCGCCCCGACGGCAGCCACGCCAACGAGGCCACCGTCAAGCTGTGGGCCAAGAGCGAGCGCATCGTCGCCACGGCGGAGGGCAACGGCCCGGTCAACGCCCTGGACCGCGCCCTGCGCGTCGCCCTGGAGAAGATCTACCCCCAGCTGGCCAAGCTGGAGCTGGTCGACTACAAGGTCCGCATCCTGGAGGGCAAGCACGGCACGCAGTCGACGACCAGGGTCCTGATCTCCACGTCCGACGGGGCGGGGGAGTGGTCCACGGTGGGCGTCGCGGACAACGTCATCGCCGCGTCCTGGCAGGCCCTGGAGGACGCGTACACGTACGGACTGCTGCGGGCCGGCGTGGAGCCCGCGGCCTAGTTACCCCCCATGCGGTCCCGGCAGAGGGACAACGGAATCCTCTGCCGGCCCGGATGTCCGTTTCCGGCCCGCTTCGGGTAGCTTCGAAGATATGAAGGCCGCGCTGACGCGTACTTTCGTACGCCTCCTGATCGTGCCGGTGGCCGCCGCTCTGGCGGTCCTGATGGCCGGTGCGCCGGGGGCGCAGGCGGCCACGGACGTCTCGGTCATCGCCGAGAAGCTCCGCGAGAGCCCCGTCTACGTCGATCCCGAGGCCCGGGACATCCTCGCGCAGTCCGACGCCGAGGCCCTCGCCGCCAAGATCGAGGACGCGGACAAACCCGTCTTCGTCGCCGTCCTCCCGGCGGGCTACCCGACGCAGGACCTCTTCCGGAACCTGCGCACCGAGACCGGCGTCACCGGTCTGTACGGCATCCGGCTCGGCGACGAGTTCGACGCCCGGGCCGACAGCAGCGTGCTGAGCGCCCAGGGCGTACGGAACCTGGTGGCGTCCGTGCAGGGCACCGGGGACGCCAAGGCCCAGCTCAACGACTTCGTCGACAACGCGCTGCGCAACACCGGCGGCGGGGCCCCGGGCTCCTGGAGCGACGGGTCCGGTGACGTCCCCGTCGGCGGGCTGATCACCGTCGGCGCGCTGGTGGCGGCCGGCGGCGCGGGCGTGTACGCCGTCTCCCGCCGCAACCGGCGGCGCCACGAGGAGGAGCAGCGGGCCGCGCTGGAGAAGCTGCGGGTCGTGGTCGACGAGGACATCACCGCTTTCGGCGAGGAGCTCGACCGCCTCGACTTCCACCCGGGCGAACCCGGCGCGGACGACGCGATGCGCGCGGACTACGAGCACGCGCTGGACGCCTACGAGCAGTCCAAGTCGTACATGGCCGCGGCCAGCAAACCGGAGGACGTCCGGGCCGTCACCCAGGCGGTGGAGGACGGCCGCTTCGCCCTGGCCCGGCTCGACGCCCGCCGCGCGGGACGGCCGCTTCCGGAGCGCCGCCCGCCGTGCTTCTTCGACCCGCGGCACGGCCCCTCGGTCGCCGACGCGACCTGGACGCCCCCGGGCGGGGCCGAGCGCGAGGTCCCGGTGTGCGCGGCCGACCGGGCCCGCCTCGCCGACGGCGTCGAACCCGCCGTCCGCGAGGTCGACACCGACTACGGCCGCCGCCCCTACTGGGAGGCCGGCCCCGCCTACGGCCCCTGGGCCGGCGGCTACTTCGGAGGAGGCCTCCTGCCCGGCCTGCTCGTCGGCACCATGCTCGGCGGCATGATGGCCGGTCCCGGTTACGCCTCCGACTACGGAGCCGGCTACGGCGACTTCGGCGGTTACGGGGGCGGCGACGTATCGGGCGCGGACTTCGACCCCGGAGACTTCGGCGGCGGCTTCGGCGGCGGCGACTTCGGAGGCGGGGGCGACTTCGGCGGAGGCTTCTGAGCGGCCGCCGGCCGCCCGGGCCGGTGGTGACGCCCGCGGACGCGTGGACGCACGCCGAGCGCCCGCCCCTCCCGTGCGGGATGGGGGCGGGCGCGCTCAGGGAGGCGCCGGGTGGGCGCCGGGTGGCGGTCAGGCCTTGCGGATCGCCGAGATGTCGAAGTTCAGCTTGATCTTGTCGGAGACCAGGACGCCGCCCGTCTCCAGCGCCGCGTTCCAGGTCAGGCCCCACTCGGAGCGCAGGATCTCCGCCTTGCCCTCGAAGCCGACGCGCTGGTTGCCGAAGGGGTCGGTCGCGGCGCCGTTGAACTTGAGGTCGATGGTGAGCGGCTTGGTGGTGCCGAGGATCGTCAGGTCACCGGTGATGCGGTAGTCGTCGCCGCCGAGGGCCTCCGCCTCGGTGGTGCGGAAGGTCATCGTCGGGAACTCGTCCGTCTTGAAGAAGTCCGAGCTCTTGAGGTGGCCGTCGCGGTCGGCGTTGCCCGTCTCGATGCTGTCCATCACCACGTCGATGGTGGCCGTGGACCTGGACGGGTCGGAACCGTCGAGGTGCAGCGTGCCGGTGAAGTCCTGGAAGCTGCCCTTGACGTTCGTCACCATCGCGTGGCGGGCGACGAAGCCGATCGTGGTGTGCGCCGGGTCGATCGTGTACTCGCCGGTGAGCGCGGCGAGGTCGGGGCTCACCGCCGTGGCGGTGGTCGCGGTGGCGCTCTCGTCGTGCTTGCGGCCGAAGATGCCCATGGTTTCCTCCTGGGAGATCAAATTGAATGTTCAACTAACTGAACAAGCCCCACCGTAGACCCATTCCCTTCAATGTTCAACATCTTTTGGAAGAGTGTCGCGATTGGGCCGGCGGAACGCGTGGTACTCGCCGCTCGTGCCTTCGGTGGCGGTCCTGGTGGAGCTGCTGCGGCGCGACACGTCCGGCGGCCAGGTGAAGTGCTGGGAGCACTTCGCGCAGAGTGCGACCCACCTCCCTGAACGCGTTCCCACCTGCCCCGGAGGCACACCGCTCGACCTCACCGTCTACTTCCTCGGCGAGCGGGAGCGGGTCGAGCACCTGGCGCCGCACGTCCGCCTCGTCATGCTCCGGCCGGTGCTCAGCTCGGCGGCGATGCGGTCGGCCGAGGGCGCCGAGGACGTCTGCGACCTCGCGCCCTGGCACCCGCGCCTCGCGGTCCTGCTGCCGCGCCACGACGTCTGGCACCTCACCCACAGTTTCGCGTTCGCCGCCACGGCCGTACGGCTCGACCGCCGAGCCGCCCGCCGGTCCGCCGCCCGGCCACGGCTGATCGCCTCGGTGCACACCGACGTGCCGTTGCTGTCCTCCGTCTACGCCCGCTACCTCGCCCGGCGGTGGCTGCCCGGAACCCATCCGGCCGTGGACGACCTGTTCGCGGACCGGGTGGAGAACCGGCTGCGCCGGCGCCGCGACCGCCTCCTGGACCACTGCGAACGCGTGCTGGTCCCCACCCCGGAAGGGCGCGCGGAACTCGGCCGCGCCCTCGGCCCCGACCGGGTCGTCCTGCTGCGGCGCGGCATCGACCACGCCCTCTTCCGGCCCGACCCCGCCGCACGTGCCCGTCTGGTGCGCGAGTACGGCGTGCCGGCCGACCGCCCGCTGGTGCTGTTCGCCGGCCGGCTGGACGCCACCAAGGGCGTGCCCCTGCTGACCGAGAGCCTCCGGCTGCTGCGCGCACGCGGCGGCGCCGCACACCTGGTCACGGCGGGGACGGGTGCGGAGGAGAACGCCGTGCGCCGTACCCTCGGCCCGGACGTCACCCTGCTCGGGCCGCTGCCGCAGGACCGGCTGGCGCGGGTGTACGCGGGCTGCGACATCTTCGCCTTTCCGTCCCGCACGGAGACCAGCGGCAACGTCGTCGCCGAGGCGATGGCGAGCGGACTGGCGGTCGTCCTGCCCGAGGGCGCGCACACCACCCGCTGGCTGGCCGCCCCCGGCAGGGACGGCATCGTCGTCCCTGCCGACGACCCGTCGGCCTGGGCGGACGCCCTGCGCCCCCTGGTCGAGCACCCCGCCGCACGGGAGGCGGTACGGCGACGTGCCGCGGTGACGTCCAGGACCACCCACCCCACCTGGGACCGCGTACTCGAGGAGGACCTCCTTCCGGTCTGGACACCCCCGGCCCCCGCCCCTCGCCACCCCGGCTCCCGCACCTCCACGCGCCCGGAGCGTGCGCCGTGATCCACCCCGGACCCGCGCCCGGAACGTGCGCCCTGCTCCCTTTTCCCGCCCGCACGCACCCCGGCCCGCGCCCGCACCCCCGGTCACGGGGCACGTGACTCCGTCGGCGCGCCCGTGGGCCCCGCGCCGGCCCGTCACCCACGCCCCGTGACCGTCCGTCACCCGTCGCCGGTCCGGTGCCGTCCGTGGGCCGCCGCGATCACCGGCGACGTGTCCAGGGCCGCGATCCCCGCCGCCACCAGCGCAAGCCCCGCCACGGTGACCACCGAGACCGGCAGACCCGTCCGGATCGACTCGTCGAGGAGGAACACGCCCACGGTCACCGCGACCACCGGTTCCGTCGCGTCGAGGACGGGCATGCTCGCGGCCAGCGGGCCCTGCTGGAACGCGCTCTGGATGAGCAGCAGACCGCCCGCGCTGGCCGCGACGAGCGCGTAGGTCTGCCAGGCGGTCAGGGCCGTGAAGGGCCCGTGCCGGAGCCGCTCCACCGTCGCGGCCAGCAGCACGGACTGGGTGCCCATGACCGCCCCGGCGGCGAGCGCCGTCGCCGAGGCCCGCCGGGGACCCGTCGCCACGCGGGCCGCCGCGAGGGCACCGCAGACCACGGCCGCGATCGCGCCGACGGTCACCAGCCACGCCGACAGCCCGGCCGCCCGCGGGTCGCCGCCGTGCGGGCGGGCGGAGACCAGCGCCAGCGCCAGACCCGCCGCCACCGCGAGCGTGCCCGACCACTCCCGTCGGCCCAGCCGCAGCCGGTGCACCCGTGCCGACAGCGGGACGGCGAAGATCAGTTCGGCGACGATCAGCGGCTGCACCAGGCTCAGCGGACCGAACGCCAGCGCCAGCGACTGGAACCCGTACGCCACCACGGCGAGCCCGATCCCGCCCAGCCACAGCGGATCCCGCGCCAGACGCCCCAGCAGCCGTGCCCTGAGCGCCTCCGTGTCCGGCCGTGCCGACGCCACCCACTGCTGCATCACCCCGGCGACGGCGAAGCACATCCCGGCGGCGAGCGAGGAGAGGACGGCGATCCCCACGGCGGCGACAGCCCCCGGCCGCGGCCTAGTCCGGTGCCCGGCGCGCCGGCGCGCCCTGGGTCCCGCCCCGCGTGTGCACGTACAGTTTCCGCCGGTCGCCGACGTCGAGGCGCTGCGGGAGCGGCAGCTCGTAGCGGACCGGGCGCGCGTGGTCGGCCAGTTGCCGGCGCGGGTTGTACACCTGGTTGAACTTCCACAGCATGCGGGCGAAATTCGTCTGCCCGTGCGCGAGGTTGCGGGCGAGCACGCGCGCCGCGCCGAACGCCGTGCGCACCCCCAGGTGCTTGCGGTTGATGACCGCCTGGGTGCGCACCAGCTCCTCGTAGAAGCGTTCCAGCGGCAGCGTCGTGGGCACCACCGCGTGCTGGATGTCGAAGAGGCGGTAGTCGCGGGTGGTGAGCCGGCGCGACTCGGTGTGCCAGATCTCCGTGCCGGGGTACGGCGTCATCACGGTGAAGTGCACGATCTCCGGCACGGCCAGCGCGAACTCCCGCACCACCCGGAAGCGTTCCTCGTCCCAGGCCGGGTCCACGATCAGGTTGATGGCGACCTTGATGCCGAGCCGGCGGGCCGTCTCCAGGGCCTTCAGGTTCTCGTCCGGACTGACCCGCTTGCGGTACAGGTCGAGCCCCTCGGCGTCGATCGCCTCCATGCCGAGGAACATGTAGCGCAGCCCCAGCCGCGCCCACCGCTCGAACACCTCGGGGTGGCGCAGCAGGACGTCGGAACGGGTCTCCAGGTAGTACTGCTTGCGGATGCCGCGCCGCTCCACCTCGGCGGCGATGGCGTTGCCGTGCTCCGGCCGGATGAAGGCCACGTCGTCCACGATGAACACGTTCGGCTCACGGATCCTCGCCAGGTCCTCCGCCGCCCCCTCGGGCGTTGCCTTGCGGTAGCTGCGGCCGTAGAACGTCCACGCGGAGCAGAACGAGCAGTCCCAGGGGCAGCCGCGGGTGAACTCGATCGAGGCGCACGGGTCGAGTTCGCCGATGAAGTAGCGGCGCCGGTTGCGCATCAGGTCACGGGCCGGGAGCGGGGTGTCGATACTGTGCAGCATCAGCGGCGCGGGGCCGCGTCCGGAGGCCGTGACGACGCCCGGCACGCCGTCCACACCGCCGTCGCGCACCGCCTCCAGCAGCGGTCCGACGGCCGTCTCCCCCTCCCCGCGGACCACGGCGTCGACGGCGCCCTCCGCCTGCGCGACGACCTCCTCGGCGACGAAGGAGACGCTGTGCCCGCCGAAGAACACGAAGCAGCCCGGCACCTCCTGCTTCACCCGCGCGGCGAGCGCGATCGCCTCCGGGATGTTCGCCAGGTAGTTCAGGGAGATGCCCAGCGCCTGCGGACGAAAGGACCGCACCTCGTCGCGCAGCCGCCTGACGCCCGTCACCTGGAGGTCGACGACGCGGACCTCGTGCCCGGCCGCGCGGGCGGCACCCGCCACCCGCTCGAGGCCCAGGGGTTCGAGCCGGAGGAAGATCTCGGAGTACATCAGGGCGCTGGGATGGACGAGCAGCAGACGCATGGGTGACCTCGTCACGAGGGGCCGGACGGACCGGGTACGGAAGGGTGTCCCCTTCGTAACCCGGCTGAACCGGACCCGTACGTCCCATTCGCCCGCCTGGGCGCATCCCTGGCACGCAGGAGTGGTCCTGCGGCGCGGCGCACCCGCCCCGCACGGCGCCCGGCCACCGCCCGCTGACCGGGGAAGCGGCAGGGGCCGGGCCGGGCGGGCCCGGCCGGGCGAACGGGCTCCAGCACTGGCGGGGTGCGACGGACCGGGGGTGTCCTGGATGACGAGGACCCGCAGCGACAGCGCATGGGAGACCGTCTCGTGACCACCACCGGCTCCGGCTCCACCTACGACCCTCCGGCGGGCCCCGCCCGCGGTGCCGCCGCCTCCACCGCCGCTTCCGCCCCCGCCGCTTCCGCACCGGCGTCGGCGCGCGGACACGGGCCACCGCGCACGGACCGCCGCGTCGCCCTCGTCACCGGCGCGTCCTCCGGCATCGGAGCGGCCATCGCGCGGCGCTTCTCCGCCGGGGGCTGGCACCTGCTGCTCAGCGGGCGGGACCGGCGCCGGCTCGAGGAGACGGCGGCCGGCACCTCGGCGGTCCTCCTGCCCGCCGACCTCGCCGCCCCGGACGGGGCGAGGCTGCTGGCACAGGCCGCCCTGCGCAAGAGCGACCGGATCGACGTGCTGGTCGCCGGGGCCGGGATCGGCTGGGCCGGGCCGTTCCTGAGCATGCCGCACACCGACATCGACCGGGTGCTGTTCCTGGACCTCAACGCCACCCTGCACCTCGTGCGCGAGGTGCTCCCCGCCATGGTCGCGGCCGGCGGGGGCCGGGTGGTGCTCGTCGGCTCGGTGGCCGGCTGTGTGGGCGTACGGGAGGAGGCGGTGTACTCCGCCGCCAAGGCGGGACTCGCCGCGTTCGCGGAGGCGCTCCGGCAGGAACTGCGCGGTACGGGGGTGGGGGTGACCCTCGTCGTGCCCGGCCCCGTCGAGACGGGCTTCTTCGCCCGCCGCGGCAGGCCGTACCACCGCGCACACCCCCGCCCCACCTCGCCCGGCCGAGTCGCGGCCGCAGTCTGGGACGCCGTCTCCCAGGCCCGCGACGACACCTACGTCCCCGGCTGGCTGACCCTCCCCGCCCGGGTGCGCGCCCTCGCCCCGAACGTCTACCGCACCCTCCTCAACCGCTTCGGCTGACCCCGCGGACCCGCCCCGGGAGCCGCGCCCGACGGCAACCGTCCGCGCGCCGCCCAGGGTGCCCGCCGCGTGCCCGTCCGCCGCGTACCGGCCGCAGCGTGCGCCCGCCCGGGCCGGGCCCGCGACACGCACCCGAATGGTCCGGGCCGATCCGGTGGGAGCGCCGGGACATGGCCGGACGTTCCGGGTTCCGGGCCGTACCGCTACCCTCTGCCCGAGCGGGCCGACCCGAACGGGTCAACCGGCGGAGATCGTCTGGGACCGTCCGGTCCGGGCGGTGCCGAAGGCCCCGGACTCCATGGCAATCCTGGCCACCGCCCCCCGGCTGCGGCTGCGCGTCACCCCGGGGGAGGCATGCGCCCCGCATGAATGTGAGGTGGCTCTCACCCGGCCTCTTTGTGCGACCTCTACAAGGGAAAAGCCCTCTGAGCAGTCAGAACGCCCTCCTGCCCGCATGGTTCTGTTCAGTGGTACCAGGAAAATGCCCCGGAGACTGTGAGGTGTCGACGGCTCGCAATCCCCGGTGCGCTTCGTAAGGTCACTACATGACCGTTTTGGATGAGGCGCCGGGTGAGCCGACCGACGCGCGCGGGCGCGTGGCCGAACTGCACGAGATCCGTGCCCGGGCACTGGCCGGCCCGAGTGAGAAGGCGACCGCGGCGCAGCACGCCAAGGGCAAGCTGACCGCGCGGGAACGTATCGAACTGCTGCTGGACGCCGGTTCCTTCCGTGAGGTCGAGCAGTTGCGCCGGCACCGGGCCACCGGCTTCGGTCTGGAGGAGAAGAAGCCTCACACCGACGGTGTCATCACCGGCTGGGGCACGGTCGAGGGCCGCACGGTCTTCGTCTACGCCCATGACTTCCGGATCTTCGGCGGTGCGCTGGGCGAGGCCCACGCCACGAAGATCCACAAGATCATGGACATGGCCATCGCGGCCGGGGCGCCCCTGGTGTCGCTGAACGACGGCGCGGGCGCCCGCATCCAGGAGGGTGTCTCCGCCCTCGCCGGGTACGGCGGCATCTTCCAGCGCAACACCAAGGCGTCCGGCGTCATCCCGCAGATCAGCGTGATGCTCGGCCCGTGCGCGGGCGGCGCGGCCTACAGCCCCGCCCTCACCGACTTCGTGTTCATGGTCCGCGACACCTCGCAGATGTTCATCACCGGCCCCGACGTGGTCAAGGCCGTCACGGGCGAGGAGATCACGCAGAACGGGCTCGGCGGCGCGGACGTGCACGCCGAGACCTCCGGCGTGTGCCACTTCGCCTACGACGACGAGGAGACCTGCATCCACGAGGTGCGCTACCTGCTGTCCCTCCTCCCGCAGAACAACCGCGAGAACCCGCCCCGCGTGGAGTGCTCCGACGCCGCGGACCGGCGCGGCGAGGCCCTGCTCGACCTGGTGCCGGCCGACGGCAACCGGCCGTACGACATGGCGAAGGTGATCGAGGAGATCGTCGACGACGGCGAGTACCTGGAGGTCCACGAGCGCTGGGCACGCAACATCATCTGCGCGCTGGCCCGGATGGACGGTCAGGTCGTCGGCATCGTCGCCAACCAGCCGCAGTCGCTGGCCGGCGTGCTGGACATCGAGGCGTCCGAGAAGGCCGCCCGCTTCGTGCAGATGTGTGACGCCTTCAACATCCCGATCCTCACCTTCCTGGACGTCCCCGGCTTCCTCCCGGGCGTCGACCAGGAGCACGGCGGCATCATCCGCCACGGCGCGAAGCTGCTGTACGCCTACTGCAACGCCACCGTGCCGCGGATCTCGCTGATCCTGCGCAAGGCCTACGGCGGCGCGTACATCGTCATGGACTCCCAGTCCATCGGCGCCGACCTCACCTACGCCTGGCCGACGAACGAGATCGCCGTGATGGGCGCCGAAGGCGCCGCCAACGTCATCTTCCGCCGCCAGATCGCCGACGCCGAGGACCCCGAGGCCATGCGCGCCCGCATGGTCAAGGAGTACAAGTCCGAGCTGATGCACCCCTACTACGCCGCCGAGCGCGGTCTGGTCGACGACGTCATCGACCCCGCCGAGACCCGCGAGGTGCTGATCCGTTCGCTGGCGATGCTGCAGTCCAAGCACGCCGATCTGCCGTCCCGCAAGCACGGCAACCCGCCGCAGTAACCCGGCGGACATCTTCCCCAGGGAGACTGAGAGCCATGAGCACACCTGACATCCGTGTCGAGAAGGGCCATGCCGAGCCGGAGGAGGTCGCCGCGATCACGGCGATCCTCCTGGCCCGAGCGGCGACCCCGCCGCCGGCCACGGGTCCGGCCCACCGCGGCCGCGCCCGGGCCGGCTGGCGCCGCCTGGAGCGCGAGAACGGCTTCCGGGCCCCCCACAGCTGGCGCTGACCTCAGGAAAGGGCCCCTCCATCAAGGAGGGGCCCTTCTTCGTTCTCCGGTGGGAAACCCTGGGCGCGGGGAACTGCGCGACCGGCCACGAACCTCCCCGCACTGGGCATGCGACAGCCCCCGGCAGCCCGATGGCCGCAGGGGGCTCGCATGGCGCGGCGCGACGAGGTGCCGCTAGCGAAGACGCGCCATGAGGGCGTGTTCGACGAGCGTGATCAGCGCGGACTTCGCGTCGGCACGGTGCCGGGCGTCCGTCGTGATGATCGGGGTGTCGGGGCCGATCTGCAGGGCCTCCCGGACCTCGTCCGGGTTGTACGGCTGCTGGCCGTCGAAGCCGTTCAGCGCGATCACGAACGGCAGCCCGCTGTTCTCGAAGTAGTCCACCGCGGGGAAGCAGTCCGCCAGCCGGCGCGTGTCCACCAGGACGATCGCGCCGATGGCGCCGCGCACCAGGTCGTCCCACATGAACCAGAAGCGGTCCTGACCGGGCGTACCGAACAGGTACAGGATCAGGTCCTGGTCCAGGGTGATGCGGCCGAAGTCCATGGCCACCGTGGTGGTGGTCTTGTCCCCGGTGTGGGTGAGGTCGTCGATGCCTGCCGAAGCAGACGTCATGACGGCCTCCGTGCGCAGCGGGTTGATCTCCGAAACGGCCCCGACGAACGTGGTCTTGCCCACGCCGAAGCCACCCGCCACCACGATCTTCGCCGAGGTGGTGGAGCGGGAAGGACCGCCGCTAGAGCTTGCGAAGTCCACTGAGCA
Organism: Streptomyces toyocaensis; assembly: GCF_000725125.1. Lineage (GTDB taxonomy): Bacteria > Actinomycetota > Actinomycetes > Streptomycetales > Streptomycetaceae > Streptomyces > Streptomyces toyocaensis. The sequence goes on from NZ_JFCB01000010.1 coordinate 64,776, forward strand.
CCCTTTCGAGCAGTGTCACGTCTGGCTGGCCGCCGGCGTTCTCGTCGCCGCCGGGCTGATGAATGGCGACCAGTCCCGCCTCCGCCAAGTCGGCGACGAGGATCCTGGCCACGCCGAGAGGGATGGTCAGCAGGGCCGAGATCTCGGCCACCGACTTGATTTCCCGGCAGAGGTTGCAGATCCGCTGATGCTCGGGCAACTGGCCCTGCATCTGGTGCGGCTGCGCGGTGGTGTGCACCAGCGCCTCGATGGCGAGCTGGTAGCGCGGCCTGGTGCGGCCGCCCGTCATCGCGTACGGGCGCACCAGGGGATTGTTCGACGCCCCGGCGGGCGACGGTTCGGGTGCTCGGCGCTGCGGCTGCACCGGCTGGATGCGCGGGGCGTGCGGCTGGTCGTACGGCGAGGGGCCGGGGCCCTGCGGCGCGTACGGCTGCCGGTGGTCGGGGGCGGAGGGGTAGCCGTACCCGCTCTGGGCACCGTCGTTCTGGCCCTGTGCGGGACCGTACGACCAGTTGCCCGACGACGAACCGCCTGGGGGTGTTGCCACTTTCTCCTCCTCCGACTGTGCCTGGCACCCATCACTGTGGAGCCGCGTCCCGAAACCTTACGGTGCCGGGGCGCCAAACCGCACCGTCCGTCCTTCAGTTGAGAAGGCTCCCCTGGAGCTCCGCGCGAAGGTCCGGCGTCAGGACCGTACCTGCCCGGTCGACCAGAAGGGCCATCTCGTACCCGATGAGGCCGATGTCCGCTTCCGGATGTGCGAGTACGGCAAGCGACGAACCGTCGGAAATGGACATGATGAACAGGAATCCCCGCTCCATCTCCACAACCGTCTGGTTCACGCTGCCGCCCTCGAAGATCCGGGAGGCGCCTGCCGTCAGAGACGTCAGACCGGAGGCGACGGCCGCGAGCTGGTCGGCGCGGTCACGGGGAAAGCCTTCGGACATCGCCAGAAGGAGTCCGTCGGCGGAGACCACCACCGTGTGGGACACCCCCGGGGTGTTGTCCACGAAGTTGGTGATCAACCAGTTCAGGTTCTGTGCCGCCTGGCTCATCGGGCTCACACTAACGCTCCTGGTTGTAGGTGCTGTCAGGACCGAAGCCCTGGCCGTTCGTTTCACTGCCCGCGCTGCGGCCTCGTTGGACACCGCGACGCAGGTTGCTCAGCCTGCCCCGGACGTCCTCCGGGGCGCGGGAGACCTGGGGGCCTCCCTGGGGGGTGTTCTCGGCGGCTCCCTGGACCAGGTTGGCCTTGGGGACCCGTCGCGGCAGACCGGAGGAGGTCACTCCGCCCGCCTTGGGCTTCCGCAGCGCCGAGGCCTGCTGCCAGCGCTCGTCGTTGGCCGAGCGCCAGTCGCCGTCGCCGTCACCCTGCGGGGCGGGGGCCGGCGGCTCCTGGTCCACGCGCCGTGCGCCGCCCGTCCCGTTCGCACCGCTCGCGGTGGATCCGCGACGGGGAAGTCCGGCGTCGGTCAGGTCGTGGCCCTCGGAGGCACCCGCCCCCGGACGGTCGAAGCCTACGCTGTCCTGCTCGGGTACGTCAGCGGCCTGCGTGGATTCCGCGTCCGGGGTCTGAGCAGGGTACTGGGCCGGGTAGCCGTTGTGGTAGCCGTCCTGCTGCGGCCAGTCGTCCTCCCGGCGCCGCTCGGAGAAGGCCGGGAAGGCGTCGGGGGAGGAGGGACCCGCCGCCGCGTGGCCGTCCTGGGCCGGCTCCGCGTAGGAGGCGTCCGGGTAGGCGCCGTTGGACGAGAAGGAGTCGTTCTGCGGCAGGTGCCCGTTCTGCGCGTAGTAGCCCTCGCCGTACGCCGGCTGCTGCTGATCGTCGTAGGCCGTCTGCTGCCCGTCGTCGTACGCCTGCTGGTCGTACCCGGCGGTCCGCTGCTGCTCCTGGTAGCCGCCGTCGTAGCCCTGGCCGTCGGCATAGCCGCCCTGGCCGTTGCCGTCGTAGCCCTGGCCGTTGTCGTAGCCCTGTGGGGCGCCGAACTCGTCCTGGTAGCCGGACGCCTCGGGGGACTCCTGGCCGTTCGCGGCCGGCTCGGGGTGCGACTGGGCATCCAGGGCCGCCCGGCGCTCCTCGCGCATCAGGGAACGGCCGACGGGGTCCAGGTCCCGGATGTCGTCCGGGACCTCCGAGTAGCGGCTGTCGTCGAAGCCCAGCTCCGCGGCGGTGCGCAGCGGCTGGTGGTGGAAGCTCTCACCCTGGAAGTTCTGTTCCGGGATGATCTGCGAGACCGTGAACTCGTCGCGCTGCGTCGGCTGCTCGCCGCCACCGCCGTGGGTGATCGCGTCCGGCAGCATGACCAGCGAGGTGGTGCCGGCCTGCTCGCCCGAGGGGCGCAGCTGGACCCGGATGCCGTGCCGGTCGGACAGCCGGCCGACCACGAACAGACCCATGCGCTGTGAGATCGCGGCGTCCACGGTCGGCGGGTTGGCCAGCTTGTGGTTGATGTCCGCGAAGTCCTCGGCGGTCAGGCCGATGCCCTTGTCGTGGATCTCGATCATGATGCGGCCGTCGGGGAGACGGGTCGCGGTGACGCGGACCTTGGTCTGCGGGGAGGAGAACGTCGTGGCGTTCTCCAGGAGCTCGGCGAGCAGGTGCACGAGGTCGGTCACCGCGCGGCCGTGGATCTCGGCCTCGGGGACGCCGGACAGCTCGATGCGCTCGTACTGTTCCACCTCGGAGGAGGCGGCGCGCAGCACGTCGACCAGCGGCACCGGCTGGTCCCAGCGGCGGCCGGGCTCCTCGCCGGCGAGGACCAGGAGGTTCTCGCCGTTGCGGCGCATACGGGTGGCCAGGTGGTCCAGGCGGAAGAGGTTCTCCAGCTGGTCCGGGTCCGCCTCGTTGTTCTCCAGGTCGGTGATCAGGGTCAGCTGGCCCTCGATCAGCGACTGGTTGCGGCGCGAGAGGTTGGTGAAGATCGCGTTGATGTTGCCCCGCAGCAGGGCCTGCTCGGCGGCGAGCCGGACGGCCTCGCGGTGGACCTGGTCGAAGGCGCGGGCGACCTCGCCGATCTCGTCCGTGGAGGAGATCGGGATCGGCGCGACCTTGGTGTCGACCCGGCCGGGGTCGGTCCGGGAGAGCTGGTCGACCAGCATCGGCAGGCGCTGCTCGGCGATGCCGAAGGCGGCGTTGCGCAGCTGGCGCATGGAGCGGCTCATCTGGCGGGCCACCATGCCGGCCAGGATGAACGCGGCGAGCAGGGCGACCACGACGGCGGCGCCGGTGATGAAGGCGTCGCGCTGGGCGTCGTCGGCGATCTGGGCGGCCTCGTTCACCGCGGCGTCGGCCAGATCCGATTCGATCTCGCGGTAGCCGTCGAACTTGAGGGTGTTCACGGCCCACCAGTTGGTGGGGGTGATGCCCTTCCCGGCGAGTTCCGCACGCGCGGAGGGGTCCGTGGAGGGGAGGCGGCCGAGCTCGGAGATCATCGTCTCCGGCTTGGCGGGCGGCGGGACGTAGTCGGGGTCCTGCTCCTTGGCCGCCTTGGCCATGGCCGCGCCCTCGGCCTGGATCCTCTGCGCGGTCTGCTCCAGCTTGGCCTGGTCGGCCTCGGTGCCGCCGCCCTTGTACTCCTCGATGGCGATGCCCTCGAGGTAGGCGTACGAGGACAGGGCCACCCGCTGGCTGGCGAGCTGGCTGTCGGTCGGGCCCGGCTTCACCAGCAGGTGCATGCCGATGGAACGCTCGAGGGACAGCGCCGCCTTGGTCAGCGAGACCGCGTAGACCGTACGTCCGTAGCTGGTGATGTTGCCGGTGCCGAGACCGAGTTCGTTGGCGAACTCCATCAGGGGGTGGGCGACCTCGACGTAGCCCTCCTCCGTCTGCACGCCCTTGAGCTTGGAGGTGTACGCGGCGGCACGCAGGTCGGCCAGCTTCGGCTCGCCCTCGCGGAACACCCGCAGCCGACGCTCCAGCCCGGGCTTGGACGGCATGTCCTGCGCGGCCTCGTCGAAGGCGTCGGCGGCCTTGTCGGTGGCGGCGCGTGCCTTGGAGACGTCCGGGTCGTCCTGGCCCTTGCCCTGCAGCAGCGGGACCGCGGTCACGTCGCGCTCGTTGTAGAGGGCGTTGGCGTAGGTGAGGGAGGCGCGCACCAGACGCGCGGTGTTCTCCGCGTCCTCGGCCTCGTTCCAGGTGTCGATCGAGCTCTTCACCTGGAAGCCGCCCATGACGAGGCCGACCAGCACGGGTATGAGCAGGATCGCGTTCAGCCTGGTCGCCACGCGCCAGTTGCGCGGGGACATGCGACCGCCGCTGGGGACGGGCGCGGTCGTGGACTCGGGCCCGGGCACAGGGACGGGCGCCGCTGTGCGCGGCGGCGGCGTGAAGTTGCCCCGGGCCGACGGCTCGGGACTGTTCTTGCTTCGCCTCACTCGACCAACAACCTCTCGGCGGTCGGCACCTTCGTCGTGCCGCAGTGTCTCAGAGCCCGGCATGCCATCGACTACTGAGTACGTCTTTGACCCATGGGCAGTTCAGGCATTCCAGCATGCCGACCAGCGCTCTTCCAAACATGGGAAGGCGGGGAATCCGAGTGAGGTAAGTCCTGGATAAAACGGTCATACAGAGCGAGCTCCAGCAAAAGGAAAGCTGTTCGTGCGCACAGCGATACCGCGTGAACGCGTCGCGTGTCGGCCTCACCCGATTCCTCTGCCGAAACGTTATGAACACCGGAGCCGGCGGTGTCAAAGGACACAGCCGGCCCCGGTACGTCTACGACAACCGCGGTACACCGCTTCTGTCGCGGCCCTACCTGAGACGCGCCATGAGGGCGTGCTCGACGAGCGTGATCAGCGCGGACTTCGCGTCCGCACGGTGCCGGGCGTCCGTCGTGATGATCGGGGCGTCGGGCCCGATCTGCAGGGCCTCCCGGACCTCGTCCGGGTTGTACGGCTGCTGGCCGTCGAAGCCGTTCAGCGCGATCACGAACGGCAGCCCGCTGTTCTCGAAGTAGTCCACCGCGGGGAAGCAGTCCGCCAGCCGGCGCGTGTCCACCAGGACCACCGCACCGATGGCGCCGCGCACCAGGTCGTCCCACATGAACCAGAAGCGGTCCTGACCGGGCGTACCGAACAGGTACAGGATCAGGTCCTGGTCCAGGGTGATGCGGCCGAAGTCCATGGCCACCGTGGTGGTGGTCTTGTCCCCGGTGTGGGTGAGGTCGTCGATGCCTGCCGAGGCAGACGTCATGACGGCCTCCGTGCGCAGCGGGTTGATCTCCGAAACGGCCCCGACGAACGTGGTCTTGCCCACGCCGAAGCCACCCGCCACCACGATCTTCGCCGAGGTGGTGGAGCGGCTCTCGGAGACCGTCCCGCCGCTAGAGCTTGCGAAGTCCACTGAGCACCCTTTCGAGCAGTGTCACGTCCGGGGCGCCGGTCGTCTCGTCGCCGCCCGGCTGGTGCACGGCGACGAGTCCCGCCTCCGCCAGGTCGGCCACCAGGATCCGGGCGACACCCAGCGGCATGTTGAGCAGTGCCGAGACCTCGGCGACCGACTTCACCTCACGGCACAGGTGGCAGATGCGCTGGTGCTCGGGAAGGAGCCCCATGAGCGCTGCCGGGTCGGCCGTCGTACTGATCAGTGCCTCGATGGCCAGCTGATAACGCGGCCTGGTCCGGCCGCCGGTCATCGCATAGGGACGGACCAGCGGCTGGTCGCCCTCGTCCTCGTACGGCTCCGCGTACGGATCATGAGAGGCGGTGGGCGGGGTCATGGATCCTCCGGGCGGGACAGCAAGTCGGTCAGTCAAGCCGTCTGACGAGGCCGGTGGGGGGAGTGTGGCGGCCGGACGGTGATTTGGTGAGACGGGTGGTGCCGGAACCGATCAGTGGAGCAGACTTCCCTGTAGTTCGGCGCGCAGGTCCGGGGTGAGAACCGCACCGGCGCGGTCCACCAGCAGCGCCATTTCGTAGCCGACGAGGCCGATGTCGCAATCGGGGTGGGCGAGAACGGCCAGGGACGAGCCGTCCGAGACGGACATGAGGAAGAGGAATCCCCGCTCCATCTCGACGACCGTCTGGGCGACGTTGCCGCCTTCGAAGATCCGCGAGGCGCCGGCCGTCAGCGACGTCAGTCCCGAGGCCACGGCCGCGAGCTGGTCCGCGCGGTCGCGCGGGAAGCCCTCCGACAGCGCCAGAAGGAGGCCGTCGGCGGACACGACGACGGTGTGGGACACCCCGGGGGTGTTGTCCACGAAGTTGGTGATCAACCAGTTGAGGTTCTGTGCCGCCTGGCTCATCGGGCTCAACTAACGCTCCTGCTGGTGAGTGGGCCGTGGGTGGCTGCCGGTCTGGGTGGACCCGGCCTGACGACCCTGTGCGATACCCCGACGGAGATTGGTCAGCCGGCCGCGCACGTCATCGGGGGCGCGCGAGACCTGAGGACCGCTCTGGTGCGACTGCTGCTGAGCCGTGCCCGGGACGAGGTTCGCCCTGGGCACCCGCCGCGGCAGGCCGGAGGTGGTGACGCCGCCCGCGGCCGGCTGGCGGACGCGTTCGGCCTGCCGGACCAGCTCGTCGTTGGGCGAGCTGCGCCAGGCGGTGGAGGAGGACCGCTGCGGCCCGGTGGGGCTGCTCTGCGGCTGGGGGGACTGCTGTTGCGGCTGCTGGGGTGCCGGAGCCGGGCCGTTGCCCTGCTCCTGCGCGCCGCCACCCCGGAACCAGTTGGTCTCCAGAGTGTCGTACAGCGGGGTACGGCCGTCGCCGGGCCCGGTCGCCGGCGGCAGTGCCCACGCGTCGGACGCCTCGCGTCCGCCGTCGGGCCGCTGAGCGGGCTCCTGGCGGGCCGGCCGCTGCTGAGGCGCCGGCGGACGCGGGGCGCCGGCGGCGTGCGCGCCGTTCATCTGCGGACGCTCGAACTGGCCGGTGACGGCCGGGTCCGCGGCCGGACGCTCCGGGATCGCGTACTGACCGGTGGAGCCGCTGTCCTGGCCCGGCGCCGGGTACTGGCCGGTGGAGCTGTTGTCGAAGCCCTGAGGGGCGGGGAACTGGCCCGTCGTGGACGGGTTCTGCCCGCCCGGCCGGCCCTGCGGGGCGCCGAAGATGTCGCCGCGGACGAACTGGCCCGTGTTCTGGCCGCTGTTCGCGTCGGGCTGGGCGTACTGGCCCGTGTTCTGGGCACCGTTCGCGTCGGGCTGGGCGTACTGGCCGGTGTGCTGCGGGCCGGAACCGTAGGAGCCGGTGTTCTGGCGCTCGTCGAACCGGGGGATCTCCGCCGTGGCGCCGGGACCTTGCCGGTCGTCGAACCGCGGCATGGCCGAGGTGCGGGAGACGTCCGGCTCCTCGTGCCCGCGCGGGGTGTCCAGCGAGGCGCGCGGCACCGGCGGCCGGGCGTTCTCGTCGCTCCAGCTGGGCACGCGCGGCTGCTGCTGGTCACCGCCGGGCAGCTCGGGCCGCGCGCCACCGCGCGGCGGGAGCTGCGGACGACGGCCGCGCTCGGCGTTGCCGTTGCCCCGCTGCGGTGGCACCTGGCCCCGCGCGCCGCCGAAGGCGTCCTGGTCCTGCTTGCCGGCCGGAGCGGCGGCCTGCGTCCCCTGCGGGGCGCCGGGCGCCTGGGAGCCGAAGCCGGCGGGCGCCGGACGGCCCTGCGGTGGGGTGGAGGGAGCACCCTGGTCGAACAGCGAGGGCGCCTGGTTGCCGGAGGGAGCCTGCGCTCCCCGGCCACCGGGCCGGCCACCGCCGTCCTGCCCCGGCAGCGCGGCCCGCGGACCCTGGGCCGCGCCGAGCCGGCCACCGGGAGCACCGGCACCGAGGGCACCGCCCCCTGACTGGCCGGCACCGGCGGCACGCCGCGCACCGGCGGCACCGGCGGCAGCCTGCGCGGCGGCGGGGCCACCACCGCCCGTACCGGGCTGACCGGGCTTGCCCTGGGGCTTCTTGCCGCCCTGGGCGACGTCGACGGGCAACATGACCAGCGCGGTCGTACCACCGGAGTCGGACGGGCGGAGCTGGATGCGGATGCCGTGGCGCTGGGACAGCCGGCCGACCACGAACAGACCCATGCGGCGGGAGACGGAGACGTCCACGGTGGGCGGCGAGGCGAGCCGCTCGTTGATCGCCGCCAGGTCCTCCGGCGACAGACCGATACCGGTGTCATGTATCTCGATCAGCACGCGCCCGTCGGGCAGCGCGTGACCGGTGACCTTGACCTTGGTCTGCGGGGAGGAGAACGAGGTCGCGTTCTCCAGCAGCTCGGCGAGCAGGTGCACGAGGTCGTTGACGACCCGGCCGGCCACTTCGGTGCCCGGCACGGAGGCCAGCTCGATGCGCTCGTACTGCTCCACCTCGGAGGCGGCGGCGCGGAGCACGTCGACCAGGGGGACCGGGCGGGTCCACCGGCGGCCGGGCTCCTCGCCCGCGAGGACGAGGAGGTTCTCACCGTTACGGCGCATGCGCGTGGCGAGGTGGTCCAGCTTGAAGAGCGAGGAGAGCTGGTCCGGGTCGGCCTCGCGGGACTCCAGCTCGGAGATCAGCGACAGCTGGCGCTGGATCAGACCCTGGGACCGGCGCGAGAGGTTGGTGAACATCGCGTTGACGTTGCCCCGCAGGAGGGCCTGCTCGGCGGCGAGGCGGACCGCCTCGCGGTGCACGTCGTCGAAGGCCGCGGCCACCCGGCCGATCTCGTCCCGGGAGTGCACACCGACGGACTCCACGGACGTGTCGACGTCCTGCGGGTCCGCCTCGGACAGCTGCTTGACCAGGTCGGGCAGACGTTCCTGGGCGACCTTGGTCGCGGTCTCCTCCAGTCGCCGCAGCGAGCGGATCATGGAGCGGGCCACGACGAAGGCGCCGACCAGTGACACACCGAGCACGAGCAGGATCAGGGCACCGGAGATGATCGCGTCGCGCTCGGTGGCGCTGCGCAGCTCACGGGCCTTCTGTTCCATCTCCTCGAGCAGCGAGTGCTCGATGTTCTTCATCTGCTGGATCTTGGTGGAGCTGTCGTCCAGCCAGTCGCGGTAGGACCGGGCGCCGACGGAGGCGAGGCCGAACTCCGAGGCCAGCGCACGGCCGGCGTACTCGTCGGTGGCCTTGATCGTGGTGTTGCCCTCTTCGATCGGCAGCAGCAGCTCGGCGGCGGAGGCCTCGCCGTAGATGCTCTTGAAGCTGCGCGTCTCGGACTTCTGGCTCGCCAGTGCCGACTCGGCGTACAGCCGGTCGTTCTCGGAGAGCTCGCCCTTGGTGGTGTTGCTGGCGGGCAGCGCCGCGGCGAGGACCGCGCGCTGGATCGACGCGTACTCCTTGGCGGAGGAGAAGGACGCCAGGGCACGCGTGCGCTGGATCATGTCGGGGTTGCTGGTCGCCTCCGCCATGTCCTGCGAAAGGTCGATCAGGTTCTCGATCAGACGGTGGTAGCCCTCGACGGTCTGGGTGGAGTTCTTCTCCGTCTGGAAGGCGGTGTTGCGGATCTTCGCGAGTTCGCCCAGGTCACCGGCGAGCTGCACCAGGTTGTCGCGGACGCCCTTGAGGTTGCCGTCCTTGCTGGCGGCGTCGATCTCCTCGGAGCTGTCGAGGAAGTTCGCCATCGCGCGGTCGGTCTTCTCGCGGTAGCCCTTGACCGAGAAGTCCGTGCCCTTGCCGCCGTGCGCCAGCGGACCGGCCGACTGGTCGCGCTCCTCCTGGAGCGCGTGGGCCAGTTCGGTGGCCTGCTTGGTCATGTCCGTCAGCAGCTTCATGTTGTCGAGCTGCTGGATGTCGTCCATCGACTGCTGGATACGCAGCGCGCCGAGCGAGGTGGCCGCGACCACCGGCAGGGCGAGCAGCGACACCAGACGGGTCGAGATGCGCCAGTTCCGCAGTGCCACGCGCGATCCGGGGCCGGTCGGACCCTGGGGAGCGGCCGGTGCCGGGGCCGACGCCTTCGGCGCGGAGGCTCCGGGGCGTTCGCTGTTGTTCCCGGGCGCGTTCGGGCCCTGGTTCTGGGCGTGCTGGGGCGAGGAGCTGACGGCCTTGGGGCCAGTCCCGCCCTGCGGCTCCGGCTCCGCCGAACCGCTGCCATCCCTCTTGAAACGTCCCTGCACTAGCGTCGCAACCTCTGAACCAGGCACCTCTCCGCGTGAACGGCGAGGCACGGTGTCGGCGTCATAGGGGCGCCCTGAATACGCCCCCGTGGTGGTCGTGAGTGACCGGCGCTGGCTCCCCCTTCTCGGCCGCCACTCGGCGCGTCTGTGCGCCCCCTGTGCGCCGGCTCGATCCCTGCGGCGGTCCGTGGAATTCCAGCACAGTGCAGGATCTCCAACAAGGCCCGTGGCCTTACGCGTGAGATACGTGACACGGCGTGAGTGACGAGTCACCCGGGGTGGAAACTGATCTCGTCGATAACGGGCACATGCGGGTGAATCGCCCGGACGGGGCAGGTGTCCCAGTCGACATGATCAGGAGCGGAATGGTGCCTTCAGGGGGTGAATGTCCGATTCCGCAGGGCGGGGACGGGGCCCGAATTACCCCATTTTCCCCTTGATCAGTGAGCAAACTCACACCGAGATCGTGGCCTTCGGGCCCGGTCGGCGGGGAATTGCATGTTTAGCCTGACGCTTTACAGGGATGGCAAAACCGACAAGCCGCGCCCGCTCAGGGTCCTCGACCCGTCGGCGGGCGCCCGTGAACAGGACAGGGTCAAGTAAACAGTGAAGACGACGACGATGTTCCACAAGATCGCCAACCCGCGGCGCACGACGCTGGCACACCTCGACGGCGCCGACGATCTGCAGACGCCGGTCCAGCAGGAGCATCCCGTCGAACTCCCGGCCCAGACTGCCAACCCCAAGCGCACCGTCCTCATGGAGATCCCGGTCGCGGCGGGCGCCGCGAACTGACACCGGTCCATACGCGCGCCGGCCGCGAAACGCTCAAGGCCCACCGCGCGGGAACGAGGGGCGCCCCCGGGACGACGGGGGCGCCCCTCGTTGTTGCGTGAGGCCGGGACACCTGCGCGTTAGCCTGGAGCGTCAGACTCCAGCCGATCGGTCAAGGGGACAAGCATCCCGTGCGCATCGCCAGATTCTCCATCGACGGGAACGTCGCCTTCGGGGCGGTCGAGGGTGAGAAGCAGGACGAACTCGTCCTGGACATCATCAAGGGCATCCCGTTCGCGGACTTCGAGCTCTCCGGCACCAAGGTCCCGCTGAGCAGGGTCAGGCTGCTGCCCCCGGTGCTCCCCAGCAAGGTGGTCGCCTTCGGCCGCAACTACGCCGACCACGCGAAGGAGATGGGCAACGAGGTGCCCGACGCCCCCTTCGCCTTCTTCAAGCCGTCCACCTCGGTGATCGGCCCCGGCGACGAGATCCAGTACCCCTCCTTCTCCCAGGAGGTCCACCACGAGGCCGAGCTGGCCGTGGTCATCGGCCGGCTGTGCCGTGAGGTCCCGCGCGAGCGCGTCAAGGACGTGATCTTCGGCTACACCTGCGCCAACGACGTCACCGCGCGCGACGTCCAGAAGCGCGAGAAGCAGTGGGCCCGGGCCAAGGGCTTCGACACCTCCTGCCCGCTCGGTCCCTGGGTGGAGACGGACCTGGACGTCGCCGCCGCGAACGACCTGACCGTCCAGCTCACGGTCAACGGCGCCCAGCGGCAGCTCGGCCGCACCAGCGAGATGACCCACCCCATCGAGGATCTGATCGTCAACATCTCCGAGGCCATGACCCTGCTCCCGGGCGACGTCATCCTCACGGGCACCCCGGCTGGGGTCGGCCCCCTCAACGTCGGCGACGAGGTCGCCGTCACCATCGAAGGCATCGGCACTCTCACCAACAAGGTTGTCAAGCGTGGCTAGCGCACCCGGCTCCCCCGTACGCGTCCGTTTCTGCCCGTCGCCCACCGGTAACCCCCATGTGGGCCTGGTCCGCACCGCCCTGTTCAACTGGGCGTTCGCCAAGCACCACCAGGGCACCCTCGTCTTCCGCATCGAGGACACCGACGCGGCCCGCGACTCCGAGGAGTCCTACGCCCAGCTGCTCGACTCGATGCGCTGGCTCGGCTTCGACTGGGACGAGGGCCCCGAGGTCGGCGGCCCCCACGCCCCGTACCGCCAGTCGCAGCGCATGGACATCTACCAGGACGTCGCGCGCAAGCTGCTGGAGGCCGGTCACGCCTACCGCTGCTACTGCTCCCAGGAGGAGCTCGACACCCGCCGCGAGGCCGCCCGCGCCGCCGGGAAGCCCTCGGGGTACGACGGCCACTGCCGCGAGCTGACCGACGTCCAGGTCGAGGAGTACGAGGCCCAGGGCCGCGAGCCGATCGTCCGCTTCCGGATGCCTGACGAGACGATCACCTTCACCGACCTGGTCCGCGGCGAGCTGACCTTCACCCCGGAGAACGTCCCGGACTACGGCATCGTGCGCGCCAACGGCGCCCCGCTGTACACGCTGGTCAACCCGGTCGACGACGCCTTGATGGAGATCACCCACGTCCTGCGCGGCGAGGACCTGCTCTCCTCCACCCCGCGCCAGATCGCCCTGTACAGGGCGTTGATCGAGCTGGGCGTCGCCAAGGAGGTCCCCGCCTTCGGTCACCTGCCCTACGTCATGGGCGAGGGGAACAAGAAGCTCTCCAAGCGCGACCCGCAGTCCTCGCTCAATCTCTACCGCGAGCGCGGCTTCCTGCCCGAGGGCCTGCTCAACTACCTCTCCCTCCTCGGCTGGTCGCTCTCCGCCGACCAGGACGTCTTCACCATCGACGAGATGGTCGCCGCCTTCGACGTCGCCGACGTGCAGCCGAACCCGGCCCGCTTCGACCTGAAGAAGTGCGAGGCGATCAACGGCGACCACATCCGCATGCTCGACGTGAAGGACTTCACCGAGCGCTGCGCACCCTGGCTCAGGGCCCCCTTCGCGCCCTGGGCGCCGGAGGCCTTCGACGAGACCAAGTGGCAGGCCGTCGCCCCGCACGCGCAGACCCGCCTCAAGGTCCTCTCGGAGATCACGGACAACGTCGACTTCCTCTTCCTGCCGGAGCCGGTCTTCGACGAGGCCTCCTGGAACAAGGCGATGAAGGAGGGCTCGGACGCCCTGCTCCGCACGGCCCGCGAGAAGCTGGACGCGGCCGACTGGACGTCCCCCGAGTCCCTCAAGGAGGCCGTCCTGGCCGCCGGCGAGGCCCACGGCCTCAAGCTCGGCAAGGCCCAGGCCCCGGTCCGCGTCGCCGTCACCGGCCGCACGGTCGGCCTGCCGCTCTTCGAGTCCCTCGAGGTACTGGGCCGGGAGAAGACGCTGGCCCGCATCGACGCGGCCCTGGCGAGGCTCGCCGCGTAGGTCACCCGCAGTGAGGGGCGGCGCCCGGGAGCATCCGGGCGCCGCTTCTCGCCGTTTTGGGTACCGTCGGTCCCATGGCGATCCGAGCCGTTGTCTGGGACGTGGACGACACGCTGTTCGACTACACCACCGCCGACCGTGAGGGCATGCGGGCGCATCTGGTGGCCGAGGGGCTGCTCGCCGGGTACTCCTCCGTGGAGGAGGCGCTGACGCGCTGGCGGGAGGTCACCGAATTCCAGTGGGCGCGGTTCGCCGCCGGCGAGGTGGACTTCGAGACGCAGCGGCGCGACCGCACCCGGGTCTTCCTGGGGCGGGGGATGACCGACGCCGAGGCGGACGAGTGGTTCCGGCGCTACGTCGCGCACTACGAGTCGGCCTGGAGTCTCTTCCCGGACGTGCTGCCCGTCCTGGACGCCCTCGCCGCCAGTCACCGCCATGCGGTGCTCTCCAATTCCAGCCTTTCGGTCCAGGACCGCAAGCTCCGCGTCCTCGGCGTGCACGACCGCTTCGAGGCCATCCTGTGCGCCGCCGAACTGGGCGTCTCCAAGCCCGAGGCCGGCGCCTTCCTCGCCGCCTGCGACGCGCTGGCCCTGCCCCCGGACCAGGTGGCGTACGTCGGGGACCACCCGGAGATCGACGGCCGGGGCGCGGCAGACGCCGGGCTGCTGTCGGTCTGGATCGACCGCGGCGGCGTCTACGCGACCGTCGAGCCGCCCGTGGGGCCGCGCCGTATCGCCTCGCTCGCCGAACTCCCCTCGCTGCTGCGCGGCGATACTCGTTTTGGAGCCCCGTCCACCTTCGGGTAATGTTCTTCCTGCGCCGCGGGGAGCGGGCCGGAAGGCCGGAGCCTCGAAGCGCAGAACTAGAACAAGAACCCCTCAGGGGCTTGCGTTCCAGTGGCCTATGGTGTAATTGGCAGCACGACTGATTCTGGTTCAGTTAGTCTTGGTTCGAGTCCAGGTAGGCCAGCTCGCAGAGCTCATCTGCACCCGCGGATCACATCCGCAAGCCCCCGTTGTGTAGCGGCCTAGCACGCTGCCCTCTCAAGGCAGTAGCGCCGGTTCGAATCCGGTCGGGGGTACAGATCCTTCCCGCGAGGACGGTCAGGGTAGCTCCCGCTGATCTCGATGCAGGATCGCTAGGGCCCCCGTTGTGTAGCGGCCTAGCACGCCGCCCTCTCAAGGCGGTAGCGCCGGTTCGAATCCGGTCGGGGGTACTGACTGGTCTAAACCATCATTGGTCTATGGTGTAATTGGCAGCACGACTGATTCTGGTTCAGTTAGTCTTGGTTCGAGTCCAGGTAGACCAGCAGGATCTGCGGAAACGCGTGATCCGAGCCCCCGTTGTGTAGCGGCCTAGCACGCCGCCCTCTCAAGGCGGTAGCGCCGGTTCGAATCCGGTCGGGGGTACGTCGACGGAAGCCCTCCACTTCGGTGGGGGGCTTCCGTGCTGTCGCGCTCACTCGATCCCGTACCGTCGCGCCGACTCCTCCTCCTGTGCCAGCCGGTGGAGCGCCCGCAGGACGGGCTCGAAGAGCACCGCGGACGCCACCGCCAGTTCCACCTGCTCCGTCGGTGAGGCGTGTGTCTCCATGAAGTCGAGCTGCCGGCGCGCGACCTGGTGCATCAGCTCCCCGTACGGAGCCATCAGTTCGGCGTCCCACAGATAGCCGAGCCGGCGCAGCGTGGCCACCGCCACCACCAGCGAGCGGTGCACGGGGGAGAGCGGGGCGAGCTCACGGGCGGTCTCCCAGCCCAGCGACTCCAGCAGCCGGTCCACCTCCGCGCGGGCTGCCACGACCGCGGGATCGTCCTCGTCCGGCTCGGGGGCGTGCGGCAGCGCCCACAACGCCGCGCCCAGACGGACGGTGCGGCCCAGTGACTCGTCGTCCACGTGCCCCAGCACCTCGCGCGCCGTCGCCACCGGAACGCCTCCCACCTGGATCAGGGCCCGTACCAGACGCAGCCGGCGCAGATGCCCCGCGTCGTACTCGGCCGTGGTCGCGGTGACCCGGTGACCCGGGGGCAACAGTCCTTCCCGCAGGTAGTACTTGATCGTCGCGGTCGACACACCGCTGCGTTCGCTCAGTTCCGCCAGCCGCACCTCTTGCGCCCTTCCTGGGATAGCGAGACTATCCAAGCAGTGCCCGAGAGCACCGCTCGTCCACCCTACGGATCGGGGGAAAGAGTGATGTCGCGCAGGTTCGCCGTCGCCGAGCGCACGACCGCGGCGGCCGAGGGGGACGTCGTCGTCCTGCTGATCGGCATGCGGATCAACCGCTTCTGGGCGGTGCACCACTGGCTTCCGGTCCTGCTGTCCATGCCGCGCATGCTGCGGGAGCTGGGCAGGCAGCCGGAGCGCGGGCTCCTCGGCCACGTGCTGCTCACCGCCTCGCCGCGGACGTACTGCGTCGTCCAGTACTGGGAGTCCAAGGAGAAGCTCCACGCCTACGCTCACGCTCCCGACACGTTCCACCACACGGCGTGGACGTTCATCAACCGCAAGGAGCGGTCGGGGAAGGTACGTGGGCACGTGGGGCTGTGGCACGAGACGTACGTGGTGCCGCAGGGGTCCTACGAGTCGATCTACGCCGACATGCCGGCGTTCGGGCTCGCGGCCGCGCACGGGCGGACGCCGCTGGAGCGGCGCGGCCGGCGCGCGAAGGACAGGTTCGCGTACCGGCCGGAGAAGGAGGCGCCGCCGGCGAGGGCCGACGGCGCGTGAAGCCGGGGGAGGACCCGCCGCGGCGTTGAGGCGGGCCCGTTCCCGGCCGACGGGCGGACTTTCAGGAGCGGCGCAGCGCCTCGGAGAGGCGGCCGGCGGCGTCGATGACGGCCTGGGCGTGCATGCGGCCGGGGTGCCGGGTCAGCCGCTCGATGGGGCCGGAGACGGAAACGGCGGCCACCACGCGGTTCGACGGGCCGCGCACCGGCGCCGACACGGACGCCACGCCCGGCTCGCGCTCGCCGATCGACTGGGCCCAGCCACGGCGCCGAACGCCCGACAGGGCGGTCGCGGTGAACCGGGCACCCTGCAGGCCGCGGTGCAGCCGCTCGGGCTCCTCCCAGGCCATCAGGATCTGCGCCGAGGAACCGGCTTTCATCGTGAGCGTGGAGCCCACCGGCACCGTGTCCCTGAGACCGGAGAGCCGCTCCGCCGCGGCGACGCAGATGCGCATGTCGCCCTGGCGGCGGTAGAGCTGGGCGCTCTCGCCGGTCACGTCGCGCAGGTGGGTGAGGACCGGGCCCGCCGTCGCGAGCAGCCGGTCCTCGCCCGCCGCCGCGGCCAGTTCGGCCAGCCGCGGGCCGAGAATGAAGCGGCCCTGCATGTCGCGCGCCACCATGCGGTGGTGTTCCAGCGCCACGGCCAGGCGGTGGGCCGTGGGTCGTGCCAGTCCGGTGGCCCCGACCAACCCCGCGAGGGTGGCCGGACCGGACTCCAGAGCGCTCAGGACGAGGGCCGCCTTGTCCAGAACGCCGACGCCGCTACTGTTGTCCATGCAACGATACTTGCGTCTCACTCTGTGAAACGCAAGTTCAATTTTCCGTGGAACCCGCCACTCTGGACGTACGGAAGCAACGCGGCCCGTGGACCACCGGGCCTGGCGGCGGACGCCCGGGATCAGGGGTGCGGGCGCCGTCTCCCCACAGATCTAGTTGGGCCGGCGCACCACTTGCCGGCCGGAGGGAAAGCGATGGGTAGGACACTCGCGGAGAAGGTCTGGGACGACCACGTCGTCCGGCGCGCCGAGGGCGAGCCCGACCTCCTCTTCATCGATCTGCACCTGCTGCACGAGGTGACCAGCCCGCAGGCCTTCGACGGCCTCCGCAAGAACGGCCGCCCGGTGCGCCGTCTCGACCTCACCATCGCCACCGAGGACCACAACACCCCCACCCTCGACATCGACAAGCCGATCGCCGACCCGGTCTCCCGGGTCCAGCTGGAGACGCTGCGCGAGAACTGCGCCGAGTTCGGCGTCCGGCTGCACCCCCTGGGCGACGTCGAGCAGGGCGTCGTCCACGTCGTCGGCCCGCAGCTCGGTCTGACCCAGCCCGGCATGACCGTCGTCTGCGGCGACTCGCACACCTCCACGCACGGTGCCTTCGGCGGGCTGGCGTTCGGCATCGGCACCTCGCAGGTCGAGCACGTCCTGGCCACCCAGACGCTGCCGATGGCCCGCCCGAAGACCATGGCGATCACGGTCAACGGCGAACTGCCCGAGGGCGTCACGGCCAAGGACCTGATCCTCGCGATCATCGCGCGGATCGGCACGGGCGGCGGCCAGGGCTACGTCCTGGAGTACCGCGGCGAGGCCGTCGAGAAGCTCTCGATGGAGGCCCGGATGACCATCTGCAACATGTCGATCGAGGCCGGCGCCCGTGCGGGCATGATCGCCCCGGACGAGACGACGTTCGCCTACCTCGAGGGCCGTCCGCACGCCCCGAAGGGCGAGGACTGGGACGCGGCCGTCGCCTACTGGAAGACGCTGAGGTCCGACGACGACGCGGAGTTCGACGCCGAGGTCGTCATCGAGGCGGCCGAGCTGTCGCCGTTCGTCACCTGGGGCACCAACCCGGGCCAGGGTGCTCCGCTGTCCGCCTCCGTCCCCGACCCGGCTTCGTACGACGACGCCTCGGAGCGGCTCGCCGCCGAAAAGGCCCTGGAGTACATGGGGTTGGAGGCCGGCCAGGAGCTGCGCTCGATCAACGTGGACACCGTCTTCGTAGGTTCGTGCACCAACGGCCGCATCGAGGACCTGCGTGCCGCCGCGGACGTCATCAAGGGCCGCAAAGTCGCCGACGGCGTACGGATGCTGGTCGTCCCCGGCTCGGCGCGCGTGGGTCTGCAGGCCGTCTCCGAGGGCCTGGACGTGGTCTTCAAGGAAGCCGGCGCCGAGTGGCGGCACGCGGGCTGCTCCATGTGCCTGGGCATGAACCCCGACCAGCTCGCCCCCGGTGAGCGCTCCGCCTCCACCTCCAACCGCAACTTCGAGGGCCGGCAGGGCAAGGGCGGCCGTACCCACCTGGTGTCCCCGCAGGTCGCCGCCGCCACGGCGGTCCTCGGTCACCTGGCCTCCCCGGCCGACCTCGCCGCAGCCGACGCCCGTACGCCCGCTGGAGTCTGATCAGTCATGGAAGCATTCACCACGCACACCGGCCGGGCCGTCCCGCTGCGCCGCAGCAACGTCGACACCGACCAGATCATCCCCGCCCAC
Organism: Streptomyces toyocaensis; assembly: GCF_000725125.1. GTDB lineage: Bacteria > Actinomycetota > Actinomycetes > Streptomycetales > Streptomycetaceae > Streptomyces > Streptomyces toyocaensis. The sequence goes on from NZ_JFCB01000010.1 coordinate 83,238, forward strand.
TGGCTCAAGAAGGTGACACGGGACGGGTTCGAGGACGGGCTGTTCGAGGCCTGGCGCAAGGACCCGCGGTTCGTGCTCAACCGCCCGGAGCGCGAGGGCGCCACGGTGCTGGTCGCCGGCCCCGACTTCGGTACCGGCTCCTCCCGCGAGCACGCCGTCTGGGCGCTGCAGAACTACGGCTTCAAGACCGTGATCTCCTCCCGCTTCGCCGACATCTTCCGCGGCAACTCGCTGAAGAACGGGCTGCTGACGGTCGTCCTCGACCAGAAGATCGTGGACGCGCTGTGGGAGCTCACGGAGGCGGACCCCACCGCCGAGATCACCGTTGACCTCGAGGCCCGCGAGGTACGCGCCGACGGCATCACCGCCTCCTTCGAGCTCGACGAGAACTCGCGCTGGCGGCTGCTGAACGGGCTGGACGACATCTCCATCACGCTGCAGAACGAGGCGGACATCGCCGCGTACGAGGCGAAGCGCCCCTCGTTCAAGCCGAGGACGCTCACGGTCTGACCCGCGCCCCGGCCGAAGTCCTCGCGAGACGTCGACTTTCGGCCACCGCATCACCCCACCCGTACCCCCGATCGGCCCGATCGGGGGTACGGCCGTGTCGGCACCCGTTCGGCCCCGCGTGCCCTCTTGAGGCCCCTCAACTTGCCACGTTATGAAGGTGGTTGCCGGGGTACACGTGTCACGTGCGCGTGATCTCCGCAGGTGCGCGGACGGCCGTCCGGCGCGGTAGTTGCCCCCTGGGCAGGCGACAACTCGCCCCAGATGGCACAATCTGTGCATGGGACGCGACGGCCAACTCCAGCTCTATGCGGCGGTCGCGGTCCAGCTCAAAGAAGCGCACGCAAGAGTGCGCGCACTGCAAGTCCCGGAGGGCGTACGGATGGCGCTGGCCCGGAAGCTGCTGGTCATTACGGCCGCGGCCAAGCACGATCTCGCCGGTGCGGCAAGGCGTCTGGAGCGGTTCACCGCGGACCTCGACGCGGGTCGATTCCCCGAAGAGGAACGCTGAACAGTCGAGACAGTCGAGTTCGTTGCGGCACAAGGGTGATTAGCCCGTTTCGTGTTTGATTTGCGGTATATATCTGCCTAACGTGCGAAAAGCTTGAACACTTTCGTTCTGGCGATGTCTCCGAAGGGGAAGACGTGAACAAGGCGCAGCTCGTAGAAGCGATTGCCGACAAGGTGGGCGGCCGCCAGCAGGCCGCCGACGCCGTCGACCACGTACTGGACGCCATCGTCCGCGCGGTCGTCGCGGGTGAGCGGGTCTCGGTCACCGGCTTCGGTTCGTTCGAGAAGGTCGACCGCCCGGCGCGCTACGCCCGCAACCCCCAGACGGGCGAGCGGGTTCGAGTCAAGAAGACCTCCGTTCCGCGCTTCCGTGCAGGTCAGGGCTTCAAGGACCTGGTGAGCGGCTCCAAGAAGCTGCCGCGCGGCGGTGAGGTCTCGGTCAAGAAGGCACCCAAGGGCAGCCTGACCGGAGGAGCTTCGGCGACGGTGAAGAAGGCCGCGGCCAAGAAGACCACGGCGAAGAAGGCGACCACGGCGAAGACGGCCGCCAAGAAGACGACCGCGAAGAAGGCCGCCACCAAGACGGCGGCGAAGAAGACCGCCACGGCCAAGAAGGCGCCCGCCAAGACCGCGGCGACGGCGAAGACCACCGCCGCGAAGAAGACGACCGCCAAGAAGGCCCCCGCGAAGAAGGCGACGGCCACGAAGGCCCCCGCCAAGAAGTCGACCGCGCGCAAGACCACCGCGAAGAAGACCACCACACGCAAGAAGTAACGAGCTTCTCCCGCCCCCTCGGGCAAGCGGTTCTCACGCGCCGGGCCGGACTCCTCGGGGAGTCCGGCCCGCGGTGTGTCCGGCAGGGCGGGGCGCCGGGGTGGTCAGAACGTCTGGAGCGTCACCAGCGTGATCCGCCGGGCCTCGCCCTCGCCCTCGGTCTCCACGCGCACCCGCTGCCCGGGACGCAGGAGCCTCAGACCCCCCGCGTCGAACGCCGGGGCGTCGAAGGGCACCGGGGTGCCGTCGTCCAGAAGCACCTGACCGCTGCGGCTGTCGGGGTCGTAGGTGTACGCGGTGGCCTGCATGCCGGCAGCCTACTGCTCCGCCATCAGCAACCGCGCGGCGACCGCGGCCGTGCGGGGGCCCACCCCGAGGGCCAGCGCCGCCCGCAGCTCGTCCCCGGTGTCCACGTCCTGCCGCACGGAATCCACCGCCTCCAGGCAGAGTTCCACCGCTCCGGACGCCCGGTGCCGGGCCCGGGACCCGGGCCCGAAGAAGGGGCGCAGTTCCCGGCCCCGGCCCGCCGCCAGCAACGTCGTGCCGAGTGCGGCGGCATCGGCGAGGAACGCGCGCGGATACGCGGCCGCCGCGTCGAGAACGCGGGCCAGTTCCGCCGGGCGGAGGGCCGGCAGATCCGCGTTGAGGGCCGCCACGGAGGCCGCGTGCCGTGCGGAGCCCACCGTGGCCGCGGCATGGGCGAGAGCCGCGTTCAGGCCGCCGCGCGGCTGGTCGGGAACGATTCCGGCGCCCAGCGCGGCCAGCTCGCGGGCGGCCAGGGCGTCGTTCGTGACGACCACCACGTCCCGCACCGCCGGGCATTCCAGCGCGGCGGCCACCGTGTCCTGCGCGAACGCGAGCGCGAGGCCCGGGCGAAGGCCGTCGCCGGCCGTGTCCGACAGCCTGCTCTTGGCCTCGGCCAGCGGCTTCAGGGGTACCACCAAGGTCCACTGCACGAGTGTTGCGTCCCTCTCTTGTCGCGGCCATTGTCCCCCGGAGCACGGGGGCGCGAGGGGGTCGGGGCGTACGGTGTTCTCGACAGACCGGCGGCCCGGGGCGACACTTGTGCGCCCGCCCGGCCTCCGGGGCCGGGCCCTTGGCCTGTCGTTCGGAAGAGGAAGGTGTACTTGTGCCGCGCCGCAGAATCGGCTTCTGGTACCGCTTCGCCGCGGTGATCTGCAAACCGCCGCTGGTGGTTCTCCTCAAGCGGGACTGGCGCGGAATGGAGAACATTCCGGCCGAGGGTGGATTTATCACCGTGGTGAACCACAATTCGCACGTCGATCCCTTCGCCTATGCGCACTTTCAGTACAACACCGGACGTGTTCCGCGATTCCTGGCGAAGAGCGGCCTTTTCAACAAGGGATTCATCGGCGCCGCCATGCGCGGCACCGGACAGATCCCCGTGTACCGCGAGAGCACCGACGCGCTCAGCGCCTTCCGGGCCGCGATCGACGCCGTGGAGCGCGGCGAGTGCGTCGCCTTCTACCCCGAGGGCACCCTCACCCGGGACCCGGACGGCTGGCCCATGACCGGCAAGACCGGCGCCGCCCGCGTCGCGCTGCAGACCAAGTGTCCCGTGATCCCGGTCGCCCAGTGGGGCGCCAACGAACTGCTGCCGCCGTACGCGAAGAAGCCCAGCCTCCTGCCGCGCAAGACCAGCCGGGTGCTGGCCGGGCCGCCGGTGGACCTCGACCGCTTCTACGACCAGGAGATGACCCCGGAACTGCTCAAGGAGGCGACCGAGGCCATCATGGCGGCCATCACCGCCCAGCTCGAGCGGATCCGCGGCGAGAGGGCGCCCGAGACGCCCTACGACCCGCGCCGGGAGCGGATCGAACAGCGCCGCAGGACGCATACGCAGCGGCGGCGGGAGAGGACGCGGGGCGGCAGGCCGACCGCGCGGGAAGAGGGGCTGGGCACGTGAGCAAGCCGGTCAAGGCGGCCGTCTTCGGCACCGGATCGTGGGGGACGGCCTTCGGCATGGTCCTCGCCGACGCCGGCTGCGACGTCGTGCTGTGGGGACGGCGCCCCGAACTCGCCGAGGCGGTCAACTCCACCCGCACCAACCCCGACTACCTGCCCGGCGTCGAACTCCCCGAGAACCTGCGGGCCACCGCGGACGCCGCCGAGGCGGCGCGCGGCGCCGATTTCACCGTCCTCGCGATCCCCTCGCAGACGCTGCGCGGAAACCTCGCCGAGTGGACCGGGCTGCTCGCCCCCCGCACGGTCCTGGTGTCGCTGATGAAGGGCGTCGAACTCGGCTCCGCGATGCGGATGAGCGAGGTGATCGACGACGTCGCCAAGGTCGGCCCCGAGCGCATCGCCGTCGTCACCGGCCCCAACCTGGCCCGGGAGATCGCCGCCCGCATGCCCGCCGCCGCGGTGGTCGCCTGCACCGACGAAGGCGTCGCCCAGCGGCTCCAGACCGCCTGCCACACCCCGTACTTCCGCCCCTACACCAACACCGACGTCATCGGCTGCGAGCTGGGCGGCGCCGTGAAGAACGTGATCGGGCTGGCCGTCGGCATCGCGGACGGCATGGGGCTCGGCGACAACACCAAGGGCTCCCTCATCACCCGCGGTCTCGCCGAGACCACCCGGCTCGGCGTCGCGCTCGGCGCCGACCCGCTGACCTTCTCCGGACTCGCGGGCCTGGGCGACCTGGTGGCCACCTGCTCCTCGCCGCTGTCCCGCAACCACACCTTCGGCACCAATCTCGGCAAGGGACTGACGCTGCAGGAGACCATCGCGGTCACCAGGCAGACCGCCGAGGGCGTCAAGTCCTGCGAGTCGGTGCTCGATCTGGCCCGCAGGCACGGCGTCGACATGCCGCTCACCGAGACGGTCGTCGCCATCGTGCACGAGGGCAAGCCTCCCGTGGTCGCCGTCAAGGAGCTGATGTCGCGCAGCGCGAAGCCCGAACGACGCTGAGCGACAGCCCCCCCCGTTCGGTTCACGCTCGGCGTTGCGGGCGCTGACCCGCGGCTCGGCCAGCAGGTACTCTCGTCGCGATATGAGCACCGAGAACCTCCCCCAGAGCCCCGAGCAGCCGTCCCGCAAGCCGCGTGTGGCCGTTGTGTTCGGCGGGCGAAGCTCCGAACACGGGATCTCCGTGGTCACCGCCGGCGCCGTCCTCAAGGCCATCGACCGGAGCAAGTACGACGTCATGCCGATCGGCATCACCCCCGACGGCCGCTGGGCGCTCACCGTCGACGAGCCGGACCGCATGACGATCAGCGACCGCCGTACGCCCAGCGTCGACCAGCTCGCCGAGTTGACCGAGGGTTCAGTGGTGCTCCCCGTCGACCCCGCCAGCCGCGAAGTCGTCTACAGCGAGCCGGGTTCGGTGCCCAAGGCCCTGGGCGAGGTCGACGTGGTCTTCCCGGTGCTGCACGGCCCCTACGGCGAGGACGGGACCCTCCAGGGTCTCCTAGAACTCTCCGGCGTCCCGTACGTCGGCTCGGGCGTGCTCGCCTCGGCCGTCGGCCAGGACAAGGAGTACATGAAGCGGGTGTTCACCTCCTTCGGGCTCAAGGTCGGCCCGTACCTGGTGATCCGGCCGCGCCAGTGGGAGCAGGACGAGTCCGCCGCCCGCAAGAGGATCGTCGACTTCGCCGGCGAGCACGGCTGGCCGCTGTTCGTGAAGCCGGCGCGCGCGGGCTCGTCGATCGGCATCACCAAGGTCGAGGGCCCCGCCGGGCTGGACGAGGCGATCGCCGAGGCACGGCGCCACGACCCGAAGTTCCTCGTGGAGGCGGCGCTGCGCGGCCGCGAGATCGAGTGCGGGGTGCTGGAGTTCGAGGACGGTCCGCGCGCGTCGCTGCCGGCCGAGATCCCGCCGCCCGACGCGCACGCGTACTACGACTTCGAGGCCAAGTACATCGACTCCACGCCCGGCGTCGTGCCCGCGCCGCTGACCGACGAGGAGACGGCCGAGGTGCGCCGGCTCGCGGTCGAGGCGTTCGACGCCGCCTCCTGCGAGGGACTCGTGCGCGCGGACTTCTTCCTCACCGAGGAGGGCGAGTTCGTGATCAACGAGATCAACACGATGCCCGGCTTCACCCCCATCTCGATGTACCCGCAGATGTGGCAGGCCACCGGGGTGGGCTACCCGGAACTGGTGGACCTGCTGGTGCGGGCGGCGCTGCGCCGGTCGACCGGCCTGCGCTGAGCCGCGCCACCGTCCACCACCGGGAGAAGGCGGACCCCTCGGGGTTCGCCTTCTGCCGTGAGCGGTGCCGTCCGCGGCGGCCGTCCGTCTCCCGGGGAGCGGCGGGCGCGCGCCGCAGTATGATCGCCACGCCGCCCCGGCCCGCGGCCGGTTCGGACGCGGGTCCGGGATCGTCGCGACTCTCACCGTCCACCGTCGCCGGCCGGACCTCGTCCGGGTTCCGGCACAGCTCGGTGACCTTCGCGTCCGGGCCGGAACCGCCGCGGACGCGCTGTCGTCTGCTGAGGAGCAGCCCGCGGCGGTGACCAGCACCGCGAGCGCGGGGGCAACGGTGTGCCGGTGACGGAAGGAGTTCACCGGCACAGGGGGAGACGAGGGCTACAGATGGACGACCGGGCAGGTCAGGGTACGGGTGATGCCGTCCACCTGCTGGACCTTGGCAACCACCATGCGGCCCAGGTCGTCGACGGTGTCGGCCTGCGCGCGCACGATCACGTCGTACGGTCCGGTCACGTCCTCGGCCTGGATGACTCCAGGGATCTTGCCGATCAGCTCGGCGACGGTCGACGCTTTGCCGACCTCCGTCTGGATCAGGATGTACGCCTGTACCACGGAACCTCCAGGGCGGCCACGAGGATCATGTGGGGAAAAGGAACGCCACGGTATCGCGTTGCCACTCGTCGCGGGGAGACCTGCGGGAACCGGGTCTTGCGCGCCGGGGTACAGGCACGAGAGAAGTTGACGGTCATCTCGACCGTAGCGAGGACTCGGACGACTCGCGACCGGGCACGGACAGGTAAAGAAGGGGCGAAAGGGCAATGAAGGGCACTGTTGGTGAGCTCGGTGAGTTCGGGCTCATCAGGGAGCTCACCTCCCGTCTCACCACCACCCCGGCGGTCCGGGTCGGCCCCGGCGACGACGCCGCGGTGGTCTCCGCGCCCGACCGGAGGGTCGTGGCCAGCACAGACATCCTGCTGGAGGGCCGGCACTTCCGGCGCGACTGGTCCACGGCCTACGACGTCGGCCGCAAGGCCGCCGCGCAGAACCTGGCCGACATCGCCGCCATGGGCGCCGTGCCGACCGCGCTGCTGCTCGGCCTCGTCGTCCCGGCGGAACTGCCGGTGACCTGGCCCAGCGAGCTGATGGACGGCCTGCGCGACGAGTGTCAGGTGGCCGGCGCCGCGGTCGTCGGCGGTGACGTCGTCCGCGGCGACACGATCATGGTGTCGATCACCGCGCTCGGCGACCTGCGCAACCAGGAGCCCGTGACCCGGGGCGGCGCGCAGCCCGGTGACCTCGTCGCGGTGACCGGCTGGCTGGGCTGGTCCGCGGCCGGGCACGCGGTGCTCTCGCGCGGGTTCCGCTCGCCGCGCGCCTTCGTCGAGGCGCACCGGCGACCCGAACCGCCGTACCACGCCGGACCGGCGGCCGCCGGTCTCGGCGCCACCGCGATGTGCGACGTGAGCGACGGCCTGATCGCCGACCTCGGGCACATCGCCGAGGCCAGCAAGGTGCGCATCGACATCCGCTCCGGCGCGATCGACATCCCCTCGCAGATGAACGACATCGGCCAGGCCGTCGGCGTCGACCCGATGCAGTGGGTGCTGACCGGGGGGGAGGACCACGCGATCGTGGCGACCTTCCCGCCGGACGTGAAGCTGCCGGCCCGCTGGAAGGTGATCGGCGAGGTGCTCAACCCGTCGGCACTGCCCCAGGTGACGGTCGACGGAGCGCCCTGGACGAGCCAGGGCGGCTGGGACCACTTCGCGGACATCGAGTCGTGAGCGCGCCGCCCAGGGTCCTCACCGTCGCCGGCTCCGACTCCGGCGGGGGCGCGGGCATCCAGGCCGACCTGAAGGCGATGCTCGCCCTCGGCGTGCACGGCATGAGCGTGCTCACCGCGGTGACCGCGCAGAACTCCCTGGGCGTACAGGGTGCCTGGGAGCTGCCGGTGGAGGCGGTGCGGGCCCAGTACCGCAGCGTCGTCGACGACATCGGCGTGCAGGCGGTCAAGACCGGCATGCTGTCCTCCGCCGAACTCGTCGAGGCGGTGGCCGACTTGATCGCCGGTACGGACGCGCCGGCGGTCGTCGACCCGGTGGGGGTCTCCAAGCACGGGGACCCGCTGCTCGCGGCCTCGGCGCTGGACTCCGTACGGACCGCGCTGCTGCCCGTGGCGACGGTGGCCACGCCCAACCTGGACGAGGTGGCGCAGCTCACGGGCGTCCGGGTGGGCTCGCAGGCCGATCTGCGCCGGGCGGCCGAGGCGGTGCTGGAGTTCGGTCCGCGCTGGGTGGTGATCAAGGGCGGCCATCTCTCCGGTGACGCGGTGGACCTGCTCACCGACGGGTCCGAGGAGCACTGGCTGCGGGCGCCGAGACACGACAACCGGCACACGCACGGCACGGGCTGCACGCTCGCGTCGGCGATCGCGTCACACCTGGCGAAGGGGCACTCCGTACCGGAGGCGGTGACGGCGGCCAAGGACTACGTCACCGGAGCCATCGCGGCCGGCTTCGCCCTGGGCGCGGGCATCGGACCGGTGGACCACGCCTGGAACCTGCGCGTGCCGCGCTGACCGCGGCGGCCCGTCAGGCCGTTCCCCCGAACCGCCGGTCCGGGCACCCCGACAGGGCACCGCGGCACAGCAAAAAGCCGGTCCACCGAGGTGGACCGGCCGTTGCGGCGAAACCGGTTGTGGCCGCGCGCTCAGCGAAAGCGTCAGCGCGAGACCTTGCCGGCCTTGATGCACGAGGTGCAGGCGTTCACGCGCTTCGGCGTCCCGCCGACCACGGTACGCACACGCTGGATGTTCGGGTTCCAGCGGCGGGACGTACGGCGGTGCGAGTGCGAGATGTTGTTGCCGAAGCCCGGCCCCTTGCCGCAGACGTCGCAGTTGGCAGCCACGGGTCACTCCAAAGACTTCAGATGCACTTACGGTTGATCCCGGCATGCCGGGATCAGGATCCTGGGCTCCAGGAGCCCGGTGGGAATCTGAGTGGCGTTGCCAGGGGAGAGGCCCGATCGGATCGGGCAACCGGAGCAGCATACAACGGCTGCACCCGTAGAACGAAACTACCACGGCAGCTCAGGGGCCCGCCTGCGGCCCTCTTCCGGTGGGAAGCCCCTCACCGTCTACGCTGCCTGCCACGGCCGGCAGCTCAGGGAGGCGCAGGTGGCGCAGGTGCCGCAGACATTCTTCGATGCTCTCGCGGTGCGTGCCTGGTGCGGTCTCGCGCTCGACGCCCTGGGGCGGGCCCGGGAGGAGATCGACGCGATCAACGTCTATCCCGTGGCGGACGGCGACACCGGAACGAACCTCTACCTGACCGTCGAATCGGCGGCGGCGGCGGTGGAGGCGGTCTTCGCGGGTCACGAGGCCGGCGGGAGCCGGGAGCCGGGGCCGACCCTGGCGGACGCGGTACGGGCGATGGCGCACGGAGCGCTGATCGGCGCCCGTGGGAACTCCGGGACGATCCTGGCGCAGATGCTGCGCGGGATGGCCCAGGTGCTGACCGGCGACGGGGCCCCGGGCCACGCCGACGGCCGGGCACTGGGGCTCGCCCTGAGGCACGCGGCCGACTCCGCGCGGCAGGCGGTGGCGCACCCCGTCGAAGGCACGGTCCTCACGGTGGCCTCGGCCGCCGCCGACGCCGCCGACGCCGCCGGGGCGGCGGAGGGCGACTGCGGGGCGGTGGCCCGGGCGGCCCACGACGGCGCCCGGGCGGCGCTCGCCGAGACACCGGACCAGCTCCCGGTGCTCCGGCGCGCGGGTGTGGTGGACGCCGGCGGCAGGGGACTGCTGGCGGTGCTCGCGGCACTGGTGGCGACGTTCACCGGGGAGACGCCGCGCGATCGGCACGCGCGCGTGGCGGCCCGCGACGGCACGTTCCCGGGAACGGCCGAGTGCGCGGACGGCGCTTCCGCACCGGGGCCGGGGGGACCCGCCTTCGAGGTGATCTACCTGCTGGAGGCCGGGGACGCGGCCGTGGCGCGACTGCGGGAACGGCTGGACGGGCTGGGCGACTCGCTCGTCGTGGTCGGCGGGGACGGGCTGTGGAACGTCCACGTGCACGTCGACGACGCCGGCGCCGCGGTGGAGGCCGGAGTCGAGGCCGGGCGGCCGTACCGGATCCGCATCACCCACTTCGGGGCCGGGGACGTCCACACGACGGGCGCCGAGTGGACCCGGGGCGAACGCGCCGAGCGGGCCGTCGTGGCCGTGGTGCCAGGGGAGGGTCTGGCGGGGCTGTACACGGAGGCGGGCGCGACCACCGTGCTCGCCCGCCCCGGGGAGCCGCCCGCCAGCGGCGAGCTCGTCGAGGCCGTACGGCGGGCGCACGCGCGCGAGGTGGTCCTGCTGCCCAACGACGCGGACCTGCGCCACACCGCGGCCGCCGCGGCCGAGCAGGTACGGGCCGAGGGCGTCAGGGCGGCCCTCATCCCGACCCGCTCCGCGGTCCAGGGCATCGCGGCGCTGGCCGTGCACGAGCCGGGACGCCGCTTCGACGAGGACGTGGTGGCGATGACGTCCGCGGCGGGCGCGACCCGCTACGCCGAGGTCACCGTCGCCGAGCGCCAGTCCTGGACGATGGCGGGCATCTGCCAGGCAGGGGACGTCCTCGGCCTGGTCGACGGCGACGTCGCCGTGATCGGGGAGGACGTCACGGCCACCGCCGAGGCCGTGCTCGACCGCATGCTCGCGGCCGGCGGCGAACTGGTCACCCTGGTCCTCGGTGACGGCGCCCCCGCATCCGTCGCCGCCCGCCTGGAGGCCCGCGTCCGCGAGGGCTACCTCGCCGTCGACACGGTGGTCTACCACGGCGGCGGACAGGGCGCCCTCCTCCTCATCGGGGTCGAGTGAACCGGCGGTCCCCCGGGACGCGGCCCGAAAGGGCGACCCCGCCCTCCCCCCGTTGTCGGTGCCGTGGTGTGCAATGGATCCCGTGCCCGCACTGGAAGAACCACTGAAGAAGGTGCTCGGCCCCGCCACCGCGAAGGTGATGGCCGAGCACCTCGGCCTGCAGACCGTCGGCGACCTCCTCCACCACTACCCGCGCCGGTACGAGGAGCGGGGCCGGCTCACCCACCTCGCCGACCTCCCCATGGACGAACACGTCACGGTGGTCGCCCAGGTGGCCGACGCCCGCCTGCACACCTTCGCCTCCGCCAAGGCCCCGCGCGGCAAGGGCCAGCGCCTTGAGGTGACCATCACGGACGGCAGCGGCCGGCTGCAACTGGTCTTCTTCGGCGCCGGCGTCCACAAGCCCCACAAGGAACTCCTGCCGGGCACCCGCGCGATGTTCGCCGGCAAGGTCTCCGTCTTCAACCGCCGTCTGCAACTCGCCCACCCTGCATACGAGTTGCTGCGCGGCGACGCCGGGGAGACGGTCGAGACCTGGGCCGGCGCCCTCATCCCGATCTACCCCGCCACCGCCAAGATGGAGTCCTGGAAGATCGGCAAGGCGCTCCAGACGGTCCTGCCCAGTGCCCAGGAGGCCCTGGACCCGCTCCCGGACTCCCTGCGCGCGGGCCGCGGACTGCTCCCGCTCCCCGAGGCCCTGCTGAAGATCCACCGTCCGCACACCAGGGCGGACATCGAGGAAGCCCGCGCCCGCCTCAAATGGGACGAGGCCTTCGTCCTCCAGACCGCCCTCGCCCGCCGCCGTCACGCCGACGCGCAACTGCCCGCCGTCGCCCGGCGGCCGAAGCCCGACGGCCTCCTCACCGCCTTCGACGCCCGGCTCCCCTTCACCCTCACCGAGGGCCAGCGGAAGGTCACCGAGGAGATCTTCACCGACCTCGCCACCGAACATCCCATGCACCGCCTGCTCCAGGGCGAGGTCGGCAGCGGCAAGACCATGGTCGCCCTGCGCGCCATGCTCGCCGTCGTCGACGCGGGCGGGCAGGCGGCGATGCTCGCGCCCACCGAGGTGCTCGCCCAGCAGCACCACCGGTCGGTCACCGAGATGATGGGGGAGCTCGCCGAGGGAGGGATGCTCGGGGGAGCGGACGACGCCACCAAGGTGGTGCTGCTCACCGGTTCCATGGGGGCGGCCGCCCGCCGCCACGCGCTGCTCGACCTGGCGACCGGCGAGGCCGGCATCGTCATCGGCACACACGCGCTGATCGAGGACAAGGTGCAGTTCCATGACCTGGGCCTGGTCGTGGTCGACGAACAGCACCGCTTCGGCGTGGAGCAGCGTGACGCCCTGCGCGGCAAGGGCAAACAGCCCCCGCACCTGCTCGTCATGACCGCCACGCCCATCCCGCGCACGGTCGCCATGACCGTCTTCGGCGACCTGGAGACCTCCGTCCTGGACCAGCTCCCCGCCGGGCGCTCGCCGATCGCCAGCCACGTGGTGCCGGCCGCCGACAAGCCGCACTTCCTCGCCCGCGCCTGGGAGCGGGTGCGCGAGGAGGTGGCGAACGGCCACCAGGCGTACGTGGTCTGCCCCCGCATCGGTGACGAGGAGGACGCCCCCAAGGGGACGGCGAAGAAGAAGTCCCCCGAGGACGACGCCGAGAAGCGGCCCCCGCTCGCCGTCCTGGACGTCGCCGACCACCTGGCGAAGGGGCCGCTGCGGGGCCTTGGGGTCGAGGTCCTGCACGGACGCATGCAGCCGGACGACAAGGACGCCGTCATGCGCCGCTTCGCCGCCGGCGAGGCCGACGTCCTGGTCGCCACGACCGTCATCGAGGTGGGGGTCAACGTCCCGAACGCCACCGCAATGGTGATCATGGACGCCGACCGCTTCGGCGTCTCCCAGCTCCACCAGCTGCGCGGCCGCGTCGGCCGCGGCTCGGCCCCCGGCCTGTGCCTGCTGGTCACCGAGATGCCCGAGGCGAGCGCCGCCCGGCAGCGCCTGACCGCCGTCGCCTCCACCCTCGACGGCTTCGAGCTCTCCCGGATCGACCTGGAGCAGCGCCGCGAGGGCGACGTGCTGGGCCAGGCCCAGTCCGGCACACGCTCCAGCCTGCGCATGCTCGCCGTCATCGACGACGAGGAGATCATCGCCGAGGCCCGCGAGGAGGCCACGAGGATCGTCGCCGCCGACCCTGAGCTGACGGACCTGCCCGCCCTGCGCACGGCCCTGGAGGCGCTGCTGGACGAGGAGCGGGAGCAGTATCTGGAAAAGGGCTGACAGACTGGGAACGGCCACCGACCAGCACACACCGACAAGGACCGAGGACATGACCCGCGTGATCGCCGGCGCGGCCGGCGGACGCCGCCTGGCCGTCCCGCCGGGCCAAGGCACCCGCCCGACCTCCGACCGGGCGCGCGAAGGCCTCTTCTCCACCTGGCAGTCGCTGCTCGGCGGCCCGCTGGACGGCGAGCGCGTCCTCGACCTGTACGCCGGTTCCGGTGCCGTCGGGCTGGAGGCGCTGTCCCGGGGCGCGGGGCACGTCCTGCTCGTCGAGGCCGCCGCCCGGGCCGTCCGCACGGTCCGGGAGAACGTGAAGGCGCTCGGGCTCCCCGGCGCCGAGGTCAGATCCGGCAAAGCGGAACAGATCGTCCGGGAGGCGCCCCCGCGGGAGCCGTACGACATCGTCTTCCTGGACCCGCCCTACGCCGTCCCGGACGACGATCTTCGCGAGATCCTGCTCACACTCCGCTCGGAGGGCTGGCTCACGGACGAAGCCCTCGTCACCGTGGAGCGCAGCACCAGAGGCGGGGAATTCGCCTGGCCGCCCGGCTTCGAGGCGGTCCGGGCCCGCCGCTACGGCGAGGGAACGTTTTGGTACGGTCGCGCCGCCTCTACGTGCGAAGACGCACGATGACCGGACCGGAGAGCGAGGGATCACCAGTGCGCCGCGCCGTATGCCCCGGGTCGTTCGACCCGATCACCAACGGACACCTCGACATCATCGCCCGGGCCTCCCGCCTGTACGACGAGGTCTACGTCGCGGTGATGATCAATCAGTCCAAGAAGGGACTGTTCGAGATCGAGGAGCGGATCGACCTCATCCGCCGGGTCACCGCCGAGTACGGCAACGTCCGCGTCGAGGCGTTCCACGGCCTCCTCGTGGACTTCTGCAAGCAGCGCGAGATCCCCGCCATCGTCAAGGGACTGCGCGCCGTCAGCGACTTCGACTACGAGCTGCAGATGGCCCAGATGAACAACGGCCTCTCCGGCGTGGAGACGCTCTTCGTCCCCACCAACCCCACCTACAGCTTCCTGTCCTCCTCGCTCGTCAAGGAGGTCGCGGCGTGGGGCGGCGACGTCTCCCACCTGGTGCCGCCGGAGGTCCTGACGGCCCTCACCGGACGCCTGCACAAGGACTGACCGGGCGCACGACCGTCGCCGTCCGGGCGCCCGGTGTCCACCGGGCGCCCCAGGGCCGTACAGTCGTCCCGTCCGTCTCCAACACAGCTGTAGAGAGTGGCGAGCACAGGTGGACGTGCAGAAGAAGCTCGACGAGATCGTCGCCGCGGTCTCCGGTGCCCGGTCGATGCCCATGTCGGCCTCGTGCGTGGTCAACCGCGCCGAACTGCTCTCGATGCTGGACGAGGTGCGCGCGGCGCTGCCCGACTCCCTCGCCCAGGCACAGGAGTTGATCGGGGGCCGGGAGCAGATGGTCGAGCAGGCCCGCCAGGAGGCCGAGCGGATCATCGAGAGCGCCCATGCCCAGCGCGGCTCCCTGATCTCCGACACCGAGATCGCCCGCCGCTCGCAGTCCGAGGCCGACCGGATCCTCGCCGAGGCCCGCAAGGAGGCCGAGGAGATCCGCGCGGAGGCCGACGACTACGTCGACTCCAAGCTCGCCAACTTCGAGGTCGTCCTCACCAAGACGCTCGGCTCCGTCGGCCGCGGCCGCGAGAAGCTGCTCGGCACCGGCCCCGGCCTCGACGAGCAGGGCTACGCGGACGAGGACGCCCCCGAGCGGAGCCATGACCCGGAGACTTTGCGCCGCAGTGCCGACGAGTACGTCGACGTCAAGCTCGGCGCCTTCGAGGCGGTCCTCGCCAAGACCCTGGAGGCGGTCGGGAAGGGCCGGCAGAAGCTGCACGGCCGGATCGCCTCCGACGACCTCGGCGCCCTCGCGGACGACCTCACGACCGTCCAGCACACCAGCGACGCGGACTACCTCGCCGGCCTCGCGGCGGACGGCGACCAGTCCCCGCCCGAGCAGCCGGAACCGCGGCCGCGGCAGCCGTACACGCAGCCCGAGCCGGCCTACGGCTACGCGCAGCAGCAGGACTCCTACGGGGGGTACCAGCAGCAGTACGGCGGCGGGCAGGACCCGTACTCGCCCACCTCCGGTTACGCTCCGGCGGGAGGCGGCCCCGTCCAGCAGGCCGACCCGTACGCCGGGTATCAGGGCTACGACGCCCAGCAGCAGGCGTACGACCCGAACCAGGCCCAGCAGGCCCAGCGCACCCCGCAGCCCCGGCAGCAGGCCCAGCAGGGCTACGCCCTGGACGAGACCAGTCTCTTCGACACCAGCATGATCACTCCCGAGCAGCTGCGTGCCTACGAGCGCGAGCGGGGTCTGTAGGGGCGGATTGGGCCGAGAGCGAAAGGTCCAGTATCCTGGCTCTTCGGTCGCGTGTGCGCTTGCGCTGTCGCCGTATACGTCCGCGATCCGAGCTGCCCGGGAAACCCGCACGGCAGCGGTACCCCCTGAGCTCGAAGACCGAAAGCAGGAATGACCCTGAACGCCCGCCTCGACCACCGCAACCCCCTCGTGTTCGACACGCACGAGCTGGGGCGGCGGCCCGGTGCGCTGCAGCGTCTGTCCCGTACGGTCGACGCCCCCATGGACCTCGGTATCCAAGGGGTCATCGGAGTGCCCGAGGGCGCCCCGGTGGAGCTCGATCTCCGGCTCGAGTCGGTCATGGAAGGTGTGCTCGTCACAGGCACCGGCCGTGCCAAGGCCCGGGGGGAGTGCGTAAGGTGTCTGGAGCCGCTGGAGCTGGAGCTCGAAGCGGACTTCCAGGAGCTGTTCTCGTACCATGACGCCGACGACCGGGGCCGCGTGATCGCGGAACCGGGCGACGACGCCGAGGACGACGAGGACCGGCTCTTCCTCGAGGACGGCTTGCTCGACCTCGAACCGGTGCTGCGCGACGCGGTGGTGCTCGCACTGCCGATGCAGCCGGTGTGCCGGGAAGACTGCCCGGGTCTGTGCTCCGAGTGCGGAGCACGGCTCGCTGACGACCCGGACCACCACCATGATGCCGTCGACATCCGTTGGGCGGCTTTGCAGGGACTCGCCGACACCATGACGGACGGCGAGAAGGACGAGATGAGCGGCGCCGAACCTGGCGTCGACGAGAAGCAGGAGAAGTAGCCGTGGCTGTTCCGAAGCGGAAGATGTCGCGCAGCAACACGCGCCACCGCCGGTCGCAGTGGAAGGCTGCGGTCCCCACCCTGGTTGCGTGCGAGCGCTGCCACGAGCCCAAGCTGCAGCACATCGCGTGCCCGTCTTGCGGCACCTACAACAAGCGCCAGGTCCTCGAGGTCTGAGCGGCTGGTGAGAGGCACTGTGTCCACGCCGAAGAAGAACTCTGCGGACAACCAGGCCTCGTCCCACACGCTTCTGGAAGGGCGGCTCGGCTACCAGGTCGAGTCCGCCCTTCTGGTGCGCGCGCTGACCCACCGTTCCTACGCGTACGAGAACGGCGGTCTGCCGACGAACGAGCGGCTGGAGTTCCTCGGGGACTCCGTGCTCGGCCTCGTCGTCACGGACACGCTGTACCGCACCCACCCCGATCTGCCCGAAGGCCAGCTGGCCAAGCTGCGGGCCGCGGTGGTCAACTCGCGTGCGCTGGCGGAAGTGGGCCGCGGGCTCGAACTGGGCTCCTTCATCCGGCTCGGCCGCGGTGAAGAGGGCACGGGAGGCCGGGACAAGGCATCCATCCTCGCCGACACCCTCGAAGCGGTGATCGGCGCCGTCTATCTCGACCAGGGGCTGGACTCGGCGGCGGAGCTGGTGCACCGCCTGTTCGATCCCCTGATCGAGAAGTCCTCGAACCTCGGTGCCGGCCTGGACTGGAAGACCAGTCTCCAGGAGCTCACCGCGACCGAAGGGCTCGGCGTGCCCGAGTACCTGGTCACGGAGACCGGCCCGGACCACGAGAAGACCTTCACTGCTGCCGCCCGCGTCGGAGGCGTCTCGTACGGCACCGGCACCGGCCGCAGCAAGAAGGAGGCGGAGCAGCAGGCCGCCGAGTCCGCGTGGCGGTCCATCCGGGCCGCGGCGGACGAGCGGGCCAAGGCGGCGACGGAGGCCGAAGAGGTCGTCCAGGCCGCCGAAGCCGCGGCCTCCGGAAAGAGCGCCGACGCCCCGTCGGCCTCCGCCTGACGTACAGCGACCCGAGCGCCCGCCCCGACGCCGGGGTGGGCGCTCGGCGCGCTCACCCCGGTTCCTGGAGGGAGACCATGCCCGAGCTGCCCGAGGTCGAGGTCGTACGGCGCGGACTCGAGCGGTGGGTCGCCCACCGGACCGTCGCCGACGCCGAAGTGCTGCATCCACGCGCGGTGCGCCGTCACCTCGCCGGTGCCGACGACTTCGCGCACCGGCTGCGGGGCCACCGCGTCGGCGTGCCCGGCCGCCGCGGCAAGTACCTCTGGCTGCCGCTGGAGGACACCGGCCAGTCCGTGCTGGCCCACCTCGGCATGAGCGGCCAGTTGCTGGTCCAGCCCCGAACGGCGCCGGACGAGAAGCACCTGCGCGTCCGCGTCCGCTTCACCGACGCCCTGGACACCGAACTGCGGTTCGTCGACCAGCGCACCTTCGGCGGTCTGTCGCTGCACGACAACACCCCCGACGGTCTGCCGGACGTCATCGCGCACATCGCCCGTGACCCGCTCGACCCGCTCTTCGACGACGAGGCCTTCCACCGCGCCCTGCGCCGCAGGCGGACCACCATCAAGCGGGCCCTGCTCGACCAGTCACTGATCAGCGGTGTCGGCAACATCTACGCCGACGAGGCCCTGTGGCGCGCCCGCGTCCACTACGAACGCCCGACGGCGGGCTTCACCCGCCCGCGCACCCTGCTCCTGCTGGGACACGTCCGGGACGTGATGAACGCCGCGCTCGCGGTGGGAGGCACCAGCTTCGACAGCCTCTACGTCAACGTCAACGGGGAGTCCGGCTACTTCGACCGGTCCCTGGACGCCTACGGCCGCGAGGGCCTGCCCTGCCGACGCTGCGGCACACCGATGCGCCGGCGGGCGTGGATGAACCGGTCCAGCTACTTCTGCCCGCGGTGTCAGCGGGCGCCGCGTGTCTCGTCGTAGCGCTCCCGCGCCCGGAGCACGGCGTCCATGCTGCCCTCCACGCAGTGGATGAGGGACAGCAGACGCTCCGCCACCTCGCGCCCCAGCGGGGTCAGTTCGTAGTCCACGCGGGGCGGGTTGGTCGGCTGGGCCTCACGGAGCACCAAGCCGTCACGCTCCAGCGCGTGCAGCGTCTGGGACAGCATCTTCTCGCTCACGCCGTCGACCCGTCGGCGCAGCTCGTTGAACCGGAGCGAGCCCTCGTACAGCGCGCCCAGTGTCAGCGCGCCCCAGCGGCCGGTCACATGCTCCAGCGTGCCGCGCGAGGGGCATGCCCTGGCGAACACGTCGAAGGGGAACTCCTGCCCCTCCGACCGCCTCCCGGTGGTCGTCACCCGTCCAGCCTACGCCTGAACAGCGCAAACCGGCAGATTGCGCTAACTGCTGGTGAGCATCGACCGCCGACTCAGCCGCGACCGATCCACTCGCTGAGTCTGACCCTCACCTGATGGTTGTGATCGGTGTGCCAGACGACTTCTCCACGGATCCGGTCTCCCTGTACCGGAAGGCTCGCGCCGGACGGCATGGAGCCGATGTCCGCCAGTCCGACCGCCAGGGGCACCTCGTCGATGCGAAGGAAGACGCCGAAAGGCCGGCGCTCGATGACCTGACCGGTGACGCGGGTGCCTACGGGCTGCGCGGCCACGGTCGCCGGCCATGCCCGGCGGATCTGCTCATATGTCGGTGCATCGGGCCAGGCGTCGTCGGTCATGGGCCGATCGTGTCAGGGTGACGGCGCGTGGGGGAAGAGGCTGACGAGACCCGGACCCGGGCCGCCGTGGGCCGCGTCCTCCAGGACGGGGAACCCGCGAAAGACGGCCCGGGGGCAGGACTGGGCCTTTGTCCCGCGACTGCCTCAGTAGCCGAAGTTCTGGGTCCACCACGGGCCGCCCGGGCCCATGTGGACGCCCACGCCCAGCGTCTTGAAATCGCAGTTCAGGATGTTCGCCCTGTGGCCGGGGCTGTCCATCCAGGCCTGCATCACGGCCTCGGCGTCGGCCTGGCCCCGGGCTATGTTCTCGCCACCGAGGCCGTTGACGCCGGCCGCCTTGGCCCTGTCCCAGGGGGTGTCCCCGTCGGGGTCCGTGTGGTCGAAGAAGCCCCGCTTCGCCATGTCGTCGCTGAAGGCCGTGGCCAGATCGGTCAGCGCGCTGCTCGCGGCGACGGGGCTGCAGCCCACCTTGGCCCGCTCCGCGTTGACCAGCCGGAGCACCTCGGCCGCGGCGGCGGACTCCGCCGACACGGGCCCCGGGTTGTTCGTCTTCTTCTCCGGCTCCGGCGTCGCCTTGCGGGACGGCGTCTTCTCCGTGGACTTCTCCGGGGGCGCCGCGGGCTTCTTCTTCTCCGGCTTCTTCGTCTCCGGGGTCTTCGTGGGCGCGGCGGAGGCGGAGGGCGACCCGGACGGCTCGGCCGAGGCGGAGCGCTCTCCGTCGCGGCTCGCCGGGGTGCCCGCGTCACGGCCGGGGGACTCCACGCTGCCGGACGTGCCGCCCTGCTCGGTGGGCAGGCTGGTCACGGTGCCACCGGCCTGCACCTCCTCACCGGAGGTGCTGTCGCCACCGAGCTTGTAGTTCTCCAGGCCGGGTACCGCGCCCGTCGCCACCGCGACCGTGCCGATGGCCACGGCGGCGGATACGCCGAGCAGACCGGTGCGGACCGGCGTCGCGGCCTTCTTCTTCCGCCGCCGGTGCCCGCTGGTGGGCCGGCCCGCCTCGTCGGTGAAGAAGCCGTCCGGGGACGAGAAGCCCTCGGGCGCGGAGAAACCGCCGGGGGTGGTGACGTGCTCGGTGGTGGTGAGGCCCTCGGGCGACGAGAAGCCGCCACGGGTGCTGAAGCCGTTGTCCGGGAAGGCGTCACCCACGAAGGTGTGACCGGACCGGTCCTGACCCGTCGAGAAGCCGGCGTCGGGGAAGCCGCCCCGGGTGAAGTCGTGGGCGGCGGAGTAGGCGCCGCCGTCGTCCGTCGCGTAGAGGTACGCCTCGCTCCTCGCGTACGTCTCGGCGTAGGCCTCCGGGTTCAGATACGGCGCCGTGCCCATCATGGGCGGGCCGCCGGCCCGGTCGCCCAGAGGGCCAGGGCCCGCGGAGTAGGGGCCGTCGTGGTGAGTGACCCCCGTGGCGCGGCTCGTGGCGGCGCGGCCGGCGGCGGAGCGTCGGTGGCGTCCCATGTCCTGGCCTTCCTCGTCCTTGCGGTCGACTCGTCTCGCGACCAGCCCGAAACTCGATGATCACAAAACTCACACGAACGAGTGAGTTTCATATGAGATTCATGGGTCGGGACGGTACCGCATGGCGCCAAGGGGTGGAGTGCCCCGTGGGACTTTGTCCGGTTAGGTTGCAGCCATGAGCGAGGATGTGCGACTGGTCGCCTGGGTGCGGGGACGTGTCCAGGGAGTGGGTTTCCGCTGGTTCACCCGGGCCAAGGCCCTGGAGATCGGCGGCCTGAGTGGTTTTGCTCTCAATCTGGACGACGGCAGGGTCCAGGTCGTGGCCGAGGGTTCCCGCGAGCGCTGCGAAGGGCTGCTCGACTGGCTCCAGGGTGGCGACACGCCCGGACGCGTGGACGGAGTCACCGAGATCTGGGACACACCGCGGGGTGGCTACGAGGGCTTCGCCGTCCGCTGAGCCGGCCCCGCCGGAGCGGGGCAGGGGGACCCGTCCGGTCCGCGTCGGGAGCGGTCGTCGGTGAAAACGTCCTGGTGATTGACGGAGAAGGCTTGCCATGCGCGGCTCCGGCCGCCAGGATGATCGCCACGTCCCGAGGACCCGTGAGAGTCGCGACACCGCCGCTTCCCGGCCGTGTGCACCCGGTTGTCCGCCAATACGGGGCGTGATCGTGTTGACCCTCAAACTTTTTGGTGAGACGCTGAAAGCCCCGCGCACCTTAGCTGTTTGGCATGGCTGAACGGCAGCACAACTCCAGGCCTGCCAAGCACCGCGGGTGCGAATCCCTCACGACCCACACCGCATCGGTCGGTCACTCATTGTGGAGGACCATCCATCATGGCAAAGGCGCTTCTCGGTTACGTCGGCGGCTCCGACCCGCGACTCCTCGCCGAGATGCGACGGCTCCAGCAGCGCGTCCAGGACCTGGAATCCGAGCTCGTGCGGATCCAGGCGGAGAAGGACGCGCTGGCGGCTGCCGCTTCTCACGACAGGATCATGGAGAGCGTTGACGCACACCAGGCGGAGCCTGCGCTCACCTGACCCCTGCACGCTCACGAATCAGTAGGGCAGTGGTCGGGTCCGCCCGTCACCACCGTCGAGCAGTCAGAACTGCAAGGGACGCCACGGCGTCCCTTCTTTCTTTCCCTCCGCGTCCTCGCCCCCGCGTGCCCCCGGACGGCCCCCCGCGGACGCTCCTTGTCCCGCGCATCCTTTCACCGTCTTCAACGTCTGGTGTGCCCTTCGCGTTCACCCGCGAAACCGCGCGTTCATGAAGTGAGACATGCCCCGGCGGGTAAAGTCCGGCGGCGTGCACCTCAAGGCCCTGACCCTCCGCGGCTTCAAGTCGTTCGCCTCCGCGACCACGCTCCGGTTCGAACCGGGGATCACGTGCGTCGTCGGCCCGAACGGCTCGGGCAAGTCCAATGTCGTGGACGCGCTCAGCTGGGTCATGGGGGAGCAGGGCGCCAAGTCGCTGCGCGGCGGCAAGATGGAGGACGTCATCTTCGCCGGCACCACCGGACGACCGCCGCTCGGCCGCGCCGAGGTGTCGCTCACCATCGACAACTCCGACGGGGCCCTCCCCATCGAGTACGCCGAGGTCACCATTACGCGGATCATGTTCCGCAACGGCGGCAGCGAGTACCAGATCAACGGCGACACCTGCCGTCTCCTGGACATCCAGGAGCTGCTCTCCGACTCCGGCATCGGCCGTGAGATGCACGTCATCGTCGGCCAGGGCCGGCTCGACTCCGTACTCCACGCCGACCCCATGGGCCGCCGCGCCTTCATCGAGGAGGCCGCCGGCGTCCTCAAGCACCGCAAGCGCAAGGAGAAGGCGCTGCGGAAGCTGGACGCCATGCAGGCCAACCTCGCCCGCGTGCAGGACCTCACCGGCGAGCTCCGGCGCCAGCTCAAGCCGCTCGGCCGCCAGGCCGCGGTCGCCCGCAGGGCCGCCGTCATCCAGGCCGACCTGCGCGACGCGCGACTGCGCCTGCTCGCCGACGACCTCGTACGGCTGCGCGAGGCACTGCAGGCCGAGATCGCCGACGAGGCCGCCCTCAAGGAACGCAAGGACGCGGCCGAGACGGAGCTGAAGAAGGCCCTCCAGCGTGAGGCCCTCCTGGAGGACGAGGTACGCCGACTCAGCCCCCGGCTGCAGCACGCCCAGCAGACCTGGTACGAACTCTCCCAGCTCGCCGAGCGGGTGCGCGGCACGATCTCGCTGGCCGACGCCCGCGTGAAGAGCGCCACCTCCGCGCCCCCCGAGGAGCGTCGCGGCCGTGACCCCGAGGACATGGAGCGCGAGGCCGCCCGCATCCGCGAGCAGGAGGCCGAGCTCGAGGCGGCGCTGGAGGCGGCCGAGCGCGCCCTGGAGGACACGGTCGCCCACCGCGCGGAGCTGGAACGCGAACTCGCCCGGGAGGAACGGCGGCTGAAGGACGCCGCGCGGGCCATCGCCGACCGGCGGGAGGGGCTTGCCCGCCTCAAGGGCCAGGTGGGTGCCGCCCGTTCGCGTGCGGCCGCGGCCCAGGCCGAGATCGAGCGGCTGGCCGTCGCCCGCGAGGAGGCCCGGGAGCGTGCCACCGCCGCGCAGGAGGAGTACGAGACCCTCCGGGCCGAGGTCGACGGCCTCGACGCGGGGGACGCCGAACTCGCCGAGCGGCACGAGGAGGCCAAACGGCGGCTCGCGGAGGCGGAAGCCGCCCTCACCGCCGCGCGCGAGGAGGTCACCGCGGCGGAGCGCAGGCGCGCCGCGACCCAGGCCCGCCACGACGCACTGGCGCTGGGCCTGCGCCGCAAGGACGGCAGCGGCGCCCTGCTGGGCGCCAAGGACCGCCTCACGGGACTGCTGGGCCCGGCCGCGGAACTGCTGACGGTGACGGCGGGCCACGAGGTGCCGCTCGCGGCGGCGTTCGGCGCGGCGGCGGACGCCCTCGCGGTGACCTCACCGTCCGCCGCGGCCGACGCGATCCGCCTGCTCCGCAAGCAGGACGCGGGCCGAGCGGCCCTGCTCCTGGCGGGCACCCCGGACCAGCCGCCCGCCCCCCTCGGCACGACCGCCGAGGGCGCCGCTCCGCGCACGGCGGGCCACGACGACCCCGTGGACGCCGAACCGCCCGCCTGGCGCCCCGCCGCCGACCTGGTCAGGGGGCCGGCCGATCTCATGCCCGCCGTACGCCGCCTCCTGCGCGGGGTCGTGGTCGTGGGCACCCTGGAGGACGCCGAGGAACTCGTCCACGCCCGCCCCGACCTCACCGCCGTCACCGCCGAGGGAGACCTACTGGGCGCCCACTTCGCCCACGGCGGCTCCGCGGGCGCCCCCAGCCTGCTGGAGGTACAGGCGTCCGTGGACGAGGCAGCCGCCGAGCTGGAGGAGCTGGCCGTGCGGTGCGAGGAGCTGGCGGGGGCGCAGGAGGCGGCGGCCGGACGGCGCCGGGAGTGCGCGGCCCTCGTCGAGGAACTCGGGGAGCGGCGCCGGGCCGCCGACCGGGAGAAGTCCTCCGTCGCCCAGCAGCTCGGCCGGCTCGCCGGACAGGCGCGCGGCGCGGCCGGGGAGGCGGAACGGGCCGGCGCCGCCGCCGCCCGGGCGCAGGAGGCACTCGACAAGGCACTCACCGACGTCGAGGAACTCGCCGAACGGCTGGCGGTCGCCGAGGAGATGCCGTACGAGGAGGAGCCCGACACCTCCGTGCGCGACCGGCTCGCCGCCGACGGCGCAAACGCCCGCCAGACCGAGATGGAGGCCCGCCTCCAGGCCCGCACCCATGAGGAGCGGGTCAAGGCGCTGGCCGGACGGGCCGATTCACTGGACCGCGCCGCCCGCGCGGAACGCGAGGCACGCGCCCGTGCCGAACAGCGCCGGGCCCGGCTGCGCCACGAGGCGGCCGTCGCCGGCGCCGTCGCCTCCGGCGCCCGGCAACTGCTCGCCCACATCGAGGTCTCCCTGGCCCGCGCCGCCGAGGAGCGCACCGCCGCCGAGGCCGCCAAGGCCCGCCGTGAGCAGGAACTCGCCCGAGCCCGCACCGAGGGGCGCGATCTCAAGGCGGAACTCGACAAGCTGACGGATTCAGTTCACCGGGGCGAGGTACTCGGCGCCGAGAAGCGGCTGCGGATGGAGCAGCTGGAGACGAGGGCGCTGGAGGAACTGGGTGTCGAACCGGCCGGGCTGGTGTCGGAGTACGGCCCGCACCAACTGGTGCCGCCCTCGCCCCCCGCCGAGGGCGAACAGCTGCCGGAGGACCCGGAACACCCGCGCAACAGGCCCCGTCCCTTCGTGCGGGCCGAGCAGGAGAAGCGCCTGAAGGCCGCCGAGCGCGCGTACCAGCAGCTCGGCAAGGTGAACCCGCTCGCCCTGGAGGAGTTCGCGGCGCTCGAGGAACGCCACCAGTTCCTCAGCGAGCAGCTGGAGGACCTGAAGAAGACCCGCGCGGACCTGCTCCAGGTCGTCAAGGAGGTCGACGAACGCGTCGAACAGGTCTTCACCGAGGCCTACCGGGACACGGCCCGCGAGTTCGAGGGCGTCTTCTCCCGGCTGTTCCCGGGCGGGGAGGGACGCCTGGTGCTGACCGACCCGGACAACATGCTCACCACGGGTGTGGACGTCGAGGCGCGTCCGCCCGGCAAGAAGGTCAAGCGCCTGTCGCTGCTGTCGGGCGGCGAGCGCTCACTGACCGCCGTGGCGATGCTCGTGTCGATCTTCAAGGCGCGACCCAGCCCGTTCTACGTCATGGACGAGGTCGAGGCCGCCCTCGACGACACCAACCTCCAGCGGCTGATCCGGATCATGCAGGAGCTGCAGGAGGCCTCGCAGCTGATCGTGATCACGCACCAGAAGCGCACCATGGAGGTCGCCGACGCGCTGTACGGCGTCTCCATGCAGGGCGACGGCGTGTCCAAGGTCATCAGCCAGCGTCTGCGCTAGAGCGACACGAAACCTTCAAGTTCTGAATGATCACTGCCCTGGCGCGTCTCCAAACTCACAGCCGCAGGGCTATTGACTTCAAAAGTTGAAGTCATAGTCTCTGCAATGTTGTTTTTACCTTCAGGTACCTTCAGCTGGACCCGAAGGGCTGACCCCCATCCGGCGATGTTGCCGGTGGCCCGAGGAGTACACGTGACCAGCACGACGCAGGCACAGACATCAGGAGCCGGGACGGCTCACCCCGAGCATCTCGGGCACGTCGTCTTCATCGCGGCGGCGGCCGCCATGGGCGGCTTCCTCTTCGGCTACGACAGCTCCGTCATCAACGGCGCCGTCGAGGCCATCCGCGACCGCTACGACATCGGCTCCGCCGCGCTCGCACAGGTCATCGCCGTCGCCCTGATCGGCTGTGCCATCGGCGCCGCGACGGCCGGCCGCATAGCCGACCGCATCGGCCGCATCCGGTGCATGCAGATCGCCGCGGTCCTGTTCACCGTCAGCGCCATCGGCTCCGCCCTGCCCTTCTCGCTGTACGACCTGGCCTTCTGGCGGATCGTCGGCGGCTTCGCCATCGGTATGGCATCCGTCATCGGCCCGGCCTACATCGCCGAGGTGGCCCCGCCCGCCTACCGCGGCCGGCTCGGCTCCTTCCAGCAGGCCGCGATCGTCGTCGGCATCGCCGTGTCGCAGCTGGTCAACTGGGGCATCCTGAACGCCGCCGACGGCGACCAGCGCGGTGAGATCATGGGCCTGGAGGCCTGGCAGGTCATGCTCGGCGTCATGGTCGTGCCCGCGGTCCTCTACGGTCTGCTCTCCTTCGCCATCCCCGAGTCCCCGCGCTACCTGATCTCCGTGGGCAAGCACGGGCGCGCCCGTCAGATCCTCGAAGAGGTCGAGGGCAAGGGGATCGACCTGGACGCCCGCGTCACCGAGATCGAGTCGGCGATGCGCCGTGACGAGAAGTCCAGCTTCAAGGACCTGCTCGGTGGCAGCTTCTTCTTCAAGCCGATCGTCTGGATCGGCATCGGGCTGTCCGTCTTCCAGCAGTTCGTCGGCATCAACGTCGCCTTCTACTACTCGGCGACGCTGTGGCAGTCGGTCGGCGTCGACCCGACGGCCTCGTTCCTCTACTCCTTCACCACGTCGATCATCAACATCGTCGGTACCGTCATCGCGATGATCTTCGTCGACCGCATCGGCCGCAGGCCGCTCGCCATCATCGGCTCCGTCGGCATGGTGATCGGACTCGCGCTGGAGGCCTGGGCCTTCTCGTACGACCTCGTCGACGGCCGGCTGCCCGCCACCCAGGGCTGGGTCGCCCTGATCGCCGCGCACGTCTTCGTCCTCTTCTTCGCCCTGTCGTGGGGTGTGGTCGTCTGGGTCATGCTCGGCGAGATGTTCCCCAACCGCATCCGCGCCGCCGCCCTCGGTGTCGCCGCCGCCGCGCAGTGGATCGCCAACTGGGCCATCACCGCGAGCTTCCCCTCGCTGGCCGACTGGAACCTGTCGGTCACCTATGTGATCTACACGGCCTTCGCCGCGCTCTCCATCCCGTTCGTCCTGAAGTTCGTCAAGGAGACGAAGGGCAAGTCCCTGGAGGAGATGGGCTGAGCGGCAGCCCGACGAGCCCGGGGAGAAGGGCTCACGTCCCCGCTGCCCCTCTCCTCTTATCCCCCCACCCGCCGCCCCGGCCCGGTCACCCTCCGAGCCGGGGCGGCGGCATGTCCGCGCCGGCGGCCGCCCGGGCCGGGCGGCCGGCCGCACCGCGCGGCACGGACCGTCCGGCGCGGGCCGCGATCGGCGCGCGTGGGGCACCCATGGCCGATACTGGACGCGTTATGGACATCGTCATCCTTGCTGTAGTCATCGCCGTGGTCGTGCTCGGCGCGCTCGGCGGGCTCATCGTCGGCAGCCGGCGCAAGAAGCCGCTGCCCCCGCCGCCGCCCGCCGCGCCCGACATCACCGCCCCTCCGGCCGAGCCGCACGTCGGCGAAGAGGCCGAGACGCCGCGGGAGGAACCGCGGCGCACCATCGAGGAGGTTGATCTTCCGGCGGGCGCCGGTCCCGTCGTCATCGAGGAACCGCCCGCCGCCGAGGCTCCGGTCATCGAGATCCCGGAGCCCACCGCCGGCCGGCTGGTCCGGCTGCGCGCCCGTCTCTCCCGTTCGCAGAACGCCCTGGGCAAGGGCCTGCTCACCCTGCTGTCCCGTGAGCACCTCGACGAGGACACCTGGGAGGAGATGGAAGACATCCTGATCACCGCCGACGTCGGGGTGCAGCCCACCCAGGAACTGGTCGAGCGGCTGCGTGAGCGCGTGCGGGTGCTCGGCACCCGCACCCCCGCGGAGCTGCGCGGACTGCTCCGCGAGGAGCTCGTCACGCTGGTCGATCCCACCATGGACCGCACCGTGCACACCGAGAACGCGGCCGGGGGCCCCGGCGTCGTGATGGTCGTCGGCGTCAACGGCACGGGCAAGACCACCACCACAGGCAAGCTCGCCCGCGTCCTGGTCGCCGACGGCAACACCGTCGTCCTCGGCGCCGCCGACACCTTCCGCGCCGCCGCCGCCGACCAGCTCCAGACCTGGGGCCAGCGGGTCGGCGCCCACACCGTGCGCGGTCCGGAGGGCGGCGACCCGGCCTCCGTCGCGTTCGACGCGGTCAAGGAGGGCAAGGACATGGCCGCCGACGCGGTGCTCATCGACACCGCCGGGCGGCTGCACACCAAGACCGGCCTCATGGACGAGCTCGGCAAGGTCAAGCGCGTCGTGGAGAAGCAGGCCCCACTGGACGAGGTGCTGCTCGTGCTCGACGCCACCACCGGTCAGAACGGTCTGGTCCAGGCCCGGGTCTTCGCCGAGGTCGTCGACATCACCGGCATCGTGCTCACCAAGCTGGACGGCACGGCCAAGGGCGGCATCGTGATCGCGGTGCAGCGCGAGCTGGGCGTTCCGGTCAAGCTGATCGGGCTCGGCGAGGGCGCGGACGACCTGGCGCCGTTCGAGCCGGAGGCGTTCGTGGACGCGCTCATCGGGGAGTGAACCCCCGGCCTGGATCCGGCAGACGCGAGGAAGCGCCCGTCCCCGAACCGATCGGGGGACGGGCGCTTCGCCGTGTCGGGGCTGCTACCTGCCCGAGCGGTGCGCCACATACGCCAGCGTGCCCAGCAGCAGACGTGCCTCGGGCGGCCGGGAGGCCGAGTCCAGGGCGGGGGAGCGCAGCCAGCGCACCGGGCCGAGGCCGCCCCGGTCGGACGGGGGTGCCGTGATGTGCGCACCGCGGCCGAGACCGCGTACGTCCAGGGCGGCCGGGTCGTCCCAGCCCATGCGGTAGAGCAGTTCGGACAGGGCGGCGGCGGCACCGGGGGCGACGAAGAAGTGCGCGCGGCCCTCGGGCGTGGCGGCGACCGGGCCGACCGGCAGGCCCATGCGCTCCAGCCGGACCAGGGCGTGGCGCCCCACGGACTCGGCCACCTCGATCAGGTCGAACGTCCGGCCCACCGGCAGCATCAGCGAGGCGCCCGGGAACTCGGACCAGAGCGCGGTCACCTCGTCCAGGGGTGCCCCGGCGCGGATCACCGGCGCGTGGTCCAGCGGATGGGCGCCGGGTGCCGGGCACCGGGCGCGCCCGCACGAGCAGGAGCCCGCGGCGGCCCGGACACCCGGCACCACGTCCCAGCCCCACAGCCCGGTGTACTCCGCCGCCACGGTGGCGTCCGACGAGCGGTTCCGGCGGCGCGAGCCGGACCGGATGTCGCGAATGCCCCGGCTGATGCCGATCGTGAAGCCCATGCCCCCTCCAACGGGTTCGACGCTCCGATGGTCACGCAACGGACGCGTGATGTGACGCTCTGTTTCCGGCTTCCCCGCGTCCGTGTGCCCAACCCGCGCTCCGGTGAGCCCGGGGTGGTGCGTCGGAGGGCGCGCGCCCCTGCCCGCATCGCTGCATCCACTCGTGGCTGTGCTGTGTCAAGTCAATCGCGGGCCGACGGCGGTGAGTTCATTCGAAGGGGTGGCGAATGGTGGCGATTGCGGTTCCGCCATGGTGGGGCGGGTGATCGTAGGGTTACTTTGTGTGCACGGCTTCTTGGGGCACATGCACTCGTGGGTATGCCGGAGGCAACTCGGCTTCCCGTTCGAAGGGCGGCAACAGCCGGACGGGCGGCCCCGACAACCGGCATTCTGATAAGGCTTGGCGCACTCAGCGACAAGTGGTCTTCAGGGATGGGGGCGTTCCAGTGAGCGGCAACGGCGGTGGCGGGACGAACGCGGCGAGTCCGGAGAAACGTCCGAACGAGCTTCTCGCCTCGTGGTTCGTCCGCAGCGGCTGGTCCAAGGGCGAACTCGCCCGGCAGGTCAACCGCAGGGCGCGCCAGCTGGGTGCCAACCACATCTCCACCGACACCTCACGCGTGCGCCGCTGGCTCGACGGCGAGAACCCGCGCGAGCCGATCCCCAGGATCCTCTCCGAGCTGTTCTCCGAACGCTTCGGCGTCGTCGTCTCCGTCGAGGACCTGGGTCTGCGCACCACCCGCCCGGCACCCTCCGCGACCGGCGTCGACCTGCCGTGGACGGGCCCGCAGACCGTGGCCCTGCTCAGCGAGTTCTCGCGCAGCGACCTGATGCTGGCGCGGCGCGGCTTCCTCGGGAGCTCGCTCGCCCTCTCCGCCGGCCCGTCCCTCATCGAACCCATGCAGCGCTGGCTCGTGCCCGCCCCGCCCGCGCCGCTGCCCCGGCCGGAGCCCGAGTCCGTCTCCTCCTCCGCACGCGCCCGCGGCCGGCTGTCGAAGCCGGAGCTGGACCTGCTGGAGACCACCACCGTGATGTTCCGGCAGTGGGACGCCCAGTGCGGCGGCGGCCTGCGCCGCAAGGCGGTCGTCGGACAACTGCACGAGGTGACCGACCTGCTCCAGGAGCCCCAGCCGGAGGCCACCGCCCGACGCCTGTTCAAGGTCGCCGCCGAACTCGCCGAACTGGCCGGATGGATGTCGTACGACGTCGGGCTCCAGCCCACCGCGCAGAAGTACTTCGTGCTCGCCCTGCACGCCGCCAAGGAAGCCGGTGACCGGCCGCTCGGCTCCTACGTACTGTCCAGCATGAGCCGCCAGATGATCCACCTGGGCCGGCCCGAGGACGCCCTGGAGCTGATCCACCTCGCGCAGTACGGCAGCCGTGACTGCGCGAGTCCGCGCGTCCAGTCGATGCTGTATGCGATGGAGGCCCGCGCCTACGCCAACATGGGCCAGCCCGGCCGGTGCAAGCGGGCCGTGCGGATGGCCGAGGACACCTTCGCGGAAGCCGGCGAGTGGGACGAGCCCGACGCCGACTGGATCCGCTTCTTCTCCGAGGCCGAGCTCTACGCGGAGAACTCCCACTCCTTCCGCGACCTCGCCTACGTCGCGGGCCGCAGCCCCACCTACGCCTCGCTCGCCGAACCGCTGATGAGGCGGGCCGTGGAACTCTTCGGCCGGGAGAGTGGTGAGCACCAGCGCTCCTACGCCCTCAACTTGATCGGCATGGCCACGGTCCACCTGCTCCAGCGCGAGCCCGAGCAGAGCACGATTCTCGCCACCGAGGCCATCAAGGCGGCCAAGAAGGTCCGCTCCGAGCGTGTCAACACTCGTATCCGAAAGACGGTCGACACCGCGGTGCGCGACTTCGGGGGCCTCGCCGAAGTCGTCGAACTCACCGAGCGGCTGGCGATCGAGCTGCCCGAGACCGCCGAGGCGGTCTGACCCCTCCCGCGACCACGGACCCCGGCCGCGGCCGGCCCTCCCGAACTGCCCGACTCGGCTCCCCCATGCCAGTCATTCGGAGGCCGGCCGCGGCCGGCTTTTCGTCCCCCCGGCCGCGGCTCACCGCCGTACACCGAAGGTTGCGCCACGATAACGATCGGCGCGCCCCGGATCCGGCGGTTCACCGACCCGTAACACGCCAGGTGCCTTCGTCACGGCGGCGAAACAACGAGGGGCTTCCACCGAAACGGCGCTGCGCCAATCTCATGGCGCATAACCGGCCCACCCCTCAATCCGCTCGAGGCTTCGCCCGCACGGGGCCGTACCAACGACGAGGAGACGCCGATGGCACCAGCCATCACCCTGGCCGCAGACGCACCCACGCTGTCCGCCGCCAACACAGGGTTCATGCTCATCTGTTCCGCCCTGGTGATGCTCATGACCCCGGGCCTGGCCTTCTTCTACGGAGGCATGGTCCGCGTCAAGAGCACCCTGAACATGCTGATGATGAGCTTCATCAGCCTCGGCATCGTCACCGTCCTGTGGGTGCTGTACGGCTTCTCCATGGCGTTCGGCACCGACTCCGGAGGCATCGTCGGATGGAACTCCGACTGGGTCGGCCTCAGCGAGATCGGCCTGACCGAACTCTGGGACGGCTACACCATCCCGGTCTCCGTCTTCCTGGTCTTCCAGCTGATGTTCGCCGTCCTCACGCCCGCACTGATCAGCGGAGCGCTCGCGGACCGCGTGAAGTTCACCGCCTGGGCGCTGTTCATCGCCCTGTGGGCCACCGTCGTCTACTTCCCGGTCGCGCACTGGGTCTGGGGCGCCGGCGGCTGGGCCTTCGAGCTGGGCGTCATCGACTTCGCCGGTGGTACGGCGGTCCACATCAACGCTGGTGCCGCCGCGCTCGGGGTGATCCTGGTGATCGGCAAGCGCATCGGCTTCAAGAAGGACCCGATGCGCCCGCACAGCCTCCCGCTGGTCATGCTCGGCGCCGGACTGCTGTGGTTCGGCTGGTTCGGCTTCAACGCCGGTTCGTGGCTCGGCAACGACGACGGCGTCGGCGCGCTGATGTTCGTCAACACCCAGGTCGCCACCGGCGCCGCGGTCCTCGGCTGGCTCGCCTACGAGAAGATCCGGCACGGCGCCTTCACCACGCTGGGCGCCGCCTCCGGCGCCGTCTCCGGCCTGGTCGCGATCACCCCGGCCGGCGGCGCGGTCTCCCCGCTCGGCGCGATCGCCGTCGGCGTGATCGCCGGTGTGCTGTGCGCCATGGCGGTCGGCCTGAAGTACAGGTTCGGCTACGACGACTCCCTGGACGTCGTCGGCGTCCACCTCGTCGGCGGCATCCTCGGCTCCCTCCTCATCGGTTTCTTCGCCACCGGCAAGGGCCAGTCCGACGTCGCGGGCCTCTTCTACGGCGGCGGCCTGGACCAGTTCTGGAAGCAGTGCGCCGGTGTCTTCGGCGTCCTCGCCTACTCCCTGGTCGTCTCCGCGGTCCTCGCCCTCCTCCTCGACAAGACGATCGGTATGCGAGTCTCCGAGGACGACGAGGTGGCCGGTATCGACCAGGCCGAGCACGCCGAGACCGCATACGACTTCAGCGGCGCGGGCGGCGGCGCGGCCCGCACCGCGGTCACCGCCCCCGTCGCCCCGGCCGAGAGCAAGAAGGTGGACGCATGAAGCTCATCACCGCCGTCGTGAAGCCGCACCGGCTCGACGAGATCAAGGAGGCCCTGCAGGCCTTCGGAGTACACGGCCTGACGGTCACCGAGGCCAGCGGCTACGGCCGTCAGCGCGGCCACACCGAGGTCTACCGAGGTGCCGAGTACACCGTCGACCTGGTGCCCAAGATCCGCATCGAGGTGCTGGTCGAGGACGACGACGCCGAACAGCTGATCGAGGTCGTGGTCAAGGCGGCCCGCACCGGCAAGATCGGCGACGGCAAGGTCTGGTCCATCCCGGTCGAGACGGCCGTACGGGTGCGGACCGGCGAGCGCGGCCCGGACGCGCTCTGACCGCGGGCGAACGGAACAGGAGCCGCCGGGTGACGGGAACGGACATGCGAAGCGAGACAGCGGACTCGGGACCCAGCGGCTACGCGGCGGCCCGGCTGCGCCTTCTCAACGAGCAGGCGCGGTCCGGGCCGCCGCGCCGTGCCGCTCTCGCGGACCTCACGGACCAGTGGCTCAGCGGACTGTTCACGGCAGGCACCGAAGGGGCGCGCGGAGTGTCCCTGGTCGCCGTGGGTGGCTACGGGCGCGCGGAGCTGTCCCCGCGCAGCGACCTCGACCTGCTCCTGCTGCACGACGGTGGCGACCCCCGTGAGGTCGCCGCCCTCGCGGACCGCCTCTGGTACCCCGTCTGGGACCTCGGCCTCGCCCTCGACCACTCCGTCCGCACCCCGGCCGAGGCCCGCCGGACCGCGGGCGAGGACCTCAAGGTCCAGCTCGGCCTGCTCGACGCCCGGCACATCGCCGGCGACCTCGGCCTCACCACCGCACTGCGCACGGCCGTGCTCGCCGACTGGCGCAACCAGGCGCCGAAACGGCTCCCCGCCCTGCGGGAGATGTGCGAGGAACGCGCCGGACGGCAGGGCGAACTGCAGTACCTCCTGGAGCCCGACCTCAAGGAGGCCCGCGGTGGCCTGCGCGACGCCACCGCCCTGCGCGCGGTGGCCGCCTCCTGGCTCGCCGACGCACCGCGCGAGGGCCTGGCCGACGCCCGCCGCCGGCTCCTCGACGTACGCGACGCCCTGCATCTGACGACCGGCCGGGCCACCGACCGGCTCGCGCTCCAGGAGCAGGACCAGGTCGCGGCCGAACTCGGTCTGCTCGACGCGGACGTGCTGCTGCGCCAGGTCTACGAGGCCGCGCGGGTCATCGCCTACGCCGGTGACGTCACCTGGCGCGAAGTGGGGCGCGTGCTGCGCTCCCGCGCGGTACGACCCCGGCTGCGCGCCATGCTCGGCGGCGGCAAACCGGTGCCCGGGCGCTCCCCTCTGGCCGAGGGCGTCGTGGAACAGGACGGCGAGGTGGTACTCGCCCGCGCCGCGCGCCCCGAACGCGACCTTGTGCTTCCCCTGCGCGCCGCGGCCGCCGCCGCCCAGGCCGGGCTCCCGCTCTCGCCGCACGCCGTACGGCGCATGGCGGCCGGCGCCCGCCCCCTGCCCACACCCTGGCCCGCCGAGGCGCGGGAACAACTGGTGACCCTGCTGGGCTCGGGTGGGCCCACGGTGCAGGTCTGGGAGGCGCTGGAGGCGGAGGGGCTGGTCAACAGCCTGCTCCCGGACTGGGAACGGGTCCGTTGCCGCCCCCAGCGCAACGCGGTCCACCTGTGGACCGTGGACCGGCACCTCATCGAGACCGCGGTGCGCGCCTCCGAGTTCACCCGGCGCGTGCACCGACCCGACCTGCTGCTGGTCGCCGCGCTGCTGCACGACATCGGCAAGGGCTGGCCCGGCGACCATGCGGTTACCGGCGAGGTCATCGCCCAGGACGTGGCCGCCCGCATCGGTTTCGACCATCAGGACGTCGCCGTGATCGCCACTCTCGTACGTCACCACCTCCTGCTCGTCGAGACCGCCACCCGGCGCGACCTGGAGGACCCCGCCACCGTGCGCGCGGTCGCGGAGGCCGTCCGCTCCCAGGGCACCCTCGACCTGCTGCACGCCCTCACGGAGGCGGACGCACTCGCCACCGGACCGGCGGCCTGGTCGTCGTGGCGCGCCTCGCTCGTGGCCGACCTGGTCGGGCGGGTCTCCGCCGTGCTGTCCGGAGACGTCCCGGCCGACCCCGCGGAGGCCTCGCCCACCGCGGAGCACGAGCGGCTCGCCCTCGAGGCCGTCGCCACGGGCGCGCCCGTCCTGTCCCTGCGGGCCAGGACGGAACCGGCCGCCGAACCCGCCGGCGACCCCGAGCCGCTGGGCGTGGAGCTGCTCATCGCCGTACCCGACCAGGTCGGCGTGCTGCCCGCGGCGGCCGGGGTGCTCGCCCTGCACCGGCTGACCGTGCGGACCGCCGAGCTGCGGGCCCTGGACCTCCCCGACGGGGTGGACGGCTCCGTGCTCCTGCTGGACTGGCGGGTCGCCGCGGAGTACGGCTCCCTGCCCCAGGCCACCCGGCTCCGCGCCGACCTCGTACGCGCCCTGGACGGCAGCCTCGACATCGCGGGCCGCCTCGCCGAGCGGGACGCCGCGTACCCCAGGCGGCGCGGCGTGGTCGCGCCCCCGCCGCGCGTGACGGTCGCCCCGGCCGCGTCCCGGCACGCCACGGTGATCGAGGTCCGCGCACACGACGCCCCCGGGCTGTTGTTCCGCATCGGGCGGGCGCTGGAGGACGCCGGCCTGCGCGTACGCAGCGCGCACGCCGGCACGCTGGGCGCGAACGCGGTCGACGCCTTCTACGTCACCGGCTCCGACGGCGCGCCGCTGCCCGCCGAGGAGGCCGTGGCGGTGGCCCGGAAACTGGAAGAGACGCTACGTGGGTGAGGACACTCCGGCGTCCCCCCGCGCCGGGATACCCTGGAGGGCGATTCCCCAGCCTGTCTCCGACTCCGAGGACCGACGCCGCCGTGTTCGATACTCTTTCCGATCGCCTTTCAGCGACCTTCAAGAACTTGCGCGGCAAGGGGCGCTTGAGCGAAGCGGACATCGACGCCACGGCGCGTGAGATCCGCATCGCCCTCCTTGAGGCGGACGTGGCCCTGCCGGTCGTCCGCACGTTCATCAAGAACGTCAAGGAGCGCGCGCTCGGTGCCGAGGTCTCCAAGGCGCTGAACCCCGCCCAGCAGGTGCTGAAGATCGTGAACGACGAGCTCGTCACGATCCTGGGCGGCGAGACCCGCCGGCTGCGCTTCGCCAAGCAGCCCCCCACCGTGATCATGCTGGCCGGTCTGCAGGGTGCCGGTAAGACCACCCTCGCGGGCAAGCTCGGCCGCTGGCTGAAGGAGCAGGGCCACTCGCCGGTGCTGGTCGCCGCCGACCTCCAGCGCCCGAACGCCGTCAACCAGCTGAGCGTCGTCGCCGAGCGCGCGGGCGTGGCCGTCTACGCGCCCGAGCCGGGCAACGGCGTGGGCGACCCGGTGAAGGTGGCCAAGGACTCCATCGAGTTCGCGCGGACCAAGGTCCACGACATCGTGATCGTGGACACCGCCGGCCGCCTGGGCATCGACCAGGAGATGATGCAGCAGGCCGCGGACATCCGCGACGCCGTCCGGCCCGACGAGATCCTGTTCGTCGTCGACGCGATGATCGGTCAGGACGCGGTCAACACCGCGGAGGCCTTCCGTGACGGCGTCGGCTTCGACGGCGTCGTGCTCTCCAAGCTCGACGGTGACGCGCGCGGTGGTGCGGCGCTGTCGATCCGGCAGATCACCGGCAAGCCGATCATGTTCGCGTCCAACGGTGAGAAGCTCGACGACTTCGACGCCTTCCACCCGGACCGGATGGCCTCCCGCATCCTCGACATGGGTGACCTGCTCACCCTGATCGAGCAGGCGGAGAAGACGTTCAGTCAGGAAGAGGCCGAGAAGATGGCCTCCAAGCTGGCGTCGAAGAAGGGCCAGGACTTCACCCTGGACGACTTCCTGGCCCAGATGGAGCAGGTCAGGAAGATGGGCAGCATCAGCAAGCTGCTCGGCATGCTGCCCGGCATGGGTCAGATCAAGGACCAGATCAACAACCTCGACGAGCGGGACGTCGACCGCACCGCCGCGATCATCAAGTCGATGACCCCGGCGGAGCGCCAGGAGCCGACGATCATCAACGGCTCGCGCCGGGCCCGTATCGCCAAGGGCTCCGGTGTCGACGTCAGCGCGGTGAAGAACCTGGTCGAGCGGTTCTTCGAGGCGCGGAAGATGATGTCCCGCATGGCTCAGGGCGGCGGCATGCCGGGGATGCCCGGGATGCCGGGCATGGGCGGCGGTCCCGGCCGGACGAAGAAGAAGCAGAAGCAGGCCAAGGGCAAGCAGCGCTCCGGCAACCCGATGAAGCGCAAGCAGCAGGAGCAGGAGGCCGCCGCGCGCCGTGCCGCCGCCGCGGAGGGCGGCGCCTTCGGTCTGCCGCAGCAGGGTGGCAAGGACTTCGAGCTGCCCGACGAGTTCAAGAAGTTCATGGGCTGAGGCCCTCGCCCGCGCCGCTGGGGCGTCCCTCCGTTTCGGAGGGGCGCCCCAGCGGCGTGTCTCAGGGGGTGCGCGCGACGAGGTACCGGAACACGTTCGGCATCCACACGGTTCCGTCGTGCCGCTGGTAGGGATGCAGG
This sequence comes from Streptomyces toyocaensis, assembly GCF_000725125.1. GTDB lineage: Bacteria > Actinomycetota > Actinomycetes > Streptomycetales > Streptomycetaceae > Streptomyces > Streptomyces toyocaensis. Next base: position 120,576 of record NZ_JFCB01000010.1, read on the forward strand.
GCCTCCGCCAGCTCCTTGTCGACCTGCGCCTGGTCCGTGGCGGTGATCGCCGGGTCGAACAGGCCGGTCGACCTCAGGCCCCGCACCGCGCTGTCCGCGTCGGCGTAGCCGAAGGGGCAGGCCACCCGCCCGGAGCCGTCCGGCCGCAGTCCGGCCCGCTCGGCGACCCGCTCCAGGTCGTCGCGGTCGGTGGGGCGCCAGGTGCCCCCGCCGTGCAGCGGATCCGCGAGCTTTGCGGCCACTTGGAGCACGGACGCCGTGGCGCACCGCTCCGGCGGGCCCCAGCCGGCCAGCACCACGGCCGCCCCCCGGCCGGCGAGCGGTACCGCCTCGGCGAGCAGTTCGCCGAGCCACTCCGCGTCTCCCGCGAGGCAGCCGATCGGCTCGAACGCGGTCACCACGGTGTACGCGGACGCGTCCGCGCGGGCCGTGTCCGCCGGTGAGCCGTGCACGATCCTGGCGCCGGTACGCGCGTGTGCCTCCCGTTCGCCGGGCAGCAGCCGCTCCCGGGCGAGGGCCAGCCGGTCGGCGGAGGTGTCGACGCCGGTGATCGTGGCACCGCGCGAGGCCGCCATCAGCAGGGCCAGCCCGGACCCGCAGCCGAGACCGAGCAGTCGTGTCGCGGGACCCACGTCCAGTCGCTCGTAGACGGCCTCGTAGAGCGGTACGAGCATCCGCTCCTGGATCTCGGACCAGTCACGCGCGCGTGTACTCAGGTCCACGCGGGGGGAGGCCCCCGTGTGAGGCAGGTGCTGCCGCACGAGCGTAGGTGTCATAGGTAAGCGCCCCAATCAGCCGAGAGTTGCCGCAGTGCCCGTTTCCCTGGCCCCCGTGGCATGCGCCCGCACACCCCCCGTATGCCAGGAAACTCCGACCCCGACGTGTCGTCCAGTGGAATGCGGCGACGGCTTGGTAGTTGCTCGTGCCAGTGGCAAGAACTCAGGTGCGCGGGAGCGGGGCGGTGCGTGGGGCCGGTGGGGGACCCGGTAACGTCGGGTGCGTGGCGCTTCCGGTGGGGCCGGGCGCCGTGTCGCGAGAGCGGCCGAAACGCCCCTTGCGCACACCAGGACCCCCTGTGCACCGGAGCGCGCCGACCGAGTACGCGCCGAGCCGGAGGGCGGCAGGTGAGGGCCGCTTCCGAGGGTGGTGGCCGGAGACGGGTGGGCGTACGTCAGCCTACGCACCACCTTGAGGTGAGCTGCGAGGCTTCTCCGCAGATCAGCGCACCCGCCCTCGTCGGAGCGCATCAGCGGCAACTGACGGGTACGTGCAAATTATTTGGGATGCCCCGGAATCGGAACACACAGGTACCCGCGCTCGTTGTCATTACGTGAGCACGACACAGACACCACCTGTACTCGCCGCAGAGCTGGCACAGGCGTGGGCCGATATTCAGCGGTACCACCCCGAATTGCCCGATCTTGCCGCGCCCGAGTCCCTGATCGGGGAGTCGTCGTCCGCGTGCGGTCACGAGCTCTCCTTCGAACGGCTGCTGCACGAGGCAGTCCACGGCGTCGCCGCCGCGCGCGGCGTACGCGACACATCCCGAGCCGGCCGCTACCACAACCGCAGATTCCTCGCGATCGCCGAGGAACTGGGCCTGGACCACCCCGAGGAGCCGCATCCCAGCAGCGGTTTCTCGCTGGTCACGCTCACTCCCGAGGCGAAGCGCCGCTACCGCCCCACGACGGAACGGCTGCACCGGGCCCTGAAGGCCCACACCGCGGCGACGGCGGGCGACACCGCCCGCAGCTTCCGCGGGCCGGCCGCACGGCACGGTTCCTCGGGCGGCGGCGTGCGCGTCAAGGCCGTCTGCGACTGCGGCCGCAACGTCCGCGTCGTCCCCTCGGTCCTGGCCCAGGCCCCGATCGTCTGCGGCGGCTGCGGCAAGCCGTTCCGCATTCCGGAAGTAGCGGCGGCGAGCTGACCTCCCGGCACCTCGTGGGTGCCGGGACCTGCCCTGCCGTCGCGCCTCACAGCCGCCGGCCGCGCTGCCGTCGCGGCGGACGGTCGTGCCGCTGGAACGCGCGGGCCGCACCCGGCGTACGGTCACCGAGACGCCGGGTGCCGCTCACGCGTGCCCACGTCACACCCGCGGTGAGCGCGGCCGCCAGGGTGTGGCAGAATGGCCAGCTGTACTCGACAGCCGCACAGGACCCCTCTCTCCTCCGGCTGACGCGTCCGTCGGGCACTCGGGTACCGCAACCCCACGCGGCATTTCCGCCGTGCCCAACCACGTCAAATCCAGGAGAATCCACTCCCGTGGCAGTCAAGATCAAGCTGAAGCGTCTGGGCAAGATCCGTTCGCCTCACTACCGCATCGTCGTCGCCGACTCCCGTACCCGCCGTGACGGCCGGGCCATCGAGGAGATCGGCAAGTACCACCCGACGTACAACCCGTCGGTGATCGAGGTCGACGCCGAGCGCGTGGCGTACTGGCTCGGTGTCGGCGCCCAGCCGACGGAGCCCGTGCTCGCCATCCTGAAGAAGACCGGCGACTGGCAGAAGTTCAAGGGCGAGCCCGCCCCGGCTCCGCTGCTCCAGCAGGCCGAGAAGCCCGCCCGTCCGTCGTTCGAGGCGATCGGTGGCGACGACGAGGGCAAGGGTGAGGCGATCACCCAGAAGAAGAAGGCTGAGAAGAAGGACGAGGCCGCCGCCGAGTCCGCGTCGACCGAGGCCTGATCATGCTCGAGGAGGCTCTCGAGCACCTCGTGAAGGGCATCGTCGACAACCCTGACGATGTGCAGGTCGCCTCGCGCAACCTGCGTCGCGGACGCGTGCTCGAGGTCCGGGTCCACCCGGACGACCTCGGCAAGGTGATCGGCCGCAACGGCCGCACCGCACGCGCGCTGCGCACCGTCGTGGGCGCCATCGGCGGCCGCGGTGTCCGTGTCGACCTCGTCGACGTGGACCACGTCCGCTGACGCCAAACGCAGCACCGGCTCGGGCCGGGGAGGGCCACTGGGCCGTCCCCGGCCCGCAGTCGTCCGAGCCGTGAGCGGCTCGTCGCAGTTTCGACAGGAGATCAAGCACAGTGCAGCTGGTAGTCGCTCGCATCGGCCGCGCCCATGGCATCAAGGGCGAGGTCACCGTGGAGGTCCGCACCGACGAACCGGAGCTGAGGCTCGGACCCGGCGCCGTCCTGGCCACCGACCCCGCCTCCGTCGGGCCGCTGACCATCGAGACCGGCCGTGTGCACAGCGGCCGCCTCCTGCTGCGCTTCGAGGGCGTGCACGACCGCAACGGCGCCGAGGCGCTGCGCAACACCCTCCTCATCGCCGACGTCGACCCCGAGGAGCGGCCCGAGGACCCCGACGAGTACTACGACCACCAGCTGATGGACCTGGACGTGGTGACCGTGGACGGCACCGAGGTGGGCCGGATCACCGAGATCTCGCACCTGCCCACGCAGGACCTCTTCGTGGTCGAGCGCCCCGACGGCACGGAGGTGTACGTCCCGTTCGTCGAGGAGATCGTCACCGAGATCGACCTGGAGGAACAGCGGGCCGTCATCGACCCGCCGCCGGGGCTGATCGACGACCGCGCGGAGATCGCCTCCTCCAGGGACTCCGGGGACGAGGCGTGATGCGGCTCGACGTCGTCACCATCTTCCCCGAGTACCTGGAACCGCTGAACGTCTCCCTCGTGGGCAAGGCACGCGCGCGCGGGCAGCTCGACGTCCACGTGCACGACCTGCGCTCCTGGACCCACGACCGGCACCACACCGTCGACGACACCCCCTACGGCGGCGGCCCCGGCATGGTCATGAAGACCGAGCCGTGGGGGGACGCGCTGGACTCGGTCCTGGCGGACGGCTACGAGGCCGGCTCCCGCGGGCCGGCCCTGATCGTCCCCACCCCCAGCGGCCGTCCCTTCACCCAGGACCTGGCGGTCCACCTCTCCGAGCGTCCCTGGCTGATCTTCACCCCGGCCCGCTACGAGGGCATCGACCGCCGCGTCGTCGACGAGTACGCGACCCGGATGCCCGTGTACGAGGTGTCCATCGGCGACTACGTCCTGGCCGGTGGCGAGGCGGCCGTCCTCGTCGTCACGGAGGCCGTGGCCAGGCTGCTCCCCGGCGTCCTCGGCAACGCCGAATCGCACCGCGACGACTCCTTCGCCCCCGGCGCCATGGCCGGCCTCCTGGAGGGCCCCGTCTACACCAAGCCGCCCTCCTGGCGCGACCGCGGCATCCCGGACGTACTGCTCAGCGGCCACCACGGGAAGATCGCCCGCTGGCGGCGCGACGAGGCCCTGCGCCGCACCACGGCCCACCGGCCCGACCTCATCGAGCGCTGCGATCCCAAGGCCGTCGACAAGAAGGACCGCGAGATGCTGTCCATCCTGGGCTGGGAACCGGACCCCGCGGGAGAGCCGTACGGCCGATTTTGGCGCAGGACGGGCGGCGTGGAAGAATAGGCCGCTGTTGTGCGTCGTCCGGCGTGCGCCCCTGCCGCAGGGGGACACGACGCCCGCCCGCATCGCACCTCCGTGATCCGTCACTCCAGTTGCCGTTGATGACCTGCGGCATCAGCGAAGAAAGCAGACGACATGTCTCACCTCCTCGACTCCGTCGACTCCGCGTCGCTGCGCAGCGACGTCCCGGCGTTCCGCCCCGGCGACACCGTCAACGTCCACGTGCGCGTCATCGAGGGCAACCGCTCCCGTGTGCAGCAGTTCAAGGGCGTGGTGATCCGCCGCCAGGGTGCCGGCGTCCGCGAGACCTTCACGGTCCGCAAGGTCTCCTTCTCCGTCGGCGTCGAGCGCACCTTCCCGGTGCACACCCCGATCGTGGAGAAGATCGAGCTCGTCACCAGGGGTGACGTCCGCCGCGCCAAGCTGTACTACCTGCGCGAGCTGCGCGGCAAGGCGGCGAAGATCAAGGAGAAGCGCGAGAACTGAGCGCTTTACCGGAGCCACACCGGGGCCGGATAACATCTGGCCCCGATGGACACCGAAGCACAGCCGACGGAGCGCGACCGTTCCTCCCTCCCGGCCGGACCCGAGAACAGCTCGGGGACGCCGGGGCCGGAGGGACGGTCGCGCTCCGCGTTGGTGCCGCGCATCACGCAGTGGCTCCCTGGCGGGCGCATTACCCTGACCCTGCTGCTCTGTCTGCTGTTCCTGCTGGCCGTCAACATCTTCGTGGCGCGGCCGTTCGAGATTCCGAGTGGGTCGATGGAGCGCGGATTGAGGGACGGGGACCGCGTTCTCGTAAACAAGTTGGCGTACCGCTTCGGCGACGGGCCGGGCCGCGGCGATGTGATTGTGTTCGACGGCACCGGGTATTTCGGTGAGGCCGACTACATCAAACGGGTCGTCGGAGTGGGCGGGGACCACGTGGTCTGCTGTGACGGGGAGGGGATGATCCGGGTGAACGGCCGTTCGGTCGACGAGTCGGGTTTCCTGTTCCCCGGTGACAGGCCCTCCACGGTGCCGTTCGACGTCGTCGTGCCCGACGGCCGGCTGTTCGTCCTCGGCGACCACCGCAGCAACTCCAGCGACTCCCGCGACCACCTCGGTTCGCCCGGCGGAGGCATGATCCCCGTGGACGAGGTCATCGGCCGCGCGGACGGGATCGTGTGGCCGCCGGCCCGCGCCACCCGGCTGCACCGGCCCGACGCCTACGTGCGGGTGCCCGCCCGGGAGGCGGGCGCGGCCCGTCCGGCGGGGGGCGCTCATGGGTAATCGCGGCAAACCCCGCGGTGTCCCGGAGAGCCCCGCGGAGAACCTGCTGCCCACCGGTTCCCGCCGCGCGGCGGCTGCGGGCTCCGGGCGTAGCCGGGCCGAGCGGCGCAAGCTCCAGCGCAAGGTCAAGCGGCGCCGCCGGCGGAGCGCGGTCAAGGAGATCCCCCTCCTCGTCGGCGTGGCCGTACTGATCGCGCTGGTGCTCAAGACGTTCCTCGTACAGGCCTTCGTCATCCCCTCCGGCTCCATGGAGCAGACGATCCAGATCGGCGACCGGGTGCTCGTCGACAAGCTCACCCCGTGGTTCGGTTCCAGGCCGCAGCGCGGGGACGTCGTCGTGTTCAAGGACCCCGGCGGCTGGCTCCGGGACGAGCGGACCACCCCGAAGGAGGAAGACCCCGTCGGGGTCAAGCAGATCAAGGAAGGGCTCACCTTCATCGGACTGCTGCCGTCCGAGAACGAGAAGGACCTCATCAAGCGGGTCGTCGGCGTCGGCGGCGACCGGGTCCAGTGTTGTGACCAGCAGGGCCGGGTCACCGTCAACGGCGTGCCCCTGGACGAGGACTACCTCTATCCGGGCAACGCCCCGTCCAGGACCCCGTTCGACATCACCGTGCCCGAGGGGCGGTTGTGGGTGATGGGCGACCACCGGGCGAACTCGGCCGATTCCCGTTTCCACCAGGACACCGCCTACCAGGGCACCGTCTCCGAGGACGAGGTGGTGGGCCGGGCGATGGTCATCGCCTGGCCGTTCGGACACTGGAGCACCCTGGAGGAACCCACCACCTACGCCTCCGTGTCGGACTCCGCGCCGGGGTCGACCGCTGCCGCGCCGCTGTCGCATAGGGTTGCCCCGGACGATCCCAACGGAATGGTCCAGCTCCCGACCCCTGCGGAACTCCCGCTCGTTATGGGAGTGGTGGGCCTGCGCCGGGCATGGCGCGGGCGGCGGCAGAGAGTGAGGAGTTGGCGTGGGGGATGCGGCGGTTGGCGCACGGTCCGGGCGCGAGGGCGAGGAGCACCGCGGACGTCCCGCGGACGCGGCCTGTCCGGCGGCGGACGACTCCGTGACCTCCGGGGAACACCCCTCGGCGGGTGGCGGCGACGGGCCCGGGGACGGGCAGCCCCCCACGGAGCAGGGCGGCTCGGGCGACGGCACCCCCCGGGCGAAGCAGCCTCGCTCCTTCTGGAAGGAACTGCCCATCCTGATCGGTATCGCGCTGGTACTGGCGCTGCTGATCAAGACGTTCCTGGTGCAGGCGTTCTCCATCCCCTCCGACTCGATGCAGAACACCCTCCAGCAGGGTGACCGGGTCCTGGTCGACAAGCTCACCCCCTGGTTCGGCTCCGAGCCCGAGCGTGGCGAGGTCGTCGTCTTCCACGACCCCGACAACTGGCTGGCGGGTGAGCCCACTCCCGATCCGAACCCCTTGCAGAAGGTCTTGAGCTGGATCGGCCTGATGCCCTCCGCGGAGGAGAAGGACCTGATCAAGCGGGTCGTCGGCGTCGGCGGCGACACGATCGAGTGCAAGGGCACCGGCCCGCTGAAGGTCAACGGCAAGGCGCTGAACGAGCCGTACGTGTATCCCGGCAACACCCCGTGCAGCCAGGACGACCAGGGCGGCCAGTTCAAGGTGAAGGTCCCCGAGGGGCACATCTGGGTCATGGGCGACCACCGCCAGAACTCGCGGGACTCGCGCTACAACCAGGCCGACAGCAACGACGGGTTCGTCCCCGTGGACAAGGTCGTCGGCCGTGCCGTCGTCATCGCCTGGCCGGTCAACCGCTGGACCAACCTGCCCGTCCCGGACACCTTCGACCAGCCCGGCCTGGGCAGCTCGTCGTCCGCCGCGGCCTTGTCGGCCGCCCCGCAGGGGCTCGCGCTCGTGGGCGCGGTGCCGCTGGTGCTCTGGCGGCGCCGCCGGTAGGGCGACGGAACGGGCCGCCAGGAGGGCTGACCGCGTCCGGTACTCCCGGGTAGGGTGCGCCCCATGAGTGGTCAGAGCACGACGCGTACGGTCCCCGGCGGCAGCGGCCCGGGCGGCGTCCGGGCCGGCGGCCGGACCGGTCAGCGTCTGTCCGGACTGGCCGTGGCCCTGGGCATGGTGCTGTTCCTCGGCGGGTTCGTCTGGGGTGCGGTGGTGTACCGGCCGTACACCGTGCCCACCACCTCGATGGCACCGACGATCGGCGCCGGCGACCGGGTGCTGGCCCAGCGCGTCGACGGCGGCGACGTCCGCCGCGGTGACGTCGTCGTCTTCACCGACACCACGTGGTCGGACGCCCCCATGGTGAAGCGGGTGGTCGCCGTCGGTGGTGACAAGGTCTCCTGCTGCCGGGACGGCAGGCTCGAGGTGAACGGCAAGGAGATCGACGAACCGTACCTCTCCGGGGACACGGTGGCGGAGTTCGCCGCCTTCCCCGAGGTGACCGTGCCGAAGGGTCGGCTGTTCCTGCTCGGTGACGAGCGTTCCGGGTCCATCGACTCCTCGGCCCACCTGACCGACGCCGCGAGCGGCACCGTCTCCCGCGGCGCCGTCCAGGCCCGGGTCGACGCCGTGGTCTGGCCGATGGACGGCATGCTGGAGACGCCCACCGGCTTCCGGCAGCTCGGGGCGCTCTCCTCACCCGGCCCGCTGCGGCTCGTCACCGGCGCGGTGATCGCCGGCGCCGTCCTGGTGCTCGGCGGGGCCGCGTACGGTCCCCTCGCCAAACGGGCCGGCACCTCCCGCGCGAACGCGGGGACCGCCGGTGTCCGCTGAACCGCTTCCGGCGGCCGAGGGCTCCTGTGCGGGCGGGCTGCGCCGGGTCGCGCGGGTCGTGCTGCTCGACCCCCGGGACCGCATCCTCCTGCTGCACGGCCACGAACCGGACGACCCCGCGGACGACTGGTGGTTCACGCCCGGCGGCGGTGTCGAGGGTGAGGAGACCCGGGAACAGGCCGCGCTCAGGGAGCTCGCCGAGGAGACCGGGATCACGGAGGTCGAGCTGGGGCCCGTGCTCTGGCGGCGCAGGTGCTCCTTCCCGTTCGCGGGGCGCCGCTGGGATCAGGACGAGTGGTACTACCTGGCCCGCACCTCCCAGACGGTCACCGCGGCGACGGCGCTGACCGAGCTGGAGCGGCGCAGCGTCGCCGGAGCGCGCTGGTGGACGTGCCCGGAACTCGCCCGGGCCCATGAGACGGTGTATCCGACGAGACTCGCCGAGCTGCTGCGGACACTGCTCGACGAGGGTCCTCCCGCCGGACCCGTGACCCTGGACACCGAAATCGTCCAGTGACCCCCGGGACTGGCGCACAATGGTGGGATCGCACGGCTGAAGGGGAACATGCCATGAGCGCCGAGGACCTCGAGAAGTACGAGACCGAGATGGAGCTGAAGCTCTACCGGGAGTACCGCGATGTCGTCGGTCTGTTCAAATACGTGATTGAGACCGAGCGACGTTTCTACCTGACCAACGACTACGAGATGCAGGTGCACTCGGTCCAGGGTGAAGTGTTCTTCGAGGTCTCCATGGCGGACGCCTGGGTCTGGGACATGTACCGGCCGGCCAGATTCGTGAAGCAGGTGCGCGTCCTGACGTTCAAGGACGTGAACATCGAGGAGCTCAACAAGAGCGATCTGGAGCTCCCGAGCGGATGACGGGCGTGCACTCGCACGGGTGACGGCGTTGTCCACAACCGCCGGGTTGTGCACCAAGATCCACTTTGCGCGCCCGCCTGCCTGAGCGTTGGCGCCGGAGGTGGTGCCGACATGAACGCACAACGGGCACGCAGCGCACTCGGCAGGTACGGCGAGACCCTGGCCGCTCGACGGCTGACGCAGACGGGGATGACGGTTCTGGCGCGCAACTGGCGCTGCGGCAGGACCGGCGAGATCGACATCGTGGCCAGGGACGGTGACGCCCTGGTCGTCTGCGAGGTGAAGACCCGCAGGGCCGGGTGCTTCCAGCACCCCATGGAGGCGGTCACGCCGGCCAAGGCGAGCCGGCTGCGCGGACTCGCGGACCGCTGGCTCGAGGAACACGGGGGAGCGCCGCCCGGCGGGGTCCGCATCGACCTGGTCGGCGTGCTGTTGCCGGCCCGTGGCGCACCGGTCGTCGAGCACGTCCGGGGGGTGGTCTGAGATGGGGTTCGCCCGCACCTGCTCGGTCGCGCTCGTGGGCGTCGAGGGCGTGGTCGTGGAGGTCCAGGCCGACCTGGAACCCGGGGTCGCGGCGTTCACACTGGTGGGGCTGCCGGACAAGAGCCTGACGGAGAGCCGGGACCGGGTCAGGGCGGCCGTCGTCAATTCCGGCGCGGAGTGGCCGCAGAAGAAGCTCACCGTGGGGCTCAGCCCGGCCTCGGTGCCGAAGGCGGGCAGCGGCTTCGACCTCGCGGTCGCCTGCGCCGTGCTCGGCGCCGCCGAACGGATCGATCCGCGGGTCCTCGCCGACATCGTGATGATCGGCGAACTCGGGCTCGACGGCCGGGTGCGGCCGGTGCGCGGCATCCTGCCCGCGGTGCTGGCCGCGGCGGACGCGGGGTACGAGCAGGTGGTCGTCCCGGAGTGCGCCGCCGCCGAGGCCTCGCTGGTACCGGGCGTGTCGGTCCTGGGCATCCGCAGCCTGCGCCAGCTGATCGCGGTGCTCACCGACGAGCCCGTGCCGGAGGAGCCGGCCGAGGAGCAGACGCGCCCCGACCCGCTGCTGGCCGGGCTGCGCGTCCCCGGCACCGGTGCGGCCACCGGCATGCACAGCACAGGCGCGGCGCACCACGACCCCGGCCACGACCTCGCGGACGTCGTGGGCCAGCTCTCGGCGCGGACGGCGGTGGAGGTGGCCGCGGCGGGCGGACACCACCTGTTCCTCGAGGGGCCACCCGGTGCGGGCAAGACGATGCTGGCGGAGCGGCTGCCGTCGATCCTGCCACCGCTGGACCGGCAGGCGTCCCTGGAGGTGACGGCCGTGCACTCGGTGGCGGGCCTGCTGCCACCGGGCAAGCCCCTGATCGACACGGCCCCCTACTGCGCGCCGCACCACTCGGCCACCATGCAGGCACTCGTCGGCGGCGGCCCCGGCACGGCCCGGCCGGGAGCGGTGTCCCTCTCCCATCGAGGCGTGCTCTTTCTGGACGAAACGCCCGAGTTCAGCAGCCGGGCGCTGGACGCCCTGCGCCAGCCGCTGGAGGCCGGGCACGTGGTCATCGCGCGCAGTGCGGGGGTGGTGCGCTTCCCGGCGCGCTTCCTGATGGTGCTCGCCGCCAACCCGTGTCCCTGCGGGCGCTTCTCGCAGACGAACGACCACTGCGAATGTCCGCCCTCCGCGATCCGCCGCTACCAGGCCAGGCTGTCCGGGCCGTTGCTCGACCGGGTCGATCTGCGGGTCGAGGTCGACCGGGTCACCCGCACCGAACTCACGGCGGGCGGCGCCCGGGGCGAGGCCACCGCCAGGGTCGCCGAACGGGTGCGGACCGCCCGGGAACGCGCCGCCGCGCGCTTCACCGGCACACCGTGGCACACCAACAGCGACATCCCCGGACGGGAACTGCGCAGCCGCTGGCACGCCGCGCCCGGCGCCATGGACGACGCCGAGCGGAGCCTGGAGCGGGGCGTGCTCACCGCGCGGGGCCTCGACCGGGTCCTGCGGGTCGCCTGGACCGTCGCCGACCTGTCCGGACACGACCGGCCCGACGCCACGGACGTCGCCCTCGCCCTGCAGCTGCGCACCGGCGTTCCGCGCGGGGTGCCCATGGCCGTCGGAGCGGCGGTATGAGCGCCGCGACCGGGCCCGAGGACGAGCTGCTGGGCCGGATCCTCCTCACCCGGGTCGTCGAACCCGGCGACGAGAGGGGCGGGCGCTGGGTGCGGGAACTCGGCGTGGACGCGGTGGTGCGGCGGCTGCGGGAGCGGGGCGAGCCGCTGCCCGGGGCGAGCGGCAGGCGATGGGCCGCCCTGCTGGCCCGGGCCGAGCGGGCCGAGCCGCGCAGGGACCTCGCCGTCGCGCGGGAGGCCGGGGTGCGGTTCGTGTGTCCCGGGGCCGCCGAATGGCCCGGTCAGCTCGACGACCTGGGGGACGCCCGGCCGCTCGGGCTGTGGGTGCGCGGGCGCGCTGACCTGCGCATGTGGGCGCTGCGCTCGGTGGCCGTCGTCGGCGCCCGAGCCTGCACGGAGTACGGCGCGTACATGGCCGCCACCCTCGCGGCCGGCCTCGCCGAGCGCGGCTGGATCGTGGTCTCCGGCGGCGCCTACGGGGTCGACGGCGCCGCCCACCGTGGCGCGCTGGGCTCCGGTGGCGCCACCGTCGCCGTCCTCGCCTGCGGGGTCGACCGGCCCTATCCGCGCGGACACGCCGGGCTCATCGGCAGGATCGGGGAACAGGGACTGGTCGTCGGCGAGTTGCCGCCCGGCGAACACCCGACACCGAGCCGGTTCATCCTCCGCAACCGGGTCATCGCCGCGCTCACCAGGGGCACGGTCGTCGTCGAGGCCGCCCACCGCAGCGGCTCCCTGGTGACCGCCCGGGCGGCGCGGCGTCTGGGCCGCCACACGATGGGGATCCCGGGGCCGGCCACCAGTGGGCTCTCCGCCGGGGTGCACGAACTGCTGCGCCAGGACGCCGTCCTCGTCACCGACGCCGACGAGGTCGTCGAACTCGTCGGCGACATGGGCGAGCTCGCGCCGGAGCGCCGGGGACCGGTGCTGCCCCGGGACCTCCTCGACCCCGCCGGGCGCCACGTCCTCGCCGCGCTTCCCGCACGCGGATCGGCCCGGCCGGACGAGATCGCGCTCGCCGCGCAGACCACGCCGGACGACGCGATCGCGAGACTGTACGAATTACGGGCACTTGGTTACGTCGAACGACACGGCGACAGCTGGAAGTTGACGCGCCAGGCGATGATGTCGCTCCGCGAAGGCCCCGACACCCGTTGACGGAGCGTGTTCGGCCGTCCGGGGGAACCCCCGACACCCCATGGGGAATACGCCAGTTGGGGCACGCCGGTGATCACGCAGAGCGACGGACGTGCCCCGGTGGGAGGGCGCACGGAACGAATCTGCGCAGGGTCCCACCTCGTTCCTTCGCACACCGCGACGCCGCAGTCACGCTACGCTCACGAGAATCCCGACACGGACAGGCAACCCGACAGCGGACCGACAGCGCACCCGACCGGCACCAGCCCACGGCAGAACGGCACAAGGCGACGAATGCCCCAGCACACCTCCGGGTCCGACCGGGCGGCGATCCCCCCAGCCGCCCGCGACGGTGGCAGCGTGCGGCCGCCCGCTCCCTCGACGCTCGACGAGCTGTGGCGGTCGTACAAGGCGACAGGCGACGAACGGCTGCGGGAGCAGCTGATCCTGCACTACTCGCCGCTGGTGAAGTACGTCGCCGGCCGGGTCAGTGTGGGGTTGCCGCCCAATGTCGAGCAGGCGGACTTCGTCTCCTCCGGGGTCTTCGGGCTGATCGACGCGATCGAGAAGTTCGACGTCGACCGTGAGATCAAGTTCGAGACCTACGCGATCACCCGTATCCGGGGCGCGATGATCGACGAGCTGCGGGCGCTGGACTGGATCCCGCGTTCGGTCCGGCAGAAGGCGCGCAACGTGGAGCGTGCCTACGCCACGCTGGAGGCGCGGCTGCGACGGACACCGTCGGAGAGCGAGGTCGCCGACGAGCTGGAGATCACGGTGACCGAGCTGCACGCGGTTTTCAGCCAGCTCTCGCTCGCGAACGTCGTCGCCCTCGAGGAGCTGCTGCACGCCGGGGGCGACAGCGGTGACCAGCTGAGCTTTCTGGACACCCTGGAGGACACCGCCGCCGACAACCCGGTGGAAGTCGCCGAGGACCGGGAGCTGCGGAGGTTCCTCGCCCGGGCCATCAACACGCTCCCGGAGCGGGAGAAGACCGTGGTGACGCTGTACTACTACGAGGGGCTCACCCTGGCCGAGATCGGCAACGTCCTGGGGGTGACCGAGAGCCGGGTCAGCCAGATCCACACCAAGTCCGTGCTCCAGTTGCGCGCGAAACTGGCCGGATTCGGCCGCTGAGCACGTCCGGCGCGGAGCGGCCGATCCTCTGGCCGCCACGGGCGGGGCGTCCGTAAAGTGGTCGGCGTGCCAAGGATTCGAGCGGCCTCCGTGGCCGAGCACCGGTCGATGCAGCGAGCCGCCCTGCTGGACGCGGCACGCTCCCTGCTGTCCGAGGGCGGGACGGAGGCGCTGACCTTCCCGGCCCTCGCCGAGCGCACCGGGCTCGCGCGCTCGTCCGTGTACGAGTACTTCCGCTCACGCGGGGCCGTCGTCGAGGAGCTGTGCGAGGTCGACTTCCCGGTCTGGGCGGCGGAGGTCGAGGCGGCCATGGCGGCCGCCGGAGGGGCCGAGGCCAGGATCGAGGCGTACGTCCGCAAGCAGCTGGAACTGGTCGGGGACCGGCGGCACCGCGCCGTCGTCGCGATCTCCGCGAGCGAGCTCGACGCGGGCGCGCGCGAGAAGATCCGCGCCGCGCACGGCGGTCTCATCGCGATGATCGTCGACGCCCTCGCCGACCTGGGGCACACCGAGCCCCGGCTCGCGGCCATGCTGCTCCAGGGCGTGGTCGACGCCGCCGTGCGCCGCGTCGAACTGGGCGCGGCGGAACACCCCGACGCGATCACCGAGGCCGCGGTCGCCATGGCCCTCGGGGGCGTACGCGGCTGACGGCCGGGTCGCGGCGCCGGCCAGGGGATCACCCGGGCACCGGAACCCCCAGCACGGGCAGCAGTCTCGACGGGCCCCTGCGAAGCAGCCACGGGGGCAGCAGGCCGAGCGGGTCCAGATAGGTGCCGGCCCGCAGCAGGCCCCAGTGCACGCAGGGCCCCGTGCAGTGGAAGCCCGCGCCCTCCACGGTACCGATCACCTCGCCCGCCGCCACCTCGTCGCCCTCGGCCACCGAGGCGCGGACCGGTTCGTGGGTCGTGCGCAACGGAGGATCGCCCGTGCCCGCCAGCTCCATCGAGACCACGCCCCTTCCGGCCACCCGGCCCGCGAACGAGACCCGGCCCGCGGCCACCGCCCGCACCGGCGCCCCCGGTGCCGCCGCCAGGTCCACGCCCCGGTGCCCGCGCCCGTACGCCGTCGCCGGTGGTTCCCAGCCGCGCAGCACCCGGGGCCGTACCCCCACCGGCCACGTCCGGCCGACGGCAGGCGTCGGGCCGTCCCCGGCCACCGGCGCGGCCGCGGGCAGCCAGGAGGGGGGCGGCGGGGCCAGCAGCGCCGCCAGGGTCAGGACCACCAGCAGGACCGGGCGCGTACCCGTCCTCGCCCATCGACTCGTTCGCATGCCGGGAGCGTTCCGGAAACGCGCGATCAGCGGCCGGACCTGTGGACGGCCACCCGTGTTGTGGACAACGGCGTCACCCGGGGCCCCGCGGGTCCCGTACACTTCTGGTGGCGACCCGGCCACCGGGTCGACTTCGCACGCCCCGACATCAGGACCGGTCACGGCCGGGCCCGGATGTCAGCGCCCCTCGGTCCTTCGTGGCAACGGCGCGTCGCGGGCGTCAGGCGCGGGAGCCGTCCGGCATCCGCGGCACAACCGAGAAATTCAAGGAGATACGGCCATGGCCGTCGTCACGATGCGGGAGCTGCTGGAGAGCGGCGTCCACTTCGGTCACCAGACCCGTCGCTGGAACCCGAAGATGAAGCGCTTCATCTTCACGGAGCGCAACGGCATCTACATCATCGACCTGCTCCAGTCGCTGTCGTACATCGACCGCGCCTACGAGTTCGTCAAGGAGACCGTGGCCCACGGCGGCACGGTCATGTTCGTCGGCACGAAGAAGCAGGCGCAGGAGGCCATCGCCGAGCAGGCCACCCGCGTCGGCATGCCCTACGTGAACCAGCGCTGGCTGGGCGGCATGCTCACCAACTTCTCGACCGTCTACAAGCGTCTGCAGCGCCTCAAGGAGCTCGAGCAGATCGACTTCGAGGACGTGGCCGCCTCCGGCCTCACCAAGAAGGAGCTGCTGGTCCTCTCCCGCGAGAAGGCCAAGCTGGAGAAGACCCTCGGCGGTATCCGCGAGATGCAGAAGGTGCCCAGCGCCGTCTGGATCGTGGACACCAAGAAGGAGCACATCGCGGTCGGCGAGGCCCGGAAGCTCAACATCCCGGTCGTCGCCATCCTCGACACCAACTGCGACCCCGACGAGGTCGACTACAAGATCCCGGGCAACGACGACGCGATCCGCTCCGTCACCCTGCTCACCCGCGTGATCGCCGACGCCGTGGCCGAGGGCCTCATCGCCCGCTCGGGTGTCGCCACCGAGGGCAAGGGCGAGAAGGCCGCCGGCGAGCCGCTGGCCGAGTGGGAGCGCGACCTGCTCGAGGGCGAGAAGAAGGGCGAGGAGGCCGCTCCGGCCGCCGCCGAGGCCGAGAAGCCGGCCGAGGCCCCCGCCGCCGAGGCCGAGAAGCCCGCCGAGGCCCCGGCCGCCGAGGCCGAGCAGGCCTGACCGCCCCGTCAGAGCCGATGACGGCGGGAGCGGTGACATCTCATCCGCTCCCGCCGTTCACCCGTAGGTCGGCGGCGCGTCGGGCACCTGCCCTCGAGTAGGTCCCTGACCCCGCGGATCTCCGATCCTCCAGACTTCGAGAAAGATTCACAGACTCATGGCGAACTACACCGCCGCCGACGTCAAGAAGCTCCGGGAGCTCACCGGCGCCGGCATGATGGACTGCAAGAAGGCGCTGGACGAGGCCGACGGCAACGTCGAGAAGGCCGTCGAGGCGCTCCGCATCAAGGGCCAGAAGGGCGTCGCCAAGCGCGAGGGCCGCTCCGCCGAGAACGGCGCCGTGGTCTCGATCATCGCCGACGACAACTCCTCCGGTGTCCTCGTCGAGCTGAAGTGCGAGACGGACTTCGTCGCCAAGGGCGAGAAGTTCCAGGCCGTGGCCACCGCCATCGCCGAGCACGTCACCAAGACCTCTCCGGCCGACCTCGAGGCCCTGCTCGCCTCCGAGATCGAGGCCGGCAAGACCGTCCAGGCGTTCGTGGACGAGGCCAACGCCAACCTCGGCGAGAAGATCGTCCTGGACCGCTTCGCGCAGTTCGCCGACGGTTACGTGACGGCGTACATGCACCGCACGATGCCCGACCTGCCCCCGCAGATCGGCGTGCTCGTCGAGCTCGACAAGCCGAACGCTGAGATCGCCAAGGGCGTCGCCCAGCACATCGCCGCCTTCGCGCCCAAGTACCTCTCCAAGGACGAGGTGCCGGCCGAGGTCGTCGAGTCCGAGCGTCGCATCGCGGAGGAGACCACCCGCGCCGAGGGCAAGCCCGAGGCAGCGATCGCCAAGATCGTCGAGGGTCGTCTGAACGGCTTCTTCAAGGACGCCACCCTGCTCGGCCAGCCCTACGCGCTGGACAACAAGAAGTCCGTCCAGAAGGTCCTGGACGAGGCCGGTGTCACCCTGAAGCGCTTCACGCGCATCAAGGTCGGCATCTGAGTCCGTACCGCGACGGGCGCGCGACCCCGATAGGGTCGACAGCAGTCGTTCGGACACGCGTCCACGCACGCGCGCGTGCCGGGCGACAGCAGATCTGACGAGGAGGCCATTGCCGTATGGGATGCGAACCACGCCCCACCGGCAATGGCCTTCTTCGTATGTGCAACACGCGAAAGAGGCGGGATCCCCGATGACCACCAAGGCTGAGAAGAGCGACGACGGCAAAGTACGCGGCCGGTTTCTGCTGAAGCTGTCCGGAGAGGCCTTCTCCGGTGGCGGGGGACTGGGCGTCGATCCCGACGTGGTGCACGCCATCGCGCGTGAGATCGCGGCCGTCGTGCGCGACGGCGCGCAGATCGCGATCGTCATCGGCGGCGGCAACTTCTTCCGCGGCGCGGAGCTGCAGGTGCGCGGCATGGACCGTGCCCGCTCCGACTACATGGGCATGCTCGGCACCGTGATGAACTGCCTCGCCCTCCAGGACTTCCTGGAGAAGGAGGGGGTCGACTGCCGCGTGCAGACCGCCATCACCATGGGGCAGGTCGCCGAGCCCTACATCCCGCTGCGCGCCGTGCGCCACCTGGAGAAGGGCCGCGTGGTCATCTTCGGCGCCGGTATGGGCATGCCCTACTTCTCCACCGACACCACCGCCGCCCAGCGCGCCCTGGAGATCGACGCCGAGGCGCTGCTCATGGGTAAGAACGGTGTGGACGGGGTCTACGACTCCGACCCGAAGACCAACCCCGACGCCGTGAAGTTCGACGCGCTCGGCTACGGCGAGGTCATCACCCGGGACCTGAAGGTCGCCGACGCCACGGCCGTCACGCTCTGCCGTGACAACAGCCTCCCGATCGTCGTCTTCGAGCTTCTGAAGGAGGGCAACATCGCCCGCGCCGTCAAGGGTGAGAAGATCGGCACGCTTGTGGGTGACCAAGCCGGGCGCAACTGACCGGGGGATGGACAATGTCCTGCCGGTCGGGAACCGTGCAGGAAGAAGACGCGACGCAGCCGGCCGCCACCCCGACGGGGAACCGCAGCCGGGCCTACTCAAGACACGCAGGAGCAAGTGGTGATCGAAGAGACCCTCCTCGAGGCCGAGGAGAAGATGGAGAAGGCCGTCGTGGTCGCCAAGGAGGACTTCGCCGCGATCCGCACCGGCCGTGCGCACCCGGCGATGTTCAACAAGATCGTGGCCGACTACTACGGCGCGCCGACGCCGATCAACCAGCTGGCCTCGTTCTCCGTGCCCGAGCCGCGCATGGCCGTGGTGACGCCGTTCGACAAGAGCGCGCTGCGCAACATCGAGCAGGCGATCCGCGACTCCGACCTGGGCGTCAATCCGAGCAACGACGGCAACATCATCCGGGTGGTGTTCCCCGAGCTGACCGAGGAGCGCCGTCGCGAGTACATCAAGGTCGCCAAGGGCAAGGGTGAGGACGCCAAGGTCTCCATCCGCTCCGTGCGCCGCAAGGCCAAGGACGCCATCGACAAGCTGATCAAGGACGGCGAGGTCGGCGAGGACGAGGGCCGCCGTGCGGAGAAGGAGCTCGACGACACCACCGCGAAGTACGTCGCCCAGGTGGACGAGCTCCTGAAGCACAAGGAAGCGGAACTGCTCGAGGTCTGATGAACGACTCTTCCTGGGGGACGCCGCAGACCGGGTACTGGGGCCCGCCCGACCACGGGCCCGGCCAAGGGGCTGCCCCGGCGGGTCCCGCGTACGATGCGCACTACGCGCAGCAGACCCGCCCCATGCCCGTCGTGCCCGACGTACCCGTACACGGCGGAGACCAGGATGTGGACCGGGGGGCCGCTCGGCTGAGCGGCCCCCCGTTCCGAGACGAGACGCCGCGGGCACGGCCCCATCCCGGGGAGGTGCCGCAGAATCCGGAGCCCATGCCCGACGCCCCGCAGCCGGCGCCCGTCCCGCGGAAGAAGAGCGCGGGACGCGACCTCGGCGCCGCGATAGGCGTCGGCGTCGGACTCGGCGTGGTGATCGTCGCGTCCCTGTTCGTCGTCAAGGCCGTCTTCGTCGGCGTGGTCGCCGTCGCCGTCGTGGTCGGCCTGTGGGAGCTGACCAAGCGGCTCGAGGAGCGCAAGGGCATCAAGGCGCCCCTCGTCCCGCTCGCGGTCGGCGGTGCCGCCATGGTCGTCGCCGGGTACGCCCGGGGGGCCGAGGGCGCGTGGGTCGCCATGGCGCTCACCACGCTGGCGGTGCTCGTCTGGCGGATGACGGCACCGCCCGAGGGTTACCTCAAGGACGTCACCGCGGGGGTCTTCGTGGCCTTCTACGTGCCGTTCCTGGCCACGTTCGTCGCGATGATGCTCACCGCCGACGACGGTCCGTGGCGCGTCCTGACCTTCCTGCTGCTGACGGTCGTCAGCGACACCGGTGCGTACGCCGTCGGCTGGCGGTTCGGCACGCACAAGCTCGCCCCGCGGATCAGCCCCGGCAAGACCCGCGAGGGACTGCTGGGGGCCATCGGCTTCGCGATGGCCGCGGGCGCGCTGTGCATGCAGTTCCTGATCGACGACGGCAGTTGGTGGCAGGGCCTGCTGATCGGCCTCGCGGTCGCCGCCAGCGCCACGCTGGGCGACCTGGGCGAGTCCATGATCAAACGCGATCTCGGCATCAAGGACATGGGCACCCTGCTCCCGGGCCACGGCGGCATCATGGACCGGCTGGACTCCCTGCTGCCGACGGCGCCGGTGGTGTGGCTGCTCCTCGTCCTCTTCGTCGGATCGGGCTGATCGGACACCGCGGCCGTCACGGCCGTGCTCACGGCTGTGGTCACGAGGTTCCGGAAGGGGCCCGCCCCCCGGGGCGGGCCCCTTCCGTCGTACCCGCCTCGTTCCGGGCGCCCGGATCTGCCCCCCGGGGCGTACCCGGCGTACCGAACCCGGACAGCCGGGCCGGGTGTGCGCCGTCGCCGGCGCGGTGGGCCTCCCATGGGGTGTGCGGTGCCCGGCGGCCGTCCGCCGACGCGTGTCCGGCCGTCGAAGCGTGGCCGGCCGGGGCGGGGACGGGGGAGCGGCGCAGCGCCACCAGGGCGACGTCGTCCACGAGGCGGGCCCTCGCGTACCGCCGCAGGTCGGAGTGGACAGCGGCCAGCAGGGCATGCGGCTCCAGGTCCGTCCAGCGCCGTGCCCGTTCGGCGAGCGGATAGAAGGCGCCCGACCTGTCGCGGGCCTCGGTCACCCCGTCGGTGTGCAGCAGCAGCGTGGCGCCTGGCGGGATGTCGGCGGTGTCCACGACGGGCTCCTCGGCGCTCAGGTCCCCCAGTCCCACCGGAAGGGCCGGAACGGACGGTTCCAGGGCGGTGACGGCGCCTTCGTGCAGCAGCAGCGGTGCCGGGTGCCCCAGGTTCACCATGCGCACGCCGCCGTCGTCGGACAGGTCGACCAGCAGACCGGTGACGAACGACTCGGCCGTGGGGCCTTCCGCCGGACGGACGTCCGGATCCGCCACGTCGCCCTGCTCGTGGACCTCCTCGCGGAACGCCGCCTCGATCTCGCCGACCGTCTCGCCCAGGGGGAGGCCGTGCCGCGCCGACCGCCGGAAGCTGGTCAGCACGCAACTGACCATCTCCAGCGAGGCCAGCCCCTTGCCCTGGACGTCACCGATCAGCACCCGAGTGCTGCGCCCGCACCGGGCTATGCCGTAGAGGTCGCCCCCCACGGCGGCCTCCTCGTCCGCCGCCAGGTACAGCGAGGCCACGTCGAAGGGACCGGCCCGGCGCGGCAGGGGGTGCAGCAGGACCCGCTGAGTGACCTCGGCCACCCAGCGGGAGGCGGCCAGCCGGCGTTCCCCACGCACCCGTACCGCGCTGGCCGCCACGGACGCTGCGCTGATCAGCAGGATGGTACTGATCTGGACCGGGAAATTGCTGCTGTCCAACTGCTGGTTCACCGCGGCGGCCACCACCGCGCAGGGCACGGTCACACCGAGCACCACGAGGACGCAGAGGGGAGTGCAGAAGATCGCGGCGAAGGTCGGACCCGCCACCATCAGAGGCCCCAGACGCACCTCCGGGGAGGTGAGCACGTCCACCCCCAGCAGGACGACCGGGAAGAGGCTGAAGAGCAGCACGCGGATCAAGGGCTGCCGCCAGACGTCGAGGACGGTCGTTCTGCCGGTGTCGGCTCGCACCGCGACCACCTCCGGTTCTGAGGACACAACGCTCCTCACCCGCTCACTTCAGGAAACGAAGCAAGCCCCGCATCCGCCTAGGGCCCTTGGTCCCTTATCGGGGCTTGCATCCTATGGGGGGGCATTCGTGTCGTGCGCGGGGAGCGGATGCACGGACGGCCGGCGGACCCGATCCGGCGCGGGACCGGGCCACCGCGGGTATCTGCGACACTGGTACAGCCATGCCTAAGCCCGGAGAACTTACCTTTGTCGCGCCGCGCGGAGCCAAGAAGCCGCCGCGGCACCTTGCCGATCTCACGCCCGCCGAGCGCAAGGAGGCGGTCGTCGCGGCCGGTGAGAAGCCGTTTCGTGCCAAGCAGCTCTCGCAGCACTACTTCGCGCGGTACGCGCACGATCCGGAGCAGTGGACCGACATCCCGGCCGGCTCGCGCGGCACGCTCCAGGAGGCGCTGCTTCCGGAGCTGATGACCGTCGTGCGGCACCTGTCGACCGACCAGGGCACCACCCGCAAGACGCTGTGGAAGCTGTTCGACGGGACGCTGGTCGAGTCCGTGCTGATGCGCTACCCGGACCGGGTGACGATGTGCATCAGCTCGCAGGCCGGGTGCGGTATGAACTGCCCGTTCTGTGCCACCGGGCAGGCCGGTCTTGACCGCAACCTGTCGACCGCCGAGATCGTGCACCAGATCGTGGACGGGATGCGGGCGCTGCGGGACGGCGAGGTGCCCGGTGGTCCGGCGCGGCTCAGCAACATCGTGTTCATGGGCATGGGGGAGCCGCTCGCCAACTACAAGCGGGTCGTCGGGGCCATCCGCCGCCTCACGGACCCCGAGCCGGACGGGCTCGGACTGTCGCAGCGGGGGATCACCGTGTCCACCGTCGGCCTCGTCCCGGCGATCCACCGGTTCTCCGACGAGGGCTTCAAGTGCCGGCTCGCCATCTCGCTGCACGCCCCCGACGACGAGCTGCGCGACACCCTCGTCCCGGTGAACACGCGGTGGAAGGTGCGCGAGGTGCTCGACGCCGGGTTCGAGTACGCGGCCAGGTCCGGGCGGCGGCTGTCCATCGAGTACGCGCTCATCCGGGACATCAACGACCAGGCCTGGCGGGGCGACCGGCTCGGGCGGCTGCTGAAGGGCAGGCCCGTGCACGTCAACCTCATCCCGCTCAACCCCACGCCGGGCTCCCGGTGGACCGCCTCCCGCCCCGAGGACGAGAAGGCTTTCGTGGAGGCGATCGCCGCGCACGGTGTGCCGGTGACGATCCGGGACACCCGTGGACAGGAGATCGACGGGGCGTGTGGTCAGCTCGCCGCGAGCGAGCGGTAATGTGACCCGGGTCAGTACATCTTCATATTCCGACAGGGGAGCGCCACAGCGCTGAGAGTGCGGCACCGGCCGCAGACCCTCCGAACCTGGCCCAGGTCATTCTGGGTAGGGAGATCGGTCATCACTCGAGCTGTTGCGCCCTGCCCGGGACCCCGCCCAGGGGTCCTGGGCAGGGCCGCGTCTCTTCCTGGTCACTCCAGGAGGAATCAAGTGGGCATCACCAAGAAGGTCACGGTCCTGGCCGTCGGGCTGGGGCTGGTCACGCTGTCCGCGTGCGGGTCGTCCGGCGGGGACGACGGCGGTGGCGGCAGTGGCGGGGGGTCCAGGACCGTGACCCTCGTCAGCCACAACTCGTGGGCCGTGTCGAAGGACGTCGTCGCCGCCTTCGAGAAGCAGTCCGGGTACGAGCTCAAGGTCCTCGAGGACGGCGACGCCGGGCAGGCCGTGAACAAGGCGATCCTGACCAAGGACAACCCCCAGGGCGACGTCTTCTTCGGGGTCGACAACACCCTGCTCTCCCGTGCCCTCGACAACGGGCTGTTCCAGCCCTACGAGGCCAAGGGCTCCGACCTGATCCTGGAGGAGTACCGCGCGGACCAGGACAAGCACCGGGTCACCCCCGTCGACAGCGGCGACATCTGCGTCAACTACGACAAGGCGTGGTTCGCCGAGCACGACGTGAACCCGCCGAAGAGCTTCGACGACCTGATCAAGCCCGCGTACAAGGATCTCCTCGTCGTCGAGAACGCCTCCACCTCCTCGCCCGGCCTCGGCTTCCTGCTCGGCACGGCGGCGAAGTACGGGGACGAGGGCTGGCAGGACTACTGGAAGAAGCTCGAGGCCAACGGCGTCAAGGTGGTCGACGGCTGGGAGCAGGCCTACAACGAGGAGTTCTCCGGCTCGGCCGGCGGCAAGAAGGCCAAGGCCGACCGGCCGCTGGTGGTGTCGTACGCCTCCTCGCCGCCTGCCGAGGTCATCTACGCCGACCCGAAGCCGGACACCGCGCCCACCGGCGTCGCGGAGGACACCTGCTTCCGCCAGGTCGAGTACGCGGGGCTGCTGAGCAACGCCGGGAACCCCGAGGGCGGGAAGGCGCTGCTCGACTTCCTGATCAGCAAGCGGTTCCAGGAGGACATGCCGCTCAACATGTTCGTGTACCCGGTGCGGGAAGGCGCCCAGGTACCCGAGGAGTTCGCGAAGTTCGGGCCGCAGGCGAAGGACCCGGAGACCATGGACCCGGCGAAGATCGCCGACAACCGTGACCAGTGGGTCAAGGCGTGGACCTCACTCGTACTGAAGTGACGCGAGCCGCGACGAGGTGGCGCGGGAGCGCGGCGCGGCTCGGTCTGATGGCCGTGCCCGTCGCGTTCTTCGCCGTCTTCTTCGCCTATCCCGTCACCGCGATCGTCGCGCGCGGACTGAAGACCGACGGGACCTGGCAGCTCGGGCGGATCGGGGACGTACTGGCCCAGCCCGACGTCCGGCAGGTGCTGTGGTTCACCACCTGGCAGGCGCTCGTCTCCACCGCTCTCACCCTGCTGATCGCCCTGCCCGGCGCGTATGTCCTCGCCCGCTTCGACTTCCCCGGCAAGCAGGTGCTGCGGGCCGTGGTCACCGTGCCGTTCGTGCTGCCGACGGTCGTCGTCGGTACGGCGTTCATGGCGCTGGTGGGGCGCGGCGGACTGCTCGACGAACTGTGGGGTCTGCGCCTGGACACCACCGTGTGGGCGATCCTGCTCGCGCATGTCTTCTTCAACTACGCCGTCGTCGTCCGCACGGTGGGCGGTCTCTGGGCGCAGCTCGACCCGCGGCAGGAGGAGGCCGCGCGGATGCTCGGCGCCTCGCGGTTCGCGGCCTGGCGCAGGGTCACGCTGCCCGCGCTCGCACCCGCCCTGGCCGCCGCCGCGCTGATGGTCTTCCTGTTCACCTTCACCTCGTTCGGCGTGGTGCAGATCCTGGGCGGTCCCACCTTCTCCACCCTCGAGGTGGAGATCTACCGGCAGACCTCCGAGATCTTCGACCTGTCCACCGCCGCCGTCCTGACGATGATCCAGTTCGCCGCCGTGAGCTCGATCCTCGCCCTGCACGCCTGGACCGTACGGCGGCGCGAGACCGCGCTGCGGCTGGTGGACGCCGCGGTCACCGCCCGCCGGCCGCGCGGCGCCGGTCAGTGGGCGCTGCTCGGCGGGGTCGTCGCCACGGTCGCCGTGCTGCTCCTGCTGCCCCTCGGGGTGCTGGTGCAACGGTCCTTCGGGGCCGGCGGTCTCGGCTACTACCGCACACTGACCCGGGACGACGGGGGAGTGTTCCTGGCCGCGCCGATCGAGGCGGTCGGCAACTCGCTGCAGTACGCACTGGCCGCCACCGTCATCGCCGTGGTGATCGGCGGACTCGCCTCCGTGGCGCTGACCCGGCGGGACGCGGGACGGCTGGTCCGCGGGTTCGACGCGCTGCTGATGCTGCCGCTCGGGGTGTCCGCGGTGACCGTCGGCTTCGGCTTCCTGATCGCCCTGGACGAGCCGCCGCTGGACCTCAGGGCCTCCTGGATCCTCGTCCCGCTCGCGCAGGCACTGGTCGGTGTCCCCTTCGTCGTACGGACGATGCTGCCGGTGCTGCGGGCGGTGGACGTGCGGCTGCGGGAGGCGGCGGCGGTGCTCGGGGCGTCGCCGTGGCGGGCGTGGCGGGAGGTGGACCTGCCCATGGTGCGGCGGGCGCTGCTGATCGCGGCCGGGTTCGCCTTCGCGGTGTCGCTGGGGGAGTTCGGTGCGACGGTGTTCATCGCGCGGCCGGAGAATCCGACCCTGCCGGTGGCCGTGGCACGGCTGCTGGGGCGACCCGGGGACCTCAACTACGGCCAGGCGATGGCCCTGTCGACGATTCTGATGATCGTGTGCGCGGTGGCGCTGCTGGTGCTGGAGCGGCTGCGCACCGACCGGACCGGGGAGTTCTAGATGCTGCTGAGCCTTCGGGCCGCGACCGTCCGCTTCGGCGGGCGGGCGGTGCTGGACGCCGTCGACCTGGACGTCGCCGAGCACGAGATCGTGTGTGTGCTCGGGCCCAGCGGCAGCGGCAAGTCGACACTGCTGCGGGCGGTCGCCGGGCTGCAGCCCCTCGACTCCGGGCGGATCCTGCTCGGCGGACACGACCAGGCGGGCGTGCCCGCGCACCGGCGCGGGGTCGGGCTGATGTTCCAGGACCACCAGCTCTTCCCCCAGCGGGACGTGGGCGGCAACGTGGCCTTCGGGCTGCGCATGCACGGTGCGTCCCGCACCTCGCAGGCCGAGCGCGTACGGGAGTTGCTGGACCTCGTCGGGCTGCCCGGGGCGGCCGGGCGGGCCGTCGCCGCGCTGTCCGGGGGCGAGCAGCAGCGGGTCGCACTGGCCCGCGCGCTCGCCCCGAGCCCCCGGTTGCTGATGCTGGACGAGCCGCTCGGGCAGCTCGACCGGTCGTTGCGGGAACGGCTCGTCGTCGAACTGCGCGAAGTGTTCGGTCGGTTGGGCACCACCGTGCTCGCCGTGACCCACGACCAGGGTGAGGCGTTCGCGCTGGCCGACCGGGTGGTGGTGATGCGGGACGGGCGGATCGCCCAGTCCGGTACGCCCCTGGAGGTGTGGCAGTGGCCGGCCGACGCCTTCGTGGCGCGCTTCCTCGGCTTCGAGAACGTCGTCGAGGCGACGGTCGGGGACGGGGTCGCCGTGACCCCCTGGGGCAAGGTCCCCGTGGCGGACGGCGCCCCGCGGGGCACGCGGACGCTGCTCGTCCGGCCCGCCGGTGTCCGCCTGGTCCCCGTCGGGGAAGGCATGCGCTGCACGGTGGTCGCGCGGACCTTCCGGGGCACCCATGTCGCCGTCCGCCTCCAGCCCGAGGACGCCCCCCGCCTGGAGGCGGCCTGTGCGCTCAGGTCCGCGCCGGAGGTCGGGGACGAGGTCGGTGTGGAGTTCGACGAGGCGGAAATCGCCGTGCTGGGGTGACCGCGGGCTGCCTAGGGTGTGCGGCATGACTCGACTCGCGTACGACCGCTACTGCCAGGTGATCGCCGACCAGGTCGCACAGGTGCGGACCGTCGTGACGTCCGGCGCCGCCCTGTCCGGCCCGGTGCCGACCACCCCCGACTGGTCCCTGGAACAGCTCGTACGGCATGTCGGCGGCGCCCTTCGCTGGGCGGCGCTGCTGGTCCGCACCGGGGCCGAGGACGAGATACCCGAGGAGCGGGTGCCGGGATTCGACGGACCGGGTGCGTGGGGCGACCCCGGCGCGCTGGACGCGTGGCTGGCGGAGTCCGGTGAGCTGATCGTCGGCGCCCTGCGGGAGGCCGGGCCGGACGCGAAGGTGTGGAGCTGGGCGGGTGTCCACCACGCCGGGTTCTGGGCCCGCCGGATGACTCACGAGCTGCTCGTCCACCACGCGGACGCGGCCCTCGCCGCCGGGCTGCCCTTCGAGGCCGCGCCCGATGCCGCCGCCGACGCGGTCGACGAGTGGCTGGAGATCGTGGAGTGGGCACAGCGGACGCTGCCGGACGACACGGTGCGGGAACTGCGCGGGCCCCGGCGCAGCATTCATCTGCACGCCACGGACGCGGGGGCGGAACTGGACGCGGAGTGGCTGGTCGTGCTCGACGAGAACGGTGTCTCCTGGCACCGCGGCCACGAGAAGGCCACGGTCGTCCTGCGCGGGCCGCTCACCTCCGTGCTCCTCGCCTTCTACCGCCGGCTGCCGCTGGACGCATCCGGACTCCAGGTGCTGGGCGACCGCGGGCTGCTGGAGTCCTGGCTGGAGCGGGCGACGTTCGGCTGAGCGCCCGTGACGGAAGTGGCCCGTCCCCCGGAGGGAACGGGCCACCCGTGTGCCGGTGGGGCGTCAGGGCCGGCCGCTCGCCCCGCGGCGGCGCATCCCGAAGAAGACCGCGCCGCCGCCGATCGCGACCAGGGCGGCCGCGACACCGGCGATGAGACCGGTGTTGGAGTCGGCGCCGGTCTCGGCGAGGTTCGACTCACCGGCCGGGGACGGCGCGTTGCTCGCGGTGTCCGCCGGAGGGGTGCTCCCGCTCTCCGACGCCGACGGGGTCGGCGTGCCGGGCTCCTCACCCGGGGTCGAGGGGTTCTCCGACGGGGTCGACGGCGTCGGAGCCGGGGGCTCCTCCTCCGTCTTCTTGCAGGCCGTCCCCGGGGTGGTCAGGTTCGGCTTGATGTCCTCGTCGACGTAGGGCGTCGCCTTGACGTGGATGCGGTACTCGGCGTTCGGCTTCCAGTCCTCCTCGAAGGTGATGGTGGTGCCCTCACGGGAGCCCTTGACCACCTGCTCGCCGACCTTCTTGATGTCGGCGCCGTTGTTCTGCAGGAACACGGTGACGGTGGCGGGGACGCCGGCCGGGTCGACGTCGGTGACGGTGATGACGCCCTTGTCACCGTCACACTTGGCCTCGGCCGAGAACTCGTTGATGTTGCACGCCGCCGCGGTGCCGGCGACGCCGAGGGCGAGCGCGGCGGACGCGGAGACGACACCGAGGGCGCGCACGGAGCGCGCGGCGGTACGGCGGGATACGGACAGAACTGCCACGTTTGTCCTTCACAGGGTACGTAAGTGCGGGGGGTTGAGGGAGTGTTGACGCTGCATCAGCACACTCATGAGGATCCCAGGTCTATAAGCGCCACATAAGTGGTGTCAACGCATATGCCGACAGCGACACTTGGCTTTGCCCTCTTATTAACCGCCCATACGTTTCAGCGCCTCCGGTGCCTCCTCGATCCGGTCCACCAGGGCGATCCGCGCGTCCATCGAGCGCTCCCGGGCGAGGGCCCGCAGCAGTGGCCAGGCCGGCAACCTCTCCGTCCAGTGCGCCCGGTTCACCAGCACCATCGGCGTGGGCTCGCCGCGCGACTCGTAGTAGTTCGGCGTCGTGTTGTCGAAGATCTCCTGCACGGTGCCGGCGGCGCCCGGCAGGAAGACCACGCCCGCGTTGCAGCGGGCCAGCAGGCCGTCCTCACGGGTGGCGTTGGCGAAGTACTTCGCGATGTGGGAGGCGAAGGCGTTCGGCGGCTCGTGACCGTAGAACCAGGTGGGGATGCCGACCGAGTGGTTGCCCTCCGGCCAGCGGGTGCGCACCTCGAAGGCGGCGCGCGCCCAGTCGGTGACCGACGGCGTGAACGAGGGTGCCGATGCCAGGACCCGGCATGCCGCGTCCAGCATGGCGTCGTCGTAAAGGGCCGCGTAGGCGCCGAGGTTCGCCGCCTCCATCGCGCCCGGACCGCCGCCCGTCGCCACCGTGAAACCGGCATGTGTCAGCGCCCGCCCGAGCCGGGCCGCA
The DNA here is from genome assembly GCF_000725125.1 of Streptomyces toyocaensis. Lineage (GTDB taxonomy): Bacteria > Actinomycetota > Actinomycetes > Streptomycetales > Streptomycetaceae > Streptomyces > Streptomyces toyocaensis. The sequence continues at coordinate 149,502 of NZ_JFCB01000010.1, forward strand.
CCCAGGAACTCCTCGGTGCCGCGGGCCATCGCATGGCCGCCCATCACACCCACCACCCGTGCTCCGCGCAGGAGTTCGTCCAGGGTGTCGGACATGGAGTCGTCGTGGACCGCGCGCAGCATGGAGGCCAAGATGTCGCCGCTCGCCCGGGTCCGCCGGAACCAGGTGTAGGCCAGCGCGTCCGGAGTCGCCTCGTAGCCCTTGTCGAGCGAGGCGAACAGGTCGCCGGGTGCGTAGAGGTGGCCCCGGTACGGGTCGAAGGGCAGACCGGGGACGGGCGGCAGGACCAGGGCGCCGTCGGCCCGCAGCTTCTCCGCCGCGTCCGGACGCATCCGGCAGCCGAGGAACACGGCCTCGGCGGTGTCGGTGGTGAGCAACTCCCGGGTCCGGTCGGTCAGATCGACGGCCTGGACACGGAACCCGGAGAGCGTGCCGCGGGCCGAGACGACAGCGTCGAACTCCTGGAGTGTCTCGATCTCGCGGTCCTGGTGGTGGACGACATGGGCGGGACTCGTCTGCACCCGCCCATGCTAGGCCCCTCGCGTGGTCAGCCCTCCACGGCGGCCGGGTCCATCCACACGACCTCCCAGGTGTGGCCGTCGAGGTCGTCGAAGGAGCGGCCGTACATGAAACCGTGGTCCTGCGTCTCGCCGGCGGTGGTCCCGCCCGCCGCCAGGGCCTTCTCCACCAGCTCGTCGACCTTCTCGCGGCTCTCCGCGCTCAGCGCGATCAGCACCTCGCTGCTCTTCGTGGCGTCCACGATGTCCTTCTTCGTGAACTCCGCGTACTTCTGCCTGGTCAGCAGCATCGCGACGATCGTGTCGCTGATCACGACCGAGGCGGCGGTCTCGTCGCTGAACTGCGCGTTGATCGAGTAGCCGAGCTCGGTGAAGAACTTCTTCGACGCGTCGAGGTCGTTGACGGGCAGGTTCACGAAAATCATCTGCTGGTACATGGTCGGGGCCTCTCCCGTTCGCTTCCGTGGTGTTCGTGGGGGTAGACCGGCGGCCCGCCCGGAACTCATCGGCCCGCGGGGATCTTCCCGGGATCGGTGCCGTACGGTCCCCTGCCCGGGTCCGTACCTCCTCAGCCGGACAGGGGCCAGGCCGACAGCTCGGCCACGACCAGTGACAACGGTCCGAACAGGGCGAGCAGCGCACCCGCGCGGAGCGCGGCGGCCCGGCGCAGCGTCGTCGCCGGGGCCCCGAGGCGCCGGAGCGCGGCGTTGGTGTCCGTGCGGGCCTGCCTGGCCTCGACGGCGGCCGTCAGCAGGGTCGCCACGGTGCAGCCGGCCACCAGCAGCGCACCGAGCACCACCAGGGGACCGGCGGACGCGTCCCCGCGGTCGTGCAGTGAGGCCATGACGTACGCGGCCGACATCACCGCGCACACCACGCCCAGCGGGCGGCCGACGCGCGTGGCCTCCGTCATCAGTACCCGCCCGGCCAGCAGCCGCAGCGCGCCGGGGCGGACCGTCTGCAGCAGCCGGCCGCACAGGTGGGTGAGACCCGGACCGGCGAGAGCGAGCCCGACGGAGGCCAGGGCCAGCCCGAGCAGGGCGGCCGGCCGGTCACCCGCCGGGCCCTCCGCGCCGGTCCGGCTCGCGAAGGCCTCCACGGCCAGCCCGGCCGCCAGCACCGCGATGCCCCAGGGCAGCCCGGACGGCGGCGTGTGCGCGGCGGCGGGCGGGACGGCGGCGGACTCGCCGACGGCCTCGGCGGCGCTTCCGGAGGGGTCCGCGGCGCCGTCCTGCCCGGCCTGCGCGACGGCCGTACGACGGCCGCGGGCGGACGCACCCAGCTGGGCGCCGAACCGTCCGTAGGCCCCGAACGACTCCTTCACCGCCGTACGCCGGTAGGCACCGAACCTGCCGTACGCCCGCGCCGCGCGGGGCGCGCCCGCCGCCGGCTCACGCGGCCGCATGGTCACGGCCACCGCCGCCGACGCGCTCAGCGGCACCAGGGCCAGCAGGGTCAGGGCGGCCGGGAGCGGAAGCGGCCGGCCGGCGGCGAGGAAGTCCGTCGCGGCACCGTCGACGGGCATTCCGGTGAGGTCGCCGCGCAGTTGCAGGAAGACGAGCAGGGCCACCGCCGAACCCAGGAGGCAGGACAGGGCCGTGGTGGCCGCGGAGACCGCCATCAGACGGGCGGGACCGAGCCCGACCGCCGACAGGCCGGGCCGGGGCCGGGTGCCCGGATCGGTGCGGGCGACCGCGACCGCGAAGTACACCGTGGCGGCGAGCGGGGCCGCGCACCAGGCCAGCCGGAGCGCCGAGACGGACGCCGCGTCCGGATGGGCCAGCGCGTGGCCGAGGGCGCACAGCAGCAGGAAGCCCGTGCCGGCCGACGCGGCCGCGACCAGGAGGCGCCGCAGCTGGACGGCGGGGTGGGCACCGAGGCTCAGACGGAGAGCGAGCACGTCGCCCGGCCTTCCGTCTCGGCCGTCACGGGGACCGGCGGCAGGTGGACGGTGTGCACGCGCCGTCCGTCGAGCAGCGACACCGTCCGGTCGGCGAGTGCGGCGGTCCGCGCGTCGTGCGTCGCGAGGACCACCGTGATGCCGTGCGAGCGGGCCGCGGTGGTGAGCGTACGCAGGACGTGCGCGCGGTCGACACGGTGCAGCGGGGCGGTCGGCTCGTCGGCGAACAGGACCGCGGGCGCCGGGGCGAGGGCGCGGGCCACGCACACCCGCTGCCGTTCCGCCTGGGTCAGCTCCTCCGGGCGCCTGCGCGCCCTGTCACCGATGTCGAGGCGCTCCAGCCACGCCAGGGCCGCCGTCTTGGCGCGGCGCCGGCCGGTGCCGCGCAGCATCAGCGGCAGGGCGGTGTTCTCCCAGACGTTCAGCTCGGGGACGAGCAGCGGGACCGGGTCGATCCAGCCGAAGCGCTCCCGGCGCAGCCGCTCGCGGGCCGCGGGGGTCATGGTGTGCACGGGCACGCTGTTGAACCAGATCTCCCCGCTGCGGGCGGGGAGCAGGCCGGACAGGCAGCGCAGCAGGGTCGTCTTGCCGCTGCCGCGCGGGCCGCCGACGGCGAGGATCTCGCTCTCCCGGACGCCGAGCGAGATCCCGCTCAGCCCGGGGGAGCCGTCATTGTGCCGGAAGTGCAGGGCTCGCGCCCAGAGCACGTCGTTGTCCGGTGGGGCCACCATGGCGTACACCTCGGTTCGGATCGGAAATGCCGTGCGCTCTTCGGGTTAATCCCCCGTCCGGGGGAACGAAGGCAGGGCCGATCGGTCACTGGGCACGCTAGGCAGGCCGCGCCGGGAGGCCGGACAGCACGCGGCCCCGGGCCGCCGTTTCTCACTCGAACGGGCGGCCCGGGGCCGGTGTTGATCATCCAGAAGGAAGATCGGAACCCCGATCGGCCTACAGCTTGGTCCAGGCCTCGGAGAGGGTCGCGCGCAGGATCTGCTCGATCTCGTCGAAGGTCTCCTGGTTGGAGATCAGGGGCGGGGCGAGCTGGACGACCGGGTCGCCGCGGTCGTCGGCACGGCAGTACAGGCCGTTCTCGAAGAGCTTCTTCGACAGGAAGCCGTACAGGACGCGCTCGGTCTCGTCGGCGTCGAAGGACTCCTTGGTGTGCTTGTCCTTGACCAGTTCGATGCCGTAGAAGAAGCCGTTGCCGCGGACGTCGCCGACGATCGGCAGGTCGTGCAGCTTCTCCAGGGTCGCGCGGAAGGCGCCCTCGTTGTCCAGCACGTGCTGGTTCAGGCCCTCGCGCTCGAACAGGTCGAGGTTGGCGAGGCCGACCGCGGCGGAGACCGGGTGGCCGCCGAAGGTGTAGCCGTGCAGGAAGGTGTTCTCGCCCTTGTAGAACGGCTCGGCCAGACGGTCGGAGACGATGCACGCGCCGATCGGGGAGTAGCCCGAGGTCATGCCCTTGGCGCAGGTGATCATGTCCGGCACGTAGCCGAACTTGTCGCAGGCGAACGTCGTGCCCAGCCGGCCGAAGGCGCAGATGACCTCGTCCGACACGAGCAGCACGTCGTACTGGTCGCAGATCTCCCGTACCCGCTGGAAGTAGCCGGGCGGGGGCGGGAAGCAGCCGCCGGCGTTCTGCACCGGCTCCAGGAAGACGGCCGCGACCGTGTCCGGGCCCTCGAAGAGGATCTGCTGCTCGATCTGGTCGGCGGCCCAGCGGCCGAACGCCTCCGGGTCGTTCCCGTGGATCGGTGCCCGGTAGAGGTTGGTGTTGGGCACCTTGTGCGCGCCCGGAACCAGCGGCTCGAACGGGGCCTTCAGGGCCGGCAGTCCGGTGATGGACAGGGCACCCTGGGGAGTGCCGTGGTAGGCCACGGCACGGGATATGACCTTGTACTTGGTCGGCTTGCCGACGAGCTTGAAGTACTGCTTGGCGAGCTTCCAGGCGGTCTCCACCGCCTCACCGCCGCCGGTGGTGAAGAAGACCTTGTTCAGGTCGCCCGGGGCCTCGTGCGCGAGCCGCTCAGCGAGTTCCACGGCCTTGGGGTGGGCGTAGGACCAGACCGGGAAGAAGGCCAGCTCCTGTGCCTGCTTGGAGGCGGTCTCCGCGAGTTCCTGACGGCCGTGACCCGCCTGCACCACGAACAGGCCCGCGAGGCCGTCGAGGTAACGCCTGCCCTTGTCGTCGTAGATGTGAGTGCCCTCGCCCCGGACGATCGTGGGGACGGGGGAGTTCTCGTACGAGGACATGCGGGTGAAGTGCATCCACAAGTGGTCGTACGCGGACCTGCTGAGGTCCTTGGGGCTGTCGGTGCTCACGATTATCGGGTTCCCCACATGTAGGTCTGCTTCTTGAGTTTGAGGTAGACGAAGCTCTCGGTGGAGCGCACTCCGGGAACGGCCCGGATGCGTTTGTTGATGACCTCCAGAAGGTGGTCGTCGTCCTCGCAGACGATCTCGACCATCAGGTCGAAGGAGCCCGCGGTCATCACGACGTACTCGCATTCGTCCATGGCGGCCAGCGCGTCGGCCACGGACTCCACGTCGCCCTCGACGTTGACGCCGACCATCGCCTGCCGGCGGAAGCCCACCGTGAGCGGGTCCGTGACGGCGACGATCTGCATCACGCCCTGGTCGAGCAGCTTCTGGACGCGCTGGCGCACGGCCGCCTCCGACAGACCCACGGCCTTGCCGATGGCGGCGTACGGCCGGCGGCCGTCCTCCTGGAGCTGCTCGATGATGGCGAGGGAGACGGCGTCCAACTGGGGACCGCCGCCGTTCTTGGACTCGCGCGAGTCCTTCGGGTCTGCGCTTCGACTGGCCACGGAGCCACTGTGCACGACGTATCGACAGTTTTGCAAGGCGCATTCGATGAAATTCGTTGTCTGTGGCGTTCTGCTGTGCGGATTTCGCAGATGCGGAGTGGGCGGGGGTGTTGAAAACGTCAGCCGTCGGTTTAGGGTGGGTGTCTCAGAGGTTGGACACCTCGACACGTTTCGACCCCATACCTCGGACACCCACGAGGAACACCAGGAGGGCCTGCAGTGAGCACCGAGCTGCGTCGTCTGCGCAACTACATCGGCGGGGAGTTCCGGGACGCCGCCGACGGACGGACCACCGAGGTGGTCAACCCCGCGACCGGCGAGGCCTACGCGACCGCTCCGCTGTCCGGGCAGGCGGATGTGGACGCCGCGATGGCGGCCGCCGCCGAGGCCTTCCCCGGCTGGCGGGACACCACCCCGGCCGAGCGCCAGAAGGCCCTGCTGAAGATCGCGGACGCCTTCGAGGAGCGCGCCGAGGAACTCATCGCGGCCGAGGTGGAGAACACGGGCAAGCCCGTCGGGCTGACCCGCACCGAGGAGATCCCGCCGATGGTGGACCAGATCCGCTTCTTCGCGGGCGCGGCGCGGATGCTCGAGGGCCGCTCGGCCGGTGAGTACATGGAGGGCCTGACCTCGATCGTGCGCCGTGAGCCGGTGGGCGTCTGCGCGCAGGTCGCCCCCTGGAACTACCCGATGATGATGGCCGTGTGGAAGTTCGCCCCGGCGATCGCCGCGGGCAACACCGTCGTCCTGAAGCCCTCGGACACCACCCCTGCCTCCACGGTCCTGCTGGCCGAGATCCTCGGCTCGGTCCTGCCCAAGGGCGTCTTCAACGTCATCTGCGGCGACCGCGACACCGGACGTCTGATGGTCGAGCACCCCACCCCGGCGATGGCCTCCATCACCGGGTCGGTGCGCGCCGGCATGTCGGTCGCCGAGTCCGCCTCCAAGGACCTCAAGCGGGTCCACCTGGAGCTGGGCGGCAAGGCCCCGGTCGTCGTCTTCGAGGACACCGACATCGCCAAGGCCGTCGAGGACATCTCCGTAGCGGGCTTCTTCAACGCCGGCCAGGACTGCACGGCCGCCACGCGCGTCCTCGTGCACGAGTCCATCCACGACGAGTTCGTCTCCGCCCTGGCCAAGGCCGCCGCCGACACCAAGACCGGCATGCCGGACGACGAGGACGTCCTGTTCGGCCCGCTCAACAACCCCAACCAGCTGGCGCAGGTCGAGGGCTTCATCGAGCGGCTGCCCGCGCACGCGCGCGTGGAGGCCGGCGGCAAGCGCGTCGGCGAGCAGGGCTTCTTCTACGCGCCGACCGTCGTCTCGGGGCTCAACCAGGACGACGAGATCATCCAGAAGGAGGTCTTCGGCCCCGTCATCACCGTCCAGCGCTTCACCGACGAGGACCAGGCCGTCGAGTACGCCAACGGCGTCGAGTACGCGCTGGCCTCCTCGGTGTGGACCAAGGACCACTCGCGCGCGATGCGGATGTCCAAGAAGCTCGACTTCGGCTGTGTGTGGATCAACACCCACATCCCGCTGGTCGCGGAAATGCCGCACGGCGGCTTCAAGAAGTCCGGCTACGGCAAGGACCTCTCGGCGTACGGCTTCGACGACTACACGCGCATCAAGCACGTGATGACGTCCCTGGACGCGTAGGCGTCGCGGTGTCGGCCCCGGACGGTGAACCACCGTCCGGGGCCGACGTGTTCCCGGCCGGACCAATTTTTGAACGTGTTCAACTCCAGGCGTACGCTGCTGCCATGAGCGACAGAGCCGCCCTGCTCAAGGGCATTCGCGTATGGCTGGTGTTCTTCGTCGTCTGTCTGGTGCTCAGCGGAGCGACCGCCTTCCCCCTGGTGCACGAACTGCGCTGGACCGAGGAGTTGTTGCGGTCGCTGTCGGTGCAGGAACACCTTCCCGCCCTCATGGAGTGGATCGGGCGCGTGCGGGAGGGGCTCGACACCGCCGACGCCGACCACCCCTTCCTCCTCTACGGCACCGACTGGCTCGCCTTCGCCCACCTCGTGATCGCGGTCGCCTTCTACGGCCCCTACCGCGACCCCGTCCGCAACGTCTGGGTCATCGAGTTCGGCATGATCGCCTGCGCCGGTATCGTCCCGCTCGCCCTCGTCTGCGGCCCGATCCGCCAGATCCCCCTCTGGTGGAGCGTCATCGACATCGCCTTCGGGGTGTTCGGCGCGATCCCGCTCTACGTCGTCCGCCGGAAGATCAAGCGCCTGGAGGCGCTCCAGACGCCCCCTCCGCACACCGCCGCGGCGGTCACCGTGTGACGGGAAGCGGCTCCCGCGTGCGGCCGGAACCCGCTGCCCGCGGACCGTGGAAGGTGGCGCCTTGCCGCCGTTGACCGTGCCGTCCGCCCATGACACGGTCGGCCTTGCCTCCGGCAGGACCGGCCGGGGTGCGGGGCTACGGGAGGGGACGGGCGATGACGGCAGCGGGGCGCACCCGGGCGGGACGGCGTGGACCGAGGGCCTGTGTCGTGGTGACGGCGGCGGTGGTCGCCGCGGTGGCCGCGGGACCGGCGGCGGTCGCGGCCGGTCCCGCGGCCACCGCACCGGTGCCGGTGGCGGCGGGCGTGGCGAGCGATCCGACCCCGGAGGAGCAGAACCGGCTCAGGGAAGTGGCCGGCGCGATCTGGACTCCGCAACTGGCCGCCGGATGGAACATGAACGCCGAGGCGGCCGACGTGCTGTCCACGGCCACCGGGGAGATCCTCCGGTGCAGCGAGGCGTTCTCCCTCGTGCCGCGCCCGCCGGGCTTCGTCCCCGGGCTCGGCTACCTCGTCAGCTACTGGAAGAACCTGCGCGACTACTTCCTCGCGGTGAAGGACGACCGGACCTGTCGCGCCTGTGTGGTCACGGCCGCGGTCAACTACCGGTCGGCGATCGAGATGGCCTCCATGGGCATCTGAGTCCGGCGCAGCGCGCACAGGACGTCGACGCGGTTGGTGGTGATCGAGTCGACGCCCATGGCCAGCAGGCGGCGCATGGAGCGGCGGGTGTCCGGCGTCCAGACGGACACCAGCAGGCCGTCGCGGTGGACGCGCTCGACGAGGGCCCGGTCGACCAGGCCGAAGCGGTAGTTCAGCCAGCGCGGGCGGATCACCTCCAGCAGACCCGCGCGGGCCGGTGCCCGTGTCGTCCGGGTGAGCGCGATCTCGGCGGACGGGTCCGCCGCGCGCACGGCGAGCATGGCGGGGGCGCCCGCGCAGTAGTGGACGCGGTCCCGGGCACCGCTCTCGCGCACGGCGTCCACGACCCGGCGCGCCGCACGGACGTCCGGAGCGCCGGGCAGGTCGATCATCACCCGGCTGCCCTCCGTCGCCGCCAGCGCGGCGGAGAGCGTGGGCACCCCGTCGTCGGTCATCCCGCGCACCTCCTCCCACGACAGCGACAGCAGAGGGCGGTCGTGCCGCCACAGGCGCTTGAGGGTGTCGTCGTGGAGCAGCACCGGGACGCCGTCCCGGGTCAGGCGCACGTCGATCTCCACCGCGTCCGCGCCCCGCCGGAGCGCGGACCGCAGTGAGGCGAGGGTGTTCTCGCGGACGCGGTAGGGGTCGCCGCGGTGGGCCACGGCGGTCACGTTCTGCATGGAGGTCCTTCGCGCGGCGGTCAGGAGGCGAGCCAGGACGTGGTGTAGGTGTCGATCTCGGCGGCCAGCCGCGCCTTGCCGGCGGCGTCCATGAACGACGCCTCGACCGCGTTCTTCGCCAGGTCGGCCAGGCCCCGTTCGTCGAGGTCCAGCAGCCGCGCGGCGACCGCGTACTCGTTGTTGAGGTCGGTGCCGAACATCGGCGGGTCGTCGGAGTTGATCGTCACCAGGACACCGGCGGCGGCGAACTCCTTGAGGGGGTGCTCGTCGAGCGTGGTCACCGCGCGTGTGGCGATGTTGGAGGTGGGGCACACCTCCAGGGCGATGCGCCGCTCGGCCAGGTGCCGGAGCAGCTCGGGGTCCCGCGCCGAGCTGGTGCCGTGCCCGATGCGCTCGGCGCCCAGCTCGTTGAGGGCGTCCCACACCGTCTGCGGGCCCGTGGTCTCGCCCGCGTGCGGCACGGAGCGCAGACCGGCCGCGATGGCACGGTCGAAGTACGGCTTGAACTGCGGGCGGGGCACGCCGACCTCCGGGCCGCCGAGGCCGAAGGAGACCAGGCCCTCGGGACGCAGCCGGTCGTCGGTGGCCAGGCGCGCGGTCTCCTCGGCGGACTCCAGCCCCGCCTCGCCGGGGATGTCGAAGCACCAGCGCAGCACCGTGCCGAACTCGCTCTCGGCCGCCTTGCGGGCGTCCTCGATCGCGTCCATGAAGGCACGCTCGTCGATCCCGCGGCGGGTGGAGGAGAACGGGGTGATGGTCAGCTCGGCGTAGCGCACCTGCTGCCGGGTCAGCTCCCGGGCCACCTCGTAGGTCAGCAGCCGGACGTCCTCCGGGGTGCGGATCAGGTCGACGACGGACAGGTACACCTCGATGAAGTGGGCGAAGTCCGTGAAGGTGAAGTAGTCGGCCAGGGCCTCGGGGTCGGTGGGGACCCTGGAGTCGGGGTGGCGGGCGGCCAGCTCCGAGACGATGCGGGGGGAGGCGGAGCCGACGTGGTGCACGTGCAGTTCGGCCTTGGGCAGGCCGGCGACGAAGGCGTGCAGGTCGCGCATCTGCCCGGCGGTGGCTGCGTCGAGGTGGTCGGTCAATGTTCCTCCCCGGGAACGGCGCCCCCCGGCCGCGCTGCGGCGGGACGCGGGTGATCGGCTGATCGGTGTGCGGGGGTCATCGTAGGCCGGGGGCGCGCGGCGCGGACAAGGGCCGTAGCATGACGGGACGTCCGACGGAGGGGGCCCGGCGCATGGCCGACGACGCGCAGACGCCGCAGCAGCGGGAGCGGGCAGCGGGGGGTGTGCCGACCGGTGAGCCGCACACCGGTGCCGTGTGGCCGGCGCCGGCCGACGGCGGCGCGCGGGACGCGGTGGCGCAGGACGGTTCCCTGGTGGACGTGCGGACCACCGGGACGCCGGCTCCCGTGAGCACCCCGGATCCCTGGGCGCCGCCCGCCGACCGCACCCCGGCGCCGGGCCCCGGAGCGGGCGGCCCGCGGTCCGACGGCCGCGGAACCGGAGGCGGGGGAGCGGGCGGTCCGGGCGAGACCGTCGTGGCCGGCGGCCCCCGGCCGTGGTCCGCGCCTTCCGCTCCTGCCGCGCCCTCCGGGCCTTCCCCCGCCACTCCCTCCTCCGTCCACGACCAGCAGACGGTGACGTCCTTCCCGGCGGTGGGCGGCCACCCCACCGCGCCCCAGCAGCACACCCAGCCGTGGGCCGGCCCGTCCGCGCCGCACACCCCCGTGCCGCCCGCCGCCAACCCGTTCGCGCCCCCGGTCGGAGGCGGGCCCGTCCCGCCGCCGCCCATCGGCCCCGAGGGGCCGGGCCAGGTCCCGTACGGCTATCCGGGCACCGGGTACGGCGGCGCCCCGGTGCAGGGATACTCCGGCTGGTCCGGTGGGGCACCGCTGCCGAGCAACGGACTGGGCGTGACCGGACTGGTGCTCGGCATCATCTCGGCCGCCGTCTTCTGCGTCTGGCCGGTGGCCATCCTGCTGGGAGTGCTGGCCGTGATCTTCGGCGGGATCGGCCGGGGCAAGGCCCACCGGGGCGAGGCCACGAACGCGGGTCAGGCTCTGGCCGGGATCATCTGCGGCGCGGTCGGCGTCGCCCTGGGCATCGCCTTCGGCGCCTTCGTCCTCCTCACGTAGCCGGACCGGAACCCGGCGCCGGACCGGAACCCGGCGCCGGACCGGAACCCGGCGCCGGACCGGAGCCCGGCGCGGAGCCCCGACCCGACGCCGCGCGGAGCCGACTGCGCGCTTCCATCAGCGCGAAGCCCAGCAGGTTCGGCCCCCGCCACCGCCGCGGGTCCGCCGCCCCCTCGTCGCCGGCCGCGAGGCCTATGCCCCACACCCGGTCCACCGGACTCGCCTCGACCAGCACCCGGTCCCCCGTGTTCAGCAAGAAGGACCGCAGGCCGTCGTGCGCCGCGAACTTGTGCACGCTGCCCTCGACGACGATGCCGAACCGCTCCCGGCGCCATATCGCCTCGTCGAAGCCGCGCACCAGCCGTCCCGCATCCTTCGCCTGCGAGGGATGCCCCGCGGCCAGCACCCGCCGCTCCCCCTCGGCATCCGCGAACAGCCGGGCCTTGGCCGCCATCATCCAGTGCTCCGCGGTCGCGTACTCCACGCCGTCCACCGTGAACGGCGACGGCCACCACTGACTCAGACAGCTCGCGCCGATCCGCCCGCCGGGCAGCGGCCGGTGCCCCCAGAAGTGCAGGTACTTGACCCGCACCCCCGCCCTCAGCGCCTCGATCAGCGCGTCCCGTGAGTCCATCGCCCCCGTGATCCCCTCCATGCACGCGAGTCTGTCAGGGACCACTGACAGTCCGTCCTGCCTTTTCCGTGGCAACTCGACACCTGGTCGACAGATTCCGTCGCGTAACCAAAAGGCAACAACGGAATCCCTTGTTGGAGTCCCGTTGCTCTGTCAGGATCGGCACTCAAATCGAGCTGGAGCCACGCCGCCCCCCTCGGGGACACGGAGGAGAGCGACATGCACAACCCGGGCACCACCACCCCGGAACGATTTCCCGCCCAGGACCGGTTCGCGGACGGAGCGCAGTTCATCGCGGGCCGTCCGGCGAAGGGCACCTCGGGCCGTACCCACGCGGTCGTCGACCCGGCCACCGGCGCGGAGGTGTACGCCTACGAGCTCGCCGGCACCGACGACGTCGACGCGGCGGTCGCCGCCGCGCGGGAGGCCTTCCCGGCCTGGGCCGGCGCCACCCCGGGCGAGCGTTCCGACGCCCTGCACCGGTTCGCCGCCGTCGTCGCCGACCGTGCGGAGGACTTCGCGCGTGCCGAGTCGCTGCAGTGCGGCAAGCCCCTGAAGCTGAGCCGCGAGTTCGACGTCCCGGGCACCGTCGACAACATCACCTTCTTCGCCGGCGCCGCCCGCCACCTCCAGGGGCAGTCGGCGGGCGAGTACTCCGGCGACCACACCTCCTACGTGCGCCGCGAGCCCATCGGTGTCGTCGGCTCCATCGCCCCCTGGAACTACCCGCTCCAGATGGCCGCCTGGAAGGTCCTCCCGGCGATCGCCGCGGGCAACACCATCGTCCTCAAGCCCGCCGAGCTCACCCCCCTGACCTCGCTCCTCTTCGCGCGGGCCGCCACCGACGCGGGCATCCCGGACGGTGTGATCAACATCGTCACCGGCACCGGCAGGGAGGCCGGCGAACACCTGGTCGGCCACCCCGACGTGGCCATGACCTCCTTCACCGGCTCCACAGCCGTCGGCAGGCGGGTCGCCGAGATCGCCACCGCCACCGTCAAGCGCCTCCACCTGGAGCTCGGCGGCAAGGCCCCCTTCGTCGTCTTCGACGACGCCGACCTCGACGCCGCCGTCAACGGCGCCGTGGCGGGCGCGCTCATCAACACCGGGCAGGACTGCACGGCCGCCACGCGCGCGTATGTGCAGCGACCCCTCTACGAGGCGTTCGTCGAGCGCACCGCCGCCCTGATGGACACCGTCCGGCTCGGTGACCCCTTCGCCCCCGGCACCGACCTCGGTCCGCTGATCTCGCACGTCCAGCGCGACCGCGTGGCCGGCTTCGTCGACAGGGCGCGTGCCTACGCGCGCGTGGTGACCGGTGGTGAGACACCCCTGGGCGAGCTGGCGAACGGCGCGTACTATCGCCCCACGCTCATCGCCGACGCGGCGCAGGACAGCGAGGTCGTGCAGTCCGAGATCTTCGGTCCGGTGCTGGTCGTCCTGCCCTTCGACACCGACGACGAGGGCATCACGCTGGCCAACGACACCCCGTACGGGCTCGCCGCCTCCGCCTGGAGCCGGGACGTGTACCGCACGGGCCGGGCCACCCGCGAGATCAAGGCGGGGTGCGTGTGGATCAACGACCACATCCCGATCATCAGCGAGATGCCGCACGGCGGCTACAAGGCGTCCGGCTTCGGCAAGGACATGTCCTCGTACTCCTTCGAGGAATACACCCAGATCAAGCACGTCATGTTCGACAACACCGCGGTGGTCCGCAAGGACTGGCACCGCACCGTCTTCGGGGACCGATAGCAGCCAGGCCGCCCGACCGCGGCCAACCTCCCGAAAGGGCACCACGCGCATGGAGCAGTACGAGCCCGACCGCCTCTCGCCGGCCCAGGAGGCCGCGATACGGCGCAGTTTCCGCAACGGCAGGGCGGCCCTGAGCCGCCGTTCCCTGCTGCGCGCCTCCGCGGGCGGTGCGCTCGCGGTGGGCGGACTCGGCGCGCTGAGCGCCTGCGGCATCCCCGCCGCCGGAAACACGCAGGGCGGCGTCTCGGCGGAGGACCACTCGAAGGAGGAGAAGACCGTCAGCTTCTCCAACTGGACCGAGTACATGGACGTCGACGACAGCGGGCGGAAGCATCCCACGCTGGACGCGTTCACCCGACGCACCGGCATCAAGGTCAAGTACACCGAGGACATCAACGACAACACCGAGTTCTTCGGCAAGATCAAGCCGCAGCTCGCCGCCGGCCAGGACACCGGCCGCGACATCATCGTCCTCACCGACTGGCTCGCCGCCCGGCTGATCCGGCTCGGCTGGGTGCAGAAGCTGGACCCGGCCAACCTGCCGCACGCCTTCGCCAACCTGTCGCCCCAGTTCCGCAGCCCCGACTGGGACCCGGGCCGCGCCTACTCCTACCCCTGGCAGGGCATCGCCACGGTCATCGCCTACAACAAGAAGGCGCTCGACGGTGTGGAGGTGAGGACCCTTTCCGACCTGCTGGACAACCCCAAGCTCAAGGGCCGTGTCGGCCTCCTCACCGAGATGCGCGACACCATGGGCCTGACCCTGCTCGACATGGGCAAGGAGCCGGAGAAGTTCACCGCCGACGACTACGACGCGGCGCTCGCCCGGCTCCAGAAGGCCGTCGACAAGGGCCAGATCCGCCGCTTCACCGGCAACGACTACACCGCGGACATCAGCAAGGGCGACTTCGCTGCCTGTGTGGCCTGGGCCGGTGACGTCGTCCAGCTGAAGGCGGACAACCCGGACATCGACTTCCTGATCCCCGACAGCGGCTACATGATGTCCAGCGACAACCTGCTGGTGCCCAACAAGGCCCGCCACAAGGCCAACGCCGAGCGGCTCATCGACTACTACTTCGAGCCGCGGGCCGCCGCGGAGCTCGCCGCCTACATCAACTTCGTCTGCCCGGTCGAGGGAGTGAAGGGCGAGCTCGCGAAGATCGACGAGGACGCGGCGAACAACCCGCTGATCCTCCCCGACAAGGCCATGCAGGCCAAGTCCCGTGCCTTCCGCTCCCTGAGTTCCGAGGAAGAGACGGCATTCGAAGAGAAGTTCGCGAAGCTCACTGGGGCGTGACGAGATGAAGACGACCAAAGACACCAGCGCGGCCGGCAACGGCGGGGACGTCCGCCTCACCGGCATCAGCAAGACGTACGGCTCCTTCACCGCCGTGCACCCGCTCGACCTGACCGTTCCGCAGGGCTCCTTCTTCGCCCTGCTGGGCGCCTCCGGCTGCGGCAAGACCACCACCCTGCGCATGATCGCCGGCCTGGAGGAGCCCACCGCCGGCACCGTCCACCTCGGCGACCAGGACGTCACCGCGCTCCCGCCGTACAAGCGGCCGGTGAACACGGTCTTCCAGTCCTACGCCCTCTTCCCGCACCTCGACATCTTCGAGAACGTCGCCTTCGGCCTGCGGCGGCGCGGCATCAAGAGCGTCAAGAAGCAGGTCGACGAGATGCTGGAACTGGTCCAGCTCGGCGAGCAGGCCCGCAAGAAGCCGCACCAGCTCTCCGGCGGCCAGCAGCAGCGCGTCGCGGTGGCCCGCGCGCTGATCAACCACCCCAAGGTGCTGCTCCTCGACGAGCCGCTCGGTGCCCTCGACCTGAAGCTGCGCCGCCAGATGCAGCTCGAGCTCAAGCGCATCCAGACCGAGGTCGGCATCACCTTCGTGCACGTCACGCACGACCAGGAGGAGGCCATGACCATGGCCGACACGGTCGCCGTGATGAACGCCGGCCGGGTCGAGCAGCTCGGCACGCCCGCCGACCTCTACGAGAACCCGCGCACCACCTTCGTCGCCAACTTCCTCGGCACCTCCAACTTCATCGAGGCCGAGGTGGACTCCGCCTCGGGCGACGAGATCGTGCTGAGGGCGGGCGGCGGCAAGCTGATCCTGCCCGGGGCCCGCAACAGCGCGCCCACGACGGCCGGAGGCAAGGTCCTGGTCGGCGTGCGCCCGGAGAAGATCTCCCTCACCCCCGCCGACGACGCCGGCGAGATACCCGAGGGCCGCAACCGGATCACCGGCCGCATCGCCGACTCGAGCTTCATCGGCGTGTCCACACAGTTCGTCGTCGACAGCCCGGTCTGCTCCGACTTCGAGGTCTACGTCCAGAACATCGACCGCGACGCCCGGCTGCGGCCCGGCGCCGAGGTGGTCCTGCACTGGAACCCGGCGCACACCTTCGGCCTGGACGCGGCGCAGTCCCTGCTCGCCGGGACAGTGGGCTCCGCGGGTGTGGAGACGGTCGCGGAAGAGGTCGCCCGATGACGACGGTCACCGAGGCGCCACCCCTGGCGCCCGCCCCGGAACGGAAACCCCCGCGCAAGCGGGGCCGCTGGACGCCGTACTGGCTGCTGCTGCCCGGCCTGCTGTGGCTGGTCGTCTTCTTCGCGCTGCCCGTGATCTACCAGGCCTCCACGTCCGTGCAGACGGGCTCCCTGGAGGAGGGCTACAAGGTCACCTGGCACTTCGCCACCTACTGGGACGCCCTGTCCGAGTACTGGCCGCAGTTCGTCCGGTCGGTGCTCTACGCGGCCTCCGCGACCGTGCTGTGCCTGCTGCTCGGTTACCCGCTGGCCTATCTGATCGCCTTCCGCGCGGGACGCTGGCGAAACCTGATCATGATCCTGGTGATCGCGCCGTTCTTCACCAGCTTCCTGATCCGCACCCTCGCCTGGAAGACGATCCTCGCGGACGGCGGGCCGGTGGTCGACGCCCTGAACACCCTGCACGTCCTGGACGTCACGGCATGGCTCGGCTGGACCGCCGGCGACCGGGTGCTCGCCACCCCGCTCGCGGTCGTCTGCGGTCTGACGTACAACTTCCTGCCGTTCATGATCCTTCCGCTCTACACCTCGCTGGAGCGCATCGATCCCCGGCTGCACGAAGCGGCGAACGACCTCTACGCCAAGCCGTCGACCACCTTCCGCCGGGTCACCTTCCCGCTGTCGATGCCGGGCGTCGTCTCCGGCACGCTGCTGACGTTCATCCCGGCGTCCGGCGACTACATCAACTCCGACCTGCTCGGCTCCACCGACACCCGCATGGTCGGCAACGTCATCCAGTCGCAGTTCCTCCGGATCCTCGACTACCCGACGGCCGCGGCGCTCTCGTTCATCCTGATGGCCGCGATCCTCGTCATCGTCACGCTCTACATCCGCAAGTCCGGCACGGAGGATCTGGTTTAAATGACCTTCGTCAACTGGCTCAAGCGCCACCTCGTCGTCCTCGCGGGACTGCTGACGCTCGCGTACCTCCTGCTGCCGAACGTCGTCGTCACCGTGTTCTCCTTCAACAACCCGAAGGGGCGTTTCAACTACACGTGGCAGGAGTTCTCCACCGAGGCGTGGCAGGACCCCTGCGGTGTGTCCGGCCTGTGCGCCTCCCTGTCGCTCAGCCTCCAGCTCGCGCTGTGGGCGACGCTCGGCGCCACCCTGCTCGGCACGATGATCGCCTTCGCGCTTGTCCGCTACCGTTTCCGCGCGCGCGGCGCCGTCAACTCGCTGATCTTCCTGCCGATGGCGATGCCCGA
This sequence comes from Streptomyces toyocaensis, assembly GCF_000725125.1. GTDB lineage: Bacteria > Actinomycetota > Actinomycetes > Streptomycetales > Streptomycetaceae > Streptomyces > Streptomyces toyocaensis. Next base: position 166,651 of record NZ_JFCB01000010.1, read on the forward strand.
GGTGGTCATGGCGGCCTCGCTGCTCACCCTGTTCCTCAACATGGGCGCCCAGCTCGGCTTCTGGACGATCCTGATCGCCCACATCATGTTCTGTCTCAGCTTCGTCGTGGTCGCCGTGAAGGCCCGCGTGATGTCGATGGACCCCCGGCTCGAGCAGGCAGCACAGGACCTGTACGCCGGCCCGGTCCAGACGTTCCTCCGGGTGACGCTGCCGATCGCCGCCCCGGGCATCGCGGCGGGCGCGCTCCTCGCCTTCGCGCTCTCCTTCGACGATTTCATCATCACCAACTTCAACGCCGGTTCGACCGTCACCTTCCCGATGTTCGTCTGGGGCTCCGCGCAGCGCGGAACCCCGGTCCAGATCAATGTCATCGGTACGGCCATGTTCGTCATCGCCGTGACGCTGGTGCTGGTCTCCATGGTCGTCGGCAAGCGCCGCAACCGTCAGAAGGCATAGAAACACAACCGCATTCCCCTGTAGGGAGTTGAAATCATGGCCCCGAGCGCCATGAGCCGTTGGAGCAGATCCCTTTCCGAGGCCCGGCCGGCCGCCTACTGGCTGGACGACCCCGGCAGGCCCGGCCCCGAGCCCGCCCTCACCGGCGCCGAGACCTGCGACCTGCTGGTCGTCGGCGGCGGCTACAGCGGACTGTGGACCGCGCTGATCGCCAAGGAGCGCGATCCCGCACGGGACGTCGTGCTGGTGGAGGGCCGCGAGGCGGGCTGGGCCGCCTCCGGCCGCAACGGGGGATTCTGCGCGGCCTCCCTCACCCACGGCCTGCCGAACGGACTGACCCGCTGGCCGGACGAGATCCAGACCCTTCAGCGGCTGGGCGCCCGCAACCTCGACGCCATCGAGGAGACGGTCGCCCGCCACTCCATCGACTGCGACTTCGAACGCACCGGTGAGATCGACGTCGCCACCGAGCCGTACCAGGCCCGCGAGCTGAAGGACTGGTACGAGGAGATCCGGGCCAAGGGCCTCGCGGAGGGCCTCGAGTACCTGGACACCGAGGCCGTACGGGACCAGGTGAACTCCCCGACCTTCCTGGCCGGCCTCCACGACCGCCGGGGGGTGGCGATGCTCCACCCGGCCAGGCTCGCCTGGGGGCTGAAGCGGGCCTGCCTCGACCTCGGTGTGCGCGTGTACGAGCACACCCCCGCCCTGAGCCTGAAGCCGTACGGCGCCGGCATGGCCGTACGGACCCCCTACGGGCGGATCCGCGCCCCTGCGGTGGCGCTCGGCACCAACGTCTTCCCCAGCCTGGTCCGGCGGGTCCGCGCCTACACCGTTCCGGTCTACGACTACGCCCTGATGACGGAGCCGCTGACGGCGGACCAACTGGCGTCGGTCGGCTGGAGGAACCGCCAGGGCCTCGGGGACAGCGCCAACCAGTTCCACTACTTCCGGCTGTCCGCCGACAACCGGATCCTGTGGGGCGGTTACGACGCGGTCTATCCCTACGGCGGCCGGGTGCGCGCCGAGTACGACGACCGTCCGGAGACCTACGCCAAGCTCGCCGGTCACTTCTTCACCTGCTTCCCGCAGCTCGAGGGGGTGCGCTTCACCCACGCCTGGGGCGGCGCGATCGACACCTGCTCCCGCTTCTCGGCGTTCTTCGGTACCGCGCACGCGGGGAAGGTGGCGTACGCGGCGGGCTACACGGGGCTCGGCGTCGGCGCCACGCGCTTCGGGGCCGAGGTGATGCTGGACCTGCTGGCGGGGGAGCGGACCGAGCGCACGGAGCTGGAGATGGTGCGCAGGAAGCCGCTGCCGTTCCCGCCGGAGCCGTTCGCCTGGACCGGTATCGCCCTCACCAAATGGTCGCTGGCCAGGGCGGACGCCCAGGGCGGGCGGCGCAACCTGTGGCTGCGGACGATGGACAGGCTGGGCCTCGGCTTCGACAGCTGAATCACGCGGGGGCTTGACAACCGAATTGGTCTGGACCAAATTGAGCGCGCTCCACCCCTCCCGTTCCCCCATGCCCGGAGGCCCTTGTGGATCGCCCCAGACCTCTCGCGCGCCGGCCCCTCGTCGCGTTGCTCACCGTGATTGCCCTCGCCGCGACCGGAATGACCGCGGCGTCCACGTCGGCCGCCCGCGCGGCCGACGTGGACGCCGTCAGGAACGGCGGCTTCGAAGCCGGCCTCGACGGCTGGAGCTGTACGGCCGGGACGACCGTGAACTCACCTGTTCACAGCGGAAGTTCGGCGCTCGAGGCGACCCCGGCCGGTGCGGACAACGCCCGTTGCACGCAGACCGTCACCGTGAAACCGGACTCCCAGTACACCCTCTCCGGCCAGGTCCGCGGCAGCTACGTCCACCTCGGGGCGAGCGGCACGGGCACCACCGACGTCTCCACCTGGGCCCAGTCCGCCCCCGACTGGCAACGGCTCACCACCACCTTCCGCACCGGCCCCTCCACCACCCGCGTCACGATCCACACCCACGGCTGGTACGGCACCGGCACCTACCACGCCGACGACATCACCCTCGTCGGCCCGGGCGGCGAGACCGGGCAGCCGCCCGCCCCGCCCACCGGTCTGCGGACGGGCACCGTCACCTCGACCAGCGTGGCCCTGTCCTGGTCGCCGGCCGCGGGCGCCACCGGCTACGCGGTCTACCGCGACGGCGCCAGGGTCCAGAGCGTCAGCGGCACGTCGGCCACCGTGTCCGGACTGTCGCCGAGGACGGCCTACGCCTTCCAGGTCGCGGCCGTGAACGACGCCGGGGAGTCGGCCCGTTCGGCCACCGTGACGGCGACGACGGGTGAACCCGACTCGGGCGGCGGTCCCTCCGGCCTCCCGCCGCACGCGCTGGTCGGCTACCTCCACGCGAGCTTCGCCAACGGCTCCGGCTACACCCGTCTCGCCGACGTCCCCGACAGCTGGGACGTCATCGACCTGGCCTTCGGCGAGCCGACCACCGTCACCTCCGGCGACATCCGCTTCGACCGCTGTCCCGCCTCGGAGTGCCCCGGCGTGGAGAGCGACGCCGAGTTCAAGGCGGCCGTCAGGGCCAAGCAGGCGGCAGGGAAGAAGGTGCTGATCTCCATCGGTGGTCAGAACGGCCAGGTGCGGCTCACCACCGCCGCCGCCCGCGACATGTTCGTCACCTCCGTCTCGAGGATCATCGACGAGTACGGACTCGACGGCCTGGACATCGACTTCGAGGGTCACTCGCTCTCCCTGGACGCCGACGACACGGACTTCAGGAATCCGAAGACCCCGGTGATCGTCAACCTGATCTCCGCGCTGAAGACCCTCAAAGCGAAGTACGGGGACGACTTCGTGCTGACGATGGCCCCGGAGACCTTCTTCGTCCAGCTCGGATACCAGTACTACGGCACCGGCAAGTGGGGCGGGCAGGACCCGAGGGCGGGCGCGTACCTGCCGGTCATCCACGCCCTGCGCGACGAACTGACCCTGCTGCACGTCCAGGACTACAACTCCGGACCGGTCATGGGCCTCGACAACCAGTACCACTCCATGGGCGGCGCCGACTTCCACATCGCGATGACCGACATGCTGCTCACCGGCTTCCCGGTCGCGGGCGACGCCGACCACGTCTTCCCGCCGCTGCGCGCCGACCAGGTCGCCATCGGGATGCCGGCCACCACCCACGCGGGCAACGGTCACGTCTCCCCGGCCGAGGTCACCAGGACACTGGACTGCCTGACCAAACGGACGAACTGCGGCTCGTACGCGACGCACGGCACGTGGCCGGCGCTGCGCGGGCTGATGACCTGGTCGGTCAACTGGGACCGATTCGGCGGCTGGGAGTTCCAGCGGACCTTCGACTCCTACTTCGGCTGACGACCAGCCACACACCGATGAGCAGGACCGCGCCGAGGCACCAACTGGCCGCCACGTCCAGCGGCCAGTGGTAGCCCCGGCGCACCAACCCGTACGAGGCGCCCAGGACCAGGGCGCCACAGAGCACGACCAGTCCACGGCGCACGGCCGGCGACCCGAGCAGCGGAAGGAGCAGCAGCGTCGCCGCGCCGTACGCCACGACGGCGGTGGCGGTATGGCCGGAGGGGTAGTAGCCGACGGCCGGGGGCACGGCCGGGGTGCCCGGGCGGTCGGTCCACTCCTTCAACGGCGCGACCAGCACCGGCACCAGCACCATCGCGAGGGCCCCGGCGAGGGGCGGCAGCCACCAGCGGTCATGGCCGCGCGCCCGCCCGCGCCACGCGACGAACGCCAGGGCGAGGGCCAGGAGGGGTACGGCCACCTGAATGTTGCCGATGTCCGCGAGCAGTTCGGAGGCCCGGTCCGGACGGACGAGTTCCGCGCTCAGCCGTTCGTCGAGATCCACCAGCGGCCCGTCCGCGACGACCTGCCACGTGATCAGCGCGAAGAGGAGCAGGGGCGGTCCGAGCAGCAACATGCCGTCCAGCTTCGCAGGCCGGCGAGGTCCCGTGGCCTCACCGCCCGTGAAACATCTCCCGCGCGCGGTCGGAGGCGGAGGCCGGGGTCCGACGGGCGCTGTCCGACTGCGAGCGGAGCCTGCATCCCGCCCACCCCGCATCCGGGAGGCCCGCGTCCTGCCGGCCCGCGTCACCGGCCCGGAAACCCGGCACGTGAACGCCGAAGGGCCGGCGCAAGGGGGGGTGTGCGTCGGCCCTTCGGGGAACGGCGTGCCGTGTGTGGTGCCCGGACGGCCGTCCGGACCGGAACGTCGCGCGCCCCGGGGGGTTTGGGGCGGGCGACCGTCCGATCGTGAGGAGACCCGAAGCCCGCGGGCCCCGGTTGTGTGTGCGCGAGGGCACGACCAGGTCGAAGCTGGGGAGGCCTCGGCCCGGTCCGCCCACAGTCCCCTGTGGGCGGGGTGTATCTCTCATCCGGGTAGAAATCTACGGCAGGGGGTGGCCCCGCGACAGGGTCCACGGGCACCTGACATCCACCCCGCACACGTTCTTCACACGCTCTGCCGCTCGCCGGCCCGGCGGCCCGGGGCGGGCGGCTCACCTGCCCCGATGCGGGCTCAGATGCGCGCGAACGCCTGCTCGATGATGTCCAGGCCCTCGTTCAGCAGGTCCTCGCCGATGACCAGCGGGGGCAGGAAGCGCAGCACGTTGCCGTAGGTGCCACAGGTCAGGACCAGCAGGCCCTCCTGGTGGCAGGCCTTGGCCAGCGCGGCGGTCGCCTCCGCGTTCGGCTCCTTGGTGGCGCGGTCCTTCACCAGCTCGATGGCGATCATCGCGCCGCGGCCGCGGACGTCGCCGATGATGTCGAACTTCTCGGCCATGGCGGTGAGGCGGGTCTTCATGACCGTCTCGATGTCCTTCGCCCTGGCGTTGAGGTCGAGCTCCTTCATCGTCTCGATGGCGCCGAGCGCGCCCGCGCAGGCGACCGGGTTGCCGCCGTAGGTGCCGCCCAGGCCGCCCGCGTGCGCGGCGTCCATGATCTCCGCGCGGCCCGTGACGGCGGCCAGCGGCAGACCGCCCGCGATGCCCTTCGCCGTGGTGATCAGATCGGGGACGATGCCCTCGTCCTCACAGGCGAACCACTGGCCGGTGCGGCAGAAGCCGGACTGGATCTCGTCGGCGACGAAGACGATGCCGTTGTCCCGGGCGAACGAGCTGATCGCGGGCAGGAAGCCCTTGGCCGGCTCGATGAAGCCGCCCTCGCCGAGCACCGGCTCGATGATGATCGCGGCCACGTTCTCGGCGCCGACCTGCTTGGAGATCTGGTCGATGGCCTGCGCGGCGGCCTCCGGGCCCGCGTTCTCCGGGCCGGTCGGCCAGCGGTAGCCGTAGGCGACCGGGACGCGGTACACCTCGGGCGCGAACGGGCCGAAGCCGTGCTTGTACGGCATGTTCTTCGCGGTCAGCGCCATGGTGAGGTTGGTGCGGCCGTGGTAGCCGTGGTCGAAGACGACGACCGCCTGCCGCTTGGTGTACGCACGCGCGATCTTGACGGCGTTCTCGACGGCCTCGGCGCCGCTGTTGAACAGCGCGGACTTCTTGGCGTGGTCGCCCGGGGTCAGCTCCGCGAGCGCCTCGGCCACGGCCACGTAGCCCTCGTACGGCGTGACCATGAAACAGGTGTGCGTGAAGTCGGCGAGCTGGGCGGAGGCCCGGCGTACGACGGCCTCGGCCGAGGCGCCGACGGAGGTCACGGCGATGCCGGAGCCGAAGTCGATCAGACGGTTGCCGTCGACGTCCTCGATGATCCCGCCGCCCGCGCGCGCGGTGAACACGGGCAGCACGGACCCCACGCCCTGCGCGACCACGGCGGAGCGGCGGGCCTGCAGCTCCTGCGACTTCGGGCCGGGGATGGCGGTGACGACGCGGCGCTCCTGCGGAAGTGCGGTCATGCGGGGCTCCTGGGGGATGTAACGGACGCTTCTACGGTCTCTTCCCGCAGGCTAGGACGGCCGGAGGTGGCTGGGCATGCTCCATGTGGGCGTTGTCCGGGGTCCGCCGTTGTCCGTGATGGACATAGCGGGGGAGGGGCTCCCGCGCGCGTCCGCGGGGGGCCACCGCGTACGGACGGCCGCGTAAGCGGTGGACTGCGCCTGTCGGAGCGTTAGATTGACTCGCTGATGGCGGATGGAGCGGCTGCTCAGGGGGCAAGGGCGATGGACAGCGACGGTACCCAGGACGCACGGGGCACGCATGCCCACCCCGTACCGCGCCCGGCGGGACCACCGGACGTGCCGACGGCGCCGCCCCGGCCGAGCCGGGCGCCCGGCGTGCCACCCGCACCCGACCGGGCTCCCCGCCCCGCGTCCGCCGTCGCCGCCTGGCTCGACGCGGCGAGGCCGGACACCCGCCCCGGGATCTGGCGCCACGGCTACCAGCCGCCGAAGCAGGCCCCGGAAAGGCTCGCGCCGGTCACGCTCGCCGGCATGCTGGTCCCGCTCGCCCTCGCGGCGCTCGTCTGGTCGCTCTGGCAGCGCGGCGTCACCTCGTACCAGATGGCGCCCCTGCGGGCCTTCACACCGGACGACTGGTGGTGGGCCGGCACCGTCGCCTCACCCAAGGTGTTCGAGGGGCAGGCGGTGCCGGCCCCGGGGGCGGAGGCCCTCGTGGTCTACGAGGGAGTCTCCTTCGCGGTGCTGGCCGTCACGGTGGCCGTGCTGGGCAGCTGGCGCGCCATCGTCCGCCACTACGTGGCCCGCAGGCCCCAGCCGGCACGTGCCCTGATCGCCGGCCTCCTCGCCCTGGTCGTCCTCAGCTTCGTCTTCCCCGGCGCCTTCCCGCTCGTCGGATGGTCCCCGGCACCGGTCGTCGACCCGCTGCTCTCGCTGACCGTGCTGGTCACCGACGGGTACGAGCTGATGGCCTCCTCCTTCTTCACGAACACGCTGTACGCGGTCGTCACGCTGCTGGTGGTCTGGCCGTTCGCCCGACTCGGAGGCTGGGTTCCGTACGCGAGGCGGCTGCTCGCCGCGCGCCGGACCGACGCCGCTCCGAGCGCCTCCGGGCCCGGCCGCCCCCGCTCCCAGTGGCCGGCGCTGCGCGAGGCGGGCCAGGAGGAGGCCGCGGACCTGCTCACCGCCGAGGTGGCCGGCGGCCGCATGAACGACGTCGACTGCACCCGCATCGAGCACGCCTTCGCCCTCGCCCGCCGCAGTGGCACGCCGGGCGTCTTCCGTGACACCGTCCTGCGGCAGGCGGGCGCGGCCTTGACCCACCCCTCCGGGGCCCGGGACCTGCCGCGCCGGACCGCCCCGCACGACCTGCTCGCCGGGCAGGTGCGGATCGGCAGCTGGGTCGCTGCCGAACGCACCCCGCAGCCGTACCGCGGCGCCGGGGCGGCCCTCGGCCCCGACGTGCTCGGCACCTCGCTGCTCGCCGTCGGGCCCTCCGGATCCGGCAAGACCCGCTCCCTCGTCGAGCCGGTGACCGAGGCGCTCGCCCTGCAGGCGCTCGCCGGGCGCTGTGCCGTGGTCGCCGTCTCCGCGGCCGGGAGCCAGCTCTGCACGGACGACGCCTTCGACGTGATCGTGCGGATCGGTGACCCGTCCTCGGTGCACGACCTCGACCCGTACGCCGAGTCCGAGGATCCGGACGAGGCGGCCGCCGTCCTCGCCGAGGCGCTGGCGGGGGACCTCGACACGGTCGGCACACAGAGCGCCGCCACGACGCTGGCGCAGCTGCTCGGCCCGTTCCGTGCGGTGCACGGCCGCTTCCCCACCCTGCCGGAGCTGCGCGAACTGCTGGAGGGCGAGGAGGGGGCGCTGACACCGCTGCGGGAGGCGCTCGTCGCGAGCGGGGACGACGTCATGCGCCGTGAACTCGACGCGCGCGCCCGGCAGACGGGCGCCCCGGGTGACACGGGCCGGACCCTCGCCGACCGGCTGGCCCTGCTGAACCGGCCGGTCTTCGCGGACTTCTTCGGCGGTGGCGGCCCGGCCCGGCCGTTCTCCCTGCGGGCGATCGCCCACCACCCCCTGCGGGTACGGATCGACCTGCCCGAGCGCGGGCACGAGGAGGCCTGCCGGCTGATCACCCGGCTGGTCCTCGCGCAGTTCCACACCGTCGTGAGGGACGGGCGGCGTACGCACTTCGCCTGCCTGGTCCTGGACGACGCGACCGGCACGGTCACCGCGGAGTCGGTGCGCCGCATCCAGCGGCTGCGCTCGCAGAACGCGGGCGTGCTGCTCGCCCTGCGCACCGTCGCCGACGTCCCCGAGGCGCTGCACGGCCCGCTCTACGGAGCGGTGGGCTGCCGCATGGCGTTCTCCGGGGTGACCACCTGGGACGGCAACCGGTTCGCGCAGACCTGGGGCACCGAGTGGGTGGAGACCACGGAGGTCGCCAAGCACACGGTCTTCGCCGACCAGCCGATGACCCGTGCCCTGCACGCGCTGCGCAAGCTGGTGACGGGCAAGGCGGTCACGACGGACGCGGTCACCGTGCGGCAGGTCGAGCGGGAGCGCTGGTCGGCCTCCGAACTCGCGCACGCGGTGCCGGCGGGGCACGCGGTGCTGTCGTTGACGGACGTCGAGGGTGAGCACGCGCCCCCGCTGCTGGTGGACCTGCGGGGGTGAGCGGCCGGGGCGGCCGCTGACCGTACGGTGAGGCAGAATCGACACAGGTCGTTCATACGCCGCGGCCAAAAGATCACCGTGCTCTCACCCATCCGTCGCAGACCGAAGGCTCAAGGCCCCGATGCCCCCGACGCTCGCCTCGCTCGTCCACCACACCGCGCTCAAGCTGACCGTGCGCGCGGGCGAGGACCGCCTCGACGTGCCCGTGCGCTGGGCGCACGCCAGCGAACTCGCCGACCCGGTGCCGTACATGGAGGGCGGGGAGCTGCTGCTGATCACCGCCCTCAAGCTCGACGCGGAGGACCGGGAGGCGATGCGCCGGTACGTGAAGCGGCTGGTGGGAGCGGGCGTCGTCGGGCTCGGCTTCGCCGTCGGGGTGCACTACGAGGACATCCCCGACGCCCTCGTCGAGGCGGCACGCGCGGAGGGCCTGCCGCTGCTGGAGGTGCCGCGCCGCACCCCGTTCCTCGCGATCAGCAAGGCCGTGTCCGCCGCCATCGCCGCCGACCAGTACCGCGCGGTGACCGCGGGCTTCGCCGCCCAGCGGGAGCTGACGAAGCAGACACTGAGCGACGGCCCGGAGGGCCTGCTCGCCGCACTCGCCGCCCAGGTCGACGGGTGGGCCGCGCTCTACGACGCCTCGGGCGCCGTGGTCGCCGCGGCGCCGGACTGGGCCGGCCGGCGCGCCGCGCGGCTCACCGCGGACGTGACCCGGCTGCGGGACCGGCCCGCGCCCGCCTCCTCGGTCGTGGCGGGACCGGAGCACGAGGACCGGGTGGAACTGCACTCCCTCGGCACGGGCCGGCGCCCCCGGGCGGCGCTCGCCGTCGGCACGGCCGCCGCCCTCGGCACCGCCGAGCGGTACGCCGTCCACTCCGCCATCGCCCTGCTCACCCTCACCACGGAGCGCTCCCGCTCGCTGCACGCCGCCGAACAGCGCATCGGCGCCGCCGTGCTGCGCATGCTGCTCGCCGGGGAGCCGGACCACGCCCGCGCGGTCGCCGGGGACCTGTACGGCGGCCTCCTCGACGCGCCCTTCCGGATCATCGTCGCCGTCGGGAGCGGGGAGGCGGACGGGGATGCCCTCGGCGCCCTCGCCGAGACCGCGGAGGCCGCCGCCGCCCGCTCCGGCGAGGCCGTCCTGGTCGTGCCGGAGGGCGAGCGGCTGGTCGTCCTCGCCGCCGACGGGGGCGCCGCCGTGGCCGCCTGCTGCGACCACGCCGCCGCCCAGGAGGCGGCCCGCAAGGCCGACGACGCCGACCTGGTGGCCGGACTGTCCGCGCCGGCCGGCCCGACCGCCGCGTCCGCCGCGTACAAGCAGGCCGAGCAGGCGCTCTCGGTGGCCCGGCGCAGGGGCAGGGTGCTGGTCGAGCACGAGCACCTGGCCGCGGGGTCCGTGCTGCCGCTGCTCGCCGACGACGCGGTCTGGGCGTTCGCCGACGGGCTGCTGCGCGCGCTGCGCGAGCACGACGCCACCGGCCGCGGCGACCTGGTCGCGTCCCTGCGGGCCTGGCTCTCCCGGCACGGCCAGTGGGACGCCGCGGCAGCCGACCTCGGCGTCCACCGCCACACCCTGCGCTACCGCATGCGCCGGGTCGAGGAGATCCTCGGCCGCTCCCTGGACGACCCGGACGTCCGTATGGAGCTGTGGCTGGCCCTCAAGGCCACGGCCTCCGAGAACGGCTGAGCGGCGCCCGGCCGGGGGCCCGGCCCTTCCCACCGGCCACGCACGGGTGGCGAACCACGGGCCCCGCGCCGCATCCGGCGCCCAGCCCGCGTCCCGGTGACCGGGTCCGGCCCTCCCGCGGGCCGCGTGCCGGTGTTCACCGCGAGGTCGGGGGGCGGGCGGGCCCGGTCGACGACCGCGGTCCGGGTGGCCGGGTGCGTCACGGAGCGGGTCGCGGACCGGTGCCCGAGCCCTTTGCGCCGATGCGGCACACTCCCGTCCGGCACCCGTACGCACCGGACAAGCGCCCGCCCGGCGGCGCCCCCCTACCGTGGACCCACACACCCATGTACACCCCTACGCGGAAGGGCCGGGACTCCACATGACTTCCACCCACGCCTTCTGGCTCGCCGGCCGCCAGGCCACCGGCGAGGCCGCCTTCGACGTCACCTCCCCCTGGGACGGCCGGGTCGTCGGCACGGTGAGCGTGCCGACCGAGGCCCAGGTCGAGGAGGCCGTGGCCGCCGCGTACGCGGTACGGGACGAGTTCGCCGCCACTCCCGCCCACGTCCGGGCCGCCGCCCTGGACCACGTCAGCCGGCGCCTCGCCGAGCGCACCGAGGAGATCGCCCGGCTGATCTCCGCAGAGAACGGCAAGCCGATGAAGTGGGCCCGCGGCGAGGTCGGTCGTGCCGTCTCCGTGTTCCGCTTCGCCTCGGAGGAGGCCCGCCGCTTCAACGGCGGCGAGGCCCAGCGCCTGGACACCGACGCGGGTGGCCAGGGGCGGCTCGCGCTCACCCGCCGCTTCCCCAAGGGTGTCGTCCTCGGCATCGCGCCGTTCAACTTCCCGCTGAACCTGTGCGCCCACAAGATCGCCCCGGCGATCGCCGCCGGTGCCCCGATCGTCCTGAAGCCGGCGCCCGCCACGCCCCTGTCCGGGCTGATCCTCGGCGAGCTGCTGGCCGAGACCGAGCTGCCCGCCGGGGCCTGGAGCATCCTCCCGGTCCCCAACGACCGCATGCCCGCCCTCGTCCGGGACGAGCGGCTGCCGGTGATCTCCTTCACCGGCTCGGAGAAGGTCGGCTACGCGATCATGGACTCGGTGCCGCGCAAGCACTGCACCCTGGAGCTCGGCGGCAACGGCGCGGCCGTCGTCCTCGCCGACTGGGCGAGCGACGAGGACCTGGACCGGGCCGCCGCCCGCATCGCGACCTTCTCCAACTACCAGGGCGGCCAGTCCTGCATCTCCGTGCAGCGCGTGATCGCCGACGCGTCGGTGTACGACCGGCTGCTGCCGCGCATCGTCGCCGCCGTCGAGGCGCAGGTCACCGGTGACCCGAACGACGAAGCGACCGATGTCGGCCCGCTGGTCGGCGAGGACGCCGCGCAGCGCGTCGAGGCGTGGGTGCAGGAGGCCGTGGAGGCGGGCGCCACCCTCCTCACCGGCGGCAAGCGCGACGGCGCCTCCTACGCGCCGACCGTGCTGACCGACGTGCCGGCCGAGGCGACGCTCTCCTGCGAGGAGGTCTTCGGGCCCGTGCTGACCGTGCAGAAGGTGGACGGCGAGGACGCGGCCTTCGCCGCCGTCAACGACTCCAAGTACGGCCTCCAGGCGGGTGTGTTCACCCACGACCTGCAGATCGCCTTCCGGGCCCACCGCGCCCTGGAGGTCGGCGGTGTCGTCATCGGTGACGTGCCCTCCTACCGCGCCGACCAGATGCCGTACGGCGGCGCCAAGCAGTCCGGTGTGGGCCGTGAGGGCGTGCGGTTCGCGATGGAGGACTACACCTACGAGCGCGTGCTGGTCCTCACCGGCCTCGCCCTGTAAGCCGCACGCGAAGGGGCCCGGCACCGGACGTCCCGGTGCCGGGCCCTTCTGTGTGCCGGGCCCCTTCCAAACCCTCAGCCGGAGAAGCCGGCCCGCGCGAGCCGCAGCGGGCCGCGCAGCCGGAGCCGTATGTCGTGCACGCCCTCGACGGCGGCGAAGGACGCACGGAGCGTGGTGCAGTCGTACGGCCCCGAGGCGGGCTCCTTCGCTCGGCGACGACCAGCCCGAAGACCTCGGGATCCTCCTCGGCAACCTTGACGCCGTCGGCGGCGACCTGCACGTGGCGCCCCGTCCCCAGGTGCCTGAGGAGGTGACCGTCCCGTGCGGTTCCAGCCGGACCGTCTCCGGCACGACCCAGCCGCCCGGCTGGTCGGCGGAGGCGCGTACGTACCCGTCCTCGGCGACCGAGAGGTAGCGGCCGTCGGGCGCCCGGAGGGTGAGCACGCCCTCGCCCCCGTCGGCCAGGGCCAGTTCGGTGCCGGCCGTCCGGGCGGTGAGAGGCGGCAGATCGGTACGGCCCGCGAGCAGCGCCGGGTCGAGGGCGTCCTCGGCGCCGCGCGCCGTCCCGGGGGTGTCGGGCGCCGGCGGCACGTGCAGGAACGCACCGGCGGAGGTCTTCAGCAGCACGCGGTCCACGCCTTCGGCGAACTCCACGCGGTCGGCGCCGAACCGCTCGCGCAGACCCTCCAGCGGGGTGGAGCGGTGGATCAGGCTGCCGCTGTACCAGTCGAGCTTGCACTCGTCGGCGAGCAGTCCGACGACCGCGACGCGGGTGTCCGGTGCGAGCGGCAGCGTAGCGTCGTTCTTGAGCAGGACGACCGCCTGCTCGGCGGCCTCCCGCGCGAGCGCCCGGTGTTCGGGGGTGTCGAAGGCCTGCTCCCCGGCGCAGGGGTCCGCGCCCGGGTCGAACTCGCCCGACCCACCGCGTCCACCTGTGGACTTCCACCGGCGCCGAGCCGCTCGACCTGGTCGCCGGAGAAGACCGCGTCCTCACGCTGAAGACGCGGTGACCCCCGTGCAGTTCGGCTTCGAGAGCCCTCCGAGGGGTTCCATAACGCGGTACAGGGGCCGGGGCGGGAGTTCCGGAGCGGTGACCGGCGCGGCTACGTTTTCGGCGATCACCGCTGGAGCGCGTCCGCGAGAACCGTTCGCCCGCCCCGCGTTCGCGGGCGCGCTCCGGGTCAGGCACGTCCCGTCCTTCCGCCCCCACCGAGGAGACCGAGGAACCCGCCATGACACCATCCGCACCCGACGAACCCGGCGCCGAGCGCCGGATCAGCCGCAAGAGCCTGCTCAGGGCGGCCGTCGCCGCCGGCGCCGCCGTCCCGCTGCTCGCGACGGGCACGGTGGCGCTCGCCAGGGACGCAGGCACCCAGGGACGGGACCTCACCCCGACACCGTTCTGCGACGACGGCGACGACCCCACGATTCCCCAGATGGAGGGCCCCTACTTCAAGCCGAACTCCCCACTGCGCGCCAATCTGGTGACCCCGGGCACCCCGGGCACCCCGCTCACCGTCAGCGGCTACGTCTTCGGCCGGAACTGCGTCCCGCTGCGCGGGGTCCTGCTCGACTTCTGGCAGGCGGACAACGCGGGCGCCTACGACAACGTCGGATACACCTTCCGCGGACACCAGTTCACCGACGCCTCAGGCGCCTTCACCCTGCGGACGATCGTGCCCGGTCTCTATCCGGGACGCACCCGGCACCTTCACGTCAAGGCCCAGGCGCCCGGCGAACCCGTCCTGACCACCCAGCTCTACTTCCCGGGCGAGCCCCGCAACAGCACGGACACCATCTTCGACCCGGCGCTGCTGATGAACGTCCGCAGCGCCGGCGGCGGCAAGGAAGCCACCTTCGACTTCGTCCTGAACGTGCAGGGCGACCCCACCGACCCGCCCACCGACCCGCCTACCGATCCGCCGAGCGGCAGCTGGGCGCCCGGCCGTGCCTACAGCGCCGGCGACAGGGTCACGCACAGTGGCGCCGGATACCGCTGCCTCCAGGCGCACACGTCCATGACGGGCTGGGAGCCCCCCAACGTTCCCGCCCTGTGGCGCCGCGAGTAGGAGCACCGCGGTTCGCGGACGGGGCGGGCCCACGGTTCCCGGACCGGCAGGCTCGCCCGTCCCCCGGGACCAGCGGGGCGCGGCGTGGCGCGCGGCTCGGCGAGGAGCGCGCCGGGCAGGTCCCGGAGCACCGCGCCGCCGGGACTCGCGGGCCGAAGCCGGAGGGGGAGGGACGGGTGGTCACGCTGCACGGGCGCCGGACCGGAGCTCGCCCGGACGGTCAGCTCCGGCAGGAGCAGGACGACCTCGTCGCCGCCCCGCCCGTCGAGCTTGGCGACGAGCTGCTCCACGGCGTGCCGGCCCATCTCCTGCGCCGGGACGGCCACGGACGTCAGCCGCACCGAGGCCTGGACGGCGACCTGTTCGGGGCAGACCGCGACGACGGAGACGTCCTCGGGCACGGCACGGCCCTGCTGCCGCAGCAGGGCCGGCAGCGGTTCGACCGCCGACTCGTTCTGCACGACGAAGCCCGTGGTGCCGGGACGCTCGTCCAGGATGCGGGCCAGCGTCACGGCCGTCGCGTCGTACCCGCCCTCGCACGGACGGTGCAGCAGCCGCAGCCCCAGCTCCCGTGCGCGGGTGCGCAGTCCGTCCAGGGTGCGCTCGGCGAAGCCGGTGTGCCGTGTCGACGCAGGTCAGTCCGGTGGTGTCGGCGGGCAGTCCGATCAGCACCGCCGGCTGGTCGGTCTCGCGGAGCAGGGGCAGCCGCTCGTCGTCGAGTTCGACGTCCATGAGGATCATGCCGTCGGCGAGTCCGCTGCCCGCGACACGGCGCACCGCGTCCGGGCCCTCCTCGCCGGTGAGCAGCAGCACGTCGTACCCGTGGGTGCGGGCGGTGGTGGCCACCGCGATGGCGATCTCCGTCATCACCGGCACGTGGATGTCCGTACGCAGGGGGATCATCAGCGCGACGATGTTGGACCTGCTGCCGGCCAGGGCGCGGGCCCCGGCGTTCGGGTGGTACCCGAGCTCGCGGATGCTCCGTTCGACCCGCTGCCGGGTGGTGGCGGAGAGGGACCGCTTGCCGCTGAGGACATAGCTCACCGTGCTCGCCGAGACTCGGGCGTCTGGGCGACCTCGGCCAGGGTGACCATCCACGTTCTCCCAGTGTGTGAAGCGCTTCGACGGATGCTTCGCCCTCGCGCCGAGCGGGCGACGGGCGCCCCCGCTGGACCGTCCCTCAGCGGCGGATGATGCCGAGCCCCAGGGCCGCGGCGACCGCGGCGGTGCGCGAGTCGACGCCGAGTTTGGCGTAGATGTGGGCCAGGTGCGACTTGACCGTGGCCTGGGTGAGGTGCAGCCGCTCGCTGACACGCTGGTTCGACAGCCCCTCGGCGACCAGGGTGAGCACCTCCGTCTCGCGGCGGGTCAGTGAGCTGTGCGGCGCGCGCAGGCGGTTCATCAGCCGGTCGGCGACCGCCGGCGCGAGGGTGGTGCGTCCCGCGGCGGCGGTGCGTACCGCGGCGGCCAGTTCCTCGGGCGGGGCGTCCTTGAGCAGGTACCCGGTGGCCCCGGCCTCGATGGCCGGGAGGGTGTCCGCGTCCGTGTCGTACGTGGTGACGATCAGCACCCGGGGCGCGCCCGGGCGGGCGGTGATGGCCGCGGTGGCCTGCGACCCGTTCATGCCGCCGCCGAACTGCAGGTCCATCAGCACCACGTCGGTCCCGCCGGCCGCGGCGAGTTCCACGGCCCGCTCGGCGGTGGCGGCCTCGGCGACGATGGTGAAGCCGGGCTCGGTCTCCAGCACCGCGCGCAGCCCGGCCCGCACCACCGGGTGGTCGTCGGCGATCAGGATGCGGATGGGGTGGTCGTTCACTCGTGCCTGCTCTCGTGCGGGGTGCCGACGCCGCCGTCCGCGGCGTCCCGGTCCGGTGCCCCGACCGGGAACCGTGCCGACAGGGCGGTGCCGCGGCCCGGGGACGACTCCAGGACGAGGGAGCCGCCGAGGGAGCGGGCCCGGGCCCGCATCGCGGCGATGCCGAACCCGCCCGCGGCCGGGTCCGGCGCCGGAAGCCGCCCGGGGTCGAACCCGGTGCCGTCGTCGACCACGTCGAGCCGCACGGCGTCGCCGGCGTGGGTCAGGGTGACCTCGCCGGTGGTGGCGCGGGCGTGGCGGACGGTGTTGGACAGCGCGGACTGGGCGATGCGCAGCAGGGCCACCTCGACGGCGGTCGGCAGGGAACGCGGCGGTCCGGCGCGGTGGAAGCGGACGGTGACGGGGTGCTGGGCACTCGTGGTGGCGCACAGCCGCTCCAGGGCGCCCGCCAGCGTGGTGCCCTCCAGCGCGGGCGGGGTGAGGGCGGCGACGAACCGGCGGGCCTCGGCGAGATTGCCGACGGCCGCCTGCCGGGCCTGCACGACGTGCGCGGCGGCGGCCTCCGGGCGGTCGGGCAGGGCACGTTCGGCGGCGCGCAGCAGCAACTGGATGCTCGACAGCCCCTGGGCGAGGGTGTCGTGGATCTCGCGGGCCAGCCGCTCACGCTCGGCCAGCACACCCGCGGTGTGCTGCGCGGCGGCCAGATCGGCGCGGGTGACGGTGAGCTCCTCGATCAGGCGGCGCCGCCCCTCGCTCTCCCGGTACAGGGCCTGGTAGCCCCACACCACCGCCACGGCGACGGCCGCGCCGAGCGCGGGCCCGATGGCCAGGGCCGGGGAGAATCCGCCCCGGTGCGCGGCGAACGCGGTGACCGCGGCGACGGCCGTGCCCGTGACCGCGAGCAGCCCGCCGCGCCGCGACAGCAGGTGCAGCTGGAGGAAGTACAGCGGGAAGGCCAGCCACACCCCGTCCGGGCTGAGCGCCAGCAACAGCAGCCAGACCGAGCCGAGCGCCGCCAGCCACCACGCGGCGGCGCGGCGGGAGGCGGCGACGGCCGGGGTGAGCGGCCCGACCGCGTACACCACCGCCACGGCGGCACACACGCCGGTCACGGCCCCCGCGTGCGCCGTGTCCCCGGTCAGTGCCCGCACGGCGGTCAGCGCGAGCAGACCCGCCACGAGCAGGTGCAGAGACCGGGCCAGGGCCCGGGTGGTCGGAGTGAGGCTGTTCATCACCCCCCACCCTACGGAAAATGTGCATACCGGGCATCGATCAAAAGGTGGAGACGCCCACCGACCCTTTGATTCCCAAAGTCCCCTCCTGGGTGCGATGCCCGCTGCCCGTGCCGGGCGCGACGGTGGGGGCACACCGTTTCCGCCGATCGCAGGGGCAGGTCAGCACATGTTCGTCGCCTGGAGGGATCTCACGTTCGCCAAGGGGCGCTTCGCCTTGATGGGCGCCGTGGTCGTCCTGATCACGCTGCTGGTCGGCCTCCTCTCCGGGCTGACGGCCGGGCTCGCCCGGCAGAACGTCTCCGCCGTCACCGGGCTGCCCGCCGACCGGATCGCCTTCGCCGCTCCCGCCGCCGGCCAGGATCTCTCGTACGCCGACTCCGTCGTCACCGAGCGCCAGTGGCGGCAGTGGGCGAACACCCCCGGCGTCACCCGCGCCGAGCCGCTCGGCATCACCACCACCCGGGCGAACGCCGGTGAGCGCGCCGCCGGCGTCTCCGTCTTCGGCGTCCTGCCGGGCTCCTCCCTGGCCCCCGCCGGCGACCGGATCGGCGACGGCACGGTGGTCGTGTCGGCCGCCGCGGCCGAAGGACTCGGCGTCGCCGCGGGTGACTCCGTCACCCTCGCCGGCCGGGAGCTGACCGTCGCCGCGACGCGCGGGGACGCCTCCTTCAGCCACACCCCTGTCGTCTGGGCCTCCCTGGCCACCTGGACGTCCCTCGCCCCGCCCGCCGGTGCCCGCGGCGGCGCTCCCACCGCGACCGTCATCGCCCTCGACACCGCCCGGGACGCCGACCTCGCGGCCGGCGACCGCGCCGCCGGCACCAGGACCGTCACCAAGGACGCGTCCCTCGCCGCGATCGGCTCCTACACCTCCGAGAACGGCTCCCTGCAGCTCATGCGCGGCTTCCTGTTCGCGATCTCCGCCCTGGTCGTCGGCGCCTTCTTCACCGTGTGGACCATCCAGCGCAGCGGTGACGTCGCCGTACTGAAGGCCCTGGGCGCCCCCACGCGCCGCCTGCTGGCGGACGCCCTCGGCCAGGCCCTGGTGCTGCTGACCGGCGGGACCCTGGCCGGCACCGCCCTCGCCGCCGCGATCGGCGCGGCCGTCTCGGGATCCGACATCCCCTTCGCCCTGACCCCCGCGACGGTCCTCGCCCCCGCCGCCGTGACGATCGTCCTCGGCGCGCTCGGGGCCGCCCTGTCCATCCGCCGCATCACCTCCGTCGACCCGCTGACCGCCCTGGGGAGCGCCCGATGAGCCTCGAACTGACCGACGTCACCCTCACCTACCCCGACGGCGACACCCGTCTGACCGCCCTCGACCGGGTCACCCTCGACGTCCCCCGGGGCACCGTCACGGCCGTCGTCGGGCCGTCCGGCTCCGGCAAGTCCAGCCTGCTCGCCGTCGCCGCCACCCTCGTCACCCCCGACTCCGGCACCGTCACCGTCGACGGCACCCCGACGGCCGGCCTGAGCCGGAGCGACCTCACCGAACTGCGCCGCCGCAGCATCGGCATCGTCTTCCAGCAGCCCAACCTGCTGCCCGCCCTCACCGCCGCCGAACAGCTCCAGGTCATGGCCGGGATCGACGGCCGCTCGCCGGGCCGGGCCCGCGGCCGGGCCCTGGAACTGCTCGACGCCGTCGGCCTCGCCGGCCAGGCGGGCCGCCGCCCCCACCAGCTCTCCGGCGGGCAGCGCCAACGGGTGAACATCGCCCGCGCCCTGATGAACGACCCCACCGTCCTGCTGGTCGACGAACCCACGAGCGCCCTCGACCACGAACGCGGTGCCGCCGTGATGGACCTGCTCACCCGGCTCACCCACCGGC
The DNA here is from genome assembly GCF_000725125.1 of Streptomyces toyocaensis. Lineage (GTDB taxonomy): Bacteria > Actinomycetota > Actinomycetes > Streptomycetales > Streptomycetaceae > Streptomyces > Streptomyces toyocaensis. The sequence goes on from NZ_JFCB01000010.1 coordinate 186,100, forward strand.
GCGCCACCGCCACCGTTCTGGTCACCCACGACCGCGCCCTGCTCACCTCCGTCGACCGGATCGCCGAGGTGCGCGACGGCCGCCTCACCCTGACGGCGCCCGCCCGCTGAGGCGGGCGTGTCGGCCGAACGGACGCACGAAGGGTGGCAGGGCCGCTACGAATCGGGTACATACGAACGGGTAGCACCAGTCAGTGACGAACGTATGACTCCACCGATTCGCGGCGAGGTGAGCCTCATGTCCGCAGTACCCGAGTCTCCGTCCCGGCCCACGGTCACCGAACGGGAGGCCCGCGAGGTCGCGGAGGCCGCCCGGGAACAGGACTGGCGCAAGCCCAGCTTCGCCAAGGAACTGTTTCTCGGCCGCTTCCGGCTCGACCTGATCCACCCGCACCCCCTCCCCGCCGACGAGGACGCCCAGCGCGGTGAGGAGTTCCTCGCCAAACTCCGCGACTTCTGCGAGACGAAGATCGACGGGGCCACGATCGAGCGCGAGGCGCGCATCCCCGACGAGGTGATCACCGGGCTGAAGGAGCTCGGCTCCCTCGGCATGAAGATCGACACCAAGTACGGCGGCCTCGGCCTCACCCAGGTCTACTACAACAAGGCCCTCGCCCTGGTCGGCTCCGCCAGCCCGGCGATCGGCGCCCTGCTCTCCGCGCACCAGTCGATCGGCGTCCCGCAGCCTCTGAAGATCTTCGGCACGCGGGAGCAGCGGGAGACCTTCCTGCCGCGCTGCGCCCGCACCGACATCTCCGCCTTCCTGCTCACCGAGCCCGATGTGGGCTCCGACCCGGCCCGGCTCGCCACCACCGCCGTACCCGAAGGCGACGACTACGTGCTCGACGGCGTGAAGCTGTGGACCACCAACGGCGTGGTCGCCGACCTCCTCGTGGTCATGGCCCGGGTGCCGAAGTCCGAGGGCCACCGCGGCGGCATCACCGCCTTCGTCGTGGAGGCCGGCTCCGAGGGCATCACCGTCGAGAACCGCAACGCCTTCATGGGCCTGCGCGGACTCGAGAACGGCGTCACCCGCTTCCACCGCGTCCGCGTCCCCGCCTCCCACCGCATCGGCGAGGAGGGCCAGGGCCTCAAGATCGCCCTCACCACGCTCAACACCGGACGGCTGTCGCTGCCCGCGATGTGCGTCGGCTCCGGCAAGTGGTGCCTGAAGATCGCCCGCGAGTGGTCGGCGGCCCGCGAGCAGTGGGGCAAGCCCGTCGCGCTGCACGAAGCCGTCGGCTCCAAGATCGCGTTCATCGCGGCGACCACCTTCGCGCTGGAAGCCGTCGTGGACCTGTCCTCGCAGATGGCCGACGAGAACCGCAACGACATCCGCATCGAGGCCGCCCTCGCCAAGCTGTACGGCTCGGAGATGGCCTGTCTGATGGCCGACGAACTGGTCCAGATCCGCGGCGGACGCGGCTTCGAGACCGCCGACTCCCTCCGCGCACGCGGCGAACGCGCGGTCCCCGCCGAGCAGATGCTGCGCGACCTGCGCATCAACCGGATCTTCGAGGGCTCCACCGAGATCATGCACCTGCTGATCGCACGCGAGGCCGTGGACGCCCACCTCTCGGTCGCCGGCGACCTGATCGACCCGGAGAAGTCACTGGGCGACAAGGCGAAGGCGGGCGCGGGCGCGGGCGTCTTCTACGCCAAGTGGCTGCCGAGACTCGTCGCCGGACCGGGACAGCTCCCCGGCTCCTACAGCGAGTTCAAGCACGGGGTCGACCTGTCCCCGCACCTGCGCTACGTCGAGCGCACCTCCCGCAAGCTGGCCCGCTCCACCTTCTACGCCATGTCCCGCTGGCAGGGGAGGATGGAGACCAAGCAGGGCTTCCTGGGCCGGATCGTCGACATCGGCGCCGAGCTGTTCGCGATGAGCGCCGCCTGCGTCCGCGCGGAACTCCTGCGCCGCCGCGGCGACCACGGCCGCGAGGCCTATCAGCTCGCCGACGCCTTCTGCCGGCAGGCCCGCATCCGCGTCGAGGAGCTCTTCGGCCGGCTGTGGACCAACACCGACGACCTCGACCGCAAGGTCGTCAAGGGCGTGCTCTCCGGCACCTACGAGTGGCTCGAGCAGGGCGTCGTCGACCCCTCCGGCGACGGCCCCTGGATCGCGGACGCCACCCCGGGACCGTCGCGGCGGGAGAACGTGCACCGTCCGATCCGCTGACCCGCCGGGACGCGAGGGGCGGCCGGACCGGCGGTCCGGCCGCCGCCCTCCCCGCAGAGGAACACACGCCCCGACCGCCGGGGCGGGGCCCCGGCGGTGGCCGGGACCCGACACAATGGGGTCCATGACCGACGCTCCAGCTCCGCTCGCCGATCCCCACCTGGTGTACGACCCCCTGGTGGGAGACGGCCCGAAGGACGTGGTGATCCTCGGCTCCACCGGGTCGATCGGCACCCAGGCCATCGACCTCGTGCTGCGCAACCCCGGCCGGTTCCGCGTCACCGCCCTGTCCGCCAACGGCGGCCGGGTCGCCCTCCTCGCCGAGCAGGCCCGCCGGCTGCGGGTGCGCAAGGTCGCCGTCGCCCGCGAGGACGTCGTACCGGCGCTGCGCGAGGCGCTGTCCGCGCAGTACGACGCGGGGGAGCCGCTGCCCGAGATCCTGGCCGGACCCGACGCGGCCACGCAGATCGCCGCTTCCGACTGCCACACCGTCCTCAACGGCATCACCGGCTCCATCGGACTCGCCCCGACCCTCGCCGCCCTGGAGGCGGGCCGCACCCTCGCGCTCGCCAACAAGGAGTCGCTCATCGTCGGCGGCCCGCTGGTCAAGGCGCTCGCGAAGCCCGGCCAGATCATCCCGGTCGACTCCGAGCACGCCGCGCTCTTCCAGGCGCTCGCCGCCGGCACCCGTGCCGATGTCCGGAGGCTCGTCGTCACCGCTTCCGGCGGCCCCTTCCGCGGCCGTACCAGGGAGCAGCTGGCGGACGTCACCGTCGAGGACGCCCTCGCCCACCCCACCTGGGCCATGGGCCCGGTCATCACGATCAACTCCGCGACCCTCGTCAACAAGGGACTGGAAGTCATCGAGGCGCACCTGCTCTACGACATTCCCTTCGACCGCATTGAGGTCGTCGTGCACCCGCAGTCGTATGTCCACTCGATGGTTGAGTTCACGGACGGATCGACACTGGCCCAGGCGACGCCCCCCGACATGCGCGGGCCCATCGCCATCGGCCTCGGCTGGCCCGAACGGGTCCCCGACGCGGCCCCGGTCTTCGACTGGAGCAAGGCGTCCACCTGGGAGTTCTTCCCTCTCGACAACGAGGCGTTCCCCTCGGTGAACCTCGCCCGGCACGTCGGTGAGCTCGCGGGGACCGCCCCGGCGGTGTTCAATGCGGCGAACGAGGAGTGCGTCGAGGCCTTCCGGGCCGGTGTGCTGCCGTATCTCGGGATCATGGAGACCGTCACCCGGGTGGTCGAGGAACACGGCACCCCGGCGACGGGAACCTCACTGACCGTGCCGGACGTCCTCGAAGCGGAGACCTGGGCCCGCAGGAGGGCCCGCGAACTGACAGTACGGACGGCGAGCGCGGAGGCGCGTGCATGACGACCCTGATGTTCATCCTCGGCATAGTCGTCTTCGCGGCCGGCCTGCTGTTCTCGATCGCCTGGCACGAGCTGGGACACCTCTCCACCGCCAAGATGTTCGGCATCCGGGTGCCCCAGTACATGGTCGGCTTCGGCCCGACCCTCTGGTCGCGGAACCGGGGCGAGACCGAGTACGGCGTCAAGGCGATCCCGTTCGGCGGCTACATCCGCATGATCGGCATGTTCCCGCCCGGCCCCGACGGCCGTCTCGAGGCCCGTTCCACCTCGCCGTGGCGCGGCATGATCGAGGACGCCCGCTCCGCCGCCTTCGAGGAGCTCAGGCCCGGCGACGAGAAGCGCCTGTTCTACACGCGCAAGCCGTGGAAACGGGTCGTCGTGATGTTCGCGGGCCCGTTCATGAACCTGATCCTCGCGGTCGTGCTGTTCCTCATCGTGCTGATGGGCTTCGGCGTCCAGCAGCAGACCACGACGGTGAGTTCGGTCTCGCAGTGCGTGATCTCGCAGACCGAGAACCGCGACGACTGCAGGAAGTCCGACCCCCGGTCCCCGGCCGACGCCGCGGGCATGAAGGCCGGCGACAGGATCGTCGCCTTCGCCGGCGTCCGCACCGACGACTGGGGCACCCTCTCCGACCTGATCCGCGACAGCGCCGGCAAGAGCGTGCCGATCGTCGTCGACCGCGACGGCCGGGAGGTGCCCCTCCAGGCGAAGATCGCCACCAACATGGTCGCCAAGAAGGACGGCAACGGCGCCTACGTCGAGGGCGAGTACGTCAAGGCGGGCTTCCTCGGCTTCAGCGCGGCCACCGGTGTCGTCAGGCAGGACTTCGGCGACTCCGTGACCTGGATGACCGACCGGGTCGGCGACGCCGTCGACTCCCTGGCCGCCCTGCCGTCCAAGATCCCCGCCCTGTGGGACGCCGCCTTCGGCGACGGGCCACGGGAACCCGACTCCCCGATGGGCGTCGTCGGCGCCGCCCGGGTCGGTGGTGAGATCGCCACGCTCGAGATCCCCGCCTCGCAGCAGATGGCCATGTTCGTGATGCTGCTCGCGGGCTTCAACCTCTCCCTGTTCCTCTTCAACATGCTTCCGCTGCTGCCGCTCGACGGCGGGCACATCGCGGGCGCGCTGTGGGAGTCGCTGCGCCGCAACCTCGCCAGGGTGCTGCGCAGGCCCGACCCGGGACCGTTCGACGTGGCGAAGCTGATGCCGGTGGCCTACGTGGTGGCCGGGATCTTCGTCTGCTTCACCATCCTCGTCCTGATCGCGGACGTCGTGAACCCGGTACGGATCTCGTAGACCGCGCCCTCCCGGCACCCGCTGTGCACGCCGGCCCGGAACGCTCGCGTTCCGGGCCGGCGTCCTTCGGGCGGGTCGACGGGCGCGATGTGCCCGGGCGTCGTCCCTTGCCGTAATCTCGGAGCCCGGAGCCCACTGCTCACGGGATCCGGACCTTGATCCACGACTTGGGGTTGCACAGCAGATGACTGCGATTTCTCTCGGCATGCCGTCCGTTCCGACCAAGCTCGCCGAGCGCCGGAAGAGCCGGCAGATCCAGGTCGGATCCGTGGCGGTGGGCGGGGACGCCCCCGTCTCCGTCCAGTCGATGACGACCACGCGCACGTCCGACATCGGCGCGACCCTCCAGCAGATCGCCGAACTCACCGCCTCCGGCTGCCAGATCGTCCGCGTGGCCTGCCCCACGCAGGACGACGCGGACGCGCTCGCGACCATCGCCCGCAAGTCGCAGATCCCGGTCATCGCGGACATCCACTTCCAGCCCAAGTACGTCTTCGCCGCCATCGAGGCGGGCTGCGCGGCCGTCCGCGTGAACCCGGGCAACATCAAGAAGTTCGACGACCAGGTCAAGGAGATCGCCAAGGCGGCCAAGGACCACGGCACCCCGATCCGCATCGGCGTGAACGCCGGATCGCTGGACCGGCGCCTGCTCCAGAAGTACGGCAGGGCGACCCCCGAGGCGCTGGCCGAGTCCGCCCTGTGGGAGGCGTCCCTCTTCGAGGAGCACGACTTCCGGGACATCAAGATCTCCGTCAAGCACAACGACCCGGTGATCATGGTCGAGGCGTACCGCCAGCTCGCCGCCCAGTGCGACTACCCGCTCCACCTCGGCGTCACCGAGGCCGGCCCCGCCTTCCAGGGCACCATCAAGTCGGCCGTCGCCTTCGGAGCCCTGCTCTCCCAGGGCATCGGCGACACCATCCGGGTCTCCCTGTCGGCCCCGCCGGTCGAGGAGATCAAGGTCGGCATCCAGATCCTCGAGTCGCTGAACCTGCGCCAGCGCGGCCTGGAGATCGTCTCCTGCCCCTCCTGCGGACGCGCCCAGGTCGACGTGTACAAGCTGGCCGAGGAGGTCACCGCGGGCCTCACCGGCATGGAGGTGCCGCTGCGCGTCGCCGTCATGGGCTGCGTCGTCAACGGCCCGGGCGAGGCCCGCGAGGCCGACCTCGGCGTCGCCTCCGGCAACGGCAAGGGCCAGATCTTCGTGAAGGGCGAGGTCATCAAGACCGTCCCCGAGTCGAAGATCGTCGAGACGCTCATCGAAGAGGCGATGAAGATCGCCGAGCAGATGGAGAAGGACGGCGCGGCCTCGGGCGAGCCGCAGGTCTCGGTGGCCGGCTGACGGGAGCCCCCGGGCGCCGGGCGGCGACCCGGCGCGTCCGGCGCCGGGGACGTGCCCCGGCGCGGGGCCGAAGCGGGGAGTCCGGGGGCGGCAGTCCCCGGGATCCCCGGGTACAGTGCGGAGATCAGGCAGACCCCGTTGTGTGAGGCCCCCGCACTTGTTGACGCAGACCACTTCCCGGGTCCTCGAACCGAGTGACCTGGACGCCGCACTCGCCGTACTCGACCGCGAGCCGGTCGCGAACACCTTCGTGACGGCCCGGGTCCAGATCGCCGGCCTCGATCCGTGGCGGCTCGGCGGCGAGATGTGGGGCTGGTACGAGGGGGGCGTCCTGACGTCCCTGTGCTATGCCGGCGCCAACCTGGTGCCCATCTGCGCCACCCCCCGGGCCGTCCGCGCCTTCGCCGACCGCGCCCGGCGCGCAGGACGCCGCTGCTCCTCCATCGTCGGCCCCGCCGGTCCCACCGCGGACCTGTGGCGGCTGCTCGAACCCCAGTGGGGCCCGGCGCGCGACGTCCGCACCCACCAGCCGCTCATGGTCACCGACCGCATGCCCGACACCACGGCCCCCGACCCGTACGTCCGCCGCGTCCGCAAGGACGAACTGGAGACGATCATGCCGGCGTGCGTGGCGATGTTCACCGAGGAGGTCGGCGTCTCCCCGCTGGCCGGTGACGGCGGACTGCTCTACCAGGCCCGGGTCGCCGAACTCGTCGGCGCCGGCCGCTCCTTCGCGCGCTTCGACGCCGACGGCAAGGTCGTCTTCAAGGCGGAGATCGGCGCCGCGACCGACCGCGCGTGCCAGATACAGGGCGTCTGGGTGGCCCCCGAGCACCGGGGCAGGGGCGTCGCGGCGCCCGGCATGGCGGCGGTCCTGCGCTACGCCCTGACGGACGTCGCCCCGGTGGCGAGCCTCTACGTCAACGACTTCAACACCCCCGCCCGCAGGACGTACGAGAGGGTCGGCTTCCAGGAGGCCGGAGCCTTCATGAGCGTACTGTTCTGACGCGCACGCCCCTGTAGTCTCCCCGGCATGCTGCGCTTTCCCGGTCACGGCCGCCCCCACCCCGACGACATCGTGATCGCCCCCCTCGACCTCCCCGGACACGTCGACGAGGCGCTGGCAGTGCAGGCGGTGGCCTTCGGGCTCGGTCCCGACGAGGTGGCCGTACGCCGGCAGATCGTGCTGCGCCACATGACCTTCCCCGGTGCCAGGGCGTTCGGCGCCACCGCCAAGGGTCGCCTGGCCGGCTTCGTCTACGGCATGCCCAACGACCGCACCCACTGGTGGTCCACCGTCGTCGAGCCCTATCTGCGCGCCCGGGGCAACGACGACTGGCTCGACGACTCCTTCGTCATCACCGAGCTGCACGTCCACCCCCGGTACCAGAAGCACGGCATCGGCCGTGCCCTGATCACCACGATCACCGACGGCGCCGACCAGCCGCGCTCGATCCTCTCCGCTATCGACGCCGAGAGCCCGGCCCGCCATCTGTACCGCTCGCTCGGCTACCAGGACCTGGCCCGCCAGGTCCGCTTCCCGAGCGCCGACAAGCCGTACGCCGTCATGGGCGCCCCGCTGCCCCTCCTGCGCCGGTAGGGAGAATGGATTTCCGCCGTCCCCTCCCGCCCGGCTAACCTCCAGTCATCACCTAGACGCAGCAGGAGTACGAGAACCATGGCGAACGCACCGGTCCAGCGCATGTCCCAGTTGATGGCGAAGACGCTGCGCGACGACCCGGCGGACGCCGAGGTCCTCAGCCACAAGCTGCTGGTCCGCGCCGGCTACGTGCGCCGTACCGCCGCCGGCATCTGGACGTGGCTGCCCCTCGGCAAGAAGGTCCTGGCCAACGTCGAGCGCGTCGTCCGCGAGGAGATGGACGCCATCGGCGCCCAGGAGGTGCTGCTCCCCGCCCTGCTGCCGCGGGAGCCCTACGACGCCACCGGCCGCTGGGACGAGTACGGCCCCGAGCTGTTCCGCCTCCAGGACCGCAAGGGCGGCGACTACCTCCTCGGCCCCACCCACGAGGAGATCTTCACCCTGATGGTGAAGGACCAGGCGTCCTCCTACAAGGACCTCCCGGTGATCCTCTACCAGATCCAGTCCAAGTTCCGGGACGAGGCCCGCCCCCGCGCCGGCATCCTGCGCGGCCGTGAGTTCCTGATGAAGGACTCCTACTCCTTCGACCTGGAGGACGAGGGCCTGGCCCGGTCGTACGCCCTGCACCGCCAGGCCTACCAGAACGTGTTCGACCGCCTCGGCCTCGACTACCGGATCTGCGCGGCCACCGCGGGCGCGATGGGCGGCTCCAAGTCCGAGGAGTTCCTCGCCCCCGCCGAGGCCGGCGAGGACATCTTCGCGGACTGCCCGAACTGCGACTTCGCCGCCAACACCGAGGCGATCGCCTACGAGCTGAAGCCGGTCGACGCCGCGGGCGTCCCGGCCGCCGAGGACATCCCCACCCCCGGCACCCCGACCATCGAGACGCTCGCCGCGTCGCTCGGCGTCGAGGCCTCGGCCACGCTGAAGAACCTGCTGGTCAAGGTCGACGGTGAGATCGTCGCGGTGGGTGTGCCCGGTGACCGCGAGGTCGACATGGGCAAGGTCGAGGCGCACTTCGCCCCGGCCACGGTGGAACTGGTCACCGAGGCGGACTTCGCCGCCCGTCCCGACCTCGTGCGCGGCTACGTGGGCCCGCAGGGCCTGGACAAGGTGACGTACGTCGCCGACCCGCGCGTGGCACCCGGCACCGCCTGGATCACGGGCGCCAACAAGGCCGACACGCACGCGAAGAACGTGGTCGCCGGGCGCGACTTCGAGGTCGACGCGTACGTGGACGTCGTGGTGGTGCAGGAGGGCGACCCGTGCCCCAACTGCGGCACGGGTCTGCGCCTGGACCGCGCCATCGAGATCGGCCACATCTTCCAGCTCGGCCGCAAGTACGCCGACGCCCTCAAGCTCGACGTCCTCGGCCAGAACGGCAAGCCCGTCCGCGTCACCATGGGCTCCTACGGCATCGGCGTCTCCCGGGCGGTGGCCGCCATCGCCGAGCAGATGGCCGACGACAAGGGCCTGTGCTGGCCCGCGGAGGTGGCCCCGGCCGACGTCCACGTGGTCGCCGCGGGCAAGGCCCTCCAGACAGAGGTCGCCCTCGACGTCTCCGAGAAGCTGGCCGCCGCCGGCGTCCGCGTCCTGGTCGACGACCGTCCCGGCGTCTCCCCGGGCGTGAAGTTCACCGACTCGGAGCTGATCGGCGTCCCGCAGATCCTGGTCGCGGGCCGCCGCGCCGCCGAGGGCGTCGTGGAACTCAAGAACCGCCGCACGGGCGACCGCGAGGAACTCACCATCGACGAGGCGGTGGCCCGCCTCACGGCCTGACGTGCCACACCGCCCGCGGCTCCGGCCGGAGCCGCGGGCAAGTCGTGCCTCCCCCGGTGCCCCAAAGGTCTGGGAGGCACCCCCAGGGCGGTGGGGGAGGGTGGGCGCTGGGGGCACTCCCTCCGGGGGGAGGCACCCCGCAAGCGCCGGGCTGCGGACCCCCCGCCCGGACCGGCGCCCTCCGCCTCGCCGGCGCGCACCGGCGTCAGAGCCAGCTCGCGAACTCCAGCAGCAGTTCCGCGTCCCGCGCGCGCCCCACGCGCCGCGCCCGCACCCCCGACTCCACCGCCCGGAACAGCGTCCAGCCCCGCAGCCGCTCCCGGTCCACCTCCAGCGACTCCGCGAGCCGCTTCACCCGCCGCCGCGTCGTCGTCGCACCGGACGGCTGCGCGATCAGATCCTCCACCCGGTCACGCACCAGCCGCGCCAGATCGAACGCGCACTCCCCGACCACCGGGTCCGGCCCGACCGCCAGCCACGGCATCCGCTCCCCGGCGAGCACCTTGCTCTGCCGGAACGTGCCGTGCAGCAGTTTGTGCTCCGGCGGCGCGGCCAGCAGCTCCTCGCGTGCGCCGAGCGCCGCCTCCACCAAGGGCGCGACCTCCGGATCACCGGCCCCACTCGCCCGCATCGCCCGCGCCTGCCGCTCCGTCCGCCCGGCCACCGTCTCGAAGCCGTGCCCCTCCGGCGGGTCCACCCAGAGCCGGCGCAGCGTCCCCGCCGCCTCCAGGAGTGCCTTGGCCTCCGGCAGCGTCCGCACCGACACGTCCGGGTGCAACCGCTCCAGCAGCAGGACGCCTTCCGCCCCGGAGACTGACGACGGCTCCAGCAACCGGACGGCTCCCCGCCCGTCCCAGTGGGCGAGCGCGGCCCGCTCGCTCTCCGGACGCGCCCGGCCCGGCGCCAGCTTCAGCACGGCGGGCGTGCCGTCGGCCGTGCGCACCAGCACGACCAGGCTGCTGCGCCCGCCCGGCACCTGCACCCGCTCCACGGTCAACTCGCGCTGCGCGACGGCCTCGCGTGCCGCCTCCGGCAGCCTCTCCAGCCAGTCGTCGCCCTCGGGCGCCGTCTCACCGAGCGCCCTCACCAGACGCTGCGGCGGTTCGAAAACCATGCGCGAGTCGTTCCCTTCCTGCTGTACGCGGTGCCTGCCGCCCCCGTCACGTCACGCCGTCGGCGCCGGGGTCCCGGAAGCCGTACCGCCCCGCTCGGCGAGCCCAGGGAAGGCTACGCTCTCCCCGCTCCAGCGCACGGACCGCACCGCCGCCTCCCGCATCGCCCCGGCGGCCTCCCGCCGGCGTTCACCGGCGCTCGCGCGCACCAGATCGGCGTACACCCCCGCCACCCGGGCCTCCAGCTCCGCCGCCAGCCGGACCGCCGCGGCCGCGTCCGGCACCGGGAACGGCAGCGCGTATCCCGCCGCGGCGGCGACCGGCGCGCCCCCCGCGTCCCTCACCGCGCGCGCCAGTGCGTCCCTGCGCGCCCGGTGCGCGTCGTACGCCGTCCGTGCCTCGGTGCGCCGCGCCTTGCCGATCCGCCCGCCGACGACCCCGTAGCCGTACACCGCCGCGTGTTCCGCGGCCAGCGCCGCCTGGAGAGCCCGCAGCTCCTCGTCCTTCGCCCCGCCCGCCCGATTCACCGGCCCGCCTCCGTCAGCAGATACACGTGCACCGCGCCGGCCGCCGCCACCGAGGCCAGCAGCCGGGCCAGCCCACCCGGCGCCGCCAGCAGCTCCTCCGCGCGCCGGTCGGCGATCTCCCGCTCAGCCGCGGCCAGTTCGGCCAGGGCGTCCTTCTCCTTCGCGGGCACCGCGGCCGACGGCGAGGGCGAGGCCGAGGCCGGGCCGGACGGCGACGGCGACGGCGGGGCCGACGCCGTACCGCCGAACGCCTCCGCGTGCCGCACGACCTCCGCGCGCAGCGGACGCAGCCGCTCCGTCAGCTCGGGATGCGCGGCGAGGACCGCGTCGTACCGCGCGGCCAGCGCCGTGCTGTCCCGGGCCGCTCGCGCCCGTGCCCGGTCGGCGGCGGAGGGACGGCTGCCGCCGGTGGTGTCGGAGTTCTCGGACCCGGCGGTGCAGCCCGCCGTCAGCAGGGCCGCCGGAGCGACGGCGAGCAGACTCCTTCTGCGCGGCCCCGAACGGGCGCGCGGAGACGAGGGGAACGGCACGGCAGACGTCCTCGGGGGCTCGTACGAACGTGGCGACGGAAAGCGAAGCGGGCCGCTGGCCCGCGATCACGGTACCCGTGCGCCCGCCCCGAGGCGGTCAGCGGCACCCTCCGTGATCGGGGTGGACCGCAACACCCTCCGCGACCGGATACCCTTTGACCAGACACGCGCACCGTCCCACAACAGCACACGCGGCCGAGGAGTCACCCGGATGAGCACCACCCAGAGCGAGAGGCTTCGAGAACTTCTGGAGCCGCTCGTCAGCTCCCAGGGCCTGGATCTCGAAGAGATCGCCGTGGACTCGGTCGGCCGCAAGCGTGTGCTGCGCGTCGTCGTCGACTCCGACACCGGAGCGGATCTGGACCGGATCGCCGATGTGAGCCGCGCGCTCTCGGCGAAGCTCGACGAGACGGACGCGATGGGCAGCGCCGAGTACACCCTCGAGGTCGGCACCCCGGGCGCGGAGCGCCTGCTCACCGAGCACCGCCACTACGTGCGCGCCACCGGCCGCCTGGTGCGGTTCCAGCTCGCCGAGGGCGGTGAGCTGACCGCCAGGATCCTCGGCGCCGACGATGAGGGACTCGACCTCGAGGTGCCCGGGGTGAAGGGCCGCAAGGCCACCGCGCGCAGGCTCGCCTTCGACGACATCACCAGGGCGCGGGTCCAGGTCGAGTTCAACCGCAAGGACGACGCGTCCGACAAGAACAACGACAAGAAGGAAGAGGAGGCGTAGCCGTGGACATCGACATGAGCGCCCTGCGGGGTTTGGTACGGGAGAAGGAGATCTCCTTCGACCTGCTGGTCGAGGCGATCGAGTCGGCCCTCCTCATCGCCTACCACCGCACCGAGGGAAGCCGCCGGCACGCGCGCGTGGAGCTCAACCGGGAGACCGGACATGTGACCGTGTGGGCGAAGGAGGACCCCGAGGACCTCGAGGAGGGCCAGGAGGCCCGCGAGTTCGACGACACCCCGTCCGGCTTCGGCCGTATCGCCGCCACCACGGCCAAGCAGGTCATCCTGCAGCGCCTGCGCGACGCCGAGGACGACGCGACGCTCGGCGAGTACGCGGGCCGCGAGGGCGACATCGTCACCGGCGTGGTCCAGCAGGGCCGCGACCCCAAGAACGTGCTGGTCGACATCGGCAAGCTGGAGGCCATCCTGCCGGTGCAGGAACAGGTCCCCGGTGAGACCTACCCGCACGGCATGCGGCTGCGCAGTTACGTCGTCCGCGTGGCCAAGGGCGTGCGTGGCCCGTCCGTCACCCTGTCGCGCACGCATCCCAATCTGGTGAAGAAGCTGTTCGCCCTGGAGGTGCCGGAGATCGCCGACGGCTCCGTGGAGATCGCCGCGATCGCCCGTGAGGCAGGTCACCGTACGAAGATCGCCGTCCGCTCCACGCGCTCCGGTCTCAACGCCAAGGGCGCCTGCATCGGCCCCATGGGCGGCCGGGTGCGCAATGTCATGGGCGAGCTGAACGGTGAGAAGATCGACATCGTCGACTGGTCCGACGACCCGGCCGAGATGGTGGCGAACGCGCTGTCGCCGGCCCGGGTCTCCAAGGTGGACGTCGTCGATCTGGCCGCCAGGTCCGCACGGGTCACCGTGCCGGACTACCAACTCTCCCTGGCGATCGGCAAGGAGGGCCAGAACGCCCGTCTCGCCGCCCGTCTGACCGGCTGGCGGATCGACATCCGGCCGGACACGGAACAGGCCGGGGAATAGATCCAGGCCGCGGTGTGCTGAGATCACGACAGCTTCGCCCACGGCGGCGTTCGATTCCTGCCCCGCAGGGGCGAGGTCGGTCGGGGGAGGTAGACTGAGGAGTGTCTGGCCGGACACGTACTGGCGTATGCCCTGAGCGCACCTGCGTGGGGTGCCGGGAGCGAGCGGTCAAGAGCGAGCTGCTGCGGATCGTGGTGATCGAGGACGCGTGCGTCCCGGATCCTCGCGGTACGCTGCCCGGCCGGGGTGCCTATGTGCATCCCGCCCCGGTCTGTGTCGACCAGGCGGTGCGCCGCAGGGCGTTTCCGAGGGCGCTGCGCGTCCCGGGACCGCTCGACGTAAAGGCGTTGCGCCACTACGTCGAGCAGGCACAAGGTTGCTGAGCAGCGGCTCTGAGCCGACTGGGCAGGCAACACGGTAGGAACGCCGCACGGAACCCCCCGTGCGGCCTGGTACCTCGCGAGTCGAAAGCAGGTCGAGATTGCGATGAGCACTCGATGAGTACGCGATGAGTACGCCCATGAACTAGCGACGGTCCGGACGCAACCCGGACCTCAAAGGAGCGAAGTGGCTAAGGTCCGGGTCTACGAACTCGCCAAGGAGTTCGGTGTGGAGAGCAAGGTCGTCATGGCCAAGCTCCAGGAACTCGGTGAATTCGTCCGTTCGGCGTCTTCGACCATCGAAGCGCCCGTAGTACGCAAGCTGACAGACGCCTTCCAGCAGGGCGGCGGCAACGGCAGGTCCTCCGCCAAGCCCGGCGCGCCCCGCAAGGCGGCGCCCAGGCCCGCGGCGCCCTCTCCGGCGCAGGCCGGCGGCCCCTCCCGCGACGTCAGGGCAGCGGGCGACCGTCCGGCTGCCCCGAAGCCGCCGGCGGCGCCCAAGC
>NZ_JFCB01000011.1 GCF_000725125.1 Streptomyces toyocaensis
CCCGACCGCCGCCGCACCCGCGACCCCGACCGCCGCCGCACCCGCGACCGCCGCCGCACCCGCGACCGCCGCCGCACCCGCGACCGCCGCCGCACCCGCGACCACCACCGCCGCACCCGCGACCACCACCGCCGTGACCGACTCGCACCGCATCGTCGTGCGCGAGCGGATGCGCTTCGCCCGGGACCTGCACGACCTGCTCGGTCCTCGCCTGTCGGCGATCACCCTCCAGTGCGAGCTGGCCCACCGCCACCTCGACCGCCGCCCGGACACCGCACGCGACCAGCTGGCGCAGGCGCTCGCGGGACTGCGCGACATCGTCGAGGAGGCGCGACGGGTGGCCCACGGCTACCACTGCCTCTCCCTGGAGACGGAACTCGCGTCGAACCGGGAGCTGCTCGAGTCGGCGGGCGTCGAGACCGAGGTCACGCTGCCGGGCGCGGTGCTGCCCGCCCCGCTCCAGGCGGTCCTCGCCACCACCGTCAGGGAGGCCGTCGCCAACGTCCTCAAGCACAGCCGCGCCCGCCGCTGCCGCCTCGCGGTCGAGACCGGGAACGGGGCGGTGCGCCTGAGCGTCACCAACGACGGCGTCCCCCGCCCCGCCCCGCCGGCCGCCCCCGGCCTCGGCCTGCGCAGCCTGGCGGAACGCGTCACCGCGGTGGGCGGCACCCTGGCCCACACCCGCGTCCCCCCGGCCCACTACCTCCTCCAAGCCCGCTTTCCCCTGCGGTGACGGACGGGCGACCCAGGAGGCGACGAACGGTCCGAACACTCCTCGACGGCCTCCCGCCCCGGAGTGAGCGGGGCGTGGCCCGGCGACGTCTGCGAAGCGGTGGCCCGGCGTGCGGTCTTGAACGGGCTCCCCCCGCCACGCCACTTCCACACGTGCGCTGCTCGAAGCGGCCCATGACGTCCGTCGGCGCCAAGAAGATCCCGCCGTCCCCTATGCGTGGCGCGGCCACTGGTAGATCCTTTCCAGTCGTGACCCACACGACAAGCGACACCGCGTGGCCCGGAAACATCGGGGCCATCACCCTGTTCGTCGAGGACCTGGAGGCCACCAAGCGGTTCTACGTCGAGGTCTTCGACCTGCCGGTGACCTTCGAGGACGACGACTCGGCCGTGTTCGGTTTCGGGAACACCCTCATCAACCTGCTGCGCACCGCGGCGGCCGGCGAACTGATCGACCCCGCG
Source organism: Streptomyces toyocaensis (assembly GCF_000725125.1). GTDB lineage: Bacteria > Actinomycetota > Actinomycetes > Streptomycetales > Streptomycetaceae > Streptomyces > Streptomyces toyocaensis. The sequence goes on from NZ_JFCB01000011.1 coordinate 1,195, forward strand.
CCCGTCGCCGGGCCGGACTCCGGTTCCCGTGTGCAACTCACCCTCGCCGTGGCCGACGTGGACGCGAAGTGCGAGGAACTGGCCGCCCGCGGCGTGACGCTGCTCAACGGTCCGATGGACCGGCCCTGGGGAATACGGACCGCGAGCTTCCGCGATCCGGGCGGCCACATCTGGGAGATCGCACAGTGACCACGACCACCACCGCGGCATCGAACGCCGAGATCCGGGCACTCCTGTCCGTCCTGGACGGCCAGCGTCGCCACGTCCTCGGCATACTCGACGGACTCGACGCGGAGGCACTGCGGCGACCTGTGCTGCCATCCGGATGGAGCTGCCTGGGGCTCGTCCAGCACCTCGCGCTCGACGTCGAGCGCTTCTGGTTCCGCGCCGTGGTCACCGGCGACCCGGCGGCCATCGAGGCCCTGGACGACATCGACGACGCCTGGCAGGTTCCGTCCGACGTCCCGCACACCGAGGTCCTCGACCGGTACCGCACGGAGGCGGACCTCTCCGACACCGTCATCACCGCCGCGGCCGCGGACGCTCCCCTGGCCTGGTGGCCCCACCACCTCTTCGGGGAACCCCACTTGCACACCGTCCGGGACGTCCTGCTGCACGTCATCACCGAGACCGCGTGCCACGCCGGCCATCTCGACGCGGCACGGGAACTCATCGACGGCCGACGCTGGCTGGTCCTGACCTGAGGCCTCCTCGCAGCGACGAGAAGGAGAAGCAGAAAGAGAAGGAGAAGGACGGAACGGAGTGAACGCCTCGTAGCCGACTCGATGGAAGGACGGAGAGGCGGAAGGGTCCGCCGCCGGCCCGGCAGCTATGGCGCCGTCGAACCGGGCTGGGTCTTCGGAATCCGTGAGGTGAAGAACATCGCGAGGAGCGCGGCGAGGGCGAGGATGGCGAGCGCGGCGCGCAGACCGTCGATCCTGGCGTCTTCGTTCGCGTCGAGTGCCGCCTGAGCCACCTCCTCGCTCGTGCCCGCCTCGGCGAGCGCGGACTCGAGCTGGGCGTCCGACAGGAACGGCACGCCGCTCTCCAGCTCGACCGTCGCCTGGCTCTTGACCTCGGCCGGGATCGCCGGATTCTCCTCCACGCTGGTGAGGAAGGACGTCGTCATCGAGGCGATCAGGAGCGAACCGGCGAGCGCCGTACCGATCGAGGCGCCCAGGTTGGTGACGGAGTTCTGGACGCCGCCGACTTCCGCACTCCGTGCCTCCGGCACCGCTGACACGGTGACGGACCCGAGCTGGGACGCCAGCGCGCCCATGCCCAGCCCGATCAACAGCATGGGGATGGTGACGATCTCCGCACCGGCGTCCGCGTCGAGCGCGGCCATCAGGACCACCGCGCCCGCGAGCAGCGCGAAGACCCCGAGCCGCACCACCCGCCGGGGAGAGACGTCCGGGAGGAGGCGGGGGATCAGGACGGCGGCCGCCAGCAGTGTCACGGAGAGCGGCAGCAGGCGAGCACCGGTCATGAGCGCGGACAGGCCCAGGGCGACCGACAGGTAGAGCGGTACGACGAAGAACACGCCCATCTGGACGAGGTACTGGAAGAAGAACATCGTCAGTCCGCCGGTGAGCTGCTTGTTCTGCAGCATCGCCGGGTCGACGAGTGGCTCCCTGCGCCGCTCCACCATGCGGGCCTCCCAGCGGAGGAAGAGCCACATCAGCAGCAGACCGGCCAGCATCAGCCACACGGTCAGCGAGACCCCGAGCCACGCGGGCGCGCCGGGCTTCGGCTGGAACCAGCCCCACTCGTCGGAGCGGAGCACGCCGTAGACGAAGACCCCGAGCCCGAGGGCGGACAGCACGGCGCCGACGAGGTCGATGCGAGAGCGTTCGCCGACCGGCGCGTCGGCGACCCGGCGGGCGAGCACCAGGATGCCGAGCACCACCAGGACCTCACCGGCGAAGACCCACCGCCAGGAGAAGTAGGTCGTCGCGACACCTCCGATGAGCGGCCCGACCGCGATCGCCACGGCCCCCGCGGCCGCGACGAGACCGTAGGCGGCGGGCCGGCGTTCCGTGGTGAAGTTGCCGGCCACGAGCGCCACGATCGCGGGCAGGATGAGCGCCGCCCCGATCCCTTCGAGGAACGACCAGCCGACCAGCAGCACGGTCAGGTTCGGTGCGAGCGCCGTGGTGAGGGATCCGCAGCCGTAGATGACGCAGCCGATCACGAACGCGCGTTTGCGGCCGATCAGCGCCCCCACCTTGCCGCCGGGGATCATGAACATCGCCATCACGAGGGTGTAGGCCGTGATGGCGCCCTGGACACCCGTCACCGTCGTGCCCACGTCGTCGGCCACCGTCGCGATCGAGACGTTCATGACCGAGCTGTCGAGCGCCATCAGGAACTGACCGGCCGCGAGTGTCAGCAGAACCGTCCGCGCCTTTGCCGGGCTCTCGGCAGTGTGTGTCCTGGGTGCCATGCGCGCATGCTCCCAGCCGCCCCGCGAAAGGGAGTCCGACCCACCCCAGAGGTCGACCGGTTGGCGGAGTCACGGGCAGACGGGGCCGTGAACCGCTCGTCGAGGACGGCCGGCCGGACGCCCTGAGATGCGAAGCGGCCCCGTTGGGCAGAGATTGGAGGTAGCCCGACCGGCCGAACGCGAAGGTGCGGCTGTGCGGAGTGCTGCGACACGGAGGAGCCGGCCATGGCCAGTCATGTGAGTGGGACCCGCTCGGGTGCGGCGGCGCGAGGATCGGCGAGGACGGGGAGCGGCTGGCTGGTCTTCGCCGCCGTCCTGATGGTTTTCGGCGGCCTGATGATGATCTTCGAGGGCATCGCCGCCATCGCGAACGACGACGTGTTCGTCACCACCCGCAACTACGTGTACGAGTTCGATCTGACCGCATGGGGCTGGATCCACCTGATCCTGGGCGTGGTCATCGCACTCGCCGGCGCGGCACTGTTCCAGGGTGCCACCTGGGCCAGGGTCGTCGGCGTGGCGGTGGCCGGCCTGGCCATGCTCGCGAACTTCCTGTGGATTCCCTACGCGCCGGTCTGGGCCATCGCCCTGATCGCGATCAGCGGCTTCGTCATCTGGGCCCTGTGCACCGCCCCCAGCCCGTCGGAGTGATGAGCCCGAGGACCGCAGCGAGGTGCGTCCCATGAAGGACCTCAAGTTCGAGCAGAAGCGCTCGCTGTCCCGCCGCGAGGCGGCTGACCAGCTCACGGCACTCGCAGACGCGCTGAGAGAGGGTACGGGTGCCGAACTGGAACTCGGCCCGGGAACGCTGAGCCTGCGAGTCCCCGACGACCTGCGCAGTGAGATCGAGGTCGAGATCGGTGACGGGGAGATCGAGCTGGAGATCGAACTCAAGTGGCCGACCGCGAAGCGCCGGACAGAACCCTCGCGGACGCCCGCTGAAACGGACGAGGCCACCACGCGAGGGAGCGCGCCGCCAGAGCCAGGGCCAAGCGGTACCGGCAGCTGAGGAGGCCGGAGCGGAGAGCGGTCTGGTGCGGTGGTGATGCGAGCCGCGCAGGGAACAGGTTGCGTTCGTGGAGCCTCATGTCGGTGCTCATGGCTAAGGTCTCGGACGCGCGGCCGGCTTCCGAGGTGTCCAGCTCTGCAGAGCAGTTGCATCCCCGGCTCTGTCAGGGGGCGGCCCGGGTGCGATCCGGGACCTAACCGACGGTCGGGCTTCGTCGATGGCCAAGGAGAGACCTGCCGGCGCCGGCCGCGCACCGAGTACGCCAATGCCGAGGGGCAGGCGCCCGCTTTCCAACTGCGGTGGTGAGGTGCAGCCGACTCGCGGTCCCGCCTGAACAGCCGGGGAACGGCGCTGATGAGACGGAGACCGAGACGGAGCCCGCGCACAACTCGGGTGACGGTTGGCTGCGGTCCGCGCTAGCGTGCGGCGGTGATCAGCGACGAGGGAGCACGGCTGGGTGCGGAGGCCGCACACCGCCTGGCACAGACAGGCCTCTATGAGTTCGAGGCGGGGCTGACGGAGCCAGAGTTCACGCGCATCGAGCGCGAGTACGGCTTTCAGTTCGCGGACGATCACCGAGCGTTCCTTGCGGCCGGGCTCCCGGTCAACGTCCCTCCCGAGGACGGGCAGACCTGGTCCAGGCCCTGGCCGGAGTGGCGCGGCGGCGATCTGGACAGCTTGCGTCGACAGCTCGACTGGCCGGTCGAGGGTGTTCTGCTCGACGTTGAGCACAACGCGTTCTGGTACGAGGGTTGGGGCGAGCGCCCAGCCGACGCAAAGGCGGCACTGGAGACGGCGCGGCGTCATCTGGCGGAGGCGCCGGTGATGGTGCCCGTGTATGCCCACCGGTACCTGCCTGCCGGCCGAGGAAGCTTCGGGCATCCGGTGCTCTCGATGTGGCAGACCGACATCATCCATTACGGCCTGGACCTGGCCGACTACATGCACCAGGAGTTCGACGAGGCCCGGGGCGAGGTCGACGACACATGGAACCCGCGAGCGACGGCCCCCTTCTGGCGGGACCTTCTCTGACGCATACATCATTCTGGTACATGGGCTATGTTTGGTACATGTCCATGAAGCGCACGAACGTCTACGCCGATCCCGAGGACCTGGCGATCATCAAGGAGGCGTCCAAGAGGCGGGGCATAAGCGAGGCCGAAATCATCCGTCAGGGGATTCACCTTGCGGCGATGGCGAACCGGGTCTGGGACGAACCGTTGTTCTCCCGGACGTTCGAGGGACCAGGGCGCACGCCGTCCAAGGCTGAGGTCCGTGACACGGTCGCCGACGCGGTCCGCCGCGAGACGGACTCCGGAACTGCCCCGTGATCATCGTCATCGCCGATACATCCGGCCTTCTGGCTGCTCTCGACTCGACCCACCCGGAGCACAGGGGCGCGAACGAGTCGATCATGGCGGCCGGTCTCCTGATCATGTCCCCGCTTCTACTGGCGGAACTTGATCACGTGGCCACGCGTGAGTTGGGGCGCGAGGCCGCTCTGAGCGCGGTCGACGACCTGCGGCGCTGGATGAGCCGGGGTCGTGTCGTAGTGCCGGAGATCACGGAGGACCACTTGGGTGCCGCCCAGTCCGTCCGAGTCCGCTACGGCGGGCTCGACCTGGACCTCGCCGACGCGGTGAACGTAGCGCTTGCGGCCGACTACGACACGGACGCGATCCTCACCCTCGACCGACGGGACTTCCGGGCCGTACGGCCATTGGGCCGTCACAAGGTGTTCCGGGTGCTCCCGGACGACCTTCCGCTCTGACGCGAGAGTCTCGGCAGCCAAGCGCCTGCTCCCGCGAGCCACGTCGCGTGCCGGGTATCCGTCCCTGCATGCCGGCTATCGTGTACCGGTCCTACGACGCAGCAACGACCGTTTGGGCGTTCGTGCTGTCGCTTCTGGTCGTGCTGGTTGTGGGTTGGTACGTCCGGCGTCGCAGGTAGGTGTGACCGCCGCCTGAGGAGTTCGATCCGGGCCCGCTCCGGCGGATGCCGTCGACTGGCGTGACGGCCGGACAGGAGCGCTGATGTACGACCCTGTCCGGCGTCGTTGATGGCAACCGTGCATGTCAGCGACGTTCTGCCGCAGTGGCGGCGCGCTCCCGCGCCGTGCGCGGGGTCGAACCCGTGAAGCAGGTTGTCACTCAGTCCTTGGTGGTGGTCTTGAAGCTGCTGGCGCAGGCCGGCAGCGTGACGCCTTGTCGGTGTGCGAGCGGTAGGAAAGTCACGGGGCGGATCGTCCAGGTGATGCGAGTGGTCGCGTGGGTGATTGTCACTGAGCAGGGTTCGCCCCGTAGGAGGCATCGGCGTGTCACCAAGCGATCCTCGTAGAGCCACGTCCATGCTTCGTCCGAGGCGTCGGCGTCCAGAGCCGGCGAGATGGTCCGGAGTGCGACGGCAACCCATCGGTCGGCCTGCGCTGCGGAATAGGCGTCGAAGGAAGCTTGGAACGCTGGCTGCTCTGCGGAGTCCTGGACAGCTGTGGTCCAACACTCGCACCAGTAACCCCGTCGTGAGCCGCTGATGGCGCAGAGTGCCAAGGAAGGGACTGCGGCTCCCTCTCTGTCGCTGAGGACCCGGAGGTCGTCCGGATGTGCGGCGCTGAGCACGCGTGTCGGAGCTCGGCGGGTGCCTCTGGGAGCCGACGTCAACCTCGCTTCAGGAAAAGGGCGCTGAGAGTGTGGCGAACCGGTCAGTGAGATTTCGGCCCAACACCGTTTGCCGGTTCGTGTCGGTTCGGCACCGTGTCGGTGAGCGAGGGCGGACACCAGGAGGAGGCCACGGCCGTGCTCGCTGTCGTCTTCAGGGAGGCCGGGGCGGGGGAGTGATGCGCCGGAGTCACACACCTCGATGTGCAGGACGGCGTCGGTGAGCCGTGTCGTCAAGTGGATGCGTCCGGTGCCGACATGCTGCACCACGTTCGTCAGCAGCTCGCTGATCACCACGGCCGCGGTGTGCTCCACCTCGTCGTCCAGCTCGGCGTTCCAGCGCCGTATCCCTGCCAAGGCCCGACGCCGCGCGTCGGAGACAGCACGGGCCGTGGCAGGTACGGACAGGACGAGCTGATGCGCAGCCATGGGGTTTCCTCTCTTGGTGCGGTACGAGGTGGTGCCACTCCAGAGAACGGGCTGGTTGGGGTGCCGTCCGGGGCGAGTGCCGACGGTGCATGGGGTATGCAGAAGCTGCATCGGGGCAGTACCGGGCTGACATGCACCCCGTTGGACGGGGAGGATCGGCAGTGGCGGAAAGGACCGCGGCAGATGGCCGAAGCAAGCAGCGAAGCACAGCGGATCGGTGAGGTGATCCGCCGGGCACGCATGGTGCAGCGGCGCTCGCAGAAGGACGTCGCCGCCGCACTCGGCTATCACCAGTCGAAGGTGAGTCGCCTGGAGAGTGGTCGCGGTGCGGAGGACGTCCGCGTCCTACGGGCGGTCGCACGGGAACTCGGCATCGATCCGTACCGTTTGGGGCTCGCAGCTGCGACCGAGGCCTGTGGCCCCGATCACGGAGCCGAGGGGATGCACCGTCGAGCATTCCTCGCCGCGGGCGCGGCAGTTCTCGTTCCTGCGGCGGATACGGTCACCACCCACGCCGAGCTTGTACGAGCCCTTCTGCCCGGGCCGCCTCCAGCAGCCGCCTCTGGGGCGCTCACCAGGGAAGCGTTACGTCTCCGTCTGGGTGCGGCGCGTCGGCTCTTCTACACGTGCGACTACACGACGCTGGAACGCACCCTGCCCGTTCTGATCACCGACCTGCGGCATGCTGCAGAGGGTGCGGGAGGCGTGGCCGATCTCTCGCCGATGCTGGCCACGGCGTACCAGACCGCGACGAGTCTCCTGCTCAAGCAACACGATCAGGGATCCGCCTGGCTCGCCGCGGGGCGTGCCATGGCCGAGGCCGAGCGTTCCGGCACTCCGCAGGTGCTCGCCTCAAGTGTTCGCGTGCAGACTCACGTCCTGGCGCGCGGGAAGCACACCGTCCAGGCCGTCGAACTGGTACGTCACACCGCGACCCAACTCACCGGTTCCTACGACCGCCGTTCCCCGGAGTACCTCGCTGCTCTCGGACTGATGCTGCTGCGAGGTGTCACCGCGGCCAGTGGCGAAGGCGACCGTGCCGCCACGGAGGCGTTCCTCTCCGAGGCGAAGGAGGTGGCACGTTACGTCTCCGCCGATCGACCCGATGCGTGGGCCAACTTCGATGCGACCAATGTGGCTCTCCACGAGGTCAGCGCGCTCCTGGCGTTCGGTGACGCCGGTCCGGCCCTCCGAGCGGCCCACCCACTGATGCGCCGCCGCATCCCCGTCCCGGAGCGCAGGGCCGCACTGTGGCTGGAGGCGGCCCGGGCGTACAGCCGGCAAGGGCGCCTGGCCGAAGGTTACCGAGCGCTACGGATCGCTGAGACGTGCGCCGCCCAGGATGTCCGTCGTCCCGCCGTCCGGACCCTGGTCGCCGACATGGTGGCTCGCGACCGTGGCCGTACCCTGCCCGGACTGCACCAGTTCAGCCGCCGACTGGGAGTGCCCGCGTGACCGTTTCCTCAGCCACGGACCAGAAACCCTTCCTGTACGTCGTCGTGTGCGCGAGCGGTGTCGCCGCGGACGTCGGGAAGCTGATCAACGCCGCACGGCAACGTGACTGGAGCGTCGGCGTGGTCGCCACCCCGCTCGGACTCACCTTCCTCGACGCCGCCGCCGTGCAGGAGCAGACCGGCTACCCCATTCGGTCCACGTGGCGTAGTCCGGGCGAAGCCCGCCCCCTGCCACCCGCCGATGCCATCGCCGTCGCGCCCGCCACCTTCAACACGATCAACAAGTGGGCTGCGGGCATCTCCGACACTCTGGCTCTGGGCATCCTCTGTGAGGCCCACGGCATGGGTGTTCCGACCGCCGCTCTGCCCTATCTCAACGCCGCCCAGGCGGCCCACCCCGCCTACGCGCGGAGCCTGGAGGTGCTGCGTGAGATGAACGTCATGATCGGCAGCTACGAGCCACACAGGCCGAAGGCCGGCGGCGGCGCGGACCGCTTCCGGTGGGAGGAGGCCCTGGAACTCCTGGAGCCCCGGATCGGTCGGCGGTCATGACGTGGCCCGGCCGAGTGCTCTGGCGCATATCCGGAACACTTCTGGCGAGCAGGCCGCCGATCGCGACTCACGACAACAAGGCCCAGGTTTCTGACCTGTGCCTTCTTCGTGGAGCGGGTGACGAGAATCGAACTCGCGCTCTCAGCTTGGGAAGCTGCGGCGAACAGATCGCCGCTCAGCATCGGCAGTGATGCCGGCCCCTTCGAGGCCAGGGCCCTCGGCCCGCCGCGGAACCAGGCCGTGCGCCAGCGCTGCACCGACCGGCTCGCCACCGACACGGCCCCGGACGACATGCGGCTTCTGGCGAAGAACCTGACCGGAGCCCTGAGCGACACGCTCCGCGCGGCGACCAGCAGAGGCCACCGCCTGGACAGCCGGTCTACTGATCACCGGCTTCGCTGACCAGCGGGATTAGCGAAGCCCACGGCTCTGACCAGTTCAGATGCCGTGGGCTTCTGTCGTTGTCGGTTGGTGTTGGACGGCCCAGGAATGGCCCGGACACCATATTGCGCCTCCGCTGTGAGCGGGCCCGCTAGCATCTCGGCATCGAGAGGGGCAGGCATGGCACTGGGCCGTAAGGGGACACGGCGCATAGTCGTCGACGGCACGGTCTACCGCTGGCGGCTGCGCCGCAGACCTACCTACAGTCAGGCTCTCTGCTGGTCGCCGTGCACTTATGCCGTGGAGCATGCGGATCGTCCCGGGACGACCCTCGTCGTCACCACGAATCAGCCTCACCTCAACAACTGGCTTGGAGGCTCAGGTAACTCGGTGCTGCCTTCCGATGTCGCCAATGCCATTGCATCCGCCCTACGACAGGGGTGGGTGCCCACTCGCGCGGGCTCGCCGTTCCACCTCGACCAGTCCGCCGGCTTCTCTCCCTTGCCCTGACCTGGCTGGCGGGGTGAACACCGCTTTAGGAGTTCGATCAACGACCGCTCCGGGGGCCGTCGGCGGCTGGTCCGGCAGTCGCGCGCGGATGCCGCTGTATGCCGCCGTCCGACCTCGTTGATTTCAGCCGCTGATGTCAGGAGTCAGCGCTGATCTGGCAGCCCTCGTGCCGGCACTCGTCGTCTTGCCGATGCAGCCGTCGGAGGTCGTCCAGAGCTGCGCTGGGGAAGGAATGCTGTACCCACTTCTTCCGGTAGCCGGCTTTGCCGTGAGTCCTCAACACGGCCTCAGCGGCCTCCACGATCACATGGCCCAGCGCGCTGCGCGGCTGTGCGGAGTGCCAGCAGCGGGCTCCCTCGTCATCGGGGGCGTCCCAACTCGTGGACATGTCCAGGAACCGGTAGATGGTGATCTCCACATCCTCCCCCCGACGCCGGAGCCGCCACCTCACCTCTGCGGGTTCGAGGTCGAAGGAGACTCGCCGGGAGTCGGCTACTCCATAGAGCTCCGCCACTCCATGCAACAGGTCGGTGGACACCGTCAGTGCAGTAGCTGACGGTGTCCACCCTCTCCGACGTGCCGTCGGCGAGTCGATACGTCGCCCACCCGGAGCCGCTCAATTCCCAGCTAATACTCCAGTCACATTTCGCGATCTGGTCCGATGGCCGTGCAAGGTCGACGGTCTGGGGTGTTGTGGAAGTGAGGCGGGATGGACGAGCGCGCGATGGTCCTGAACGGGCTGGCACAAGGCATCCATCCGCTTGATCAGGGCGTCGACTGGTTCGAGAGCCTGGCCGGCACCGAGCAGTTCGAAGTCCTGCGCGATCTGGCCGGGTTCTGCATCCAGGCCCGGGCCCTCACCGAGGACGGATCCGAGAGCATCCGCAGAGCCGGGATCCGGCCCACGCACACCCCGGCCGTGCTGATCACACGCGGGCGCCTCACGGAGCAGCTGACAAAGATCATCAACCTGCCGCAGGACGAACGCGTCATGGCGTTCCGACGGCTGGTCGCGCTGCTCGGCGTGGCTGACAAGCGGCGACGGGCTCGGTTCTGCGCCCACGGGTGCAGCCATGCCTGGCACCACCTGGGCACGGGTACGGGAACTGAAGCGGCCACCGCGTGATCATCAAGAGTTGTGTGGACTCCTGAAGATCGTGCAGTGGCCGCGGGCCACAGCATAGACACAGCCCGCTGGCGGGCCATGTTCGACCAGGCCGTGGCCCGGATCGCGGGCCGGTTCCGCAGGGTGGAACCGCGGGCGACCACCCGCGCCTATCTGCTCCGACTGCTGTCCCAAACCGAGCGGAAAAACTGCTGGCAGCTGGCCGAACAAGCCGACCACGACCGTCCCGGGCCGATGCAGCGGCTGCTGCGATCCGCCCGTTGGGATGCCGATGAAGTTCGCGACGACGTCCGCGCCTACGTCTTCGAGAACCTCGGCGCCGACGACGGCGTACTGATCGTCGATAGACGGGGTTCCTGAAGAAGGGCCGGAGCTCGACGGGCGTGCAGCGGCAGTACACGGGCACCGCAGGCCGGATCGAAAACAGCCAGGTCGGCGTGTTCCTCGCCTACGCCTCCAGCAGAGGCAGGGCGTTGATCGACCGTCGGCTCTATCTGCCCGAACAGACCTGGGTGAACGGGGAAGCGGGTGCGGACTCAGTGACGGGGCTGGACAACCACTTACTTCAGGAGCGTGGTTGGGCGATCACGGGTGCGGCCTGCGGACTCCGGTCTTGGCGGAGTCCAGCCAAAGTCACCTCCGTGAGCTCCGGTGCCCCGTGAGTCCCCGTCCGTTCTGGCACAGGGGTGGCACGGCCGTACGCGGGGCACCTGACGCTCGGCTGGGCAAGATTCGCCCTACCGCAAATGGCCAGCGCACGTCAGGCCAACCGAGTCACTATTTACTCCATCTGGGCAGGTTGTGTTCTTCCATCTAACTCCAGTAATGGAGGCGCCGGAGAGGTCGGCACCTGTCAGATCAGCGTTCGTCAAGTCGGAATTTTCCAGATTTGCATCTTTCAGATTCGCATCTCGCAGATTGGCGCCAACGAGCCTGGCATTCTTCAGGGTGGCAGACGGTTGCTTGTCTGGCGGATTTGACGCCCAAGCAAAGCTTACGATCCCAATCGCGGCCAGAAGAGCCGCACAGATGAGCCATTTTAGTGTCCTATCAAATCTCCCTTCCAAAGTTCTGTTTTGGGCAACCTGCTGGATTGACCGTATCCACTTCCTGATCTGCTCACTGCGTTTCTCAAGTTTCTTGACTTCTTCGCATTTCCCTTGCCTCTTGGCTTCTTTCCTATTTTTTTCGGTGTCGTCTCGATCCTTTTTTAGATCTGCGGGAGTGTTCCAATTTTCGCCGAGTTGTGCAGGTTCCGCCTTGAAGAATTCGACAGCACGCTCGAAATCCTTGGTGGGCTTTCGCCACTGTTCGTCCAGCTGATTGATTGTTACGATTACTGGTATGAGTAGCCTCACCGCCAGCCAGATTGCCCAAACAACTGCGATAAGACCAAGGGCTGCTCCTGCAAGCGCTATCCATAGGCGCCAGCCCCAATCAAGCCTTCCTATGTTTGATAGCTGACTGCCAGCCATCAATGCCGCACCTACCGCCGCTGAGCTCCCAATAAGCCATTTCGCCGCGTCGCGAATTCGCTGGTTAGCAGCGTTGAGGGCTGTAAATTCTTGACCGCTTTGTTGAGTGGGCCCCTGAGGTGGTGAAGCTGATGGTTGCGACATTCTGCTACTACTCCTTAGCCGACGGCTCAGGCGGTTGGGGGTCGGGTATATCGTCGTAGTCGAAACCTGGAATCTTGGGGTCGCCGGGTATGGGTATCGCGGGCGGCCCGCCTTTCGGCAGACGCCGTTTTCGCCCCTTCACTCTATATTTATAGGCTACCCTAAATGCCTGATTTCGACTTTTCGCCCCCATCTTGTGCAGTTCGATTCCATAATGATCAAATACCTTGACTAGTTCCCGCTCGGAAAGAATGGCGATAGCAGCCTTCGTGGGGCTGCTCTCGACTATTTCTGCACTATGCGGGACCTCGATTACGTCAAACCCATGTTCTTTGTTGGCCCGATATGTTCCGCCGATGAGCGGTACGAGCCTGGGGGTGCCACCTCTTTCCGGGCGGACTTGCGCAATGAGCGGCCGAGCGTGATCCCTTCCCACGTGAATGGCAGTCACCTGCCCTATTGTCTGCCCGCTTTGTGTCGTTAGATTTATTTTGCACTGCTTGGAAAAGTCTGAGCTTTTCATGGGGGCTCCGGAAGGTCGAATCGACACCATAAAGAATGGGGATCTTAATTTAGAATGGCTTAGCGGCTTAATTTTGGCACCGTCTAGTACTCTGTTTGGGTGATGGGTCTTGTCAGGCGCCGCCCCTGGTCATCAGCGCGCTCCACCAGCCTGTCTTCTACACGGCGCCGCCCTTGCAGAGACGCCGGCGGATGGAAGCGGCGCTGGTTGACACCCGGGGAAATGGTTTAGTCCCTGATCCGTAACTGAGCTGAGTCCGGTGATCGGGGTCCATCTGTGGGCCAAGCTGCTGGAGAACCAGACTGCTCGTGCAGGTAAGACGCCGGGGCCGTCAACTTCGGTGTCTACGCCGAGAAGTGGGTCGAGGAGCGGGAGCTGGCCGTCCGAACTGAGGATCTGTACCGGCACCTGCTCCGCCTGCACATCCTCCCGGCGTTCGGCGGGCTCGACCTGGACGAGATCACGGCTCCCCGCGTGCGTGAGTGGCGCGCCGAACGGCTCCGCGCCACCAAGGCAAAGACCACCGTCGCCAAGGCGTACCGCCTGCTCAAGGGCATTCTTGAGACGGTCGTCGACGACGACCTGATCACGCGCAACCCGTGCCGGATCAAAGGGGCGGGCAAGGAGTCGGCGGCGGAACGGCGCATCGCAACCGTCGCCCAGGTCGACGCGCTCGCCGACGCGATCGGCATCCGCTGGCGGCTCATGGTCTACCTCGGCGCCTACGGTCCGATGCGGCCGGAAGAGCTGGCCGGCCTCCGCCGTCGGGACGTCGACATCGACAACCTCGTGATCCGCGTGCGGGTCGCCGAGCCGGAGCGGACCAACGGCAAGCGGGCACCCAGGCCGACCAAGTCCGACGCGGGTGCTCGCGTGGTCGTCCTGCCGCCCTTCCTCCGGAAGGAGGTGAAGCGGCACCTCGACTGGTTCGCCGAGAAGGGCCCGGACGGGTTGGTCTTCGTGGGGGAGAAGGGCGCGGCCTTCCGGCGTACGACCTTCGGGCGGAAGTGGCGGCGGGCTCGCGGGAGCGCTGGCCTCCCGGACGGCTTCCGCTTCTACGATCTCCGTCACACCGGGCACACCCTGGCGACCCGCTCGGGCGCCACCCTCCGGGACACGATGGCGCGCGCCGGCCAGTCCTCCGAGAAGGCGGCGCTGATCTACCAGCACTCCGACGAGGAGCGGCAGCGGGAGGTCGCCGCCGGGCTGGACGACCTCGTACGCACCGAGCGTGCGAAGCACCACACCGACGACCGTGCGCACCACAGGGAGGAGTCGTCGGCGGGCTAATGGTGCGGTTGTGGTGCGGCACCCGCTCACCGGTCCGGACAACAAAGAACCCCCGGGTCGATGACCTGGGGGTTTTGCGTGGAGCGGGTGACGAGAATCGAACTCGCGCTCTCAGCTTGGGAAGCTGATGTTCTACCATTAAACTACACCCGCGAAAGATCCAGACCCCGTCGCATGAACGGTGTCCGGACGCTCGCTCACTCTACCCCATGCCAGGCCCCCGGTGTTCAAGACCCGTGGGCCTGACTGTGTTTCAGGGTGGTTCAGGGTGTGGAAGCGGCTGCGGAGGGCAGACGTCGGGGCGTACCGTGAAGCGGGTCGGGCGGGTGCGGGGTGCCGCCTGGAGGGTCGTTCCTTTGATCCCGTAACGTGGCTTTTGTCGTCAGGGCAGCAAGCCAGACGCGGCTCTTGGGGAAGGGACTCTTGGACTTGATGGAGCGCACCGTCGTCCGCTGTGCCGATGGGCACGTGTTCACCGCCACCTCGTTCCCGATGCAGCAGGCCGAGCGACTCGGCCCCGGCCGGCTTCTGCGGTGTCCGCGCTGTGCGCGGCTCCGCAGCGTCGTGCCGGTGACCCTGCTGAAGCGGTAGCGGGAGAGACGGGAGAGGACGGGAGAGAAAGACACAGGAGGTGGGCGCGCGGGCGGCCGGTTGCGGGCGTTCCGCGCGCCTTGCGTATTCTCGGGGCGTGCTTCTCTCAGACAAGGACATCCGGGCCGAGATCGACGCCGGGCGGGTGCGGATCGATCCCTACGACGAATCCATGGTGCAGCCGTCCAGCATCGACGTACGCCTCGACCGCTACTTCCGGGTGTTCGAGAATCACCGGTACCCCCACATCGATCCGTCGGTCGAGCAGACGGATCTGACCCGGCTCGTGGAGCCGGAGGGGGACGAACCGTTCATCCTGCACCCCGGTGAGTTCGTGCTGGCCAGCACGTACGAGGTCATCACGCTCCCCGACGACCTGGCCTCACGGCTGGAGGGGAAGAGCTCGCTCGGGCGGCTGGGCCTGGTCACCCACTCCACCGCCGGGTTCATCGACCCCGGCTTCTCCGGGCACGTGACCCTGGAGCTCAGCAACCTCGCGACGCTGCCCATCAAGCTCTGGCCCGGGATGAAGATCGGGCAGCTGTGCATGTTCCGGCTCAGCTCGCCCGCCGAGCACCCGTACGGCAGTGAGCGGTACGGCTCCCGGTACCAGGGGCAGCGGGGGCCGACGGCCTCCCGGTCGTACCTGAACTTCCACCGGACGCAGGTGTGAGCGGCGTGCGCGAGAACCTCACCTACGAGCAGTTCGGCGTCGCCGTCCGGGAGCTCGCCCAGACCATCGCCGACGACGGGTACCGGCCCGACGTGGTGCTGAGCATCGCGCGCGGTGGTGTCTTCGTCGCCGGCGGGCTCGCCTACGCCCTCGACTGCAAGAACATCCACCTGGTCAACGTCGAGTTCTACACCGGCGTCGGGACCACCCTCGAGATGCCCGTCATGCTCGCGCCCGTGCCCAGCGCCATCGACTTCACCGACAAGAAGGTGCTGATCGCGGACGACGTCGCCGACACCGGCAAGACGCTCAAGCTGGTGCGCGACTTCTGCCTCGACGCCGTCGCCGAGGTGCGCAGCGCCGTCGTCTACGAGAAGACGCAGTCGCTGGTGAAGTGCGAATACGTGTGGAAGCGGACCGACGAGTGGATCAACTTCCCGTGGTCCGTCGAACCGCCGGTGGTCCGGCGGGACGGACAGGTGCTCGACGCTTAGAGCGGCAGGGCGGCAGGGCGGAAAGAGTGAAGAGGGGCTCCCATCGGGGGCCCCTCTCCTAGTGGCCGTGGGTCAGAACGTGCCCAGCTTCACGATCGACAGCAGCGCGATCAGCTGGATCGCCGACGCGCCCAGGGCCTTCGGCCAGGGCAGGTCGTGGGAGCGCCTGACCATGACCGTGAGCAGGGTGCCGGCCGCCACCCAGGTGGCCCAGCCGAGGAGCTGGACGAAGGTGGCGTCGCCGCCGGCGAACATGGCGAAGACCAGGCGGGGCGCGTCCGTGAGGGACATGATCAGCATGGAGAGGCCGACCGTGGGCTGCCACGCGCCGTCGCCGCCGAGCTGGCGGGCCAGGGTGTGGGTGACCACGCCCAGGACGAACGCGCTGAACACCATCGCGACGGCCGTCGTCAGGACGATGGGGACCGCGTTCGACAGCGTGGCGTTGATGGCGTCCTCGCGGGCGCCGTCGAAGCCGAAGACGGCGAGCAGGCCGTAGAGGAAGGTGACGACGAGGGCGGGGCCCCACACCGTGTAGTCGCGCATCCGGAGGAACGTCTGCGCGGGCGCCAGGACGATGCCCTTCAGCAGGTCCTTCCAGTGCAGCCGGGGGCCGACCGGTCCGGGCGGCGGGGCGGAGCCGGCGCGGTAGGTCTCGCCCTGGTGGTAGGGGTCGTCGTTGATCGAGAAGGCCTGGGTGTGGCCCGGGTTGTTCGCCGCGTACGGGTCGTGCGGGGCGCCGTGGGGGTGCGTGCCGTCGCCGAAGTACTCGGGTTCGCCGTGGCGTCCCTGCCCTCCGTGACCGCCGTGGCCCGGGTGACCACCGTTCGCGTGCGGCCACGGCCCGCCGCCGCTGCCGTGCGACGGCTGCTGCGGGTACGGCTGCGGCGCCTGCGGGTAGCCGTACGACGGCCCCGGCGGCGTCTGCTGTCCGTACGGGGGTTGTTGCGGTCGCGCGTGAGGAGCGCCGTTGTTGTCCCGGCCGCGTCCGATCCTGAATCCAGCCACGTCATCGAACGTACCTGGTCCCCGGCGGCCGCGTGCCGGGCCCCGGCTTCCGGGCCGGGCATTGCGGCCGAGCTGTGACATCCCCTAAGGGGTCGTCAGCCCCTCGGTCCGTCCTGCGGAGGGCCGCGGGGCGGCCGGGTCCTACGGAGGTGGGAGGGCCGGAGGAGGGAGGGCCGTCGGCCGGGCCCGCGGTGGTGTGCGGGCCCGGCGCGGGGGACGTGCCCCGGTCAGTCGGCGAAGTTGGAGCCGAAGTACGGGGTGCCCGCGGTGGAGACGCCCGACGTGCTGGGGGAGATGAAGCGGGAGCCGCTCGTGGTGATCTTCGTGCCGTTGGACGGCAGGTAGACGATCGCGCCGTCGCCCTTGTCCTCGGCGGAGCCGACGATCAGGTCGGCCCTGCCGTCGCCGGTGACGTCGTCGAGCTTGACGTCCAGGCCGAAGGCGTCGTTGTCCTCGTTGCCGCCCGGGACGCCCGTGGTGTTCTGCTCGAAGGCCTGGGCGCCGGAGGCGGTGTTCAGACCGTCGGCGGTGCCGTAGAGGACGATGACCATGCCGGTGTCGGACTCGGTCCCGAGGTTCTCGCCGGCGACACCGATGGCGAGGTCGAGGAAGCCGTCGGCGTTGACGTCGCCGAGGTCGAGTTCGTAGCCGAAGTAGTCGTTGCTCTCGGACCCGCCGGGCACGTTGCCGGTGTCCTGGGTGATGCCGGTGGCGGAGCCGGTGAGCGGGCCGGTGGCCGAGCCCTGGGTGACCCAGACCTTGCCGCCCTTGGCGGAGTCGGGGATCGGCGTGCCGTCGTCGAGCGTGGAGTCCCACTGGGCGCCGCTGACGATGTCGCCGAAGCCGTCGTTGTCGATGTCGCCGATCGCGGTGATGACGCCGGGCTTGAGGGTCTTGACCGCGGAGACCTGCAGGCCGCTCGGGGAGCCGGGGATGAAGTAGTTCCGGTTCCAGCCGTACGCGGAGGTGGTCTCGTAGCCGTCGACCACCAGGTCGGTGGCGCCGCTGTTGACGTCCCCGGCGGTCAGGTTCAGCGGGCCGCCCCCGTCGCCGCCGCCCTGGATCGGCGGCTTGACGGTGTAGCGGCCGCCGGGCGTGCCCGCGGTGCTGAAGCCGCCCTTGAAGATGTGCAGGGTGGCCTGGTCGCTGCCGACGGCCAGGTCGGCCCGGCCGTCGCCGTCGAAGTCGCCGGCGGCGAGGTTCTTGCCCCACAGGTCGTGCGAGGAGGGGGCCGGGTCGGGGACGGTCACGCCCTTGCCGGTGAGGCCGGAGGCCGATCCCCACAGGATGGTGAGGAGGCCGCCGTCCTTGTCGCTGCCGAGGTCCTCGTACGGGGCGGAGACGGCGACGTCGTCGTAGCCGTCGCCGTTGAAGTCGGCGTACGCGTGGTCGTAGCCGAAGTTGTCACCGGCTTCGGCGCCGCCGGGTACGCCGGGGGAGTCCTGGCTGAGGGTGTGACGCTGGGCGGACGACACTCCGGTGGAGGTGCCGTAGAGGACGACGAACTGTCCGGCCCAGCTCTTGCCGGCGACGTAGGCGCCGTTGACCGAGGAGGCCACGTCGCCCCGGCCGTCGCCGTTGAAGTCGGCCAGGGCGACGTGCGTGGAGTCGGCGGCCGTCGCGGGCGAGGCGACGAAGGTGAGCAGACCGCCCGTGAGCGCGACGGCGGTGGCCGAGGCGAGGGCGAGTCTCGTGCGTCGGTGCATGCGGGTTCTCCTGCGGCATGCGGGGGATGCCCGGTGGGCATCCGGAGTCGATGAGGTGCCGGGACCGTGCGGGTTCGCCGGGAGTTGTCCGGCGGTTCACCCGACGGTCGGCGACCATGAGACCGGCGAGGGCCCGGGAGGGTTGTACGGGTGCTCGGTGTTTTCCGGATCCCGGGCTCCGGGGGCCGAACACGGCGAAGGGGCCGTCCTGTTGGACGGCCCCTTCGTCATGTTCGCGGTCTCGTCACTTCACCGGTTCCGGCTCCGGAGCGGTCTCGCTCTCCTCGTCGCCGGCCGGGTCGCTCGGCGTCTTGACGGACTCCAGCAGCAGCTGGGCGACGTCGACGACCTGGATGGACTCCTTCGCCTTGCCGTCGTTCTTCTTGCCGTTGACCGAGTCGGTCAGCATGACCAGGCAGAACGGGCAGGCGGTCGAGACGATGTCGGGGTTCAGCGCCAGCGCCTCGTCGACGCGCTCGTTGTTGATGCGCTTGCCGATCCGCTCCTCCATCCACATGCGGGCGCCGCCGGCGCCGCAGCAGAAGCCGCGCTCCTTGTGGCGGTGCATCTCCTCGTTGCGCAGGCCCGGGACCTTGCCGATGATCTCGCGCGGGGGCGTGTAGATCTTGTTGTGGCGGCCCAGGTAGCACGGGTCGTGGTAGGTGATGAGCCCCTCGACCGGGGTGACCGGGATCAGCTTGCCCTCGTCCACCAGGTGCTGGAGCAGCTGGGTGTGGTGGATGACCTCGTAGTCGCCGCCGAGCTGCGGGTACTCGTTGCCGAGGGTGTTGAGGCAGTGCGGGCAGGTGGCGACGATCTTCTTCGCCGACCTGGGCTTGCGGGACTCCTCGGTGACCTTGCCGTCGTCGTCCATCTCCTCGCCGAACGCGGCGTTGAGGGACATGACGTTCTCCATGCCGAGCTCCTGGAACAGCGGCTCGTTGCCCAGCCGCCGTGCCGAGTCACCGGTGCACTTCTCGTCGCCGCCCATGATCGCGAACTTGACGCCCGCGATGTGGAGGAGTTCCGCGAAGGCCTTCGTGGTCTTCTTGGCGCGGTCCTCCAGGGCGCCGGCGCAGCCGACCCAGTACAGGTACTCGACCTCGGAGAGGTCCTCGAGGTCCCTGCCGACGACCGGGACCTCGAAGTCGACCTCCTTGGTCCACTCCAGGCGCTGCTTCTTCGCCAGGCCCCAGGGGTTGCCCTTCTTCTCCAGGTTCTTGAGCATCGTGCCCGCCTCGGAGGGGAACGCGCTCTCGATCATCACCTGGTAGCGGCGCATGTCGACGATGTGGTCGACGTGCTCGATGTCGACGGGGCACTGCTCGACGCAGGCACCGCAGGTGGTGCAGGACCACAGGACGTCCGGGTCGATGACGCCGTTCTCCTCGGCGGTGCCGATCAGCGGGCGCTCGGCCTCGGCGAGGGCGGCGGCGGGGACGCCGGCCAGCTGCTCCTCGGACGCCTTCTCCTCGCCCTCCATCGTCTTGCCGCCGCCGGCCAGCAGGTAGGGGGCCTTGGCGTGCGCGTGGTCGCGCAGGGACATGATCAGGAGCTTGGGGGAGAGGGGCTTGCCCGTGTTCCAGGCGGGGCACTGCGACTGGCAGCGGCCGCACTCGGTGCAGGTGGAGAAGTCCAGCAGGCCCTTCCAGGAGAACTGCTCGACCTGGGAGACGCCGAAGACGTCGTCGTCACCGGGGTCGGCGAAGTCGATCGGCTTGCCGCCGGAGGTCATCGGCTGGAGGGCGCCGAGTGCCGTCCCGCCGTCGGCCTCACGCTTGAACCAGATGTTCGGGAAGGCGAGGAAGCGGTGCCAGGCCACGCCCATGTTGGTGTTGAGCGAGACCACGATCATCCAGACGAACGAAGTCCCGATCTTGATCATGGCGGCCAGGTAGACCAGGTTCTGCAGCGTCTCGACCGACAGGCCGTCGAAGGCGAGGACCAGCGGGTACGAGGCGAAGTACGCCGCCTCGTAGCCGTCCACGTGGTGCAGGGCGCCTTCGAGGCCGCGCAGGACGTAGATCGCGAGGCCGATGGTGAGGATGACGTACTCGACGAAGTACGCCTGACCCGCCTTGGATCCCGCGAAGCGGGACTTGCGGCCCGGACGCGACGGCAGGCTCAGCAGCCGGATGACGATGAGGACGGCGATGCCCAGCACGGTCATCACGCCGATGAACTCGATGTACATCTCGAACGGCAGGAAGCCGCCGATGACCGGCAGCACCCAGTCGGCCTGGAAGAGCTGGCCGAAGGCCTGGGCGAGGGTCGGCGGCAGCGTCAGGAAGCCGACGGCGACGAACCAGTGGGCGATGCCGACGATGCCCCACCGGTTCATGCGGGTGTGGCCGAGGAACTCCCGCACCAGGGTCACACTGCGCTGGTAGGGATTGTCGGTCCGGGCGCCGGCCGGGACCGGCTGGCCCAGCTTGAAGTGCCGGACGAACTGGCCGATCGCGCGTGCGAGCAGCGCAACGCCGACCACGGTCAGGACCAGCGACACGATGATCGCGGCGAGTTGCATGGGGGCTCCTCGGGCCTGCGAGGGGTTTGGAGAGGGATTTCCGGGCGTCCCCGGGGGCTCCACTACGGCTTCCCCGAGATTACTAAGCGGTAACTTATGCAGTCCGTCTGAGACTACCCCGATCTCCGGCCGCACTGTAGCCGGGCGCGGGGTGATCTGAATCGCTGAGGGTCACCTATGGGGGTGACCCCTGGGGCCGTCCCGGATGGCGTCCGGGATCCAATCGTGTTATTCACGCCAAATCGGTCCATACGCACCTAACTTATATCCGTGCTCTACGGGATCGTCGCCGCCGCCACCGCCCTGCTGCTGTCCGCCCTCCTCACGGGAGTGCTGCGGGCGCCCCTCCTGCGCCTGGGAATCCAGGACCGCAGACGGCGGCGCCCGGTGCCGCTGTCCGGGGGAGTGGCCGTCGGGCTGGTCACCGGGCTGGTCGCCCTCGCCGGGGACGCGGCCGGTGTCGCGCCGCTCGGCACCGGGGTCGGGCGGCTGCTGGCCGCCGGGGCGTGCGTGGGCGCGCTGGGGCTGGCCGTCGACGTCTGGCGGCTGCGGTGGTGGGTGCCCGTCGCCGGTACGGCCGTGGCGGCCGCGCTCGTCGTGCCGTACGGGGAGACGGGGGTGCCGGGCGGGGTGCTCGCCGCGGTATGGATCGTCGCCGTCGCCGCCGCCTTCCGGGGCCTCGACCACGCCGACGGGCTGGCCGGCACCGTGGGAACGGTGACCGCGTTCGGGGTGGCGGCCTGCGCCGCGGCCGAACTGATGGACGGGATCGCGGTGCTGCTGAGCGTGCTGGCCGCCGCGCTCGCCGGGTTCCTGCTGCACAACTGGCATCCCGCGCGGGCGGCGCTCGGCGCGTGCGGTGCGCTGTTCACGGGGTTCCTGCTGGCCTCGGCGGCGGTCTTCGTGCGGGCCGGGCAGGGAATCGGCGCCGGTGCCGGGGTGTTGTTCGCGGTGACCGCGGTGGTGTGCGCGGACGCCGTCCTGGTGGTGCTCGCGCGGCGGCTGGCGCGGTGGCCCCTGACGCGCGGGCGGCCGGACCATCTCGGGCACCGGCTCAGGCGGCTGGGGGTCGCTCCGCGTGCGGTGACCGTCCTGCTCGGTGTGGCCTCGCTGGGCGGGGTACTGGTGGGGGTGGGCATGCACACCGGGCGGGTGTCCGGGGGTGCGGTGCTGTGGGTGGCGGCGGTCGCCGTGGTGGTCGTCCTCGCGCTCGTCCGCCTTCCCGTCACCCCCGTTTTCCGTCCCCGTCAACGGTCTTCCAGTGCGTCGTCGCAGGTCACAGGGCAGTTGCGTGTAAGGAACGGATAAGACTTGAGTCGGCTCGACTCAGCTCTGTTGACCCTGCGGCGTACGTCATGCATGCTTGAGTCCGTTCCACTCAAGTCAGCTGGAGGAATTGAAATGGCACGTGCGGTCGGCATCGACCTGGGCACGACTAACTCCGTCGTCAGCGTTCTGGAGGGCGGCGAGCCCACCGTCATCACCAACGCCGAGGGCGCCAGGACCACGCCGTCCGTCGTCGCCTTCGCCAAGAACGGTGAGGTGCTGGTCGGCGAGGTGGCCAAGCGTCAGGCGGTGACCAACGTCGACAGGACCATCCGGTCGGTCAAGCGCCACATGGGCACCGACTGGAAGATCGAGCTCGACGGGAAGCCCTTCAACCCGCAGCAGATCAGCGCCTTCGTGCTGCAGAAGCTGAAGCGTGACGCGGAGTCGTACCTGGGCGAGAAGGTCACGGACGCGGTCATCACCGTCCCGGCGTACTTCAACGACGCCGAGCGCCAGGCGACCAAGGAGGCCGGCGAGATCGCCGGTCTGAACGTGCTGCGCATCGTCAACGAGCCGACGGCCGCCGCCCTGGCGTACGGCCTCGACAAGGACGAGCAGGTCATCCTGGTCTTCGACCTCGGTGGCGGTACGTTCGACGTCTCCCTGCTGGAGATCGGCGACGGTGTCGTCGAGGTGAAGGCCACCAACGGTGACAACAACCTCGGCGGTGACGACTGGGACCAGCGCGTCGTCGACTACCTGGTCAAGCAGTTCCAGTCCGGGCACGGCGTGGACCTGGCCAAGGACAAGATGGCGCTGCAGCGTCTGCGTGAGGCCGCCGAGAAGGCGAAGATCGAGCTGTCCTCGTCCACCGAGACCACGATCAACCTCCCCTACATCACCGCCTCCGCCGAGGGCCCCCTGCACCTCGACGAGAAGCTGACCCGCGCCCAGTTCCAGCAGCTGACCGCGGACCTCCTGGAGCGCTGCAAGACGCCGTTCCACAACGTCATCAAGGACGCCGGCATCTCCGTCAACGAGATCGACCACGTCGTCCTCGTCGGCGGCTCCACCCGCATGCCCGCCGTTGCCGAGCTCGTCAAGGAGCTGACCGGCGGCAAGGAGGCCAACAAGGGCGTCAACCCGGACGAGGTCGTCTCCATCGGCGCCGCGCTCCAGGCCGGTGTGCTCAAGGGCGAGGTCAAGGACGTCCTGCTGCTCGACGTCACCCCGCTGTCCCTCGGCATCGAGACCAAGGGCGGCATCATGACCAAGCTGATCGAGCGCAACACCACGATCCCGACGAAGCGCTCCGAGATCTTCACCACGGCCGAGGACAACCAGCCGTCGGTGCAGATCCAGGTCTACCAGGGCGAGCGCGAGATCGCCGCGTACAACAAGAAGCTCGGCATGTTCGAGCTGACCGGTCTGCCCCCGGCGCCGCGTGGCGTCCCGCAGATCGAGGTCTCCTTCGACATCGACGCCAACGGCATCATGCACGTCACGGCGAAGGACCTCGGCACCGGCAAGGAGCAGAAGATGACCGTCACCGGCGGCTCCTCGCTCCCGAAGGACGAGGTCGACCGGATGCGCCAGGAGGCCGAGAAGTACGCGGAGGAGGACCACGCCCGCCGCGAGGCCGCCGAGGCCCGCAACCAGGGCGAGCAGCTCGTCTACCAGACCGAGAAGTTCCTCGGCGACAACGCGGACAAGGTCCCCGCCGACATCAAGACCGAGGTCGAGGGCGCCGTCGCCGAGCTGAAGGAGAAGCTCAAGGGCGACGACACCGCCGAGATCCGCACCGCCACGGAGAAGGTCGCGGCCGTCTCCCAGAAGCTGGGCCAGGCGATGTACGCCGACGCCCAGGGCGCCCAGGCGGCGGGCGGCGCGTCCGCCGGCGCGGACGCCGGTCAGGCGAAGGCCGATGACGACGTCGTCGACGCGGAGATCGTCGACGAGGACCGCAAGGACGGTGCGGCGTGACCGAGGAGACCCCGGGCTTCGACGAGCAGTCGCAGCAGCCCGACGTCCCCTCCGGCGCACCCACCGACGACGCCGAGCCGAAGGCCGCCGCCACACCCTCCGCGGAGGAGGGGGCGGCCCCGGCCGGGGACACGGACCAGAACGCCGCCCTGGTGGCCCAGCTGGACCAGGCGCGCACGGCGCTCAACGAACGCACGGCGGACCTCCAGCGTCTCCAGGCGGAGTTCCAGAACTACCGCCGCCGGGTCGAGCGGGACCGCGTCGCGGTCAAGGAGGTCGCCGTGGCGAACCTCCTGACCGAGCTGCTTCCCGTGCTCGACGACATCGGCCGGGCCCGTGAACACGGCGAGCTCGTCGGCGGCTTCAAGTCCGTCGCGGAGTCGCTGGAGACCACGGTGGCCAAGCTGGGCCTCCAGCAGTTCGGCAAGGAGGGCGAGTCCTTCGACCCGACGATCCACGAGGCGCTGATGCACAGCTACGCGCCGGACGTCACCGAGACGACGTGCGTGGCGATCCTGCAGCCGGGGTACCGCATCGGCGAGCGCACCATCCGCCCCGCGCGGGTGGCCGTCGCCGAGCCCCAGCCGGGCGCACAGACGCCTCTGCCGGCCGAGGAGGGCACCGAGGCGCAGGACGGCTCGGAGAACAAGGAGAGCGGTGGCCCGGACGAGGGCTGACGCAGGAGCTGACGCAGGGAAGGAGGGACGTCGGGGATGAGCACCAAGGACTTCATCGAGAAGGACTACTACAAGGTCCTCGGCGTCCCCAAGGACGCCACCGAGGCCGAGATCAAGAAGGCGTACCGGAAGCTCGCCCGCGAGTTCCACCCGGACGCCAACAAGGGCAACACCAAGGCGGAGGAGCGGTTCAAGGAGATCTCCGAGGCGAACGACGTCCTCGGCGACCCCAAGAAGCGCAAGGAGTACGACGAGGCACGCGCGCTCTTCGGCAACGGAGGATTCCGTCCGGGGCCGGGCGCGGGCGGCGGCTCCTTCAACTTCGACCTGGGTGACCTCTTCGGGGGCCAGGCCGGCGGCCAGGCGGGCGGCGGCTTCGGCGGCGGCCTGGGTGACGTCTTCGGGGGCCTTTTCAACCGCGGCGGCACGGGCACCACGCGCACCCAGCCGCGACGCGGCCAGGACATCGAGTCCGAGGTGACGCTCAGCTTCACCGAGGCGATCGAGGGTGCGACCGTCCCGTTGCGGATGTCGTCGCAGGCGGCCTGCAAGGCCTGTTCGGGCACCGGCGACAAGCACGGCACACCGCGCGTGTGCCCGACCTGCGTCGGCACCGGACAGGTGGCGCGGGGCTCCGGCGGCGGCTTCTCACTCACCGATCCGTGCCCCGACTGCAAGGGCCGCGGTCTGATCGCGGAGGAGCCCTGCGAGGTCTGCAAGGGCAGTGGCCGCGCGAAGTCCTCGCGGACGATGCAGGTGCGGATCCCCGCGGGGGTCAGCGACGGGCAGCGGATCCGGTTGCGCGGCAAGGGCGCCCCGGGCGAGCGCGGCGGACCCGCCGGCGACCTGTACGTCGTCGTGCACGTCGGCGCCCACCCGGTGTTCGGCCGCAAGGACGACAACCTGACCGTCACGGTCCCGGTGACGTATCCCGAGGCGGCCCTCGGCGGTGAGATCCGGGTGCCGACGCTCGGCGGCCCCCCGGTCACGCTGAAGCTGCCGCCGGGCACGCCCAACGGCCGCACCATGCGGGCGCGGGGCAAGGGCGCGGTGCGCAAGGACGGCACCCGCGGGGATCTGCTGGTCACCGTCGAGGTGAGTGTTCCCAAGGACCTGTCGGGGAAGGCTCGTGACGCGCTTGAGGCGTATCGCGAGGCGACCGCGGAGGAGGATCCGCGGGCGGAGCTGTTCCAGGCCGCGAAGGGAGCTTGATTTCGATGGACGGCCGTCGACGCAATCCGTATGAACTGACCCAGGACACCCCGGTCTACGTCATCTCGGTGGCGGCCCAGCTCTCCGGCCTGCACCCGCAGACCCTGCGCCAGTACGACCGTCTGGGACTGGTGTCCCCGGACCGTACGGCGGGCCGGGGCCGGCGCTACTCGGCCCGTGACATCGAACTGCTCCGTCAGGTGCAGCAGTTGTCGCAGACCGAGGGCATCAACCTGGCCGGAATCAAGCGCATCATCGAGCTGGAGAACCAGGTCGCGGCCCTCCAGGCCCGGGTGGCCGAGCTGGAGGACGCGCTGGACGGAGCGGCGGCGGCGATGCGTCAGCGCGAGGCCGCGGTGCACGCCTCGTACCGCCGCGACCTGGTGCCGTACCAGGAGGTCCAGCAGACCAGCGCGCTGGTGGTGTGGCGGCCCAAGCGTCAGCAGTCCGACTGACCGCGCAGGTGAAGTCGGTCAAGGGGCCCGGGGGTTCGTCGAACCCCCGGGCCCCTCGCCTGATGTCCGGTCACGTGTGTGACCATGGCATGGCGGCGTGTCCAGATGATGTTCGCCGGGCTTTCGCGGGTCGTTCACGAGTTCAGCGCACCGTGCCGTGTCCATCTCGTTAAGTGGTCGCGCTTGACTCCGGCGGGGGCGGAAGCGTTGGCTTTTCAGTCACATGGGCCGCAAAGCTGTGCCCACGCCCAAAACGCACCTGAAGTGAGCCCTCGCATGCGTCGTATCGCCATATCCGTGGCCGTCACCTCGATGTCCGTCATGCTCGCCGGCTGCGGCGCGCTCAACGCGACGGGAAGCAGCGACGACGCGAGCCCGAGCAAGGGCGACGACATCACCGTGGGGCTGCTGCTGCCGGAGAAGGCCAACACGCGGTACGAGCAGTTCGACTACCCCATCTTCAAGACCAAGGTGGAGTCCCTCACCAACAGGAAGGGCACGGTCGAGTACGCCAACGCGGAGGCGGACGCCGGCAAGCAGGCCACCCAGATGCAGCGGATGGTGGACCAGAAGGTCGACGTCATCGTGCTGGACGCGGTCGACTCCCACGCCATCGCGGACTCGGTGAAGAAGGCCAAGGAAGCGGGCATCCCGGTCATCGCCTACGACCGGCTGGCCGAGGGCCCGATCGACGCGTACATCTCCTTCGACAACGAGCTGGTCGGCGAGGTGCAGGGCCGTTCCCTGCTGGAGTCGCTGCGTGAGGACCTCAGCATCACCGACAAGGTCGTGATGATGAACGGCTCGTCCACCGACCCCAACGCCAAGCAGTTCAAGGCGGGCGCGCTCTCCGAGCTCAAGGGCAAGGTGACCATCGCCAAGTCCTACGACACCAAGGACTGGAAGCCGGAGAACGCCGAGGCCAACATGACCGAGGCGATCAACGCGATCGGCGCGGAGAACATCGAGGCGGTCTACTCCGCCAACGACGGCATGGCGGGCGGCATCGTCAAGGCCCTGCGGGCGGCCGGCGTGACGGAGCTGCCCCCGATCACCGGTCAGGACGCCGAACTCGCGGCGGTGCAGCGGATCCTCGCGGGCGAGCAGTACATGAGCGTGTACAAGTCCTACCCGGAGGAGGCGGAGAGCGCCGCGGAGATGGCGGTGGCGAAGGTCCAGGGCCGGGACATCCAGTTCGACGCGCTGACCCGCGACCGGGTGGACAGCCCGACCGACAGGGACATCCCGGCGCAGCTCGTGCCCGTGGTCGCCCTGACGAGGGACAACGTCGCGGAGACCGTTGTCGCGGACAACATCTACGAGGTGTCCGACATCTGCACGCCGGCGCTCAAGTCCGCCTGCGCGGAGCTCAAGCTGAAGTAGCCGCCCCTGTCGCGTTTCGGCCACCCGCCGGTCCGGTGACCGGCGGCGGGCCCTGCCCGTGTTGCACAGCCGGACCCGGCCGCGCATAGTTGCGCTGCGGAAAGTGGCTGAACCGGGGGTGGGATGGGCGATGGCCGGGCGCGGGGCGGATGAGCATCCCCACGGTGCCGACCGGCTGTGCGAGGCCGGGGATCGCGTGTATTCCCGGGCCGTACGGCGCGGACGGCTGCCGCGCCGGGACGCCGAACCGGTGCCCTGCCTGCTCGAACTCGCCCTGCTGCACCCCGACCCCGACGACATGGCCTGGCTCGTGCCGACCTCCCCGCAGGAGGTCATGACCCGCCTGCTGCGCGGGATGTACGACGAGGTGCGCGCGAGCCAGCGCCGGGTCGGTTCGGCCGTGGAGGCCTTCGAGTGGTACGCCGGTCTGGGCCGCCAGGTGCCCGCGTCGCCGTCCGCGGCGGAGGGCCCGGCGATCCGGGTGCTGGACGGGCTCGCACGCATCCAGGCGGCCATGGACGAGGCGACGCAGGCCTGCCGCGCCGAGGTGCTCACCGTCCAGCCGGGCGGCATCCGGCGCGAGGCGGAGCTGTCGGAGGGTCTGCACCGGGCGATGGCGCTGCGCGGCCGGGGCGTGCGCATGCGGGACCTCTACACGCACGTCGCCCGGCACGGACACGGGCTGCTCTCCTACCTGGAGCTGATGGGCGACGCGGTGGAGGCGCGCACGCTGGACGAGGTGGTCGAGCGGCTGATCCTCTTCGACCGCACGGTCGCCTTCATCCCGGCCAACCCCGAGCGCACCATGGCGCTGGAGCTGCGCCACCCGGCACTGGTGGAGTACCTGGGCACCGTCTTCGAACGGCTGTGGCGGCTCGCCATCCCGCTGACCGCGCCGCTGCCCGACACCGGCATCGAGGGCATCTCGCACCGCGAGCAGTCCATCGCGGCGCTCCTGGCGGAGGGCCACCAGGACGCGGTGATCGCGGAGCGGCTGGGCATCAGCGTGCGGACGTGCCGGGCGCACATCGCCCGCCTGTCGGAGACGCTGGGGGCGGTGAGCCGTACGCAGCTGGGGGTGCGCATCGCCCAGGCCGGCCTCGACGGTTTCCGGGGGCCCGCGGTCACCCGTCCCGGTCGAGGATCCCGGACTTCCCGATGAGGTAGCCGAGCTGGGCCCGGCTGCCGCTGCCCAGCGTCGCGGCCAGCTTGGCGATGTGCTCCCGGGCGGTGCGCACGTTCATGCCCAGGCGGTCGGCGACGACGGCGTCGGTGTGGCCCTCGACGAGCAGTGCGGCGATGGCGCGCTGGCGTGGGGTGACGCCGTTCAGGGTGGGCCGCCGGACGGCTCGCGGGTACATCGGGGTGGCCAGGCGCCACAGGCGGTCGAAGATGGTCGCCAGGAACTCCACCAGCGCCGGGTGGCGGACCTCGAGGGCCGCACTGCGGTCCGCGTTGGCCGGGACGAACGCCACCTCGCGGTCGACGACGACGAGACGCTCGGTGATCTCGTCCAGCGTCCGCGCCTCGACGTCGCCCGTCAGCCGTTCGTAGCGGGCGGTGAGCGGGGGCGCGTGGCGCAGGGTGTGCTGGTAGAGGGCACGGATCCGGCCACCGCGGTCGAGCAGGGCCTGGTCACGCCTCAGGGCGGGCTCGTGGAGAGTGGGGTCGGGGTTGAGGTAGCTGCTGTACGGCTGGACGGAGAGGAGTTCGGTGGCGTCCGTCATCGCCTCGTCGATGACCCGGCCGATGCGCTCCTTCCCGCTGTGCAGGGCGATGAGGGGTGTCGTCGGCACGTCGGGCCCGGCGGTGCGCAGCAGCGGCTCCAGCGCCTCGGTCAGCCGCTCCTCGCGGCGGCGTTCCTCGGCGACACGCTCGGCCGAGGCACGCAGCAGCCGGTGCAGGGCGACGTGCGGTGCGACGGGCTCCAGCCGGCCGGGGTCGTCGAGGGCGGGATGCAGCAGGCCGAGGCGGAGGAGGGACGTGGCACCCGCGGACGCGGGGGCGGCCGGTACATGGCCCTCGCGCAGGGCACGGGCGTACAGGTCCAGGACCGCCTCGTCCCATGCCTGCGGTCCGTCGTCGTGCGCGTTCCCGGTCATGCCCGGTTCGCTCCCCGGATTCTCTGGTCCTGCTGGAGGATCCCCGACTGTGCGATGAGATAGCCCAGTTGGGCGCGGCTGCCGCTGCCGAGGGCGGAGGCCAGCTTCGCTATGTGGGCGCGGCAGGTACGTACGTTCATGCCCAGCCGGCGGGCGATCGCCTCGTCGACGTGCCCCTCCACGAGCAGTTTGGCGATGGAGTGCTGGATGTCCGTGAGGCCGTCCGCGGCCGTCTCGTACGGGGCCCCCGCGCTCAGCGGGACCGCCCGGCCCCACATGAACTCGAACACCTTGATCAGGTACCGCACCAGACCGGGGTGGCGGAGTTCCAGGGCGACCTGCCGGTCGTCCCGCGTGGGGATGAAGGCGACCGTCTCGTCGCAGATGATGAGGCGTTCGACCAGTTCGTCGATGGTGCGGTACTCGGCCTTGCCGTCGGTGAACTGCTCCACCCACGCGATGCGCTCCGGGCTGTACCGGGCCGTGTGCTGGTAGAGCGTCCTGATCCGCACCCCGCGTTCGATCAGGGGCTTGTCGCGCTCCAGCGCCTCGACGAGCCGGCGCTCGGGGTGCCGGTGGCTCGGCTGGACCGCGAGCACCTCGTGCCGGCACTGGGCCGTCGCGAGGTCCAGCGCCTCGTTGATGCGGTCGAGCCCCTCCAGCACGGTGATCGAGTGAGTGGACTCCGGCAGGGGCGCACTGAGGCCCATGAACGGCTCGAACACGTCGGCCAGCTCGATCGACTGCCGCCTGCGGTCGGCGATCTCGCGCTCGATGGGGTCCAGCCGCTGGGCCAGCACGACCGACGGAGGGACCGGACGCAGCCAGTTGGCGTCGTCGGGGTCCGGATGGAGCAGGGCGAACTCCATCAGGCAGGGGGCGGCCTCCACGTCGGCGCGGGCGATACGTCCCGTGCGGAGCGCGTTCGCGTAAAGACGACTTCCTTCCGCGCACAACTCCGTCATGGCGTGGGGATGTGTCGCTTTAGTCTGATTTGATGTCAAATCTCCACCCCCCAGGGTCCTGAACATGCAGGAACATGATGCACCGATCGTGTGGCCATGACGTGCCCGAATGAGCCATCGTCTTACTCGACGGGGGAAGAGGGGACCTTCAAGTGAGGACGAAGCCGACTATGCGTAAGAGAATGCTTCGCTCGGTGCTTGCTGCCGCTTTCTCCGCCGTTGTGGCCTTCGGTGCGCTGAGCGGCCTCTCCGACGCGACGGAAGCATCGCAGGGAGACACCGCCTGGTCGAGTGGGACCGTGGGCACGGCTGACGGCGAAGACGCGGTTCTTCTCCCGGCAGACACCGCTTGGAGCTGACGTGACCACCCCACCCGATGACCGTTCGTTCCGCCGCGAGATGGCGACCGCCTACCGATCCGGATGGCACTTCATCGACCTGGTCACCGCCATCCCCCACAGCGGTGACTCGTTGATGGTGACCGTGTTCGGCGAGCCGGTCGTCGTCACGCGGGACGAGGACGGGGACGTGCGGGCGTACCGGTGTCTGCGGCGGCCCAGGGGCGCGCCGAAGCCCGTGCGGTGTGCCATCCGGTACGGAATGATCTTTGTGAACCTCGACCAGCGGGACCATCGGCAGGTGGAGTCCGACTCCCCGGCCGTCCGGACCATCTCGGCCACCCCCCGCAGTGCCTGACGCGATTCCCCCGTCGTAACAGATCGCGCAGGTGCTTCCCCCCGCAGCGGCGTCACCGTGACCTGAACACGGTGACGCCGCTGCAGTTTTGTGGGACATTTCCCCGTATCGGCCCGCTCGTGCGACGGCCGGAAAGCGTCGCTCGGCGGTGCGAACGGCGCTGCCCGCCTCAGCCGCGCCCCATCGCGCGGGTGAGCGCGATCTCGATGACCACCCGGGACGGATTGGGCGACGGCGTCCGTCCGTAGCGTTCCGCGTAGCGGCGCTCCGCCTCCGCGACGTGCGCCCGCTCCGTGCGGACCACCGCGCGCCCCTCCAGCGTCGCCCACCGCCGGCCGTCCACCTGGCAGACCGCGACGGGCGCGCCCTCCGCCCCCGCCGCCAGCACATGGCGGACCTTCGCGCTCGTCCGGTTGGTGATGACCCGGGCGAGCAGCGCCCCGGGGTCATAGGTCACCCCGACGGGTACCAGGTGCGGGGTGCCGTCCGGACGGAGGGTGGTCAGGGTGCACAGGTGCTTCTCGCGCCAGAAGCTGAGATACGAATCATCCGGATTGCCCGGATCTACCGCGTACGTGGTGGCCATGGACGGGAACTTAGCCTCTGCGGCGCTCCCGTTCCGCACCTTGAGTGGAATAGACTCAAGTTTGTGTACGTTGACCGAGTCAGCCACGAAGACCGCTGAGGGTCACTGAAGGGTCACCGAGAAGGAGAACGGACACGTGGACGCCGAGCTGACCAACCGGAGCCGGGACGCGATCAACGCCGCCGGAAACCGGGCCGTGACCGAGGGACACCCCGACCTCACCCCCGCCCACCTGCTGCTTGCCCTGCTCGCCGGGCAGGAGAACGAGAACATCACGGACCTGCTCGCCGCGGTCGACGCCGACCAGGCCGCCGTGCGCTCCGGGGCCGAACGCGTCCTCGCCGGCCTGCCGAGCGTGACCGGGTCCACCGTCGCGCCGCCCCAGCCCAACCGCGACCTGCTCGCCGTGATCGCGGACGCCCAGACCCGCGCCCGCGACCTCGGTGACGAGTACCTTTCCACCGAACACCTCCTCATCGGCATCGCTGCGAAGGGCGGTGCCGCCGGCGAGGTGCTGTCGCGGCAGGGCGCCACCGCGAAGAAGCTGCAGGAGGCCTTCCAGAAGACGAGGGGAGCGCGCCGCGTGACCACCGCAGACCCCGAGGGCCAGTACAAGGCGCTGGAGAAGTTCGGCACCGACCTCACCGCCGCCGCCCGCGAGGGCAGGCTCGACCCGGTCATCGGGCGGGACCAGGAGATCCGGCGGGTGGTGCAGGTGCTGTCCCGCCGTACCAAGAACAACCCCGTCCTCATCGGCGAGCCCGGCGTCGGCAAGACCGCCGTCGTCGAAGGGCTCGCCCAGCGCATCGTCAAGGGCGACGTCCCCGAGTCGCTGAAGAACAAGCGGCTCGTCGCGCTCGACCTCGGCGCGATGGTCGCCGGCGCCAAGTACCGGGGCGAGTTCGAGGAACGGCTGAAGACCGTCCTGGCCGAGATCAAGGACTCGGAGGGGCAGGTCATCACCTTCATCGACGAGCTGCACACGGTCGTCGGCGCGGGCGCCGGCGGCGACTCCGCCATGGACGCCGGCAACATGCTGAAGCCGATGCTCGCCCGCGGCGAGCTCCGCATGGTCGGCGCCACCACCCTCGACGAGTACCGCGAGCGGATCGAGAAGGACCCGGCGCTGGAGCGCCGCTTCCAGCAGGTCCTCGTCGCCGAGCCGTCCGTCGAGGACTCCATCGCGATCCTGCGCGGGCTCAAGGGCCGCTACGAGGCCCACCACAAGGTCCAGATCGCCGACAGCGCCCTCGTGGCCGCCGCCACCCTCTCCGACCGCTACATCACCTCCCGCTTCCTGCCCGACAAGGCCATCGACCTCGTCGACGAGTCCGCCTCCCGGCTCCGCATGGAGATCGACTCCTCACCCGTCGAGATCGACGAACTCCAGCGCGCCGTCGACCGGTTGCGGATGGAGGAACTGGCGATCGGCAAGGAGACCGACGCCGCCTCCCGCGAACGCCTCGACAAGCTCCGCCGCGACCTCGCCGACAAGGAGGAGGAGCTGCGCGGACTCACCGCCCGCTGGGAGAAGGAGAAGCAGTCCCTCAACCGGGTGGGCGAGCTGAAGGAGAAGCTCGACGACCTGCGCGGGCAAGCCGAACGCGCCCAGCGCGACGGCGACTTCGACACCGCCTCCAAGCTGCTCTACGGCGAGATCCCCACCCTGGAGCGCGACCTGGAGGCCGCCTCCGAGGCCGAGGAAGAGGTCGCGAGGGACACCATGGTCAAGGAGGAGGTCGGCGCCGACGACATCGCCGACGTCGTCGCCTCCTGGACCGGCATCCCGGCCGGCCGCCTGCTGGAGGGCGAGACCCAGAAGCTGCTGCGCATGGAGGACGAGCTCGGCAAGCGCCTCATCGGCCAGACCGTGGCCGTACGCGCCGTCTCGGACGCCGTACGCCGCTCGCGGGCCGGCATCGCCGACCCCGACCGGCCCACCGGCTCCTTCCTGTTCCTCGGCCCCACCGGCGTCGGCAAGACCGAACTCGCCAAGGCGCTCGCCGACTTCCTCTTCGACGACGAACGCGCCATGGTCCGCATCGACATGTCGGAGTACAGCGAGAAGCACTCCGTCGCCCGCCTCGTCGGCGCGCCCCCCGGCTACGTCGGCTACGAGGAGGGCGGCCAGCTCACCGAGGCCGTGCGGCGCCGCCCGTACAGCGTGGTGCTCCTCGACGAGGTGGAGAAGGCCCACCCCGAGGTCTTCGACATCCTGCTCCAGGTGCTGGACGACGGCCGGCTCACCGACGGCCAGGGCCGCACCGTCGACTTCCGCAACACCATCCTGGTGCTGACGTCCAACCTGGGCAGCCAGTACCTGGTCGACCCGCTCAGCACCGAGGAGGAGAAGCGGGAGCAGGTGCTCGAGGTGGTCCGGGCCTCCTTCAAGCCCGAGTTCCTCAACCGCCTCGACGACCTGGTCGTCTTCTCCGCGCTGACCAAGCCCGAACTGGAACGCATCGCACGGCTCCAGCTCGACGGCCTGGCCCGGCGCCTCGCCGAGCGCCGCCTGACCCTGGACATCACCCCCGAGGCCCTGGCCTGGCTGGCCGAGGAGGGCATGGACCCGGCCTACGGCGCCCGCCCGCTGCGCCGCCTCGTCCAGACCGCCATCGGCGACCGCCTCGCCAAGGAGATCCTCGCGGGCGAGATCAAGGACGGCGACACGGTCCGCGTGGACCGCTCCGAGGACGGCCTCCTGGTGGGTCCTGCCACCGGTAAGTCACTCTGAGTCACGGTTCCGTTTTCGGGCCCGATGTCCCCCGCGGACGTTGGGCCCGACCCGTATCGGGTACCTCGGCATTGACCGGATCGAGTCAGCCCACGGCTGACAGGCCCGTCGGGGCTTGCCACCCCCCTCCCCGCATGGGAGAGGATGGCGGAATCCGTACGAAGGGAAATTCACGGTGACCATCGACCCGTCCTCGATTCCGAATTTCGGGGGCCAGCCCGAGCCGCAGCCGCAAGGACCGGCGGGCCCCGTCGTCCCGGATCAGGACCTCGTGAAGCAGCTCCTCGACCAGATGGAGCTCAAGTACGTCGTCGACGAAGAGGGTGACCTCGCGGCGCCGTGGGAGCAGTTCCGCACCTACTTCATGTTCCGCGGCGAGGCCGACCAGCAGATCTTCTCCGTCCGGACGTTCTACGACCGGGCGCACAAGATCGACGAGAAGCCGCAGCTGCTGGAGTCCGTCGACGACTGGAACCGGCGCACCCTGTGGCCGAAGGTCTACACCCACACCCATGACGACGGCACGGTCCGTCTCATCGGTGAGGCGCAGATGCTGATCGGCATGGGCGTGAGCCTGGAGCACTTCGTCTCGTCGACGGTCAGCTGGGTGCGGGCCGCGATCGAGTTCGACAAGTGGCTCGTCGAGCAGCTCGGCCTCGAGCAGGAGGTCAACGACGCGGACAA
This sequence comes from Streptomyces toyocaensis, assembly GCF_000725125.1. GTDB lineage: Bacteria > Actinomycetota > Actinomycetes > Streptomycetales > Streptomycetaceae > Streptomyces > Streptomyces toyocaensis. The sequence goes on from NZ_JFCB01000011.1 coordinate 36,933, forward strand.
GCCCGAGGACGACGAGTAGCCCGTCCCGGGGCACGGCGTTTCGGCGGTACGGCGACGTACCCGCCGTGCGTGGGGGAGAGCCCGGTCTCCGGCGTCGGCCATCACGGTCGGCGGTCGGAAGGCCGGGCTTTCCTGTGGCCGGGCCGCGGCTACCTTCTCGGCGAACCGTTCCCTCCCCTCCGGAGCGTTCCGCAGAGCGGTTACCGCGGTGCAGCGTGTCCGGACGTTGCCCACGGTCGAAGCGGAGGTACCCGGGCCGCTGGTCCGGCACACTGGGGTCGTCCAGGGCTGAGTGATCACGCTCAGCGGCTCCCGGCGTTCTTCAGGCGCCGGGCGGCCTCCTCGAGCACGGACCGCTTCTTGCAGAACGCGAAGCGGACGAAGGGGGCGCCCATCTCGCGGTGGTCGTAGAAGACGGCCGTGGGGATGGCGACGACGCCCGCGCGCTCCGGCAGGGCGCGGCAGAAGGCGACGCCGTCGGTCTCGCCCAGGGGGCGGATGTCGGCGGTGACGAAGTAGGTGCCGGAGGGGCGGTACACGGTCAGGCCCGCGTCCTCCAGGCCCGCCGCCAGGACGTCGCGCTTGGCGCGCAGGTCCGCGCGGAGGCCGGTGAAGTACGAGTCGGGCAGGGCGAGGGCCTCGGCGATGGCGTACTGGAAGGGGCTGGCGGAGACATAGGTCAGGTACTGCTTGGCCGAGCGGACGGCCGTGACCAGTTCCGGGGAGGCTGTCACCCAGCCGACCTTCCAGCCGGTGAAGGAGAACGTCTTGCCCGCGCTGGAGATGGTCACCGTGCGCTCCCGCATGCCGGGGAGGGTGGCCAGGGGGACGTGCTCGGCGTCGTCGAAGACGAGGTGCTCGTAGACCTCGTCGGTCACGACGAGCAGATCGCGCTCGACGGCCAGCTCGGCGACGGCCGTCAGCTCCTCGCGGGTGAGGACCGTGCCGGTCGGGTTGTGCGGGGTGTTGATCAGCAGCAGGCGGGTGCGGTCGGTGACGGCGTCGCGCAGTTCGTCGAGGTCGAGGCGGAAGCGGCCCTCGCGGGGGCGCAGCGTGACCGGGACGCGGGTGCCGCCCGCCATGGCGACGCAGGCGGCGTAGGAGTCGTAGTACGGCTCGAGGGCGACCACCTCGTCGCCGGGCTCCACCAGGGCGAGCAGCGTGGCCGCGATGGCCTCGGTGGCGCCCGCGGTGACCAGGACCTCGGCGTCGGGGTCGACGGACAGGCCGTAGCGGCGCAGCTGGTGCGCGGCGACGGCGGCGCGCAGCTCGGGGACGCCGGGGCCCGGCGGGTACTGGTTGCCGCGGCCGTCGCGCAGGGCCCGTACGGCGGCCTCCCTGACCTCCTCGGGGCCGTCGGTGTCGGGGAAGCCCTGACCCAGGTTGATGGCTCCGGTCCGCAGGGCCAGGGCCGACATCTCGGCGAAGATCGTCGTCCCGAACTCGGCCAGCCGACGGTTCAGCAGGGGGCGCGCGCTGGAGGTCATGGCGGCCATCCTGCGCCGAACCTCTGGACTTCCTCAACTCTGCTTTGGGCCGCGCGGGCGGAGGGCATCTCCCGGTCACACGCGTGAGCGAGGCGCCCACGGGGGGCCGCTTCGGGGGATCACGGGGGATTCGGAAGGAGGGCGACGCCATGCTCTTCGCTATCAGCCTGGGTGTGTTCGTCCTGTTGTTCGTGGTGTCCGGCGTCGTCGGGCGGCGCAGGTCGGCCCGGAGGGGGGCGCTCCGTCCGGTGCGCCGTCCCGCCGCGTCGTCCGGCAGCCATCGCGGCGGGCGCCGGAGCAGCTGGTGGGCGGGCGACGGAGGCAGCAGCAGCTCCTCCGGCTCGTCGTCGGACTCCGGCGGTGGATCGTCCTGCGGGGGTGGCTCGTCCTGCGGAGGCGGGTCGTCCTGCGGGGGCGGCGGATGCGGCGGTGGAGGCGGCTGACACGGGGCAGCGCGCCTCCACATCGGGAGATGACGCATCCGCGACAGCGGGGTCCGCACCTGGGGCGGGCCCCGCTGTGTCGTCGGGCGGGGGCGGCCCGTCCGGTTCCGTTCGGGTGCCGGGGGTGTGATGCGACGGGCGTACGCCGTTGCCCGGGGGCGTACTTGGGGGTTGAACAGTTGAGCTGAGGAGCCCCCGAGGGGATGGAAACCCCACGAAGTTGGGTAAAAACCCTGTGGTGGAGCCACAGTTCATGATTCCCTATAAATCACCAGCGCAGCCCTCGGACTCCCCGCGGACCCTTCTTCCGGCCGGGTGACCGGGCTGCCGGCCCGGGTTCTCCGGTGCGACCGGAGCGCGCGGACCCTCCTCTCCCTCTCCTTGTGTGCTTGCGGAGCCGATCCATGCTCACGACCCTGAACACCGCCTATTCCGACACCCGCGCGGCCGACCTCGCCTGGGCCCTGGGGCGTGAGCCGCTTCCCGCGCTGGCCACGCTCGACCTCGAACTGACGGGCGCGAAACTCCAGTTGCGGCTGCTGGGCGCCTCCCACCAGGTGCTGGTGGAGGAGGAGAGGGGCCTGTGCTCGGAGACGGTGGCGTGCGACCCGGGCAGCAGCACGCCGCTCCCGCTGGGCGTGGCCAAGCGCGTGGACGACTGGGAGTACGAGTTCGCCGCCCGGGTCGAGGTGCTGCCCCCGGGGTCCTTCGCGGGCCGGGCGCAGGAGTTGCTCGCGCTGGTCGCCGACCACCCGCAGGGACTCGCCGGTGTCTTCCCCGGCAGTCCGCACGCGTTCACCGCGATGCTGGCCCAGTGGCACGAGGGCCAGGTCCACTGGCGGACCTGGCACGCCTACCCGCAGGAAGGGCAGCTGGTGGCCACACGGACGAAGGTCGGGGTGCGGGCGATGGCGCACACCGGTACGGGGCGGGCGTAAACAAATATCACGCGTGTGGGTGACGTTGTGCTGTGGAGCAGTAACGTAACGTCGCTGGCGTGATCGGACCGCAGGCCCCCGCACCGCCCGGCTCCGCGCAGTCCTGGGACGGGCCCGGCGGCGACGCGGGGAGCACGGTGCGGCTGCCCGTGCGGCAGGGCACCGGGCGGTTCCTGGTCCTCGCGGGCGTGTTCGTCTGCGCGGCCTGCGGACTCGTGTACGAGCTCGAACTCGTCGCGCTCGCGACGTACTTGATGGGGGACTCGGTCACCCAGGCGTCCGTCGTGCTGTCCGTGATGGTCTTCGCGATGGGTATCGGCTCGCTGGCCGCGAAGCGGCTGCGGCGGCACGCGGCGGCCGGGTTCGGCGCCGTCGAGGCGGCCCTGGCGCTGGTCGGCGGGTGCAGCGCGATGGCCCTGTACGCCGTGTTCGCCTGGACGGGTGACTGGGGCGGGATGTGGGCGAGCGGCCCGCGCGCGCTGCTGGTCGCCTTCTCCCTCGCCACCGGCCTGCTGATCGGGGCGGAGGTGCCGCTGCTGATGGAGCTGATCCAGCGGATCCGCCGGCAGGACGCCGGGGGCGCGGTGGCCGACCTGTCCGCCGCCGACTACGTCGGCGCCCTGGTCGGCGGACTCGCCTTTCCCTTCCTCCTCCTGCCGCTGCTCGGCCAGGTGACCGGCGCGCTGGTCACGGGGGCCGTCAACGCGGTCGTCGGGGGCGCGCTGGTGCTCGGGCTGTTCCGGCAGGACCTCTCGCGCCGTGCGCGCCGGACGCTGGTCGTCGCCAACGTGTGCGTGCTGGCGGTCCTCGGCTCGGCCGCCGTCCTGGTCGACGACTTCGAACGGGCGGCCCGGCACGCCCTGTACGGCTCGGACGTACGGGTGGCCCTGCGGACGGACGTGCAGGAGGTGCTGCTCACCGGCGGGCGGGACGGGCGGCCGCTGAACCTGTTCCTCGACGGGCGGCTGCGGGTCGGCGGCCGGGACGAGGCCCGGTACCACGAGGCGCTGGTGCACCCCGCGATGAACGGCCCCCACGCCCGCGTGCTCGTCCTCGGCGGCGGTGACGGGCTGGCCGTGCGCGAGGTGCTGCGCCACACCGGCGTGCGCCGGGTCGACGTCGTGGAGCTGGACGCGGGCCTGGTGCGGCTGGCCCGCCGCGACCCGGCGCTGTCCGCGCTGAACGCGCACTCCCTGGACGACCCGCGCGTACGCGTCACCGCCGCGGACGCCTTCGACTGGCTGCGGGGGGCGCCCCCGGTGGCGTACGACGTGGTGGTCTCGGATCTGCCCCATCCCGGGATCACCGCGAGTACGAAGCTGTACTCGCGCGAGTTCTACGGGCTGGCCCGGCGGGCGCTGGCGCCCGGCGGGCGGCTCGTGGCGCACGGGGGCGCGGTCGCGTCCCGTCCGCGTGACTTCTGGACCGTGGACGCGACGCTCCGCGCGGCGGGGCTGCGCACCGCCGCGTACCGGGTGCGCGGCCGGCAGGCCGGCTTCGCGGCCGGGCCCGACCGCGGCCCCGCGACCGCCCTTGCCCACCGCGACTGGGGGTTCGTACTGGCCGCACGGCACGCCCCCGAGCCGCGCCTGGACCCGTCCGGGCCCCGGCCGCGCACGCTCACCGACGCCTCCCTCGCGGCGGACGCCCGGGCCGCCGGCCGCACCCGTGTGCGCGGTCTGCCGCCGTCCACGCTGGTCCATCCGCGGTACGCCGGCTGAGCCCCCTCCCGCGTTCCGCACCGACGCGCCGCGACTTCCCGCCGACGGGGGTGCAGCCCGGCGCGGTCTGGGTAGGCTCCGGACTCATGGAGCACGAGGTGTTCGTTCCGGTCGCGGTGGAACGGCTCAGGGAGGTGCTGGACGACCCCGCGCGGGTCGCCCGGGCGGTGCCCGGGCTCCAGCACGACGCCGGTGCGGAACCCGTCGCCGGCCGCCTGAAGGTCCGCGTCGGCAGCCACTCCGTCACCTACCGGGGCGCGGTGCGGGTGTCCGCGCGGGACGACGGCTCCTACGCCGTCGACGGGGACGCGGCGGAGACCCGGGGCAGCGGCGCGGTGAAGCTGGCGCTCCGGCTGCGTCTGCGGCCCGTGGAGGACGGTACGGAGATCGTGGTCGGTGGCACGGCGACGGCCGGGGGCCGCGTCACGGAGCTCCCCGCGGAAGCGGTGGCGGCGGCGGTGACCCGCCTGCTGAACCGCTTCGCGGAGAACCTGGGGGCCGTGGCGGAGGAGGCGCCCGGACCGGACTCGGGTCCCGGGGCGGAGGCCTCCGGCCCGGAGCCGGGCGGGCAACGGCGGGCGCCGGAGCCCCCGGCGGGCCCCGAGTCCCCGGAACTCCTGTCCACGGGCGACTTCGAGCCCCGCGCCACCTCCGACTTCGAGACGACCCCGGACGCCGACGACGCCCCGCCGTCCACGCCCGCCCGGAGGGCGGCCGACGCCGGTCTGCCCGAGCCTGCGGCGGAGGGGGCCGCCCCGAACGGCGACGACGCCCCGCCGTCCACCCCCGCGGAGGACGAGGCCGCGTCCGCCCCTGATGCGGGCGGCACCGCACCGGCTCCGGACGAGGCGGCACCGGCACCCGGCGCACCCGCCCCGAACGGGGACGACGCCCTGTCGTCCACCCCCGCGGAGGACGAGGCCGCGTCCGCCCCTGACGCGGGTGACACCGCGCAGGCACCGGACGCGGACGCGGTCGCACCCGTCCCGGGCGCGGCGGAGGACGAGTCCGCACCCGACGCAACGGACGGCGCGTCCCGCGCCGGGGCGGACGGCGCGTCGGCCTCCCCCGGGGACGAGGAGGACTCCGTCGCGGAGGCGGCCCACGCCCGGCGGACGATGATCGGCCGCAGTGCCGAAGAGGTGGACCACGCCCCGCCCCGGGGCCGCTACGCCCCCGTCCCCGCGCCGCAGACCGTCTCCTCCGGCGCCCCCCTGCGCTGGGCGGCCCCGGCGGCGGCCCTGGCCGTCGCCTCGGCGGTCGTGGCGATCCGTGCCCTGCGCCGGCGCCACTGAGCCCGGACGGACGGGCCCGGCGGCGGCCGTCGCGACGACGCCCTCTTGATCGTCCCAGTAGGGTCGTGACGTGAGTAACGAACACATCACGCTGACCGCGGGAGACGCGGAGGTGGACGTGCTGCCGGGGAACGGCGGGCGGGTCGGTGGGCTGCGGGTCGGCGGCGTGGAGTTGCTGCGGCAGGGGGAGCGGTTCGGGTGCTTCCCGATGGTGCCCTGGTGCGGACGGATCCGTGAGGGACGGTTCCGGGACGGCGCCGCCGTGCACCAGATGCCGCTCAACGCACCGCCGCACGCCATCCACGGCACCGCACGCGACACCGCCTGGCACACCGCCCGCAAGAGCACCGACGAGGCCGTGCTGATCTACGACCTCGCCGAGCCGTGGCCGTACCCGGGGCGGGTCACCCAGCGGATCGCGCTCACCGAGGGGTCCCTGACGCTGACGACGGGCGTGGAGACGTACGAGTCGTCCTTCCCCGCCCAGATCGGCTGGCACCCGTGGTTCAACCGCACCCTGGGGGGCGAGGACGCGCGCATCGACTTCGCGCCCGCCTGGCAGGAAGAGCGGGGGGAGGACCACCTGCCGACCGGGCGGCGGATCGCGCCGCGTCCGGGGCCCTGGGACGACTGCTTCGGCATGCCCGACGGCGTGGACGTCACCCTCACCTGGCCGGGGCGGCTGGAGCTGAAGGTGACCAGCCGCGAGCAGTGGGTCGTGGTGTACGACGAGCAGCGCGAGGCCGTCTGCGTGGAGCCGCAGACCGGGCCGCCGGACGGGCTGAACACACACCCGCGCCTGGTCACCCCGCTGGAGCCGCTGGAGGCCTCGACGACCTGGGCCTGGAGGCGCCTTTAAGCTGGCGGCATGACGGACACACGCGGCGCGCTGCTGCAGCAGATCAAGGACAAGGCCGTGGTGCACGGCAAGGTGACCCTCTCCTCCGGTCTGGAGGCCGACTACTACGTCGACCTGCGCCGCATCACCCTCGACGGCGAGGCCGCCCCGCTGGTCGGGCAGGTGCTGCTGGACCTGACCGCGGAGCTGGAGTTCGACGCGGTGGGCGGGCTGACCATGGGCGCCGACCCGGTCGCGGCCGCCATGCTGCACGCCGCCGCCGCGCGCGGCCGCCGTCTCGACGCCTTCGTCGTGCGCAAGGCCGCCAAGGCCCACGGGCTCCAGCGGCGCGTCGAGGGCCCGGACATCAAGGGCCGCCGGGTCCTCGTCGTCGAGGACACCTCCACCACCGGCGGCTCCCCGCTGACCGCCGTCGAGGCGGTGCGCGAGGCCGGCGGGGAGGTCGTGGCCGTCGCGACCATCGTCGACCGGGCGACCGGCGCCGCGGAGAAGATCCAGGAGGGCGCCGGGGTGCCGTACCTGTTCGCCTACTCCAAGGACGAGCTCGGCCTCGACTGATCCGCCCGGCCGCCCGGCCGCAGGTACGGCGCGGGGACGCGCGGGTACGACATCACCGCGATAACGACTCGGACTGTGCCGTCGACCAGTCGGCCACGTCTGGGAAGATGGGCCCGACAATGACGTCGCAGCCAAGGTTCCAGGTCAGGGCCGACAGTACGCAGTACGCCACACCGCACGCATAAGGAGCGGACAGATGCCCATCGCAACTCCCGAGGTCTACAACGAGATGCTGGACCGGGCGAAGGCAGGAAAGTTCGCCTACCCGGCCATCAACGTCACCTCGTCCCAGACCCTGCACGCGGCACTGCGCGGCTTCGCCGAGGCGGAGAGCGACGGCATCGTCCAGATCTCGACGGGCGGCGCCGAGTTCCTGGGCGGCCAGCACAGCAAGGACATGGTGACCGGCGCGGTCGCCCTGGCCGAGTTCGCGCACATCGTCGCCGAGAAGTACGACGTCAACATCGCCCTGCACACCGACCACTGTCCGAAGGACAAGCTCGACGGGTACGTGCGTCCGCTGCTCGCGGTGTCCGAGGAGCGCGTCAAGGCCGGCCGCAACCCGCTGTTCCAGTCCCACATGTGGGACGGCTCAGCGGAGACCCTCGCGGACAACCTGAGCATCGCCCAGGAACTCCTGGAGCGCGCCCGCGCCGCGAAGATCATCCTCGAGGTCGAGATCACCCCGACCGGCGGCGAGGAGGACGGCGTCTCGCACGAGATCAACGACTCCCTCTACACCACGGTCGACGACGCCGTCCGCACCGCGGAGGCCCTCGGCCTCGGCGACAAGGGCCGCTACCTGCTCGCCGCGTCCTTCGGCAACGTGCACGGCGTGTACAAGCCGGGCAACGTCGTCCTCCGTCCCGAGCTGCTCAAGGAGCTCAACGAGGGCGTCGCCGCCAAGTACGGCAAGCCGGCCGGCTCCCAGCCGTTCGACTTCGTCTTCCACGGCGGTTCGGGCTCCTCCCCGGAGGAGATCCTCACCGCCCTGGAGAACGGCGTCGTGAAGATGAACATCGACACCGACACCCAGTACGCGTTCACGCGTCCGGTCGCCGACCACATGTTCCGCAACTACGACGGCGTCCTGAAGGTGGACGGCGAGGTCGGCAACAAGAAGACCTACGACCCGCGCACCTGGGGCAAGCTGGCCGAGGCGTCCATGTCCGCCCGTGTCGTGGAGGCCTGCCAGAACCTCCGCTCCAACGGCACCCGCCTCAAGTAGCACGACGCGTCGAGCCCGGCACCGCGGCGGTGCCGGGCTCTTCCGTATGCTCGCCGCATGCCCGACGTCCGGCTGGCCTCCCCGCAGGGCAGGTGGATCCTGTTCACCACGGTCCTCGGCTCGAGCATGGCCCTGCTCGACTCGACCGTGGTCAACGTCGCCCTCCCGCGCATCGGCCGCGCTCTCGACGCCGACCTCGCCGCCCTGCAGTGGACCGTCAACGCCTACATGGTCACCCTGGCCGGGCTGATCCTGCTCGGCGGTGCGCTGGGCGACCGGTTCGGGCGGCGCAAGGTGTTCGTCGTCGGAGTGCTGTGGTTCGCCGCGGCCTCCCTGCTGTGCGGCCTGGCCCCGGACGCCGGTGTCCTCATCGCCGCCCGGGCCCTCCAGGGCGTCGGCGGCGCGCTGCTCACGCCCGGCTCGCTCGCCCTCATCCAGGCGTCCTTCCACCCCGACGACCGGGGCCGCGCGGTGGGCCTGTGGTCCGGCTTCGGCGGGATCGGAGCGGCGGTCGGCCCGTTCGTCGGCGGCTGGCTGGTGGACGGGCCCGGCTGGCGCTGGGTGTTCCTCCTCAACGTGCCGCTCGCCCTGCTCTGCGCCCCCGTCGCCCTGCGCCACGTGCCGGAGTCGGCGGGCGGGAAGGCCGAGGGCCGGTTCGACGTCCTCGGCGCCGCGCTCGGCGCGGTCGCCCTCGCGCTGGTGACGTACGCGCTGATCGAGGCCGGCGAGGGGTCCTGGGTGGTCGCGGTCTGCGCCGTCGCCGGCCTGGCCGCCGCGGTCGCCTTCGTCCTCGTCGAGAAGCGCCGCCCGGACCCGATGATGCCGCTCGGCATCTTCGCCTCCCGCCAGTTCTCGGCGGTCAACGTCGTCACCCTGTGCGTCTACGCGGCCTTCGGCGGGTTCTTCTTCCTCGCCGCGCTCCAGCTCCAGGTCGTCGTCGGCTGGTCCGCGCTCGCCGCCGGTACGGCCCTGCTGCCCACGACCGCGCTGATGCTGCTGCTGTCCGCCCGCTCCGGCGAACTCGGCGACCGGATCGGCCCGCGCGTCCCGCTCACCGCCGGGCCGTTGCTGTGCGCGGCCGGGATGCTGCTGATGCTGCGCGTCGGGCCGGGTGCCTCCTACGCCGCCGACGTGCTGCCCGCGCTCCTGGTGCTCGGCCTCGGCATGGTCACCCTGGTGGCGCCGCTGACCGCGACCGTCCTCGCCTCCGTGGACACCGCCCGCGCGGGCCTGGCCAGCGGCATCAACAACGCCGCCGCCCGCGCCGCCGGCCTGGTCGCGGTGGCCGCGCTGCCGCTGCTCACCGGGATGGGCCCGGAGGCGTACCGCGTTCCGGACGCCTTCGACGACGCGTTCCGCCGGGCGATGGCGCTGTGCGCCGGCGTCCTGGTGGTGGGCTCCGTCCTCGCCTTCGCGACCGTACGCCGCCCCGCACCGGACTGCTGCCGGCCGGAGTGCCGCACCCACGGCAGCGTGGCGGTGCCTCCGCTGGAGGCCGGGAGCCGGCTGGAGGCGGGGAGGGAGCGCGGGAGCCGGGCGCGCTGATGTACGAGACTGGGACCATGTCCATTCACGAGAACCTCCTCGGGGGCCCGCCCCCGACCCACCTCCCCGACGACCCCGGCCCGCGCGAGCTGCTCGCCTCGGGCTCCACGCCCACCGACGTCGCGGCCAAGTACCCCACGTCCTCCCTGGCCTGGGCCCGGCTGGCCGACGAGGCGTTCGAGCAGGGCAGCGTCGTGGAGTCCTACGCCTACGCCCGTACGGGCTACCACCGCGGACTGGACGCGCTGCGCCGCAACGGCTGGAAGGGCCACGGCCCGGTGCCGTGGGAGCACGAGCCCAACCGGGGCTTCCTGCGCGCCCTGCACGCCCTCGCCCGCGCCGCGCAGTCGATCGGCGAGCAGGAGGAGTACGAGCGCTGTGCGCAGTTCCTGAAGGACTCCTCCCCGACGGCGGCCCAGGTCCTGGGCTGAGCCGTGACCCGTCCGGGGCCCGCCTGTGAGCAGGCGGGCCTTGCGGTTTCGGGGGACGATTACGCAGGATGCACCGTGGGGACCGGGGCCCCCGTGCCGGTAACGGCAGGGGCGGACCGCTACCCGGAGTACACATGCAGGAGACAGCGATGTCCCACGAGGCTCACGAGCCCGAGACCCCGCATCTCGATTTCCAGGGAACGACTCCCTACGAGGACTACGTCAAGGCCGATGTCCTCACCCACCTCCAGCACACCCTCTCCGACGATCCCGGAGAGATGGTCTTCCTGGTCACCACCCAGGTGATGGAGCTGTGGTTCACCGTCGTCGTCCACGAGTGGGAGACGGCGGCGAAGGCGCTGCGCGAGGACGACGTCCCGACCGCGGTCGACGCGCTGAAGCGCTCCCGGCGGGAGCTTCAGGTCCTGAACGACTCCTGGAAGCCGCTCATCGGACTCACCCCGGCGCAGTTCAACTCCTACCGCGGCGCGCTCGGTGAGGGCTCGGGTTTCCAGTCGGCGATGTACCGGCGCATGGAGTTCCTGCTCGGTGACAAGTCCGCGTCCATGCTGGTCCCGCACCGGGGCGCGCCGCGCGTGCACGCCGAGCTGGAGAAGGCGCTGCACGAACCGAGCCTGTACGACGAGGTGCTGCGCTTCCTCGCGCGGCGCGGGCACGCGGTCCCCGAGGAGGTGCTGCGGCGCGACGTGTCGCAGCGGTACGAGCCGTCGCCCGAGGTGGAGTCGGTGTGGACGGCCGTGTACGCGGGTGACGGGCGGGACGAGGTGGCCCGTCTGGGCGAGGTGCTGACGGACGTCGCCGAGCTGGTGTGGCGCTGGCGCAACGACCACCTGGTCGCCACCCGCCGCGCGATGGGCGCCAAGACCGGCACGGGCGGCTCCGCCGGGGTGGCCTGGCTGGAGAAGCGGGCGCAGAAGAGCGTGTTCCCCGAGCTGTGGACGGCGCGGTCCCATGTCTGAGCTCGCGGCGAAGGCGGAGAAGCTGGACGGGGCCGACGAACTGGCCGCCAAGCGGGACGGGTTCGTGCTGGACGAGGTGGTCTACCTCGACGGCAACTCGCTGGGCGCGCTGCCCGCCGCCGTCCCCGGCCGGGTCGAGGACGTGGTGCGCCGGCAGTGGGGCGAGCTGCGGATCCGCTCCTGGACGGAAGGCGGCTGGTGGACGGCGCCGGAGCGGATCGGCGACCGGATCGCGCCGCTGGTCGGCGCGGCGGCCGGGCAGATCGTGGTCGGCGACTCGACGAGCGTCAACCTGTTCAAGGCGCTGGTGGGCGCGGTGCGCCTGGCGCGGGCGGCGGATGCCGGCCGGGACGAGATCGTGGTCGACGCGACCACGTTCCCCACGGACGGCTACATCGCCGGGTCGGCGGCCCGGATGACCGGCTGCACGCTGCGTCCGGTGACCCCGTCCGAGGTTCCCGCCGCGCTCGGTGACCGCACGGCCGCCGTGCTGCTCAACCACGTCGACTACCGCACCGGCCGGCTGCACGACCTGCCGTCGCTCACCGCGGCCGTGCACGCGGCGGGCGCGCCGGTCGTCTGGGACCTGTGCCACAGCGCGGGCGCGCTGCCGGTCGGGCTCGACGAGCACGGCGTGGACCTGGCGGTCGGCTGCACCTACAAGTACCTGAACGGCGGGCCGGGTTCGCCGGCCTTCCTGTACGTGCGCGCGGATCTGCAGGACCGCTTCGACTCCCCGCTGCCCGGCTGGAACTCCCACGCGGAGCCCTTCGGCATGCGCCCCGAGTACGAGCCGGCGGCGGGCGCGGTGCGCGGGCGGGTCGGCACCCCGGACATCCTCTCCATGCTCGCCCTGGAGGCGGCGCTGGAGGTCTGGGAGGGTGTGACGGTCGACGCGGTGAGGACCAAGTCGCTCGCGCTGACGGACTTCTTCCTGGAGTGCGTCGAGGAGTACGTGCCGGCGGGCCGGGTCGCGTGCGTGACGCCGCGCGCGCACGCGGAGCGGGGCAGTCAGGTCGCCCTGCGCTGCCCGGACGCGGGTGACGTGATGGGGCGGCTGATCGAGCGGGGCGTGGTCGGCGACTTCCGCCACCCCGACGTGCTCCGGTTCGGCTTCACCCCGCTGTACGTCGGCTTCGCGGACGTGGAGCGGGCGGCGCGGGTGCTGGCGGAGGTGCTGGCGTAGTCGGGGCCGGGGGTGAGGCCGTACGGCGTCGCCCCCGGCCCGCTGACCGAGCGTGACATCCCCATGTCGGGGCGCGTGGCCGCCCTGGTACCGTCCCGGCCGAACGGCCGCGTTCCCGCCGGCCCGTCACCCGCGTGGTAGTGATGAGAGGTTGGAGCATGACGGACGACGCCGCAGCCGCCCGGGCCGCCGCCGAGGAGGAGTCGGCCCTCTCCCACCCGCCCGTGGATCCCGACGCCACGGTGACGTACGGCGACGACCCGGACCAGCTGATCGACCTCTACGCGCCGCGCGGGGCGGGCGGTCCCGCGCCCGTCGTCGTGGTCCTGCACGGCGGTGCCTGGCGGGCGCCCTACGACCGGCGCCACGTCAGCCCGTTCGCGGCCTTCCTGGCCGGCCGGGGCTTCGCGGTGGCCAGCGTCGAGTACCGGCGCGGGGAGCGCGGCGGCGCTGCCGCGGTCGCCGGGCGGTGGCCCGACACCTTCGACGACGTCGCCGCCGCGCTGGACGCCCTGCCCGCGCTGATCAGGGAGCACCTGCCGGGGGCCGACCCGCGCCGCGTCGTGCTCACCGGCCACTCGGCCGGCGGCCACCTGGCGCTGTGGGCCGCCGCCCGGCACCTCCTGCCCGCCGACTCCGCCTGGCGCACGGACGGTCCCCCGTCCCTGCGGGGGGTCGTCGCCCTCGCTCCGATCGCCGACGTCGCGGTCGCCGACAAGCTCGGCGTGTGCGGCGGCGCGGCGCGCCAACTCCTCGGCGGGGACGACCACTTCGCCGCACGCCTGCCGTACGCCGACCCCGCGCTGCTGCTGCCCACCGGGATCGCCACCACCCTCGTCCAGGGCCGCACCGACATCGACGTGCCGCAGGCGGTCGCCGAGTCGTACGCGGAGGCGGCGGCGAAGGCGGGGGAGGTGGTGGGGGTGACGCTGCTGGAGGACGTCGGGCACTTCCCGCTGATCGATCCGGCGGCGGACGCGAGTGCGGTGGTCGCGGAGGAGATCGCGCAGCTCGCCTGGTGAGCCCATTCCCGGGCCGCTCCCGGTCATACCCCTAGTACCTCGGAGCTACCTCACAGGTGAGTCCCCTGGTGGGACGCGGGTTACGTGCGTGGATCCGTAACTTCCCTTCCCGGTGGGCCCGATGGCCGGGCCGAGGGGGAGGTACGACCACGATGGGGCGGCGGCGCGAGGGTGTACCGGACGGGTCGTGGGGGTACCTCCCAGGCCTTTCGGGCACTGGGGGAGGCACGACTGCCCGCGGGAGCGGGAGGGGGAGCGGGAGCGGTCGCCGTGGGCGGTGGCGGCGGGGTGGGCTGGCGGTGCTGGTCGCCGCGGCGGTTGCCGTGCCGCTCGCCGGGGCGGGGCGGGCACGGGTGCCCGCGCCGGTGCCCGCCGTCGTCGCGCCGCCCGTCGCGGCGAACCTCGACGCGGTGTACGCGGCCCACCGGGCAGGGGCCCGGGAGGCGGCCCGGATGGCCGGGGACCACGGCGACCTGAAGCGGGCCGCGGTCGACCGCGCGCTGGCCGGGAGGCAGTTGCTGCACTTCGACGGGCGCGGGCCCGGACGGGTCACCGAGGTGCTCGGTGACCTCGCGCGCGCCGGCCGGGTCGCCGTCCTCGTCCCCGGCTCCGACACCGGCCTCGACACCTACGCCCGGTTCCGCGCCGCCGCCCTCGCCCTGCACGAGCGGCTCGCCGACGAGACCCCGGACGGTACGCGCACGGCGGTCGTGGCCTGGCTCGGCTACGAGACACCCGGCACCCTCGGCACCGCCGTCGCCACCACCGGACGCGCGGAGGAGGCCGCACCCGGACTCCGCGCGCTGGTCCGCGACGTGCGCGCCGTCGCCGGGCAGCGGGCCCGGGTCTCGTTGCTCTGTCATTCCTACGGTTCCGTCGTCTGCGCCGAAGCCGCCGACGGCCTCGACGTCGACGACATCGCCCTCCTCGGCAGCCCCGGCACCGGCGCCGACACCGCGGCCGACCTGCGCACGCGGGCCAGAGTCTGGGCCGCCCGGGGCACCGACGACTGGGTGGAGAACGTCCCCCACCTCAGCGTCGGGCTCCTCGGCACCACCGTCGGCTTCGGCACCGACCCCCTGTCCCCGGCCTTCGGCGCCCGCGTCTTCACGGCCGGCGACGGCGGTCACAGCGACTACTTCGCCCCCGGTTCCGTCTCCCTGGCCAACCTCACCCGGATCGTCCTGGGCGACACCCGGGCGGTGACCTCATGAGTCACCTCACCAGCGCGATACGCCACGCTGTCGCGCGCGTCGACGCGGCCACCCCGCTCCACCGCGACCGCGCCGTGGACGCCCTGCGCGCCCTCGCCGTCCTCGGTGTCGTGCTCGGCCACTGGCTCGTCACCGCGCTCGTCTCCGACGGCCGCACCCTGCACACCGCCGGCCCGCTCCAGCACATGCCGTGGCTGGCCCCCGTCTCCTGGGCGTTCCAGACCCTCGCCGTGTTCTTCCTGGTCGGCGGTCATGTCGCCACCCGCGGGTACGCCTCGGCGCGTGCCCGTGGCGTCCCGTACCACCGCTGGCTGCGCGACCGGCTGGCCCGGCTGTTCAAGCCGGTCGCCGCCCTCCTCACCCTGTGGACGGTCGTCACGGCCGTGCTGCTGCTCTCCGGCGCCGAGTACGCGACCGTCCGCACCCTGGCGAAACTCGCCCTGTCCCCGCTCTGGTTCCTGTTGGTCTTCGCCGCCCTCACCGCCGCGACGCCGCTCCTGACCCGATTGCATCCGCTGTGGCCGCTCGCCGTCGTGCTCCACGTCGACCTGCTGCGCTTCGGCCTCGGCGCCCCCGACTCGCTCGGCTGGCTGAACCTGGCGGCGGGCTGGCTGGTGCCGTACACCCTGGGCGCCGCCTGGACCCGGGGCGAACTCGAAGGCCGCAGGTCCGGCCGGCTCCTCCTGGTCGCCGGTGCGGCGGCCACGGCCGCGCTCGTCGCCTTCGCCGGCTACCCGGCGTCGATGGTCGGCGTCCCGGGCGCCGGGGTGTCCAACCTCAACCCGCCGACGCTCGCCGCCGTGACCTTCGGCCTCGCCCAGTGCGGGCTGGCGCTGCTACTGCGGGAGCGGCTGCGCGCCGCGATGCGCCGGCCCGTCGCGTGGGCGGCGGTCGCGCTGGTCAACCTCTTTGCGATGACGGTCTTCCTGTGGCACCAGACGGCCCTCATGGCGACCACCGCCACCGCCCTGCCCGCCGGGCGCCTGCCCGGTCTGCACACCGTCCCCGACGGCCTCGGCTGGGTCGCCGCCCGGCTGCTCTGGCTGCCCGTGTTCGTCCTGGCCCTCGCGGTCTGCGTGTCCGCGTTCCGTTCCTGGGAGCGGGGCGGGGGAGGACGGCGGCGCGGACGGTCCCAAGTGGTCCGCACCCACCGGCCGACGACGCAGGACGTGCGTCATGTCTAGGCTGAACGGTGTGACGAACACGGGGGCGGGGCTCGTCCGGCGGTGGCTGGGCGTGCTGCGGGACGACCTGGTGACGGCGCGAGCGGACCCGCTGCCGCCGTCCCTCTGGGTGCGCTGGCTGCCGCACGGAGTGGTGTGCCTGGCGGCGTTCGGGGTTCTGCTGGGCGACATGGCCCAGCTGACGGACGACGACCGCGTCGTAGGGGGGCTCGCGCCGGTACTGGCGTCCGCGCAGGGCGGTGCGATGGTCCTCGCGCTGTGGCGGCCCATCGCGGCGTGGTGGGTGTCGCTGACGGCCGCGGTGACCGGCGCGGTCGCGCTGCACAGCAGGTTGGGCCTCGACGGGCCCTCCTTCACCTGGCCCTGGACGTCCGCCGGGATCATCGCTCACCTGTTCGTCCTCCTGCTGCTGGCACTCCGGGTGCGCAGCCGTGTGGCGGTCGAGGCGCTGGCCCTGACGAGCCTGGCCACCTATCTCGTGCAAGGAGTGTGGGGCGGGGCGAACTACACGCCCACCGGCCAGGTCCTCGTGCCCCTGGCCGCGGTCGTCGTCCTCGTCGGCACCGCCCTGCGCGGCCGTCGCGAGGCCCGCGCGGAGCTGGTGCAGCAGACGACGCTCACCGCCGAGGAACGCGCCCGCCGCACCCTCCTGGAGGAACGCAGCCGTATCGCAAGGGAGTTGCACGACGTGGTGGCCCACCACATGTCGGTGATCTCCATCCAGGCCCAGGTCGCCCCGCACCTCGTGCCGGACCCGACGGACGAACTCAAGGAGAACCTCGCCGGCATCCGCCAGAACGCCGTCGAGGCGCTCACCGAACTGCGCCGCGTCCTCGACGTGCTCCGCTCGGAACACCCCGCCCCCGGCGAGCGCTCGGACGCCCCGCAGCCCACCCTCGACCGGCTGGAGGCGCTGGTGGAGAACACCCGCGCGGCCGGACTGACCGTCACCACCGAGATCACCGGCGAACGGCGGCCGCTGCCGCCCGGCGTGGAGCTGTCGGCGTACCGGATCGTGCAGGAGGCGCTGAGCAACGTCCTGCGGCACGCGCCCGGCGCGACCGCTCACGTCGCCCTGGCCTACGATCCGCGAGGGCTCCGGGTGGAGGTCGTCAACACCGGTCCGGCCCGCGAGGCACCGCCGTCCTCCGGCGCCGGGCACGGGCTGCTCGGCATGCGGGAACGGGCGGTGATGCTGGGGGGCAGGCTGACGGCCGGCCGCTGGTCGGGCCGGGGCTACAAGGTCGACGCCTACCTGCCGGTCTCCGCCACGCCCGCTTCAGAACCCCTCCCTCAGGACGGCACCGCATGATCCGCGTACTGATCGCCGACGACCAGCAGATGGTCCGGCAGGGCTTCACCGTGCTGCTGAACACGCAGCCCGACATCGAGGTCGTCGGCCAGGCGGTGAACGGGGTGGACGCGGTCGCGCAGGTCGCCGAACTCGCCCCGGACGTCGTCCTGATGGACATCCGCATGCCCGAACTCGGCGGCATCGAGGCCACCGCCCGGATCACCACCGCCGCCCCGGACGTCAGGGTGCTCGTCCTGACCACCTTCGACCTCGACGAGTACGTGTACGAGGCGCTGCGCGCCGGGGCGTCCGGCTTCCTGCTGAAGGACGCCTCCGCCGACCAACTCGCCGAAGCCGTGCGAGTGGTGGCGGCCGGCGACGCGCTGCTCGCGCCGGGTGTCACGCGCCGCCTGATCGCCGAGTTCTCCCGGCTGGACCCCCGGCCCCGCAGCACCCGGCCCGGACAACGCGTCGGCGAGCTGACCGAACGCGAGACGGAGGTACTCGCGCTGATCGCGCAGGGCCTGTCGAACGCGGAGATAGCCGTACGGCTGGTGGTGGCCGAGCAGACCGTGAAGACGCATGTCGGCCGCATCCTGGTGAAACTGGGTCTGCGGGACCGCACGCAGGCCGCGGTGTTCGCCTACGAGTCGGGGCTGGTGCGCCCCTCCGGGTACTGAGGGGAGACCCGGATCCGGCCTGCGTAGTACCTGAGAGGGACGCCCCGGAACCCGTCTCAGCGGGGACGACCGCGGCCACCCGGTCGGCCTACGGTGTGGACGTGACCGAGACGACTCACCAGCAGCACGGAGCCGGGGCCCGCAGCCCGGAGTACCGGCTGGCCCAGAATGCCTTGCGGGGACTGCGCCAGGACCTGTTCCAGGACCCCTTCGCCTACCACCCGCTGCCGCCCCGGAACACGGACGGCCCGTTCGTCCGCAGGCTGCCCGGCAGGGTGCGGACGGCCGCGCAGCACCTCCCGCACGCGGTGGTGGGTGCGGTCGCGCTGCTCGCTCTGGCCGTCGGTGCGCTGTCGGGCGGCCTGCCCGGCGGTGACGTACCGGCCCTGCTGAGCGGGGTGCTGTGCGCGCTCCCCGTGCTCGCCACACTCGTCCGGCCGGTCGGCGCCTTCTGGCTGTCGCTCGCCGCGACCCCGGTGGTGGCGATTCTCTACGGCAACGGCTTGGAGTGGCCGTGGATGCCCGGCGCGTTCATCTCCCACCTGACGGTGCTGGTCGTCGTGGCGCTGCGCACCCGGCCCCGCACCGCCGCCTGGATGTGGGTCCTGACCGCCGGGTACGCCTTCCTCTCGGACGTCTTCTTCGGCGGGTCGTACTACTACGCGAACAGCGGCCCCATGATGGTGACGTCCGCCTTCGCCCTGCTCCTGGTCTCCCTCTGGCACGTCCGGCACACCGCCCGGCAGGAGGTGACCGCCCAGAAGACGGTGACCGCGCAGGAACGGTCCCGGCGGACACTGCTGGAGGAGCGCACCACCATCGCCCGCGAACTGCACGATGTGGTCGCCCACCACATGTCGGTGGTCGCCATCCAGGCCGAGGCCGCGCCGTACCGGGTGGAGAACCCGCCGCCGGAACTGGAGCGCGCCTTCGCCACCATCCGGGAGAACGCGGTGGCCGCCCTCACCGAGCTGCGCCGCATCCTCGGCGTGGTCCGCGCAGAGGACTACGAGGCCCCGGACGCCCCGCAGCCCACCCTCGCCGACCTGGACGCCCTGCTCGTCAACGTGCGCGACGCGGGCCTGGAGGTGGAGAAGGTGGTGACCGGCGCGGTGCGGGAGCTGCCGCAGGGCGTGGAACTGTCGGCGTACCGGATCGTGCAGGAGGCGCTGAGCAACAGCCTGCGGCACGCGCCCGGCGCGGGCGCCCGCGTCGAGATCGGGTACGTTCTGGGCGGCCTCGGCGTGCGCGTCGTCAACGCTCCGGCGCCCCGGCCGAGCCTCGTGAAGCCCTCGCCCGGTGCCGGCCACGGCATCACGGGCATGCGGGAGCGGGTCTCCATGCTGGACGGCGAGATGACGGCAGGACCCACCGACGACGGCGGCTACGAGGTCGCCGTGTTCCTGCCGGTCGCCACGGTGATCGAGGGTGACGCATGACCATTCGCGTCCTGATCGCGGACGACCAGATGATGGTGCGCGAGGGCTTCTCGGTGCTGCTGGGCGCGATGCCGGACATCGAGGTGGCCGGCGAGGCCGTCAACGGCCGGGAGGCGGTCGAGCGGGTCCGCGAACTCGCCCCCGACGTCGTCCTCATGGACATCCGCATGCCCGAGCTGAACGGCATCGAGGCGACGCGGGAGATCGTTGCCGCCGACGGAGCGGCGAAGGTGCTGGTGCTGACCACGTTCGACCTCGACGAGTACGTGTACCAGGCGCTGCGCGCGGGTGCCTCCGGCTTCCTGCTGAAGGACGCCTCGGCCCGTCAGCTCGCCGACGGGGTGCGGGTCGTCGCGGCCGGGGAGGCACTGCTCGCCCCGACGGTCACCAGGCGCCTGATCACCGAGTTCTCCAAGCTGTCCGAGGCGCCGCGGCTGATGCCGTCCGCGCAGGCGGCGTACGGCGACCTGACCGAGCGGGAGACGGAGGTGCTGGTACTGATCGCGCAGGGCCTGTCGAACGCGGAGATCGCCGGGCGGCTGATGGTCGCCGAGTCGACGATCAAGACGCACGTCAGCCGGATCCTGGTGAAACTGGGCCTGCGGGACCGCACCCAGGCGGCGGTGTTCGCGTACGAGGCGCGGCTGGTGACGCCGGGCTGACCCCCTGGTCAGGGGCCGGTTTCCGGGCTACCGTCCGTCCATGGCAGCCCTTGACGACCTCGCCTTCGACCCGTGGGACCCCGCGTTCGTCGCCGATCCGTACCCCGCCTACGCCGAGCTGCGGGAGCGGGGCCGGGTGCGGTACTTCGAGCCGACGGACCAGTGGCTGGTCGCGCACCACGCGGACGTCTCGGCGCTGCTGCGCGACCGGCGCCTCGGCCGGACGTATCTGCACCGCTTCACGCACGAGGAGTTCGGCCGCACGCCGCCCCCGCCGGAGCACGAGCCGTTCCACACCCTCAACGACCACGGCATGCTCGACCTCGAACCGCCGGACCACACCCGCATCCGCCGCCTGGTGTCGAAGGCGTTCACCCCCCGCACGGTGGAGCGCCTCAAGCCGTACGTCACGGAGCTCGCGGGGGACCTGGTCTCCGGGCTGGTCGAGGCGGGCGGCGGTGACCTGCTCACGGATGTCGCCGAGCCGCTGCCGGTCGCGGTGATCGCCGAGATGCTGGGCATCCCGGAGGCGGACCGGGCGCCGCTGCGCCCCTGGTCGGCGGACATCTGCGGGATGTACGAGCTGAACCCGTCCCAGGACGCGGCGGCGAGGGCGGTCCGGGCGTCGGTCGAGTTCTCGGACTACCTGCGCGACCTGATCGCCGAGCGCCGCGAGAACCCGGGCGACGACCTGATCTCGGGCCTGATCGCCGCCCACGACGAGGACGACGACCGGCTCACCGAGCAGGAGATGATCTCCACCTGCGTGCTGCTGCTGAACGCCGGCCACGAGGCGACGGTGAACTCCACCGTCAACGGCTGGTGGGCCCTGTTCCGCAACCCCGGACAGCTCGCCGCCCTGCGCGCGGACCACTCGCTGGTGCCCTCCGCCGTGGAGGAGCTGATGCGCTACGACACCCCGCTCCAGCTCTTCGAGCGCTGGGTGCTCGACGAGATCGAGATCGACGGCCAGGTCATCCCGAGGGGTGCGGAGATCGCGATGCTCTTCGGCTCCGCCAACCACGACCCGGCGGTCTTCGCCGACCCCTCCCGCCTGGACCTGACCCGCCGGGACAACCCCCACATCTCCTTCAGCGCCGGCATCCACTACTGCATCGGCGCGCCGCTGGCCCGCATCGAGCTGGCGGCCTCGATGCGGGCGCTGCTGGAGCGTGCCCCGACCCTGCGCCTGGCCGAGGAACCGCGGCGGAAGCCGAACTTCGTGATCAGGGGCCTGGAAGGGCTGGCCGTGGAGCTGGGGTGATCACCCGTTCGGCTGATCACCGGCCGTCGCCCGGTCCTCGTGCACGGCGACCCGGACCCGGAGGTCGGCTACCGGAACGTCCAGAAGCGCCGGCTGGGCGAGAGGGCCGTGCTGCCGGACCCCGTCGGCATCGAGCTCGGCACCGAGGAGCTTGAGCGGTACGTGGACCGACGGCCGCCACCCCTCACGTCGTCATGTCCCTGCGCCGCAGCCCGGCCAGACCCGCCGCCACCAGGGCCGCCGCGAGAGCCGTGAGGACGAGCACCGGGGACCACTCCATGTCCCCGCCGGGCAGCTTCGGCAGATGACCGAAGGGGGACAGGTCCAGCACCGCCCGCGGTACGTCGAGCGCCGGGCCGACCCAGCCGATCAGCAGCACCGCACCGGCCACGCCCCACGCGCCCGTCGCCGCCCCGGGCGCCAGCCCGTACAGCAGGACCGCGACCCCGCCGATCACCCACACCGCCGGGACCTGCACCAGACACGCCGCCAGCAGCGGGCCCACCTGCTCGCCGTGGCCGAGGGCGAGCCCCGCTCCCGCGAGCAGCATCAGCAGCACCGTCCCGCCGAACGCCACCGCCAGGTGCCCGGCGGCCCAGCGCAGCCGTCCGACCGCCCCCGCGAGGACCGGTTCGGCCCGCCCCGAGGTCTCCTCGCCGTGCAGCCGCAGCACCGACGCCACGACGTACAGGGCGGCCACCAGCCCGAGGACCCCGGCCATCGCCGCGAGGAACGCGTCGGTCAGCCCGGACTGCCCGCCCATCCGGCGGAAGATCTCCCGGGTGCCCTCGTTGTCGCCGACCAGATCGGCCGCCCCCTCGGCCATCGCGCCGTACACCAGCCCGGCGAGCAGGAACCCGGTGCTCCAGCCGAGCACGCCGCCCCGCTGCAGCCGCCAGGCCAGCGCTCCCGCACTCCCGAGCCGCCCGGCGGCCGGCCCCGGACGGCTCGGCAGGAAGCTCATGCCGAGGTCCCGGCGGCCGGCGAGCGCGTACGCCACCGCCCCCTGGACCAGCACGGCCCCCGCGAACAGCCCCAGCACCCACCACCGCTCACCGGCGAAGGCCCGCAGGTTCGTCAGCCAGCCGAGCGGTGACGCCCAGGTCAGCGGTGACGAGCCGTCGTCCGTCGCCGAGTCGCCCGCCGCCCGCAGCACGAACGCCGACCCGAGCGCCGCCGCCGTGAGCCCTCGCGCGAGACGCGCGCTCTCCGTCAGCTGCGCCACGATCGCCGCCGTCGTCGCGAACACCATGCCCACGCCCGCGATCCCGAGCCCGAACGCCAGTGCGCCCGCCGCTCCCTGCCCGGCCAGTCCGGCCGTCACCAGCAGCGCCAGCACCCCGTTCGCGACGGCCGCCGCGAGCAGCGCCGCCGTCAGCGAGGCCCTGCGCCCGACCATTCCGGACGCCACCAGCTCCTGACGCCCGCTCTCCTCCTCGTCCCGGGTGTGCCGTACGACGACCAGCAGCCCGACCACGGCGGCCAGCGCGCCCGCGTACACCCCGACCCGCCAGGCGGTCAGCGCGCCGAGGGAGTCGCCGAGAACGGGGCCGACCATCGCGCGCAGCGAGGAATTGGCGGCCATCCGGCCGGCCAGGTCGGCGCGTTCGGCCGGGGTGCCGTAGAGGCCTTCGAGGGTGTTCGGCATGGACAGCACCATGAGCGCGTTCACCCCGACCCAGACCGGGATCATCACCCGGTCCCGGCGCAGCGCGAAGCGCAGCAGGGTGCCCGTGCCCGCGAGCTGACGCGAGCTCGCGGGCCGTGCGGCGAAGGCCGGGGCGCTCATCGGACGGTCACCCCGCCCTCGGCGGCCTCGGCCTCGTCCTGGTAGTGCCGCAGGAACAGCTCCTCCAGCGTCGGCGGGGTGGACGTCAGCGACCGCACGCCCGACTCGCTCAGCGAGCGCAGCACCGCGTCGAGCTTGTCGGTGTCGACCTGGAGCCGCACCCGCCGCCCCCGCACGTCCAGGTCGTGCACGCCGGGCAGCCCGGCGAGCCCGCCCGGCGGCCCGGCGAGTTCGGCGCTCACGCTCGTGCGGGTGAGATGGCGCAGCTCGGCGAGCGAACCGCTCTCCACGGTCCGCCCCTTGCGGATGATGCTGACCCGGTCGCACAGCTCCTCCACCTCGCTGAGGATGTGCGAGGACAGCAGCACGGTCCGCCCGCGTTCCCGCTCCTCGGTGACACAGCGCTGGAAGACCTCCTCCATGAGCGGGTCGAGACCGGACGTCGGCTCGTCCAGGATCAGCAGGTCCACGTCGGAGGCGAACGCGGCGACCAGGGCCACCTTCTGCCGGTTGCCCTTGGAGTACGCGCGGCCCTTCTTCGTCGGGTCCAGCTCGAACCGCTCGACCAGCTCGGCCCGGCGGCGCGGGTCCAGGCCCCCGCGCAGGCGCCCGTACAGGTCGATGACCTCGCCCCCGGAGAGGTTGCGCCACAGCGTCACGTCACCGGGGACGTAGGCGATGCGGCGGTGGATCTCCACGGCGTCCGTCCACGGGTCCCGGCCGAGCACCTGGGCGGCGCCGGAGTCGGCGCGCAGCAGGCCGAGCAGGACGCGGATGGTGGTGGACTTGCCGGAGCCGTTGGGTCCGAGGAAGCCGTGGACCTCGCCGGTGCCGACGCTCAGGTCCAGTCCGTCCAGTGCGTGCGTCCGGCCGAAGGACTTGTGCAGCCCGGACACGGTGATGGCCTTCGTCATGCTCCGCAACGTACGCTTACTTCAGAAATTTGTGAAGTTAAGGAACCGTATGAATCGACGGCTAGACTGATCCACGGCACCTGAGCAGGGGAGATGATCGGACCATGGCGGAGCCGAGCGGGACGGCCCGGGACCCGGAGGCGGTCTCCCGGTTCGTGGAGCACTTCGCGGCCCAGTTGGTGGAGGCCGGACTGCCGCGCATGCCCGCCCGCGTGTTCGGGGCCCTGCTCGCGTCCGACACCGGCATTCTGACCTCCGCCCAGCTGGGCGAACAGCTCAAGATCTCACCGGCCGCGGTCTCCGGCGCGGTGCGCTACCTGGCGCAGCAGCGCATGGTCTCCCGTGAGCGCGAGCCCGGGTCGCGCCGGGAGCGGTACCGGGTCCACGGCGACCAGTGGTACGAGGCCCTCACCAACCGGGAGGCCGTCATCCGCCGCTGGGAGGACGCGCTGAGGGAGGGCGTCACCAGCCTGGGGGCCGAGAGCCCGGCGGGCCGCCGGCTGGCGGAGACGCTGGCCTTCTTCGAGTTCGTGGAGAAGGAGATCGAGACGATGATGGAGCGCTGGCGGGCGCACCGGGAGGAGCGGTTCGGGCGGGGATGACGCGCCGGGGTCCGCGGACCCCGGCGCGCCCGCTACCGGGCCGGCAGGACCAGCCCCCACGCCGCTTCCCGCACCACCCACGTCCGCGTCCGCACCGGCCCCGACACCACCGCGTCCGCCCGGTAGCGGAAGTGCGCGCCCGACACGGTCACCGTGCGGCCCTCGGCCGACAGCGGCGTCGCCTCCGCGCCCACCGACACCGGACGCACCTCGACGCGGGCCGCCCCGGATGCGGCCGGGACGACCGAGACGCCTTCCACCGGCTGCCGCAGGTCCACGAGCGTCTCCCCGTCGACCTCCACCCGCAGCCGCGCCGGCCACGCCTCGGGCGTGGAGACGGCCCCCGGCGGCCTGGCCGGCACCAGGGTCCGCACGAGGCCGCGCAGCCAGGGCCGGCCCGCCCCGCCGGACGCCTCCCGCATCCGTGTCAGGGCCCCGACCGGCGGGATCCGCAGCGTGCCGAGGACCACCCCGTCGCTGTCGTCCACCAGGAGGTCCATCCGCTGCTCGGCCCCGTCCAGCACCGCCCGTGCCGCCGCCACCGCGCCCGTGGGCACCCCCAGCGACCGGGCGAGGGAGACCGCGCCGCCCACCGGCACCAGCGACAGCGCGCACCCGGCCAGCTCCCGCCGCCGGTGCAGCAGCGTCACCGTCCGCACCAGGGCGCGGTCGTCGCCGACCACCACCGGCCGCCGCGCCCCGCGCCGTGCCAGCGCCCGGGCGAACTCCTCCGGACCGTCCGGCAGGCACACCTTGGCGCCCGCCGCACCCGCGCTCAGCACGTCCTTCGCGATCCGGACGGACTCGCCGTCCGCCCGCCGGGCGACCGGATCGACGACCACCAGGAGCTGATCGGACGTCGCGGAAAAGGTCCTGGAAGTCGCCACCTCGGCCATGCCTCGCTTCCTCGGGTAGCATCTTTGTGCAAGAGCCCCTTGCGCTATTGCGCCAGGGGCTTCGTCTATTCCGGGGCATCCGGTCCGACGGTTGGCGGCCAACGGTGGTCGCGGTGCACGCGGCGGTGATCCTCCGTGTGCGCCCCTGACCTTGGACATGCCCCGCCCGGAAGGGGTGTACGCGCGTGCCCGCACTTGTGCTGCTCGGTGCTCAGTGGGGTGACGAAGGCAAGGGAAAGGCGACGGACCTGCTCGGTGGTTCCGTCGACTATGTGGTGCGCTACCAGGGCGGCAACAACGCCGGCCACACGGTAGTCGTGGGTGACCAGAAGTACGCCCTCCACCTGCTCCCTTCCGGAATCCTGTCCCCCGGCTGCACGCCGGTCATCGGTAACGGCGTCGTCGTCGACCCGTCGGTCCTGCTCTCCGAGCTGAGCGGTCTGAACGAGCGCGGCGTCGACACGTCCAAGCTCCTGATCAGCGGAAACGCGCACATCATCACGCCGTACAACGTGACGGTGGACAAGGTGACCGAGCGCTTCCTCGGAAAGCGCAAGATCGGGACGACGGGCCGGGGCATCGGCCCGACCTACGCCGACAAGATCAACCGCGTCGGCATCCGCGTCCAGGACCTGTACGACGAGTCCATCCTCACCCAGAAGGTGGAGGCGGCCCTCGACGTCAAGAACCAGATGCTGACCAAGCTCTACAACCGGCGCGCCATCGCGGTGGAGCAGGTGGTCGAGGAGCTGCTGGTCTACGCGGACAAGCTCGCCCCGTACGTCGCCGACACGGTGCTGGTGCTGAACGAGGCGCTGGAGCAGGACAAGGTGGTCCTCTTCGAGGGCGGCCAGGGCACGCTCCTCGACATCGACCACGGCACATATCCCTTCGTCACCTCGTCCAACCCGACCGCGGGCGGAGCCTGCACGGGCGCGGGCGTGGGTCCGACGAAGATCAGCCGCGTCATCGGCATCCTCAAGGCGTACACGACCCGCGTCGGCGCCGGTCCGTTCCCCACCGAGCTCTTCGACGAGGACGGCGAGGCCCTGCGCCGCATCGGCGGCGAGCGCGGTGTCACCACCGGCCGCGACCGCCGCTGCGGCTGGTTCGACGCGGTGATCGCCCGCTACGCCACCCGCGTCAACGGCCTCACCGACTTCTTCCTCACCAAGCTCGACGTCCTCACCGGCTGGGAGCAGATCCCGGTCTGCGTGGCGTACGAGATCGACGGCCGGCGCGTCGAGGAGCTGCCGTACTCGCAGACCGACTTCCACCACGCGAAGCCCGTCTACGAGATGCTGCCGGGCTGGAGCGAGGACATCAGCAAGGCGAAGTCCTTCTCCGACCTGCCGAAGAACGCCCAGGCGTACGTCAAGGCCCTGGAGGAGATGTCCGGCGCCCCGATCTCCGCGATCGGCGTGGGCCCGGGCCGCGACGAGACGATCGAGATCAACTCGTTCCTCTAGCCGGACCCGCCGTTCACCGGTGCCCGCGCGGGCACCGGTGAACGGACACGGTCCGAGGGCCGGAGGCCGGCGGGGCGGATCACGCCGCGCCCTAGCTGAACACGATCATCGAGCCCTGGGCCAGGCTCCGGGTCGCCGCCGCGTGCAGGCCCAGCCAGACATGGCGTTCGCGGGCGAAGGGGCTGGGGTCGTACGGGGCCGGGACGGCAGGCTCCTCCAGTTCCGTCGGCCCGTGCGGGGGCTCGGGAGGCGACGGGGGGTTCGCCGGGTCGATGCCGATGGACGGGGCGACGAGTTCCAGTTCGCGCAGCAGGGCGTGGGAGGAGCCCAGCGGACCGCCACCGGCGAGGAGTTCGTCACTGGAGAGCGGGTGCGGGAAGTCGACGGGGACGTACGCGCCCGCGTGGTCGTAGTGCCACACCAGATGGGACTGCTGCGCCGTCGTCTCGAACATCTCCAGCAACTGCTCGTAGTCGCCGCCCAGTTCGTCCACCGGGGTGACCGGGAGCCCGCACACCTGGAGCAGGTACACCCGGCGCAGGAAGTGCAGCGCGTCGTAGTCGAACCCCGCGACCGGGGCCACCTCTCCGGTCAGTCCGGGCATGTACTGGTACACCGGCACCGGTGGCAGCCCCGCCCCGGCCAGCACCGCGTTGTACTGCGCGAGTTCCTCGGCGAACGGATTGTCGGGCGTGTGGCACAACACGTCGACGAGCGGTACCAGCCACAGGTCACAGGCCAAAGGAGGGCTCCTCGCATCACGCGGTCGTCGGGGTGGTCACCCTGTCAGGGAAGGGTATCGGCGCCCGGTGCGGGCGGCTCCTGTCGTGCGGACCGTTGTGCAGGTCCCTTACCCGTCCCACCGTCCGTCAGCCCCTCGACGAGGGACAACGAGTGCGCGTTGTACGCCTCGACGATCGCGCGGGCGGAATCGGTGTCACGGCGCGTCAGCGCATCGACCAGAGCGGTGTGTTCGGACCACAGCCGGCCGCGCAGATCGGGCAGCCGCCGCAGGTGCTGCACCGCGTACACCCACCCCTGGACGCGCAGCCGGTGCAGGAAGTCGGTGAGGTAGGGGTTGCCGAACACGGACACGAGTTCGCGCCAGAAGCGCAGGTCGTAGCCGATGAGCACGGTGACGTCGCCGGCCAGGGCCGCGCGCTGGGCCTCCTCGCCGCGCCTGCGCACCCCGGCGAGGGCGGCGGCGACCCGGGGCTCCTCCGGCCGGACCTCGGCCAGGTGGCCGTCGGCCAGCGCGTGGAACATGCCGTCGATCACCAGACTGCGGGCCTCGATCATGCCGCGGAAGTCGTCGCCGGAGTACTCGTGCACACGGAAGCCGCGGTGCTGGTCGGCGTCGAGCAGCCCCTGCGCCGACAGGTCGACCAGCGCCTCCCGCACGGGGGTCGCGGACACGCCGTACTGCTCGGCGATCTCCTTGACGGTGAACTCCTGCCCCGGCTGGAGCCGCCCGGCCAGCACCTCGTCACGGAGCGCGTCGGCGATCTGCTGCCGCAGGGTGCTGCGGGTCACTGTCACATGGCCGCTGCTGCCGGGCATGGTCGGGGCGTCTCCCTCATCGCGTTCGAGTGACGTGCACGCAAATGTCCACGGGCACGCCACCTTACGCGGTCGGGTGAGGTGGGGAGCGTTCGAACGGGCGCGGGGGAGAGCCCGCCCCGCGCCCGTCCCGGCCGGTCACCCCGGCCGTGCCGTTCGGTCACCCGGTGTAGCTGTCCGCCACCGTGAGGGCCGCGTCCAGCGCCGCCAGCCCTTCCTTCAGTTCCGCCTCGCTCGCGTTGCACGGCGGCACCACGTGGGTGCGGTTCATGTTCACGAAGGGCCAGATGCCGCCCTCCTTCGCGGCGGCGGCGAAGGCGGCCATCGGCGCGTTCGCCTCGCCGGCCGCGTTGTACGGCACCAGCGGCTCCCGGGTCTCCCGGTCGCGCACCAGCTCCAGCGCCCAGAACATCCCGACGCCGCGCACCTCGCCGACGGAGGGATGCCGCTCGGCGAGCGCCCGCAGCTCCGGCCCGACGAGGGAGGCGCCCAGCCGGGCCGC
The DNA here is from genome assembly GCF_000725125.1 of Streptomyces toyocaensis. Classification (GTDB taxonomy): domain Bacteria; phylum Actinomycetota; class Actinomycetes; order Streptomycetales; family Streptomycetaceae; genus Streptomyces; species Streptomyces toyocaensis. The sequence continues at coordinate 66,095 of NZ_JFCB01000011.1, forward strand.
GTTCTCGACGACGCCCTCCTCGGCCATGACGTTGATCGTGGCCACCGCGGCCGCGCACGCCAGCGGGTGCCCGGAGTACGTCAGACCGCCGGGGTAGGGCCGCTTGCCGAACGTCTCCGCCAGGGCGCCGGAGATCGCGACGCCGCCCAGCGGGACGTACCCGCTGTTCACGCCCTTGGCGAAGGTCAGCAGGTCGGGCGTGACGCCGAACAGGTCCGCCGCGAACCACTCACCGGTCCGCCCGAAGCCGGCCATGACCTCGTCCAGGACGAAGACGATCCCGTACTTGTCGCACAGCTCGCGCACACCGGCGAGGTAGCCGGGCGGCGGGACCATGATCCCGGCCGTGCCCGGGACGGTCTCCAGGATGATCGCCGCGATGGTCGAGGGCCCCTCGAAGGCGATCGTCGTCTCCAGGTGCTCCAGCGCCCGGGCGCACTCCTGCTCCTCGGTCTCGGCGTAGAAGCGGGAGCGGTACAGGTAGGGCGCCCAGAAGTGCACGACCCCGGCCGTGCCGCTGTCCGAGGCCCAGCGGCGGGGGTCGCCGGTGACGTTCACGGCCTGCTGCGTGCCGCCGTGGTAAGAGCGGTAGGCGGAGAGCACCTTGGGGCGTCCGGTGTGCAGCCGCGCCATGCGCAGGGCGTGCTCGACGGCGTCGGCGCCGCCGTTGGTGAAGAAGATCTTGTCCAGGTCGCCCGGGGTCCGCTCGGCGATCAGCCGGGCCGCCTCCGACCGCGCCTCGACGGCGAACGCGGGCGCGAACGTCGTCAGCCGGGCCGCCTGCTCCTGGATCGCGGCGACGACCTTCGGGTGCTGGTAGCCGATGTTCGTGTAGACGAGTCCACTGGCGAAGTCGAGATAGCGCCGGCCGTCGTAGTCCCAGAAGTACGACCCCTCCGCCCCGGCGACGGCGAGCGGGTCGATGAGTTCCTGGGCGGACCAGGAGTGGAACACATGGGCACGGTCGGCGGCCTTGACGGCGGCGCCGGCCTCGGGGTTCGGCTGAGGGGTCATGGCGCCGAGGGTAAGCCGGGGCGAAGGGGCGGCGACATCGGCGGCCTGTCTGCGGTCGGGGACTTTCCGCGACAGGTTGTCGACAGCCGCCCGGGCGATGCTTTGACAGCAGTCTGTCGACATGACAGACTGCTGTCATTGCTGATGGTCACACACCCACCTCAGGGAGCGGTCATGACCCGCAAGCCCGTGCACCTCGCCCTCTACGACACCTTCGCCGACTGGGAGACCGGTCACGCCACCGCCCACCTCGCGCTCGCCGGCTACGCGGTGCGCACCGTCACCCCGTCCGGAGAGCCGGTCACCGGAATCGGCGGACTCCGGGTGCTCTCCGACCTCGCGCTCGACGAGTTGCGCCCCCAGGACAGCTCGCTGCTGATCCTCACCGGCGCCGCCCGCTGGGACGAGGGCGACGACCTCGCTCCCTTCGCCCGTACCGCCCGCGCCTTCCTCGACGCCGGTGTGCCCGTGGCCGCGATCTGCGGAGCCACCGCCGGGCTGGCCCGGGAGGGGCTGCTCGACGACCGGGCGCACACCAGCGGCGCCGCCGCCTACCTCGCCATGACCGGATACGCGGGCGCCGGCCGGTACGTCGAGGCCGACGCCGTCACCGACGGCGGACTCGTCACCGCCGGGCCGACGGAGCCCGTCGCCTTCGCCCGCGAGATCTTCCGGCTGCTCGGCGCCTACGACGAGAAGGTGACCGACGCCTGGTACCGGCTGTTCCACGACTCCGACCCGGAGGCGTTCGCCGCGTACGAGGAGGCGCTGAGCCGGTGAGCCGCGAACGGCAGGACCTCCTCAGCCGCGGCGCGCTCGGCGCCTTCCGGCTGAACGGCCGGTTCCTCGCGGTCGCCGAGGAGCTGTCCCGCCCCGCCGGGATCACCGCGGCCTGGTGGCAGGTGCTCGGCGCGGTCCTCGGCGAACCGCTGCCGGTCTCCGGGATCGCCAGGGCCATGGGCATCACCCGGCAGAGCGTGCAGCGCATCGCCGACCTGCTGGTCGAGCGCGGCCTCGCCGAGTACCGGTCCAACCCCGCCCACCGCCGCGCCAAACTCCTCGCCCCGACCGAGGAGGGCCGCGCCGCGATCGCCCGCATCGACCCCGGTCACGCCGCCTTCGCGGAGCGGCTGGCGAAGGCGTACGAGGAGACGCACGGCGAGGGTGAACTCGCCCGCGCGGTACAGGCGATCGAGCGTCTGTCGGAGGTGCTCGACACCCTCGGTCCGCCTGTTACGGAACCGTAGACGACGCCCGGCCCGCCTGGCACCGGCCCCGCACTATCCTCGATCCGTTGCTCACTGCAGGGGGAAGGCGGCGCAGCGATGGACAAGCTGGGGGGCGGGGATCCGCGGAGAATCGGGGCGTACCGGCTGCTGGCGCGGCTCGGTGCCGGCGGCATGGGGCAGGTCTACCTCGCCCGCTCCGACCGGGGGCGCACGGTCGCCGTGAAGCTGGTCCGCGAGGAGCTGGCCCGGCAGGAGGAGTTCCGGGCGCGCTTCCGCCAGGAGGTGCGGGCCGCCCGGCAGGTCGGCGGCGACTGGACGGCGCCGGTGCTGGACGCGGACACCGAGGCGCCCGTGCCCTGGGTCGCCACCGGGTACGTCGCGGGCCCCAGTCTCCAGCAGGTGGTCGGGCACGATCACGGGGCACTGCCCGAGCGGTCGGTGCGCATCCTCGCCGCCGGTCTCGCGCACGCGCTGAAGGACATCCACGCCGCCGGGATCGTCCACCGCGACCTCAAGCCGTCCAACGTGCTCGTCACCATCGACGGTCCCCGGGTCATCGACTTCGGGATCGCGCGGGCGCTGGAGACGGTGACCGACGGAGGGCTCACCCGCACCGGCGCGCTCGTCGGCTCGCCCGGCTTCATGGCACCCGAGCAGGTGCGCGGCGACCGCATCACGCCGGCCTGCGACGTGTTCTGCCTCGGCTCGGTGCTCGCCTACGCCGCGACCGGCGCCCTCCCCTTCGGCACCGCCAACAGCGGGGTGCACGCCCTGATGTTCCGCATCGCCCAGGAGGAACCCGACCTGGAGCGGGTGCCCGAGGGGCTCGCCGACCTCGTACGCGACTGCCTGCGGAAGGACCCGGCCGCACGGCCCACGCTCGACCGGGTGCTGGAACGCACCGGTGCGGAGGACACCGTCGTCGACGGCCGTTCCCGTGACCCCTGGCTGCCGAGCGCCCTGGTCGCCCAGCTCGGCCGCCACGCGGTACGGCTGCTCGACGCGGAGGACCCGGAGGCCCCGGAGACGTCCGACCAGTCGCCGGCACCGGCGGGCCGAGGACCGGCGTCCGCACCACCGCCCTGGCCCCCCGTCGCACAGCCGGGCGTGCCCGGGGCGGCCGCTTCCGGCGGCCCGCGGCCGGGCGCGCCGGGTCCGGCCTCGCCCGGCACCGCGCAGGCGGGCGTGCCCGGAGGGGTTGTTCCCGCCGCACCGGGTCCGGGCGTGCCCGGAGCCGCCGATCCCGCCGCTGCTGCAGCCGGGTCGGCCACTCCCACCGCGCCGCGCGCGAGGCACCCGGGCGCGCCCGGAGCGGCCGCCCCCGCCGCCGGCCACCAGGCCCCTCCCGCGCCGCAGCATGGCGCCCCGCCGGACCGGGGCAGCCGGTGCCCTCCGGGCCGGACGCACCGGTCCCCACGCAGCCGCAGGCTCCTGCGCCCGGGCAGCCGCAGGCGCCCACTCCCGGTTCCGGGCAGCCGCAGGTCTCTGCTCCCGGCGTCGGGCAGCCGCACGCATCCGCTCCCGCTCCCGGTTCCGGGCAGCCGCAGGCATCCGCATCCGCTCCCGGGCAGCCGCAGGCGCCCACTCCCGGTTCCGGGCAGCCGCAGGTCTCTGCTCCCGGCGTCGGGCAGCCGCAGGCATCCGCTCCCGCTCCCGGTTCCGGGCAGCTGCAGGCATCCGCTCCCGCTCCCGGGCAGCCGCTGACGTCCTTCGGCGGTCGGGTGGATGCCCCTCGCTCCGGTCACCCCGACGCGCTCGGCCCGGGCGCGGGGCCGCAGGGTCCGCCGGGGCCGGGTGGGTCCGCCGGGGCGGACGGGCGGGCGGCGTCCGCCGCGGGGCCGCCGGGCACCACCCCCGAGCACGCGCGCGCCGCCGACGACTCCGCCGCGCCGCCCCCGCCGGGGCAGCCGGGCGTGAACCACCTCCCCACCCTGGTCGCCGGCCGGAACACCCCGGCCCCGCCTCCCGGCCCGGCACCGGGCGGTGCGTACGGCCATGCCCAGCAGCACCCCCAGCCCCCCGCGTACGGCTACCCGTACGACGGCCACGGCGCCGGCCGGACCCCGCCGTACGGACCGCCGCCGTTCGGGCAGGCCCCGCCGCCGTACGGCCCGGTGTCCGAGCCGCGCAGGGACGGCCGGTCCACCGCCTTCCTCGTGGTGATCGCGCTGGTCGTCGCGCTCGCCGCGGGAGGCTCCGTGTACGCGCTGATGAGCGGCGGCGACGGCGAGCACCGCGCCGGCGGCGACCCCTCGGCGTCCTCCTCGCCGAGCGGCACGTCGCGGAGCACGGGTCCGGGCACGCCCGGCACCGACCCGCCGTCCGGCCCACAGCAGCCGAGCACCTCCGCACCGGCGGACGGAACGATCCCGGCGGAGTTCCTGGGGAACTGGTCCACCACCATCGACAACGCGACCGGGCAGCACAGCCGCCGGCTGACCGTCCAGCAGGGCGAGGTCGGCGACACGGTGATGTCCCTCGTCGCCGACGGACCCACCGGGAGCGGCACCTACCACTGCGTCTTCGAGGCCCGGCTCACCGCCACCTCCGGCGGCCGGCTGGACCTCGGCCCGTCCTCCGTCACGGACGGCCGGCCGCGCAGCGCCTGCACCCCGGGGTCCGCCAGCGAGATCGCCCTGCTCCCCGACGGCTCCCTGAGGCGCGTGAACACGGGCAACGGCGAACAGCTCACCTACACCCGCGACTGACGGACGCACGGCGCCAGGTCCCCGCTGCCGCACGGCCGTACGTGGCCACCCGGTCGGCGGGGCGGCGGTGGCGGTCCACACCGTGACGGCGCGGCTCAGCGCGGCTCGGGCGGACGCTGCCGCGGCATGTTCGGGCGCGCCGGGCCCGGCGGGGACGGGAAGCGGCCGTGCGGGACGGAGCCCTCCGGGCGCCCCCCGCCGGCCACCGACGTCCGGACGCCCAGCGGCGCGCCGCCGCTACGGAACTCCACCATCCAGTCGGCCGTCTCGACGCGCACCAGCTCCGTCACGTCCTCCGAGAACCGCCGCAGCACCGACAGGCACCGCTCGGCCGCCTCGCTCGCCGTGCCCTCCGTCGGGCCCAGCACCTCGCGGACGCACTCCGACGCCCAGTCGAACTGGAACGCCTGGAGCCGCCGCTGCAGCGCCTGCGCCGTCGCCACGTCCCGCATCCAGCCCGACGTCATCCCGAAGAACCGGTCCCCGGCGACACACGCCACCGCGAGCAGCAGGGCGAGATACCCCCAGGGCGCGGTGCCGTCGGCCACCCCGGTCAGCTCCAGCAGCGGCAGCCCGGCCCCGGTCAGCGCGCCCACCGCGGTCCCGGCCCGCAGCGCCCACGCGCACCGCCGCTTCCACGCCCGGTCCTCGAGATACCAGGCGGCCGTGTCCAGCGCCCCGCGCTCCACCCACCGGTACAGCTCGTCCAGCCGGGCCGCCGGCTCGCCCCAGTCCCCGAGCGGGAACCGCCGTCCGGCAGGATCGCCCGGCCGCGCTCCGGCCGCCCCCTCGCCCCGCCGGTCCGGCCGACCTTCGGGCTGCATCTCCGGCTGACCCACCCGGTATCTCCCTACTGAACTGACCCTGCCGACCCCTGCTGATCCCTGCCGACCCCGCGTACCGTCCGTGCGTGAGGTGTGACGCCAGGTGCTCGCGCGGCCGACCCTTCCTACCGCCCAATGGGTGGCGGTGTCGGAGGTTCGTGCTTTTTTACGCCCGGAAGAAGGCCGTGATCAGGTAGAGGGCCCCCACCGGAACTCACTCGAAAGAGTGCTGGGGCGACGGCTGTCCCGACCACGTAGGCTCGTGCCGTACGGCAAACCGTGACATGCGGACCGACGGACCGACCAAGGAGCTGAATCGTGATCCCCGGTGGTGGCCAGCCCAACATGCAGCAACTGCTCCAGCAGGCCCAGAAGATGCAGCAGGACCTGGCCAGGGCGCAGGAGGAACTGGCGCGTACGGAGGTCGACGGCCAGGCGGGCGGCGGCCTGGTGAAGGCCACCGTCACCGGCTCCGGCGAACTGCGGGCGCTGAAGATCGACCCGAAGGCGGTGGACCCGGAGGACACCGAGACCCTCGCGGACCTGGTCGTGGCGGCGGTCCAGGCGGCGAACGAGAACGCCCAGGCGCTGCAGCAGCAGAAGCTCGGCCCGCTGGCCCAGGGCCTGGGCGGCGGCGGTATCCCGGGTCTGCCCTTCTGACCATTCCAAGACGGCCCCCGGGCCTCTACCGTACGTACTGAAGAGACACCAGGAAGGACGGCAGTCCGTTGTACGAAGGCGTGGTCCAGGACCTCATCGACGAGCTGGGGCGGCTCCCCGGCGTCGGTCCCAAGAGCGCGCAGCGGATCGCCTTCCACATCCTCCAGGCGGAACCGACGGACGTACGGCGTCTCGCGCACGCGCTGATGGAGGTCAAGGCGAAGGTCCGCTTCTGCGCGACCTGCGGGAACGTCGCGCAGGAGGAGCAGTGCGCCGTCTGCCGCGACCCCCGCCGCGACCCGGCGGTCATCTGTGTCGTGGAGGAGCCCAAGGACGTCGTGGCCATCGAGCGCACCCGTGAGTTCCGGGGCCGCTACCACGTGCTGGGCGGCGCGATCAGCCCGATCGACGGGGTGGGCCCCGACGACCTGCGCATCCGGGAACTCCTGGCCCGTCTGGCCGACGGCACGGTCACGGAGCTCATCCTGGCCACGGACCCGAATCTCGAGGGCGAGGCCACGGCGACGTACCTCGCCCGCATGATCAAGCCCATGGGCCTGAAGGTCACCCGCCTGGCCAGCGGCCTCCCTGTGGGCGGCGACCTGGAATACGCGGACGAGGTGACCCTCGGTCGCGCCTTCGAGGGGAGACGACTCCTAGATGTCTGACGCCACGCTGCACGCGACGCACCAGAACCCGGACGACTTCGCGGTCCAGATCGCCGATCAGATCGAGAGCTTCCTGGTCGCCGTCACGGAGGTCGCGAAGGGGGACGAGCCGGACTCCGCGGTCCCCTTCCTCCTCCTGGAGGTCTCCCAGCTCCTCCTGGCCGGCGGACGTCTGGGCGCCCACGAGGACATCGTCCCCGACGAGCGCTACGAGCCCGACCTGGGCCCCGAGGCCGACGTGGACCAGCTCCGCGAGAACCTCGCCCGCCTCCTCGACCCGATCGACGTCTACTCCGAGGTGTTCGACCCGTACGAGCCCCGCAAGGCGCCCGTCCCGGCCCGCATCTCCGACGACCTCACCGACGTCATCACCGACCTGCGCCACGGCATGGCCCACTACCGCGCCGGCCGCACGTCGGAGGCCCTGTGGTGGTGGCAGTTCTCCTACTTCTCCAACTGGGGCTCCACGGCGTCCGCCGCCCTGCGCGCCCTGCAGTCCGTGGTCGCCCACGTCCGCCTCAACCAGCCCCTCGCCGAGCTCGACGGCCTGGACACCGACCAGGGCATGGGTGACGACACCCTGGAGTTCGAGGCGGGCAAGGTCATGGCCGAGGAGATCGGCGCCCCCCTGGGCATCCGTCCGGCCCTGTAGGTCGGCTCAGGACCAGGGGAAGCCCTCGTTGATGCCGAACAGCACCGTCATCAGCGCCAGCAGCCCCAGCGGGACGACGACGAACGCCGCTTCCGGACGTTCGCGCCGGAGCGCCTGCCAGCCGAGGGCGACGGCGGGGCCGGACAGTCCCCCGGCCATCAGCGCCCAGCCCGCTTCGGCACTGCCGACGACGTTGAACGCGACGAACGCTGCGAGGACGAACAGCGCGGGGGAGGCCCACAGGTGCCTCAGCGCACGCGGGGCTTCGGAGTTGGCCATCGGTGTGTTCCCTTCCGCGGCACGGGGCGGCGCGTCGGCGCGCCGCCCCGCGTGACGTGCCGGTCCCTCAGACGAGGCTGCGGATGTACGTGTACAGCTGGTACTGGGCCTCGGCGCCGGCGGCGACCCAGGCGATGCGGACCGGGTGGTACCAGGGCAGGCCGTCCATGTACGAACGGAACTTGCCCCAGTTGGCCTTGGCGGCCTTGACCGCCCCGCTGTAGATCTTGCCGCCGTGCTTCTTCAGCAGGTTGAACAGTGCCTTGGCGGCGCCACCGACGGCACCTCGCGCCTGGACGTCGGTGGCCGTGCCGGCCGCCACGGCACGCAGCGACGTGGTGTCCTGCGCCTTCAGCTCGGCCGACACGGCCGGGTCGGCGAGCAGGGCGCGGGCCTGGGCCGCGGTCAGCGTCACCTGCGAGGAGGCCGCCGGGCGGGCCGGAGCGGTGGTCTCGGACGCCTGCGCCAGGCTCGCGCCGGCCCCGATGGAGACGGCCGCCACGGCCGAAACGGCGGCCAGACGCAGTGTGTTGCGGGTCATGTACGATCTCCCTTGTGTTCAATCACAAGGGGAGGAAGCCCAAAAGGGCGACCTGGACTGGCGTGGAAACCGAAATGGTCCCCCCGCGGACTTCTTCCCCCGATTAATTCCTGCGCCTCAACTGGGCTGGTCAGGCCCGGTGTTCGACGCGGCAGGAACATAACACGGTGCATGATCATTTCGCCACTGGCCATTTTCGTTCGCCCGCCCGCGAAGCCCATGTAATTCGATTTTGAATTCAACGATCTCCGGTTTCGGCCATTACGCGGAGCGGTGAATCGCCTTCGATACGGTCACACGGTGGTGTCCAGCCGTCTACGCTCGGTGGCCGATCAAGCCGCCGGCCAACTACGCCCCGGAGATCATCGCGTCCATGGAGCGAGCTGCGCGGTGCACAGGGGATGCTGAGTGCGGCGAGGGGGTACGTACACAGGGAGCGGTACTCCGCGCGGGCGGTGGACTTCATCGAGCGGGAACGGGAGGCGACGGCGTCCGTGACGGGGAGGGGGCCGTCGCCCGCCGCGCGGATGCGGTCCCGCGTGTGACCCGGGGCACTTTTCCGAGTGGGCCGCGTCGGGATGGGCATGAGCCCCCCTGCGAGAGCGCCGGGGAGTCTCACCATGCGGTATCCCGGAGGGTTTTTTCGGACGCTCGATAGACTGAACCGACCGCGTCGCACACATATGGGTGCGAACTGTGGAAAAACGACGGACTGAGCGAGGAGCGCACGTGGGCCTTGTCGTGCAGAAGTACGGAGGCTCCTCCGTAGCCGATGCCGAGGGCATCAAGCGCGTCGCCAAGCGGATCGTGGAAGCCAAGAAGAACGGCCACCAGGTGGTCGCCGTGGTTTCCGCGATGGGCGACACGACGGACGAGCTGATCGATCTCGCCGAGCAGGTTTCCCCGATCCCTGCCGGGCGCGAGCTCGACATGCTGCTGACCGCCGGAGAGCGGATCTCCATGGCCCTGCTGGCGATGGCGATCAAGAATCTGGGCCACAACGCCCAGAGCTTCACCGGCAGCCAGGCAGGTGTCATCACCGACTCGGTCCACAACAAAGCCCGCATCATCGATGTCACGCCGGGCCGGATCAAGGCCTCGGTGGACGAGGGCAACATCGCCATCGTCGCCGGTTTCCAGGGCGTCAGCCAGGACACCAAGGACATCACCACACTCGGCCGCGGCGGCTCCGACACCACCGCCGTCGCCCTCGCCGCCGCGCTCGACGCCGAGGTGTGCGAGATCTACACGGACGTCGACGGCGTGTTCACCGCCGACCCGCGCGTGGTGAGCAAGGCCCGGAAGATCGACTGGATCGCGTTCGAGGACATGCTCGAGCTCGCGGCCTCCGGGTCCAAGGTGCTCCTCCACCGTTGTGTGGAGTACGCCCGCCGGTACAACATCCCGATCCACGTCCGCTCGTCCTTCAGCGGACTGCAGGGCACGTGGGTCAGCAGCGAGCCGATGAAGCAAGGGGACAAGCAGGTGGAGCAGGCTCTCATCTCCGGTGTCGCGCACGACACCTCCGAGGCCAAGGTCACGGTCGTCGGTGTGCCCGACAAGCCGGGCGAGGCCGCCTCGATCTTCCGTACGATCGCCGATGCCGAGATCAACATCGACATGGTCGTGCAGAACGTGTCCGCCGCCTCCACGGGTCTGACGGACATCTCCTTCACCCTGCCGAAGACCGAGGGCCGCAAGGCCATCGACGCCCTGGAGAAGAACAAGGGCGCCATCGGTTTCGACTCCCTGCGCTACGACGACCAGATCGGCAAGATCTCCCTGGTCGGCGCCGGTATGAAGACCAACCCCGGCGTCACCGCCGACTTCTTCACCGCGCTCAGCGACGCCGGCGTGAACATCGAGCTGATCTCGACCTCCGAGATCCGCATCTCGGTCGTCACCCGCAAGGACGACGTGCCGGAGGCCGTCCGCGCCGTGCACTCCGCCTTCGGCCTGGACTCCGACAGCGACGAGGCCGTGGTCTACGGAGGCACCGGCCGCTGATGACCGGGACCGCAGGACCCGGGCGTTCCGGGCGGCCGACGCTCGCGGTCGTGGGGGCGACCGGGGCCGTCGGCACGGTCATGCTCCAGATCCTCTCCCAGCGGGCGGACGTCTGGGGCGAGATCAGGCTCGTCGCCTCCCCGCGTTCGGCCGGCCGCAAGCTGGCCGTGCGCGGTGAGGAGGTCGAGGTCGTCGCGCTCACCGAGGAGGCCTTCGACGGGGTCGACGTCGCGATGTTCGACGTGCCCGACGAGGTCGCCGAACGGTGGGCGCCCCTCGCCGCCGCGCGGGGAGCGGTGGTGGTGGACAACTCCGGCGCGTTCCGCATGGACCCGGACGTGCCGCTCGTCGTGCCCGAGGTCAACGCGCACGCCGTGCGCAGGCGCCCGCGCGGGATCGTCGCGAACCCGAACTGCACCACCCTGTCGATGATCGTCGCGCTGGGCGCGCTGCACGCCGAGTTCGGCCTGCGCGAGCTGGTCGTCTCGTCGTACCAGGCGGTCAGCGGCGCCGGGCACGCGGGCGTGCGGACCCTGCGCGCACAGCTGTCCCTGGTCGCCGGCACGGAACTGGGCACCAGCCCGGGCGACGTGCGGCGGGCCGTGGGGGACAACACCGGTCCCTTCCCGGAGCCGGTCGCGCTGAACGTCGTACCGTGGGCCGGGTCTCTGCGCGAGGACGGCTGGTCCTCGGAGGAGATGAAGGTGCGGGACGAGACCCGCAAGATCCTCGGCCTGCCCTCCCTGCCCGTGGCGGTCACCTGCGTCCGTGTCCCCGTGGTCACCGCGCACTCCCTCACCGTGCACGCCCGTTTCGAGGGCGAGGTCACCGTCGACAGGGCGCGCGAGATCATCGCCACGGCGCCCGGCGTCGTCCTCTTCGACAACCCGGCCGCCGGGGAGTTCCCCACCCCCGCCGACGTCGTCGGCACCGATCCGACCTGGGTCGGGCGGGTCCGGCGGGCCCTGGACGACCCCACCGCGCTGGAGCTCTTCGTGTGCGGGGACAACCTGCGCAAGGGAGCCGCGCTCAACACCGCCCAGATCGCCGAACTCGTCGCGGTTGAACGATAAAAAGTTCGTGATCGCACAGGATTCGTTTGTAGGATCTATGTAAGTCTTGTGAGCCGGGATTCTCGGTCTGGACCACTTGAACCTGCATGTCCGGCGACCGAGGATGGCATGAGGATCCAACTCCCCGCCCTTCGCAACCAAGCGGAGGGCGGGGAGCGTCTTTGCGGTCACCCTTCGCGGGGCGTGGGGACACTGCGTTCCAGGCGTGGGGACGTCTGGAACCGGGCGTGGGGACGCCCGTTCATATGGAATACAGGGGAAGAGCGGGACGCATGAGGGCATGTGAGGTGCTGTCGGTGGTGCTGCCCGATGCGGACGGGTGGCCGGTGGCACCGGCCGCCGCACATGTGACGCCCGGCGCGTACAACCCTTACGGGGGGAAGCGGGTCCAACTGGCGTGGCTGAGGTACTCGACTTCACAGCGCCGCGTGGCACGGTCCTCCGTCCGCCCCGCCCGGCTCTCCGACCCCGCATGCCCGGCGCGCCCGGCGGCGGCATGCCGGTGATCGCGCCCATGCCCGCAGCGCGCCCCGCCCGCGTCCCGAGTCAGCGTGACGGCGCCGACGGCGCCGTGGTGGCCGGCACCACCGTCGACCACCTCACCGAGACCTACCGCGCGCACTACCGCTCGCTGCTGGGCCTCGCGGCGCTCCTCCTCGACGACACCGCCTCCTGCGAGGACGTCGTCCAGGAGGCGTTCATCCGCGTCCACTCCGCCCGCAAACGCGTCCGGGACCCGGAGAAGACCCTGGCCTATCTGCGTCAGACGGTCGTCAATCTGTCCCGTTCCGCGCTGCGCCGCCGCATCCTCGGCCTCAAACTCCTCTCCAAGCCCATGCCCGACATGGCGAGCGCGGAGGAGGGCGCCTACGACCAGCTGGAGCGCGACTCCCTCATCAAGGCGATGAAAGGGCTCCAGCGCCGGCAGCGCGAGGTGCTGGTGCTGCGCTACTTCGCGGACATGACCGAGGCGCAGGTCGCCGACACGCTCGGCATCTCGCTGGGCTCGGTGAAGGCGTACGGCTCGCGCGGTATCGCGGCGCTGCGGCTGGCCATGGGGGCGTCGGCATGAGCGACGGCAAGGACGCGCGGCCCGAGGAGCGCGAGCCGGAGGGCTCGCACGCCTCCGGCACCGGGCGGGAGCCCGAGGACGGCGCGCCCGCCGCCGAGGTCCCGCGCGAGACCGGGGCGCCGCACGAGCAAGAGCCGAAGCACACGCACGCTGGGAACGGAACTGTGAACGACGGCCGGGACGAACAGAGCCCCGAGGGGCTCGACTCGGACGAGAGGGAACTGCGCGCCCTGCTGCACCAGGCGGTGCGCGAGGTGGAGCCGGACGACGGCACCCTGGACTACCTGCGCCGGGCCGTCCCCGCCCGCAGGGCACGCAAACGCCAGGCCCTCGTCGGCATGGCAGCCGCCGCCCTCTTCCTCGGCACCGCGGTCCCCGCCGCCGTCCACGTGTCCGGCGGCTCCGGCTCCGACGCCAATCCCTCCGCCGTCGGCCACGCCTCGCAGGATCAGGGCGGCACCGGCCAGGGCAAGGACCCCGGCGGCGGTCAGAGCACCGCGGGCGGCCCTTCGGACCAGGTCGAGGGCACCGGCAAGGACGACAAGAAGGACGAGGACGAGGACGGCGCGGGCACCGGCTCCGGCGCGGGCGCGAGCGAGGGCGCCGGCCCCTCGGCGGGCACCTCGGCCGAGGCACCCGTCTGTACCGCCGCCCAGCTCGGACCGGCGGTCGCGAACAGCGCCGCTCCCGACTCCATGGGCGCCGTCTACGGCTCGTTCCGGGTCACCAACGTCTCCATGGCCGACTGCGCCGTCGACGGCGCCGGCGGGCTGAGCGTGACCCCGCAGGGCGCCGCCTCCGCCGACAAGGTGGGCTCGGCGCGGCACGTGGCGGGGGACGCGGCGGCCGAGCTGCCCGACCCCTCCCTCGAGGCCGCGCGGCTGGTGCTCGAACCGGGCGCCGCCTACGAGGTGCGGTTCGCCTGGGTCCCCTCCGAGACCTGCCCCGCCCCGGGCGAGACCACGGGGGGCGGCACCGGCGGCCCCTCGCCCGACCCGACACCCAGCTCAGACCCGACGACCACGACCGGCGCGTCCGCGGGCACCGACACCGGCACCGGCACGACCACTCAGCTGTCCACGGAGGACGGCGGGACGGACGGCAGCGTCGCGGTGACGTACACGCCGTCGACGGGTTCCGGCCCGGCCACCACGACGGTGAGCAACGCCTGCGCGGGCACGGTCTACTGGACGGGGCTGCTGACACCCGTCGGCTGACGGGGGCCGTCACCGGCGTCCTCACCGTCACCGTGCTCGTCCGGGACCAGGCCCAGTTCCGCGTCCCGGGCGAGCTCCAGCTCACGGCGCAGCAGACGGAACCACATGAAGATCACGAAGCCCACGAAGGCGAACCACTCGGCGGTGTAGCCCAGGTTCTGGAACGCCTTCAGGTCCAGTCCCGTCCCGCTCGGCGCGGACGCCGGTACCGGCTTCATCCCCGTGTCCCCGCGGTTGAGCGTCACCCAGGCGTCGTACACGTCGTACGGCACGAGGTTCACCAGCGAGGCCGCGCTGATCGCGGACGTCTGGCCCTCCGGCAGGCCGCCGCGCGCGCTGACGCCGTTGCTGCCGGGTGTCTCGGACGCCTGGAGCGCGCCGGTGACGGTGACCTCACCGGCCGGCACCGGGGGCACCCGGGCCGGGTCGGGGTCACCGGGCAGCCAGCCCCGTACGACGGGCAGCGCGCGGCCGGTGCCGGTGCGCAGCAGGGTCAGGACGTAGTAGCCGTCCTCGCCGTCCAGCGTGCGGTCGGGCACCAGCAACTGGGTGTCGTACCGGCCGCTCGCGGTGGCCTGCTTGCCGGAGGTGGCCTTGGTCACGGGCAGCAGGTCGTCCAGCGGCCTGGCCGCCTCCTGCTGGTCCGAGGCGATCCGTTCCTCGGCGTCGCGGTGGTCGTCCACCCGGTCCTCGAACCTGCCCAGCTGCCAGGACCCCATGAAGATGCAGAAGGGGATGGCGAGCAGCAGGAAGACGTTGATCCCCCACCAGCGGGGCGTCAGCAGAAACCGGTACACGCCCTCAACGGTACGGGTCCGCGGGCGGTTCCCGTCCCGCGGGGTCGCCCGCGGGACGGGGCGCGGACGGGGCGCGGACGGGGCGCGGACGGGGCGCGGACGGGGCGCGGACGGGGCGCGGCGCGGGGGTGGGCGCGGGGTGGGCCGGGGGCCGGCCGACGCGGGTCGCGGGGCGAGCGGGGTGCCTGGCCGGGTGCCTGGCCGGGGGGCCGGTGAAGGATCCGGGGGAAGTTGTCCACAGGCTGGGGGCCTGGGCCGCGCGATGCCCCCCGGGGCGGGCAGTATGGGGTCATGACTGAGAGCAACGGGTCCGACGCGCCGGACCGGGCGGACCACCAGACCGAGCGAGTGGAACAGGGCGCGGGCATGCCCGACTGGGAGAAGCGTTTCCGGGCGCCCCGGGTGTCCCTGCCCGACTGGGCCGAGGACGCCCCCGACCGCTCCCTGTTCGTGTCGAACGCGACGGGGACGTACGAGCTGTACGCCTGGGACCGGGCGACCGGTGAGCAGCGTCAGGTGACGGACCGGCCCAACGGCACGACGGACGGGATGCTCTCGCCGGACGGCGAGTGGATCTGGTGGTTCGACGACAAGGACGGCGACGAGTTCGGCGTCTGGCGGCGCCAGCGGTTCTCGGGCGGCGAGGACGAACTCGCGGCCCCGGGCCTGGACCCCTCCTACCCCGCCGGTCTGGCACTGGGCAGGGACGGCCGCACGGCGGTCGTGGGCCGCTCCACGGACGAGGACGGTACGACGATCCACCTCGCTCGCACCGGTGAGGCTCCGGTGGAGCTGTACCGGCACCGCGAGTCGGCGGGCGTCGGCGACCTCTCCCACGACGGTTCGCTGATCGCCGTCGAGCACACCGAGCACGGTGACGCGATGCACTCCGCGCTGCGGGTGATGCGCCCCGACGGCACGACGGTCGCGGAGCTCGACGACACCAGGGGCGGCACCGAGGAGCTGGGCCTGGAGGTGCTGGGCTTCGCCCCGGTCGAGGGCGACACCCGGCTGCTCATCGGGCACCAGCGGCGCGGACGCTGGGAGCCCCTGGTGTGGGACGTGGCGACGGGCGAGGAGACGGACCTCGCGCTGGACCTGCCCGGTGACGTGAGCGCCGAGTGGTACCCGGACGGCACGGGCCTGCTCATCGCGCACGGCTTCGAGGCCCGCGGCGAGCTGTTCCGCTACGACCTGACCGAGCGCCGGCTGGAGGAGATCCCCACGCCGCGCGGCGCGGTCTCGGGCGCGACGGCCCGCCCCGACGGCAGCGTGGAGTACCTGTGGTCGTCGGCGGCCCAGCCGCCGGCGGTGCGCTCCACGGCGGGCGGTGTGGTCCTCGACCCGCCGGGGATGAAGTCGCCCGGGTCGGTGCCCGTGGAGGACGTGTGGGTGGAGGGCCCGGGCGGCCGCATCCACGCGCTCGTGCAAAAGCCGGCCGGTGCCACCGGCCCGCTCCCGACGGTCTTCGACATCCACGGCGGCCCCACCTGGCACGACAGCGACTCCTTCGCGGCGGGCCCGGCGGCCTGGGTCGACCACGGCTACGCGGTGGTCCGCGTCAACTACCGGGGCTCCACCGGCTACGGGCGCGCCTGGACCGACGCGCTGAAGCACCGGGTGGGCCTGATCGAGCTGGAGGACATCGCGGCGGTCCGCGCATGGGCGATCACCTCCGGCCTGGCGGACCCCGCTCGGCTGATCCTCACCGGCGGCTCCTGGGGCGGCTACCTCACCCTGCTGGGCCTCGGCACGCAGCCGGACGCGTGGGCGATGGGCATCGCGGCGGTTCCGGTCGCCGACTACGTCACGGCGTACCACGACGAGATGGAAGCGCTGAAGGCGATGGACCGCACGCTGCTCGGAGGCACCCCGGAGGAGGTCCCCGAGCGCTTCGAGGCCTCGTCCCCGATCACCTACGTCGACCAGGTAAAGGCGCCGGTCTACATCTCGGCCGGCGTCAACGACCCCCGCTGTCCCATCCAGCAGATCGAGAACTACGTCAAACGCCTCGAGTCCCGCAACGCGGTCCACGAGGTCTACCGCTACGACGCCGGCCACGGCTCCCTGGTGGTGGACGAACGCATCAAACAGATCCGCCTGGAACTCGACTTCGCCTCAAGACACCTCCCGGCATAACCCCCCGCCGCGGGCAGCCGTGCCGCCATAGCTGCGGGCAGTCGTGCTGCCGTAGCTGCGGGCAGTCGTGCTGCCGTAGCTGCGGGCAGTCGTGCCGCTGGGGCGGCACGGGTGGGCGCAGCGGCACCCCGCAAGCGCGGGTAAGCGAAGCCCGCCCCCGCCAGGCCCCGGCGCACGGCACCAGCACCGGCACGCGCGGGGGTCAGCAAAGCCCACCCCACCCCACCCCACCTCGCCTGACCCCCGGCGCCGGGGGCCGGGCGGCCGGATCAGCGTCCCGCCGCCCCGGCCCCCCGGTGCCGCCCCAGCAACTCCGCCAGCCCCCGCCGCGTCGCCGCCAGCACCACCCGGTCCCCCGCCCGCAGCACATACGTGTCCGGCAACTCCCACACCAGCCCCGACCCCGGCGCCCCCACCTCCGCCCCCGTGTCCCCCCGAACCGCCGCATCCCCCCGCGCCGCCGTGTCCAGCGCCAGCACCCGCCACGCCCCCGCCCGGAACGCCTCCCCCACGGTCCGCCCTTCGAGCTGCGGATGCCCGCCCACCACCACCGCGGCGAACAGCAGCACCCGCCGCTCCACCGGTATCGCCCCGAGGATCTGCCGCCCCATCATCGCCCCGGCGAACGCGGGCGCCGCCAGGTGCGACACGCTCCGGCTCCGCGTCAGCGCACCGGGATGCGCCGTCCGCAGCGTCCGGTACACCGCCCTCGCGAAGTCGTCGTCGTACAGCCGCAGCACCGCCCGCAGGTCCTGCCGCACGGACCGCGCGTACAGCACCGCCTCCAAATTCGTCGTGTCCGCGCTGGTCAGCGCGAGCAGCGCGTCCGCGCGATGGATCTTCGCGGCTTCCAGCACACCTTCCTGCGTGACGTCCCCGACGACCACCGGCACGCGTAACCGGCGTGCCACGGCCACCCCCCGCGCATCCGGGTCCGCCTCCACGCACACCACCGGAATGTGCAGCTCCCGCAGCCGCGTCAGCACCCGCGTCCCGACCTTGCCCAGCCCGAGCAGCACCACGTGCCCGCTCAGCCCGCGCGGCGGCTTCCGCAGCGCCGACGCCGTACGGAACGTCCCCAGCGCCTCCAGCACCGCCGCCAGCAGCACCGGCAGCAGCAGCAACCCGACCAGCATCGAGAGCAGTTGCAGCACCTGGCGCCCGGTGGACTGGTGGTGGGCGGGCTCGTTGATCGCGAAGAGATCCAGCAGCGTGACGTACGTGGCGTGCAGCGGGTTGTCCCGGGTCACCACCGTCAGCGCGACGGCGAGCGCGACGACCGCGGCCACCAGCCCCGCCAGCGACCACCGCAGCCGCCGCGAGAACAGTGAGGCGAACGGCGGGCCGCCCCGCCCCACGGGCAGCGGCGGTCCGGAGTAGGAGACCTGCTCCAGCACCACCGTCCCGCGCCCGGTCGCCGCCGCCACCGCCCGTGCGTCGGGCAGCAGTTGCGGCCCCTGCTCGCCGCTGTCCTCCGAACCCTCGGCACCCGCCGGGTCGTTGCTCGTCGCGGACAGCAGCGCCAGCGTGCACAGCCCCGGGTCGGCCACTTCCCCCGGCCCCGGAGGCCGACGTTCCACCGCCCGCAGCAGCAGCCCCTCCGCGTCGACGACCTTGCTCGTGCCGACGAGCGCGCTGGCGACCAGCGCGGGCGCGGCCGTGTCGGCGTCGGACAGCACGGTCGTGGCGATGTCGGCCCCCGCGCCCCCGCGGCCGTGAGCCGCGCCACCCGCCAACTCGGCGGCCTGGTCGAGCAGCGCCTCGATGTGCTGCCCCAGCCGCCGGTTGTACAGGCGCAGGACGAGCCGCAGCCTGGGGTTGAGCCGACGGGCGTTCAGCGCGGCACGGATGTTGGTCTCGTCGTCGTCGTACACCAACGCCAGCGCGGCGGCCCGTTCCACGCCCGCCTCGGCGAGCACGGCCTCGGTGGGTTCGGCGGCCTCCACCACCCGCGCGCCGGAGGCGGAGGTGCCGTCGGAGTCGCCGTTGCCCCGGTTGTTGACGGCGGTGACGACGCGGTCCAGCAGGGCCGCGGACGCCGCACGGGCCCGCCCCACCATCGGCTGCCGCACACCGCTCGCGGCGGGCGGCACCACGAGGGTCACCTGCTCGCGGTACACACCCCTCAGTTCGGCGGCGAGCCGGTGCGCCAGCCCGTCGTCCCCGCACACCACCATGGGGGCGGACGGATCGCTGGGCGGGGCGGGGTTGGGAAGCAGGCTCACCACAGGGGGAGAGACTGCCTCATCGTCACGCGTGGTTCCAGGCGGCACCTGAACAATCCGGCACGTCCTTCCGTACGAAGGAGCGGGGCCTCGGCCGCCCCGCTCCGTCTCGCGCGCGCATCCTGGGAGGTGCACCCGGCCCGTGGCCCTCACCCCACCACCCCCGCGCGGCACGAGCCGGCCCCGGCCCGGCCCCCCACCGGCCGGAACCGACCGCGGGACACCACCCGACGCAACCCCCGACGCACACCCTGGGGCGTCCCCCGGCGAGCCCCGCCACCTCACCTCCCCCCTCCTCCTCACCCTGGTCCTGCTCACGGCCGTGATGTTCCAGGGCCCGGTCCGCGGTGCCCTGGCCGCTCCGGTGATGCAGAGCTGGATGACGGTGTTCGTGGCCGTGGTCCTCCAGGCCCTCCCCTTCCTGGTGCTCGGGGTCCTGCTGTCGGCGGCGATCGCGGTGTTCGTCCCGCCGTCGTTCTTCGCCCGCGCGCTGCCGGGACGTCCGGCGCTGGCCGTACCGGTCGCGGGCGCGGCGGGCGCGGTGCTCCCCGGCTGCGAGTGCGCGTCCGTGCCGGTGGCGGGCGCGCTGGTGCGCAGGGGAGTGGCCCCCGCGGCGGCCCTGGCGTTCCTGCTGTCCGCCCCCGCGATCAACCCGGTCGTGCTGACGGCGACGGCGGTCGCCTTCCCGGGCCACCCCGGGATGGTCCTCGCCCGGTTCGTGGCGAGCCTGCTGGTGGCGTGCCTGATGGGCTGGCTGTGGCAGCGCCTCGGCCGTACGGACTGGCTGCGCCCGCCCGCCCGTTCGTCGCAGGAGGGGCGGAGCAGGGGAGCGGCCTTCTGGGACTCGGTGCGGCACGACGTGACGCACGCGGGCGGCTACCTGGTGGTCGGCGCGATGGCGGCGGCGACGCTGAAGGCGGTGGTTCCGGCGGAGTGGCTGCGCGCGGCGGCCGGCCACCCGGTGCTGTCGGTCCTCGTGCTGGCGGTCCTGGCCGTACTGCTGTCGATCTGCTCGGAGGCGGACGCCTTCGTGGCGGCGTCGCTGACCCAGTTCTCGCTGACGGCGCGGCTCACGTTCCTGGTCGTGGGACCGGTGATCGACCTGAAGCTCTTCGCCCTGCAGGCGGGCACGTTCGGGCGGGCCTTCGCCCTGCGCTTCGCCCCCGCGACCTTCGCCCTGGCGGTGGCCGTGTCGGCCCTGACGGGAGCGGTGCTGCTGTGAGTACCCGGCTCAACGGCCAGGCCCAGGCGGCCCTGCTGTTCCTCCTCGGCGCGACCGTGCTGCACGCCGGCCTGACGGACCTGCACCTGCGCTACGTCAAGGCGGGACTGCGCCCGCTGCTCCTGCTGTCCGGCGCGGTGCTGATCGCGACCGCGGCGGCGACGGTGTGGCACGAGAGGCGGCGCCCGCCGCACCCGGGGGAGCCGCACCGGGAACCCCGGGTCTCCTGGCTCCTCGCCCTCCCGCTCTTCGCCCTGATCCTGGTCGCCCCGCCGGCCCTCGGCTCCTACAGCGCCACCCACACCGGTACGGCCCTGCAGAAACCCCTGGGCTTCCCCGACCTCCCCGCCCGGGGTCCCCTGCGTCTCGGGGTGGGGGAGTACGCGGCGCGCGCCGTCTACGACGACGGCCGCCACCTCCGCGACCGGCCCCTCACCCTCACCGGCTTCGTGGCGATGAACGGCACGGGCGCGCCGTACCTGGTCCGTATGGGCCTCAACTGCTGTGCCGCGGACGCGCAGCCGGTCAAGGTCGCCCTGACCGGTGCGATCCCCCCGGTCCTGCGACCGGACACCTGGCTGGAGGTCACCGGCACCTACACCCCGCGCCGCACGAAGGACCCGGTCAACGACGGACCGGTCCCGTACTTCGAGGTCACCCGCGCCGCACCGGTCCCGGCCCCGAGTGACCCGTACGACGGAGCCTGGGGCGGCTAGGCGGCTGGGCGGCTATGCGGCGGGGCGGCTACGACTGGTAGGGCTGCTGCTGGTGGGGCTGCCCGTAGCCCTGCCCGCCACCGGCGGCCTGCGCCTGGAGCTGTTCGGCCTGTTCCGCGGTGATCTTCTGCTCGGCACCGCAGAACGTGCACTGCGTCGTGTACTTCGTGGACACCGGGAACAGCGGCACGAAGAACAGGGTGAACTTCGTGACCCGCTTCCTGAGCGTGTGCGCGGCGGGATTGCCGCACTGCGCGCACACCAGTGTCAGTATCGCGAGCTGGTACAGATACCCCTTGGTACCAAAAATGATCATGTCGTCGATCCTTCCCGGGCCACGGCCTCCAGAACCACCACACCAGAGGGTGACCGCAGTCGGCAACGTGACCGCCCCCGACACTGCCGCACTCCCCACAAGCGCACACCGTGCGTCCGTTGACAGTCTTCCCGCATGACCGACGCACGGAAAGTGACCGGCCGCCCCCGGTGGGCGGTCGCCCTGTGGGCCCTCGCCTGCGCACTGCTGCTGGCGGGCGCGGGTCTGGCCGCGTCGGCGGTTCCGGACGCCGGTGCGCACGAGCGGGAGTGGCGCTCCGCCGCCCCGTGCGCGCCCGGGACCCCGGCGGTGCACCGCGGCGACTGCCTCAGCACCCTCACCGCCGTGATCGCGCGTACGGATCCCCACCGGCCCAAGAAGTCCAGCTGGCTGTACTTCACCGACGACCACCCGGTGCGACGGCTGGAAGTGTCCTCGGACGCCGCCGAGGAGTTCCGCGCCGGCGACCGTGTCCGGCTGACGGTGTGGCGCGGTGTGGTCAGAGAGGTCGCGGGTGACCGGTATGTGTGGCGCCACCACATCCCCGGGGCCGGGGACTTCGCGATGGGCGCGGCCGGCCTGACCCTCGCCGCGGGCTACCCGGCCGCCCGGATACTGCTTCACGTACGCGGCCGGCGGCGTCCCGACGACGAGGTCCTGCCGTCGGCCCTCCCCTTCGGTGGGGCCCTGGCCGTCACGGCGCTGTGGCTGCTGCCCCTGTGCTACCTGCACCCCACGGCCCCGCCGGCGACGCCCGCCACGACGGCCTGGACGTCGCTGGGCACGCTGACCACGCTCATCCTGCTGACCTGGTCGTGGCGGGCCACCCGCATCCGACCGCCCGGGGATTGCGGCGCACCTGCCGCGGAACCGGCGGACGGTGAGGTCTTCCTGCCTGCCCGTTTCCTGGAGGCCACCGACTACAACCCGCACCACTTCGGCACCCACGTCGTCGTCGGCGGTGACGGTCCGCCCGCCGTGGTCCCGCACCCCGGCCCCGGCCGTTTCGCGGCGCGCCCGATCCCCGTTTCCCGCCTCACCCTCCTGCGGGTCCGCCGTCCCCGCGGCGGCGACATGGACCTGGTCCCGAACGGCTGGCACGTGGCCGAACTGGACGACTCCGGCGCCCAGGTCCGCCTCGCCGCCGCGCCCGCCGACCTGTCCCGCATCCTGCGCGAACTGTCACCACGCGCCCCCGGCCGGACGGCCGGCCCGGCGAACGCGGAGAGCGGGCGTTTGCGGCCGATAACCAAGGAGAAGTGATGTATAGGTATTTCGTTGATGTATAGGTATTTCGTCGTACGGTAAAATATTTACCGAGTCGTGGCGCTCCATTGAGCGGCCACCTGCTCATCCCCCGAGGGGGAGTGGTCTCGAGTGTGACGGGGGGAACGCGACGTGAAACGACGCGACACGAACCGGCCCCTGCGTATCGACAACACCGCTCGCGACAGCGTCCCCGAACCGGGCACCGCCGTTCCCGGCGTCTGATCTCCCGGCCCGCGCCCGACGCCCCCACCGGGTGCCCCCTTCCCGAAAACAAGGGGTGGACGCCCGCCCGGCCGCCGAGCCCGGCACCCCACCGCTCCCACCTCTCACCGCACCGGTAACGGCCACTGGCCCGCTGCTTCCGCCGCCGCCCTGCCGCTGCGCCCCGCCCCCGCCACTCGAAGGCACTGACGCCGCCGTCACCGAACCGGAGGACCGACGCCCGTGCACCACACCACCGCCCTGCTCATCGAACTCGGCGCGATCATCCTCGCCCTGGGACTGCTGGGCCGCCTCGCCGGGCGGGTGGGCTTCTCACCCATCCCCCTCTACCTGCTGGCCGGGCTGGCCTTCGGCCACGGCGGCATCCTGTCCCTGCGGGCCAGCGAGGAGTTCATCGCCACCGGTGCCGAGATCGGCGTCATCCTGCTGCTGCTCCTGCTGGGCCTGGAGTACAGCGCCTCCGAACTGGTCACCAACCTCAAGACCCAGTACCCCTCCGGCGCGGTCGACTTCGTCCTCAACGCGGTGCCCGGCGCCGTGGCGGCGCTGCTCCTGGGCTGGGGCCCGGTGGCCGCCGTCGCGCTGGCCGGCGTCACCTGGATCTCCTCATCCGGCGTCATCGCCAAGGTCCTCGGCGACCTGCGCCGGCTCGGCAACCGCGAAACGCCCGTGATCCTCGGCGTCCTCGTCATCGAGGACCTCGCCATGGCCCTCTACCTGCCGCTCCTCACCACCCTCCTGGCCGGCGTCAGCCTGGCCGGAGGAGCCGTCACCCTGCTGATCTCCCTCGGCACCGTCGGCGCCGTCCTGTACGTCGCCCTGCGCCACGGCCGGCTGATCAGCCGCGCGGTCTCCTCCGACAACGCCGAGATGCTGCTGCTGGTCGTCCTCGGCCTGACCCTCCTGGTCGCCGGTCTCGCCCAGGAACTCCAGGTCTCGGCGGCCGTCGGCGCCTTCCTGGTCGGCATCGCCCTGTCCGGCGAGGTCGCCGAGGGAGCGAGCGTGCTGCTCACCCCGCTGCGGGACCTGTTCGCCGCCGTGTTCTTCGTCTTCTTCGGGCTGTCCACCGATCCGGCCGACATCCCGCCCGTGCTGGTGACGGCGCTGGTCCTCGCCGTGGTCACCGCGCTGACGAAGGTCGCCACCGGCTGGTACGCCGCACGCCGGGCGGGCATCAGGGGCGCGGGCCGCTGGCGGGCGGGCGGCACGCTCGTGGTGCGCGGCGAGTTTTCCATCGTCATCGCCGGCCTCGCCGTCGGCGTCGAGCCCCGCATCGGCCCCCTGGCCACGGCGTACGTCCTGATCCTGGTCGTGATCGGCCCGCTCACCGCCCGCTACACGGAACCCCTGGCCCGCCGCCTCACCCGCCGTTCGGTCCCACCCGCGCCGCCCGGCGCCTCGGAGCGCCCCGAACCCGCACCCGCCGGCGCCTGACGGCTGCCCGGGATCACTCCCGGCCGAGGATCCCGGCCGCCACCCCGACACCCTCACGCGTGCCGACCACGATCAGGGTGTCACCGCCGGCCAGCCGGAAGTCCGGCCCCGGAGAAGGGATCGCCCCGGTCCCGCGCAGGACGGCCACGACGGACACGCCGGTGTCCGTACGTGTCCGGGTGTCGCCCAGCGGCCGCCCGTGCCACACCGAGGCCGCCGGCAGCCCGACCCGCTCGGCGACCAGGCCCAGCTCGGCCGTCGCCAGCGTGCCCGCGCCGCGGTGCGCGGGCGTCCGCGCGGGCATCACGGCGTCGATGACGGCCGCCGCCTCGTCGGCGGACAGCCGCAGGGAGAGCGCGCCGGCGTCCGGATCATCCGTGCGGTACACGCTCAGCGTCCGGGACCCGTCGGCATGGGCCACCACAGACAGCCGCCGCCGCTCTCGGGTGGCCAGGTCGTACCGCACACCGCCCCCCGGCAACGGCGTATGCCCCATGCGCGCAGCACCACCCACAACCGTTCCCCCCTGCACCGTGCGCGTGTCCCAACGGCCCGTGAACGAGGCACCCTACGACACCCCGGGAACCCTCCGGCAAGCGGCCCGCCCCCACCGGGTCGCCCTCGCGCCCTCACCGGCCGCCCGCCACCGACTCACTCTCCCGTGACCGACAGCCGGTCCAGCTCCCACACGGGGCGCCCGCCCTATACATTCGATCTTGTATAT
The DNA here is from genome assembly GCF_000725125.1 of Streptomyces toyocaensis. Lineage (GTDB taxonomy): Bacteria > Actinomycetota > Actinomycetes > Streptomycetales > Streptomycetaceae > Streptomyces > Streptomyces toyocaensis. The sequence continues at coordinate 91,103 of NZ_JFCB01000011.1, forward strand.
TGATACACTGACCCATGTATATGGAGGTGGGCTCATGAGCAGAACCGTCATCGATCTCGACGACGACGCCCTGGAAGCGGCGGCAAGGGAGCTGGGCACGTCCACGAAGCGGGACACCATCAACACCGCCCTCCGGGAGATCGTGGCCCGCAACCGGCGCCTGCGCGCCCTGCACGAGCTGCAGGATCTCGCGGAGGAAGGTGCTCTTGACGTCGAACTCCTCCTGGACAAGCGCACCTACCGAGGTGGCTCAGCCCGGTGAGCGTTGCCGACTACCTCGTCGACACGTCGGCCCTGGCTCGCCTCCTGCTCCGCCAGGCAACCGAAGAGTGGGCTCAGCGGATGGGCGCCGGGCTGATCGCGCTGTGCGACCTCACCGAACTGGAGATTCTCTACTCCGTGCGTTCCGCGAAGGGCCGCGAGGCCGTCCAGGAGCGACTGAACCAGTTCACCTGGTGTCCCATGCCTGACGGCATCTACCGGCGTGCCCGCGTCGTCCAGGGCGAGCTCACCGCCAAGGGTGAGCAGCGCAGCGCCGGAGCCGTCGACCTCCTCGTGGCCGCAACGGCGGAAGAAGCGGGACTCACCCTGCTGCACTACGACCGTGACTTCGAAACCATCGCCCGCACCACCGGGCAACCGGCACGGATGATCGACCTCAGGTAGCCGGTCAGCTCACCGAAACCCTCCACCACCGCAGACACCCGACCTCTCGTCCGCAGGTGTTCGTCCGGTGCAGCTAGCAGCGTGAGGTGGCTTCAGGCGCCTTGTTCTGTTCGCTCGAGAACTTGGCCGACACTCAGCGGTGCTGTACTCCACTGCTATACGCACAACAGAGGCCCATCCACGATCACGTGAATGGGCCTCTGGTCTGTGTCGGGGTGGCGGGATTTGAACCCACGACCTCTTCGTCCCGAACGAAGCGCGCTGCCAAGCTGCGCTACACCCCGATCGTCGCTGCTGTCGCGGCGACGACGTTTACTTTAGCCCACCGGTGGCTGGAGACGAAATCCGGTTTTCGGGCGGTGGCGGACCGGGTCCGGGCGGACGTGGTCCAGGGCCACGATCAGGACGGCCAGGGCGTAGAAGGCGAGGCCCAGAAGGAGGGCGTTGGCGAGGACGTTCCGGTAGCCGTGCCGGACGACGTCGAGGAAGGGGTAGAGGTAGCGGGCGGGGGAGCCGGGGAGGAGTTCGCCCCGCGCGAGGGAGAACGCCAGGTAGGCCAGGGGGTAGAGCAGCCAGGTCGCGGCCTGGCGGAGGTGCGTCCGGGCGGGTGGGGACAGCAGGAGCAGGTCCAGGAGCGTGGCGACGGGGAGCACCGTGTACAGAGTGTGGGCCGCGAGGGGCTCCAGCCAGGTGGGTCCGGCGGATCCGTCCGTCATGGAGAAGCGCGGGGTGGCGTCCGCCAGGAGCAGGTGGTGGACCAGGGCTGCCATGCCCACGTAGAGGAGGGTCGCTGCCGTGAGGGCGCCCGGCACGGGGTGGCGGGCGAGCCAGGCGCGGCGGGCCGAGGCGAGCATGACCACGGCCAGCAGGACCGCGCTCTGGATCGCGAAGTAGCTCAGTACCCGGCCTGGGCTGCCGGCCAGGATCTCGATCAGGACGGCGCCGGCCGCCAGGAGTGCCAGGACCAGGCGGTACGCCGCTGCCACCGGACGCCGCGCCAGGGGGACGACGGCCCGGGCGGGGACGGCGGACGGCAGCAGGTGGGGTGACGTGCGGGGCAGGGCGGGGAGGTCCGGGATGTCCCTGGGTATCGGGGCGGTCATGCATCCCAGCGTGAGCGGATGTCCGCCACGGGGCGATACGGGTGGGCCGGACGGGTTACCGGGCGGCGGTGTCCTGGTCGCGGTCCACCAGGGTGAGCAGCGTCGCCTCCGGGGGGCAGGCGAAGCGGACCGGGGTGTAGCGGTTCGTGCCGCAGCCCGCGGAGACGTGGAGGTAGGACGTACGGCCCTCGGACGTGTGCGTGGACAGGCCCTTGACGCGGTCCGTGTCCAGGTCGCAGTTGGTGACCAGGGCGCCGTAGAAGGGGATGCAGAGCTGGCCGCCGTGGGTGTGGCCGGCCAGGATCAGGGGGTAGCCGTCGGCGGCGAAGGAGTCCAGGACGCGCAGATAGGGCGCGTGGACGACGCCCATGGAGAAGTCCGCCGCCTCCGAGGGGCCGCCCGCCACCTCCGCGTAGCGGTCGCGCTTGATGTGCGGGTCGTCCAGGCCGGTCAGCTCGATCGACGCGCCCTCGGTCTTGAGGGTGCCCCTGGTGTTCGTCAGGTTCAGCCAGCCCGCCGAGTCGAACGCGTCCCGCAGGCCCTCCCACGGGTTGTGGACCGCGCCGACCGCGGGGGCGTTGCCGTTGAGTCCGTGGCGGCCCTGGGCCTTCTCGATCAGGTAGCGGGCGGGGTTGCGCAGTCTGGGGCCGTAGTAGTCGTTGGAGCCGAAGACGTAGGCGCCCGGGAAGTCCATGAGGGGACCGAGCGCGTCGAGGACCTCCGGGACGCCCTCGGGGTCGGACAGGTTGTCGCCCGTGTTGATCACGAAGTCGGGGCGCAGGCCCGCCAGGGAGCGCAGCCAGCGCTGCTTCTTGCGCTGGCCGCCCACCATGTGGATGTCGGAGACCTGCAGCACGCGCAGGGGGCGCATCCCGGACGGGAGGACGGGGACGGTCACCCGCCGCAGCCGGAAGGAGCGGGCCTCGAAGCCCGCCGCGTACAGCAGTCCGGCGGCGCCGGCCGCCGTGATTCCCAGGGGGATTCCGTATCGCGCGCGCATGTGTCCATCGTGTCAGACCGTGAGTGGTCCGCCGAATGCCTGTGGATGCATTTGAACACCTGTGGAAACAGGGCGCCTTAAATCAGCAGGCGTCCTCGCTCCCGCACCTGCGACAATCGAGCCATGACCACGCTCAAGTCGAAGCTGCAGGACGACCTCAACGCCGCGATCAAGGAGCGCGACGAGCTCCGCTCCTCGACGCTCCGGCTGACGCTCGCCGCGATCACCAAGGAGGAGGTCGCGGGGAAGGAGAAGCGCGAGCTCTCCGACGACGAGGTGCAGAAGGTGATCACCCGCGAGGCGAAGAAGCGCCGCGAGGCGGCGGACGCCTTCGCGCAGGGCGGGCGCCCGGAGCAGTCCGAGCGGGAGAAGGCGGAGGGTGAGGTGCTGGCCGCGTACCTCCCGAAGCAGCTGTCCGACGAGGAGCTGAACGCGATCGTCTCCCAGGCCGTGGAGGAGGCGAAGGCGGCGGGTGCGGAAGGGCCGCGGGCCATGGGGGCCGTGATGAAGATCGTGAACCCGAAGGTGGCCGGGCAGGCGGAGGGCGGCCGGGTGGCCGCCGCGGTGAAGAAGCTCCTGGCCGGCTGAGCAGAAGCCGACGGCGGGGTCGCTCCCGCGAATGCCCTTCCTCGGGGCCCGTCGGGTGCCGTTGAACCCGCGCCGTCAGCCGGTGCGGGTGGGCGCACCCTGCCCCGGACGCAGGCAGGTCCGCGGAAACCACTCCCCAGCCAGAAGCCCGAAAACGGGTGCTCGACGTGGCCGCACGGCGGGGTGTGTGTGCGTCTTCGTCCGTTGTGGGCGTACGCATCATGCCGATCACCGCCGACATCCAGCCCTTTGTGTCCCGGTTGTGCCGGGATCCTTCTCGTGTCCGCTCGGATGATCTAAGTTTTGAGTGATCACGAGAGGCCTTCGGGGCCGCTCGTACGGGGTGGGAACCGACCGTTCCACTGGGGGGATGCCGCGTATGTGGACCAGTGCGGGACGACGGCGACGTGTGCTCGGGGACGGTCCCGGTGTGCCCTCAGGCCGGGTGCTTCACTCGTTGCGGTCTCCTCGGACCTAGTCCGCCGCCGGGCATCGACGCCCGGCTCCGTGTCTTTCATTCTCCGGGGTCGCACGGGCCGTCCGCCGTGACGGCGCCGGGATGTTTCCGTGTGCCCTGCTCCTGGTGCGGACGCTGTGTGTGCCGGTGTCCTCTTCCGCCTCGACTCTTCTGCTCACGGAAGGAACTCAATGGCTGACGAGATGGTGCTTCGCGCCCAGAGATTCATCAACACCACCTACGGGGACGGTGCCACCCTCGGCATTTCCAAGCTGGAGGAGAACGGCCGCACCGGGTGGACTGTCATGTACGCGCTAACGCGCGCGCTGCAGTACGAAATGGGCCTCTCCTCCCTCTCGAACAGCTTCGGCCCCGCCACGCTCGCCGCCCTCCAGGAGAAGTACGGCAAACTCGACGAGACGACCATCCCGTCGGCGAACTTCTGCCGCATCATCCAGTCGGCGCTCTACTGCAAGGGCTACGACGGGGGCGAGATCGACGGGACCTACAACGACCGCGTCAAGGCCGCGGTGGCACGGCTGAACGCGAACATGGGCGTCAGCGGCACCTATCCAGGCAGCTCCCTGTGGCCGAAGGTGGTCAAGGGCCTGCTGAACATGGACGCCTACGTCACCGTCAACAACGGCTCGGAGACCATCCGTTCCATCCAGCAGTGGCTCAACGGCCGTTACGTCCTGCGCAAGGACTTCTACATCATCCCCTGCGACGGCCACCACTCCCGCGACGTCGCCAAGTCGATGCTCTTCGCGATCCAGTACGAGCTGGGCATGGCCGACGGCGTGGCGAACGGGGTCTTCGGCCCCGGCACCCAGTCCGGCCTGCGCAACCACACGGTGTCCACCGGCTCGTCCGGGGTATGGGTGCAGCTCTTCACCGGAGCCATGGTCCTCAACAAGCGCCCGGTGGCCTTCTCGAGTTCGTTCACGTCCTCACTGGCCGACAGCGTCAGGACGTACCAGTCGTTCATGAGGCTCGCCGTGACCGGCCAGGGGAATTTCGAGACCTGGGCCTCCCTGCTCGTCTCGTACGGCGACCAGAGCCGTCCGGGCGAGGCGTGCGACGGTGTCACCAAGGTCACCGCCGCCCGGGCGCAGGCCCTGAAGGCCGCCGGCTACAAGTACATCGGGCGGTACCTCTACAACCCCTCCACCACGTCACTGCCCGAGAAGGAGATCCAGCCGGGCGAGCTCGCGACCCTCAAGGAGTACGGGCTGCGCTGCTTCCCCATCTATCAGACATGGGCGCGCTCGGTCGACTACTACAGCCCCGAGCAGGGCGTCACGGACTGCAGGACCGCGTCGTACAAGGCGGAGGAGCACGGGTTCAAGCCGGGCACACGCATCTACTTCGCCGTCGACTACGACGCGGTGGACGAGGAGGTCACGTCGTTCATCCTGCCGTACTTCCAGAAGGTCAGGGAGGAGATGAACCAGCTGGGCAGTCCGTTCAAGATCGGTGTCTACGGTCCGCGCAACGCCTGCTCCCGCATTTCCGAGGCGGGTTACGCGGACGCCAGCTTCGTGTCGGACATGTCGTCCGGATTCTCCGGCAACCTCGGCTACGCGATGCCCGAGAACTGGGCCTTCGACCAGATCGTCACCAAGACGGTCGGCTCCGGTGACGGGCAGATCGAGATCGACAACAACATCGCCTCCGGCCGGGACACGGGGCAGGGGGACTTCTACCCCACGCCCTCCCAGAAGCTGGACATCGGCTTCGACATCGATCTGTGGTCCTCCCTGCTCCAGGAGATCCAGGACTACATGGCGTCGATCGGCAAGCCGGGTGGCGAGCGCATCTACACCCTGGAGGAGTGCCTCGGGGCGATCATCCAGCACGACGCCGCGATCACGTCGGGGGCCCGCAGGTACCGCATGCGCAAGGCGCTCGTCCAGACCTCGGCCTTCTGGGAGTTCGCCCACTACAGCCTCAAGGACTACACCGAGGACGCCGGTGTCGTGCTGTACCACACCGGCGTCATCCCGGACTGGGCCAAGGACCTGCCCAAGGTCGAGCGGTTGGTCGACAGCAGTACCGGCATCCCCAAGATCTCGGGCCGCACCTGCATCCTGGCGCGCAACAACTCGATCCGCTCCGGGCTGCTGGAGGGCACCGTCCTCGACTCGGCCGACGACGACGACCGCTGGGCCATGTGGCAGAAGATCAACCAGGACAACGTCTTCAGCCTGAGCACCGTGCCGCACATGCACATCTGGGGGGCCGACGGTAAGCCCGGGGACCACGAGGAGACCCCGATCCGCCGTCCTGCCCTCGACTACACCGAGACGGAGATCTACGAGGTCCTGCGCCGATACCAGGGTTTCGGCGATGAGGCCGAGGCCCATGCGAGGGAGCGCATGCCGCTCTACGCCATCTTCGAGAAGTACAACCTCGCCATCCGCGGAGTCTGAGGGCTGTGGTCACGGCATCCGATCCCTGGCAAGGGCATGACGTCACCGCGCTGTTCACCGTCCTGCTCACGGGAACGGCGGTCCTGGTCGGTCTCACGGCGTATCTGTGCTCCCGGCTGACACGGCAAGCCCGCCGGCGGAGCACCGCGGCCACCGTGTGGCGGGACGTCTCCCTGGCGGCCGTGGCCGCCGGGCTCGCCCTCTACCTGTGGGGGCTGCTCCATCTCCTGTTCCTGGGCGACCAGGAACAGGCACACGTGTGCGAGCGGGAGCGCCCTCCAGGAACACCGGCCCTCGTCGGCCGCAGGGGGGATTTCCTCCCACTGCGGCTGGTCTGCGAGGCCTCGGACGGCCGTGACTATTCCGTCGTCGTTCCCGGCTACATCAACCCGACCCTCACCGTCCTGCTGCTGCTCGCGCTCGTCGCCGCCGCTGCCTCCGGGCTCCTGCACCACAAGCAGCACACCCCGACACGGAAGAAAGGCTGAGTCGTTGATCAACTCCGGCATCACCCGCAGAGTCACCCTCATGGCCGCCGCCGGTGTCACCGCCGCCGCGGGCCTCACCACCGCCGGCCTCCTCGCGACCCCTGCTGCCGCCGCCGCACCGAAGCCCCTCAGGAACGACGAGCTGAAGGAGGCGCTGCGCCGCGCCGAGGCCCGTCATCGCCGTCTGCGCACCGGCCGTCAGTCGGTCAACGGATGGGACATGCAGAAGGCCGCCGACGCCGACGGCGACATCGTCACCACGTCCGTGGCAGGCACCGGTCTGACCGTCCGGCTGCGCTCGGGCGACACGGAAACGGTCCTGACCCATGTCGTCCGCCGCTTCCACTACGAGGTGGACGCCTTAGGCGTCGACGGGGAACCGGCCCCCCTGGAGGGCTGGGTCGCGCCATCGGCGGTGAGGGACAGCCGGCGCCCCGAGTCGAACCAGGCGTCCGGCACCGCCGTCGTCATCCGGCCGGGCTCCTACCCGCCGGGTGTACCGGACGGCTTCACCGAGGCGCAGCGGCTGGTCATCCGCGACGTCCTCGCCGACACCGAGGGTGTCGTCCGCTGGGGCGGCGACGACCGCCGCCCCTACGAGGGACTGTTCTACCTCGACGCGCCGCCGGGGGACGCGCGCCTGGCACGGGTCGCGGCCAGGATCCGGGGCTGGGGTGAGAGGCCGGGGGCGGGGGCCGGCGTGGTCCCCGACGTGACGGCACCGGCCCGGCGCCGCAAGGCCGCCCGCTACCGCTGAGAGAACCTTCTACCGGCCCCGTGGTCACCGACAACGTTGGCGTCGTCGGTGACCACGGCTCTTCTTCCGCCCGAGCCTCCTCCTGAGCGCAGCAGACCCAGCTCCTGGGCCCGCGCCCCGAGAGCCACCCGCCCGTTGGCCCCCAAGTGGTCCATGAGCCGCTGAATTCTGCGCTGCACGGTGCGATGCCCCACGTCGAGTTGCCGGGCGATCGACGCGTCACCGAGACCGGCATACAAGAGTTGCAAGATTTTTCGGTCATCGGCGTCGACAGGAGAAAGGTCGGTGAGAGGGTCCGGTCCGGTGGTCAAGATATCCCCGATGCGGTGTGTGGCCTCTATTTCTTCAGCAGTTTAATTGGGGCTCGGGTGTACGGGAAAGTTGAATAAGGTGGAATAAAAAGGGCGGGGCGGGACGGCGCTGTCGCGCCGTCCCGCCCGAAGCCGAGGAGCCGGCGTGGTGACGGCTCCGGGCCGGCTCAGTACCAGGGCGTGCAGCTCTGGTCGCCCGAGGGGTCTTCCACGCAGGCCCGCATCATGTGCGTCGAGGGGTTGTAGTACATCGGGGTGCGGGTCCAGTAGTAGTTCGTCCCGCCCGGGATCTTGGCGGTCCAGCCCGAGGCGCCGCCCTTCTTCAGGCCGAGCCGCCAGTAGCAGGTGGACTGGTCCTTGGTGCACCGCTGGACGTACACGCTCCAGTCCTGCTCGTTGGAGCCGCTGATGTAGTGCAGCCGAGCCCAGCTGTACTGGTCGCCGTCGGTCTTCCCCCAGCGCAACTCGTACAAGAAGGAGTTGCCGAGGTTGTAGGGGCCGTACGGGGAGACCGGTCCGCTCTCCCAGCTCTGGATGTTCGGGTCATGACCGTCGCAGCCGAAGTTGTCGCAGGCGAGCGCACCGGCCGAAGCGGAGTTGGGGATCATGAGGGCCAGGGCGAGCGCACTGAGCAGGGCGCTGAACGTCACGCCGATCCGTGACCGGAATGTCATTTCTCCTCCATGGGCTGCAGCACGTGAAAAAGGGCGCCCGGATGAGCGGGCCGCACGTGACTATGCCATGGCCGGGGTCGGGGAAAGTCACCTTTCATTGCGTTGGCGTCATTACGCCGATCATGTTTACGTTCGCGGTCGGGCGGCAATAAATACCGCTCACAGACATGGGAAAGGTCCTTCCCCCGGATCCCGGGGGAAGGACCTTTCGTTGCGCGGGCGTTCGCCGGGCGGGGGCCGGCCGGTCAGTCGCGGCCGCCGGGGCCGTTGCCCGGGCCCTGGATGAAGCCCTCCGGGATGGAGAAGGTCGGGTCCGGCTCGGTGCCGCCACCGCCGTTCCCGCCGTTGCCGTTGCCGCCGATCAGGCCGCCGATGAGACCGCCGTCGTCGCCGTCGTCGTCACGGCCGTCGCCGCGGCCGCGCTCGGGTTCGGGTTCGGGGATGTCGACGAGGTTGAAGGACGGGGCCTCCTTGCCCGACAGCGCGCCGGTCATGGCGTCGCGCCAGATGGGGCCCGGCACGGAGCCACCGTAGACCTTGGCGTGGGGGACACCGCCGATGGTGATGTTCACCATCTTGACCTGCTGGGTGGCGCTGCCGACCCAGACCGCGCCCGACAGGTTCGGCGTGTAACCCACGAACCAGGCGTTCTTGCGCTCGTCGGTGGTACCGGTCTTACCGGCGTTGGCGCGGTCCGTGAGACCGGCCTGCTGACCCGTACCGGAGTCGACCACACCCTGCAGCAGGGTGTTCACCGAGTCGGCGGTCTTCTCGCTCATCGCGCGCGAGCACGTGGACTTCGGCACCTCCAGCGACTTCTCCCGGTCACCGATCTTCTGGGTGATCGACTCGATGGCGACCGGTGTGCAGTACATGCCGCGGGAGGCGAAGGCGGCGTAGGCGCTCGCCATGGTCAGCGGGGAGATGCCCTTGGAACCGAGGGAGACGGCGGGCACCTCGGGGAGCTTGTCGCCGTTGCCCTGCACGACGTGCAGCCCGTCGGTCATCTTCACCACCGGGCACAGGCCGATGTCGGCGACCATCTGCACGAAGTAGGTGTTGACCGAGAGGGCCATCGCCTCCTTCAGCCGGTACGGGCCGACCTCCGACTCGCTCTCGTTGGGGACGGTCTCGTTGCCTCCGTTCATCCAGGGTTTCCCGCTGCACGTCTGTACCGGCTCGGGGTAGGGCATCTCGTACGGCGACGAGTACTCCTGGGTGACCGGCCGCCCCTCCTCGAGCGCGGCCGCCGCGACGAAGGGCTTGAAGGTGGAGCCGGTCGGGAAGCCGTAGTTGGATCCGCCCATGTCATGGTCGACCGAATAGTTGATCTCGGTCTCGTTCTTGCCGTAGCCGAACGGCTTCGACTGACCCATACCGAGGATCTTGCCCGTGCCGGGCTCCACCAGGGTGACCGCCGCGGCGACCGGGTCGCCCTTGGCGACATGGTCGTCGAGAGAGTCGTTGACCGACGCCTGCGCCTGCCGGGTGAGTGTGGTGCGGATCGTCAGACCGCCCTGGTTCCAGACCCTGGCCCGGGCCTCCCGGGTCTTGCCGAAGACCGGGTCGTTCAGGAACACCTCGCGCACGTAGTCGCAGAAGAAGCTCGCGTCGTTGACCGCCGTGATGCAGCCGTTCTTCGGCTTGCTGATGTTCAGGCCGAGCGGGGACCTCGCGGCCCGGGCGGCCTCCTCCGGGGAGACGTCGCCGACCTCGGCCATCCGCTGGAGGACGACGTTGCGCCGCTTCTTCGCCTCGGCCTCGTCGTTGACGGGATCGTAGCGGCTCGGCGACTGGACGATGCCGGCGAGGAGGGCGGACTCCTGGAGGTTGAGGTCCTTGGCGTGCTTGGAGAAGTAGCGCTGGGCTGCGGCCTCGACGCCGTAGGCCTGCTGGCCGAAGAAGGTGATGTTGAGGTAGTTCTCGAGGATCTTCTTCTTGCCCAGCTCCTCCTCGACCTGGATCGCGTACTTCAGTTCGCGGATCTTGCGGCCGATCGTCTGCTGGGTGGCCTGCGCGACCTTCGTCGGGTCGTCGCCCGCCTCCTCGACGAAGACGTTCTTCACGTACTGCTGCGTGAGCGTGGAGGCGCCCTCGGAGACCTCACCGCTGCGCGCGTTCTTGTTGAGGGCGCGCAGGACGCCCTTCAGGTCGACCGCGCCGTGCTCGTAGAAGCGCGAGTCCTCGATCGCGACGATCGCCTTCTGCAGGTACGGCGAGATGTCCTTGAGGTCGACCACCGTGCGGTCGCGCGAGTAGACGGTGGCGAGCTGGCCGCCGCCCGCGTCGAGGATGGTGGTGCGCTGGCTCAGCGGCGGGGTCTTGAGGTTCGCCGGGAGCTCGTCGAAGCTCTCGACGGATCCCTTGGCCGCCAGGCCCAGCGCGCCCACGGCGGGCAGCGCGATGCCGGCCATGACGGCTCCCGCGAGGACACTGACACCGAGGAACTTGGCGGCCTGCTGCGTGGGAGACAGGCCACCACCCGAGCGCTTCTTTGGCATGGGAGCAGCCTACGTTCTCATTCGCCGGACAAGCGTATATGCCTTGGCCTAAGCTGCACTCGACTGTCACAGCAGTGAGGCCACGTATCAATACGTCCGGCGACCCCGAATCGTTCCGGATCTCTTCGACTTTCTTCATATGAGTTCTGTCGAGGGGCGTTGAGTGCGTGTCCGGATCCGCCTCGTGTGTCACACGGTGCCCGTTGTGACACAACGGAACTGACCCCATATGCCTGCTTGGTCGCGTATGTCGCCCCCTCACTCCCCCGGGTGATCTGCCGCTTACCCATAGTCCGTTCGGACCATTCAAGATTGGGCCCGCTGGGGGTGTTGCGCCGTGCCCACCTTCCGTAACGTCCTCAACTGGCGGCGGTGAATATGCCGCTGCCGCCGTGGGGGAGCCTCGATTCGGGAGAGGACGGCGCCGGTATGGGCTGGGTTACCGACTGGAGTGCGCAGGCTGCCTGCCGCACTACCGATCCGGATGAACTGTTCGTTCAGGGAGCAGCGCAGAACAGGGCCAAGGCGGTGTGCACCGGGTGTCCGGTGCGCACGGAGTGCCTGGCGGACGCGCTCGACAACCGCGTCGAGTTCGGCGTGTGGGGAGGCATGACGGAACGTGAGCGCCGCGCGCTGCTGCGCCGGCGGCCGACCGTGACCTCCTGGCGCAGGCTGCTGGAGACCGCGCGCTCGGAGTACGAGCGGGGGACGGGTGTCGTACCGCTCGACGACGACGCGGTGTACGAGGACTACGCCGCGGTGAGCTGAGGGTGCTGAGGGCCTCGGGCGGCCTTGGTCCCGTCCGGCCCGCGGTGTCGCCCTACAGGTGAGTCAGGACGTCTCGGGCAGCTCCGGCCGGCCGGCCGCGAGCCGGTCGCCGATGTCCCGCAGCCCTGTGAGGTCGTGCACATCACCGGGCAGCGCGGCCACCTCGGTCACCGCCACCTCGGGATGGAGCGCGGTGAAGCGGTCACGGGTGCGCTGCTCGCGTGCGAGCAATTGCATCCGCTCGGCGTGCAGCCTCAGCAGGCCCGCGGTGAGACGGTCCACGGACCGCTCCGGGTCGTCGGCCGCCTCCGTGCCGTCCGCGGTGGCGGGGGAGCCTGGACCGGGGACGTCCTGGGCCGGTGTCCCGGCCTCCTGTGCCGGTGTCCCGGCCGTCGCGGATGAAGCGGGCGGTTCTGAACTGCCGTACGTGTCGGGAGAGTTACGAAGTCCAGCCTTCCCGTCCTCCTGATCCACAATGCGGGGGTCCTCAAGATTTTCCGCGGCGGCGAGCGCCCGCTCGGCCGACAGCCGGTCGGCGCCGCTGCCATGGACGCGGTTGAGCACCAGACCGGCCAGCGGCATGTCCTCCGCGGCCAGCCGCTCCACGAAGTACGCGGCCTCGCGCAGCGCGTCCCGCTCCGGGGCCGCCACCACCAGGAACGCCGTGCCGGGCGCCTGGAGCAGCTTGTACGTGGCGTCCGCGCGCGTGCGGAACCCGCCGAACATCGAGTCCATCGCGGCCACGAACGTCTGCACGTCCTTCAGCAGCTGACCGCCGAGCACCTTGCCCAGCACGCCGGTCATCATCGACATGCCGACGTTGAGGAACTTCATGCCCGCACGGCCGCCGGCCTTCGCCGGGGCCAGCAGCACGCGGATGAGCTTGCCGTCGAGGAAGGAGCCGAGCCGCTTGGGCGCGTCCAGGAAGTCCAGCGCGGAACGGGAGGGCGGGGTGTCCACCACGATGAGGTCCCACTCGTCCCGGGACCGCAGCTGGCCCAGCTTCTCCATCGCCATGTACTCCTGCGTGCCCGCGAAGCCCGCCGAGAGCGACTGGTAGAAGGGGTTGCCGAGAATGGCGGCGGCCCGCTCGGGGTCCGCGTGCGCCTCGACGATCTCGTCGAAGGTGCGCTTCATGTCGAGCATCATCGCGTGCAGTTCGCCGCCCGCGGAGTCGTCGACGCCCTTCACCCGGCGCGGGGTGTTGTCGAGCGAGTCGATCCCCATGGACTGGGCGAGCCGGCGGGCCGGGTCGATGGTGAGGACCACCACCTTGCGCCCCCGCTCCGCCGCGCGCAGGCCCAGCGCCGCCGCGGTGGTGGTCTTGCCCACGCCGCCCGAGCCGCAGCACACCACGATCCGGGTCCGCGGGTCCTCGATCAGCGGATCCACGGCGAGCGTGCGGGTGGGGGCGAGGTGGTGACGGGCCGGGTCGTGGGTCTGCGCCGGTTCCGGACGACGGCTCATGACATCCCCTGCTTCCGGTGCTTCCGGCCCGTGACGGGCCCGGTACGGCCGTTGCGGTGACGGAGGTGACGGCCGCCGAGGGGCGGCCGGGACGACGTACGGGCGCGGGCGGTCATGACACGTCCTGCTCGCGCAGCTCCCTGGCGAGCGCGTACAGGCCGGCCAGGTCCATGCCCTCCGCGAGCAACGGGAGTTCGTGCAACGGCACGTCCAGGTCCGCCAGCACGGCGCGCTGTTCCGTCTCCAGCGCGTACCGCTCGGCGTACTCCTCCGCCTGCGCGAGCAGCGGCTCCACCAGCCGCTCGGCGTGTCCGCCGCGCCGCGCGCCGCCGAGGCCGGCGGACGACAGCGCCCGCGCCACGGAGGAACGGGGGACCGCCGCCACGAGGTCCAGGGCGGACGGGTCCAGCACCTGCGGCCGCACCATGTTCACGATGACCCTGCCCACCGGCAGCCGCGCCGCGCGCAGCTCCGCGATGCCGTCCACGGTCTCCTGGACCGGCATTTCCTCCAGGAGCGTCACCAGGTGCACGGCGGTCTCCGGCGATTTGAGCACCCGCATGACCGCCTGCGCCTGATGGTGTATCGGGCCGATCTTGGCGAGCCCCGCGACCTCGTCGTTGACGTTGAGGAAGCGGGTGATGCGGCCGGTCGGCGGGGCGTCCATCACGACGTAGTCGTAGACGAACCGGCCGCTTCTGTCCTTGCGCCGTACCGCCTCGCACGCCTTGCCGGTCAGCAGGACGTCCCGGACGCCGGGGGCGATGGTGGTGGCGAAGTCGATCGCGCCGATCTTTCTGAGGGCCCGGCCGGCGCTGCCCAGTTTGTAGAACATCTGGAGGTAGTCCAGAAGGGCCAGTTCGGGATCGATGGCGAGGGCGTACACCTCGCCGCCTCCCGGAGCGACGGCGATCTTCCGTTCCTCGTACGGCAGCGCCTCCGTCTCGAAGAGCTGTGCGATGCCCTGCCGGCCCTCGACCTCGACGAGAAGCGTCCGCTTCCCTTGCGTGGCCAGGGCCAGCGCGAGGGCCGCGGCCACCGTGGTCTTGCCGGTTCCGCCCTTGCCACTGACCACCTGGAGCCTGCTCACGTCTTCGAGCCTAAATGCTCGCCGCCCGCCGCGGCGGCTCCGGGTGGCGGTTCCGGCCGGTCGCGTCCCGTGCGGCGGGCGGGCACACGGGCGGGTGGGGCCGCCGGGACCGGCCGCGGCAGCGGCTAGAGTCGGCCGCATGACCAAGTGGGAATACGCGACTGTGCCGCTGCTCGTCCACGCGACGAAGCAGATTCTGGACACCTGGGGCGAGGACGGCTGGGAGCTCGTCCAGGTCGTGCCCGGGCCGAACAACCCCGAGCAGCTGGTGGCCTACCTGAAGCGCGAGAAGCAGGCATGAGCGCCGTCGAGGCGAAGCTGGCCGAGCTGGGCCTGAGCCTGCCCGAGGTCGTTCCGCCGCTGGCCGCGTACCAGCCGGCCGTGCGGTCGGGGCGGTACGTGTACACCTCCGGTCAGCTGCCCATGGTGGACGGCAAGCTCCCGATGACCGGCAAGGTCGGCGCGGAGGTCACCCCTGAGGAGGCGAAGGAGCTGGCGCGCACCTGCGCGCTGAACGCCCTCGCCGCGGTGAAGTCCGTCGCCGGGGACCTGGACCGGGTGGCACGCGTGGTGAAGGTCGTGGGCTTCGTCGCCTCGGCGGCGGACTTCACGGGCCAGCCCGGCGTGCTCAACGGGGCGAGCGAGCTGCTGGGCGAGGTCCTCGGCGACAAGGGCGTCCACGCCCGCAGCGCGGTGGGCGTCGCGGTCCTGCCGCTGGACGCCCCGGTGGAGGTCGAGGTCCAGGTGGAGCTCACGGAGGCGTAGCCCTCGGCGGTCGTGCGGCCGTGCGGCCGTGCGGTCACGGGCCCGTCGCGCGTACGCGCCCGGTCCGCGGGCCCCACGGGGGCAGCCGTCCTCCCGGCCGTACCGGTACGGGTGCGGCCGGCCCCGGGCGCTTCGCCGCCCGCCTCCGCGCCCGTACGGAAGCCCCGCCGGCCCCCTGGGCACTCGAACATCCGGGCGTCACGGGATAGCCTCCGGCCATGGCGAACGCGCAGGCAGACGGTCAGTGGTACCCGCCGGAATGGCCGGAGCGGATCCGGGCGCTCGCGGACGGCGGCCTCACACCGGTCACGCCGAAGCGCGCGGCCACCGTCATGCTGCTCAAGGACACCGGCGACGGACCCGCCGTGCACATGCTGCGCCGCCGTACGTCCATGGCGTTCGCGGGCGGCGCCTACGCCTACCCCGGCGGCGGCGTGGACCCCCGCGACGACGACCGGCACGTCCGCTGGGCGGGCCCCACGCGCGCGTGGTGGGCCGAGCGGCTCGGCGTCGACGAGACGGGAGCGCAGGCGATCGTCTGCGCGGCCGTACGGGAGACGTACGAGGAGGCCGGGGTGCTGCTCGCCGGGCCCACCCCCGACACCGTGACCGGCGACACCACCGGCGACGACTGGGAGGCGGACCGTGCCGCGCTCGTCGCGCGGGAGACGTCCTTCGCCGAGTTCCTCGACCGCCGCGGGCTGGTCCTGCGCTCGGACCTGCTCGGCGCCTGGACCCGCTGGATCACCCCCGAGTTCGAGTCCCGCCGCTACGACACCTGGTTCTTCGTCGCCCGGCTCCCCGAGGGCCAGCGCACCCGCAACGCCTCCACGGAGGCCGACCGCACGGTGTGGATCACCCCGCGCGGCGCGGCCGCCGGGTACGACCGGGGCGAGCTGCTGATGATGCCCCCGACCATCGCCACCCTGCGCCAGCTCACGGCGTACGCCACGGCAGCGGAGGCGCTCGACGCCGCTGACGCGCGGGACCTCACGCCGGTGCTGGCCACCGCGCGCCTGGTGGAGGGCGAGGTCGTGCTCTCCTGGCCGGGACACGATGAATTCACCAAGCGCATACCGACGGGCGGAGCCCCCGCATGACGGACACCGGCAGCCTGCCCGGCCGGCCACGGGGCGGTGTCCTGTCCGGCCCGGCCACCCCACGCGCCGTCAACGTCCTCGCGCCCAACCCCTCGGCGATGACACTGGACGGCACCAACACCTGGATCCTGTCGGAACCGGACTCCGACCTGGCGGTCGTGGTCGACCCGGGTCCGCTGGACGAGGGGCACCTGCGGCATGTCGTCGGCACGGCGGAACAGGCCGGCAAGCGCGTCGCCCTCACCCTGCTGACGCACGGTCACCCCGACCACGCCGAGGGCGCCGGCCGGTTCGCCGAGCTGACCGGCACGAAGGTGCGGGCGCTGGATCCGGCGCTGCGGCTCGGGGACGAGGGGCTGGCCGCCGGGAACGTCGTCACCGTGGGCGGCCTGGAGCTGAGAGTCGTACCGACCCCCGGCCACACCGCCGACTCGCTGTGCTTCCACCTCCCGGCGGACCGGGCGGTCCTCACGGGCGACACCGTCCTGGGCCGCGGGACGACCGTCGTGGCCCACCCCGACGGCCGCCTGGGCGACTACCTGGACACGCTGCGCCGGCTCAGGTCGCTCACCGTCGACGACGGCGTCCACACGGTCCTGCCCGGCCACGGGCCCGTCCTGGACGACGCGCAGGGCGCCGTGGAGTACTACCTCGCCCACCGCGCCCACCGTCTCGCCCAGATCGAGACGGCCGTCGAGGACGGCCACCGCACCCCGTCCGAGGTCGTCGCCCACGTCTACGCCGACGTCGACCGCTCCCTGTGGCCGGCCGCGGAGCTGTCGGTGCGCGCCCAGCTGGAGTACCTGCGGGAGCACGGCATCATCTAGCACGGCCGGCCGTGCGAGCACACGACGGAGCCCCGCTTCCGGCGAGGGAAGCGGGGCTCCGTCGTACGGCGTCCGCCGGGTGTCAGCGGGAACGCTTCGCGAGGCGCTCGACGTCCAGGAGGATCACCGCGCGGGCCTCCAGGCGGAGCCAGCCGCGCTGGGCGAAGTCCGCCAGGGCCTTGTTGACCGTCTCACGCGAGGCACCGACGAGCTGGGCCAGCTCCTCCTGCGTGAGGTCGTGCACGACGTGGATGCCCTCCTCGGACTGCACGCCGAAACGGCGGGAGAGGTCCAGCAGGGCGCGGGCGACACGGCCCGGGACGTCCGAGAAGACCAGGTCCGACATCGCGTCGTTGGTCTTGCGCAGCCGGCGCGCGACGGCGCGCAGCAGCGCGGTGGCGACCTCCGGGCGGGCGCTCAGCCAGGGCGTCAGGTCGCCGTGGCCGAGACCGAGCAGCTTGACCTCGGTCAGTGCCGTGGCCGTCGCGGTGCGCGGGCCGGGGTCGAAGAGCGACAGCTCCCCGATCAGCTCGCCCGGGCCGACCACGGCGAGCATGTTCTCGCGGCCGTCGGGGGACGTGCGGTGCAGCTTGACCTTGCCCTCCGTGACCACGTACAGGCGGTCGCCGGGGTCACCCTCGTGGAACAGGGAGTCGCCCCGTGCCAGGGTCACCTCACTCATGGAGGCGCGAAGCTCCGCGGCCTGCTCGTCATCGAGCGCCGCGAAGAGCGGGTTCCGCCGCAGAACGTCGTCCACGAGTTCTCTCCTTGTCGACCTGCTCAGGGGATCTTGCTCCCCACGTACCAGGGGACCGTGGTGCCCCTTTTGCCGGGTGGTCCAAACAGTGTGATCTGTCACAAGGATGCCGTACGGGCCGGTCGGGGTAAGCGGCAGGGGTCCAATTGGACGCCGGTCTCCAGGGGCCGGGGCGGATGTCGGTGCCGGGTCGTAGGCTGGCCGGGTGTCCAAATCGCCGGTGAGAGCACAGGCCGAGGGGGCTGCGCGGGTGGTTGAACGTAGCGATTCCGCTGTGGGCGAACAGGGCTCCGATGGCGGTAAGGAAACGGCGAATGCGGCAAAGAGGTCGTCGGCGTCGAAGAGGTCGGACGAGAAGCCGGCGGCTCGCGTGAGCGGTGCGGTGGGGCAGGTCGGGGAGAAGAGCGTGCCGGGAAAGCGGGCTGCCGCCGGGAAGGCGGAGGCCTCGGACGAGGCCGTGGCGACGGGCAGGACGGCCGCGAGCAAGACGGCTTCGGCCAGCGGGGCCTCGGGTAACGCGGCTCCGGCCAAGAGGACCGGCACCGCCGAGAAGACCGGCACCGCCAAGAAAGCCGCGGCCAAGAAGACCGGCACCGCGAAGAAGGCCACCGCTCCCGTCAAGAAGGCCCCGGCCCCGAAGAAGCAGCTCGTCGCTCCGAAGAAGGCGACCGCAGCCGTCCACGCCGCCCCGGCGAAGACCGTCGTCAGGCCCGCGAGGAACGAGTCGCGCACCGCCCTGGTCCGGCGGGCCCGCCGCATCAACCGCGAGCTCGCCGAGGTGTACCCGTACGCCCACCCGGAGCTGGACTTCGAGAACCCCTTCCAGCTCGTCGTCGCCACCGTGCTGTCGGCCCAGACCACCGACCTGCGCGTCAACCAGACGACCCCCGCGCTCTTCGCGAAGTACCCCACTCCCGAGGACCTGGCCGCGGCCAACCCCGAGGAGGTGGAGGAGATCCTGCGCCCCACCGGCTTCTTCCGGGCCAAGACCAAGTCGGTGATAGGGCTGTCCAAGGCCCTAGCGGAGGACTTCGGGGGCGAGGTGCCCGGACGGCTCGAGGACCTCGTCAAGCTGCCCGGTGTGGGCCGCAAGACCGCCTTCGTCGTGCTCGGCAACGCCTTCGGGCGCCCCGGCATCACGGTGGACACGCACTTCCAGCGCCTCGTGCGCCGCTGGCAGTGGACCGGGGAGACCGACCCCGACAAGATCGAGGCGGCCGTCGGCGCGCTCTTCCCCAAGAGTGACTGGACCGACCTGTCCCACCACGTGATCTGGCACGGCCGACGCATCTGCCACGCCCGCAGGCCCGCCTGCGGTGCCTGCCCCATCGCGCCGCTCTGCCCTGCGTACGGAGAGGGCGAGACGGACCCCGAGAAGGCGCGGAAGCTGCTGAAGTACGAGAAGGGCGGCCTCCCGGGCCAGCGTCTGAACCCGCCGCAGGCCTACCTGGACGCCGGTGGCAGGGCCGCCCCGCCGCTGGGGGCCGGATGACGGAGCGACACACGCCACGGCGGTCCGCGGAACGATCCCGGGGACGCCGGGCGTTGGACCCGTGGGACGCGGCCGGACGACGGGGGTGGCGATGACGCGCACGAGCGGTGCCCGGGGCGGCCCGGTGACGCTCAGCCGGGAGGGGCTGCCCTCCTGGCTCGACCCGGTGGCCCGGGCGGCGGAGACGGTCGCGCCGAGACAGCTCAGCCGCTTCCTGCCCCCGGAGAACGGCAAGGGGCGCCAGTCCGCCGTCCTCATCCTCTTCGGTGACGGCGAGCGCGGGCCTGAGCTGCTGCTCATGGAGCGGGCCAGTTCGCTGCGCTCGCACGCCGGGCAGCCGTCCTTCCCCGGCGGCGCCCTCGACCCGGAGGACGGTGACCCACAGGGTGATGGGCCGCTGCGCGCCGCTCTGCGCGAGGCCGAGGAGGAGACGGGCCTCGACCCGTCCGGCGTCCAGCTCTTCGGTGTCCTGCCGAAGCTCTACATCCCGGTCAGTCACTTCGTCGTCACGCCCGTGCTCGGCTGGTGGCGGTCACCCAGCCCGGTGGGGGTCGTCGACCCGAACGAGACCGCGCGGGTGTTCACCGTCCCCGTGGCGGACCTCACGCATCCCGACAACCGCGCGACGACGGTTCACCCCAGTGGTCACCAAGGCCCCGCGTTCCTCGTCGAGTCGGCCCTCGTCTGGGGTTTCACGGCGGGCGTCATCGACCGGTTGCTGCATTTCGCCGGGTGGGAACGCCCCTGGGACAGGGACAAGCAGGTGCCCCTTGACTGGCGGTCATGACAGGGTGGGCACCGTGCTGGGTACGACGAGGCGAGGCTTGAAGCGGTGAACGTGCTGGACATCCTGTTGCTCCTCGCCGCCGTGTGGTTCGCGGTCGTCGGCTACCGCCAGGGCTTCGTCGTCGGCATCCTGTCGGTGATCGGCTTCCTTGGCGGCGGTCTCGCCGCCGTCTACGCGCTGCCGGTCGTCTGGGACGTGCTGACGGACCATTCCGAGGTCAGCACCGCGGCCGCCGTCGTCGCGGTGGTCGTGGTCATCGTCTGCGCCTCCGTCGGCCAGGCGCTGACCACGCATCTCGGCAACAAACTGCGCCGCCACATCACCTGGTCCCCGGCCCGCGCGCTGGACGCCACCGGCGGGGCCCTGGTCAACGTTGTCGCGATGCTCCTCGTCGCCTGGCTGATCGGCTCCGCCCTCGCCGGTACGACGCTGCCGACACTCGGCAAGGAAGTGCGCGGCTCCCAGGTGCTCCTCGGGGTCTCACGGGCGCTGCCGGACCAGGCCGACACCTGGTTCGCCGACTTCTCCTCCGTCCTCGCGCAGAACGGCTTCCCGCAGGTCTTCAGCCCCTTCGCCAACGAGCCGATCACCGACGTCCGGCCCCCGGACCCGGCCCTGGCGGGCAGCCCCGTGGCGCTCCGCGCGCAGCGCTCCATCGTCAAGGTGACGGGCACCGCCCCGAGTTGCGGGAAGGTCCTGGAGGGCACAGGCTTCGTCTTCGCCGAGCGCCGCATCATGACCAACGCGCACGTCGTGGGCGGCGTCGACGAGCCGACCGTGCAGATAGGCGGCGAGGGCCGCAAGTACGACGCCACGGTCGTCCTCTACGACTGGAAGCGCGACATCGCCGTCCTCGACGTACCCGATCTGAAGGCGCCCGCGCTGCGGTTCACCACCGAGGACGCGAGCAGCGGCGACGACGCCATCGTCGCCGGCTTCCCGGAGAACGGGGCGTACGACGTCCGTGCCGCGCGCCTGCGCGGGCGCATCACGGCGAACGGCCCCGACATCTACCACCGCGGCACGGTCCGCCGCGACGTGTACTCCCTGTTCGCGACGGTCCGTCAGGGCAACTCCGGCGGACCGCTGCTGACCCCCGACGGCGAGGTCCACGGCGTGGTGTTCGCGAAGTCCCTCGACGACGCCGAGACGGGCTACGCGCTCACCGTTGACGAGATCCGGGAGGACATCGCCAAGGGCCGCAGCGCCAACCAGCAGGTGGACAGCGACAGTTGCGCGCTCTAGGAGCCACGAGGCTGTGCGTGCGGCAGCTCTACGAGCCGTCAGCCGTGCGGGACGTCAGCCCTGCGGACCGTCAGCGCGCCCTCCGCGCGGGTGTCAGCCGCGCGGGTGGCGCAGCCGGACCGAGACCCAGCGGGCCCGGCGGCGGAGGATGCGCGGGATTCCCACCCTGAGGTCCGTTGCTGCCATCTGAGGTGCACCGCCTCGCTGGTGGGAACCCACACCGCTCGCCGAACGGCGATTGCGGCTTGCGTCACTGTAGTCGTGCGTCCAGCCCATACCCCGACGTCTGCCCCCGGCCCATGGTCGATAACCTCGCCGTCGGACCCCAATTGGCCTATGCGCCGGGCAATTGGCATTCGTAGGACAAGTGTTCAGGGGGTCGGCGCCGGGAGCGGCACCGACCGCGTCGGAACGGTCACCGATCCGGCTCGGGATCCTTCAGCCAGTTGATCAGTTCCGTCGAGAAACTGACCGGGTCCTCCTCGTGCGGGAAGTGGCCCAGCCCGTCGAACAGCCGCCAGCGGTAGGGCGCTTCGACGTACTGCCCGGAGCCGGCGGCGCTCCGCGTGCGCACCACGGGGTCCAGCGAGCCGTGCAGGTGCAGCGTCGGCACCCGCACCGGCCGCTTCATCCTGCGGTTGTACTGGATGCCGTCCGGACGGGCCAGGGAGCGCACCATCCACCGGTACGGTTCGATCGAGCAGTGCGCCGTGGACGGGATGCACATGGCCCGCCGGTAGTTCTCCAGCGCCTCGTCGTCCGGCAGGTGCGGCCCGGACCAGTCCTGGATGAGCTTCCCCACCAGCGCCCCGTCCTCCGCGGTCAGCTGCCGCTCCGGGATCCAGGGCCGCTGGAACCCCCAGATGTGGGACAGCGCGGCCGACTGCCTGGCGTCCGAGAGCAGCGCCGACCGCCAGCGCCGCGGATGCGGCATGGACGCCACCGCGAGCCGCCGTACGAGCTTGGGGCGCATCGCCGCCGCCGTCCAGGCCAGGTATCCGCCCAGGTCGTGTCCGACCAGGGCGGCGTCCGGCTCACCGAGGGAGCGGATCACCCCGGTGATGTCCAGCGCCAGGTTGGCCGGGTCGTAACCGCGCGGCGTACGGTCGCTGCCGCCGACGCCCCGCAGGTCCATGGCGACGGCCCGGAAGCCCGCGTCGGCGAGCGCCGTCAGCTGGTGCCGCCAGGTCCACCAGAACTGCGGGAAGCCGTGCAGCAACAGCACCAGGGGGCCGTCGCCCAGCTCCGCGATGTGGAAGCGGGCGCCGTTGGCGGCGACGTCGCGGTGGATGAGCCCCGAGCCGCCGGGGATGTCCAGGCGTACGGCCGAAGCGGGTTGCGCCGAAGGGGTGGCGGGGTCCGTCATGAGGACGAGCGTGCCACAGCCTCGATGGCCTGGGGGGCCCGGTCCTCCGGCAGGGCGGGACGCGGGTGCGGCTTGGCCTTCTGCAGCACGCCCGCCGTCTCCTTCATGGAGGCGGCGACCTTCTGGGCGCCGCGGCCCTTCTTGGCCTTCTTGGCGAAGGTGACGCCGATGAGCGCGAGGACCCCGGCGATCAGCACGTTCGCCGCGAAGGACAGCAGGAAGCAGACCGCGAGGTTCCACTCGCTCCAGGTGCGGATGGCGTAGGCGAGGGCGAAGTTCAGCATCGGCAGGGAGAACAGCAGCAGCACTCCTGCCGCCGTGAAGGCGCCGCCGCTGGTGGCGCCCCGCTTGACGTCCTGCTTGAGCTGCGCCTTCGCCAGCGCGATCTCGTCGTGCACCAGCGCCGACATGTCAGCCGTCGCCGAGGCGAACAGCTGGCCGATGCTGCGTTCGGCGCCGACCGGGCTGCCGTCGGGTGCGCTCATCGCGGTCTCCCTCTCCTGCGTACGCTCTGCGTACGGTCCTCGTGCCTGCGCGGACGGTTCCGTCTTTTGTACCGTCTCGTCAGATCATGCCGGACCCTCGTGGTCCTCGCTTGCCCCGTCGGTCACTTCGGCAAGCGCGTCCCGCTCGGCGGCCTTCTCCCGGGCGAGTCGCCGGTGCTCGGCGGCCTTGCGTTCGTGGATCTCCGCCATGCGCAGGTGGTACGCGGGGTCGTCCTGTTCGTAGACGTCCGGTACCCCGCTGAGGTCCTCGTCGCGCTCCTCCTCCTCGATCAGCTTGCGGTACTTGGAGTTCCGTATCTTCAGCAGGACCGTCGCGAGGGCGGTGGCGATCAGCGAGCCGGCCAGGACGGCCGCCTTGACGCTGTCCGTCATCGCCGCGTCGTCCTCGAAGGCGAGCTCCCCGATGAGCAGCGAGACGGTGAAGCCGATCCCGGCGAGGGTCGCCACCGCGAACACGTCCGCCCAGGCGAGTTCGTCGCTGAGCGAGGCCCTGGTGAACCGGGCCGTCAGCCAGGTGCCGCCGAAGATGCCGAGCGTCTTGCCGACGACGAGCCCGAGGACGACGCCGAGCGTCTCGGGCTGGGTGAACACCTTCGCGAGCGCGTCGCCGGAAACCGCCACTCCCGCACTGAACAGGGCGAACAGCGGGACCGCGAGGCCCGCCGAGAGCGGCCGGACGAGGTGCTCGATGTGCTCGCCGGGGGAGTGCTCCTCACCCTCGTGGCGGTGGCAGCGCAGCATCAGCCCCATGGCGACGCCGGCGATGGTGGCGTGGATGCCGCTGTTGTACATCAGGGCCCACACCACCAGTGCGAGTGGCACGTACACGTACCAGCCGCGTACGCCCTTGCGCAGCAGGACCCAGAAGACGGCCAGGCCCGCGACGGCACCGCCGAGCGCCACGAAGTTCAGGTCGTCGGTGAAGAAGACCGCGATGATCAGGATCGCGAACAGGTCGTCGACGACGGCGAGGGTGAGCAGGAAGGCACGCAGCGCGCTCGGCAGGGAGGTGCCGATGACGGCGAGGACGGCGAGCGCGAAGGCGATGTCGGTGGCGGTGGGTACGGCCCAGCCGGCCAGGGAGCCACCGCCCGCGGTGCTGGTGAACACGTAGACCAGCGCCGGTGCGGCCATGCCGCACAGGGCGGCGACGACCGGGAGCGCGGCGGCCTTGGGGTCGCGCAGATCGCCGGCGACGAGTTCGCGCTTGAGCTCGACGCCCGCGACGAAGAAGAAGATGGCGAGCAGTCCGTCGGCGGCCCAGTGCGCCACGGACAGGTTCAGCCCGATCGCCCCGGGGCCGAAGTGGAAGTCGCTGACGCTCTCGTAGCTGTCGTGCAGCGCGGGAACGTTCGCCCAGATCAACGCGGCGACGGCGGCCAGGAGCAGGAGTACGCCACCGACGGTCTCGGTGCGCAGCGCGTCCGCCACGAAGGACCGCTCGGGCAGGGAGAGACGTCCGAAGGCCTTGCGGGGTGTGGGGGTGCGGGGCGCGGTCACGGGGAAGTCCTCAGTTCGGTGGGCAGCACGAATCGCGTGCCGACCAGACTTCCCGGCGCCCCATGAGACAGCTTTTTGCTTAGTTTATCTAACGTGCTCATGGGACGCACCAGGAGCATCCTGCGGGTACCCCGGGGCGCCCCGCGCATGACTGCGCGGGGCGCCCCCGGTCATGATCGTCCGCCGCCCGCTCAGTCCTCGCTGGGCGCCGCGGGCAGCTTGGCCTGGATGAGATCCATGACCGTGGAGTCCGTCAGCGTGGTGACGTCTCCCAGCTGGCGGTTCTCCGCGACGTCGCGCAGCAGGCGGCGCATGATCTTGCCCGAGCGGGTCTTCGGCAGCTCGGCCACCGGGAGGACCCGCTGGGGCTTGGCGATCGGGCCGAGCGTGGCGCCCACATGGCTGCGCAGTTCGCCGACCAGGTCCTCGCTCTCCGCCGCCGTACCGCGCAGGATGACGAAAGCGACGATGGCCTGGCCGGTCGTCTCGTCCGCCGCGCCGACCACGGCCGCCTCGGCGACCGACGGGTGGGAGACGAGTGCGGACTCGACCTCCGTGGTGGAGATGTTGTGGCCGGACACCAGCATCACGTCGTCGACGCGGCCGAGCAGCCAGATGTCGCCGTCGTCGTCCTTCTTGGCGCCGTCACCCGCGAAGTACTTGCCCTCGAAACGCGACCAGTACGTGTCGATGAACCGCTGGTCGTCGCCCCAGATGGTGCGCAGCATCGACGGCCACGGCTCGGTGAGGACCAGGTAGCCGCCGCCCCCGTTGGCCACCTCGTTCGCCTCGTCGTCGACGACGGTCGCGGCGATTCCGGGCAGCGGCGTCTGGGCGGAGCCGGGCTTGGCGTCGGTCACGCCCGGCAGCGGGGAGATCATGATGCCGCCGGTCTCGGTCTGCCACCAGGTGTCCACGACCGGGGTGCGGTCCGCGCCGATGTTCTTGCGGTACCAGATCCACGCCTCGGGGTTGATCGGCTCACCGACGGAGCCCAGCACCCGCAGCGAGGACAGGTCGAACTTCGCGGGGATGTCGTCGCCCCACTTCATGAACGTCCGGATCGCGGTGGGCGCCGTGTAGAGGATCGTCACGCCGTACTTCTGCACGATCTCCCAGAAGCGGCCCTGGTGCGGGGTGTCCGGGGTGCCCTCGTACATGACCTGGGTGGCGCCGTTGGCGAGCGGGCCGTAGACGATGTACGAGTGGCCGGTGACCCAGCCGACGTCCGCCGTGCACCAGTACACGTCGGTCTCGGGCTTGAGGTCGAAGACGGCCCAGTGCATGTACGCCGTCTGGGTCAGGTAGCCGCCGGAGGTGTGCAGGATGCCCTTGGGCTTACCCGTGGTACCCGAGGTGTAGAGGATGAACAGCGGGTGCTCGGCCCCGAAGGCCTCGGGGGTGTGGTCGGCGCTCTGCCGCTCCACCAGGTCGTGCCACCACAGGTCGCGGCCCTCGGTCCAGGCGATGTCCTGGCCGGTGCGGCGGACGACGAGGACGTGCTCGACGTTCTCCACCCGGCTGACGGCCTCGTCCACGGCCGGCTTGAGCGCGGAGGGCTTGCCGCGCCGGTAGCCGCCGTCGGCCGTGATGACGACCTTGGCGTCGGCGTCCTTGATGCGGGTGGCCAGCGCGTCCGCCGAGAAACCGCCGAAGACGACGGAGTGCGCGGCGCCGATGCGGGCGCAGGCCAGCATGGCGACGGCCGTCTCGGGGATCATCGGCATGTAGACGGCGACCCGGTCGCCCTTGCGGACCCCCAGCTCCAGCAGGGCGTTGGCGGCCTTGGAGACCTCGTCCTTGAGCTGGGCGTAGGTGAGGGCGCGGCTGTCGCCCGGCTCGCCCTCGAAGTGGATGGCGACCCGGTCGCCGTGCCCGGCCTCGACATGGCGGTCCACGCAGTTGTAGGCGACGTTGAGCTCGCCGTCCTGGAACCACTTGGCGAACGGCGGGTTCGACCAGTCCAGGGTCTCGGTGGGCTCCGTGGCCCAGCTCAGCCGGCGGGCCTGCTCGGCCCAGAAGCCGAGCCTGTCAGCCTTGGCCTGTTCATATGCCTCCGCCGTGACGTTGGCGTTCGCGGCCAGGTCGGCGGGGGGAGTGAAGCGACGCTCCTCCTTCAGAAGGTTGGCCAGGCTTTCATTGCTCACGGCATCTGCCTTTCCCAGGGGTGTCCGTTGTGTCCCAGGCCACAGCTCATCAGACCCGGGGGTGCGCTGACAAGGTCCGACGGCCAATTGGTTTAGACCTGTCGGGCGCCGAGTGGCGCGGTCTGCGACACCTCTTCCCACGGACCCCGGAGCGAGCCGGTTCAAGAGGTGACATGCCTCTCACACCCGGACGCCCCGCCTCACATCGCCAGGTCGGCGGCACGGACGCGGTCGAACACCCTCTCCTCTCCCCGCTCGGTGAGGAGGTAGGCCTGGGCCTCACCCACGTGGAAGTACAGCCCGTGCAGTTCCAGGGCCTCGTCCTTCAGGGCCCGTGCCACCGATTCGTGGGCGCGCAGGTGCTCCAGTTGCTGCACCACGTTCGTCAGGCAGAGCGCCTCGACCGCGTCGGCGGGGGCCCTCCCGGTCAGCCGCGGCGCGGGCCGGCCCGTGTCGCCCAGGCGCTCCAGGCTGGGATGCCCGTGCCGCAGCCAGCGTCTCAGCGGCGTGCGGGTGCCTCCCGGATCGGAGTCGAGCAGTGCCTGCATCGCACCGCACCCCGAGTGCCCGCACACCGTGATCGAGCGCACCGCCAGCACCTCCACGGCGTACTCGATGGCGGCGGCCACCGAGTCGTCGCCGCTCTCCGTGCCGGGCGGGGGCACGAGGTTGCCGACGTTGCGCACCACGAACAGGTCTCCGGGGCCACTGGAGGTGATCATGGAGGTGACCACTCGCGAATCCGCGCAGGTCAGGAACAGCTGGCCGGGCTGCTGCCCCTCGCGCGCCAGCCGGGCCAGCTCGCCGCGCACCAGGGGAGCGGTGTTGCGCTGGAACGCGCTGATGCCCCGCACCAGTTGCTCGCCACCGGTGCCGTCCGGCTCCGGCTCGCCCTCAGCGGCCGATTCCGCGCCGCGCGCTCGGTCCTCTACGCCCTTGCCGTCGGCCGTGCCCGGCGGCCGGTCGCCGTCCGGCAGTGCCCGCGGGCGCTCGCACTGGTGGTTGCGCCAGGCCGTCCAGGGCCGGCAGCGGCAGTCGGCGCCGGACGTGACCGGCTCCTCGGGTCCGCCGGCGGGTTCCCCGGAGGTGAGGACCGCCGGTTCGGCGATCCGCAACCCGGCGCGGCGACCGGTGATCTCCACGGTGCCGCCCCGTGCGGTGTGGGTGCTCTGCCAGTCCTGGAGCGTCTCGTACGCCGCGTGGTCCATGAAGGAGCCGTCCAGCTCCACGACGACCTGGGCGCCTTGGGGCACGTGATGCAGCGCGCGGCTGAGCCGTGGCACCGCGAGGAACGTCAACTGCCCCCGGACATGAACGTGATGGGATCCTTCCCCTTCCTCGTGGGTGATGCGCGTGCGGGTGAGGCGGTGCAGGGCGACGGCGACGGCGACGGCGATGCCGAGAGCCACACCCTCCAGGACGCCGAAGCCGACGACGCCGAGGGTGGTCACGGCGTAGACCAGCACTTCGCGGTGGCGGGTCACCGTGCGGATGTGGTGCAGGGACACCATCTGGATACCGACGGCCATCACCAGGGCGGCGAGGGAGGCGAGCGGGATGAACTCCAGGAGAGGGACCATCAGCAGCGCGGCCGCCACCACGAGAACGCCGTGCAGCATCGTGGAGTTCCGGCTCACG
This sequence comes from Streptomyces toyocaensis, assembly GCF_000725125.1. Classification (GTDB taxonomy): domain Bacteria; phylum Actinomycetota; class Actinomycetes; order Streptomycetales; family Streptomycetaceae; genus Streptomyces; species Streptomyces toyocaensis. The sequence goes on from NZ_JFCB01000011.1 coordinate 119,535, forward strand.
GCACCCGCGTGGACGTTCGCGGAACTGCGCACCGCGACTCCGGCCACGGGCAGTCCCCCGAGGGAGCCGGAGACGATGTTGGCCGCGCCCTGCCCGAGCAGTTCGCGGTCCAGGTCGGACCGCCCGACGGGGCCGGCCCCGAGGCGGCCGGACACCAGCTTGTCCACGGCCACCGCGCCGAGCAGCGACTGCACACTGCACACCAGCGTCGTGGTGAGCACGGCGGTGACGAGGCCGAGCACGGGCCCCTCGGGCAGTCCGGCCAGGGCGTGGTTGCGCCAGGACGGCAGATCCACCTTGGGCAGGACGAGCCCGGCCGCCGCGGCGACCGTGGTCGCCCCGGCGACGGCGACGAGTGCGGCCGGAACCGCACGCAGCAGGCGTCCGGCCCGTCCGGGGAGCCGCGGCCAGAGCAGCAGCAGAGTGAGGGTCAGCACGCTCACCGACAGGGCCGCGGGGTGCAGGTTCGCCAACTGGGCGGGAAGGGCGCGGAGGTTGTCGGGGACCGAGCTCTGCGGGGTGCCGCCGAGGACGATGTGCAACTGGGCGACGGCGATGGTGACACCGATGCCGGCGAGCATGCCGTGCACGATCGCGGGACTCACGGCGAGCGCGCCGCGGGCCACCCGCAGACAGCCGAGACCGAGCTGGGCGAGGCCGGCGAGGACGGTGATGGCGCAGGTCGCCCGCCATCCGTACTGCTGGATGATGTCGGCGGTGACGACGGTGAGTCCCGCGGCCGGACCGCTGACCTGGAGCGGGGAGCCGCCGATCCGCCCGGCGACGATTCCGCCCACGGCGGCGGCGACCAGGCCGGCCTGGAGCGGTGCGCCGGTGGCGAGGGCGATACCCAGGGACAGGGGAAGGGCGATCAGGAAGACCGCGATCGCGGCCGACACATCGGCGCCCGCGATGCGGAAACGGCGGGGCCCGGGGGGCGGGCTGTGAGGCGGATGGGTGCGCTCGGTGTGGTCCGAATCGAGGGTGCGGGCGGGAACGCAGGCTGACATGGTGTCCCGTCTCCTTCGGGTCTGCGCGGTCGCTCGACTGGTGGACGCGCTCGGTGGCGGGGCGGTCGTGGCCGAGGGGGAGCCCCGGAACGGCACGGCGTGGCAACAATCAGTAAATGAATCGTAATTCCGAGTAAAGCGCTGGCATAGACTTTCCGGGCAAATGGGGGAATCAATCACCCCAGCGAGTGAAGTGGTTATTTCATCGGCTTGTCGTATTAATTCGTTCTTCCTTCCATGCGACGTTGGCGGCGCTGTCGGCACGGACCGGCACAGCACCAGACAACGCCCTCATCGAGCTCGGCCCGAGAGAAGGAAGAAGGTGGGCGGATGGCCGCCACCCACAGGATCGCCGCGGGCACCGTGATCGCCGCGGTCTGCGTCGCCTCGCTCGCCGGCTGCGGCACCGGCCCCGACGGCACCGGCGAGCACGCGCGGAACCAGGAGAAGGCCCACCCGGCCCCCGCGCCGAAGAACGTCGTCCGGCTGATCGGCGACGGCTCCACCGCGTACACCGGAGCGCAGCCGCACCTGCCCCGGCCCGAGCGGCTGAAGCCGGGTGAGAAGCCCCCGCAGTTCGTCGTCTTCTCCTGGGACGGCGCGGGCGAGGACAGCCAGCGGCTCTTCTCCCACTTCCGCAAGGTCGCCCGGGAGAACAACGCGACCATGACGTACTTCCTGAGCGGCGTGTACCTGCTCCCGGAGGAGAAGCGTGATCTGTACCGGCCGCCTCAGCACTCCCCGGGCCGCTCCGACATCGGCTTCAACGACCGGCAGGGCATTGCCGACACCGTGGAGCAGCTGCGTCTGGCCTGGCTCGAGGGCAACGAGATCGGCACCCACTTCAACGGGCACTTCTGCGGCAGCGCCGGCGGGGTCGGCGCATGGTCGGTGGCGGACTGGAAGGACGAGATCGCCCAGGCCAAGCGCTTCGTGAGGACCTGGAAGACCAACGCGGGCATGAAGAACGCGGCGCCGCTGCCCTTCGACTACGACAAGGAGCTCATCGGCGCGCGCACCCCGTGCCTGGAGGGGCAGAAGAACTTCATGAGGGCCGCGCGGGAACTCGGCTTCCGCTACGACACCAGCGGGGTCAACAACCAGGTGTGGCCGAAGAAGAAGCAGGGGCTGTGGGATCTGTCGATGCAGCTCGTGCCCTTTCCCGGGCACCGCTTCGAACAGCTCACCATGGACTACAACTTCATGGTCAACCAGTCCGGTACCACCACCCAGGGCGACCCCGCCAAACACGCGCTCTGGGGCGACCAGATGCGGGACGGCCTGCTCCAGGGCTTCGAGCGGGCCTACCGGGGCAACAGGGCGCCCCTGATCATCGGCAACCACTTCGAGTCCTGGAACGGCGGCACCTACATGCGCGCCGTCGAGGAGGTGGTCGAGACGGTGTGCAACAAGCCCGACGTCCGCTGTGTCTCCTTCCGGCAGCTGGCGGACTGGCTGGACGCCCAGGACCCGGCGACGCTCGCGAAGCTGCGCACGCTGGGCGTCGGCGAGGCCCCCAAGAAGGGCTGGGCGTCCTTCCTGTCCGGCGGCCCCGCCCCGGCTCCCAAGGGGGCCCCCGGGTCCCCGGCGGCGAAGGGGTGAGCGTCAGGCGGGCGCCGTGACGCTCTCGCCGAGCACGAAGCCGGGGTCGACCTGGGCCGCCAGGTCGACCCCCGTGCGCTCGTTCCCCCACGACCGGGCGTTCCTCAGATGGAAGTGCACCATCTGGCGGGTGTAGCGCTCCCGGTCCCGCAGTCCGTACATCGCGTCGGCGGCCGAGTGCAGCAGGCGCAGGGCGTGGCGGTTGGGCTCCTCCAGGAGTTCGAACCGCGGCGGCCGGCCCTTCTCCAGGGACCGGACCCAGTCGGAGTGCCCCACTGTCACCAGCAGGTCGTCCCCGACCTCCGCCCGGAGGAAGTCGAGGTCGTCCGGGCCCTGCACCTTGTTGCCGACGACCTTGAGGGCCACGCCGAAGTCGCGCGCGTACTCCTTGTACTGGCGATAGACGGAGACGCCCTTCCGGGTCGGCTCGGCCACGAGGAACGTGATGTCGAAGCGGGTGAACATGCCGGAGGCGAAGGAGTCCGAGCCGGCGGTCATGTCGACCACGACGTACTCGCCGGGGCCGTCCACCAGGTGGTTCAGGCACAGCTCCACCGCTCCGGTCTTGGAGTGGTAGCAGGCGACTCCCAGGTCGGCCTCGGTGAAGGAGCCGGTGACCATCAGACGGACGGTCCCGCCGTCGAGTTCCACCGGGCGGGCGCAGGCGTCGTAGACCGGATTGTCCTCGCACACCCGCAGCAGCCGGGAACCCTCGCCGGGCGGCGTCGTCTTGATCATGGTCTCGGCGGACGCGATGCGCGGGTTGGTCCCGCGCAGGTAGTCCTTGATCAGTGGCAGGTGCTCGCCCATCGCGGGCAGGGCGGCCGCATCCGCCTCGTCCAGGCCCAGCGCGGTCCCGAGGTGCTGGTTGATGTCGGCGTCGACCGCGATCACCGGGGCGCCGCACGCCGCGAGCCGACGGATGAAGAGGGAGGACAGGGTCGTCTTTCCGCTGCCGCCCTTCCCTACGAAAGCAATTTTCATGTTCACCAAGAGTAAGGTACCGGTGCCTCTGCGTCACAGCAGGGCGTGAAGAAGACCACTCCATCGTGGGGCGGGCGCTCCGGGTGCGTAGTGTCGTACTCATGAGTACGACAGGCGCGACCGCCGACCCGCTCGCGGCCCTGGGTGCCCTGCCCGGTGTGGCCGATTCCGTGGAGTCCGTACGCAAGGCCGTGGACCGGGTCTACGGGCACCGGGTCATGCGGCGGCGCAGCAACGAGATCACCTCCGAGGCGGCGCTGCGCGGCGCCCGTGGCTCGGCGGCGCTGTCGGGCGCCGACTGGGCCCTTGAAGAAGTGCGCCGGCGCAGCGACTTCAGCGGCGACGACGAGGCGCGCACCATGGGCGCCGCCTTGCGCCTGACCGCCGAGGCGGGGCAACTGCTGTCCATCTGGCGGCAGTCGCCCCTGCGGGTGCTGGCACGGCTGCACCTGGTCGCGGCGGCCGACGAGGCGGAGCGGACCGGGCGGCCCCGGCAGGAGGGCGAACCGGTCGACGAGCCCTTGATCGGACTGCCGCTGCCGAGCGCGGCGGAGGCACACGGCAGGCTGGAGGGGCTGTCCGAGCTGATCGTCGCGGGCGGTTCCGCACCGGCGCTGGTGACGGCCGCCGTGGTGCACGGCGAACTCCTCGCCCTGCGCCCCTTCACCTCCCACAACGGGCTGGTGGCGCGCACGGCCGAACGCGTCGTTCTGGTCGGCAGCGGACTCGACCCGAAGTCGGTCTGCCCCGCCGAGGTCGGACATGCCGAGCTGGGACGGGACGCCTATCTGGAGGCACTGGAGGGCTATGTCTCCGGCACCCCCGAGGGAGTGGCCGCCTGGATCGCCCACTGTGGGCGGGCCGTGACACTCGGGGCGCGCGAGTCGACCGCGGTGTGCGAGGCACTGCAGCGCGGAGCGGCGTGAACGGGACGGCCTGAATGCCGCTCCAGGGAACCGCGCGAAGATGCGGCGGTACGAATACTCGTACCGCCGCTGGCATGTTCACCGCGTTACCAAGCGTCCTCGATATATGCCCATCAGGTCGGGGACTTTGCCCGTCACCTGGTGCGGCTGGCCCGTAATCGACGGGTCGACGTCGCGTGGGTTCCCGGTGTTCATGCTCGGTCCGTGGGGCCGAATGCGTGGTAAAGGTGATCCTCTCGGATGCCCTTGGTCTCGCGGGCCGACACGTCCTTTGTACTCCGGTTCCGAAGCGGGCGGAAGTTCCGGGCCTGCTTCTTTACTTTTGTGTTCAAACGCGTGCCAAACGGGCGCCGATATGACGAAGGCGGGCGGCGATCGCCCGCGCGGCCCGTGAAACGGAGCGGTCAGGCCGCCGGGGCGCGGCGCCGGCTGGCGTACCAGACGAGGCCCGCGGTGGCCGCCGCGGCTCCTATCGCGGCAGCCGCGACGAGCGCGGGGCGCGGCGGTACGGCGAACGCGGGGAAGCGCTGCTTCAGTCGCACCGGCCGGTGGAAGTCGAGGATCGGCCAGTCCCGCGCGAGGGCCTCGCGACGCAGCGCGCGGTCCGGGTTCACGGCGTGCGGGTGGCCCACGGACTCCAGCATCGGCACATCGGTCACGGAGTCGCTGTAGGCGTAGCAGCGGGCCAGGTCGTAGCCCTCGGACTCGGCCAGTTCCCGGATCGCCTCGGCCTTCGTCGGCCCGTACGCGTAGTACTCCACCTCGCCGGTGAAGCACCCGTCGCCGCCCACGACCATGCGGGTGGCGACGACCCGGTCGGCGCCGAGGAGTTCGCCGATCGGTTCGACCACCTCGGCGCCCGACGTGGACACGATCACGACGTCGCGCCCCGCGGTGTGGTGCTCCTCGATGAGGGTGGCGGCCTCGTCGTAGATGATCGGGTCGATCAGGTCGTGCAGCGTCTCGGCGACGATCTCCCTCACCTGCTGCACGTTCCAGCCGCGGCACAGGGCGGACAGATACTTGCGCATCCGCTCCATCTGGTCGTGATCCGCGCCGCCGGCGAGGAACACGAACTGGGCGTATGCGGTGCGCAGGACCGCCCTGCGGTTGATCAGGCCGCCTTGGTAGAAGGACTTGCTGAACGTGAGCGTGCTCGACTTCGCAATGACCGTCTTGTCCAGGTCAAAGAAGGCGGCTGTGCGAGGCAAGGAGTGGTTTTCCACGCCATGAGCATAGGGGCAGCCCATTCGGCGTAAGGTGGGGCGTGTGGGTTTGCCTGAGAAGGCTCTCGGGTACACCATGGAAGTCACGGATCGTTCGCGACCGTGCTAACCCGGCCCGACTCCTCCCCCCCCGAGTCGGCCGTGGGGACGACCCCCGCTCTCCCCCCCGGCGGGGGTCGTCGCATGTCCGGACGCATTTTCCACGCTTCTGCCCCACTTGAGGTGCCATGCCTGGTGTCGTCGGGGCAGATTTGTCATGCGCATGACTGATTACCCATGGTAGCCATCGGACTGCCCTGCGGAACTCGCACAGAAGGCGCCCTGGACTCACCGGTATGGGTGACCGCGATATTCACAGCCGTCGTCCCGTCCACAGTTTTCGACCAAGATCCACGAGTTTTTCCGGATGGCTGCACCGTGATTCCGGCGCGACCCGCCCGCCGCGAGTTCACGGCCGGTTCCGTTTGCCGGGTCGCGCCGGGCCGGTTTCCGCCGGCCGCTCGCAGGAAGGCCGCTCGCCGGCTCTTCACCCGTCCGGGAACCGCGAGGCCGCAGGGGCATCGCGGGACCACACAGCAAAGGGGGACGAACATGAACGGAACCATCACGCACGACCCGCCGCCCGCCTCCGGGGGAGGCCGGCAGGGCGCACCGCTGATCGTCACCGAGGACGCCGGGCTCCTGGACGACCTGTTGCGCCTGTGCGCGGCGGCCGGTGCCACGCCCGAGGTCCATCACGGGGTGCCGGAACCGAGGGGCAGCTGGGAGGCAGCGCCCCTCGTCCTCGTCGGCGACGACGCCGCGGGGCGGGTGCGCGGAGCGGCACGCCGGCCGGGCGTCGTGCTGGTCGGCCGCGACCAGGACGACTCCGGAGTCTGGCGACGGGCCGTCGAGATCGGCGCCGACCACGTGCTGATGCTGCCCGACGGCGAGCAGTGGCTCGTCGACCGCATCGCCGACGTGGCCGAAGGTGTCGGGCGGCCCGCTCTGACCGTCGGGGTCATCGGCGGCAGGGGCGGCGCCGGAGCGTCCACGCTCGCGTGCGCCCTCGCCGTCACCTCCGCCCGCGAAGGACTGCGCACACTCCTGGTGGACGCGGACCCCCTGGGCGGCGGACTCGATGTGGCCCTCGGCGGGGAGACGGCCAAGGGGCTGCGCTGGCCCGCGTTCGCCGCGTCGCACGGACGGGTCGGCGGTGGAGCCCTGGAGGAGTCACTGCCGGAACTGCACTCGTTGCGGGTCCTCAGCTGGGACCGCGGCGACTGCCTCGCCGTACCGCCCCGGGCCGTACGCGCGGTGCTCGCCGCCGCCCGGCGCGGGGGCGGCACCGTCGTGGTCGATCTGCCGCGCCGCGTCGACGACGGGGTCGCCGAGATCCTCGCCCAGCTCGACCTCGGGCTCCTCGTGGTCCCCGCGGAGCTGCGCGCCGTCGCCGCGGCGGGCCGCGTCGCCTCCGCCGTCGGCATGGTCCTGCGCGACCTGCGCGTGGCGGTGCGCGGCCCGTACGCACCCGGCCTGGACGACCGGGAGGTGGCCCGGCTGCTCGGCCTGCCCCTCGCGGGCGACGTCCCCGTCGAGCCCGCCCTGCACCGTCCGTACGACACGGGCCGGCCGCCCGGGGCGTCGGGCAGGGGTCCGCTGGCCCGCTTCTGCCAGGAGTTCTGGGAGCGCGTGCTGGTGGAGGCGAGGGCGGCATGAGCGGCATGAGGAGTCCGGCGGTGAGCGGCGGGGCCGGGATGCCACCCGGTCTGCTCGACGGGGTACGGCGACGGCTGGCCGAGAGCGGGGCCGAGCCGACGCCCGCGCGGGTGGCGCAGGCGCTGCGGGACCAGGGGCGGGTGCTCGGGGACGCCGAAGTGCTGGGAGCGGCCGAGCAACTGCGGTCCGAGCTGGTCGGCAGTGGGCCGCTGGAGCGGCTGCTCGCCGACCCTGCCGTGACCGACGTGCTGGTGTCGGCGCCGAACCGGGTGTGGGTGGACCGCGGCGGCGGGCTGGAGCTCACCGAGATCGCCTTTCCCGACGAGACGGCCGTCCGCCGCCTGGCCCAGCGGCTCGCCGCCGTGGCCGGCCGGCGTCTGGACGACGCCCGGCCCTGGGTCGACGCCCGGCTGCCCGACGGGACACGCCTGCACGCGGTGCTGCCCCCGGTGGCCGTGGGCGGCACCTGCCTGTCGCTCCGGGTCGTACGGCCACGCGCCTTCACGCTCGGCGAACTGGTGGCGGCCGGGACCGTCCCGCCGGGTGGGGACCGCGTACTGCGTGCGCTGCTGGACGCACGGCTGTCGTTCCTGGTCAGCGGCGGCACCGGCAGCGGCAAGACGACGCTGTTGAGCGCGCTGCTGGGGCTGGTCGGTCCGGACGAGCGCGTCGTCCTGGCGGAGGACTCGGCGGAACTGCGGCCCGACCACCCGCACGTCGTGCGCCTGGAGACACGGCCCGCCAACCAGGAGGGCGCGGGTCTCGTCACCCTCGAGGACCTGGTGCGGCAGGCATTGCGCATGCGGCCGGACCGGCTGGTCGTGGGCGAGGTGCGCGGCCCGGAGGTGGTCCATCTGCTGGCGGCCCTCAACACGGGCCACGAGGGCGGCTCGTGCACGGTCCACGCCAATGCGGCGGGTGACGTGCCCGCCCGGCTGGAGGCGCTCGGTACGGCCGCCGGACTCGACCGGTTCGCCCTGCACAGCCAGCTCGCCGCTGCCCTCTCCGTGGTCCTGCACCTGGTACGCGACCGGGGCGGCCGGCGGCGGATCGCGGAGGTGCACGTGCTGGAGCGGGACCCCTCGGGTCTGGTGCGGACGGTGCCGGCGCTGCGGTGGGGGCCGGAGGCCTTCGTCCGCGAGCGGGGCTGGGAGCGACTGCGGGAACTGCTCCGGGGCTCGACCGATGACGGACGCGAGGGGAGCGGGGGATGAACGGCGCGACGGAGGTGTCGACGGGCGCGGCCGTGGCCTGTCTGGGATGCGCGGCGTGGTTGCTGGGCGGAGGGCAGGCGGCTGCCGGGCGGGCGCGGTTGCTGCTGGCCGGCGGGAGCCCCGTGGACAACGGGCCTCCGGGGCGGACCCGGGCGCTTCGCGAGTGGGCGCGGATCCGCGGGCGGCTGCGCGTGGAGTGGTGGTCGTTGGCCGCCGGGCTGGTGCTGGCGGTGCTCGGGGGGTCGGTGCTGCCGGTCGTCGCGGGGGCGGCCGGGGTGCCGTTGCTGCGGCGGCTGCGGCGGGCCATCGGGGAGCGCCGGGCCCAGGAGAGGCGTGGCGACGCCGTGATCGCGTTGTGCGGGGCGCTCGCGGGTGAGGTGCGCGCCGGCCGGCAGCCGGGCGAGGCGCTGCTGCCGGCCGCACGGGACTCCGACGGGCTCGGCGAGATGCAGGCGGCCGTGCTGGCGGCGGCACGGTTCGGCGGGGACGTCCCGGACGCGCTGGCGGCGGCGGCACGGCAGCCCGGTGCCGAGGGGCTGCGGGGACTCGCCGCGTGCTGGCGGGTGGCCGTGGACCAGGGCGCAGGGCTCGCGGCAGGGCTCGACCGGCTGGAGGCGGCGCTGCGTGCCGAACGGGACCAGCGGGCCGATCTGCGCGCTCAGTTGGCCGGCGCGCGCGCCACGGCGGTGATGCTCGCCGGTCTCCCGGTCGTCGGCCTGGCGCTCGGCGCGGCTCTCGGTGCCGACCCGCTGCACATCCTGCTGCACACGTCGTCGGGACTGGCCTGTCTGGTGGCCGGCGGGGTGCTGGAGGGCCTGGGCCTGTGGTGGGCGCTGCGGATCATGCGGGGCGCGGAAGAGGCGGCGGCATGAGCGGAGACGTTGTCCACAGGCTGGGGGTTGCGGTGGGGATCGTGACCGCGCTCGTCTGGCTGGCGGGATGGTGGGACCGCACGCGGTGCGAGCGCCGAGTGCGGCGGCGCCTGGCCCAGGTGCTGGCGCTGGAGCGGACGGCTCCTGCCTCGCACCTCGCGCTGCTGCGCGCCGTGCGGCGTTGGGTGCCGCATGCGGGCGTGGCGTGTGCGGGGTGGGTGCTGGTGGGCGGACTCGCCGGAGCGGCGGTCGGGCTGGTCGCCGCGGCCGGGCTGTGGTGGTGGCTGCGTAGGGCGGCGGCAGGCGCGCACGGGGCGGGCACCGGTGGGGTGGACACCGTCGGGGCGGCGGGCCGGCTCCCCTTGGCCGCCGACCTGCTGTCCGCCTGCATCGCGGCGGGCGCCGGCCCGGTGCTCGCGGCGCAGGCCGTCGGGGAGACCCTGGGCGGACCGGTCGGGGGTGCGCTCGCCCGGGGCGCGGCGGAAGTACGGCTGGGTGGTGAACCGGGAGCGGCGTGGCGTCGGCTGGCGTCGTTGCCGGGCGCCGTGCCGCTGGCCCGGCTGCTGGAACGGGCCGATGTGTCCGGGCTGCCCCTGGCCACCCCCGTGGGCCGGCTCGCGGCCGAGGCCCGCGCGGAGTGGACCCGCGCGGCGACGGCACGCGCCCGGAGGGCGGCCGTCATGGTCAGCGCACCGGTGGGGCTGTGTTTCCTGCCCGCGTTCATCGCGATCGGCGTGCTGCCCGTCGTGATCGGACTCGCGGGCGGGGTGCTGGGGGGAGGTGGTGCGTGACGCGTAGAGGGCGACAGAGCCGGCGGAGTCGGCGGAACGAGCGGTACCTACGAGATCAGTGCGACTTCTCCTGACGGGGGTTGAGATGTATCAGACGGTGCGGGCACGACTGGGTGCCCTGGTGTGCAAGGCGCGTGCGGCACGGAGGGACGCCGGAATGGTGACCTCGGAGTACGCCATGGGAATCGTGGCGGCGGTGGCGTTCGCCGTAGTGCTCTACAAGGTGGTCAACAGCGGACCGGTCAGCACGGCGCTGCGGAACATCGTGCAGCAGGCGCTCGATGGCCGGATGTGAGCGTCGTGCCGACCGCGGGTTCGTCACGGCGGAGGCGGCCATGGTGCTGCCCGTGCTGGTGATGTTCGCGACGGCGCTGGTCTGGGGTCTGCTGGTGGTGGCGGCGCAGATCCAGTGCGTGGACGCGGCACGCGTCGGCGCCCGCGCGGCGGCCCGGCAGGATCCGCACGACGCGGTCGTCGCGGTGGCCCGTGAGGCGGCGCCGCCCGGCGCCAGGGTGGTGGTGAACCGGGAGGCCGGGCAGGTCCGGGTGGTCGTCGTGGCCCGACCCCCGGTGCTCCACGGGCTGCCCTTCGACCTGCGGGAGGAGGCCGTCGCGGCGGTCGAGGAGACGACGGGAGCGAAGACGTGAGGACCCGGCCCGGCAGGCGGTGGCCGAGGGACGGCCCCGACGGCCGGGCCGCGGGGCACCGCTCCGACCGGGGGTCGGCGACCGTGTGGAGTGTCGGAGTCGTCGCCGTGCTGTGTGTGGTGTTCGGCGTCGTCCTCGCCCTCGGGCAGGTCGTCGTGGTCCGGCACCGTGCGGCCGGCGGAGCGGACCTGGCGGCGCTCGCCGCGGCCGACCACTGGACACAGGGCGCCACGGCGGCCTGCGCGCGGGCGGACCGGGTGGCCCGGGCGCAGGGCACACGGCTCGTGCGGTGCGTGATCACCGGAGAGGTGTCGGACGTGTCGGTGGCGTCGGGCCCGGGGCCGTTCACGGTGGAGGCCAGGGCACGGGCGGGACCGGCCGGTCCGGTGGAAGCTCAGCCGGCGGTCCCGGCTCCGGGTGCGGCAGGGGTCCGGGCGCCCGCTCGGGTCACTCCTCCGTCCCCGGGCCACCGGACGCCCCGGCAGCACCTTCCGTCTCCTCCGGCGCCCCCTCCAGCAGCACCGTGAGCAGTCGCACCGCTCCCCGCTTGTGCAGAGGGTCGTTGCCGTTGCCGCACTTGGGGGACTGGATGCAGGACGGGCAGCCGGCGTCGCACTCGCAGGAGGCGATGGCCTGGCGGGTGGCCGTGAGCCAGGCCCGGGCGGTGTGGAAGGCGCGCTCGGCGAAGCCCGCGCCGCCCGGGTGACCGTCGTAGACGAAGACCGTGGGCAGCAGGGTGTCGGGGTGGAGCGGGATCGAGACGCCGCCGATGTCCCAGCGGTCGCAGGTCGCGAAGAGCGGAAGCATGCCGATCGACGCGTGCTCGGCGGCGTGCAGTGCACCGCCGAGGATCTCCGGGCTGATCCGGGCCCGGTCCAGCTGGTCCTCGGTGACCGTCCACCACACCGCGCGGGTGCGCAGCGTACGGGGAGGAAGGTCGAGCTTCGTCTCGCCCAGCACCTCGCCGGTGATCTGGCGCCGGCGCAGGAAGGAGACCACTTGGTTGGTGACCTCGACGGAGCCGTAGCAGAGCCGGCCCGCGCCCCACGGGATCTCGGTGTCCGTCTCCAGCACGGAGATCGACGTCGTGTCCCGGGCCACCGTCGTGTAGGTCGGGCTGGCCCGCTCGACCAGGGCGACGGAGTCCTCCAGGTCGAGGGAGCGGACGAGATAGGTCATGCCCTGGTGCAGATGGACCGCGCCCTCGTGGACGCTCGTGTGCGCGGAGCCCGCGTCGACCGTGCCGAGCAGCCTGCCCGTGCCTGCCTCGACGACCTGCACCGGCCGGCCGCCCTCACCGCGGATGTCGGTCAGATCGGCGGCCCGCTCGCGGCGGGTCCAGTGCCAGGCCTTCGTCCGCCGGCGCAACAGTTTCGCGGCCTCCAACTGCGGGAGCAGTTCCTCGGCCGCCGGGCCGAAGAGGGCCAGGTCCTCCTCGGTCAGCGGCATTTCCTCGGCCGCCGCGCAGAGATGCGGGGCGAGCACGTAGGGGTTGTCGGGATCGAGGACGGTGGACTCCACCGGCCTCGCGAAGAGGGCCTCGGGGTGGTGGACGAGAAAGGTGTCCAGGGGATCGTCGCGGGCGACCAGGACGGCGAGGGCGCCCTGCCCGGACCGTCCGGCGCGGCCGGCCTGCTGCCACAGGGAGGCCCGGGTGCCCGGATAGCCGGCGATCACCACGGCGTCCAGGCCCGAGACGTCCACGCCGAGTTCGAGGGCGTTGGTCGCCGCGAGGCCGAGGAGCTCGCCGGAGTGCAGGGCCCGTTCGAGGGCACGGCGTTCCTCGGGGAGATAACCGCCCCGGTACGCCGCGACGCGCCGGGCCAGCGACCGGTCGACCTCGGCGAGGCGCTCCTGGGCGATCACGGAGATGAGCTCGGCGCCACGCCGGGAGCGCACGAAGGTGACCGAGCGGATTCCCTGCACGGTGAGGTCGGTCAGCAGATCGGCGGCCTCGGCGGTGGCCGTCCGGCGGACCGGGGCGCCCTTCTCGCCGTGCAGCTCGGTCAGCGGGGGCTCCCACAGTGCGAACACCAGTTCACCGCGCGGTGAGGCGTCGTCGGCCACCTCCACCACCGGCAGGCCCGTCAGGCGGCGGGCGGCGACCGCAGGCTCGGCGGCGGTCGCGGAGGCCAGCAGGAAGACGGGCGAGGCGCCGTAGCGGGCGCACAGGCGGCGCAGCCGGCGCAGCACCTGGGCGACGTGCGAGCCGAACACCCCCCGGTAGGTGTGGCACTCGTCGATGACGACGTACTTCAGCGACTTCAGGAAGGAGGACCAGCGGGGGTGGGAGGGCAGGATGCCCCGGTGCAGCATGTCCGGGTTGGTCAGGACGTAGTTGGCGTACTGGCGGATCCACTCGCGTTCCTCGAACGGCGTGTCGCCGTCGTAGACCGCCGGACGCACCGAATGGCCCAGTGGTTGTGAAAGTTCCTTCACGGACCGGCACTGGTCCGCTGCGAGGGCCTTCGTGGGGGCGAGGTACAGGGCGGTCGCCCCGCGGCCGTTCGGTGCCTCGGCGCCGTCCAGGAGCGCCGACAGGACGGGCGCGAGGTACGCCAGGGACTTGCCGGACGCCGTCCCGGTGGCGACCACGACGGACTCGCCGTCCAGGGCGTGCTCGGCGGCGCGTGCCTGGTGGGCCCAGGGGTGGCCGATACCCGCGGCCTGTACGGCGGCGACGACCTCCGTGCGGATCCGGTCCGGCCAGACGGCATGGCGACCCTCGCGCGGGGGCAAGTGCTCCGTATGAGTGATGCGCGAAGCCCGGCTCGGTCCGGACGCGAGCCGGTCCAGGACCACCCCCGGGGCGGTCCTGGACGGGGCCCCCGCCGGGGGTCTGTCGGATCGGTGATTCTTGGCCATCGGCACCGAGTGTGTCACTGGCGTGACGGACAATGGGGCCAAGGCGTCGTGCACGCCTGCCGGTAAGTGATTGAATGCCATCGCGGCTGGCGAACCGTCCCGGGGGCTGAGCCGAGATGCCCCAAGGGCGACCGCTCGATAGCTAGGTGCTGGAGGATCCGTGGACCTGTCCCTGTCGACCGAGACCATGGGCGATCGCACGATCGTCAGGGTCGGTGGCGAAATCGACGTATATACCGCGCCCAAGCTGCGCGAGCAGCTGGTCGAGCTGGTGAACGACGGCAGTTTCCACCTTGTCGTCGACATGGAAGGTGTGGACTTCCTCGACTCCACCGGACTCGGCGTGCTGGTCGGCGGCCTGAAGCGGGTTCGAGCCCATGAGGGCTCGCTGCGCCTGGTCTGCAACCAGGAGCGCATTCTCAAGATCTTCCGTATTACCGGCCTCACCAAGGTGTTCCCGATCCACACCTCGGTCGAGGAAGCGGTGGCGGCCACCGACTGACCACCACGCTCCTGGGCCGTGGCGCCCGGGCGGCGGAAGAGAACCACGAGGAGGGCCGGGCGTTCGGCGGCCCGGCCTCTCCACAGCACGCCCGTAGTTGCGAGGGGGATGCATGGCCACCGTTGAACTCCGCTTCAGCGCGCTGCCGGAGCATGTCAGGACCGCCCGTCTCGTGGCGGCGGCGGTGGCGCGCAGGGCCGGAGTGGACGAGGCCGTCCTCGACGAGGTCCGCCTCGCCGTCGGCGAGGCGTGCAGCAGGGCCGTGGGACTGCACCAGCACGGCGGCATCTCGTCGCCCGTGAAGGTGCTGCTGATCGAGGAGGAGAAGCAGTTCTCCATCGAGGTCGGCGACGAGGCGCCCCACGCGGTCCCCGGCGGACGCGCGGGTGACGGACCCGGCGACGCGGACATGGAGACCGAGGAGGACCAGATGGGCCTCGCGGTCATCAGCGGTCTCGTCGACGACGTCGAGGTCAGCGCCGGGGAGCACGGCGGATCGATCCGCATGAGGTGGCCCACCGTGCCGCCGGCCACTCTCCTCGCCTGACCGGTTCACCCGTACGGCGACTTTTTCACCCGAAGGGCCCCACGAGTGGGGCCCTTCGGCATGTGCGGGTGCCGGTGCTCGCCCTTACAGTGGTCACGAGCGGTTGATCGCGTGAATTACTTCACGATCGACCGGCGTCCTGGAATTTCGGTCACGTGAATGCCTCAAAGGCATTACCGATTTCGGGCGACTGGCCGCCCGACGATCAATGGGAAGAGTGCGCGCAGGCCATTTGTATTTCGCGCGCTCTGTTTTGATCAGGTTCCGGTACCTACAATCCCGTCCACATCTTGAGCTCAGCCCAAGCGTCAAGGAGGACGAATGGCGGGGCTTTCCATCTCATACGAGTCGGGCCACACCACATCCCTCGCGGCGGCCGTGCTGACCGACGACAACCGCCTGCTCGTGGTGGTCATCGGGGTCGTCGCGCTGGCGGCGCTCGTGGTCGCGGGAGTCCTGGTGCGCCAGGTGCTCGCGGCCGGCGAGGGCACCGACAGCATGAAGAAGATCGCGGCAGCGGTCCAGGAGGGCGCGAACGCCTATCTGGCCCGTCAGCTGCGCACCCTCGGCGTATTCGCCGTCGTCGTGTTCTTCCTGCTCATGCTGCTGCCCGCGGACGACTGGAATCAGCGTGCCGGACGGTCGGTCTTCTTCTTGATCGGAGCGGCGTTCTCGGCGGCCACCGGCTATATCGGTATGTGGCTCGCCGTGCGCACCAATGTGCGGGTCGCCGCGGCGGCGCGCGAAGCCACTCCGGCCGAGGGTGAGCCGGAGAAGGATCTCACCGCCGTCTCGCACAGAGCGATGAAGATCGCTTTCCGCACGGGCGGTGTCGTCGGCATGTTCACCGTGGGCCTCGGTCTGCTGGGCGCCTCCTGCGTGGTGCTCGTGTACGCGGCCGACGCGCCGAAGGTGCTCGAGGGGTTCGGCCTGGGTGCCGCGCTGATCGCGATGTTCATGCGGGTCGGCGGCGGCATCTTCACCAAGGCCGCCGACGTCGGCGCCGACCTGGTCGGCAAGGTCGAGCAGGGCATTCCGGAGGACGATCCGCGCAATGCCGCGACCATCGCCGACAACGTGGGCGACAACGTCGGCGACTGCGCGGGCATGGCGGCCGACCTCTTCGAGTCGTATGCCGTGACCCTGGTGGCCGCGCTGATCCTGGGCTCGGCGGCGTTCGGCGACGCGGGACTGGCGTTCCCGTTGCTGGTGCCGGCGATCGGTGTCGTCACCGCCATGATCGGCATCTTCGCCGTGGCGCCGAGGCGCGCCGACCGCAGCGGCATGAGCGCGATCAACCGCGGGTTCTTCATCTCCGCGGTGATCTCGCTCGTCCTGGTCGCGATCGCCGTGTTCGTCTATCTGCCGTCGTCGTACGCCGATCTGGACGGTGTCACCGACGACGCGATCCTGGGCAGGAGCGGCGACCCGCGGGTCCTCGCGCTCGTCGCGGTGGCCATCGGCATCGTGCTCGCCGCGCTCATCCAGCAGCTCACGGGCTACTTCACCGAGACCACCCGGCGTCCCGTCCGGGACATCGGCAAGTCCTCGCTCACCGGCCCGGCGACCGTAGTCCTCGCCGGTGTCTCCGTCGGCCTGGAATCGGCCGTCTACACCGCCTTGTTGATCGGCCTCGGCGTCTACGGGGCGTTCCTCCTCGGGGGTACGTCGATCATGCTGGCGCTGTTCGCGGTGGCACTGGCCGGGACCGGCCTGCTCACCACGGTCGGTGTCATCGTCGCCATGGACACCTTCGGCCCGGTCTCCGACAACGCGCAGGGCATCGCCGAGATGTCCGGCGACGTCGAGGGCGCGGGGGCCCAGGTGCTCACCCACCTGGACGCGGTCGGCAACACCACCAAGGCCATCACCAAGGGCATCGCGATCGCCACGGCGGTCCTGGCGGCGGCGGCGCTGTTCGGCTCGTACCGGGACGCCATCACCACCGGCGCGAGGGATGTGGGCGAGCAGCTCAGCGGCGAGGGCGCGCCGCTGAGCCTGATGATGGACATCTCCCAGCCCAACAACCTCGTCGGTCTGATCGCGGGCGCGGCGGTCGTCTTCCTGTTCTCGGGACTGGCGATCAACGCGGTGTCGCGGTCGGCGGGTTCGGTGGTCTACGAGGTGCGGCGGCAGTTCCGCGAGAAGCCCGGGATCATGGACTACAGCGAGAAACCGGAGTACGGCAAGGTCGTCGACATCTGCACCAAGGACGCCCTGCGCGAACTCGCCACGCCCGGTCTGCTCGCCGTGATGGCGCCCATCTTCATCGGTTTCACCCTCGGCGTGGGCGCCCTGGGCGCCTTCCTCGCCGGCGCGATCGGCGCGGGCACGCTGATGGCGGTGTTCCTCGCCAACTCCGGTGGCGCCTGGGACAACGCGAAGAAACTCGTCGAGGACGGCCACCACGGTGGCAAGGGCAGCGAGGCCCACGCGGCCACCGTCATCGGCGACACCGTCGGCGACCCCTTCAAGGACACCGCCGGACCCGCGATCAACCCCCTGCTGAAGGTGATGAACCTGGTGGCGCTGCTCATCGCGCCCGCGGTCATCGAGTTCTCCTACGGCGCGGACAAGAGCGTCGGGATGCGGGTGCTCATCGCGGTGCTGGCGCTGGTCGTGATCGTCGGCGCGGTGTACGTCTCCAAGCGGCGCGGCATCGCCGTGGGCGACGAGGACAACTCCGAGCCGGAACCCAAGTCGCCCGATCCGGCGGTGGTTTCCTAGCAGCGGAGGGCGAACACCGGATCACGGTGCGGGCGGACGGCGCGCAGGGGAGCGCCGTCCGCCCGTTGCCGATGTCCGCACTTCGGCCGTGAGCCTTCTCTCGCTTGGTGCAAACGGATTCAAAAGTTTCTTAACGGACCTTCGGCGGGTGGGTGTAGTCCATCCGGCGTGTATGTTCCGGGGCCGAAGGCCATGGAAGGGACCAATCCGGTGAACAAGAAGCTCGCGGCCGCACTGTCCGGCGGTGCGGTACTGGTACTGGCGCTGACGGGATGCGGCGGCGACGACAGCAACGAGAAGCTCGACTCCTGGGCGAAGGAGGTCTGCGACTCGGTGCAGCCGCAGGCCGCGAAGATCAAGTCGGCCAACGCGGCGATCCAGAAGGAGACCTCGGACAACAGCACGCCGGAAGAGGTCCAGAAGGCCGATTCGAAGGCCTTCCAGGACATGTCCGACGCCTACAAGGCGATCGGTGCCGCCGTGAACAAGGCCGGCCCGCCGGACGTCGAGGACGGCGAGAAGAAGCAGACGGACGCGGTCAAGGAGCTCAACGGCATCTCCGCGTCGTACGCCTCCCTGAGGAAGCAGGTCGACGGCCTCGACACCGACGACCAGGCGGAGTTCGCCGACGGGCTCAAGGACATCGCCGCCGAGCTGGACAAGCTGAGCAAGAGCGGCAACGACGCCCTGAGCACCCTGGAGGAGGGCGAGGTCGGCGAGGCGATGTCCCGGCAGCCGAGCTGCCAGACGGCCACCGCGTCGGCCGGGGCCACCAAGAGCTGACGCCGCGTCGGCGACGAAGCGCCCCGGGACGCTGCCGCGGGGCGCGCGGGAAGGGGGGCGGCGGCCACAATGGAGGGCGTGAGTGACGCCAGCCTGCCGCCCCTGCCCTCGTCCGACCGCCCCGAAGCCGCCGCGCGGTTGCGCGACGCCCTGCTCGGGGCCTCCTTCACCGCCGACGGACTGCTCGAACTGCTCGGCGCCCCCGCGTACGCGGCGCTGGCCCGCAGCGAGACCGTGCCCGCCCTCAGGGCCACCCGCGGGGACACCCCGCTGGAGACGCTCGTACGGCTCTTCCTGTTGCGGCAGCCGGTGCCGCAGGCGCGCGTGGCGGAGGTCCTGCCCGTGGACGTCTGCCTGGAGAGCGGGTGGCTGACGCGCGTCGGCGCGGACGAGCTCGCCGCGGCCGTGGACGTACGGCCGTACGGCGGGCCCGCCGGTGAGGACTGGTTCGTGGTGTCCGACCTCGGGTGCGCGGTCGGCGGCGCCGGGGGCATCGGCAGCCGCGACGAGGGCGTGGTCCTCGGCGTCGGAGGTGCGTCCACGACCCTGGCCGGCATCACCGTCCGCACGCCCGTGGCCTCCGCGCTCGACGTCGGCACCGGCTCCGGCATCCAGGCGCTGCACGCAGCCCGGCACGCCACGCGCGTGACGGCCACGGACGTGAACCCGCGCGCGCTGCACATCACCGCGCTCACCCTGGCCCTGTCCGGGGCTCCGGCCGCCGATCTGCGCGAAGGGTCGCTGTTCACGCCGGTCCGGGACGACGAGACGTACGACCTGATCGTCTCCAACCCACCCTTCGTGATCTCCCCGGGCGCCCGGCTCACCTACCGCGACGGCGGGATGGGCGGGGACGATCTGTGCCGCACGATCGTTCAGGAAGCGGGGGAACGGCTGAACGAGGGAGGGTTCGCGCAGTTCCTCGCCAACTGGCAGCACGTCGAGGGGGAGGACTGGCAGGACCGGCTCAGGTCGTGGGTGCCCCGCGGGTGCGACGCCTGGATCGTGCAGCGCGAGGTGCAGGACATCACCCAGTACGCCGAGCTGTGGCTGAGGGACGCCGGCGACCACCGCGGCGACCGGGCCGAGTACCTGGCGCGGTACGACGCGTGGCTGGACGAGTTCGAGGCGCGCAAGGTGAGAGCGGTCGGCTTCGGCTGGATCACGCTGCGCAAGTCGGGCTCCGCCGCGGAGTCGGTCACGGTGGAGGAGTGGCCGCACCCGGTCGAGCAGCCGCTCGGCGAGACGGTCCGGGCGCACTTCGACCGGATCGACTATCTGCGGGCGCACGACGACGCGGCGCTGCTGGAAGCGCGCTTCGCGCTGGCCGCCGAGGTCGTGCAGGAGCAGGTCGGGATGCCCGGCGCCGAGGACCCGGAGCACGTCGTCCTGCGGCAGAACCGCGGGATGCGCCGGGCCACCAAGGTGGACACGATCGGCGCGGGCTTCGCCGGCGTGTGCGACGGCACCATGGGCGCGGGCCGGATCCTGGACGCCATCGCCCAGCTCCTGGGTGAGGACCCGGTACTGCTGCGCGACCGTACGCCGGCCCAGATCCGTTCGCTGGTGGAACAGGGCTTCCTGGAGCCGGTGGGCTGACACCGGGGGGCGGGGCGGCGGGTCCGGTCGGCCTCAGGTGTCACTTTGCTGTCATGAGTCGCGTCGTTCCCATAGGCACCGGTGGCTCCGCGCGCCTTTCCCAGGGATCCGGAATTTCTGCCGACGGGCCTGAGGGACCGGTTCCGGTCGTGTCGCTGCGGCCCGTGGCCCTCACGTTCACCTCCGGTTCGCCCGCACGCCGCCCGGGCGTGGAAGCGTCACGCCCGGGCCGGTGCCGAAGGACGGGAAAGGGGAGCTCGGGGGACATGGAGAGCGGACCGGCGATCTTCGCGGGAATGGTGTTCT
Organism: Streptomyces toyocaensis; assembly: GCF_000725125.1. GTDB lineage: Bacteria > Actinomycetota > Actinomycetes > Streptomycetales > Streptomycetaceae > Streptomyces > Streptomyces toyocaensis. The sequence goes on from NZ_JFCB01000011.1 coordinate 139,834, forward strand.
GCCTGTTCGGAGCCACATTGCTGGCCTGGACCGTGACACGCGCACGGCAGCACCGTCCGGTGGCCCAGGGTGTGAGCCCCGTCGCATCCGTCACCGTCGCGGGGCTCGTCGCGGTGACCGCCCTGGCCCTCGGCGCGTGGTGCTTCACCCGCCTCTGACGAGCGGGGAACACCGGCCGCTCGCGGTAACCGACACGTTGCGCTCCGCATGAGGGCGGGCGGAGTCTGGACACTCCGGGCGGCAGGAACGGTGGTAGTCGGGTTACCGTTCGAGTGGCCGTTGCGGGCTTTTCCCGTTTGACACGGGGGCGGGATGTACCGTCACACTCCGCAGCGTCACCATGACCCGACCCCGGGGAGATCGCCTGGGGAGGCCCCAGCGTCGACCGGAGAGAAGAGCGAAGTTGTCCCCGACCAGCGAGACCGCGAACGGCGGCCGCCGACTCGTCATCGTCGAGTCGCCTGCCAAGGCGAAGACGATCAAGGGCTATCTGGGCCCCGGCTACATCGTCGAGGCGAGCGTCGGGCACATTCGCGACCTTCCCAACGGCGCCGCGGAGGTGCCCGAGAAGTACACCGGCGAAGTCCGCCGACTCGGCGTGGACGTCGATCATGACTTCCAGCCGATCTATGTGGTCAACGCGGACAAGCGCGCCCAGGTCAAGAAGCTCAAGGACCTGCTGAAGGAGTCCGACGAGCTCTTCCTCGCCACCGATGAGGACCGCGAGGGCGAGGCCATCGCGTGGCACCTGCAGGAAGTGCTCAAGCCGAAGATCCCGGTCAAGCGGATGGTCTTCCACGAGATCACCAAGGACGCGATCCGCGCGGCCGTGGCCAACCCGCGCCAGCTCAACCAGAAGCTGGTCGACGCCCAGGAGACCCGCCGCATCCTCGACCGCCTCTACGGCTACGAGGTCTCGCCGGTCCTGTGGAAGAAGGTCATGCCCCGGCTGTCCGCCGGCCGGGTCCAGTCCGTCGCCACCCGGCTGGTGGTGGAGCGGGAACGTGAGCGCATGGCGTTCCGTTCCGCCGAGTACTGGGACCTCACCGGCACCTTCGCGACGGGCCGCGAGGGCGACCGCACGGACCCGTCGTCGCTGGTCGCGCGCCTGCAGTCCGTCGACGGGCGCCGGGTCGCGCAGGGCCGCGACTTCGACTCCCTGGGACAGCTGAAGAGCGCGAACACCCTCCACCTCGACGAGGCGGAGGCCCGCGCCTTGGCCGCGGCCCTGGAGGACGCGCGGTTCGCCGTGCGTTCCGTCGAGTCCAAGCCGTACCGCCGCTCGCCGTACGCCCCGTTCCGTACGACGACGCTGCAGCAGGAGGCGAGCCGCAAGCTCGGCTTCGGCGCGAAGGCCACCATGCAGATCGCGCAGAAGCTGTACGAGAACGGCTACATCACTTACATGCGTACGGACTCGACGACCCTGAGCGAGACGGCGGTGGCCGCCGCCCGCGCCCAGGTCACGCAGCTGTACGGCGCCGACTACCTGCCGCCGCAGCCGCGCACCTACGCGGGCAAGGTCAAGAACGCGCAGGAGGCGCACGAGGCGATCCGTCCCTCGGGTGACCGTTTCCGCACGCCCGCCGAGACCGGGCTGACCGGTGACCAGTTCAAGCTGTACGAGCTGATCTGGAAGCGGACCGTCGCCTCGCAGATGAAGGACGCCACCGGCAACTCGGTGACCGTGAAGATCGGCGGCACGGCCGCCGACGGCCGGGACGTCGAGTTCAGCGCGTCCGGCAAGACGATCACCTTCCACGGCTTCCTGAAGGCGTACGTCGAGGGCGCCGACGACCCCAACGCCGAGCTCGACGACCGCGAGCGCCGGCTGCCGCAGGTCGCCGAGGGTGACGCGCTGTCGGCCGAGGAGATCACGGTCGACGGGCACGCCACCAAGCCCCCGGCCCGCTACACCGAGGCGTCGCTGGTCAAGGAGCTGGAGGAGCGGGAGATCGGCCGCCCGTCGACGTACGCGTCGATCATCGGCACGATCCTCGACCGCGGTTACGTGTTCAAGAAGGGCACGGCCCTGGTGCCGTCCTTCCTGTCCTTCGCCGTGGTCAACCTGCTGGAGAAGCACTTCGGCCGGCTCGTCGACTACGACTTCACCGCGAAGATGGAGGACGACCTCGACCGCATCGCGCGCGGCGAGGCGCGGGCCGTGCCGTGGCTCAAGCGCTTCTACTTCGGTGAGGGCACGGGCAACGGCGGCGCGGCCGAGGCGGGCAACGGCGACGGGGACCACCTCGGCGGCCTCAAGGAGCTGGTGACGGACCTGGGAGCGATCGACGCGCGCGAGGTGTCGTCGTTCCCCGTGGGCAGCGGCATCGTGCTGCGGGTCGGGCGCTACGGCCCGTACATCGAGCGCGGCGAGAAGGACACCGAGCAGCACCAGCGCGCCGACATCCCGGACGACCTGGCGCCCGACGAGCTGACCGTCGAGCTCGCCGAGGAACTGCTCGCCAAGCCGAGCGGAGACTTCGAGCTGGGCGCCGACCCGGCGACCGGTCACACGATCGTCGCCAAGGACGGCCGCTACGGTCCGTACGTCACCGAGGTCCTTCCCGAGGGCACTCCGAAGACCGGCAAGAACGCGGTCAAGCCGCGTACCGCCTCCCTCTTCAAGTCGATGTCCCTGGACACGGTGACCCTCGACGACGCGCTCCGGCTGATGTCCCTGCCGCGCGTGGTCGGCACGGACGCCGAGGGCCAGGAGATCACCGCGCAGAACGGCCGCTACGGCCCGTACCTGAAGAAGGGCACCGACTCGCGGTCGCTGCAGTCCGAGGAACAGCTCTTCACGATCACGCTGGAGGAGGCGCTGGCGATCTACGCCCAGCCCAAGCAGCGTGGCCGTGCCGCGGCCAAGCCGCCGCTTAAGGAGCTGGGCACCGACCCCGTCAGCGAGAAGCCGGTCGTGGTGAAGGACGGCCGCTTCGGTCCGTACGTCACCGACGGCGAGACCAATGCGACCCTGCGCTCCGGCGACAGCGTCGAGACGATCACGCCGGAGCGCGGGTTCGAGCTGCTCGCCGAGAAGCGGGCGAAGTCCCCCGCCAAGAAGACCGCGAAGAAGGCCACCAAGAAGGCGGCGGCCAAGAAGGCGCCGGCGAAGAAGGCGACGGCCGCGAAGAAGACCGCGGCGAAGAAGACGACGGCCGCGAAGACGACGGCGAAGAAGACCGCCGCCAGGAAGGCGACCGCCTCGAACGGCGCGGAGGACTGACCTCTTCCAACTGACGCCGGGCGGCCTTCGCCCGGCGTTCGGAATGCGAACGCCCCGGCAGTTCATTGCTGCCGGGGCGTGTGCATGTCAGGCGCGTCGCGCCCGTGGTGCCGACGCGGGCCGATAGGCTGAACGCATGACGCGAGCCGAGCAGCCTACGGCCCCTCAACCGGCCCCTGACGACGCCCTTGTCGCGGACTCCCGCGAGCGTGCCGTCCGCGCCCTGCTGCGCCGACCGCAGCTGAAACGGTTGTGGAGCGCACAACTGGTGGGCGGGGTGGGTGACGTCCTCGCCCTCCTGGTGCTGGTCCTGCTCGCCCTTCAGGCGGCTGTCGCCGAGGGGGCGTTCGGCGGTGGGTACCGGGGCGCCGCGTTCGCAGTGGCGACCGTTTTCGGGGTGCGCATCCTGGCGATCCTGCTGTTCGGCGCCGTGCTCCTCGGCCCGCTCACCTCGCTCACCTCGCAGGACGGGCCGCTGGACCGCCGCTGGACCATGGTCGGCGCCGACGGACTGCGCGCGGCGCTGCTGATCGTGGCGCCGCTGTGGATCGACTGGACACCCGGGAACGCACTGGCCGCCCTCCTCGTCACCGCCTTCGTGACCGGTGTCGCCGAACGGTTCTGGACGGTGTGCCGGGAGGGCGCCGCGCCCGCCCTGCTGCCCGCGCCGCCCCCGGAGGGCGCGACCGTCCGGCCGCTGCCCGACCACATGGACGCGCTGCGCCGCCTGTCGCTGCGCACGAACTTCGTGGCGATACCGCTCGCGGCCGTCGCGCTCGTCGTCGCCGCCCTGCTGAACAACCTGCTCGGCACGGGCATCGAATGGTTCGGCGAGCACCGGGCCGCCCTCGCCTCCTACGTCGCGGCCGGACTGTTCGCCGCGTCCCTGTCCGTCGTCACCTTCCTGGAACTGCCCGGCACCCGCACCCCCCGCCCGAGGTCGCCGCTGGAGGGCCTGCGCCGCCCGAAGAGCGCCGCCGGATCCGACAAGGGCCGTACGGGCGCGCTGGCGCTCCTGGTGTTCGCCTCCGCGTCCGTCGCCGCCGCGGTGTCGGCCGCCGTCGCCGTGTCGGTACTGCACGCCAAGGACCTGGGCGGCGGCCCCGTGCTCTACGGCCTGCTGGTCGCCGCGCTGACCGGCGGTGTCGTCGTCGGCATCCGTACGGCGCCCGCCCTGCTGCCGGGCCTGTCGCGACGCCGGCTGCTCGCGCTCGCCCTCGCCTTCACCGGTCTCGCGCTGCTGGCAGCCGGACTCGTGCCGGACGTCACCAGTGTGCTGCTGATCATGGCACTGGCCGGTACCGGTGCGGGGATCGCCGCCCACACCGGGCACACGTTGCTCGACCAGGAGACCGAGGAGCAGCGCCGGGTCCGTACGACGGAGCACCTGCACGCCGTGGTCCGGGTCCTGGTGGCGCTCGGCGCGGTGGCCGCCCCGCTGGTCGCCGCGGCCATCGGACCGCACCGGCTGGAGAACGGCCGGTTCGTCTTCGCGCACGGCGGTGCCGCGTTCACGTTGATGCTGGTCGGCGCGCTGCTGCTGCCGGTGGCCGCGCTGGTGCTGGCCAAGGTCGACGACCGCTCGGGGGTGCCGCTGCGGCAGGACCTGCGTGACGCGCTGCTCGGCGGCGACGACCCCGAGCAGACGCCCGCCGCCTCCGGCTTCTTCATCGCCCTGGAGGGCGGCGACGGCGCCGGCAAGTCCACCCAGGCCGAAGCCCTCGCCGAGTGGATCAGGGACAAGGGACACGAGGTCGTCCTCACCCGCGAGCCCGGTGCCACCCCCGTCGGCAAGCGGCTGCGCTCGATCCTGCTGGACGTCTCCAGCGCCGGGCTCTCGCACCGCGCGGAGGCCCTGCTGTACGCCGCGGACCGCGCGGAGCACATCGACACCGTCGTACGGCCCGCCCTGGAGCGCGGCGCGGTCGTCATCTCCGACCGCTACATCGACTCCTCCGTCGCCTACCAGGGCGCCGGGCGGGACCTGTCGCCGACCGAGATCGCCCGCATCAACCGCTGGGCGACCGACGGCCTCGTCCCGCATCTGACGGTACTGCTGGACGTGGCGCCGGAGACGGCGCGGGAACGCTTCACCGAGGCGCCGGACCGGCTGGAGTCGGAGCCGGCCGAGTTCCACGCGCGCGTGCGGGCCGGATTCCTCACGCTGGCCGCCGCCGACCCCGGCCGCTACCTGGTGGTCGACGCCGGTCAGGAGCCGGAGTCGGTCACCACGGTGATCCGGCACCGGCTCGACCAGGTGCTGCCGCTGTCCGAGGCCGAGATCCGGGCCCGCGAGGAAGCCCGCCGCAGGGCCGAGGAGGAGGCCCGCCGCAAGGCGGAGGAGGAGGCGGCCCGCAAGGCCGAGGAGGAGCGCCTGGAGCGCGAGCGCCAGGAGCAGCTGGCGCGGCTGCGCGCCGAGGAGGAGGAGCGCAAGCGGCGCGAGCTGGAGGAGGCGCAGCGGCGCGAGGCCGAACGGCAGGCGGAGGAGGCCCGGCAGCGCGCCGAGGAGGCGCGGCGGCGTGCCGAGGAGGAGCGTCAGCGGCTGCTCGCCGAGGAGAAGGCGCGCGCCGAGGAGGAGGCCCGCCGCAGGGCCGAGGAGGAACGCCGGCGCAAGCAGGCCGAGGAGGAGGCGCGGCTGCACGCCGAGGCCGAGGCGCTGCGCCTGGAGAAGCAGCGCAGGGCCGAGGAGGCGCTGCTGCGTGCGGAGGAGGCCCGGCGGCTGGCCGAACGGGCGGCGGCCGCGGCGGAAGCGGGACCGAAGGCGGAACCGAAGGCGGGACCGAAGCCGACGGGTGGGCCCGACGGCCCCGGGGCGTCCCGGCCGGGGGCCGACGACGCGCTGACCGTGCCGACGCCGGTGGTGACGCCGACGAACGCCGCGGGCGGGCCCGTGGACGAGACGGCCGCGCTGCCACGGGTGCCGGACGAGGACACCGGGCAGCGGTCGGGGCGGTCCGGTGCCGGGGTTTCCGAAGCCGAGGTCACGACCGAACTGCCCAGGCCGCAGGTCCCGCCGGGGGCGACGGACGAGACGGCGGTCCTCCCGCCCGTGCCGCCGGGCGCGGCGGACGAGACCGCCGTGCTCCCGCCGGTGCGCGATGACGGGCCGGCGCCCGCGGACCGGGTTCCGCCCGGCTATTTCCAGGACGAGCGCCCGGCGGGCGGATCCGCCGGACCCGGTGACTCCGGCGGCCCGCTGGACCGCACGCGCGAGCTGCCGCAGGTCGACCCGGAGCGCGCGCCGCGCCGGCGCCGGCAGCGCTCCGACTGGGCGGAGGAGACCCCGCTCGACGACCTGCCGAGCCTGGCGGACGAACTCCTCGGCCGTCACGACGACGAGCACGGCGACGACGAGGGCGGCGGCCGGAGCGGCGGCCGGGGCCGCCGGCGCTGACCGGCCCCGCAGCGAACCGCCGGCGCTGACCGGCCCCGCAGCGAACCGCTGGCGCGGGGCCCGCAGCGGCCGGCCCGATCCGGGCGGTCGGCTCGCGGCCGGCCGGTTCGGGCGGCCCGCGGCGGGTCGTGGATCCCGTACCCGCGGTGGGTCCCCGGCTCCCTGCACCTGCGGCGGCTCGCGGCTGAGCGGGTGTGCGGACCGCGGCGGGGTGCGGGTCCCCGTACCGGCGACGGCCCGCGGCTGACCGGCCGGGTGCGGCCGCTGTCAGTGTCCACCCGCACAATGGGACCCGTAGGCCAGACGTGACGGACGCGACGGAAGGGAGCGCCGGCCCATGACCGTGTGGGACGACCTCGTCGGGCAGGAACGGGTGAGCGATCAGCTCGCCGCCGCCGCCCGGGACGCCGACGCGCTCGTCACCGCCGCGGCGGCCGGTACACCCCCGCCCGAGGCGTCGAGGATGACGCACGCCTGGCTGTTCACCGGCCCGCCCGGCGCCGGACGCAACCAGGCGGCGCGTGCCTTCGCCGCCGCTCTCCAGTGCGTCAGCCCCGACCGCGCCCTCGGCGGAGCCCCCGGCTGCGGCTTCTGCGACGGCTGCCACACCGCGCTGGTCGGCACCCACGCCGACGTCAGCTCGATCGCCGCCGTCGGCTCCCAGATCCTCGTCGAGGCCATGCGCGACACCGTCCGCAAGTCCTTCACCGCACCGGCGAACGGCCGCTGGCAGGTGATCCTCGTCGAGGACGCCGAGCGGCTGAACGAGAAGTCCGCCAACGCCGTCCTCAAGGCCGTCGAGGAGCCCGCCCCCCGCACCGTCTGGCTGCTGTGCGCGCCCTCCATCGAGGACGTCCTGCCGACGATCCGCTCCCGCTGCCGCCACCTCAACCTGAGCACGCCCTCGGTGGACGCCGTCGCCGACATGCTCGTCCGACGGGAGGGCATCGAGCCGGACGTCGCCGCCTCCGTCGCCCGCGCCACCCAGGGCCACGTCGACCGGGCCCGCCGCCTGGCCACCGACTCCGCCGCCCGCGCGCGCCGGGCCTCCGTGCTGAAGCTGCCCCTGCGGGTCGAGGACGTCGGCGGCGCGCTCAGGGCCGCCCAGGAACTCGTCGACGCCGCCGCCGAGGACGCCAAGCAGCTCGCCGAGGAGACGGACGGCAAGGAGACCGAGGAGCTCAAGGCGGCGCTCGGCGCGGCCCAGGGCGGACGCCTGCCGCGCGGCACGGCGGGCGTGGTCAAGGACCTGGAGGACATGCAGAAGCGCCGCAGGACCCGCACCCAGCGGGACAGCCTCGACGTCGCGCTGAGCGACCTGACCAGCTTCTACCGCGACGTCCTCGCCCTCCAGCTCGGCTCCCGCGTGGCCATCGCCAACGCGGACTCCGAGGACGCGCTGGAGCGCCTGGCCCGCGGCAGCTCGCCGGAGTCCACGCTCCGCCGCATCGAGGCGATCGCTGCGTGCGGCGAGGCCCTGGACCGCAATGTGGCCCCGTTGCTCGCCGTGGAGGCGATGACGATGGCCCTCAGAGCGGGCTGACGAGCCGGGCGCCCACTGCTCCGGCCGCGCGACGGGGTAACTCGTACGGGGCACGGCGTGCGCGCAGAGCACTCATTCCGTTGCACACAGTTACGCTCGCCGTATGGACACAAGGCGCACCCCTCGCAGGACCCGTACCGGAGCCACCCTGCTCGCCGCCGTCGCGCTGCTCGTTTCGGGCTGCTCCTCAGGGAGCACGACGCGTACGGCGAGTTCCGTGGCGGAGGAGGCGGCAGCGGCCCTCGCCCCTCTGCCGCGCTCCACACCGGTGGGACTCACGCGGTACTACGAGCAGAAACCGGCCTGGCGCGACTGCGGTGCCGCCGGCTTCCAGTGCGCCACGCTGAAGGCCCCGCTCGACTACGCGGAGCCGTCCGCCGGCGACGTCCGGCTCGCCGTCACCCGCAAGAAGGCCACGGGGCCGGGCAAGCGCCTGGGTTCCCTGCTGGTCAACCCGGGCGGCCCGGGGGGTTCGGCGGTCGGCTACGTCCAGGCGTATGCCGGCATCGGCTACCCGGCGGACGTGCGCGCCCGCTACGACATGGTGGCCGTCGACCCGCGCGGAGTCGCCCGCAGCGAACCCGTCGAGTGCCTGGACGGGCCCGGGATGGACGCGTACACGCGGACGGACGTGACGCCGGACGACGCGAAGGAGACCGGCGCGCTCGTCTCGGCGTACAAGACCTTCGCCGAGGGCTGCGGGGCGGACGCGCCGAAGCTGCTGCGCCACGTGTCCACCGTCGAGGCGGCCCGGGACATGGACATCGTGCGGGCGGCGCTGGGCGACAGGAAGCTGAACTACGTCGGCGCCTCGTACGGCACCTTCCTCGGGGCGACCTATGCCGGACTGTTCCCCGACCGCGCGGGCCGTCTCGTCCTGGACGGCGCGATGGACCCCTCGCTGCCCGCGCGACGGCTCAACCTGGAACAGACGGAGGGCTTCGACACGGCGTTCACCGCCTTCGCGAAGGACTGCGTACGGCATCGGGACTGTCCCCTCGGCGGCGCGGGCACCTCTCCGGAGCGTGCCGGCAAGAAGCTCAAGGCGTTCTTCGCCAAGGCCGACGCCCGCCCCGTCCCGGCCGGCGACGCGGACGGCCGCGGGCTCACCGAGTCGCTCGCGACGATCGGCGTGATCGCCGCCATGTACGACGAGGGGGCGTGGCAGCGGCTGCGCGAGGCCCTGACGGCGGCGATGCGGGAGAACGACGGGTCAGGGCTCCTCGCCCTCGCGGACAGCTACTACGAACGGGATGCCGATGGCGAGTACACCAACCTGATGTTCGCCAACGCGGCCGTGAACTGCCTCGACCTCCCGGCCGCCTTCGCGTCCCCGGACGAGGTGCGACGGGCCCTCCCCGATTTCGAGAAGGCGTCCCCGGTCTTCGGAGAGGGCCTCGCCTGGGCCTCGCTGAACTGCGCGTACTGGCCGGTGGAGGCGACGGGGGCGGCACAGCGCATCGAGGCGAAGGGCGCGGCCCCGATCGTCGTCGTCGGCACCACCCGGGACCCGGCGACCCCGTACCGCTGGGCCGAGGCCCTGGCCGGCCAGCTCTCCTCGGCCCGCCTCCTCACCTACGACGGCGACGGCCACACCGCCTACGGCCGCGGCAGCGCCTGCATCGACTCCGCGATCAACACCTACCTGCTCGACGGCACCCCGCCCACGGACGGAAAGCGCTGCTCCTAGGCAGTGCGACGACCCCCGGAGGCGGCCACCTCGGCCCGCCTCCGGGGCCGGTACGAAGCACCCCTGGAAACTGTGTAGACTTACCGACGTCGCTGATCGCACCATGGTGCAGACAGCACGCCGCCTTAGCTCAGATGGCCAGAGCAACGCACTCGTAATGCGTAGGTCTCGGGTTCGAATCCCGAAGGCGGCTCCGGCAAGGGCCAGGTCACACGGGTTGTGGCCTGGCTTTTTCGTGTGGCCGACCGCCTGCGGGCAGCCTCTCGCCCCGCACGTGGAGTGTGCTCACGTCGCGGGGTCTGCCGCGCGTACCTGAGGCGTCCTTACCGTGAACGGCTACCATCGCCCGTCAGCGGAAAGCCGGTTGAGTTGGGGTGAGGACGTGGAGACGACGCCGAGGATCGCCGTCGCCGTCGTGACCATGGGGAACCGGCCGGCCGAGGTGGACGCGCTGCTGGAGTCCGTGGCGAAGCAGGACGTGCCGCCCGCGCGGATCGTGATCGTGGGGAACGGCTGTCCGCTGCCCGAGTTCGCCCGTCGGCTGTCCCTGCCCGGTGAGGTCACCACCGTCGAGCTGGAGGAGAATCTCGGCTGTCCCGGCGGGCGGAACGCGGGGATCGAGCGGTTGCGGGAGTTCGGTGACGTGGACGTCGTCGTCGAGCTGGACGACGACGGCCTGCTGGTCGACGCCGACGTACTGCGCCGCGTGCAGGAGCTGTACGCCGCCGACGAACGGCTCGGGATCGTCGGGTTTCGGATCGCCGACGAGCTGGGGGAGACCCAGCAGCGGCACGTGCCCCGGCTCGGGAAGTCGGATCCGACGAGGGGCGGCTACGTCACCGGCTTCCTCGGAGGCGGGCACGCGCTGCGGATGACGATGCTCGACGAGATCGGCGACTGGCCCGGGGAGTTCTTCTTCGCGCACGAGGAGACCGACCTGGCCTGGCGCGCCGTCGACGCCGGGTGGCGGATCCTCTACGCGCCCGAACTGCTCCTCCGGCATCCGAAGACCTCGCCCGCCCGGCACGCCATCTACTTCCGGGTGACCGCGCGGAACCGGGTGTGGCTGGTCCGGCGGCGGCTGCCGTTCGTGCTCGTGCCCGTCCACCTCGGGGTGTGGGTGCTGCTCACCCTCCTGCGGAACCGGTCGGTCCACGGACTGCGCGCCTGGTTCGGCGGGTTCGTGGAGGGGCTACGAGAGCCGGCCGGTGAGCGGCGTGCCATGCGCTGGCGGACGGTGTGGCGGCTCACCCGGCTCGGGCGGCCGCCGGTCATCTGACCCACCGGACGACACGGGCGGGCGACAGAGCGGGGCCACTCGATCACGGGGATGAGGGCGAGGGCCCGGTCGCGCACCTCCGCCGACCGGGAGCCCTCGTGTCCGGACCGGGCCGCGGCGGCGACACTCCCCCGAGCTGCGCGTTCTACGCGCGCGCCCCCGGGCCGGATCCGATGTAGTGATCACATCAGTACGTGCCAACGGATCGCTAACATGTGGCCAATGGTTCTCCGTTCGGTCACCCGGAAGGCAGTGGTACGGCGTGACACGGCGCGGGCTGCGGTTCGGACTGCTGGGGGCGCCGGTTCTGTACGACGGCGGGGACGGGGGTGACCTCCCCGGTTCCGTCCGGGACATCGGCAGCCCCAAACTGCGGGTTCTGCTGGCGGTGTTGCTGCTCGATGCCGGGCGGGTCGTCTCCGTGGAGGTGCTGAAGGACGCGATGTGGGGCGGTGCGCCGCCCGCCTCCGCGCAGCCCTCGCTGCACAATCACGTCGCCCGGCTGCGGCGGTTGCTCGAGGACCCCGGGCGGCTGGTCACCGTGCCCACCGGGTACGTGCTGCGGGTCGCCGAGGGCGAGGTGGACGTGCAGGTCTTCGACGCGCACGCCGCCGCCGCCCGCGCCGCGCACGCCGCGCGGGACTGGGAGCGCGTGATGCGCGCGTGTACGGCGGCGCTCGCGCTGTGGCGGGGCAGCCCGCTGACCGGGCTGCCCCCGGAGGTGGGCGGGTACGCCCTGGTGCGGCGGCTGTGCGAGGCACGGCTGCTGCTCCTGGAATGGCGGTACGACGCCGAGCTCGCCCTCGGCGGCGGGCGCCTGGCCGACCTCGTGCCCGAGCTGGCGGCGCTGGCCGCCGGGCATCCGCTGCGGGAGGCGTACCACCGTCAGTTGATGCTCGCCCTGCACCGCACCGGCCGCCGGGCGGAGGCGCTGGTGGTCCACCGCGATCTGCGGGCCCGGCTGGCGGACGAACTCGGCATCGAACCGGGGCCGGAGGTGCGCGAGGCCCACGTGGAGGTGTTGCGGGGGAAGGGCGATCCTGCCCGGGACGCATGCCGGGGTGAGGGGCAGGACGCCGGCCGCGGTCAGGAGCGTGCTCGGAGGGACGGGCAGGGCCACGGCCGCGGCACAGTGCGCGGTCAGGAGCGCGAACTGGGTCCCGGCCAGGAACAGCGCCAGGAACAGCGCCAGGAACAGCGCCAGGAACAGCGCCACGGGCAGGGCCGTGACCGCGACCTCCCCACGGGCACCCCCCATGGCGTCGCCGCGCCGCGCCCCGCGCAACTTCCCCCTGCCCCGGCCCACTTCACCGGCCGCGGCGACTTACGGGACGAACTGGTCCGTGTGCTCACCCGCGCCCCGCGCACGGACCTGCCCGCCGTCGCCGTGATCAGCGGAACCGCCGGGGTGGGCAAGAGCGCGCTCGCGCTCGAGGTCGCGCACGGCCTGAAGAGACGTTTCAGCGACGGCCAGCTCTACGTCAACCTGCACGGTGCGACCCCCGGCATGGCCCCGCTCACTCCCGTCCAGGCACTCACCGAGCTCCTCCGCGACCTCGGTACCGAGCCCTGCCGCATCCCGGAGGACCCCGACGCGGCGGCCGCGTTGCTGCGCTCCCTGCTCGCGCCCACCCGCACGCTCCTGGTGCTGGACGACGCCGCGACCGCCGCGCAGGTACGGCCGCTGCTGCCGGCCGGTGCGGGCTGCGCGGTCCTCGTCACCAGCCGTTCGCCGCTCACCGCGCTCGACGGCGCCGCCCGCGTCCCGCTCGCCCCGCTGTCCGACGAGGACAGCGCGGCCCTGCTGCGGGCGGTCTCCGGCCGGGACGGGCTGGACGCCGGTCATCCGCTCGTGGCGCTCACCGGGCGGCTTCCGCTGGCCCTTCGCGTCGTCGCGGCCCGGCTCGCCGCGCGCCGGGCACTCACCCCGGACGCCCTCGCCGGGCAACTGTCCGACAGCGAAAGCCGGTTGCCCCACCTGCAGTACGACGACCTGAGCGTGCGTCGTTCGCTGGCTGTCGCGCACGACGCGCTCATGGTCTCCGAGCGCGAGACCGACCGCGACGCGGCCCTCGCCCTGCGCCGCATCGGCGCCCTCGACCTGCCCGGCTACGGCGCCCCCCTGCTGGCCCGGCTCACCGGCACCGACGTCCGCCGGGCCGAGGCCGCGCTGGACCGGCTCGTCGACGTGGCCCTCGTGGAGGAGACCGCGTACGGCCGCTACGCCCCCCACGACCTGGTCCGTGACTTCGCCCGCGAACGCGCCGGTGCCGACGCCGGTGACGGTGAGGACGCCGCCGGGGCCGCCCTGCGCTGGTACGCCGCCGTCGCCGAACGGGTCCTCGCCGCGATCACCGAACCCGGTCCGGACCGGGAGGACCGCCGTCGTCCGACACCGTCCCAGCCGCCCGGGCACCCGGACGAGGTCGACAGCGTGCCTCCCTTCGCCGACGCCGGGGCGGCCTTCGCCTGGGGCGACCGGGAGCTGGAGAACATCGTCGCCCTGGTCGAGAGGTACGCCGGTGACGCGGCCGGTGCCGACGGTGCCCCGGACCGCCGGGACGCCCACCTCTCCGTGCTCCTGCGCCTGCTGTACCCCTATCTCCTGCGCCGCGGCCGCGTCCCCGAACTGGAGGTGCTCGGGCGGGCGGCGCTCCGGGTGGCGCGGCGGCTCGGGGACGAGGCCGCCGAGGGGTACGCGCTGAGCGACCTCGCGGGGCTGCACTTCCTGACCGGCCGCACCAACGACGCCCTCACCCTCACCGACCGCGCGCTGGAGATCTGGCGTCGGCTCGGGTCCGTCTCCTGGATCCGCCGTTCCCTCAACAACCGGGGCCTGCTGCTCGAAGGGCTCGGCCGGTACCCCGAGTCGGGGCAGGCGCTGCGGCAGAGCCTGGCCCACTCACGGCAGTTGAACGACCCCTACGGCGAGGCCGTCACCCGCAGCCATCTCGGGAACCTGTACGAGCACACCGATCCGCGCGCCGCGATCGAGCAGCACCGGCGCTCGCTCGCCATCGGGGACGAGATCGGCGCGGTCATCGTGCAGCACTCCGCGCACTGCAACATCGGCTACGCCCACCTGCGCCTGCGCGAACCGGCCGCCGCCCTGCCACACTTCGAGGAGAGCCTGCGCATCCTCGGCGGGCACGGCTACTGGCACGGCGAGTCCCAGACCCGGCTCGGCCTGGTCCGGGCCCTGCGGCTGCTGGGGCGCTCCGGCCCGGCCGTCCGTGAGTGCGCCGAACTGCTCCGCCGCGCGGACGCCCGCGCCGACCACTACACCGGCGGTCTGGCCCGTCACCAGTACGGTCTGCTGCTGCGCGAGTGGGGACGGGTGAACGAGGCGTACGAGCAGTGGCGGTCCGCGCTCGCCGCACTGGACGGTACGGACGAACAGGCGGTGGTGGAGGAACTGCGGGAACTGCTGGCCGGGGCCCGGCCGGCGGGCTGATCACTTGGCGTCGGCATAGCACTCCACCACTGCCGCCGTGAACGGGAACCGCACCGGTGTCTCACCGAAGGTCAGACGACCGGCCAGGTCCGCGGCCTGCCGGATCGCCTCCACGACGGTCGCCGCCTCCTCCTCGGGACAGTGCACGATCACCTCGTCGTGCTGGAAGAAGACGAGTTCGGCCGCCATGCCGCTCAGGGTCCGCCGCAGCGCGGCCAGCAGCAGCAGGGCCCAGTCGGCGGCACTGCCCTGGACCACGAAGTTGCGGGCGAAGCGGCCACGGGCGCGGGCGTCGGCCGAGGCGTACCCCGGGACCCAGGGCCGGGCGTCGGCGGCCTGCTCCTCCTCCGCGAGCGGGATGCCCGCCTCCTGGGCCGCGTCGTCCGTCGCCCGGGGGGCCGGCGGACAGGTGCGGCCCAGCCAGGTCCGTACGAGCCGGCCCTCCTCACCGGCGCGGGCGGCCTCGTCCACGTAGGCCACCGCCTTGGGGAAGCGGCGCCTGAGCGCGGCGAGGTTCTTCAGGCCGTCGCCCGAGGTCTGGCCGTAGACCGCGCCGAGGACGGCGAGCTTGGCCTGTGCGCGGTCGCCGGAGAAGGCGCGGTCGGACACCGACTGGTACAGGTCCGTCTCCCGGCCCGCCACCTCCATCAGGCCCGGGTCGCGGGAGATCGCCGCCAGCACCCGCGGCTCCATCTGGTCCGCGTCGGCGACGACCAGCCGCCAGCCCGGGTCGGCCACGGCCGCGCGGCGGATCACCTTGGGGATCTGCAGGGCGCCCCCGCCGTTGGTCACCCAGCGGCCGGTCACCGTCCCGCCCGCGAGGAACTCCGGCCGGAAGCGGCCGTCGCGCACCCAGTCCTGGAGCCAGGACCAGCCGTGCGCGACCCAGATCCGGTACAGCTTCTTGTAGGCGAGCAGGGGTTCGACGGCCGGGTGGTCGACGGACTCGATCTCCCAGCGGCGGGTCGAGGAGACCTTTACCCCGGCCTGCGCGAAAGCCCTGACCACATCGGCCGGCAGATCGGGCCGGACCCGGCGGCCGAAGGCCGCGGACACCTCGTCGGCGAGTTCGGCGAGCCGGCGGGGCTCGCCACCGCCCGCGTACCGCTCGCCGAGCAGGTCGTGCAGCACGGCGCGGTGCACGTCCGCCCGCCACGGCAGCCCCGCGCGGTTCATCTCGGCGGCCACCAGCATCCCCGCCGACTCGGCCGCGGTCAGCAGCCGCATCCGGCCCGGGTGCGCGGTGGCGTCGGTCCGCCGCTGCTGCTCCGCGTACACGGCGAGCAGGTCGGGCAGCGGCAGGACGGTGCCCCGGGGTTCGAAGAGGGGTGACTGGGCGCCCGGTTCGGCCTGGCGCTGCGGCGGATCGGGCGGTACGGGGCCGCCGCGCAGCCGGGCCAGCGCGGCCGCGGCCGAACGGGGTTCCCCGTACCGCCCTTCGTGACCGAGCAGGAGCGTCTCGGCGGCCTCGATGTCGTATCCCCGCTCCACTCGCACCCCCGTGGCGAGCAGGCGCGGGTAGACCTCGGCGGTGGACCGCCACACCCACCGCGTGACACCGGGACGGCTCCGCACGGCCTCGGCGGGATCCGCCTCCCGCCGCACCGGACCGGCGGGCAGCCCGTCCGGACCGAGGGGGGCGACGTCCACGCCGCCTTCCTCGGCCGGAGCGAGTGCCCACCGGTCGGCCATGCTGTGAGTGTGGCAGGGGGGTCTGACAATCCCCCGGACACGGGCCGCCGCCCTGTCCGGTCCTTCCCGGACCGGAGCCCGGCGGGTCAGCCCTCCTGCGCGGGCTCGTCCTCGGTGCGCGTCGTCTCGACGTACTGGGCCAGCATCTCGGTGACGTACCGCTCGGTGGCCCCCTTGCTGATGCCGAGTCCGCTGAGGAGGCCGTCGCCGTTCTCGTGTTCGAGGAGCGCGAGCAGGATGTGCTCGGTGCCGATGTAGTTGTGGCCGAGGCGGAGGGCCTCGCGGAAGGTCAGCTCCAGGACCTTCTTGGCCGCCGGGCCGTACGGCACCAGCTCGGGGGCGTCCTCGACGGCCGGCGGGAGTGCCGCGCGGGCGGCCTCGCGCACCGCCTCCACGGTGACGCCCTGCTCGGAGACCGCCTTGACCGCCAGCCCCTGCGGCTCGGTCAGCAGGCCGAGGACCAGGTGCTCGGGGAGGCCCTCGGCGTTCCGCGCGGCCCGCGCCTCGTTGTGTGCGGCCATGACCGTGTTGCGGGCGCGGGGCGTGTAGCGGTTGAAGCCCTGGTTCGGGTCGAGGTCGTTGCCCTCCTTGGGCACGAAGCGCTTCTGGGCCGCCTGCCGGGTGACCCCCATGCTCTTGCCGATGTCCGTCCAGGAGGCGCCCGAGCGCCGGGCCTGGTCCACGAAGTGCCCGATCAGGTGGTCGGCCACGTCACCGAGGTGCTCACCCGCGAGCACCGCGTCCTGGAGCTGTTCGAGAGGTTCCTCGTGGACCTTCTTGATGGCCGCGATGAGGTCGTCGAGACGTACGGATGACTTGATGGCGGGGTTCGTCGTCATGTGTCAACCGTAAGTTGACAGTTCGCGACTGTCAACCCGAAGTTGACACTTGCGGGTGACGTCCCGGAGACATGGCACGATCGAACCCGTGAGCACGTCCAGCACCGTCGACCGCGCCTTCCGCGCCGCCCTCTACGACACCGGTGACACCGCCCTCGACACCGGCGCGTCCCTGCTCGCCGCCGATCCGGCGGCCGACGCCGAGCTGTCCCGGCGGGGTGAGGAACTCGTGGCGACCGCCTGGCGGCGCGGCTGGCAGCCCGCCGACGTCGTACGCGTCGTCCGGCGCGAACTGGACGACACCCACGTGCGGCTGGTCTCCGCGCTGATCCGCGCGCAGGCGCCGCGCGACGACACTCCCCGGGGGTCGCGCTGGAGTGCCCAGCTGGCCCGGCTCGGGGGAGAGGGAGCCGGCCCCGCCCCGCGCGGCGACCGCTTCGCGTACGCCACGGCCGTGCTGGAGCTGTACCGCCTGCTGCTGCGGCTGCCCGCCCTGGAACCGCTCGACGGGACGGCGGGCCGCCCCACCCCGTCGGACCGGCGGCCGGAGTCCCGGATGCTCGGCCGCATCCGCGCGCTGCTGGCCAAGGCGGAGGCCACGGGGTTCCCGGAGGAGGCGGAGGCGCTCAGCGCCAAGGCGCAGGAGCTGATGGCGCGGCACAGCGTCGACGAGGCGCTCCTCGCCGCGCGGGCACCCTCGGCCGAGACCCCGGGCGCCTGCAGGATCGGGGTGGAGCCGCCGTACGAGCAGGCCAAGGCGGTGCTGCTCGACGCGGTCGCCGGCGCCAACCACTGCCGGGCCGTGTGGAACGAACCGCTCGGCTTCTCCACCGTGGTGGGCTTCGCCCCCGACCTGGAGGCGGTCGAACTCCTCTACACCTCGCTGCTGGTGCAGGCCACCACCGCGATGACCAGTGCGGAGGCGGCGCAGCGTGCGGGCGGACGGAAGCGGACCAAGACCTTCCGTCAGTCCTTCCTCGCGGCGTACGCCCACCGCGTGGGAACGCGCCTCGCGGCCGCCGCCGAGACCCAGGTGAGCGACGACCTGCTGCCGGTGCTCGCCTCCCGCGCCATGGCGGTCACCGACCGGACGGACAGGCTGTTCCCGGAGACGACCACCACCCGGTTGCGCGGGGTGAGCGACGCGGCGGGCTGGGAGGAGGGCGCCCGCGCGGCGGACGGCGCCCAGGTCAGGGCACGCCCACACCTCCCCGGAGCCTGACCCGACATCGCCCGGACGGAGCCCGGGCCGTGTCCGGACGGGGCCCGGGAGCCCGGGACGTTCACGGACGGGCCCGGACCCGGCCATGCGCCCACCTCGGGCAGCCCTCGGCTCCATCGATGGGCAGTCCCAGAGGGCAGTCCGGCCACCAGCGGGGGCCGACCCAGGTCACGCACACCGGCTCGGCTCCAGGGCATTCGGCCCCGGCCGACCGCACGGGCTCGGGAGTCAGCCCGGTCACGGACCCGGGCCCCAGGGGCCGTCCCGGTCGCGGGGCACGGGCGGGGGTCTTCCCCGTCACGGGACCACCAGGTACCGGCCCGGTGCGGGTCACCAGCAGGGACCGGCCGGTCGCGGGCCACCACCAGGTACCGGCCCGGCCCCGCGTACCGGCCTCGAGAATTCAGCCCGGCTGTCGGCAGGGCCCCAAGCGTCGGCCCGGCCACGGGCGACTGCCCGGCCCCAGGCACTCGGCCCGGCCGTCGGCAGGAGCCCCGGGCGGAGCGCCGGGAGGACCAGCCCCGGCTCTCGGCAGGGGGCTACGAACCCAGCCCGGTCGTCGGCAGCCCCGTCGGGAGCTTGCCGCCCTCGGCCTTCGTGTACGTCTCGGCACCGAGGCCGCCCTCCCAGGTGACCTTCAGGGTGGTCCCGTCGACGGAGTCGACCGCGCCCTTCGCCCGGTCCTTGGTCCCGTCGGTGCACGTCAGGCTGATCGTGGAGCTTCCACCCCGCTCCCGCGCGGTGCCGCTGCACACCGTGCCACCCGTGGCGAAGAGGGCCGCCTCCTCGCCGTTGATCATCAGGGCAACGGCCTTGCCCTCGGCCGTGGTGAGCCAGCTGCCCTCCAGCTCGCCCGCCGGGGCACCGTTCGCCCCGGAACCCCCGGTGCCGCCGTCGGCGTCGGTGGTCGCCGTGGCGGACGGGGTGGGACGCGCCGAGTCGTCCTGGTCCCCGGAGCCGTCCCCGCCGCACGCCGTCAGCGCGAGCGCGCCGGCCAGACCCACGGCCGCGACGGCCACCCGCGCGCGCCGGGAGCGAGGCCCGCGCGACCCGCGCGGGAGCGGCGAACACGCACCAGCGACTCCCGCGCCCCCGGCGCCCTCCGCGCCCATCGAGCTCACCGAAGCGTCCGAAGCCTCCGAAGTCACTGCAAGCCCCCTTGCTGTGGCCGGCCCCGTCGGCCGGACGACCGGAGTCAGCTAACAGGAACCGCCCGCCGCCCGGCCAGCCCTCCGTGACACACCTCGCACCCTCCGCGGCCCACCCCACCAGAACGGCACACGAGGGAACACAAAAGCCCCCGGTTGCGTCTCTAAGGGGGCGGGGCGTCGGTAAAGCGTCCGTCAAAGCGGGCACAGCACGACCGTCGGCGCTGTAATCGCAGGAACACCGCGCGTGCACGTGCATCTGCCCATGCATATGCACTTGAACAAAGCTATGATCCCGGTCAGTTGACTACTGCATCAATGGCCACACCAGCCAGTGCACCAGCGGGGAGCGACCTGTGGACCACGACGTGTACGACGGTGACGTGTACGACGGTGCCGACGCGCCCGGCGTGTACAACGGCATGGCGGCCACCGGGCTGGACGGAGTGGCCTGGCAGAAGAGCAGGCACAGCAACTCGCAGGGGTCCTGTGTGGAGTTCGCCCGGTTGCCCGGCGGAGAGGTCGCCATGCGCAACTCCCGCTTCCCCGACGGCCCCGCGCTCGTCTACACCCGCGCGGAGATCGAGGCCATGCTGCTGGGCGTGAAGGACGGCGAGTTCGACCACCTGGTCGTCGGCTGAGACCTTCCGGGCGGGGTGCCCGAGCCCGGGGGCGGAGGCGGGCGGTCCGCGCCTGCGTGTACGGAGGAAGGGGCCGGAGGCGCCCAGGAGGTGGTGACGCGTGTAGGCCCGCGGCGCGCGGACGGGGCGCGGTGCGGGTCTACGCGCGGCCGGGTCCCGGCCGGTCGGCGGGACGCGGGAGCCGGAACAGCGCCCAGACCACCTTGCCGCTGAGCGCGCCCGCCAGCGGGTGCCAGCCCCAGCCGTCGCTGAAGGAGTCGACCAGGAACAGCCCGCGGCCGGACTCGGCGGAGAAGTCGCCGGAGTCGCGGGCGACGGGGCTGTCGTCGCTGGGGTCGCGCACCGCGCACACCAGTCGCTCGCTCCACCGCAGCAGGTGCAGCCGGACCGGCGGTTCCTGTGGTGCCATCCGCGGCGCGCCGGCGGGCAGCGCGTGGCGCAGGGCGTTGGTGACCAGCTCGGAGACCACCAGGCACACGTCGTCGAAACGGTCGCTCAGGTCCCACTGGTCGAGGGTCGCGCGAGTGAACTGCCGTGCGTCGCGCACCGCTTCGTAGCGGGCGGGGAGGGCGCAGGAGGCGGCGTCGGAGGCGGCCGCGAGGTTCAGCGGCGGAAGGCCCTGCCGTAACGGCTCGAGCATGGTCGATCCATTCGTCCCCATGCGAGGCACTCCCGGGAATTCGCGGTCGTAGCGAGCGGCGGTGGTGCGGGGACCATGGTTTCGGATGCGTACAGCAGATGCAAGGGCAGATGCACGTGCAGCTGACCGAAATCAGCCTGCCCGTACTGGTTTGTTGGCCAATTTTTCCGTCATCTTCCCGTCCTCTCCTGGCTGCTCTGCTGTCTCCTCGTTGCTCCGCCCCTGCCCGTTCCGTGCCACTTCCTGAGCGGAAACCTCGGCTCGATTCCGTTTGTGTAACCGGGCGAGTACTGCTCGAAGTGTTTTAGTGGCAGACTGCGGGCCCTGAAGACGTTGGGGAGGCTGGCGAACGTGAGCGCGGGAGAGCCGGGATCGGTGGTGCGGCGCATGCTGCTCGGATCACAACTCAGGCGACTGCGTGAGGCGCGGGGGATCACGCGCGAGGCGGCGGGCTATTCGATCCGCGCCTCCGAATCGAAGATCAGCCGTATGGAGTTGGGCCGGGTGAGCTTCAAGACCAGGGATGTGGAGGATCTGCTCACGCTGTACGGCATCACGGACGAGCAGGAGCGGACCTCACTGATCGCCCTCGCCAAGGAGGCCAACGTCGCGGGCTGGTGGCACAGTTATTCGGACGTGCTGCCGAGCTGGTTCCCGACCTACGTCGGCCTGGAGGGCGCGGCCTCGCTGCTGCGCGCGTACGAGGTGCAGTTCGTGCACGGTCTGCTGCAGACGGAGGAGTACGCCCGCGCGGTGGTGCGGCGGGGCATGAAGAGCGCGAGCGACGCCGATGTCGAGCGGCGGGTGGCGCTGCGTCTGGAGCGGCAGAAGTACCTGGTCGCCGAGAACGCCCCCGAGTTCCACGTCGTCCTCGACGAGGCCGCCCTGCGCCGGCCGTACGGCGACCGCGCGGTGATGCGCGGGCAGCTCCAGCACCTGATCGACGTCTCCGAGCGGCCCAATGTCCGACTGCAGGTCGTGCCGTTCGGCCTCGGCGGGCACTCCGGTGAGTCGGGCTCCTTCACCATCCTCAGTTTCCCCGAGTCCGACCTGTCGGACGTCGTGTACATGGAGCAGCTGACCAGCGCGCTGTACCTCGACAAGGCCGAGGACGTGGCCCAGTACGAGAAGGCGCTCAAGGAGCTCCAGCACGACAGCCCGGGTCCGTCGGAGAGCCGGGACCTCCTGCGGGGATTGCTGCAACTCTCCTGAGGTTTCCCCTCAACTCGGTTGAAACATCAGTACGATGACGTGCAATCAGACCGCGCGGTCGGTCGGTGTTCTGCTGATGCAGCAAGGGATCGAGGGGGATCACATGTCGTCGTACTTCACGGACCTGGCTCAGCAGTACATAGACGGTGAGTGGCGCCAGGGGACGGGCTCCTGGGACATCATCGACTTCAACCCGTACGACGACGAGAAGCTCGCGTCGATCACGATAGCCACGGTCGACGAGGTCGACCAGGCGTACCGGGCGGCCGCCCGCGCGCAGAAGGAATGGGCGGCGACCAATCCGTACGCCCGCCGCGCGGTGTTCGAGAGGGCGCTGAGACTGGTCGAGGAGCGCGAGGAGGACATCGCCGAGGCGATCGTCGCCGAGCTCGGCGGGACGCGGTTGAAGGCGGCCTTCGAACTGCACCTCGCCAAGGAGTTCCTGCGCGAGGCGGTCCACCTGGCGCTGCGTCCCGAGGGCCGGATCATCCCCTCGCCGGTGGACGGCAAGGAGAACCGCGTCTACCGCGTGCCCGTCGGCGTCGTGGGCGTGATCAGCCCCTTCAACTTCCCGTTCCTGCTGTCCCTGAAGTCGGTCGCCCCCGCGCTCGCCCTCGGCAACGGCGTGGTGCTCAAGCCGCACCAGAACACGCCGATCGTCGGCGGCTCGCTGGTCGCGAAGATCTTCGAGGACGCCGGCCTGCCCGGCGGTCTGCTGAACGTGCTCATCACCGACATCGCGGAGATCGGCGACGCCTTCCTGGAGCACCCGGTCCCGAAGGTCATCTCCTTCACCGGCTCGGACCAGGTCGGCCGCCACGTGGCGACCGTCTGCGCCTCCCTCTTCAAGCGCTCGGTGCTCGAACTGGGCGGCAACAGCGCCCTGGTGGTCCTCGACGACGCCGACCTCGACTATGCCGTGGACGCGGCCGTGTTCAGCCGCTACGTCCACCAGGGCCAGGTCTGCATGGCCGCCAACCGCGTCCTGGTGGACCGCGTGGTGGCCGACGAGTTCACCGAGAAGTTCGTCGCCAAGGTCAGGTCCCTCAAGGCCGGTGACCCGCGGGACCCGGAGACCGTCATCGGCCCGGTGATCAACTCGCGGCAGGCGGACGCCCTGACCGGTGTCGTCGAGCAGGCGCTCGCCGAGGGCGGCACCGCCCTGGTGCGGGGCGCGCGCAGGGAGAACCTGGTCGAGCCGTCCGTCATCACCGGCCTGCCCGCGGACTCGGCCCTGCTGCAGCAGGAGGTCTTCGGACCCGTGGCCTTCCTCGTCCCGTTCGACGGCGAGGACGAGGCCGTACGCATCGTCAACGACACCCCGTACGGGCTCAGCGGTGCCGTGCACACCGGTGACATCGAGCGGGGCGTGAGCTTCGCCAAGCGGATCGACACGGGGATGTTCCACGTGAACGACGGCACCGTGCACGACGAGCCGATCGTCCCCTTCGGCGGCGAGAAGCACTCGGGCAGCGGCCGGCTCAACGGTGACACCATGCTGGACGCCTTCACCACGACGAAGTGGATCTCGGTGCAGCACGGGCGGAGCGGCTTCCCGTTCTGAACGGGCAGGGCAGCCCCCGGGGCCGTCCCCGGGGGTCCTACGCTGGGCACATGTCAGTGATCCGTCTCCTCGTGCTCGGCGCGGTGCGCCAGCACGGGCGGGCCCACGGCTACCAGGTGCGCAACGACCTGGAGTACTGGGGCGCGCACGAGTGGTCCAACGCCAAGCCCGGCTCGATCTACCACGCGCTGAAGCAGATGGCCAAGCAGGGCCTGCTGCACGCGCACGAGGTCGCCCCGTCCACGGCCGGCGGCCCGCCGCGCACCGAGTACGAGATCACCGAGCAGGGCACCGAGGAGTACTTCCGGCTGGTGCGGGAGGCGCTGACCGCCTACGACCAGAAGCCGGACGTGCTCTCGGCGGGGCTCGGCTGCATGGTCGACCTCGACCGCGCGGAGGTTCTCGACCTCCTGGAGCGGCGGGTGCGCTCCATCGGAGAGTGGCGCAGGGCCGTCACCGAGTACTACACGCCCGAGGACGGGCCCGGGCAACTGGGCCACATCGGGGAGATCATGAACTTCTGGGTCCACTCCGCGGACACCGGCGCCGAGTGGACCCGTGCCCTGATCGAGCGCATCCGGGGCGGCGCCTACACCTTCAGGGGAGAGGGCGAGCCGTTCGTCGGCGTCCTGGCGGAGGGTGAGGAGAACCCCTACGCGACGGGGGAGCGGCATCCCGGAGACAGTCGCTAATCAAGTTTGACCAGAGGGGAGGACGGGTATTACGCTCCTGCTTGTAGTCAAGTTTGACTAGCGAGGGAGTGTCAGTGGCCGACGCGGCGATCACCGTCGAGGAAGCACGCAAGACGTACGGCGGAAGTGGCGCCAAGAACGGCAGACCCGCACTGGACGGGCTCGACCTCACGGTCGCGCGCGGCACGGTGCACGCGGTGCTCGGGCCGAACGGCGCGGGCAAGACCACCCTGGTGAGGATCCTGGCCACCCTGCTCCGCCCTGACGCGGGCCGCATCGAGGTGGCGGGACACGACGTCGTGCGCGAGGCGTACGCGGTGCGGCTGCGCATCGGCCTGCTCGGCCAGCACGCGGCGCTCGACGAGGAGCTCGGTGGCCGGCAGAACCTGGAGCTGTTCGGCCGCCTGCACCACCTGGGCGCCCGGCGCGCACGTGCGCGTGCGGACGAACTCCTGGAGCGCTTCGAGCTCTCCGCCACCGGACGCAAGCCGGTCAAGCAGTACAGCGGCGGCATGCGCCGGCGGCTCGACCTCGCCGCCTCCCTGATCACCGAACCGGAGGTGCTCTTCCTGGACGAACCGACCACCGGCCTCGACCCGCGCGGCCGCGCGGAGGTGTGGGGCTCCGTGCGCTCCCTGGTCGGCGGCGGTACGACGGTCCTCCTGACCACCCAGTACCTGGAGGAGGCCGACCAGCTCGCCGACCGCATCTCGGTGGTGGACGCCGGCCGCGTCATCGCCGACGGCACGGCGGACGAGCTCAAGGCGGCCACCGGCGGCGACCGCATCGACGTCGTCCTGCGCGACGCCGGGCACCTGGGGGCGGCCGTCGCCCTGCTGCCCGTACCGCAGGACGTGGTCACCGTGGACACCGACCGGCGGCTGCTGAGCGCCCCGGTCACCGACCGCATGGCGACCCTGGCCGGGGTCGTCCGCGCGCTGGAGGACGCGGGCATCGAGGCCGAGGACATCGCCCTGCGCAGACCGACGCTCGACGAGGTGTTCCTGCACCTGACCGGGCCCGACGACCGAGTGAAGGAGGCCGCGTGACCACCTACGCGCTGACCGACTCCTGGACCATGACCCGCCGCGAACTCGCCCGCTGGGGGCGGCAGCCGGTCACGGTCGTCGTGAACCTCGTCTTCCCGGTGATGCTCCTGCTGATGTTCGGCTACCTGGTCGGCGGCGGCCGGGGCGTGAGCGGCGAGTACCTCGACTTCCTGGTGCCCGGCATGCTCGCGCTCACGATGGCCTTCGGCCTGGAGGGCACGATGGTCGCCGTCACCCAGGACCTCACCAAGGGGGTCATCGACCGCTTCCGTTCCATGCCCATGGCCAACGGCGCGGTGCTGGTCGGCCGGTCCGCCGCCGACATGCTCCAGTCCGCGCTCGGCCTGGCGGTGCTGCTCGCCGTCGCCGCCGCCCTCGGCTGGCGCGTGAACGGCGGTCCCGCGGGCTTCCTGGGTGCCGTGGGACTGCTCCTGCTGTTCCGGTTCGCGATGCTGTGGATCGGCATCCACCTCGCGCTGGTGGCCGGGAAGCCGGAGCTGGTCCAGGCCGTGCAGATCCTGGTCTGGCCGGTCGGCTTCCTGTCCAACGCCTTCGCCGCGCCCGGGTCCATGCCCGACTGGCTGGGCACGGTCGTCCAGTGGAACCCCCTGTCCCAGACCGCCACCGCGGTCCGCGACCTCTTCGGCAGCCCCGGCGGGGAACCGGGGCACGTGTGGGCCGCCGTCGTATGGCCGCTGGCGCTGCTCGCCGTGTTCTTCCCGCTGGCGGTCCGCCGGTTCGCGCGGCTCAGCCGGTAGCCGGGGTCAGTGGTGGAAGGCGGTGGCGGCGTTCCTGTCACGGGTGAGGGGGCGCTGCTGCCGGCGCAGGTCCGGCAGCAGCCGGGCCAGGTCCTCGGCGAACATGTCCGCGAGGTCCTCCGAGAAGCCGTTGCGGCACACCACCCGCAGCACCGAGAGGTCCTCGCGGTTCGCCGGGAAGGTGTACGCGGGCACCAGCCAGCCGTTCTCCCGCATCCGCCGGGACACGTCGAAGACGTCGTACGCCGTCACCTCCGGCGCGGTCGTGAAGGCGAACACGGGCAGTTCGTCGCCCCGGGTGAGCAGGCGGAAGTCACCCAGCGACTCGAGCCGCGCGGACAGGCGCGTGGCCACGTCCCGTGAGGCCCGCTGCACCGCGCGGTAGCCGTCCCGGCCCAGCCGCAGGAACGTGTAGTACTGCGCCACGACCTGCGCGCCCGGCCGGGAGAAGTTCAGTGCGAAGGTCGGCATGTCGCCGCCCAGGTAGTTCACCCGGAAGACGAGCTCCTCCGGTAGCGCGTCCGCGTCCCGCCACAGCGCCCAGCCGACGCCCGGGTAGACGAGCCCGTACTTGTGCCCGGAGGTGTTGATCGACGCCACGCGCGGCAGGCGGAAGTCCCACACCAGGTCCTCGTCGAGGAAGGGCGCGATCATCCCGCCGGACGCCGCGTCGACGTGCACGGGGATGTCGAGACCGGTGCGCTCCTGGAGCTCGTCGAGCGCCGCGCACAGGTCCGCGACCGGCTCGTACGACCCGTCGAAGGTGGAGCCCAGGACGCCCACGACCCCGATGGTGTTCTCGTCGCAGAGCTCGGCGGCGGCGCGCGGGTCGAGGTGGAACCGTTCGCCCTCCATCGGCACCTGACGGGCCTCCACCTCCCAGAAGGCGCAGAACTTGTCCCAGCAGATCTGGACGTTGACGCCCATGACGAGGTTGGGCCGGGCGTCCCGCGACGGGTAGCGGTCGACGTTGCGGCGCATCCAGCGCCGCTTCAGCGCCATCCCGGCGAGCATGCATGCCTCGCTCGAACCGGTGGTCGAACAGCCCACGGCCGCCGAGGGATCGGGCGCGTGCCACAGGTCGGCGAGCATCGCCACACAGCGCCGCTCCAGCTCGGCCGTGCGCGGGTACTCGTCCTTGTCGATCATGTTCTTGTCCCGGCACTCCGCCATCAGGACCCCGGCCTGGGGCTCCATCCAGGTGGTCACGAAGGTGGCCAGGTTCAGCCGCGCGTTGCCGTCCAGCATCAGCTCGTCGTGGACCAGCTGATACGCCGTCGACGGCGCCATCGGCGCGGTGGGCATCCGGTGCCTGGGCGGCGCCTCGGTCATGTCGCCGACCGGGTTCGCCGGCCCCAGGAAGGGGTTGACGGACATGGGGCGCTCGTCGTGCTGCGGGCCTTCGTGGAGCGGCATGGGTGTCTCCTGGTCTCGGGAACGACGGGGGTGAGGAAAGTCGCCGTCCAGCTCCGTGCCGGCCGAGCGGGCCATGCCGATGGCGGCGAGCACGACGGACACGCACAGCACGATAAAGGGACGAGGCGGACAAATCAGGAACCTGCTTGCACCTCACGCGGCGTGAGGACCCAGGCTGGAGCACGGAAACCGGAAAGGAGCGGAAGTGAGCTACTCCGTGGGACAGGTGGCCGGCTTCGCCGGCGTCACGGTGCGTACCCTGCACCACTACGACGGCATCGGCCTGCTCGTGCCCAGCGAGCGCAGCCACGCGGGGCACCGGCGTTACAGCGACGCCGACCTCGACCGGCTGCAGCAGATCCTGTTCTACCGCGAGCTCGGCTTCCCGCTCGAGGAGGTCGCCGTGCTGCTCGACGACCCGGACGCGGACCCGCGCGCGCACCTGCGCCGCCAGCACACCCTGCTGACCGCCCGGATCGAGAGGCTGCAGAAGATGGCGGCCGCCGTGGAACACGCGATGGAGGCACGCACGATGGGGATCAATCTGACGCCGGAGGAGAAGTTCGAGGTGTTCGGGGACTTCGACCCCGACCAGTACGCGGACGAGGTCCAGGAGCGATGGGGCGGGACCGACGCCTACCGCCAGTCGCAGCGGCGGGCGGCCTCCTACAGCAAGGAGGACTGGCAGCGGATCCAGCGCGAGGCCGACGACCTCACCCGGCGGTTCGTCGGGTTGATGGAGGCGGGGGAGCCGGCGGACTCCGAGGCGGCGATGGACGCCGCCGAGGCCCACCGCCAGGGCATCTCCCGCAACCACTACGACTGCGGGCACGAGATGCACACCTGCCTGGGTGAGATGTACGTCAACGACGAACGTTTCACGCGAAACATCGACCAGGCGAAGCCCGGTCTCGCCGTCTACATGCGGGACGCGATCGTCGCGAACGCCACGCGACACACCTCCTGAGCGTCGTGGCCCGGCACACTTCCGGGCCACGACCAGCGGTGATCACCCATGGCTCCGGCTCACGGCTTTCTCCGGGGCGGGGGACAGTGCATGCTGGATACCCCGCGGAACCTGGGCCTCGACGGCTGCGTTCATAATTTGGGCAGCCAGCCCAGCCCTTACCCCCCAGTGCAGGAGCCACATCCCCGTGACCACGCTTGCGCTCGGCCCTGAGTGGCTGAGCCCGGACTACCTGATCGAGACCTTCAGCCTTCCCGGCATCCTGCTGATCGTCTTCGCGGAATCCGGACTCTTCGCGTTCCTGCCCGGTGACTCCCTGCTCTTCACGGCGGGTCTCTTCGTGGCCGAGGGCACCTACATCAGCCAGCCGCTGTGGCTGGTGTGCACGCTGATCGTGATGGCCGCGGTCATCGGCGACCAGGTCGGTTACATGATCGGCAAGTTCTTCGGGCCCAGGCTGTTCAACCGGCCCAACTCCAAGCTCTTCAAACAGGAGAACCTGGAGAAGGCCCACGAGTTCATGGAGAAGTACGGCCCCAAGGCGATCGTCCTGGCCCGTTTCGTGCCGATCGTGCGTACCTTCGCCCCCATCGTCGCGGGCGCCGGCCGCATGAAGTACCGCACGTTCCTCACGTACAACCTCATCGGCGGTGTCGCCTGGGGCTGCGGTGTCACCCTCGCCGGGTACTGGCTCGGCCAGATCGAACTCATCAAGACCAACATCGAGCCGATCCTCGTCCTGATCGTCCTGATCTCCGTGGTGCCCATCATCATCGAGTACCTGCGCGAGCGCGGGAAGAAGAAGCGCGCCGCCGCCGAGGCCCCGGCCGCCGCCCCGCAGTACGCCCAGCCCCCGGTGATGGACGATGCCACCACCCAGCTGCGCCGCATCACCCCGGCCACCCCGCCGCCGCCCCAGCAGAGCTACGGCAACCAGGGCTACCCCCAGCAGCCCCAGCAGCCCCAGCAGGGCTACCCGCAGCAGCCCCAGCAGGGCTACCCGCAGCAGCCCCAGCAGGGCTACCCGCAGCAGCCCTACGGCGACGAGCAGTACCACAGCCAGAACCGGCAGCAGCCCTACAACCGCGGCTAGTCGACGACCCGGGACTGCAGTCCCGGGTTCGTACCCCGTCAGCAGCGCCAGGCTCCTCCCGTGCCTCAGGTATCCCGCGAGGAGCCCGGGGCCGTGTCGGTCCCGGGCCCGGCGAGCCGGGCCACGAAGTCGTCGAGCATGGCGATCTGCACGTCCTCGGGAAATCGTCCGGGGTCGAAGAGTGCCTGGACGACGAGTCCGTGGACGAAGGCGACGGCGGCGGAGGCCAGTTGGCCGGTGTCGGCGTTCGAGGGGATCTCCCCGAGGCCACGTGCCGTCTCGAGATGAGGACGGAAAGTGTCGCGCAACCTCGCGTAGCGGTCGCCCTGCTGGGCGGTCAGCGTCTCGTCGGCGAGGGACAGGTCCCAGGAGCTGACCCAGATCCGGTTACGGGCGGTGTCGGCCGGCGTGAGCGGCAGGATGTCGAGCAGCATGGCCCGTACGGTGGGCAGGCCGTCGGCGGGAGGAGTCCGGCGCGGGCGTCCCGCCGTGTCCTGTTCCAACAGGTCCAGTGCGTGCGTGACAAGGGCCCGTTTGCTCGGGAAGTAGTGCGTCAGCATGCCGGTCGAGGCGCCCATCTCGGCGGCGACGGCGCGCAGTGTCAGACCACCGAATCCTTTGGCGGCAAGGACGCGCCACACCGCCTCGGACACGTCCTTGCGGCGAGCTTCGTGATCTCCGGGTGCGGGCGGCGCCATGCCGCTACCCTACATACCAAACGCTTGTTACGTACCTCCTCGCCCCGTGCCCGCCGGCAGTTCCCCTGTCGGCGTTTCCGGCCGGCTCGACCTGGAAGGCGGCGGAACGTCCATGTTCATCAGCCCGCTCGACGACCACGCGCAACTCCGCCCTCTGGAACCCTGGCAGGCACCGGAGTTTCTGGCGCACATCGACCGGGCCCGCCCCCTGGTCGACCCGTGGATCCCCTGGGCGTCGCTCACCACCGACTTCGCCTCGGCCGGCGCGACCCTCCAGCGCTACGCCGACCTCTCGTCCTCCGACAGCGGCCGGATATACGGGATCTGGCTGGACGGTGTGCTCGTCGGCGGCGTCATGTTCACCCGCTTCGACACCTCCTCGGGAGTGTGCGAGATCGGCTGCTGGCTGGAGGAGGCCGGGCAGGGCCGAGGGCTGGTGACCCGCGCGTGCCGGGCACTGATCGACTGGGCCTTCTCCGAACGCGGGATGAGCAGGGTCGAGTGGTGGGTCGCCTCCGGCAACACCCGCAGCATCGCGTCCGCGCGCCGTCTGGGCATGACCCGGGACGGCGTGCTCCGGCAGCGCTATCCGTACCGCGGGCTGCGGCACGACAGCGAGGTGTGGTCCGTCCTGGCGCAGGAGTGGCCGCCCGCAGGGGATCGGTCCGTGTCCACGTCCGGGGACCAGGCGGAGATCGACCGGCTGATGGGCCGGTTCATGGACTCCTTCACCAACACCGGCGGAAGGCGCGCCGATCTCCAGGTCATCCGCGAGCTGTTCGTCCCGGAGGGGAGGATCATCTCGAACATCGGGAACGACCCCGTGATCATGGACGTGGACGCGTTCGTCGAGCCGCGTCAGAAGATCCTCACCGACGGAACGCTGACGGAGTTCTCCGAGTGGGAGGTTTCCGAGCGCACGGAGATCTTCGGATCGGTCGCGCACCGGTTCTCCGAGTACCGCAAGTCCGGAGTGCGGGAGGGAGCGCGCTTCGAGGGACACGGCCACAAGACCACCCAGTTCCTCCGGACCCGGGCAGGCTGGAGGATGTCGTCCATGGCCTGGGACGACGAACCGGCCCGTCCTTAGAAGTGCTTCCGCTGACGGACGTCATGGCGACCGGGGTCCACGCCGTCTTCCCTGCCGATGTCCGGCCGGGTTCGACCGTGGTCGTCCTCGGGGACGGCGCCGTCGGGCTGTGCGCGGTGCTCGCCGCCCGGCGCGCCCGAGCCGGACGGATCATCCTCGTCGGCCGGCATCCCGACCGCAGTGACCTGGCCAAGCGCGTGGGGGCGACCGACGTCCTGGCCGCGGTCGACCCGGTGACCGTCGGCTTCGTCCGGGAGGAGACCGAAGGCGGTGCCGGCGGCGTCGCCGAGTGCGCGGGAACCCAGTCCGCCCTCGACCTCGCGATCGACCTGGTCCGGCCCGGCGGCACGATCGGATCCGTCGGGGTCCCCAGCGGCGTGGACCGCGTCGACCTCTACCGGCTGTTCCGCCACAACATCGCCCTGCGGGCCGGGGTGGCTCCGGCCCGCCGCTACCTTGAACCCCTGCTCGCGGAAGTCCTCGCAGGTCAGCTCGACCCCTCACCGGTACTTTCGACCGACCTGCCCCTGGACGCCGTCGCGACCGCCCATCAGGCCATGAACACGCGCCAAGCCACCAGGATCGCCATCCGGCCATGACGCACGGGGCGCGGCGACGACGGGGTTGGCACCCGTCGTCCCGTGGCCCGCAGGTGACCGAGGTGGACCGGGATGCGTGGTCGGACTGAACCGGCCCAAGGGGCACAGGCCGTGTCGACAGTCCTTCGCCGGGCGGGCGCGAGCCGCCCCTGCCGGTCCGCGGTCGCCCCGCCCCAGGCCGACCGCGAGCCGTGGAACCACCGCCGACGGCACCCCGCGCTAGAACCCCCGTGTCCGCTTCGCCGCCCGGCGCTTCTCGGGGGAGCCGATCCGCAGGAAGATCCGGGAGATCTCCGACCCGAGGTTCACCCCGATCGCGATGGCCGTGGCCAGTGCCACGGCCTTCGTGAGGAACGTCAGACCCGACTCGATCTCGTTCTGGGCGATGCCCAGCAGACCGAAGTACGTGGCCGAACCGGGCAGCAGCGGGCCGATCGCCGCCGTCGTGTACGGCAGCGCGGACGCGAAGCGGTAGCGGGCCAGCAACTGCCCGAACAGCCCGACCACGCCGGCCGCCACGGCCGTGGACGCCACCGGCGAGATGCCGCCCGTGTAGTGCATCGCGCCGAACACCACCCAGGCGACCCCGCCGTTCAGGGTCACCATCAGCACGGTGGACCGCTCCTGCTGGAGCAGCACGGCGAAGGCGAGCGACAGGGCCAGTGACGCGGCGATCTGCAGCAAGGGCTGCGGATCGCCGCCGAGCGCCGCGTCCGGGTTCAGCTTGGCGCCCAGCTGCACGCCGAAGTACAGGACCGTGAGCACCCCGGTCACGATGCCCACGAAGAAGTACAGGACCTCCAGCAGGCGCGCGGAGGCCGTGATGTAGAAGCCGGTCAGGCCGTCCTGCACACCCGCCACCAGCGCCCGTCCGGGCAGCAGGGCGAACAGCCCACCGGTGATCACCGCCGACGCCTTCACGTCCGCGTGCGCCAGCGTCAACGCCACCCCGATCGCGGCCGGCGGCATCGCCGCCGCCGTGAACTGGTAGAACTCCGGCAGCCCCCGGCCGGCGCACAGCCAGGCCAGCCGGTCGCCGAGCATCGCGCCGATCGCGGCCGACACGAACACCAGGAAGCCACCGCCGACGAGCACCGAGGCCGCCCCCGCGAGCAGCCCGCTCGCCGCGGTCAGCACCCAGCCGGAGTACGGGTGCCGGTTGCGGCGGATCTCCGCCAGCCGCCGGTAGGCCTCCTCCAGGGAGACGTGCGTCTCGCTGTCGCTGAGGTCGTCCACCAACTGGTAGACGGCCGCCAGCCGGGTGTAGTCGGGGCTGCGGCGGCGCACCGTGCGGGAGGCGGTCACCGGGTCGTCGACCAGGGACGGCTGGTAGGAGATCGCCAGCAGGGTGAAGGTGACGTTGGGCTCGCAGCGGTCCAGGCCGTAGGAGCGGCACACGGCGAACATCGCCGCCTCCACGTCCTCGGCGCCCTCACCGCCCGCCAGCAGCAGCTCCCCGATACGCAGCGTCAGGTCGAGCACGCGCGGCACGGCCGGCCCCGACTCGTCGTGCCGCTGCACCGGCTCCGGCGCCGGCCGCTCGGTCACCGGCATCCGCAGCATCGTGCGCATCCGGTCCTGCCACGGCACGTCCCGGGTCAGGCTGACGAGCGGTATCCCGGTCGGCGGGGTGAACGCCGGCGGCTGCTGCGCGCTGTAGGTACGGGGCGGGTTGAACGCCGACCCCTCGGAATCGGCCGGGTGCGCGGGCGCCACGTCCAGTCCGTCCGGCACCGCGAACTCGGAGGTCGTCTCGGACTCCGTACCCGTCTTCGGGACGGCGAGCCCCCGGGGAACGGCGAACTCCGACGTCGTCGACGACTCGGGCTCGGCCGTCGCCGCGACACCCACGGGAGGCTGGAAAGCGCTCCTCGCCTCGTCCGACTGCGGCTTGCGGTCCTCCGCGTCCGTCACGTGCCCTTCGCTCCCTGTACGACAAGACCGTTCTCTAGCCTGCCCCGTTCCGCCTCAGTATGCGCACGCGCAACAGAACGGGCCGCACGCACGCGTGCGGCCCGCTCTGTTGTCTCGCAGCGGGGGACGGCTCAGTGGCCGCCCGTCTCCTCGAAACGCTTGTAGGACCGCTCGATCTCGGCCTCGGCGTCCACCCGGCCCACCCAGTTGGCGCCCTCGACCGACTTGCCCGGCTCCAGGTCCTTGTAGACCTCGAAGAAGTGCTGGATCTCCAGGCGGTCGAACTCCGACACGTGGTGGATGTCGCGCAGGTGCTCCACACGCGGGTCCGTCGACGGGACGCACAGCAGCTTGTCGTCGCCGCCCGCCTCGTCCGTCATGCGGAACATGCCGATCGCGCGGCAGCGGATCAGGCAGCCCGGGAACGTCGGCTCGTCCAGGATGACCAGCGCGTCCAGCGGGTCGCCGTCCTCACCGAGGGTGTTCTCGACGAAGCCGTAGTCGGTCGGGTAGGCGGTCGAGGTGAAGAGCCGACGGTCCAGGCGGATCCGACCCGTCTCGTGGTCCACCTCGTACTTGTTCCGCGAACCCTTCGGGATCTCGATCGTGACGTCGAACTCCACCGGACGCTCCTCCATGATCAGCACATAGTTCTGGTGGTTAAGTGTCCCTCACGCAGGTGTGTGATCGCGAAAGGGGCTGGTGGTCGTGCCAGAGCTGAGGCCTTGGCGGGCCGCGAGACCGCACGTCGTGCGGATCGCGGACGCCGTACGGCCGCGTCTCGCCCGGGCCGCGGGGACCGTACGACCACGTCTGGCGCGCGTCGCCGCGGCCGTCGGGCCACGGTTCGCGCGGCCGGACGGGCCGGGATCACCACGGGTCCCGCGGGTCGCGCGGCCGAAGACCTGGCAGTTCACCGCGACCGCCGCCACCGCCGGTCTGGCGCTGGCCGCGGGTGTGGTGACCGCCGCCGGTCCCTGGGACTCCTCGGGTCAGCGTACGGCCGAGCGGGACCGGGCCGTGGCTCTGGAAGCCTCGCGTGGCACAGATCACGGCGGCGCCCGCGCCCGCGCCGGTACGCCGCCCCGCGCACCGCAGGCCGTCCCTCCGGCCGCCTCCGTGCTCACCGGTCTCGGCGGCACCGCCACCACCGTGCGGACCGCGCCCGCCGCCAAGCCCCTCGCGGGCCGCCTCGACCCGCTGCTGAGGACCCCGGCGCTCGGCCGCCGTTCCGCCGCCGTGGTCGACGTGGCCACCGGGAAGCGGCTGTACGGCACCGGCTCGGCGGACGCGTTGATCCCCGCCTCGACCACGAAGATCGCCACCGCGGTCGCCGCGCTCTCCGCGATGGGCGCCGACCACCGCCTCACCACGCGCGCGGTGTACGAACCCGACACCAGGGAGGTCGTCCTGGTCGGCGGCGGCGACCCCACGCTCACCGCCCGCAAGGAGGCCCGGGGGTTCGCCAGTCTGCGCGAGCTCGCCGAGCTGAGCGCGGCCGCGCTGGCCAAGCGCGGTGTGCGCGAGGTGACGCTGTCGTACGACACGACCCTCTACAAGGGCGCCACGACCCACCCGATCGGGGTCAATCCCAATCTGGCCGCCGTCACCCCCCTGATGGCCGACGAGGGCCGTACCGACGACTCCACCAGCGGCCCCGCCCCGCGGGTGGCGGACCCCGCGGCCGACGCCGCGCGCACGTTCGGCGACCTGCTGAAGGGACACGGCATCAAGGCCACGCCCCCCGGCCCGTCGAAGTCCACCACCCGGGCCACCACCCTCGCCACGGTCTCCTCGCCCCCGCTCGCCGCCCTCGTCGAGCGGATGATGACCAACAGCGACAACGACATCGCCGAGGCCCTCGCCCGGCACACCGCCCTCGCCACCGGCAGGCCGGCCGACTTCGCCGGGGGCGGCGCGGCGATCACCGCCCGTCTGAGGCAGCTCGGCCTCCCGATCGCCGGCGTCGACGTCAAGGACGGCAGCGGCCTCGACCGGCGCGACAGGCTCACCGCCGACGCGCTCACCGCCCTGCTGGTCAAGGCCGGCGACCCCGCCCACCCCGAGCTGCGCGCCGCCCTCACCGGGCTGCCCGTCGCCGGCTTCACCGGCACCCTCGCAGGCCGCTACACCGACGGGGCGGCGGGCGTCGTACGGGCCAAGACCGGAACGCTCACCGGGGTGAACACCCTGGCGGGCACCGTCGTGGACAAGGACGGGCGGCTGCTGGCCTTCGCCTTCCTGGCGAACGGCACCGCGGGCCCGGCGGCCGCCCAGTCCGCCCTGGACAAGGCGGTCACCGCGCTGGCGGCGTGCGGCTGCCGGTGACCGTCACCGGAAGGGGCGCCGGACCCTGCCGATGTGCGGCGCCGGCGCGCAACCCGGGGCCCGGCGAACCTCCCGGTCACGCCCCGTCACTCGCCGCCCTGCCCCAAGCCGGGGCACTCACGTACGGTTGACGCATGACGAGCATCGGTGGTGCTGCTTCTTCCGGGATGATCGACTGGAATCTCGCGGTCGCGACGGCGACCCGGCTCATGCGGCCGGGTCCGGACGTGAGCCGGGACGAGGCCCGGGCCGTCGTCGCGGAACTGCGCCGGCACGCGAAGGCCTCGGAGGAACACGTCCGCGGTTTCACTCGTCTGGGCACCGAGGAGACCCATGACACCCCCCTCCTCGTCGTCGACCGCCCCGGATGGGTCCGGGCCAACGTCGCCGGCTTCCGCGAACTGCTCAAGCCGCTCCTCGAAAAGATGCAGGAGCGCCGCGGCAGCAGCCCCGGCAACGCGGTCCTCGGCGCCGTCGGCGGCAAGGTCACCGGAGTGGAACTGGGTGTGCTGCTGTCCTTCCTGGCCTCCCGCGTCCTCGGCCAGTACGAGACCTTCGCCCCCCCGAGCCGCGACCTCCCGGCCGGCGCGGGCGGCGGCGGCCGACTGCTGCTCGTCGCCCCCAACATCGTCCACGTGGAGCGGGAACTCGACGTCGAACCGCACGACTTCCGCCTGTGGGTGACCCTCCACGAGGAGACCCACCGCACCCAGTTCACCGCCGTGCCCTGGCTGCGGGACCACCTGGAGGGCGAGATCCAGTCGTTCCTGGGGGAGACCGACGTCGACCCCATGACCCTCCTGGAGCGCGTCCGCGAAGCGGCCCAGTCGCTCGCCGGCGGCCGTCCCGAGGGCGAGGAGGGCGACGAGGGGCGCTCCCTCGTCGAGATCGTGCAGACGCCCGCGCAACGCGAGATCCTCGGCCGTCTCACCGCAGTGATGTCCCTGCTGGAGGGACATGCCGACTTCGTGATGGACGGTGTCGGTCCCCAGGTCGTGCCGAGCGTCGCCGAGATCCGCGAGAAGTTCCAGCAGCGCCGCGCCAAGGGCGCCTCCCGCCTCGACATGGCCCTGCGCAAGCTGCTCGGCCTGGACGCCAAGCTGCGGCAGTACCGCGACGGCGAGCGCTTCGTGCGCGCGGTCGTCGAGGAGGTGGGCATGGACGGCTTCAACCGCGTGTGGACGTCGCCCAACACGCTCCCCACCAAGGCGGAGATCGCCAAACCGGCGGACTGGATCACTCGGGTGCACCGCAAACCGGAAGCGTGAGCCCCGCGCCCCTGCCGTGCGAAGGATCCGGCCGATGGCAGACGGACGCCCCTCCAATCACCCGTCCGAGGGACCGTGGGCTTCGGGCAGGCGTGCAATGCTCGGGGAACGGCCCGGTTCTGTCACCATCTACACACTCTGAGTGACCGAACCTCGGGCTTGCCCCCCGAAAATTCACGAAGGGAACCGGACATGGGTCCCCATCCTGCGGTCGCGGCGATACGCCTGGCGGTCCGCCGCGTCCTGACCGACATCCTCGACGACCACGGCCGCACGCACGGCCGGCTCCCGCACGAGCGGTCCTCCTCCCCGCTCGTGCTCGTGGCCTGTTCCGGTGGTGCCGACTCCATGGCGCTCGCCTCGGCGCTCGCCTTCGAGGCCCCACGGCTCGGCGTCCGCGCCGGCGGCGTCACCGTCGACCACGGCCTCCAGGCCGGCTCCGACCTGCGCGCCGCCGAAGTCGTCGTACGCCTGCGCGAACTCGGCCTGGACCCCGTCACGTCCGTCGCCGTCACCGTCGGCCGGGAGGGAGGGCCCGAGGCGGCCGCCCGGGACGCCCGCTACGCCGCCCTGGACGCCGCCGCCGAACGGCACGGCGCCGCCGCCGTCCTCCTCGGTCACACCCGCGACGACCAGGCCGAGACCGTCCTGCTCGGCCTCGCCCGCGGTTCCGGCATCCGCTCCCTGTCCGGGATGGCCGCGGTCTCGGGGGCCGACGGCCGTTACCGGCGGCCCTTCCTCCAGCTCGACCGGCAGACCGCCCGCACGGCCTGCATGGCGCAGTCCCTCCCCGTCTGGGACGACCCGCACAACGCCGACCCCGCCTACACCCGCTCCCGGATCCGCCACGAGGGCCTGCCCGCCCTGGAGAAGGCCCTCGGCAAGGGCGTCGTCGAGGCCCTCGCCCGTACGGCCCAGCTCTCCCGCGACGACGCCGACGCCCTGGACGCCTGGGCCGGCCGGGCCGAGGCCGGCGTCCGGGACGCCGACGGCCGTCTCGAGTGTGCCGCGCTGCACGCCCTGCCGCCCGCCGTGCGCCGCCGTGTGCTGCGCCGTGCCGCCATCGAGGCCGGTTCCCCGGCCGGATCGCTGTTCGCCCGCCACATCGAGGAGGTCGACCGGCTGATCACCGGCTGGCGCGGCCAGGGGGCCATCAATCTCCCCGGCCGGGTCGTCGCCCGCCGGCAGGGTGGCAGACTGGTGATTCGGCAGGGCTGAATCCGGACCCCACCGACCCGTTCGAGTCGCGGGACGGACCGGACCGGCCGGTGGGACGACCGAAAGTGATGCGGGTGGACGCGAAAGACATGGGTGCCGACCTCGAGAAGGTGCTCATCACCAAGGAAGAGATCGACGCCAAGCTGGTGGAGCTGGCCGCGAAGATCGACGCGGAGTACGCGGGCAAGGACCTGCTGATCGTCGGTGTGCTCAAGGGCGCGGTGATGGTGATGGCCGACCTCGCCCGGGCGCTGTCCACCCCCGTCACGATGGACTGGATGGCCGTGTCGTCGTACGGGGCGGGCACCCAGTCCTCCGGTGTGGTGCGGATCCTCAAGGACCTCGACACCGACATCAAGGGCAGGCACGTCCTGATCGTCGAGGACATCATCGACTCCGGGCTGACCCTGTCCTGGCTGATCTCCAACCTCGGCTCGCGCGAGCCCGCATCCCTCAAGGTGTGCACGCTGCTGCGCAAGCCCGAGGCCGCCAAGGTCGCCATCGACGTGGAATGGGTCGGGTTCGACATCCCCAACGAGTTCGTGGTCGGTTACGGCCTGGACTACGCCGAGAAGTACCGCAATCTCCCGTTCGTCGGTACGCTCGCCCCCCACGTCTACGGCGGCTGAACCCCGGGGCCCGGCCCGCCGTACGGTGATCGGGAACCCCGGCGGGCTCCGCGGCGTTGGAGCAGGCGTGGACGCGAATGCCGGCTGTCCCCCGCAGCTTCGGGGGACCATGCTGGGGTACCGTCCGAAGAACAGCCTTTATCAAACTCACTATGGCAGGAGGGACGGGGCGGCACCGCTCCGTATGGATGGACGTGAAGCGATACTTCCGTGGGCCGGTCATGTGGATCGTGCTGGCCGTCCTTGCCGTGGTCGTGTTGATGCAGGTCGTCGGCTCGTCCGGCGGCTACAAGACGGTGGACACGGGCCAGGTCGTCCAGGCGATCAATGAGAACAAGGTCGAACAGGCCAAGCTGACCACCGGCGACGAGCAGACCATCAAGGTCCAGCTCAAGGACGGCCAGAAGGTCGAGGGCAGCTCGAAGATCCAGGCGAGCTACATCGGCGACCAGGGCGTCACCATCGCCGGCACGCTGCAGGACAAGTTCCAGAACAAGCAGATCCCGGACGGCTACACGGTCTCGCCGTCCAAGCAGAACCCGTTCGTGAGCATTCTGCTGTCGCTGCTGCCGTTCGTCCTCATCGTGGTCGTCTTCCTGTTCCTGATGAATCAGATGCAGGGCGGCGGCTCCCGCGTCATGAACTTCGGCAAGTCCAAGGCGAAGCTCATCACCAAGGACACCCCGAAGACGACGTTCGCCGACGTCGCGGGCTCCGAGGAGGCCGTCGAGGAGCTCCACGAGATCAAGGAGTTCCTGCAGGAGCCGGCGAAGTTCCAGGCCGTCGGCGCCAAGATCCCCAAGGGTGTGCTGCTGTACGGCCCGCCCGGTACGGGCAAGACCCTGCTCGCGCGTGCCGTCGCGGGCGAGGCCGGTGTGCCGTTCTACTCGATCTCGGGTTCCGACTTCGTCGAGATGTTCGTCGGTGTCGGTGCCTCCCGGGTCCGTGACCTGTTCGAGCAGGCCAAGGCCAACGCTCCCGCGATCGTCTTCGTCGACGAGATCGACGCGGTCGGCCGCCACCGCGGCGCCGGCCTCGGCGGCGGTCACGACGAGCGCGAGCAGACCCTGAACCAGCTCCTCGTCGAGATGGACGGCTTCGACGTCAAGGGCGGCGTGATCCTCATCGCCGCGACGAACCGGCCCGACATCCTCGACCCGGCCCTTCTGCGGCCCGGCCGCTTCGACCGCCAGATCGCGGTCGACCGTCCGGACATGCAGGGCCGGCTGGAGATCCTCAAGGTCCACCAGAAGGGCAAGCCGGTCGCCCCGGACGTCGACCTGTCGGCCGTCGCCCGCCGCACCCCCGGCATGACCGGTGCGGACCTGGCCAACGTGCTGAACGAGGCCGCGCTGCTGACCGCGCGCAGCGATCAGAAGCTGATCGACAACCACATGCTGGACGAGGCGATCGACCGTGTGGTGGCGGGCCCGCAGAAGCGGACCCGGATCATGTCGGACAAGGAGAAGAAGATCACCGCGTACCACGAGGGCGGTCACGCCCTGGTCGCGGCGGCCTCACCGAACTCCGACCCGGTCCACAAGATCACCATCCTGTCGAGAGGCCGTGCTCTCGGCTACACCATGGTCCTGCCGGACGAGGACAAGTACTCCACCACGCGCAACGAGATGCTGGACCAGCTGGCCTACATGCTGGGCGGCCGCGCGGCGGAGGAGCTCGTCTTCCACGACCCGACCACCGGTGCCGCCAACGACATCGAGAAGGCCACCGGTCTGGCCCGCGCGATGGTCACGCAGTACGGCATGACCGAGCGGCTCGGCGCCATCAAGTTCGGCGGTGACAACACCGAGCCGTTCCTCGGCCGTGAGATGGCTCACCAGCGGGACTACTCGGAAGAGGTCGCCGCGCTGGTCGACGAAGAGGTCAAGAAGCTCATCGAGACCGCGCACAACGAGGCGTGGGAGATCCTGGTCGAGAACCGCGACGTCCTCGACAACCTGGTCCTGGCCCTCCTGGAGCGGGAGACGCTGGGCAAGGAGGAGATCGCCGAGGTCTTCGCGCCGATCGTCAAGCGCCCGCCCAGGCCCGCCTGGACCGGCTCCTCGCGCCGTACGCCGTCCACCCGCCCGCCGGTCCTCTCCCCCAAGGAGCTGGCCCTGACGAACGGGGCGAACGGCGCGGCGCCGGCCATCACCACCGCCAAGAGCACCGCGACGGAGCCCGCCCCGGCGCCCGAGCGGACCCCGGAGGAGCGACCCGAGGCCTGATTCGAGGCCTCACGGCGCCCCACCGGGCCCGGAATGGATGCCGCGCCCCCCTGGTTCTAGCCTGGGGGGCGCGGCATTTCGCCCACCCGCAGTGGAGACGCGTGCCCCTCACGCGTGAAGGCACAGGAACGAGGCACCTCATGACCGACCCCGTGACGCTGGACGGCATAGCCCCCGTCGGCGAGTTCGACGAGCAGCGGGCCAGGAACGCCGTGCGTGAACTGCTGATCGCGGTCGGCGAGGACCCGGACCGGGAGGGGCTGCTGGAGACTCCGGCACGAGTGGCGCGGGCGTACCGGGAGATCTTCGCGGGGCTGTGGCAGAAGCCCGAGGACGTGCTGACGACGACGTTCGACATCGGCCACGACGAGATGGTGCTGGTCAAGGACATCGAGGTGTACTCGACCTGCGAGCACCACCTGGTGCCGTTCCGCGGCGTGGCGCACGTCGGGTACATCCCGTCCACCAGCGGCAAGATCACCGGACTGTCCAAGCTGGCCCGGCTCGTGGACGTCTACGCCCGCCGCCCGCAGGTTCAGGAACGACTCACCACGCAGATCGCCGACTCCCTGATGGAGATCCTGGAGCCGCGCGGAGTGATCGTGGTCGTGGAGTGCGAGCACATGTGCATGTCCATGCGCGGCATCCGCAAGCCAGGCGCCAAGACCATCACCTCGGCCGTGCGCGGCCAGCTGCGCGACGCGGCGACGCGCAACGAGGCGATGAGCCTCATCATGGCCCGCTGACGCGGGCGCGCCTTCAGGTCGTGGGAGCCG
The DNA here is from genome assembly GCF_000725125.1 of Streptomyces toyocaensis. Lineage (GTDB taxonomy): Bacteria > Actinomycetota > Actinomycetes > Streptomycetales > Streptomycetaceae > Streptomyces > Streptomyces toyocaensis. The sequence continues at coordinate 182,104 of NZ_JFCB01000011.1, forward strand.
TGCCCTGGCCGTTGCCGTCCTCGTCCTCCGGGAGCTTGCAGACGCGCTCCAGGAAGATGGCCGCCGCTATGACGCCGATGCCCGCCAGGACCGAGAAACCGGCGTAGATGGCCTGGTCGCGGCGGGCGGGAATGTCCAGGGACTCCAGCAGGAAGACGCCCGTCCCGCCGTACATGCCGGCGACCAGGGCCGCGACGAGGGCGCTGGCCTGGCCGAACACCACCGCGCGGGCCGCCATCAACGGGTCGACCCCCTTCGCGTCCGGCTGCCGCTCCCGCTGGGCCTTCAGGCGGGCGCGCAGGGAGAAGGCGGTGGCCGCGAGGACCACCGCGATCAGGGCGAGGACGATGGGCGCGGCCACGGGCACGCTCGGCAGGGTCCCCACGGAGTTCCACAGGCGGGCGCCGGCCCAGGACAGGATGCCGGCCACGACGAAGACGCCGGCCAGCACCCTGATGCGCAACTCTTTCACGGTGTCCCTTCGCGTTCCCCGGACCGGTGCCCCGGCAAGTGGTCGTCTCGACCTTAACGGCTATTCGGGCAGCCGGAGTTCCAGGTCCGCGCGGGGCGTGACGCCGTCCCGGGTGACCGCGCCGAGGAGGTCGGCGACCGGGCCGTGGCCGGGGAGCTCCGCCTCGGGGTCGACGTCGTGCCAGGGGGCGAGGACGAACGCGCGCTCGTGGGCCCGCGGGTGCGGCAGTGTGAGCCGGGGGTCGTCGGAGCGGAGATCCGCGTAGGCGACGATGTCCACGTCCAGGGTGCGCGGGCCCCAGCGCTCGTCGCGGACCCGGTGGAAGGCCTCCTCCACCGCGTGCGCCCGTTCCAGCAGGGAGGACGGGGGCAGGGTGGTCCTGAGGACCGCGACCGCGTTGAAGTAGGAGGGCTGGCTGCCGGGCTCGACGCCCCACGGCTCCGTCTCGTACACGGGGGAGACGGCCTTGACCCGGATGCCCGGGGTGTCCTCCAGCGCGTCGACGGCGCCCTGGAGGGTCTCCAGGCGGTTGCCCAGGTTGGCGCCGAGGGAGACCACGGCCCGCTTCGGGTTCTGCAGGGTGGTGTCGGCGGCGTCGACCTGCTCGACCACGGAGGCGGGGACGGGCTGGACGGTCGGGTCGGTGTGGCCCGCGGTGGACGGCCTGGTCATACGCGGCTCCGGGTGATGGTGACGGTCACGTCGTCGAAGGGCACGGTGATCGGCGCGTCGGGCTTGTGGACGCACACCTCGACCTCCCGCACCACGTCGTGCTTCAGACAGACCTGGGCGATGCGCTCGGCGAGCGTCTCGATGAGGTCGACGGGCTCGCCCTGGACGACGGCCACGACCTCCTCGGCCACGATGCCGTAGTGCACCGTCTTCGTCAGGTCGTCGTCGGCCGCGGCCGGCCTGGTGTCCAGGCCGAGGACGAGGTCCACGATGAAGGTCTGGCCCTCCTCGCGTTCCTTCGGGAACACACCGTGGTGCCCGCGGGCCCTCAGGCCGCGCAGCGCGACACGATCCACGCGAATCACTCCTGCAGTCGTCGGTCCGGCCGGGCGGTGCCGCGTGCGGCGGCACACCGGCCTGCTCCCGAATCTACCCGTGGCCACCGACAGGGCCGGTGCCCCGGGGCGTCACCGCGCGCCGGTGCCGGGAGGCTTCACCCTCCGTTTGCCCTCGGGAGGGCGGGCGCTCACCGGCCGGTGGTCCCGCCGCCGTGGAACCGGCCACGTCGGCACGGGCGGCGTGCGGGGCGGGGCTCAGTCGGGGGTGTCGTCGTCCTCGGTCTCGTCCTCCTCGGCGAGGACCGGGGAGGCGTGGTGCGACCAGAGTTTCCAGCCGCCCGGGGTGCGCCGGAACACGTTGGTGGCGACGACGAGCTGGCCGACCAGCGGTCCGAGCTCCTCACCGGCCTTCGGGGCGGGGCCACCGCTGAGGATGTTCTCGGTGCAGGTCACGACCGCGGTGTCGCCGGTGACGGAGACGTGCACGTCGGTGAGGAAGAACTGGATGTAGTCGGTGTTCGCCATGATCAGCGCGTACGACCTCAGGACCTCGCCGCGTCCGGTGAGCACCGGCCAGCCGGGGTGCACGCACGAGACCACACCGCTGTCCGCGGGGTCGTGGTAGGTCTCGTCGACGCCGAGGTCGGCCGGGGTGAGCCAGAGCGAGGCGACCTCCTCGAAGTCGCCCCTCTCCAGTGCCTCGTAGAAGGCGGTGTTGGCGGCTTCGACCTGCTCGACGTCGGTGTGGGGTGCGGTCACCGGGCTCCTTCTGCGCCGTGCGCGCCGGGTGCGGAGGGGGTGGGGTGCGCCGTGCGCGCCCGTTCTATCGCGCGGGTGACCCGTACGGCGTCGGCGGTGGCGCGGACCTCGTGCACGCGGACCGCCCAGGCGCCGGCCTGCGCGGCGAGGGCGGAGACGGCGGCGGTGGCCGCGTCGCGCTCCCGGGCGGGCGGGGGCGGTGCGCCCGGGTCGGCCAGGACCCGGCCGAGGAACCGCTTGCGGGAGGCGGCGACGAGCACGGGGTGGCCGAGGCCCAGGAGGCGGTCGAGGCGGGCGAGCAGGGCCAGGTCGTGGCCGGCGTCCTTGGAGAAGCCGAGGCCGGGGTCCACGATCACGCGGTCGGGGGATATGCCGCCCTCGATGACGTCCCGCACGCGCGCGTGCAGTTCGTCGACGACCTCGGTGACCACGTCGGCGTACACCCCTCTGACGTTGCCGCCCTCCAGGAAACCGCGCCAGTGCATCACGACGAACGGGGCTCCGGCGGCGGCCACGACGGGGATCATGGCGGGGTCGGCGAGGCCGCCGCTCACGTCGTTGACGAGGGCGGCGCCCGCCTCGAGGGACCGTTCGGCGACGGAGGCGCGCATGGTGTCGACGGAGACGGTGACGCCCTCGGAGGCGAGGCCGCGCACCACGGGGATGACGCGCTTGAGCTCCTCGGCCTCGTCGACGCGGGTGGCGCCGGGCCGGGTCGACTCGCCGCCGACGTCGACCAGGTCGGCGCCCTGGGCGACCAGGTCGAGGCCGCGCTTGACGGCCGTCGTCGTGTCGAACCAGCGGCCGCCGTCGGAGAAGGAGTCGGGGGTGACGTTCACGACTCCCATGACCGCGCAGCGGTCCCAGTGAGGAAGGCCCGCGACCTCGCGGCGTCCGCTGTGGTTGCTCATATCTTCAGCGTAGGCCCAGGGGGCGACCGGGGTGCGCCCCGGCCCGGGTGGGGCGAGGCCTGATCACGACGGTGTCCCCGGGGGCCCGCAGCGGTCCGGGCGGGGGTGTGTCAGGCGGCGCGGGCGGTGCTCTCCGGCCGTACGGGGGCGACGTCCGCCGTGGTCCGGTGGACGCAGGGCCGCGGGGCGGGGGAACGGCGGCGCAGGAACCGGGGCAGAGGCAGGACGGGATTGAGGAAACCCTCCGCCTGCATTGCGGCGAAACCGATGCGCGGCAGATCGGCCGATGCGCGATAGACCACGAAACGCGGTTCCCAGCGCGGGCGGAACTTCGCGTTGAACTTGTACAGCGATTCGATCTGGAACCAGCGGGAGAGAAAGACCAGCAGCCCGCGCCAGGCCCGCAGCACCGGTCCCGCGCCGAGCTTCTCGCCGCGGGCGAGCGCCGAGCGGAACATGGCGAAGTTGAGCGAGACCCGCTCGATGCCGAACCGCGGGGCGGCCTGGAGCGCGGCCACGATCAGCAGCTCGTTCATCCCCGGGTCGGCCGCGCGGTCACGGCGCATCAGGTCCAGCGAGACACCGTCCGTGCCCCACGGGACGAAGTGCAGGACCGCCCTGAGGTCACCGTGCCCGGTGGCCCCGGCGCCGGCCTTGTGCGCCGTGGCGACGAGGCAGTCGCCGTCGGCCGGGTCGCCGACGCGGCCCAGCGCCATGGAGAAGCCGCGCTCGGTGTCGGTGCCCCGCCAGTCGTCCGCGGCGCGGCGGATCCGGTCCAGCTCGTCCCCGCCGAGGTCACGGACACGCCGTACCCGGGTCTCGTAACCGGCCCGCTCGATGCGCTTGACCATCTGGCGCACGTTGCGCATCGGGCGGCCGGCGAGCGAGAAATCCGCGACGTCCACCACCGCCTCGTCACCCAGTTCCAGCGCGTCGAGCCCGGTCTCGCGGGTCCACACCTCGCCGCCGGTCTCCGAGCAGCCCATGACGGCGGGGGTCCAGGAGTGGGCCCTGGCCTCGTCCATGAAGCGCTCGATGGCGCCGGGCCAGGCCTCGACGTCGCCGATCGGGTCACCGCTGGCGAGCATCACGCCGCTGACCACGCGGTAGGTCACCGCTGCCTTGCCGCTGGGGGAGAAGACGACGGCCTTGTCGCGGCGCAGCGCGAAGTGTCCGAGGGAGTCGCGGGCGCCGTGCCGGGCGAGCAGGGCGCGCAGCCGCGCCTCGTCGTCCTCGGTGAGCCGCGCGGCCGGGTGTTCGGGCCGGAGGGCCAGGTAGATGGTGGTGACGGCGGTGAGCAGGCCGAGCGCGCCGAGGGAGAAGGCGACCGTCCAGGAGGTGTCGCCCCGGTAGTCGACCGGGCCCTCGAAGCCGAAGAGGCCGTACAGCACGTGGGTGAGCCGGTCGGCCAGGCTCGGGTCGTCGACCAGCGGGCCGGGGTGGGCGCTGACGACGACCAGGCCGAGGAGCAGCGAACCGGCGCCCATCAGGACGAAGTTGGCCAGCGCCCGCCATCTGCCGCGCGGGTCGGGCAGGGCGGTGAACTGGTCGCGGTGGCGCAGCAGGGGCGCGAGCAGTGCGAGGGTGAGCAGGACGCCCAGGACGGAGTGGCGGTAGGTGAACTGGGCGACCGCGCCGGCCGGCAGCAGGGCGACGGCGGCTCGCCAGGCCCGGCGCTTGCCCCGCTTCAGCCCGTGCGCGAGCAGCAGCAACAGCACCCCGGCGCTGAGCGAGAGGGCGGCCGCGAACGGACCGAGCGCGCCGGGCAGTACCTCGGCGACGGCGTGCATACGGCTGTGCCGGAAGCGCGGGAAGACGCCCGCGGCGATGTCCAGCAGGCCCACCAGGGCGCAGGCCCGTCCGGCGAGGACGGGGACCGCCTCGGGACGCGGGCCGCGTGGCAGGCGGCGCGCGCCCTTCAGGGCTCCGGGGTCCCGTGGCCCGTCCGTGGGCCGCTGTCCGCCCGTGGGTCTCGGTTCCCCGCCCGGCATGTGCTCACCTGTCCTGACAGACATCTCGTTCCGTAGCTCTGCGAGAGACCGTGGATCCGGTGCCGATTCGGGCATCCGGCGACATTGCGCCCTCTAGGACGGTGGCGCCGGGGGAGAGGTTCACTCCGCGCGGGCGGTTGTTCCGGCGGGGGTGCCGCGGCGCGGACGAACGTGAAGTGGAATGCGTGTGAGACGACTTCATCGTCTCCGGGTGAGTAAATGATCTTGAGGAATTTGGGGCGCGTGCCTATTCACGCGCGGCCGGCTTCCCTGATGCCCTGTGAATCCCCGGGTATGGCTTTGTTTTTACGGGGCGGGGCACCATGATTCGCCTACGCGCGGTAAGTTTCTGGCCATGCCACGTGGACGTCACCGTCATTCCCCGCCCCTGCACAGGATGCTGCCCCCGTCGGCGATCGCAGGCGTCTCCGTCGTCTGCGCCCTGGGGCCCTGGGTGTTCACGCAACCGATGGTGCTTCGTGTCCTGGCCGCGGCCGCCGCGGTCACCGCGGTCGTCGGCGCCGTCGTCATGCGGCACTGGGACGCCCAGGCGGGTAAACGCGTCGCCGATCTCACGCGTGCGCGTGCGAGCGACGAGTGGCGTTTCGAGGAACGGGTCGCCGAACTCGAGTCCGACCTCGAGGAGTCGCGCGAACTGCGGACGAAGCTGGAGCAGCGGCTGCGCGCCAAGCGCGCGGAGCTGGCCGGGCTGCGCAACGAGCACGCGTCGCTGCTGCGGCGGTACGCGGCGGCGGAGGTCGAGCGGGCGAGCGTCCTGGAGGAGCGCCGGGTCCTCGAGATAGAGGCGGCGGTCCCGGCCCGCGCGCTGCCGGCGGGGCCGTCGGCGGCGTCGGCGGCGTCCGTGAAGCCGGAGTCGGTGGAGCCGGAGTCGGTGGAGGCGGTGGCGGAGGACGGGACCGGCGCCGGGGAGGCGGAGGTGGTGGCCCCCGCCGTCTTCTCGCCGGAGGGGTCCAAGCTGTTCCTGCGGGCCGCCGCGGCGCTGTCGCGGCTCGTCCGGGACGCCGGCGAGGAGGCCGGGGGGACGGAGACCGCCGACGCCGCCGGGACGGACGCCGGCGCCCGGCCCGCCGGCGACGCGCCGCAGACCGCGGCCGCCCCGAAGCGGAACGACCTCCCGAAGGGTGACGGCACCCCCGAGGACGACGGTCCCGAGCCCACCGGGAAGCCCAAGCCGGAGCCCGCGCAGGAGGACGAGGCCGAGGGGCAGCCCGAGGCGGCCGGCGATCACGAGCGCACGGCCGCCTCCACCGCACCGGCCGCCCCTCCGGCCCAGCCCGTGCGGCAGACCTCCGGACACTTCACCGTGCCGACCGCGGTCGCGGTCGTGCCATCGGCGGCGCCCGTACGGCGTCCCGTGTCCGGGGGCGGGTTCGACTTCTTCGGGACGAAGAAGGACACGGAGGGGACGGCCCTGGACGCCGTGCAGAACGAGGACCTCGCCGATGTCGTCGGCCAGGAGGCGCTGGCGCTGCACAAGGCCGAGGCCGAGGCGCGGTACAAGCCGGCCGACGAGGCGGCGCGCGGGGTCGGCCAGGTCATCGACCTGACGGAGCACGACGAGACCGAGCACATCGACGTCCAGGGCCTGCGCAGCGCGGCGTCCTGACCCGCCGCCCACCCCGACGGGGCCCGCGCACATCGCGCGCGGGCCCCGTCGCCGTTCCTGGTGCGAGGGGCGCGGGCCGGGGTCGCCCCGGGCTTCTGGGCGTGACCCCTCGGCGGCCACGCGCGGCTGCCGCCCTCCCGGCGCCTGGGCGCGAACGGGCCGTGGCGCCGACCGGCGCGGGGCCGGCCCGTTGGTGCGGGATCCCCGTGCGGGCCCGCGCCCTGTGAGGGCCCTTCTCCCAGGGTGCGGGCGGGGTGCCGGTGGGGCTGGGGGGAGGCGGGAACGGGCTGTTTGCGTGGTCGGGGCGGGACCGGGGTCCGTTTGTGCGGGATCCCCGCGTGGGCGGGGTGCCCGTGGGGTGGGGGAGGCGGGAACGGGCTGTTTGCGTGGTCGGGGCGGGACCGGGGTCCGTTTGGTGGCGGGA
>NZ_JFCB01000012.1 GCF_000725125.1 Streptomyces toyocaensis
CAGGCGTGCCCAGCGCGGGTGCGCCCGGCGCGGGCGGCGGCGTTCCCCGTCCCGCCCCGGGGTCCGGGAGCGCGGGCGCCACAGCCGTCGGCGGGAGCTGACTGCCGCCCGACAGCAGCGCCGTCCGCGCCTCCGCCGTCACGGAGGGCGGGGACGGCGTGTCGTCGCCGGACTCGCTCAGCTGCGGGGCGAACACCGTCTCCGGCAGCGGCACGGAACGGTCCTCACCGGCATCGGCGTTGGTGTCCGTACCGGCCCACGGCGTCGCCCCGGCGGGCATGCCGGCCCCCTCCCGGGAGTCCCCGGCGGCGGGCCACGCCGCCCCGCTCCCCGCCCCGGCAGCCGGACCCGCCGGCCCCGCCGGAGCGTCCTGCGGCCCCGCGTCCGGGCCCGGCGCGGCAGGCACGGAGTCCGATGCCCGGCCCGACCCCGACCCCGCACCACCGGACGAACCGGAGCCGGAGGCGGATGCGGAGGACGCGGCGCCCGGAGCCGGAACCTGCCCCGGAACCGCGCCGGCCCCCGCGCCCTCCCCGCGCCGGTCCGGAATCCCCAGCCGGTCCGCCGCCTCCTGCAGCCACTCCGGCGGACTCAGCAGGAACGACGTCTGATTCAGATCCACCCGCGCGGGCGGCACCGGCGCCGGCTCGGGCGCCGCGGCCGCACGGCCGTACTCCTCCTCGTACCGGCGGATCACCTCACCCACCGGAAGCGCGGGCCACAACGTCGCCTCGCCGCTGTCCCGGGCGATCACCAGCCGCTGCGCACCACCGTCCGAACGGGGCCCGTCCGCACGGTCCTCCGCCCACACCACGAACCCGAGGTCGAACTCCCGCACCCGCACCTCACGATGCTGGTACGACGGGACATCCCCGTTGACCCACTCCTCCGCGCGCTCCTGCGCCTGCGCGAACGTCACCATCGCCGAAGCTCACTCCCCCGCGGAAGAAACCGGAACGGCACGCGCGAACCCGCCGTCCACCATCAGATTCGCCACCGTCTCCAGCTCCGGCGGAGAACCCGCCAGCCGCGCGAGGAACGCGTCGAAGTCGTCACCGCACGCCAGCAGCAGCCGCTCCACCCGCTCGGCCGGCGGCCACGACGGATCGACGTCCCGCGCGTCGTCGTACGCGCAGAACCACACCGAACCCTGCCGCTCGCCCCGCACCTTCACGGCCAGCAGACCGCCCTGCACGAAGGCCACGCACAGATAGTCCTTGGTCAGATGGTCACGCAGGCACTTGTTGACGTACACGAGGTCGTTGACCGCCGCCTCGTCCCGCACCGTGAAGAACGGCTGGTCCACCAGCAGACCCAGCTCCGCGTCCAGCGCCGTCCCCACCGGCGCGCAGCCACCCGCCGCCTTCAGGAACGACCGGTACGCACCCGGCAGCCGGTACCCCAGATCCTCCTCGACACCCAGCACCTGCGACTCCGTCACCGCCACACCCGACTTCGGCAGCCCGAAATGCGCCGGACGCGTCTCCTGCAACGGCCGCGTGCCCCGCTTGCCGTGGTCCACCGCCGACGTCGCCACCCCGCCGTGATGCCGCAGCAGCGCCTTCACCTCGACCGGCACCAGCTCCAGCCGCCGCGTCCCCACCACGTGGTGCCACGTCCAGCCGTGCGGCGTCGCCACCGCGGGCACCGTGTCCCACAGCTCGTGCCCGCTCGCCGCCAGCGCCGCGTTCGCCGACACGTAGTCCGTCAGCCGCAACTCGTCGACACCGAAACCCTCCGGCGGCTCCGCGATCTCCACCGCCGCACGCGCGTAGGGCGAGAAGTCGGGGTAACCACGCTCGTCCACCCGCACCCCTCCCGGATGGCGGGCCGCCCGCACCGGATCCGGGAAGTGCACGACCTGCCCGGCGTAGGCCGCGTTCGGCGGCGCGGCGTGTCCCCCGGCCTGGCGGCCGGGAGGTGCCCCCAGCCCGAGCCGACCTGTCGTCATGGCGGTTGCCCCCTGCGGCACTCTGTACGCCCGCACCGCCCACCTTCGGACCGTTACGGAACGTATTCGACTGTCACGTCTGTCTCGACTGCTTACCGCCACGACCCGCACGGCGCCCGCACGCTCAACGCGCGGATCACCGCGTGGATCGCGGTGCCGACAGCCTATGCGGTACGACCCGACCGGTCACCGGCACCGGTCACCCGCCCCTCCGCTTCCGTGACCAGCCGTCACCCTCCCGTGACAGCCCGCCCGGACACGGGCGTGTCGCACCGCCCCAGCTTCCGAATCAGCCGCGCCGTTTGGCACTCTGTGACCACCGGGGGGATGCTCGGGAGGGGATGATGATCATGAACGTGACGCAGCCGGGAACGCACACCGGCCCATCCGGCGACCCCCGCTCCGGCGACCCCCGCATCGGCTGGAGCGCCACCGGAACCACCCCCACCCCCACCCTCCACCACCGCCGCGACGGCATCCTGCCCACCATCGCCGCCGCCCTCTCCGTCCGCGGCGAAACCCTCACCGGCACCGCCGCCCGCGGCGACACACCCCCCGCCCTCCACCCCCTCGTCAAGGACTTCCTCGACACCCTCACCAGCGACCAGCGCGACCGCTTCACCGGACGCTGCGCCGAAACCATCCTCATCTCCCGGCACCTCACCACCGCCGACGCCGCACGCAGCAAACGCGCCGCACGCAAACCCATGACCAACGGCGAAGCACGCAAAGCCCTCAAGCAAGCCAAACTCACCACCCGCCGCATCCGCGAGGACGGCGACCCCCTCCACGGCAGCTACGCCGCCCCCTGCCGCGCCTGCACCGCCCTCACCGCCCACTTCGGCGTCCGCATGGTCGACCCCGCCGCCACCAACGGCTGAACCACCCCGCACCTCCCACGACCTCGACGAACGAAGAGCCGATGCACACCGACCGCACCTCCACCACCCGCTTCGCCGTCCCCGTCGACGCCGCCCTGCGCGCCGCCGGATGGCAACCCGGACGCTGGGACATCAAACAGGCCGAGATCTGGGCCGACACCCTGCGCGACCACACCTCACCCGCAGGACACCGCCACGCCGTCTTCCCCGCGGCCGTCGAAGCCTGGGCCGAATTCGGCGGCCTCCACATCACCCCCACCGGACCCGGCCGCCAAGTCGCCCCCGCCCACCTCCACATCGACCCCCTGCACGGACTCCACATGGCCCGCACCCTCGGCGACCTCGGCCGCGCCCTCGACACCGAGGTCAGCCCCCTCGGCGCCGAAACCGACACCCAGGCACTCCTCGCCATCGACACCCACGGCCGCGTCTACGCCCTCGACCACACCGGCGACTGGTACCTCGGCCCCACCATCGACCAGGGCATCGCCACCCTCGTCTCCGGCATCGAACCCGTCCGCCTCACCGCCGGCTGACCACCCCGCACCGGCTACGACGCCGGAATCACCGCCGACACCCGGAAACCCCCCGCGTCCGTCGGCCCCGACACGAACACCCCGCCGAGCGCGGACACCCGCTCCTTCATCCCCACCAGACCGTTCCCACCCGACGGCAGCCCCGCCGACGACGCCGCCTCCGGCGGCGGCTCGTTCTCCACCTGCATCGCGATCTCCGACACCCGGTGCGCCAGACGCACATACGTCTTCGCACCCGCCGCGTGCTTGTGAACGTTCGTCAACGCCTCCTGCACCACCCGATACGCCGTCGCCTCCACCTCCGGCGCATACGCACGGCTCTCCCCCACCACCGACAGATCCACGACCATCCCCGCGGCCGCCGACTGCCCCACCAACTCGTCGATCTCCGACAGCGACGGCCCCTCACCCGGCCCCCCGGCCCCGTCCACCGCCCGCGACGCCGCCGCCGCCGCGGCCACCCCCACCGCCGCCAACGGCACCGACGCCCGCTCCCGCCGCCGCACCCCGTCCCCACCGGACCGCAGCACCCCGAGCATCTCCCGCAACTCCGTCAACGCCTGCCGCCCCATGTCCCCCACCAGCGCGGCGTTCCGCACCGCCTTCTCGGGGTCCTTCCGCGCCACCGCCTGCAACGCCGCAGCGTGCACCACCATCAGACTCACCCGGTGCGCGACCACGTCGTGCATCTCACGGGCGATCCGCGTCCGCTCCTCGCTGCGCGCCCACTCGGCCCGCTCCTCCGCCCGCTCCGCCAGCAGCTGCAGCTCCCGCTCCAGACTGTCCGCCCGCTCCCGCAGACTCTCCATCAACCGCCGCCGCGCCCCCACGTACAGCCCCAGCAGCAACGGAGGAGCCGTCACCCCCAGCGCCGTCGTGATCGACGCGAACGGCACGATCCAGTCCCCGACGTCCACGTCCTCCTTCGCGATGTCCTGGCGCATCCGCACGAACATCACGATGAGCACCCCGACCATCTGCATCCCGGCCAGCGAACCGATGATCCGCCGCGGCAGATCCGACGCGGCCAGCGAATACAGGCCCACGATGCCCAACAGGAAACCCATCGAGGCCGGCGTCACCGCGATCGCCACCAGCACCACCGCGATCGGCCACTGCCGCCGCACCAGCAGCACCGACCCCGCCAGCACACCGAACACGATCCCCGCGGCCGCCGGGATGCCCGCCTCCCGCGCGAACGGGACCCCCTCAAGCCCGCACTCCAGCGCGGACACCAGCGCGAGCCCCCCATCGAACACGGCACTGCGGCGCCGCTCCCACCACCACGGCCCTCCCCGGGCCGTCACATGGTCTTCCCCCGTCGTGGTCATGCCTCCACCCTACGGGCGCCCCCCACCCGTCATCCGGCGAGTTTCCACGACAAACCCCCACCACACAGGGTGACCGATCGGACGCGGTACGCCCCGAAATCCCTCGAACTGCTGAATCGGTCACCGTTCGAAGGAGGAAGCCCACATTCCGCCCGGACGGTATGCGTGTGACACACGCACCAGGCAAATACGCCGACTTCGAGGGCCTGCGCGAGCGGGCGGTGGAACTGCGACGGGCGGGACTGAGCCGACGCCAGATCCGCGACCGGCTCCACGTGGACAACAACGACATCCTCAACCGCCTCCTGCAGGGCGAACCGGCCCCGGAATGGACGAGACGGCCGAACGCGAAGGACGGGCTGCGGGAGAGGGCGAGAGATCTCCGGCTCCAGGGCTGGACGTACGACCAGATCCAGGTCGAGCTCGGCTGCTCCAAGAGCTCGATCTCCCTGTGGGTACGGGACCTGCCGAAGCCGGAGCGGAAACGCACCCGCGAGGAGGCCTCGGCGATCGCGAGGCGCGGCTGGGAAGCCACACTCAGGCGGCGCGAAGAGGAACGACAGCGGACCAAGGCGACCGCCGCCGGCGAGATCGGCACACTGACCGACCGCGAGCTGTTCATCGCCGGCGTGGCCCTCTACTGGGCCGAAGGCGCGAAGGACAAGCCGTACGCCAGGCGTGAGAACGTCCAGTTCGTCAACAGCGACCCCGGCGTGATCCACGTCTACCTGGCCTGGCTGGACCTGCTGGGAGTGGAGCGCAGTCGTCTGCGCTACCGGGTCATGATCCACGAGACGGCCGACGTCGAGGGCGCCGAGCGTCACTGGGCCGGGCTCCTGGGGATCGACGTGGCACTGCTCCAGAAGACGACCATCAAGAAGCACAACCCCAAGACCGTCCGCAAGAACGTCGGCGACGACTACCGGGGCTGCCTCGTCGTCAGCGTCCTGCGAGGTGCCGAGCTGTACCGTCGCATCGAGGGCTGGTGGTACGGCATAGTAGGAGCTGTCCGTCCGGACGATCTATCGAACCGGACATAAGGGCTATCCCGGGTCGTCTAAGGGCAAGACGGTGTCTTTTGGTGTCACTTATGGGGGTTCGAGTCCTCCCCCGGGAGCCCAGTGAGTGCGGGCCCTGAACATCTGCGTCAGGGCCCGCACTCATGTCCCCCCGGAAACGCCCCGGTATCCTGCGGGTGTCACCCCCACCCCAACACAGCCGAAGGGCATCCCGTGAGCGCCATTCGCCCGGCAGCCGTCGTCGTACTCGCAGCGGGTGAGGGCACCCGTATGAAGTCGGCCACACCGAAGGTCCTGCACGACATCTGTGGCCGTTCCCTGGTGGGTCATGTGCTCACCGCCGCCGGTGAACTCGAGCCGGAGAACCTGGTCGTCGTCGTGGGGCACGCCCGCGAGAAGGTGACCGCGCACCTCGCCGGGATCGCCCCGGCCGTCCGCACCGCCGTTCAGGAGGAGCAGAACGGCACGGGTCACGCCGTGCGGATGGGGCTGGAGGAGCTGGGCGGTTCCGTGGACGGGATCGTGGTGGTCGTGTGCGGTGACACCCCGCTGCTGACGGGTGGGACGCTGCGGCAGTTGTCCGCGACGCACGCGGCGGACGGCAACGCGGTGACCGTGCTGACGGCCGAGGTGCCGGACGCGACGGGGTACGGGCGGATCGTCCGTGACGGCACCGGTGCCGTGACGGCGATCGTGGAGCACAAGGACGCGTCCGAGGCGCAGCGGGAGATCCGGGAGATCAACTCGGGGGTGTTCGCGTTCGACGGGGCGTTGCTCGCGGATGCGCTGAAGAGGGTGCGTACGGACAACAGTCAGGGCGAGGAGTATCTGACGGACGTGCTCGGGATCCTGCGTGAGGCGGGGCACCGGGTGGGTGCGTCGGTGGCGGGTGATCACCGGGAGATCGCGGGGATCAACAACCGGGTGCAGTTGTCGGAGGCGCGGCGGATCCTGAACGACCGGTTGCTGACGGCGGCCATGCTGTCGGGGGTGACGGTGGTGGACCCGGCCACGACGTGGGTGGACGCGACGGTGACGTTCGAGCGGGACGTCCTGGTCCATCCGGGTACGCAGTTGCACGGTGCGACGCATCTCGCCGAGGGGTGCGAGGTGGGTCCGAACGCGCGGCTGACGGATACGCGGGTGGGTGCGGGCGCGCGGGTGGACAACACGGTGGCGCTGGGTGCCGAGGTGGGTCCTGAGGCGACGGTCGGGCCGTACGCGTATCTGCGTCCGGGGACGGTGCTGGGCCGTAAGGGCAAGATCGGTACGTACGTGGAGACGAAGAACGCGTCGATCGGTGAGGGGACGAAGGTTCCGCATCTGTCGTATGTGGGTGATGCCACGATCGGCGAGTTCTCGAACATCGGTGCGGCGAGTGTGTTCGTCAACTATGACGGGGAGCACAAGCACCACACGACGGTCGGCTCGCACTGCAAGACGGGTTCGGACAACATGTTTGTGGCGCCTGTCACGGTCGGGGACGGTGCCTACACGGCTGCCGGCTCGGTGATCACGAAGGATGTGCCGCCCGGTTCGCTGGCTGTGGCCCGTGGTCAGCAGCGGAATATCGAGGGCTGGGTGGCCCGTAAGCGTCCGGGGAGTGCCGCGGCGAAGGCCGCGGAGGCGGCGTCCCGGGAGCCGGCCGAGGAGGGGTGACCGGATTCCGCCGCCGCGAACACCGCGTACCGTGATAAGTGCACATCCGCACCCCCACCTGCTGCGACACCTCTGAGGAGAAAGTGCTGTGACCGGGATCAAGACGACCGGGGAGAAGAAGATGATGTTCTTCTCCGGCCGCGCACACCCCGAGCTTGCCGAGGAGGTCGCCCACCAGCTGGGTGTCGGGGTCGTCCCGACGAAGGCCTTCGACTTCGCCAATGGCGAGATCTATGTGCGGTATCAGGAGTCGGCTCGTGGTGCCGACTGTTTCCTGATCCAGAGCCACACCGCTCCGATCAACAAGTGGATCATGGAGCAGCTGATCATGATCGACGCGCTGAAGCGTGCGTCGGCCAGGTCGATCACGGTCATCGTGCCGTTCTACGGTTACGCGCGGCAGGACAAGAAGCACCGGGGCCGTGAGCCGATCTCGGCGCGTCTGATCGCTGATCTGATGAAGACGGCGGGCGCGGACCGGTTGCTGACGGTGGATCTGCACACGGACCAGATCCAGGGCTTCTTCGACGGTCCGGTGGACCATCTGTTCGCGTTGCCGCTGCTGGCGGACTACGTGGGCGCGAAGGTGGACCGTTCGAAGCTGACGGTGGTGTCTCCGGACGCGGGCCGTGTGCGGGTGGCGGACCGCTGGTGCGACCGGCTGGGTGCGCCGCTGGCGATCGTGCACAAGCGCCGGGACAAGGACGTGGCGAACCAGGTCACCGTGCACGAGGTGGTCGGTGAGGTGAAGGGCCGCGTGTGCGTTCTGGTGGACGACATGATCGACACGGGTGGCACGATCTGTGCGGCGGCGGACGCGTTGTTCGCGCACGGTGCGGAGGACGTCATCGTGACGGCGACGCACGGTGTGCTGTCGGGTCCGGCGGCGGACCGGTTGAAGAACTCGAAGGTGAGTGAGTTCGTGTTCACGGACACGCTGCCGACGCCGAGTGAGCTGAGCGAGAGCCTGGACAAGATCAAGGTGCTGTCGATCGCGCCGACGATCGCGCGTGCGGTGCGTGAGGTGTTCGAGGACGGTTCGGTGACGAGCCTGTTCGACGAGCAGTAAGGGTTCTGCAGTCGGGCGCCCGTGCGGGTTCCGTTGATCGTTTTGGGTACGGCCTCCTGGTCCGAGTAGACTGTTGCAGTTGCTCGGCGAGGGAGGCCGTACCGCTTCATACGAGGCTTGTACGGCGGTCCGTTATCGACGCGCTCTTCGTAGCAGGCCGTTCGTGGCCGGGTGACCACGTCCGTTTCTGACTTCGAGGAGTGACCATGTCCGAGGTGAAGATCTCCGCCGCGACGCGCACCGAGTTCGGCAAGGGTGCCGCGCGCCGTATCCGCCGTGAGAACAACGTTCCGGGTGTCCTGTACGGGCACGGTTCCGACCCGCTGCACCTGACCCTTCCGGGCCACGAGCTGCTGCTGGCGCTGCGTACGCCGAACGTGCTGATCGCGCTGGACATCGACGGCAAGTCGAACGAGCTGGCGATCCCGAAGGCCGTGCAGCGTGACCCGCTGAAGGGCTTCCTGGAGCACGTCGACCTGCAGCTGGTGCAGCGCGGTGAGAAGGTCCAGGTCGAGATCCCGGTGCAGACCGAGGGTGAGCTGGCTCCGGGCGGCAACCTGCTGGAGCACGTGCTGCCGGCGCTGCCCGTCGAGGCCGAGGCCACGCACATCCCGGAGGGCGTGACGGTCTCCGTGGAGGGTCTGGAGGCCGGTGCCTCCGTCCTGGCCAAGGACATCACGCTGCCCAAGGGCGTGACGCTGACCGTCGAGGAGGACGCCGTCGTCCTGCAGGTCCTGGCCGCGCAGGCCGAGGAGGCGCCCGAGGGTGCCGAGGGTGAGGGCGAAGAGGCCGCCGAGGCCTGATCCTCTTCGAGTGTCGTCGTTCGTCGGCCGCTGTTCCCGTGCGGGGGCAGCGGCCGACGCGTATGAAGGAGACATGGCGTGACGACGGATGCGGCAGGCGCGGCGGGTCCCTGGCTGGTGGTGGGGCTGGGCAATCCCGGGCCGGGGTACGCGATGAACCGCCACAACGTGGGGTTCATGGTGGCGGATCTGCTGGCGGAGCGGATGGGGGGCCGGTTCAAGCGGGCCGGCCGGGCCCAGGCGCAGGTGGTGGAGGGCCGGATCGGGCCGCCGGGTCCGGGGAACCGGCGGGTGGTCGTGGCGAAGCCGATGTCGTACATGAACCTGTCGGGCGGACCGGTGAACGCGCTGCGGGAGTTCTACAAGGTGCCGGCGGAGCGGGTGGTCGCGATCCACGACGAGCTGGACATCGATTACGGGACGCTGCGGCTGAAGCTCGGTGGGGGGGACAACGGTCACAACGGGCTGAAGTCGCTGACGCAGGCGTTCGGGCGGGAGTACCACCGGGTGCGGTTCGGGATCGGCAGGCCGCCGGGGCGGATGCAGGTGGCGGACTTCGTGCTGAAGGACTTCTCGTCGGTGGAGCGCAAGGAATTGGACTACTTCGTGGACCGGGCGGCGGACGCGGTGGAGTGTCTGGTGATCGAGGGGCTGGAGCGGGCGCAGGGCACGTACAACTCGTGATCCGCCGAGGGGGGCTTCGTGGGGCTTGTCCCGTACTGCCCCCCGACGGAGTTGACCTACCGCGATGTCATGGCCAAGGATCGCGGCCATGCCTTCTGCGGTCAGCTCCTCCCGTGGCTCCTCCGCCCTGCGGTTCGGCCGGTTCGCGGCGATGGGCACGGTCGCCGCGCTGATCCTGATCGCGGGTGTGTGGGCGTCGTGGGGTACGGCGCAGCACGCGATGCTCACGAAGGGGCGCGAGCGCGGCACGGTGGAGGTGACCTCGTGCGGCGCCCGGTCGTGCTCGGGTCCGTACAGGCCGTTGTCGCAGGGGTCGCAGCTGCGGGAGAGGGTCGTCCTGGAGGACTCGGTGGCCGTGGAGAAGGGGCGGACCTACACCGTGGTGCTGAAGCCGGGCGGGGAGGACGCGGTCCGCTCCGGTCCCGCGGGGATCCTCTACTCCTGGGTGCCGCTGGGCGGTGCGCTGCTGCTCGCGTCGGTCGTGGTGGCGGGCGGGCTGCTGCGGACGCGGGTGGCGTGGGTGATGGCGCTGTCGGGAACGGCTCTGCTCACGGCGGCTTTCCTGGCGGTCTGAGGCGGGGTGCTGCGCCGCCGCGGGTACGCCGGCCGACCCGGCCGTCAGGACCGACGGGGGTGCCCCCGGGCCGTACCGGCCCGGGGGCACCTCCGCGTCGGCCGCGGGTCAGCCGGTGTTGCGCAGGCCGGCCGCCACGCCGTTGACGGTGAGCAGCAGGGCCCGGGAGAGCAGCGGGTCGGGCTCCGTGCCGGCCTCGGCGGCGTCGCGCTGGCGCTTGAGGAGGGCCACCTGGAGGTAGGAGATCGGGTCCAGGTAGGCGTCGCGGATGCTGAAGGTCTGCTTCAGGACGGGGTTGGCGTCCAGGAGTTCCTGTTCGCCGGTGACGCGCAGGACCTCGGCGACGGTGAGCTCGTGCTCGGCCTTGATGGCGTCGAAGACGTGCTTGAGCTCGTCGGGGACGAGGGTGTCGACGTAGTGCTGGGCGATGCGCAGGTCGGTCTTGGCCAGGGTCATCTCCACGTTGGAGATGAAGTTGCGGAAGAAATGCCACTGCTCGTGCATCTCGTCGAGCACGGTGTCCAGGCCGGCCTCGCGCAGTGCCTTGAGGCCGGAACCGACGCCGTACCAGCCGGGGACGATCTGCCGGGACTGGGTCCAGCCGAACACCCACGGGATGGCGCGCAGTCCGTCGAGCGAGACGCCGGAGCCGGGGCGGCGGGAGGGCCGCGAGCCCAGGTGCAGGTCGGCGAGCTGGTCGACCGGCGTGGAGGCCAGGAAGTACGTCGGCAGGTCGGGGTCCTCGACGAGCCCCCGGTAGGCCGTGTGGGCGGCGTCGGAGACGACGTCCATGGCGGCGTCCCAGCGGGCGAGGGCCTCGTCGGACTGGCGGGGCGCGGTGTGCAGGGCGGACGCCTGGAGGGTGGCCGCGACGGACAGCTCCAGGTTCTCCCGGGCGAGCGCCGGGATCAGGTACTTGTCGGAGATGACCTCGCCCTGCTCGGTCACCTTGATCTCGCCCTCCAGGGTGCCCCAGGGCTGGGCGAGGATGGCGTCGTGGGTGGGGCCGCCGCCGCGGCCGACGGTGCCGCCGCGGCCGTGGAAGAGGCGCAGCCGGACGCCGTAGCGGTGGGCGACGTCGCGCAGGCGGCGCTGGGCGCGGTGGATCTCCCACTGGCTGGTGGTGATGCCGCCGAACTTGGAGGAGTCGGAGTAGCCGAGCATGACCTCCTGGACGTCGCCGCGCAGGGCGACGAGACGCCGGTAGGAGGGGTCGGCGAGCATGTCCTCGAGGATGGTGTCGGCGGACTTGAGCTCGTCGGTGGTCTCCAGCAGGGGGACGATGCCGATCTTCGCCCAGCCGGCGTGCAGGTCGATGAGCCCGGCCTCGCGGGCGAGGACGGCGGCGGCGAAGACGTCGTCGGCGCCCTGGCACATGGAGATGATGTACGACTCGACGACCTCGGGGCCGAAGACCTCCAGGGCCCGCTTGACGGTCTGGAACACGCCGAGGGTCTTCTCGCCGGCGGCGTCGACGGGCGCCGGGGTGGGGGCGAGGGGCCTCCTGCTGCGCAGTTCCTTGGCGAGGAGCCTGGACCGGTAGTCGCGCGGCATGTCGGCGTACCGCCAGGACTCCTCACCGAGCCGGTCGAACAACTGGCCGAGGGCGTGGTGGTGGGCGTCGGCGTGCTCGCGCACGTCCATGGTGGCGAGCTGGAGGCCGAAGGCGGCCAGGGTGCGGATCGTGCGGGCGAGACGGCCGTCGGCGAACAGCCCGCCGCGGTGTTCGCGCAGGGAGGCCTGGACGATCCGCAGATCGGCGAGGAGTTCGCCGGTGCCGAGGTAGTCGCGGCCGGGCTCGTGCCCGGTGCCCTTGGCGAGGCGGAGCTTGGTGTTCTCCAGCTTCTGCCGGATGCAGGTGGCCTTGAGCCGGTAGGGCTCCTCGGCGTTGAGCCGCTTGTAGCGGGGGCTGATCTCGGGGAGGGCGTCGAGGTCGGCCTGGAGGGAGGTCAGCAGTTCCTCGGTGGCTCCGGCGTAGCGGATGGAGTTGGAGAGGAAGCCGCGCAGTTCGTCGATCATCTCCAGGGCGTCGTTGATGCCGTGTTCGTGCTGGAGGATGAGGACGTCCCAGGTCACCTGGGGGGTGACGTTGGGGTTGCCGTCGCGGTCGCCGCCGATCCAGGTGCCGAAGGTGAGGGGCCGGGTGTCGTCGGGGAGGTGGACGCCGACGCGCTCCAGCTCGGCCGTGAGGTCCTCCAGGACGTCGCCGACCGCGCCGGCGTGCAGTTCGTCGAGGTAGTAGATCGCGTTGCGGGCCTCGTCGGCGGGCTCGGGCCGGACCACGCGCAGTTCGTCGGTCTGCCAGACGAGGTCGATGTTCTCGGCGAGCCGGGTGTCCAGGCGGCGCCGGTCGGTGGCGATGACCGGGGTGTCGAGGAGGGCCGCGATCCGGCGGAGCTTGTTGAGGACGGAGCGGCGTGCGGCCTCGGTGGGGTGGGCAGTGAAGACGGGCCGCACGTTGAGGTGCCGCACGGTCTGGCGCAGGTGCTCGGGGTCGGCGTCCTTGAGGCGGTCGGCGGTGCGGGAGAGCAGCCCGCCCTCGGCGGCGCGGCGGGCGCGCAGTTCCCGGCCGCGGTGCACCTGCTCGGTGACGTTGGCCAGGTGGAAGTAGGTGGAGAAGGCGCGGACCAGCTTGGCCGCGGTCTGGAGTTCGGTGCCGCGCAGCAGCTCGGCGGCGGCCTCGCCGTCCTCACGGGTGAGTCGGCGTACCTTCTCGACGAGGTCGAGCAGTTCCGGGCCCTCCTGGCGGACCAGGGTCTCTCCTAGGAGATCACCCAGCCGGCGGATGTCGGCACGCAGCTCGCTGCTCGTCGTGGTGGTCTGGTCGTCGGCACTGCTCACAGGTGCGGCTCCTTGCAGTGTTGAAGCTCGTCTGGGAGGGAACCCGGACGGCGCCTCGCGCGGCGTGCGCCGCTCACGGGCCGGGCGTCCGGGGAGAAATCAGAGCGGACCGCGCTGTCCGACCGACCTCAAGGATAGGTGCCGACCCGGAGACGCAGGCCCACGGGCTCTTGCCGCCGGACGGCGCGCTGCCATACTTACGTTGCCGTAGGTTACGGAACCGTAGGAAGACCGTCGGTTCCGGCGGCCCGGCACCCACCCTCAGTCCCCATACCCCACAGAGGACACGCATGACCTCACCTTCCGATGTGCTCGACGAAGCCTCGAAGCAGACGCGGTCCGACGACGTGGCGCCCTCCGCGACGCTGGGCGGCGAGCGCAAGCGTTCCATCGAGCAGATCACGCTGCTGCTCTTCATCACCGTCCCCTTCCTGGCGCTGGTGGCGGCGGTGCCGCTGGCGTGGGGGTGGGGGGTGAGCTGGCTGGACCTCGGTCTGCTGGTGTTCTTCTACTTCCTCGGCTGCCACGGCATCACCATCGGCTTCCACCGTCACTTCACGCACGGCTCGTTCAAGGCGAAGCGGCCCCTGAAGATCGCGCTGGCGATCGCGGGGTCCATGGCGGTCGAGGGTCCGCTGGTGCGGTGGGTGGCCGATCACCGCAAGCACCACAAGTTCTCCGACGCCGACGGTGACCCGCATTCGCCGTGGAAGTACGGGGAGACGGTCCCCGCGCTGATGAAGGGCCTGTGGTGGGCGCACATCGGCTGGATGTTCGACGAGGAGCAGACCTCGCAGGACAAGTACGCGCCGGACCTGATCAAGGACCGGACGCTGCGCACGATCTCCCGGTGGTTCATCCTGTGGACGGCGCTCTCGCTGGCGCTGCCCGCGCTGATCGGCGGCCTGGTCACCATGTCGTGGTGGGGCGCGTTCACCGGTTTCTTCTGGGGTTCGCTCGTCCGGGTGGCGCTGCTGCACCATGTGACGTGGTCGATCAACTCGATCTGCCACGCGGTCGGCAAGCGTCCCTTCAAGTCGCGCGACCGCTCGGGCAACGTGTGGTGGCTGGCGGTCCTGTCCTGCGGTGAGTCCTGGCACAACCTGCACCACGCCGACCCCACGTCCGCGCGCCACGGGGTGGAGCGCGGGCAGCTGGACTCCTCGGCCCGTCTGATCCGCTGGTTCGAGCAGCTGGGCTGGGCGTACGACGTGCGGTGGCCGTCACGCTCGCGTATCGATTCGCGCCGCTCCACAGGGGAAGGCGGCTCCCGGCAGGGGACGGAGTCCGCCGAGGCGGCATGATGGTCGCTGTGGCGACCGACTCCAGCACCCCCAGCGATGACAAGCCGCGGCGTGCGCGCCGCACCCGGATGACCGGTGCGGAGCGCCGCCAGCAGCTGCTGGAGATCGGGCGCACCCTCTTCGCGGCGAAGGGCTTCGAGGGCACGTCGGTGGAGGAGATCGCGGCGAAGGCCGGGGTCTCCAAGCCGGTGGTGTACGAGCACTTCGGCGGCAAGGAGGGCCTGTACGCGGTGGTGGTGGACCGCGAGATGCGGCGTCTGCTGGACATGGTGACCGGTTCGCTGACCGCCGGCCATCCCCGCGAGCTGTGCGAGCAGGCCGCGTTCGCGCTGCTCGACTACATCGAGGAGTACACGGACGGTTTCCGCATCCTGGTCCGGGACTCGCCCATCCCCCAGTCGACGGGATCGTTCGCCTCGCTGATCTCGGACATCGCCACCCAGGTGGAGGACATCCTGGGCCGGGAGTTCAAGAGCCGCGGCTTCGACCCGAAGCTGGCCCCGCTGTACGCACAGGCGCTGGTCGGCATGGTCGCCCTGACGGGCCAGTGGTGGCTGGACGTCCGCAAGCCGAAGAAGGCGGAGGTGGCGGCCCACCTGGTCAATCTGGCCTGGCACGGCCTGGACGGCCTGGAGCCCAAGCCGCGGCTGATAGGTCACCGCAAGTCCTAGCAGCGGCTCGCCGCCGTGGCGCACGGCGGCGGGCATCCCCCTCTCAGGTCTCCTTGACGGCGACCGCGAAGACGCGGCGGAAGCGGAACGGGGTGCCGTGGGGGGTGGCGGGATAGGCGGCGCGCAGGGCGTCGCGGTAGTCGGCGACGAACGCCTCCCGTGCCTCCGGGTCGCCGGCGAGGGCGGTCAGGACCGGGCGCAGGCCGGTGCCCCGGACCCAGTCGAGGACGGGGTCCTCGCCGGTCAGCAGGTGGACGTACGTCGTCTCCCACGCGTCGGCCGTGCAGCCGAGGGCGGTCAGCCGCTCCAGGTACGCCTCCGGCCGGAGCACCGCCCCGTCGTGGCGCAGGACGCCGGCCAGGCGGGCGCGGTGGCGCGGGGAGGCGGCCAGTTCGCGCATCAGCACGTGGCTGGGGGCATCGAAGTTGCCCGGCACCTGGAAGGCGAGGGTGCCGCCGGGGGCGAGCCCGGCGATCCACTCCGGGAAACGGTCCGCGTGTCCCGGGATCCACTGCAGCGTGGCGTTGCTGACGATGAGGTCGTACCGCTCGTCCGGCGTCCACGTGCGGACGTCGGCGTGGGTGAAGTCCAGCCGGCCGCCCCCCGGGGTCGGGCCCTCGTGGTCGGCGCGGGCGCGGTCGAGCATCTCGGGCGAGTTGTCGTAGCCGGTGACGCGGGCGGTGGGCAGGCGTTCGGCGAGGAGCGCGGTGACGTTGCCGGCGCCGCAGCCGAGGTCGGCGATGCGGGGCCGGTCCCCCGGTGGCTCCGGGACGCGGGCGAGCAGGTCGGCGAAGGGCCGGGTACGGTGACCGGCGTGACGCAGGTACTGGGCGGGGTCCCAGGTGGGGGTCGCCGCAGACATGGTGCCTCCCGGTCGTCGGTGACGGGTTCCCAGCGTCCCTCCACGTTCCTCTCGACGTCAAGATGTTCGATATCAAGAGACTTCACGTCGACACAACCACTACACTGATCGCCATGGAGGACGAGGTCGATCGGCTGGTCGCAGCGTGGCGCCGGGAGCGCCCGGACCTCGACGTGGAACCGCTCGAGGTGCTCAGCCGGGTGAGCAGACTGGCCCGGCACCTGGACCGGGCGCGCCGGCTGGCGTTCACCGAGCACGGCCTGGAGTCCTGGGAGTTCGACGTACTGACCGCGCTGCGCCGCGCGGGCACGCCGTACCAGCTCTCCCCGGGGCAGCTCCTCACCCAGACGCTCGTCACTTCGGGCACCATGACCAACCGCATCGACCGCCTCACCAAGAAGGGCCTGGTGGAGCGGCTGCCCGACCCCAGTGACCGGCGCGGGGTCCTGGTCCGGCTCACGGACGAGGGCCGCGACCGCGCCGACCAGGCGCTGGCGGGTCTGCTGGCGCAGGAGCGGGCGATCCTCGCGGAACTCACCCGCGCCCAGCGCGGCGAACTGGCCGGGCTGCTACGCCAGTTGACCGCCCCGTTCGACAACGTCCCCGGTTAGGTCGGCGGGCCCGACACCCGCCCGGCGGGCCAGGGCCACCGCGGCCAGGGTGGAGTGCACGCCCAGTTTCCCGAGGACGTTCTGCATGTGCGTGCGCACGGTGTGCGGGGACAGGTACAGGCGCTCGGCGACCGCCTTGCGCCCCAGCCCCGCCACCATGCACCGGAGCACCTCCCGCTCGCGCGGGGTCAGGGACTCCACGAGCCGTTCGCTCTCGGTGCGGTGCCGCCGGGCGGCGGTCAGTTCGCGCAGCACGCCGGTGAGCAGCGCCGGCGGCAGGTGCGTCTCGTCGCGCAGCACCCCCCGGATGACGGTGAGCAGCCGGTTCAGCGAGCAGTCCTTGGCCACCCATCCGGAGGCTCCCGCCTGCAGGGCGAGTGCGGCACGCGCCGGGTCGTCCTTCCCGGCGAGGACGACGACCCGCACCTGCGGCTGCGCCGCACGCACACCGGTGACCAGTGCTATCCCGTCGACGAGCCCGTCCTCGTCACCGGCCTGCACCGGTACGGCCGGCCGGCCGCCCGGCACCCTGCCGCCCAGATCGGCGTCGACGAGCAGCACGTCGAAGCGCCGTCCCTCGGAAGCCGCACGTTCCAGGCAGCGCAGCGCGGCCGGGCCGCTGCCCGCCGCCGACACGTCGACGTCCGGCTCCGCGGCCAGTGCCGCGGCCAGTGACTCGGCGAAGATGCGATGGTCGTCGACGACCAGGACTCGAACGCGAACCACGAAACCCCCTTCCCCACGCTCTTACCAGAGCAGGGAACTACCCCGTCGTGGGAGGACGACACCGGCGCGGGTACGACGCCGAGACAGCCGCCGGCCCGCCTCGGACGCCGTACCCGACTGTCTCGCCCCCTGAACGGCGCCGACCCCCACCGGCGCTGAACATCAGGGTACGGGCGGGGGCCGGGAGCGGAAGGATATTTGCAGAACTGGCGGCCCGACGCGTTTATGGTGAGCCGCATGTTTCGTCTTGAGACAGAAGTCGACAAGGCCCGACGCGATCTGCTCCGCAGGCGCCTGAGGGACACCAACACGGCGGCCTCACCGGTCCTGCGCGCGCTGCGCGGAACCCCGGGTGAGCGTGAAGCGCCTTTGCACGTGTGGGCGTCGGACGCGAACGGTGATCTCGCGGGCGGACTGGTCGGCCACACCTGGACGACCTGGCTGCACGTGACGTACCTCTGGGTCGACGGCCGTCACCGGGGGGCGGGTCTGGGCTCCCGCCTGCTGGCGGAGGCCGAACGCGCCGCCGCCGAACGCGCCTGCACGGCCTCCCGCGTGGAGACCTGGGACTTCCAGGCCCCGGAGTTCTACAAGCGGCACGGTTACGAGGTGGTGTGCGTGATCCCCGACTACCCGCCGGGGATCACCGAGTACACCATGACCAAGGCGCTGACCTGAGGGTCAGCGCACCCGCCGGGCCCCCGCCGACGGCACCGCCTCGAAGACCCGCGGGGCCTTGAACCCGGCCGTCGCGAACGCCTCCCCGACCGCCTTGGTGACGGCGGGGACGTCGGCCTCCTCGGCCAGGACGACGGCCGAGCCGCCGAAGCCGCCGCCGGTCAACCGGGCGCCGAGCGCGCCCGCGCCCACCGCCGTGTCCACCACCAGGTCCAGTTCCGGGCAGGAGACCCGGAAGTCGTCCCGCAGGGAGGCGTGCCCCTCGACCAGGACCGGGCCGATCGCCCGAGTGTCGCCCGACTCCAGGAGCCGGACCACGCGTTCGACGCGCTCGTCCTCCGTCACCACGTGGCGGACCAGCCGGCGCACCTCCTCCTCGTCGCCCAGCCGCTCCAGCACCTCGTCCAGTGCCTCGAACGGCACGTCCCTCAGCGCGTCCACGCCCAGCAGGGCCGCGCCCTTCTCGCAGCCCGCGCGGCGCTTGCCGTACTCGCCCTCGCTGTGGCTGTGCTCGACCCGGGTGTCGACGACGAGCAGGCGCATGCCCTCGGCGGCCAGGTCGAAGGGGATCTGACGCCGGGAGAGGTCACGGGTGTCGAGGAACAGGGCGTGACCTCTCTCGCAGCACGCCGAGGCCGTCTGGTCCATGATCCCGACCGGGGCGCCGACGTAGACGTTCTCCGCGCGCCGGCACAGCCGGGCCAGCTCCAGGCCGCGCAGCCGGAGGCCGAACAGGTCGTTCAGCGCCAGCGCGACCACGACCTCCAGGGCCGCCGACGACGACAGGCCCGCGCCCGCCGGGACCGTCGAGGCGAGGTGGACGTCGGCACCGGTGACCGCGTGCCCGGCCTCGCGCAGCGCCCACACCACGCCCGCCGGGTAGGCGGTCCACCGCTTGTCGGACGCGGGGGCGAGGGCGTCCACCGTGAGTTCCACGACCGGCCCGTCCACGTCGGCGGAGTGCAGGCGCAGTACGCCGTCCTCCCGCCGGGACACCGCCGCGACGGCGGTGTGCGGCAGCGCGAACGGCATGACGAAGCCGTCGTTGTAGTCGGTGTGCTCGCCGATCAGGTTGACCCGGCCCGGCGCCGCCCACACCCCCTCGGGCGCGGCCCCGTACAGCTGCTCGAACCGCTCGGCGACGGACCCGCCGGTCTCGCTCATGACCTGACCCCTTGCCCCTTCGTTACCTGCTGCTTGGCCTGCTCGGCGCGCTGCCGCGCGAACTCCCACGCGTCCGCGACGATGCCGGCGAGGTCCGCGCGCGACGGGTTCCAGCCGAGCTTCTCGCGGGCCACGGCGGCGGACGCCACCAGGACCGCCGGGTCGCCGCCCCGGCGCGGGGCCACGACCTCGGGCACCGGGTGCCCGGTGACCCGGCGCACGGTCTCGACGACCTCGCGGACGGAGAAGCCGTTGCCGTTGCCGAGGTTGCAGATCAGGTGCTCGCCGGGCGCGGCGGCCCGCAGCGCGAGCAGATGGGCCTCGGCCAGGTCGGCGACGTGGATGTAGTCGCGCACGCAGGTGCCGTCGGGTGTCGGGTAGTCGTCGCCGTAGACCGAGATGGCCTCGCGCCGCCCCTGCGCCACCTGCAGCACGAGCGGAATGAGGTGCGACTCGGGGTCGTGGCGCTCGCCGTACGGCCCGTACGCGCCGGCCACGTTGAAGTAGCGCAGGGAGACCGCGCCCAGTCCGTGCGCCTTCGCCTCACCGGTGATCATGTGGTCGACGGCCAGCTTGGAGGCGCCGTACGGGCTGGTGGGGACGGTCGGGGCGGACTCGCGGATCGGCACGTCCTCCGGTTCGCCGTACGTGGCCGCCGTGGAGGAGAACACCAGCCGGCGCACGCCCGCCTCGCGCATCGCGCCGAGCAGCGCCATGGTGCCGCCGACGTTGTTGTCCCAGTACTTCTCCGGCTTCTGCACCGACTCGCCGACCTGCGAGAAGGCGGCGAAGTGCAGCACGCCGTCGAACGAGGAGTCCAGCCATTTGGCGGCATCGCGGATGTCACCCTCGACGAAGGAGGCGTCCGCGGGGACCCCTTCCCGGAAGCCGGTGGAGAGGTTGTCGAGCACGACGACCTCGTGGCCGGCCTCGATCAGATGCTGGGCGACGACGCTGCCGACATATCCCGCACCCCCGGTGACCAGGTACTTCCCGCTCATGAACTCGCTACCTCCCGCAGTCGCTCGGCCGCGCGCTCCGGCGGCACGTCGTTGATGAACACGTTCATGCCGGACTCGGAGCCCGCGAGGAACTTCAGCTTGCCGGACGTGCGGCGGATGGTGAAAAGCTCCAGATGGAGCGCGAAGTCGTCACGCGTGACGCCGTCGAACTCCTCCAGCGCGCCGAACGGTGCCTGGTGCCAGGCCGCGATGTAGGGCGTCGGCGGCTCGTCCGCCCCGAAGATCCGGTCGAAGCGCTTCAGGAGTTCCAGATACACCCGGGGGAACTCCGTGCGCGCCGCCTCCTCGAGACCGAGCAGGTCGGGCACCCGGCGCCGGGGGTAGAGATGGACCTCGTAGGGCCAGTGCGCCGCGTACGGCACGAAGGCCACCCAGTGTTCACCCTCCAGGACGATCCGCCCGCCCGACGTTTCCCGCCGCACCACGGCGTCGAACAGGTTCTCCCCGCCGGTCGCCTCCTTGTGCGCGGCCACTTGGCGCAGCATCAGGGCGGTGCGGGGGGTGGTGAAAGGGTAGGCGTAGATCTGCCCGTGCGGGTGCTGGAGGGTGACGCCGATCTCGGCCCCCCGGTTCTCGAAGCAGAACACCTGTTCAACGGAGGGCAGATGCGACAGCTCGGACGTCCGGTCGGTCCAGGCATCCAGCACCAGCCGCGCCTGCCGCTCGCCCAGGCCGGCGAAGGAGGCGTGGTGGTCGGAGGTGAAGCAGACGACCTCGCACCTGCCCGAGTCCCCGGCGAGCGAGGGGAACCGGTTCTCGAAGACCACCACGTCGTAGGACGCGTCGGGGATCTCGCTCAGCCGCTCACCCTCGGAGGGGCACAGCGGGCACTCGTCGGCCGGCGGGTGGTACGTACGCCCCTGACGGTGCGAGGCCACGGCGACCGCGTCGCCCAGCAGCGGGTCGCGGCGGATCTCGGAGGTGGTGACGGTGGCGTCCAGCGGACGGCGGTCCACGGCGTCCCGCACGGTGTCGTCGGCGAGGTCGTAGTAGATGAGCTCGCGACCGTCGGCCAGTCGGGTCGAGGTCTTCTTCACTGCCGCACTCCTCTGCACCCACCAGTCATCCAACAGAATCAAACATAACACGTCACAACTCACCAGCGCATCGCGTTCATCACGATCAAACAAAAAACGTCAGCGAACGTGTTCACTCAGTGAACACAGAGGCGTAGGTTCCGCACCGGATCAGTTCGCGAACGAAGCGAGTGTGTATGCAAACCCCCACATACCTGGCCGCAGAGCTCCGACTCCCCACCAACTGGCTGGACTACACGATCCTCGGGATCTACTTCGTCGTGGTGCTGGGCATCGGTTTCGCCGCCCGCCGCTCGGTCAAGACCAGCCTCGACTTCTTCCTCTCCGGCCGCTCCCTGCCCGCCTGGGTCACCGGCCTCGCCTTCATCGCGGCGAACCTCGGCGCGACCGAGATCCTCGGCATGGCGGCCAACAGCGCCCAGTACGGCGTCTACACGACCCACTGGTACTGGATCGGCGCCATCCCCGCGATGGTGTTCCTGGGCCTGGTCATGATGCCGTTCTACTACGGCAGCAAGGTCCGCTCGGTCCCCGAGTTCCTGCTGCTGCGCTTCGACAAGGCGGCGCACCTGCTCAGCTCGATCCTCTTCGCCGCGGCCGCCATCCTGATCGCGGGCGTCAACCTCTACGCCCTCGCGATCGTCGTCGAGGCCCTCCTGGGCTGGCCGCAGTGGGTGGCGATCGTCGTCGCGGGCTTCTTCGTCCTGGCCTACATCACCCTGGGCGGCCTGTCCTCGGCGATCTACAACGAGGTCCTGCAGTTCTTCGTCATCCTGGCCGCCCTCATCCCGATCACCGTCCTCGGCCTCAAGAGCGTCGGCGGCTGGGACGGCCTGTCCGACTCCCTGACCGAGTCACGCGGCGGCGACTTCATGACCGCGTGGGGCGGCACCGGCATCGGCAGCGACAACCCGCTCGGTGCCAACTGGCTGACCATCATCCTCGGCCTCGGCTTCGTCCTCTCGTTCGGCTACTGGACGACGAACTTCGCCGAGGTGCAGCGCGCCCTGTCCGCCAAGAACCTCTCGGCGGCCCAGCGCACCCCCCTCATCGCCGCGTTCCCGAAGATCTTCATCGTGTTCCTGGTGATGATCCCGGGCCTGGTGGCGGCGGTCCTGGTCCCGAAGCTCGGCACCGGCGGCTCGGACCTGCAGTACAACGACGCGATCCCGTACCTCATGCAGCGGCTCCTGCCCAACGGCGTGCTGGGCATCGCCGTGACCGGCCTGCTGGCCGCGTTCATGGCGGGCATGGCGGCGAACGTCTCGTCCTTCAACACCGTCTTCACCGCCGACATCTGGGCCAAGTACGTGGTCAAGCACCGCGAGGACGCGTACTACGTCCGCTTCGGCCGCCTGATCACCGCGATCGGCGTGCTCGCCTCCATCGGCACGGCGTTCCTGGCCAGCTCCTTCTCCAACATCATGAGCTACCTCCAGACGCTGTTCTCCTTCTTCAACGTGCCGATGTTCGTGGTCTTCATCATCGGCATGTTCTGGAAGCGCGCGTCCATGAAGTCGGGCTTCTGGGGCCTGATCGCCGGCACCACCGCCGCGATGGTCAACTACTTCGTCATCTACAAGCAGGGCATCATCGACATCCCCACCGACCAGGGCGCCAACTTCGTCTCCGCGATCGCGGGCTTCGTCGCGGGCGCGGTGGTCATGGTCGCCGTGTCGCTGTTCACCGCGCCCAAGCCGGCCGAGGAACTGGAGGGCCTGGTCTACGGCACGCGCTCCCCCGGCATGGCGGAGCCGCCCGCGGAGGGCGACGACGCGTGGTACCGCAAGCCGGCGCTGCTCGGCTGGGGCGCGGTGATTCTGGCTGCCGCCTGCTACATCCCGTTCTCGTTCTGACCGCGGGAGGATGGAGAGACCATGTCCGAGCACTACTCCGAGCGTGATCTCCAGCGGGAGATCACCGAACTGGAGACCAAGTCCGCGACGGCCGCCCGGCTGTTCGACATCCGGCGGATCATCGGTGGGCTGTTCGTCGTGTACGGCGTCATCGTCACGATCGCGGGCTTCACCGCGTCCGACGCGGACATCGACAAGGCGCAGGGCGTCAACATCAACCTCTGGACGGGGCTGGGGATGCTGATCCTCGGCCTGCTGTTCCTGCTGTGGCTCAAACTCCGCCCGACGGCTCCGCCACCGCCGGATGTCCTGCCGGACGAGCGGGAGGAGTGACGGACCGCTCCGCGTGGTGGTGGGCCGGGGGTGTTCGCGCGGCCCGGCGCCAACGGGGTGCCGTCGCGCCCGCCCTCCCCCATCGCCCCAGCGGCACGACTGCCCGCGGAAACGGCAGACGCGGCACGACTGCCCGCGGGAACGCGGGAGCGGCGGGCGCGGCAGCCTGCGGAGACAGCGGGGGCGGCGGCCCGCGGAAGCGGTGGCAGGCGCGTACGGCGCGGAGCGCGGGGTGCGGTGGGCGTGGGACAGCCGCCTACGGCGGGAAGGGGGCGGGGCGGGGGTGTGCGCCCGCAGCGGCTGGTGCGAACAAGCACCCCGCACCTCCACCGGGCGACCCGGTCGCGCCGGTCCGAGGACGGACACCCCCGACCCGACCCCGACCCACCCACCACCCGTAGGCGCTACCCGAGCGGGCCCGCCCGGTCCAGCAGGCCCGTCCGGGCGGCCAGCGCCGCCGCCTCCAGGCGCGACCCCACGCCCAGTTTCATCAGCACCCGCTGCACATGCGTCCGCGCCGTGGACGGCGCGATCCCCATCCCCGCCGCGATCATCCGGGTGTCCTCCCCCTCAGCCACCCGCACCAGCACCTCCACCTCCCGAGGCGTCAGCATCTGCAGCAGCCGCTGCCCCTCGTCGTCCGGCTGCGCCGCGGGATTCAGCAGCTCCCCGAACGCCCCCTGCAACAACTGCGGCGCCACCGCCGCCTCCCCCGCCCGCGCCTTCATGATCGCCCGCTCGACGCCCTCGATGCGCTCGTCGTGCCGCACGTATCCCGACGCCCCCGCCGCGAACGCCGCCGCGATCCCCCGGGGCGACGGCACCGGCCCCAGCACGACCACCGCCACCTGAGGCCGCTCCCGCTTGATCTTCACCACCGGATCGAACGTGCCCGGCTCGGCCGGCGCCGCCGTCCCCAGCAGACACACCTCCGGCGCCCTGCTGATCACCAGATCCGCCGCCCCCACCGCCGGAGCCGCCGCGGCCAGCACCCGGTGCCCGCGCAGCTTCAGCGCCGAGGCCAGCGCCTCGGCGAGCAGTCGGTGGTCGTCGACCACCAGCAACCGCACACCCATCGAACAACCAACCCCCCACACCAACACACCCCCGGACCCCCGGATGCCCCCGGAAGCTACACGCTTGTTCGACGTTGCGCTGCCCCTACCGGCGAGAATCGCCCCGGAACGCCGAAATTCCCGCATTCGGTGGCGATGAGCGCATGATGAGCGGTACGCGCACGGCCCCGTCCCTGAGCAGGGACGGGGCCGCAGAAGGAAACCGCGCGGTACGCCGCGCGAACGGTCAGCCGGTACCGAACGCGATGACCAGATACTCCTTGTCACCCGTCGAGAAGTCACTGGCGTACACCTTCGACATGTACAGACCTCCCTGCGAGTACAGGATCTCCGCGGACGTCGGCAGCATCCGCCCCTCGACGTCCCGCACGGACTCCGTCGCCGGGTTCTCCAGGAGCACCGTCTGCTCGAAGGTCCCCCCGTCGATGCTCACGATCTGCCCGCCCTTGTCGTAGGGCGGACGCTTGTACGCGATCACGTTGCCACCGTCCATCCGCAGCGGAGTGATCTCGTAGTCGTCACCCGCGTCGGCCCGCTGACCGGTCTGCTTGCCGGTCGCGAGGTCGAACGCCACGACCTCGTTGGTCTGGCCGTAGGAGTCCCCGCTGCTCTCGTGCTCCTCCGTCGCGATGTACAGCCGGTCGTTGCCGACCGTCAGCCCGGTGCAGTTCTCCATCTTGTAGATGGCGTCGCAGCGGGCCGCGAAGTCGTCGCCCGGCGCGGAGATGCGCTGGCGCAGCTTGCCGGTCTTGTTGTCGATGGAGAAGAAGTCCGAGATGCCGCTGCCGTCACCGGCGGAGTCACCGACGTCGGCGGCGACGACCAGCGGGTCGGTGGACACGACGGCGGCGTACTCGATGCCCTCGTCCATCTTGTACTCGGTGACGACGTTCCCGGACTTGGGGTCGATGGTCTGGATGTGGAGCTGACGCTGCTCGTACGTACCGCACTTGCGGACCGCGACCAGCTTCTGGCCGCCGCCGTACCCGGAGTCGTAGCAGGAGTCGGACGTCTTGGGCGCCCACAGCTGCTTGCCGGAGGCGATCTCCCAGGCGGCGCCGCCGCTGGTGCTGCCCGCGGCCACGGTGCCGCCGCTGAGGGTGACGTTGTTGAAGCTGATCGGCATCGTGCCGGACTTGGCGGACTTGGACCACAGCTGCTTGCCCGCCTCCAGGTCGATCACCGCGACCTGGGTGCAGGCCTGCGGCTCTCCCTTGGCCGGCATCGCCGGCTTGTGGACGATCGCCGTCTTGTTGTCCTCGGTGACGTGCGTGGTCGCGCTGCACACCGGTCCGGGCAGGTCGATCGTCCACTTCTGGGTGCCCTTGGCGCGGTCGTAACCGACGATCCCGGCGATGCCGCTCTTGGCGTACACCGTGTCGGTCAGCCAGGAACCGGACGTGTCGATGCTCGAGACGCCCTTGGGCACCTTGGGCGCGGGCACCTGGAAGAGCACCTTGGAGGCGGTGTCGGCGGGAGCCTTCTCCTTGGCTCCGCCTCCGGAGGAGGAACCCCCGGTCCCGCCCCCGCCCTCACCGTTCTTCTCCTCCTTGCCCCCGCCGCCCTCGGCGGTGGTCTTCTTGCCGTCGTCCTTGCCGGAGGCGTACCAGACCCCGCCGCCGACGATCAGCGCGATGGCCACGACCGCGGCCACGATGATCGCCATCTGCGCGTTGAACTTCTTCCCGCCTCCCGGCTGCGGCTGCATGGGCATGGTCGGCGGCTGCGGATACCCGTACCCGGGCTGCCCGTACGGTCCCGGCTGCTGCGGCTGCCCGTACGGCCCGGGCTGCTGCCCCGGGTACCCGTACCCGGCGGCCGGCGGCTGCCCCGGATACCCGTACCCCGCGGCCGGCGGCTGCTGCGGGTACCCGTACCCGGGCCCCTGCGGTGCCGCCGGAGGCGCGGCGGACGGAGGGCTCTGCGGAGCCTGCGGAGCGTGCGGATACCCGTACCCGGGCTCGGGAGCCTTGTGGAGATCGGGCCCGCCCGCAGGAGCCGACGGTTGCTGCGGAGGCTGCGCGGGTTGCTGCGAAGCGTTCTGCGGAGGCTGCGCGGGCTGCTGCGACGGATCCTGCGGCGGCCCGAACCCCGGCTGCTGCGGGGGCTGGTGGGGAGGCGGGGGCGGCTGGGTCATGACGTGAGTACCTCGGTGAAGGGGACGACGGACGGCGGGAAGGTGACGGGAGCGGCGCTCACTTGCCGTAGGCGAGCATCAGCTTCTCCTTCGACTCGTCGTTCCCGGTCAGCCGGGTCGTCGAGATGTAGAAGCGCCCGTCGACCCAGTCGATCGCCTTGCTGAAGAAGCTGTTCTCGATGTCCGCGACACCCTGCGGGTTCTGCATCAGCTCGGCGGGCTTGTGGCTGCCCCCGGTGAGGGGAAGGGCGACGACCTGGCCGCCCGCGTTGTACGAGGGCTCGACGTAGGCGATGAGCTTGCCGTCCTCGGCCTTCATCGGGACCATCGACTCCTGGGCGGGGGAGGACTGCCGCCACCGCTCCTTGCCGTTGTCGAGGCTGATCGCGACGATCTCGTTGGCACCGGTGGTCGCCTCGGTGGGCAGGTAGAGGGTGTCCCCCTCGACGACGACGCCCTGGCAGCCCTGGAGGTCGCGCGCGAGGATGGCCCAGCCGCAGCCGGGGTCGAAGTTCTCGTCGACCGCGACCTGCGAGCGCAGCGTGCCGCCGGCGGTGAAGGCGGCGATGTTCCAGGCCTTCTTGTCGCCGTCCTCGTCCTTGGTCGCGTAGATGACGACCGGGTCGACGGAGAAGGCGCGCTCGACCCTCCAGCCCTTCTCGTACGCGTACGTCCACTTGACCTTGCCGGTCTTCGGGTCGAGCTCCCGGACCTCGTCGTGGGCGTTGTCGCCGCCGGCACCGCAGGACGCGACCTGGATCAGCCGCTCACCGCCCGCGAAGGCGGCGGGGAAGCAGGCTGCGTCGCCGTACCTCTTGGCGTCGAACATCTT
The DNA here is from genome assembly GCF_000725125.1 of Streptomyces toyocaensis. Taxonomy (GTDB): domain Bacteria; phylum Actinomycetota; class Actinomycetes; order Streptomycetales; family Streptomycetaceae; genus Streptomyces; species Streptomyces toyocaensis. Next base: position 27,658 of record NZ_JFCB01000012.1, read on the forward strand.
CTTGCCGGTACGCACGTCGTAGGCCGTGCCGGACTGCGAGCGGCCCACCATGAGCGTGTTGCCGGTGAGGGACATCTCGATGGAGAGCGCGGAGTCGAACAGCTCGCCGTCGTCGACCTTCGCCGTCCAGCCCTTCTCGCCGGTGTCGAGGTCGACGAGCTGGAGCTGGTTGCACTTGGCCCGGTCGCTGCTGCCGCTCATGTACGCGATGACGACCTTGTCGTCGGACGTCTTCTGCGCGGTGACCGAGCAGATCTTCTGCGGGAAGGCGATGGTCTTCCAGGTGGGCTTGCCGTCACCGACGTTGTAGGCGGACAGCTCCTTGTAGGCCGCCTTCACCGCGGTCCTGTCGGTGATCCACATGCCGGGGGCGTCGGCGCCGGAACCGGGGGCGTCGGGTGCCTCCTTGTACCAGAGCACCTTGGACTCGCCGTCCTTGCGGCCCTCGTTGAGGTTCTCCGGGTCCTCGCCGCCGTCGCCGCTGCCGTCACCCGGGTTGACCGGGGCGCCGCCGGAGGTGTCCGGCTTGGGGTCGTCGGTCTGCTTCGCGACCGGCTTCTCGTCCTTCTTGCCGTCGTCGCCGGAGACGGCCCACACGGTGCCGCCGATCACCAGCAGCGCGGCCACCGCGGCACCGGCAACGAGGGCGGGCCTGCCCTTGAAGGGGTTGCGGGAACCGGAACCGCCGGGCGGGGTGCCGGGCGCCCCGGGGAACTGCGGCTGCGGGTATCCGTACCCGGGCTGCCCGTACGGCCCCGGCTGCTGGGGCTGTCCGTAGGGCCCGGAGGCGTACGGGCCGGAGGTGTAGGAGCCCGGCTGCTGGAGAGGCTGCTGCGGATAGCCGTATCCGGGCTGCGGCGCGCCGGCCGGCGGCCCCTGCGGGGGCGGCGGCGTCTGCGGCGGCCCGAACCCACCGCCCGGCGGCGGATCCTGCGGCGCTCCGAAGCCACCCTGCGGCGGCTGATTGGGCGGCTGAGTCATCAGCGCGTTCCCCCTTGCTCACTGATTTTTAGCCACGCCCTGAGGTACGTGAGGAACCCAGAGTCGTCTTCAGACAGTTGTCAGACGGCTCTTTCTATCACCCGGTACCGACACGCCACCGGGCCGCGTCCGCCCCTGTTCCCAAGGGAGGACCGGCCCGTGATGCGCCCGTTACTGACCTTCACGCCGTCTCCACGCGGCGCGCGCTCCGGCCCGCTCCGGCGCGCGGCGGGGTCCGTACGCCGGGTCAGGCGTCCTCAGCCAGTTCCAGCCAGCGCAGTTCCAGCTCCTCCCGCTGACCGGTCAGCTCCCGCAGCTCGGCGTCGAGTCCGGCCACCTTCGCGAAGTCGGTGGCGTGCTCGGCGATGGCGGCGTGCAGCGCGCTCTCCTTCTCGGAGATCTTGTCGAGCTGGCGCTCGATCTTCTGGAGTTCCTTCTTGGCGGCGCGCTGGTCCGCGGCGCTCCTCTCCGGCGCCGCGCTCGGGGACGGCGCCGCCGGAACGGCGGCCGCGGCGGCCTCCTCCATCCTCTTGCGCCGCTCCAGGTACTCGTCGATGCCGCGGGGCAGCATCCGCAGGGTGCCGTCACCGAGGAGCGCGAACACCCGGTCGGTGGTGCGCTCGACGAAGAACCGGTCGTGGGAGATGACGATCATCGAACCGGGCCAGCCGTCGAGGACGTCCTCGAGCTGGGTCAGGGTCTCGATGTCGAGGTCGTTGGTGGGCTCGTCGAGGAAGAGGACGTTGGGCTCGTCCATGAGGAGGCGGAGCAGCTGGAGCCTGCGCCGCTCACCACCCGAGAGGTCCCCGACCGGCGTCCACTGCTTCTCCTTGCTGAACCCGAAGGTCTCGCACAGCTGACCGGCCGTCATCTCGCGTCCCTTGCCGAGGTCGACGCGCTCACGCACCTGCTGCACGGCCTGGAGCACCCGCCAGGCCGGGTCGAGTTCGGCGACCTCCTGGGACAGGTAGGCGAGCTTCACTGTCTTGCCGACGCGGATGCCGCCCCCCGCGGGCTGGACCTCGCCCTCGCTCCTGGCTGCCTCCGCCATGGCCCGCAACAGGGACGTCTTGCCCGCCCCGTTGACCCCCACCAGACCGATGCGGTCGCCGGGCCCGAGCTGCCAGGTGAGGTGCTTCAGCAGCACCTTGGGCCCGGCCTGGACGGTGACGTCCTCCAGGTCGAACACCGTCTTGCCCAGGCGGGTGGAGGCGAACTTCATCAGCTCGCTGCTGTCGCGCGGCGGCGGCACGTCCTTGATCAGCTCGTTGGCGGCCTCGACGCGGAACCGCGGCTTGGACGTCCGCGCGGGAGCGCCGCGCCGCAGCCAGGCCAGCTCCTTGCGGACCAGGTTCTGCCGCTTAACCTCCTCGGTGGCGGCGATGCGTTCGCGCTCGGCGCGGGCGAAGACGTAGTCGGAGTAGCCGCCCTCGTACTCGTACACGTCACCGCGCTGCACGTCCCACATGCGGGTGCAGACCTGGTCGAGGAACCACCGGTCGTGGGTGACGCAGACGAGCGCGGAGCGGCGGGTGCGCAGGTGCTCGGCGAGCCAGGCGATGCCCTCGACGTCGAGGTGGTTGGTCGGCTCGTCCAGGACGATCAGGTCCTGCTCCTCGATGAGCAGCTTGGCGAGCGCGATGCGGCGCCGCTCACCGCCGGACAGCGGCCCGATGACCGTGTCGAGCCCCTTGGGGAACCCGGGCAGGTCCAGCCCGCCGAACAGCCCGGTGAGTACGTCCCTGACCTTGGCGTTCCCGGCCCACTCGTGGTCGGCCATGTCGCCGATGACCTCGTGGCGGACGGTGGCGGCGGGGTCGAGCGAGTCGTGCTGGGTGAGCACGCCGAGCCGCAGCCCGCCGGAGTGGGTGACCCGCCCGGTGTCGGCCTCCTCCAGCCGGGCCAGCATCCGGATCAGCGTGGTCTTGCCGTCCCCGTTGCGCCCCACGACCCCGATCCGGTCCCCTTCGGAGACGCCGAGGGAGATCCCGTCGAGCAAGGCACGCGTGCCGTACACCTTGCTGACGTTCTCGACATTGACCAGATTGACGGCCATTTCTCTCCTGCCCGGTGGATCGATCAGCTCTCCAGCGTAGGCCCTCGCGGGCGGAGGCCGACGCGCCGGGAGTCCGTCGCAAGGTCGACAAGCCTTACGGCACCGACATCGACCTGACGGCCATCGACGAGCTCTGATCCGAGCCACTCAGACGACCGTCGCCCCCGGTACCGGACCTGCCGCCGTGCGCACCGTGCGGCAGGTGCCCGAAGCCCGCAGGGCACCCGCGATCCCCTCCGCCGCCTCCGCGTCCCCTGCGAGGAACGCGATCGTCGGTCCCGACCCCGACACCAGCGACGCCAGTGCCCCCGCCGCACGCCCCGCCGCAAGGGTGTCCGCCAGTTCCGGGAACAGTGACAGCGCCGCCGGCTGGAGGTCGTTGGAGACGGTCGCGGCGAGCGCGTCGACGTCCCCCTTGGCGAGCGCGTCGAGCAGGTCCCGCGAGGCCACCGGCCCGGGAATCTCCCGGCCCTTTGCCAGCCGGTCGAACTCCCGGAAGACCGCCGGTGTCGACAGCCCCCGCGCGGCCATCGCGAACACCCAGTGGAAGCTGCCCCCCACCTCGAGTTCCGTCAGCCGTTCGCCCCGCCCGGTGCCCAGTGCCGCCCCTCCCACCAGGCTGAACGGCACATCGCTGCCCAGCTCGGCGCAGATGTCGAGGAGTTCCCCGCGCGAGGCACCCGTGCCCCACAGCGCGTCGCACCCCAGCAGCGCGCCCGCGCCGTCGGCGCTGCCGCCCGCCATCCCGCCGGCGACGGGGATGTCCTTGGCGATGTGGATGTGGACGTCCGGGGCACGGCCGTACCGCTCGGCGAGCACCAGGGCGGCGCGGGCCGCGAGGTTCGTGCGGTCCAGGGGGACCTGACCGGCGTCGGGGCCGGCGCAGGTCACCCGCAGCTCCTCGGCCGCGGTGACCGTGATTTCGTCGTGGAGGCCCACCGCGAGGAAGACGTTCGCCAGGTCGTGGTAGCCGTCGGGGCGGGCCGCGCCGACCGCGAGCTGGACGTTGACCTTGGCGGGGACGCGGACGGTGACGCTCACTGCTGACCGGGCTCCTTGTTCTCGGCGTGCTCGGCGTTCTCGGCGATGCGCGCGAACTCCTCCACCGTGAGGGACTCGCCCCGGGCCTGCGGCGACACCCCGGCGGCGACCAGCGCGGCCTCCGCGGCGGCCGCCGACCCCGCCCACCCGGCGAGCGCGGCCCGCAGGGTCTTGCGGCGCTGGGCGAAGGCCGCGTCCACGACGGCGAACACCTCGCGCCGGGACGCACTGGTCTTCGGCGGCTCGGCGCGGCGGACCAGCGAGACCAGCCCGCTGTCCACGTTCGGGGCGGGCCAGAAGACGTTCCGCCCGATGGCTCCGGCCCGCTTGACCTCCGCGTACCAGTTGGCCTTGACCGAGGGCACGCCGTACACCTTCGAGCCGGGCGCGGCGGCGAGCCGGTCGGCCACCTCCGACTGGACCATGACCAGGGTGCGCTCGATGCTCGGGAAGCTCTCCAGCATGTGCAGCAGCACCGGGACGGCCACGTTGTAGGGCAGGTTCGCGACGAGCGCGGTCGGGGCGGGTCCGGGCAGCTCGGTGACGTGCATCGCGTCGGAGTGGACCAGCGCGAACCGGTCGGCGCGCCCGGGCATGCGGGCGGCGACGGTCGCGGGCAGCGCCGCGGCGAGGACGTCGTCGATCTCGACGGCGGTGACCCGGTCGGCGGCCTCGAGGAGCGCCAGGGTGAGCGAGCCGAGCCCCGGGCCGACCTCGACGACCACGTCGTCGGGACGCACCCCGGCGGTGCGGACGATACGGCGGACCGTGTTGGCGTCGATGACGAAGTTCTGGCCGCGCTGCTTGGTGGGCCGTACGCCGAGGGCGGCCGCCAGTTCACGGATGTCGGCGGGGCCCAGGAGGGCGTCGGGGGTGGGGCTGGTCACGGGACAAGGGTACGGGGCGCCCGGAGCCGCCCTGGTCACCCCCGCGGGCGGGACCCGCGGGGACACGACGACGGAACGTGCGCGGCGCGGCCGCCCGTCAGTAGCCGAAGGCGCGGGCCGTGTTCGCCCCGAGGGCCGTGGCCAGGCCGTCCTCGTCGATGCCCCGTACGGCCGCCATGGCACGCACCGTGACCGGCACCAGGTAGGGGGCGTTGGGCCGTCCGCGGTAGGGCACCGGGGTCAGGAACGGCGCGTCGGTCTCGACCAGGACCAGTTCCAGCGGGGCCACGGCGAGCGCGTCCCGCAGGTTCCGCGCGTTCTTGAAGGTGACGTTGCCGGCGAACGACATGTAGTACCCGGCGCTCGCGCAGATCTCCGCCATCTCGGCGTCCCCGGAGTAGCAGTGGAAGACGGTGCGCTCGGGGGCGCCCTCCTCCTTGAGCACGCGCAGGACGTCGGCGTGGGCATCGCGGTCGTGGATCACCAGGGTCTTGCCGTGCCGCTTGGCGATCTCTATGTGGGCGCGGAAGGACCGCTCCTGCGCCTCCTTGCCCTCCGGCCCGGTGCGGAAGTAGTCGAGGCCCGTCTCGCCGACGCCCTTGACCTGGGGCAGCGCGGCCAGCCGGTCGATCTCGGCGAGCGCCTCGTCCAGCCCCGCGTCCCCGCCCGGCTCGCGGGCCCCCTGCCGGGACCAGCCGTCGGTGTCCCCGTGGACGATGCGGGGCGCCTCGTTGGGGTGCAGCGCGACCGTGGCGTGGACGGCGTCGTACGCCGCCGCGGTCCGGGCCGCCCACTCGGACCCCTTGAGGTCGCAGCCGACCTGCACCACCGTCGTCACGCCCACCGACGCGGCCTTGGCGAGGGCCTCCTCGACCGTGCCGGACTGCATGTCGAGGTGGGTGTGGGAGTCCGCGACCGGTACCCGCAGGGGCTCCGGGAGCGGCGGGGCGGCGTTCTTGTCGGGGGCGTTCGCAGACATGCCCCCGATCCTACGAAAAGCCCCGCGTCCCTAACGGCGTCCGGGCGGACCGACGTCCCCGGCGGCGTTCTTGGACGCGACCACCGCGTCGAACACCTGCCTCTTGGGCAGGCCCGCCTCCACCGCCACTGCGGCGATCGCCTCCTTGCGCCGCTCCCCCGCCTCCTCCCGCACCCGCACCCTGCGCACCAGCTCGGCGGCGTCCACCTCCTCGGGCCCGTGCTCGGGCGCGCCCTCGACCACCACGGTGATCTCCCCGCGCACGCCCTCGGCCGCCCACGCGGCCAGCTCGGCCAGCGGGCCGCGCCTGACCTCCTCGTACGTCTTGGTCAGCTCCCGGCAGACGGCGGCCCGGCGCTCCGCCCCGAACACCTCGGCCATCGCGGCGAGCGTGTCGTCGAGGCGGTGCGGGGCCTCGAAGTAGACGAGGGTGCGCCGTTCCCCGGCGACCTCGCGCAGCCGCCCCAGCCGCTCCCCGGCCTTGCGGGGCAGGAACCCCTCGAAGCAGAACCGGTCCACGGGCAGCCCGGACAGGGCGAGCGCGGTGAGGACGGCGGACGGCCCGGGCACCGCGGTGACCTTGACGTCCCGCTCGACGGCCGCGGCGACCAGCCGGTACCCGGGGTCGGACACGGAGGGCATCCCGGCGTCGGTCACCAGCAGCACGCGCGCGCCGCCCGTCAGTTCCTCGACCAGTTCGGGCGTACGGGCGGCCTCGTTGCCCTCGAAGTACGACACGACCCGCCCCCTGGGGGTGACGCCGAGCGCCTGGGTCAGCCGCCGCAGCCGGCGCGTGTCCTCCGCGGCGACGACGTCGGCGCCGGCCAGTTCCTCGGCGAGCCGGGGCGGCGCGTCCGAGATGTCGCCGATGGGGGTGCCTGCGAGTACGAGGGTTCCGGTCACGCCCCCATCCTCCCAGTCGCGGACGCGGCCGGGGCATACCGGCCATGCGCGGGACTCACACAGCGCGGTTCCCTACGATGGCGCGGTGACCAGTACCGCGTCCTCCACGGACACCCGGCAGGAGCAGTCGCCGCTCGACGAGCGGCAGACGTGGCAGCAGCGGCTGCGCCGTTTCGGCTACCAGGCGTCGGGCCCCAGAGGGGACGTCCGTGACCGCCTGGTCCCGCCGTACACCGAGCCCTCGGGCCGGCTGTGGACGACGCTCGGGGTGTCACCGCCGTTCGCGGGGCGCCTCGTCCGCTGGTCGGCGTGGGGCGGTCCGCTGCTGGTCACGCTGCTGGCGGGGGTCCTGCGGTTCTGGAACCTGGGCAGCCCCAAGGCGGTGATATTCGACGAGACGTACTACGCCAAGGACGCGTGGGCGCTGATCCACCGCGGGTTCGAGGTCAACTGGGACAAGAACGCCAACCGTCTGATTCTGGACTCGGGCGGGGACGTCCCCATCCCCACCGACGCCGCGTACGTGGTGCATCCGCCGGTCGGCAAGTACGTCATCGGGCTGGGCGAGCTGATGTTCGGCTTCGACCCGTTCGGCTGGCGGTTCATGACCGCCCTGCTGGGCACGCTGTCCGTGCTGATGCTGTGCCGGATCGGCCGGCGGCTGTTCCGTTCGACGTTCCTCGGCTGTCTCGCGGGCGCGCTGATGGCGGTGGACGGGCTGCACTTCGTGATGAGCCGGACCGCGCTGCTGGACGGCGTCCTGATGTTCTTCGTGCTCGCGGCCTTCGGCTGTCTGCTGGTCGACCGGGACCGGGCGCGGGAGAGACTCGCCGCGGCGCTCCCGGTGGACGCGGACGGCCGGACGCGGCCGGACGCGGAGGTCGCCGAGCACGCCCGGATCGGTTTCCGTCCCTGGCGGCTGGCGGCCGGCCTGATGCTGGGCCTGGCGATCGGCACCAAGTGGAACGCCCTGTACATCATGGCCGCGTTCTGCGTGATGGCGGTGCTGTGGGACGTCGGTGCGCGCAGGGTGGCGGGCGCCGTGCGGCCCCGGACGGCGGTCCTCCGGCGTGACCTGGGCTGGGCGTTCCTGTCGACCGTGCCGGTGGCGGTGGTCACCTACTTCGCGTCCTGGATCGGCTGGATCCTCTCGCCGTCCGACGGCACCGGCGGCTACTACCGCGACTGGGCGGTCAAGGACGGCCGCGACAGCGACTGGTCGTGGCTGTTCCCGGACTGGTGGCGCAGCCTGTGGCACTACGAGAACCAGGTGTACGAGTTCCACGTGGGACTGTCCTCGCCGCACACCTACGAGTCCAACCCGTGGAGCTGGATCGTCACGGGCCGCCCGGTGTCGTACTTCTACGAGTCCCCCGCGCCCGGCGTGGACGGCTGTCCGTCGGACGCCGGGGAGAAGTGCGCCCAGGAGGTCCTGGCCATCGGCACGCCGCTGCTGTGGTGGGTGGGCTGTTTCGCCCTGCTGTACGTGCTGTGGCGCTGGTTCTTCCGCCGGGACTGGCGGGCGGGCGCCATCGCCTGCGGCGTCGCGGCCGGCTACGCGCCGTGGTTCCTCTACCAGGAACGCACGATCTTCTTCTTCTACGCCGTCGTCTTCCTCCCGTTCCTGTGCCTGGCCGTGGCGATGCTCCTGGGAGCGCTCGTCGGCCCACCCCGCGCCGGCGACGCCCGCCGCGTCGCGGGCGCGACGGCGGCGGGCGTCCTGACCCTGCTGATCGCGTGGAACTTCATCTACTTCTGGCCGATCCTCACCGGCACCCCGATCCCGATCGACGACTGGCGCTCGCGGATGTGGCTGGACACCTGGGTCTAGCTGGGCAGACACACCACGAGGGCGCGGCGGTCTGCCGCGCCCTCGTGGTCGTTGTTGGTCGTCAATGGCTGTCGCTGGTCCTCCTCGCACGGCCCGGTGACGGCCCGGCTGTGGTCTTCAGCAGACTTACAACGGACCAGATTCAGATCCTCTGACCTGCGGGCTCGTCATCGTTGATGTGGTCTGAGGGCTGGCTGACATCTACTAGGCACGCGCTGGGGGAGGTCACCTCATTGCAGAACGCGCATGGCCAGCACGGATCCGTCTGGGTGTACTGAGACAGGGCCCCACCACTCGTGGTCCCAGGTGTCACGTGGCCAGGTCGCACGCCTTACGTACACCTCGCTGCGGTATTGCTCCACCCTGCCCGCCTCGAGGTGGCGGAATAGATCTTCAGCGATCCCCGAGAAGGCTTCCACACGCGTTCTGTTCAAGCGGAACACGTGATCCGTACCGACGCAGGGAATGCCCAGAAACTCCCCGTAGGCGTCCTGAACACTGCCAGCAGCCGCATGGGCGAAGCCAGTGAAGTGACGCTGTCCCTGCCGCTTGGTCAGATACTGGGCTGTTGCTGCCCCATCACCAGCAAAGGCCGTCAGCCCAGCAGTCGCTGTCCGCGCTAGTACGTGGCGAAACCACTCATAGTGTTTCGGACCCACGTGGAAACCAGGTACGGACGGCTGCGTCTCGTCGCCTTCAGACGGCGGCTGGATGCCGGGATAGATGTTCTCGTCTTCGAGCCGATCGTCCAGGCTTCTCTCATAGGAGGACGCCCGCTCAGTCAGACGCCCACCCCGGCCCGTGGACTGCAGTACGTGGACTGTAAGCGGGCCTTTCAAGGGGAGCTCCGTACTGAATACCAGGCACGGCGTTTCGTTCCATCCCCCGATGTGCACTGCCTCTACGGCGGCCGAAGCAGCCGCGAGCTGGTCGTCCGAGTCCGCAGCGTTACCGTGGTGCCCTCGGCACTCGATCGGGACCACCAACGACTCCGCACCTGGCTTCCAGACCTCAGCGAAGAATCGCGGACGGTAGCGGTACCCGGATCGGGGCCCCTTGTCCCTACTGTTCAGGGCCCAACCTGCCCGAAGAGTCGTATCGGCAGGGACAATCGAAACGCAGTACCCAGGGTGGCGCCGAGTCAGAACTTCCTTGGCCAATGCCAACGCGAAGCCGACTCCCAGCTCCCCAGACTGAAGCGCCTTGTAGTGCTCCGCTGTCTCCCGCCCCTCAGCAGAGAGCTTCATGTGCTCGCTGGAGTTACCGGCCAAAGCCTGGGTGTACTTCAGACTGCCCCAGTGCTCAGCGAGCCCTCGGCCGGCGCCTCGCCGGGACAGCGCGATGGCTCGACCAAGCGTGTGCAAGACGTTCCAGGGGGTCAGCTGCAGGGAGCCAACTTCCCCAGTGGATACCGGTTGCAGGTCCGGCTTACGCCGAAGCGCTTCGCCTTCCTTCTCCTTACGCTTCTTGTCATCCTTAGCCGCAGCCGCAGCTACGCTGCCGACCAGCGCTGCGTCCGAATGCACCGCAACGTTCGACATCTGCGCGAGGTCGCTGAGTACGTCTGCTGCTGGCTTCACGTTGCTCCCCCTCCGACAAGCCCCTTGGCTGACGTCGCAACGTAGGGGGCGGTTCAGGGGCGCACACAAGTGCGCATGGGGCGCAAACAGGCACTGTCACGCAACACGGCTACGCGCTACGTGACCCACTGATGGCCACAGCGCTGCACCCCCTGTGTCGGGTGACTCACCCCAGGAGGTGTAGCCGGAGACGTCTATCCAGCCACCTTAGCCATGGCTTCGTCCGAGTCGAGGATCAACTCAGGCAGCATGCCAGAGCGGTGCGGGGGGTGGTCACCCATGAGCACCATCTGGCATGGTCGGTCGGCCTCGCACGGCTCAAAGACGGCCTAGCAGCCGTCGCGCTCGCTGCTTCCGTGGGCGGGAGCCGTCAGCGAGAGAAGGACTCAGGTCGCACCGGCGGCAGCTCGGAGCAACCCGGCATCTCGACTGTGCCAAGCCGTCCATGACCATGGCGACCATACAATTTGAACCAAAACTGCCCCGTGCAGACTTCGTGACTGCCATAATCTGATGGTGCTAGCAGCGACGAATACAAGCAGTGCAGGGGCGCTTCCGGCTGCCGCAGTGGTAGCAGCGTGCGCCCTGCTGTTCACCATCGCCTCATTCTGGTGGCTCAACGCGCGTCAGGGGGTGCTCAAGTCTTACACCCCTCACTCGTTCGCTGCGGCGATAACACCCAGCAAGACGCTCATTCGGATCCCGCTAGTCTTCTTCAATACCGGACCGAAGCCAGTCATCGTACAAAATTTGCGATTGACTCTCTCGACTTCTTCACAAGATAAAGCCACGCTACCCTGGAGCACTACTCGCGACAGGATTAGACCTGAAACAAATGACGACCCTCGACTTCCTAGCGTTTTCGTGGTGTCGGGTCGGTCTGCCATTCAAGCGTTCGTAGAATTCAGCACCCCGTTCCCTAATTTCACCCCTGAGCATCGAGAGCATCAGGCAACAATCGAATGCAAGCTCGGCCATAAGAAGGATTGGAGCAATCTCCTGACCTTTCCGATCCAGCTCGGAAACATCACCAGCCCCGGGGCGTACATCGCTTACAGCAATGAGCCCGGGGAAATTACCGAGCAAGACCGAGTCAAAGCCGCGACCATCCTCGAACAGTTGAGATCGACGAGCGACCCCACCTTAGACTGACAGATAGCACCCGTCACAAGACAGACTAGGACCGTACATGCCCATCCCCTCTCTCCCTCGATTCCTCTACCTGGACGACAAAGGACTTGGGGAATACCTTTCCGTAGTAGAGGAAGGACTTTCCGATGAGTCAAAGATGCGGCGTTCGTCTAGCGCGGGTGCAATAAGTTCCGCTGCTCTAGGGGAACCTGCAAGCAGTGACTCCACATCCGAGGAAGAGCGGGTCATCCGCGAGACGGCTAGTCAGCGCTTCATTCGCCTGATCACTGCACTCGACGCAGCTTCCTCTCGATGGCGTTATCGCGATGTCGAGGACCTGGGAGAGGAATTCGACACGATCAGCGTGGCAGATATCATGCAAGTGCAGTGTGAGGTGGAAATTCCCCCCTTTGTACGAATGTTCAGCCAGCCGGATCAGCTGGATGACATGGTGAACATGATCGAAGCCTTCCGAGCAATGGCTCCCATGCTGGGCCAAGACCTCGAAGGGATGCCCGGGAAGAAGGAAACGAAAGCCTTCCGCGATTTCGGCAAAGCGATGAAATCAGATGTGGTCATCGTCGGCGACCAGGAAGACGGCGGACCTCAAGTCACCGGCAAGCTCCATAAGGACTATATTCGCGACGAGATTGAGGGAGAGGTTTTCATCCTAGGGAAGGTCGCCAAGCGACTGAAAGACGGTGAAACCCACTCTCTTCTGGCGATTCCTGGCGCATCCTTGATGAGTCGACAGCAACGCAGGCAAGCTGCTCGACAAGAACAGACCGACGAGACGACTCTGGTCGGCCCAGCCCTAACACTCGACATTCTCGCGATCTACCGCTGACGTATTTGCAGAGGTCGGCAGCCACAGAAGGGGGCTCCCTCTTCACGCCCGCAGCCGCCGGGCGCGGCCAGCCGAGGCCAGACAGGAGGCAGGCCGTGCCGCAGCGGCGGCGCGGCCGTGCGGGCGCTTACTGCAGGAAGGAAATGCGCACAGCGCTGGGAGGACGGCGATCCTCAAGACCAGCCAATTTATCGCGTGTCCGTCCCGCGCGATATGCGCCATCGCCGGGTATGGCATGCGTCGCGCGCAGGTTGACCGGAGGTGGACTAAGAGCTCACAGGGTGCCCGTGGCACCGTCATCTCCACACTGCGGTGTCTGTCACGAGCCGACTTGTGAACCCGGCATCCCGCAGGCGCTCGTACGCTGCAGCCACGTCCTTGGGCACGCGCTGCTCGATCATGAATCCTTGCTGTGGGTAAATCATGAGTCGCTGCTGCGCGCCCGCCAACATGTCGATGACCAGGCGGGCGTCTCCGATTGAGTCGACGTAGTCAGCCAGGGTCATGGGGGTGGATGCGTTAACCCACTCCACTTCGGGCCACAGTTTGCGGGCAGTCGCGTAGGCCCGTCGTTCCTCATACGGCTTGCTGATCAGCAGGACGGACGAGACGGCGGCCAGGTGTTCCTCGATCAGCGCGCGAGAGAAGCGGATGTTCTCTCCTGTGTTCCGGGCCCGCGGCTCGACGAGGATGACATCAGCCGGCACTCCCAGTTCCATCGCCCGCTCGCGGTAGTGCTCAGCCTCGCCACGCGGCATGCGGTCGCGTGTGGTGCGGCTGGTCGCCCCGGTGAAGACGATCAGCGGCATCATCCCCCGGTGGTAGAGATCAGCGGTTGTGTCCGCGACTCCGAGGTCATGACTGCCGAGTCCGATCGCAACAGAGCACGGACGCAGCTCGTGACCCATCTGCTGAAAGTCCCAGAGCCGTTGAGCGTCGGCCCATGCCTGCGCTGAGATCACTTGCTCTCGTCCTCCGCTTCTGCTGAGTCGGGGACCTTGAAGTCGTACGTCCAGGCGAAGCGCGTCGCAGCGTGAACGCCGATCGCGAACTCCACCACGGTGCCATCGGCCGTATACGTTGTCCGGTGCAGCTCCACCACCCATTCGCCCGGCGCGAGCTGGAGGAGCTGGACTTCGTCCGCCGTGGGGATGCGGGCGAACAGCGTCTCCTGCATGTGGTCGATCTCGTATCCGGCGTCGTACAGGACACGGAAGCCACCGCCTCGCCCGGCGGGCCCTGGCGTCGGGTCGACGATGCGCGTCCCTTCCACGTGCTCGGGACGGTAGTAGCTCGTCAGCGTGTGCGTCGGCTGCGAGCCCTCCTTGACCACGCGCGCACGTGCGTAGACCTCTGCGCCCTCTGGCAGACCGTGCGCCTGAGCGACGACGGCTGGCGCCGGGACACGGCTGACGGTCTGGGTCTGTTCGTTCCGCTTGTACGTACGTCCGGACGCCACGCGGTCCGCGATGAACGCCACTTCATCGCCATCCCGCCACTTGGCCTTGTCGTATCGCGTGATGCCGAGCCGCTTGAGCGGGGCCCGCTCGCGGACGACCGTGCCGTGTCCGCGCGACGACGTGACCAGCCCTTCGGCTTCCAACGCCTTGTAGGCCGCATGGACCGTGGACTTCGAGCCTTCGCCCGCTTCCACTAGGTCCCTGATCTGCGGCAACTGAGCACCGGGCGCGTACTCGCCATTCCTGATCTGTTCGGCCAGCCGGTCCGCAAGCTCCCGCCACTTGGGCGCCATGCAGCACTCCTCTCGACACGGACAAGTGAAACACAGTCCCAGGACTGTTGACAGTCCTGGGACTGTGCGTCACAGTCTTGCTCAGCGGCTCGCAGTCCTGGGACAGCGGGTATGGACGGCTCTCCTTGGGCTGTCCGCACGCAGGGCGGAGGACGCTGCAAGACCGCCCGTCAAGGCCAGGGGACAGGGCTTCGGCCCGACTGGCGAGGTGGCCCGGTGACCGCGAGCAACGGCCGGAGAGTGGGGCTTCGGGCCCCCTTGCAGCTCAGTCACACCCGTTCTCTCCAGGAGTTCTCATGCGTCAACGACAGCTCTGGGCGTCGCCGTGATGGACCGGCCGGCGGCGCCGGGCAGTAGTTCGGTCCGCTTTCTGGTCTCGCAGCGCTGACGCTGCGACCGGCTGCCTCTCCCGCCCGTCCCGCCCACTTGTGCGGGCCGTACGGGCGGGAGTGCGGGGAGCCGGGGCCCGCTGTCCGGGCCGGTCTCCACTCCCAACCATGTCTGAGAGGACTGCCATGCCGCGCTGGAGCTTCACGTTCACCGCGACCGTGACCGACCTGAAGACCGACGAGCGCGAGCAGATCACCGACACCGCGCACTTCGACTTCCCGATCACCCGGGCCGACGCGCTGTCCGTGATCCGCCGGGAGCTGCGCTGCCGTAACAAGGCCGTCACCGCCCTACGCATCACCGGCACGAACTGACCCACACCCCGCCAACGGCGAGCGGCTCCCGGGATGCCCCCCCGGGAGCCGCGACGGGCCGTCCAACCTGTGAGAGGAACACGACCCAATGAAGCACATCGTCACTGTTCAGGACGCCGTTACCGCGTTCGCCGACTTCATGGAGCCGACGAACGCGGAACTGGACGCGATCGAGCGGGAGATGCCCGTCATCCTGGCGGACGTCGAGCTGCTGGACGCGCACATCGTCACCCTGGACCGCACGCCGACCGAGCTGGACAACCGGCGCATCCGCCGGGCCCGCCGCCGCGCCCTCGCCGCCCGCGTCGCCCTCCTCAACCGGGCGGCCGGGGCGAGCCTTCCGGGAGGTGCCGCGTGAGGGCCAAGACCGTTCTTCCGGCCGTCGCGATGACGGCCGTCTCCATGGTCCTCACGCTGGCCGTGGTGGTGATGTGGCTCGGGCCGGTCATGCCGTGGCTGGTTGCGCTGGTCGTGGGTCTCGGTATTGACGGGGGATGGCTGGCCACCCTCGCCTACGAACGACGGCTCGCCGCGCAGGGCGACCACAACCGGGCCGTGACCGCCGTCGGCTGGTCCTTCGGCGTGATTGCGTCCGGGGTCCTGGTCGCCCACGCGCTCACGGCCGAGGAGTCCGCCGGGGCGTGGCTGGCGGTGGCTTGGCTGCCGATCGCGGCCAAGGCCCTGTGGCTGGTCCACGGTCTGTGGGAGCGCACCGCGCTCACCCCGGTTGCCCTGGACGCGATCCGCGGGATTCAGCAGGAGGCGCGCGACGAGGCGGCCGTGGCCCGCGCCCGGCTGCGGGCGGAAGCTGCCACAGAGGAGACTCGGCTGACGGCCGTGACGGAAGCGGGGGCCCGCGTCGCGCGCGTCCAGGCACGGACCGCGCAGACCCTCTCCGGGGCGTGGTCGACGCTGGAGACGGCCCGCGCGGGTGAGGAGACCGGCAGGGCGCTGACCAGCGTGACGGGCCGCGTCACACCCGGCGTCACGCCCCGCTGGGAGCTCCCGATTTGGGGCCCGACGGAGCCGCTCACGTCCCGCTCGCTGGAAGCCGCACCCGCGCTCACCGATGAGGCGCTGGACGTCCTCGTCGACGAGATCCGGCACAGCGAGACCCCGGCTCTCTCCTACCGGGAGATGGCCGCCCGCTTCCGGGCCGCCGGTCACTCCGCATCCGAGGTCCGCTTGCGGGCCGCGTGGAAGCGCGTCGCGTGATGCGGGCGCTGCCGGTGTTCCGGTGGCGCCTCGCCCCGGACGGCTACGCCACCCGCCGCCAACTCCGCGCCCAAGGGCTCCGGCCCGGCGGTCAGGACGTGGCCGCGCAACTCGAACGCCCCCGCCGCCGGCGCGGCCCGCTGGTCGCCTACCTCTACCGCGTCGACCTGGCCGTGCCGGTCCGGCCCATGACCCCGGCCCGCAGGGCGGCGCTCGCCAAGGCCAACGCCGCCCGCCGCACCTGCCCCGCATGCCGGCGCGATGCCGGATACGTCATCCCCACCACGCTGGGCACGTGCGTGCCCTGCGCCTACCCCGACCCGAACGGGCCGGAAGGGAGCACACGTCATGAGTAACGCTGACCTGCGGCGCCTGGACCGCGAGATCCGGCTGACGACGAAGAAGCTGGAAGCGGTCCGGCGGGGTGAGTTGTGGCCGCTGAACGGCCGCGAGCGTCGCGCCATGCTCCGCGCCGCCGCCAGTGGCACCTACCGCGTCGCACGGGGCCGCAGCACCGGCCGCGCGGAGCAGCAGATCGAGTCCACCGGCAGCGCTGCTGAGATGCGGCTGACCGCGGAATTGAACGCGTTGCACGGCGAGCGGCAGCGGCTCATCACCGAGGCCGCCCGCGCCAAGGCCGCCAAGAAGTCCTCCGGCTGGTGGTGACCAGCCAACCCCCCGCACGCCGGGGTGGCCGCTCTTTCCACGGACCTGGCCACCCCGGCTCTCCCTCACTCCCGCCCCCCAAGGGGGCAGTCAGGAGCACCTGCAGCATGTCTGAGAACGTCTTTCACCTCCACAAGCACACCGACACACCGGCGGCCGTCGACAACGCCCCGACGGTGCTCACCGTGGCTCCGGACGCGCCGCCCGCCCGGCCGGTGCCGCTGTGGGTGCGCTCCGGCCGCGCGGTGAAGCACGCGGTCACGCACGAGCGCACCCGGGCGGCCGGCCGTTCTGTCGTCCGGCACGGCCTCTACACGTTCAACGGCGGGCGGATCGTGGCCCGCCGCACCTGGGACGGCCGCACCGGAGCCCGCTACGAGCGCATGATCCGGGCCGCCGAGGCCGCGGGGAACCTGGAAGCGGCCGAGGAGTGGGAGGAGCGGTTGCAGCGCTTCCGCGCCGCCCGACACCACCGCCGCATGGACCTCCTGCACTCCCCGGTCGACGCCGCCAAGGGCGTGGCCGTCGGGGCCGGCATGAGCATCGGCGTGTTGGTCGCCCTCGGAGTAGTGATGGCGATCAGCACGGAGAACGTCGGGCACGTCGTCACGCCTCTGTCGGCGACCATCGACTTCATCGCCTTACTGATCCGCATCGTGCAAGTGGTGTGGGGCCCGGCGGTCACGATCGGCCCGTTCCTCGCCCTGCTCGCCGTGTGGTCGGTCGGCCGCAAGCAGCAGGCCGCACCCCAGTGGGCCCTCCCTGCGAACGTCCGCAACGGCGAGGGGGAGCCGATCACGCCGTCCATCGTGGTCAAGGCACTGCGCGACCTCGGGGTGCCCGCCCTGGCCCGTGCCATCAAGGAGATGGGCGACGCCGGCGCGAGCATGCTCGGGCCTATCACCATTGCCGGATGCGGCGTGGAGGTCGACGTCACGCTTCCCTCGGGGGTGTCGACCAACGAGGTGCAGAGCAAGCGCAGGAAGCTCGCCGAGAACCTGACCCGGCACGAGCACGAGGTGTTCATCACCATCCCGCAGGCCGCCCGCACCGTGCGGCTGTGGATCGCCGACTCGGGGGCGCTGGACGAGCCGATCGGCCCGTCTCCGCTGGTCACCGACGAGACGATGACCGCCGACTACGCCAAGGGCAAGGCCCCGTGGGGGCAGGACCTGCGCGGCGACGCCGCCGCCCTGTCCCTCTACCAGCGCCACCTGCTCATCACCGGCCTGTCGAACCAGGGCAAGACCGTGGCCCTGCGCTCCCTGGCCCTGTGGCTGTCGCTGGACCGGTCGGTGCAGTTCCTCATGGGTGACCTCAAGGGCGTGGGCGACTGGGCCATGTTCGACGGACTCGCCACCACCCTCATCCAGGGCCCGACGGATGAGCACGTGATCCAGGTGACCGAGATGGTCGAGAGCGCGGTGGACGAGATGAACCGCCGTATCCAGGCCCCGCCCGGCACCACCTTCCCGCCGCTCATCGTGCTGGTCGACGAGGCGCAGGTGGCGTTCATGTGCCCGGCCAAGGACGCCGACAAGCGCCCCTACGGCGGGTCCAAGGCCAACAGTCGGTACTTCATGGCCGTCCGCAAGATTCACAACCAGGGTCGGGCCGTGAACGTGCTGATGTGGCAGGGCACGCAGGACCCGACCAACGAGAACCTGCCCAAGCTGGTGCGCGAGGGCGCCCACACCCGCGCCTCCCTCGCCCTCGGTACCGAGTCGCAGGCCCGCATGGCGCTGGGGGACAAGGCCGTCGACGGCGGCGCCGCCCCCAACCTGCTCCGGCCCGGACTGGACCGGGGAACCCTGGTGGTTGCCTCCGACGGGATCACCATCCCGGCCGGACAGTCGTCCATCACGGTGCGCACGCACTACATCGACGACGACGCCGCCACCGCCATCACCGACCGAGCCAAGGCCATGCGCGACGGCGTCACCACCCTGCACGCCATCGACCGGGGCGAGGAGCGTGACCCGCTCGCCGACATCGCCGCCGTCATCGGTGACGCTCCCCGCGTCCGCACCAAGGACGTCCTCGCCCGGCTCGCCACCCGGAACCCGGGCGCCTACGGCGAGTGGTCGTTCATCGACCTCAAGCGCGTCCTGGACGACGCCGGCGCCGAGCCGTACAAGTCCGACGGCGTGATGGTCGTCGCCCGCGACCGCGTCGCCCGCGCCCTCGCCAACCGCGACACCGACGGTTCCGCTTCCGCCGACTGACGACAGGGAGCCGACCCGCGACGGGTCAGGGAGACAGGGAGAACTCCCTGACCGCCTCCCTGACCCGCCTCCCTGGCCCTGACCTGCCCAAATGATCGTTCAGGGAGTCAGGGAGGCACGCAGGTCAGACCCCCGACACACCCCGCCATACGGCACCCCGAAGGGGGTGTCTCCGCCTCCCTGAGCCAGCACTGGAAGGGATTCCGCATGTACCCCGAGAACCTCCGCCACGCCCCCGCCCAACGGGCCGTGGAAGTCCACCACCCGACCCCGCTCCCGCCCGCCGTCGTCCACCCGGCGCCGGTCGTCCCCGCCCAGCCAGGCCACGTTCCGGCGGTGGCGAGCATCGTCCTGCCCGACGGCCGGATCGTCACCGGCTACGCCGTCGAACCCGCCCGCCCGGAACCGGTGGCGGTCAAGCCTGCCGTCTCCCGCACGGCGGTGAACGTCGCCCTCGGAGGCGTCGGGTTCCTCGCGGTGTGCGGCGGACTGCTGCTGCTCACCTCGTTCATCGCCGCCCTGACCGCGTTCGTCTCCCAGCTCATCATCCTCGCCGCCGTCATCTTCGGCGGATGGATCGCCGTCCAGGTGCTCAGCACGAGCGGCGACAGGGGCGGCACGACGGTGAACATCCGCAGGGCCGTCTTCAAGCGGAACCACTTCCACAGCTAGCTACGCCAAGGGCGGCCTCCACCTCACGCCAATGAATGCGGGGCCGCCCTTGCCCAACCAATCCACAACAGACCTGTTGGAGGCCTCCAGCATGACCCAACCCACTACCATCCGGCGAGTGCCCGGCCCACGGCCGCGGCTGTCCGAGCACCTGCAGACCGCGCTGACACTGGCCGCGACCGGTGTGCCGGTGCTGCCCCTGCGACAGGGGAAGGTGCCGTTCGGCAACTGCCGCTCCTGCGCGGACAACGCGTGCGGCGGCCGGCCGAACATGAAGACTGCGGGCCCGTGCCGGTGCCCCGGCGTCTGCCACGCATGGGCCGCCGCCACCACCGACCCGACCGTCCTCACCTCCCCGGCCTGGACGGCCGCATGGCGGCGGGCCGTGTCCGTCGCCTACCACCCCGGCGGCGCCGGTCTAACCGTGGTCGACCTGGACGACCCGGCGGCCGTCGCATGGGCCCGAGAGACCCTGCCCGCCACCCGGACGGTGCCGACGACACGCGGCGAACACTGGATCTACCGGGGCACCATGAGCTCGTCCAACGCGGTGCGTCTCGGGGTCGACATCAAGTCGACCATGTCCTACGCCCGCTATCTCGCGCCCGGCACTGGCGCGATGGCCGACCTGCCGGGCGCCGTACGGACGCTGGCCGTTAAGGCGCCTTCCACGGTCTGCCCGGCGCCGTATGAGGCCGTCGTGCCCACCGGTGCCAGGGGCGGGGAGTGTCCCCACCGCACGCCCACCTACCTGGACCGTGGCATCGCCATGGCCGAGCAGCGCATCACCGATGCGTCCAGCGCGGTCCACGCGACCGTGTACCGGACGTTCCTCGCCGTGCTGTCCACGCACGGCCGATGCGGCTGCCTCACCGACGCCCACGTCGCCCGGCTGTTCACCGCCGCGCAGGCCAAGGGCGAAACCCTGCGGCACTGCACCGACGCGTGGACCAACGCCCGCACCCGGTTGGGACTGTGACCATGTCCGACGACGACAAGACCCCCGCCCGCGAGGTCATCGCGGACTACGCGCAGACGCACTTCCGGTACTTCCGCACCGCCGACGGAACCGTGTACGCGCAGAAGAACGGCCACCCCGTGGCCCGTCCGATCCGCTCACAGGGCACCTCGGGCAGCCACCGGCAGGAACTCATGGTCGGCCTCTTCAACGACGGACACGGCGTATTCAACGGAACCGCCCTCAAGGAGGCACTCGACTTGATCGAGGCACTGGCGATGAGCCAGGACGTACAGTCCGTGCACATCCGCGTCGCACCAGGCTTCGACGGCGCCACGTGGCTGGACCTGGGCCGCAACGACGGGAAGTCCGTCCGTATCCACCCCACCGGTTGGGACATCATCACCCCCGACCCACGGGAGGTGTGCTGGCGACGCACCCAGCTCACCGGCGAACTGCCCCTGCCCGTCAAAGACACCGATGGCAAGGGCATCGATCTCCTGCTGCGGCTGTGCAACTTCGCCACCGCGGAAACCGAGTGCCTGGCCATCGCCTGGCTCATCGGCTGCCTCGAACCGTCCGTGCCGGTCCCCGCCCCGTTCCTCACCGGCCCCCAGGGCGCCGGCAAGTCCACCGGCGGCCGCATGCTCGTCCGGATCATCGAGGGCATGAGCGGCGACCTGCGCCGCGCCCCCAAGGACGAGGAGAACCTGATCGCGGCCGTGGCCGCCGGATGGGTCACCGCCCTGGACAACCTCTCCCACCTGGCCCCCGACCTGTCCGACCTCATGTGCTGCATCGTCACCGGCGCCGAAACCATCAAACGCGCCCTCTACACCGACGGCGACGTCGTCCGCGCCCGCTACCGCCGCCCCCTGCTCCTCACCGGCATCGACGTCGGCGTCATCCGACCCGACCTCGCCGAACGGCTCCTCCCGCTCCGACTCGAACGCCCCCACACCCGGCGCACCGAAGCGGAACTGTGGGCAGAGTTCGAAGAAGCCCTCCCCGTGATCCTGGGATCGCTTCTCAACCTCACGGTGCAGGTGCGCGCGGCGACAGCGGATATCCCCACCGACCTGCGCATGGCCGACTTCGCCCACCTGTGCGCGCAGCTCGACGCGGCCACCGGTCTCGGAGCTCTGGGGGCCTACAGGGCCGCCTTGGACGACCTCAATGACGACGTCATCGAGGGCGACCTCCTAGCGCAGACCGTGCTCAAGCACGCCGCCGGCCTGGAAGCGGGAGCAGAGCAGCGGATGACGTCCACCGAGTGGTTGCACTGCCTCACTGTCCTCTACAGCGGTGAGGAGTGCCGTCCCCTGCCCAAGGGCTGGCCGACCACGGGCAAGGTCCTCTCGGACCGCCTCAAGCGTCTGCAGCCCACCCTCGCGGCCCGAGGCGTCCTCATCGACTGGGGCCGCACCCGCACGGCCCGCTACATCGAGATGAGCCGCCCGCCGGCCCCGGCGTCCCCGCACGAGCAGGCACCCGCGTTCTGACCGGCGCCGCCCCCGCCCTCATACAAGCAAGAGGAGCACCCCCGCGCGGCGTGCTCCTCTTGCTGTTCGGCGGCGCAGCCGCCCTGCGATGGTCGCGCCGCGAAGCGGCTCCCTCTACACGCTTGGAGCCGCACCACAACAGACACCAAACCCTTCTCTTGTCCGAAGGAAAGAGACGCAGCGTCACCCGCGTCACCAGAAACGGCAAGCGTCCCGCGACCTGCCGCAACAAAGATGACGCAGGCGCCCTCAGGCTGCGTCACCCGGCGTCACCGCGTCACCCAACGGCGAAGGTCCGCGTCACCAGATGACGCGCACAAGAGCCCAGCGTCACCTTGAAACCGCAGGTCAGCGCGACGAGTGCCGCAGGCGACGCGATGACGCAGAATTCCGCACCTCGGACAGACCCGGCCATGCCCTCCCTCCTGGAGTCCCTATGGCACAACCGAGAGACCCCGACGCCCGCGCCACTCTCCGACGCGGCCTCCCCGACCGGTACCTCACCCCCGACGACATTGCCGAGATCTTCGGCGTGCCGAAAGAGACCGTCTACCAGTGGCGTAAGAAGCGCATCGGCCCGTCCGGCTTCCGGATCGGCAAGCACCTCCGCTACGACCCCGCTGACGTGCACACCTACGTAACCAGCCGCAAGAACAGCGCCACCGCCGCCTAGCAAGACAGCACCACAGACACCAGGGAGAGCCGCAGCACGCGGCTCTCCCTGCTGCGTTGAGAAAGGACCGCCACCACATGGCAGGCCACATCCAAGACCGCTGGTACAAGACAGAAACCGACGCCAACGGGAAGCCCGTCAAGGTCAAGACCGACCGCCATGGGACGGGTCTGCGCTACCGCGCCCGGTACGTCGGCCCGGACGGCACCGAGAAGAGCAAGTCGTTCCGTGACAAGGAACTGCGGCTTGCCAAACAGTGGCTCGCGCACATCGAGGCGGACATGTCCCGCGGTCAGTACGTCGACCCCCGATCCTCCCGGACGACGTTCCGGCAGTACGCGGAACGCTGGGTGCAGACGCACACCGGCGAGATCAACAGCCGGGAGGCTGCGGAGCGTCGGCTCCGGCTTCATGCCTATCCCCACATCGGCTCGCGCCCGCTCGGCTCCTTCAAGCCCGAGCACATCCGCGCCTGGATCGCCGCCCTTGAAGCCACGGTGCCGGCGGAGTCGCACCGGCGCATCATCGTGGGCACCGTCTCCGCGGCGCTGAGCGCGGCTGTCGACGACGGCCTACTCAGCAAGAACCCGTGCCGGGCCCGCACGGTGCAGCTCCCGAAACCCGGTAAGCCGCGCGTCATTCCGTGGACGGCGGAGCAGGTCTTCGGCGTACGCGCCGCCCTTCCCCGGCGCTACCAGGCCGCCGTTGATGCCGGGGCCGGATGTGGACTGCGACAGGGCGAGATCTTCGGTCTGGCCATTAATGAACTCGACTTCGAGGGCGGATGGCTGGCCGTGGGCCATCAACTCAAGCGAATCCGCGGCAAGTACGTCTTCGCTCTGCCCAAGGGCGGCAAGGTCCGGGACGTACCGCTTCCCAAGGCTGTGGCGGCCGTGCTCCGAGAACACTCGAAGGAATGCGCACCTATCGACGTGACGCTTCCCTGGCGTACGCCGGACGGCCCTCTCATGACCAAGCGGCTCCTCTTCAGCGGAGTTGAGGGCAACCACGTACGCGTGAGCGTCTTCAACGATCACCACTGGAAGCCCGCCCTGGCCGCCGCCGGCATCATCCCCAAGGCGAAGCCGGGCGAGCGCTACGCGTCCGCGCGCGAGCACGGGATGCACGCGCTCAGGCACTTCTACGCGTCCGTGCTGCTGGACGCGGGCGAGAACATCCGCGCCCTGAGTCAGTACCTCGGTCACAGCGATCCCGGGTTCACGCTCCGGACGTACACGCACCTCATGCCAAGCAGCGAGGGACGCACCCGGAAGGCAGTCGACAGCCTCTATCTGGCGTCCAATCCTCAAGATCACGGCCCCGGGACGGCCCAAGCCGCCTGATCCGGCCCCGGCCAGAGACAAACGTCCTGGTCGGGGCCCTACGGGCCCCGACCACACGAACTTCATCTACTTCTGGCCGATCCTCACCGGCACCCCGATCCCGATCGACGACTGGCGCTCGCGGATGTGGCTGGACACCTGGGTGTAGTGCGCGGGGTGGTGGCCGGATCGCGTGGGGCGCGGCCTCCGTTCGGACAACGAACGGAAACAGACGTCCCGGCCCGGAATCCCGGCCGCATGGAGTGCTCACGCGTCGGGCTTTTGAACGCGTTCAGAAGACGTGGGGGCGTGACGGGGGAGTCGTCCGGCGGCCCTGACCCCCTTGCCCATCGGGCGTTCCAAGGACGAGGTCAGGAAGACGACCGAGGCGTTCTTCGCGGCGTGGGAGGAGGGGCAGGCGGACCGGGCGGCGTCGTACACGGACAACGCGCTGCACCTGGCCCGGACCGCGCGGCGAACGCCATCGGGCAGGGCCAGGTGCAGATGAACCCGCTGACCGTGGCCTCGGTGACGGCCACCGCCATCACAGGCTCCTTCCGCCAGCCGTACGTCGTCTCCCCGGACCTCGACGGCAGGCAGCCGGCGCGGGCGAAGGGCCTGCCGGCGGGCACGGCCGCCCAGTTGAAGCAGATGGTGCGGCTGACCGCCACCCAGGGCACCGGGCAGAAGGCCATGGCCGGCCTCGACGGCGACATCGGCGCGAAGACCGGGTCGGCCGAGGTCGACGGCAACGCCACGTCGGACAGCTGGTTCACCGGCTTCCGGGGCGACGTCGCGGCGGCGGCCATGGCCCAGCAGGGCGGCCACGGCGGCGACGCGGCCGGCCCGATTGTCGCAGCCGTGCTACGAGCAGGAGGCTGATCGCATCATGTGCCGGGCGGGACTCTAGGGTGGTGGCCGTCGTGGCGCACCTGAGCGCCACGGAGGGCCAGGGGGCCAGAGGCGCCACAAGAGCCACGCGGGTCACGGGGAGCCCGGCGGGCAGCGGAGGAACGGACAGCAGTGGGGAACAGAGCGCGCGCCGGTGAGCGGCGGAAGACGAAGCCCGCCGTGGTCGGTGCAGTGATCGCCGTGCTCGTCGGGGGAGGCGGTTTCGGCGCCTACGCGCTGCTCGGGGGCGGTGCCGCCGCCGACGACGACGGCACCCGCGCCGCCTCCGTGCAGGACGACGTCAGGACCGGCCCGCTGTCCGCCGACGAGGTCACCACCGCGGCCGGGCGTTTCCTCACCGCCTGGGCGTCGGGCGAGGCGAGCGAGGCCGCCGCCGCCACGGACGACCCGGAGGCGGCCACCGCCCTGCTCACCGCGTACGCCAAGGACGCCCGGATCGGGAACGTCACCCTCACCCCGGGCACCGCCACCGGGGCCGAGGTCCCCTTCTCCGTCAAGGGCACGGTGTCCTACGGGGAGGCCGCCGAGCCGCTGGCGTACGACAGCGCGCTGACCGTCGTGCGCCGGGCCGGGGACGGGGAGCCGCGGGTCCACTGGGAGCCGTCCGTCGTGCACCCCGACCTCAAGGAGGGCGACAGGCTCGTCACCGGCGAGGCGGGCACCCCGCCGGTCAAGGCGCTGGACCGGGACGGCGGCGAGCTGACCACCGAGACGTACCCGTCCCTCGGGTCGGTGCTGGACGGACTGCGGGAGAAGTACGGCGAGAAGGCGGGCGGCAAGGCCGGCGTCGAGTTGCGCATCGTACGCGGCGAGGAGTCGGAGAAGGCGAAGCTGTCCGACAAGACCCTGCTGGAGCTGAGCGAGGGCACGCCCGGCACGGTGAGAACCACGCTGAACCCGTCGCTGCAGGCCGCCGCCGAGGCGCAGGTGGCGAAGAAGAAGCGGGCGTCGGTGGTGGTGCTGCGCCCGTCGACCGGCGAGATCCTCGCGGTGGCGAACTCCTCGCGGGGTTTCAACACCGCGTTCCAGGGCTCCCTCGCCCCGGGCTCCACGATGAAGGTGATCACCGCCTCGATGCTGATCGAGAAGGGGCTCGCCTCGATGGACGAGAAGCACCCGTGCCCGAAGTACTTCAGCTACGGCGGCTGGAAGTTCCAGAACGACGACAAGTTCGAGATCAAGGGCGGCTCGTTCAAGGCGAGCTTCGCGCGCTCCTGCAACACGGCCTTCATCAGCCAGGCGCCCGAGCTGAAGAACGACGACCTGACCAAGCAGGCCCAGCAGGTGTTCGGGCTGGGGCTGAACAACTGGCAGGTCGGCGTGCCGACCTTCGACGGCTCGGTGCCGGTGCAGTCGGCGGCCCCGATGGGGGCCTCCCTGATCGGGCAGGGCGGGGTGCGGATGAACCCGCTGAACATGGCGTCGGTGGCGGCGACGGTCAAGGCGGGCGTGTTCCACCAGCCGTACCTGGTCTCACCGGAGGTCGACGGGCGCCGGGTGGCGACGGCCTCGCGCACGCTGTCGGCCGGCACGCTGGCGCAGCTGCGGGAGCTGATGTCGTACACCGCCTCCTACGGCACGGCGGCGGAGGCGATGGCCGGGGTGAGCGGTGACCGGGGCGCGAAGACCGGGTCGGCCGAGGTCGACGGGCAGAAGAAGCCCAACGGCTGGTTCACCGCGTACCGTGGCGACCTGGCGGCCGCAGGGGTCGTGCAGGCGGCCGGCCACGGCGGCTCGACGGCCGGACCGATCGTGGCGGAGCTGCTGAAGCACGGCGGCTGAGCCGGGGGCCGGGCAGGTCAGCGCGCGACCGGCTCGGCGGCGGCGACGTACGTGCTGCGCAGGAACCGGGTCAGGGTCTTCGTCTCGAACTCCACCACCGAGACGCCCTGCGGGGCGTGGAACTCCATCACGGCCTGCACCCGGCCGCACGGCCACACCCGTACGCCGCCGCTGGCCACGGGGGCGCGCAGGCCCCTCTCCAGCAGCTCCCGCTCCACGACCCACTCGCGGTCCGCGGTGCCGGGCAGCCTCACGCGCACGCGCCTGGGGTCGGACACGGGGTCGTACCGCAGCACCACGAAGACGGCACCGCGGTCCTCGAGACGGGGATTCGCATCGGTGACGATGTGGACTCGCGCGTACTGTTCGACAACGGACATCGGTGGGCCCCTTACGCTGCGTCCCGCTGTGCATGAAAGGCGTGCACTCCGTATACCCACCCCCGGTTCAATCGTGCATCGTTTCCGGAATCCGCGCGTCCGGGAGGCGGACATCACATATGCGATGCCTGCCGGGCGGGACGAGCGACTCGTTCTTGCAAAAGGGTTGCAACAGGCCACATCATCGGATCCGTGCACGCACCTGACGGATTCATCAACGCCCCCGTGTCCGCCGTGGCCGGTCTCGCCGCCGCCGGCGCGATCGCCGTGAGCCTGCGCGGCGCCCGCAGGGAACTCGACGAGAAGACGGCACCGCTGGCGGGGCTGGTCGCGGCGTTCATCTTCGCCGTGCAGATGCTGAACTTCCCCGTCGGGGCGGGAACCAGCGGCCATCTGCTCGGCGGCGCCCTCGCCGCGATACTCGTCGGGCCCTACACCGGGGTCCTCTGCGTCTCCGTCGTCCTGCTGATGCAGGCCGTCCTCTTCGCCGACGGCGGGCTGACCGCGCTCGGCGTGAACATCACCACCATGGCGATCACCACGACGATCGTCGCGTACGCGCTCTTCCGCGGCCTGGTGACGGTGCTGCCCCGCACGCGCCGCTCGATGACGGCCTCGGCCTTCGTCGCCGCGCTGGTCTCCGTCCCGGCCTCGGCGGTCGTCTTCACGCTCCTCTACGCCGTCGGCGGCACCACCGACGTCTCGCTGGGCAAGGTCGCCACCGCCATGGTGGGCGTGCACGTCCTCATCGGCGTCGGCGAGGCCGTGATCACCGCCCTGACCGTCGGCGCGGTCGTCGCCGTGCGCCCGGACCTGGTGCACGGGGCGCGCGGACTGCGGCAGAGGCTGAAGCTGCGGGTGAACGGCGAACTGGTCGACGCCCCGGACACCTCGGTGCCGGAGCCCGTCCCCGCCGCCGCCCGCTCCCGGCGCACCCTCTGGATCACCGGTCTGGTCACGTCGCTCGTCCTCGCCGGCTTCGTCAGCTTCTACGCCTCCGCCGACCCCGACGGCCTGGAGAAGGTCGCCACCGACCACGGCATCGACAAGAAGGCGGAGGAGCACGCGCTCGCCGACTCACCGCTGGCCGACTACGGCGTCGAGGACGTCGACGACGCCCGGCTCTCCGGCGGCCTCGCGGGCGTGCTCGGCGTCGGCGCGACCGTCGTCGCGGGCAGCGGCGTGTTCTGGGTGGTCCGCAGGCGCCGCACGGACGACAGGCGCACGGACGACAGGCGTACGGACGACAGGGCCGACGCCGGCTCGCCCACCGACGTGAGCGTCTGACGTGGGAGCGGGCCACGCGCACCGGCTCTACCGGCACGGGCACTCCCCCGTGCACGCCCTGCCGCCGCACACCAAACTCGCCGCCGTCCTCGCCTTCGTCGTGGTCGTGGTGTCGACCCCGCGCGAGGCGATGTGGGCGTTCGCCGTGTACGCCGGACTGCTCGGCCTCGTCGCGTACACCGCGCGCGTGCCGGCCGGCTTCCTGCTCAAGCGGCTGCTGATCGAGGTCCCGTTCGTCGCCTTCGCCGTGCTGCTGCCGTTCGTGGCGGAGGGCGAGCGGGTCGGGGTCCTCGGGCTGTCGCTGAGCGTCAACGGGCTGTGGGGCGCCTGGAACGTCCTGGCCAAGGGCACCCTGGGCGTGGCCGCCTCCGTCCTCCTCGCCTCCACCACCGAGCTGCGCGAACTGCTGCTCGGCCTCCAGCGGCTGAGGCTCCCGCCGCTGCTGGTGCAGATCGCGTCGTTCATGGTCCGCTACGGCGATGTCATCACCGACGAGCTGCGGCGGATGAGGATCGCCCGCGAGTCCCGCGGTTTCGAGGCGCGCGGGGTGCGGCACTGGGGCGTGCTGGCGAAGTCGGCCGGCGCGCTGTTCATCCGCTCCTACGAACGCGGCGAGCGGGTGCACCTGGCCATGGTGAGCCGCGGATACGCCGGTTCGATGCCGGTGATCGACGAGGTGACCGCGTCCCGGGCGCAGTGGTCGTACGCCCTCGCCCTCCCCTGTGCCGCCCTCGTCGTCTGTCTGCTGGGATGGGCCCTGTGAGTACTGCTTCCCTGGAGGTCTCCGGCCTCGCCTTCGCCTACCCCGACGGCCACCAGGCCCTGTTCGGAGTCGACTTCTCGATCGCGCGCGGCGAGCGGGTGGCGCTGCTCGGCCCGAACGGCGCCGGCAAGACCACCCTCGTCCTCCACCTCAACGGCATCCTGAACGGCGGCGCGGGCACGGTGCGGGTGGCCGGCCTCGAGGTCGGCAGGCGGCACATGGCCGAGATCAGGCGCCGGGTCGGCATCGTCTTCCAGGACCCGGACGACCAGCTCTTCATGCCGACGGTGCGCGAGGACGTGGCGTTCGGCCCGGCGGCGGCCGGGGTCAGGGGGGCCGAGCTGGAGCAGCGGGTGGACCGGGCGCTGGGCCGGGTCGGCATGGCGGAGTTCAAGGACCGCCCGCCGCACCACCTCTCCTTCGGCCAGCGGCGCCGGGTGGCCGTGGCGACCGTGCTCGCGATGGAGCCGGAGATCCTGGTCCTGGACGAGCCGTCGTCCAACCTGGACCCCGCCTCCCGCCGGGAACTCGCCGACATTCTGCGCTCCCTGGACGTGACCGTGCTGATGGTCACCCACGACCTGCCCTACGCGCTGGAGTTGTGCCCGCGCTCACTGGTCCTCAGCGACGGGGTGATCGCGGCGGACGGTGCCACGGCGGACCTGCTCGCCGACGACGAGCTGATGCGCGCCCACCGTCTGGAGCTGCCCTACGGCTTCGACCCGCGCTCGGTGCCGGCCGCGCCGGGCCGTTCGTGAGTCCGTAACGATCGCGTCCGGTCGTCCGCCCAGGAATCGCGGGCGGAGCGGCACGGTTGCACCCACTGTCACAGGCGAGCGGAAGGACCGACAGGAACGTGGACGTCGACGTGCACGGCACAGTGGCCGAGGGTTTCGAACCGGTCCGGGAGGCGTTCGCCCGGAACTTCGGGGCGCTCGGTGACCGGGGTGCGGCCGTCGCCGTGTACCGGGACGGGCGCAGGGTCGTCGACCTGTGGGCCGGGGTGAAGGACGTCGACGGCGCCGAGCCGTGGCGGCGCGGCACCGCCCAGGTCGTGCGCTCGGCGACCAAGGGCGTCGCCGCCGCCGTGCTCCTGCTGCTGCACCAGCGCGGCGAGCTGGACCTGGACGCGCCGGTCGGCCGGTACTGGCCGGAGTTCAAGGCGCACGGCAAGGAGCGGCTGCTGGTCCGCCACGTGCTCGGCCACCGTGCCGGGCTGCCGGTCCTCGACCACCCGCTGACGCTCCGGGAGGCGGCCGATCCGCAGCGGGCCGCCGAGGCGGTGGCCGCCCAGGCCCCCGTGTGGGAGCCGGGCACGGACCACGGCTACCACGCGCTGACCTACGGCTGGCTGCTCGACGAACTGGTGCGACGCGTCACGGGCCGGGGTTCCGGCGAGTGGATCGCGGCGGAGATCGCCGCTCCCCTGGGCCTGGACCTGTGGGTGGGGCTGCCCGAGACGCAGGCCCACCGCGTCGGCACGGTCGGCAGGATCGAGGGGCCCGAGCCGTCCGGGGCGCTCCGTGCCCGCCCCAAGCGCTCGGTCACCGAGGCCTACGCCGACCCGTCCTCCCTCGCCCGCCGCGCCTTCGCCGCGATCTCGCCCTTCCCGGACCAGAACGACCCGGCGTTCCGGGCGGCGGCCCTGCCCGCCGCGAACGGGATCGCGACGGCGGACGGACTGGCCCGGTTCTACGCCGCGCTGATCGGCCCGGTCGACGGCGTCCGCCTCCTCGATGCGGCCACCGTCGAGCGCGCACGCGCCGAGGAGTCGGCGGGACCCGACCGTGTCCTGATGGTCGGCACCCGCTTCGGGCTCGGCTACATGCTGCACGGCAGCGCCTCCCCCTTCCTGGCCCCGGGTTCCTTCGGTCACCCCGGCCGAGGCGGCTCCCTCGGCTTCGCCGACCCGGAGTCGGGCATCGCGTTCGGCTATGTCACCAACGGCTTCCGCAGGACGGTGACGGCGGATCCCAGGGCCCAGGCACTGATACGGGCGGTGCGGCGGTCGCCCGCG
Organism: Streptomyces toyocaensis; assembly: GCF_000725125.1. Taxonomy (GTDB): domain Bacteria; phylum Actinomycetota; class Actinomycetes; order Streptomycetales; family Streptomycetaceae; genus Streptomyces; species Streptomyces toyocaensis. Next base: position 58,725 of record NZ_JFCB01000012.1, read on the forward strand.
TTCTGATCAGACGTGGATCGGGTGCGAGGTGCGGCCCGACGCGTCGTCGATCTCGCCGTGCGCCTTGGTCAGCATCTGCATGGCGAGTTCGTTCAGCGCGCGTGCGCCGGCGATCTCCTCGCCGACCCGCGGCTGATTCGCGTCGGTGTGGTGCCGGCTCGCGTGTCCGTCGGCCCGCACCTCGGTCCCGTCGGGCAGCCGGACCATCGCTACCGCGCGCGTGTGCTGGTCGTCCTCCATGAACTCCAGCTCCACATGCCATCCCACTGCGGTGTGCATCATGACGATCACCTCCGGATTCCTCTGGTTCCAGGGTGCGCCTCCCCGTGGCCGGACGCACGCGCCCGCGCGGCGCGCACCACGAGACTCGGGGAGGCCCTCGGCCGCCGGCACAGCGGCCGCCGGTCAGGGCCTTCCGGGCGGCCGGCGGTTGTGAGGCACCGCGGGTGCTCCGGGGCGAGGGACGACGCGCGGCCCCGAAGCATCTCCCCGTACCGCTCCCGTGCACCCTCCCGGGCCGGACCCGGGCTCAGCCCGCGCGCAGCATCAGTCCGATCCCCACGACCAGCAGGCCGGCCGCCGCGATGCGCGGTGCGCCGAACCGCTCCTTGAAGAACAGGGCCCCGATCGCGGCGCCCACGATGACCGACGACTCCCGCAGGGCCGCGATGGGGGCGAGCGCCGCGCGGGTCTGGGCCCACAGGACGAGGGCGTACGCGGCCACGGACATCGCGGCGCCGAGCAGTCCGAGCCCCGCGTACGGCCGCAGCCGGGCGGCCGTCTCCCGCCGCCAGCGCCAGAGGGCGTACGCCGGGATCACCGTGCCCTGCACCGCCATCAGCCAGGCGATGTAGCCGGACGACGAACCGGAGGCGCGTACCCCGAGCCCGTCGACGACCGTGTACACCGCGATCGTCAGTCCGGTCGCGAGGGCCGCCCCGATCGCCGCCCAGTCGGGCCGGTGCCCGCGCAGGCCCCACAGGGCGACGCCGGTCAGGCCCGCGCAGGACAGGGCGATCCCGGCGGCGGCCCAGCCGTCGGGCACCTCGTGGGCGAACACGGCGGCCAGCACCGTGACGACCAGGGGCGCGCTGCCCCGGGCGATGGGGTACGCCTGGCCGAAGTCGCCCAGCCGGAAGGACGTCATGAGCAGCGCGTAGTACGCGATGTGGATCGCCGCGGAGCAGAGCAGGTAGGGCCAGGCCCCGGCCGCCGGGAACGGCACGAACGGCACGGCCGCCAGGCCGAACAGCAGCCCGCCACCGGAGATCAGCGCGAACCCGACGAGCTTGTCGGTGATCCGGTGCGCGATGGCGTTCCAGCCGGCGTGGGTGACCGCGGCGATCAGGACGGCCGTGGTGACCAGCGGGGTCACGAAGCGCGCTCGCGCGCACGCGCCCACCTGGCCGAGGTGGTCGAGCGGGCCGACCGTGACGACACGCCCACAGTCATCACGCGGCGCGGCAAGCAAGTGGCCGCGGTCGTGTCGATAGAGGTCCTCCGCAGGTACCAGGAATGGGAAGAGCGCGAGATCAACCGGATCATCGACGAGCGCATGGCGAATCCGGCGGCCGGCATCCCGATCGAGGACGTCATGAGGGAAACGCTGGAGCGCAGTGAGTAGCACGTACCGCACCGTCTTCCGGCCGGAGGCTCAGGCGGAGCTTCGCAAAGCCCCCCGGGACATGGCGCTCCGGATCCTGGTCAAGCTGACGGAACGGGAAACGGATCCGCTCGGGTACAACACCACGGCGCTCGTCTCCCAGCCCGATCGGCGCCGCCTCCGTGTCGGCGACTACCGCGTCATCTACACGATCGACGAAGGGGAGTTGACGGTCTGGGTCGTTCGCGTCGGACATCGGTCCACGGTATACGACACCTGAAACAGCGGCCCGGACCCGCTTCAGCCCCGGCACAGCGGAAGCCGGTGAGGGCGCCCCGTCCCCACGGAGCCCTCACCGGCTGGTCTGTGATCGTCCGGGCGTGTCAGGCCCGCACGAGTTCCTTGTCCTCGTCCTCCGCGGCGTCCCGGGCGCTCAGCGCCTCGCCCTCGACGTCCACGTTGGGCAGGGCGCGGTCCAGCCACTTCGGCAGCCACCAGGCCTTCGTGCCGAGCAGGGCCAGCACCGCCGGGACGATCGTCATGCGGACGACGAACGCGTCGAAGAGGACGGCGACCGCGAGGCCGAAGCCGATCATCTTGACCATCGCGTCGCTGGATCCGATGAAGCCGGAGAACACCGCGATCATGATGACCGCCGCGGCGGTCACCACCCGGGCGCTGTAGCGGAAGCCGGTGACGACTGCCTGGGCCGGCTTCTCGCCGTGGACGTAGGCCTCCCGCATCCGGGTCACGAGGAACACCTCGTAGTCCATGGCCAGTCCGAAGACCACGCCGACCATGAAGATCGGCATCATCGACATGATCGGGCCGGTCTCCTCGACGCCCATCAGGCCGGACAGCCAGCCCCACTGGTAGACCGCGACGACCGCGCCGAGGGCCGCCAGCACGGAGAGCAGGAAGCCGAGGGCCGCCTTCAGCGGGACCAGGATGGACCGGAACACCACGATCAGCAGCAGGAACGCCAGCCCGACCACCAGGACCAGGTACGGCACCAGCGCGTCGTTGAGCTTCTGGGAGACGTCGATGTTCATCGCCGTGGCGCCGGTGACCAGCACGTCGGCGTCGGTGTCGGCTGTGATGCCGGCGCCGGTGTCACGGATGTCGTGCACCAGGTTCTCGGTGGTCACCGAGGAGGGCTTGGACTGAGGGACCACGGTGATCGTCGCGGTGTCGCCGGCCTTGTTGGGCTGCGCCGGGCTGACGTTCACGACGTTGTCGAGGCCCTTGATGTCCTCGCCCGCCCGCTGGAAGACGCCGTCCGGGTCGTCGCTGCCCTTGGCGTCGACCACGACGACCAGCGGGCCGTTGAAGCCGGGGCCGAAGCCCTCGGAGAGCAGGTCGTAGGCGCGGCGCTGGGTGGTGGACGTCGGCTGGGAGCCGTCGTCGGGCAGCCCCAGTTCCAGCGAGGCGGCCGGGACGGCGGCGGCACCGAGGCCGACCACACCGAGCAGCAGCACGGCCAGGGGGCGGCGTACGACGAAGCTCGCCCAGCGGGTGCCCATGTTGGGGCGCTGCGGCTTCTTCTCCGTGCGGCCCCCGCCGAGCAGCTTGCTCTTCTCACCCGCGGGGCGGACCCGGCGGCCCGCGTAACCGAGCAGGGCGGGGATGAGGGTGAGGGCGATCAGGACCGCGATGGCGACCGTGCCGGCGGCGGCGATGCCCATCTTCGTCAGCATCGGGATGTTGACGACCGACAGACCCACCAGGGCGATCACGACGGTCAGACCCGCGAAGACCACGGCGGAGCCCGCGGTGCCGACGGCCCGGCCGGCCGCCTCCTCGCGTCCGCGGCCCTCGGCCAGTTCGGCCCGGTAGCGCGAGACGACGAAGAGCGCGTAGTCGATGCCGACCGCGAGGCCGATCATCGACGCCAGGATGGAGGTGGTGGAGCCGAGGTCGAGCGTGCTGGCCAGCGCGGTGATGCTCGCGACACCGATGCCGACGCCGACGATCGCGGTGAGCAGCGGCAGCCCGGCGGCGAGCAGCGAGCCGAGGGTGATGACCAGGACGACCGCGGCGATGCCTATGCCGATGATCTCGGCGGTGCCGGTCTCCGGGACGGCCTGCAGCGCGTCTCCGCCGACCTCGACGGTCAGCCCGGCGTCGCGGGCGTCCTCGGCGGCGGCCCTGAGGGCCTCACGGGAGGACTCCTCCAGCTCCATGCCGGAGACCTCGTAGCTCACCGAGGCGTATGCGACGGTGCCGTCCCGGCTGACGCCGCCGCCCTGGTACGGGTCGGTGACGCGGGCGACCTCGGAGCCGCCGGAGAGCGCGTCGACGGTGTCCTGGACGGCCGTCCTGTTGTCGGCGTCGGTCATCTTCTCGCCGGCCGGTGCCTTGAAGACGACGCGTGCGGTCGCCCCGTCGGCGCTGGAGCCGGGGAAGCGCTCCTCGAGCAGGTCGAAGGCCTTCTGGGCCTCGGTGCCCGGGATGGAGAAGGAGGAGTTGCCGGCCGCCGGGGCGCCGGCCGCGCCGACGCCCGCGAGCGCCAGCAGCGCCACCCAGAAGAGGGCTACGTAGTGCCGACGCCTGAAGGCGAACCGGCCGAGTCGATAGAGGAAAGTGGCCACAGGGGCGTACTCCCGGTCAGGTCGTGATTGCTGCGGGGCAGGGGTGATCAGCCCGACGACGTGAGCGGAAACGTCAGAGGGTGGCTGACTGAGGGGGACGGTCAGGAAGAGGGCACGCCGAGGGCGGGGAGGACCACGGCGTCGATGTACGAGGTGAGGAATTCCCGCGTGGGCGGCAGGTCGTCGATCAGCGTCCGCGTGGCGAACGCGCCGACGAGCATGTGCACCATGTAGTCCAGCGCCGGGTTGTCGGGGCTGACCTCGCCCCGGTCGACCGCGCGCCGGATCATCCGCCGGAACTCCTCCATCTCCGGCTCGACCAGGAGTTCCTTGAACGCCTGGCGGAGATCGTCGTTCTGGTGCACGGCCATGGCGAGCGCGCGCATCAGGGCGGCGTTCTGCGCCATGGCGCAGTCGTCCTCACGCACGGCGATGGCGTGCAGGTCGCCACGCAGGGTCCCGGTGTCGATGTCGGCGAGGCCGCCGGGCTTCTGGCTGCGCATCGCTCTCACCACCAGCTCGGCCTTGCCGCCCCACTGGCGGTAGAGGGTGGCCTTGCTGGACCGGGTGCGGGCGGCCACGGCGTCCATGGTGACGGCGTCGTAGCCGACCTCGCGGAGCAGGTCGAGCACGGCGCCGTACAGCTCGGCCTCGCGCTCGGGGGTGATCCGGCTGCGACGTGCCGTCGCGACTTCGCTCATCCCGCTCACCTTTCCGCGACTGTCCCCACCGCGCCGGAGAACGACACGGTTTCGTACAGGAACAAGGTACTCCACCCCTCTAACGAAACGAAACGGTTTCGTTCGTGTCCTGGGTCACGGTTGTCGGTTCCGCATAAGTTGCTGGTGCCCGCCCTGCGGAAAAGCATGGGAAAGGTGACCTACCTGCGCCTGCCGCACCTCATGGACGACCTGCTGTGCTTCGTGGCCGAGGACGACCTCTGGCTCGCCCCGCTCGACGGTCCCGGCCGCGCCTGGCGGCTCACCGTCGACCGCACCAAGCTCGGCCACCCCCGCTTCTCCCCCGACGGCCGGCACATCGCGTACACGAGCTGGCGCAGCCTCGATCCCGAGGTGCACCTCGTCCCGGTGGACGGCGGCCCCGGCCGGCGCCTCACCTACTGGGGCAGCTCCGACACCCGGGTCTGCGGCTGGGCACCCCCCGACGGCGACGGCCACGCAGAGATCCTCGCCGTCGCCTCGCACGGTGAGCCCTTCTCGTACTTCACCTGGGCCTACAAGCTCGCCTGCGACGGCAGCCCCGGCCGCAAACTCCCCTGGGGTCCCGTGTCCGACATCCAGGTCGCCGACCTCGCCGGAGAGCGCAGGTCGCTGCTGCTCACCGGGACCCCGCCGCACGAACCGGCCTCCTGGAAGCGCTACCGGGGCGGTGCCACGGGAAGGCTGTGGCTGCACGGGCACCGGCTGCTCGACGGGCTCGACGGCCACCTGCACTCCCCCATGTTCGCCGCCGGCCGGATCGCCTTCCTCTCCGACCACGAGGGCGTCGGCAACCTCTACTCGTGCGCGTACGACGGCACCGACCTGCGCCGCCACACCGACCACGACGCCTTCTACGCCCGGCACGCCTCCAGCGACGGCTCCCGGGTCGTCTACCAGTGCGGCGGCGACCTGTGGATCGTGGAGGACCTGTCCCCCGGTGCCGTACCGCGCCGGCTCGACGTGACGCTGAGCGGGCCGCGGGCCGGGCGGCGCCCCTACCAGGTACCGGCCGCGCGGCACCTGGACGGCATCTCCGTCGACGAGACCGGCCGGGCCAGCGCCGTCGTCGTGCGGGGCAGCCTGTACTGGCTCACCCACCGCGACGGCCCGGCCCGCACCCTCACCGACACCCCGGGCGTACGGGTCCGGCTGCCGGAGATGCTCGGCGCGGGCGACCAGGTGGCGTACGTGACGGACGCCGAGGGCGACGACGCCGTCGAGATCGCCTCGCTGCCCCGGGCCACCGGCCAGCGTGCGCCCCGGCGACTCGCCGCCGGGAAGCTGGGCCGGGTGCTGGAGACGGTGGCCGATCCGGAGGGGCGGCGGCTGGCCGTCGCCACGCACGACGGACGGCTGCTGCTGGTGGACACCGGCGAGGAGGGCGAGGGCGAGGTCACCGAGCTGATCCACTCCGGCAACGGGCCGGTGCGCGACCTCGCCTTCTCCCCGGACGGGAGCTGGCTGGCCTGGTCCCACCCCGTCATCGGGCGGTCCCTGCGGCAGATCAAACTCGCCCGGATCAAGGACCGGCTGGTCCTCGACGTCACCGACGGCCGTTTCGAGGACGAGAACCCCGTCTTCACCCGGGACGGCCGCTATCTGGCGTTCCTGTCCTGGCGCGGCTTCGACCCGGTGTACGACGTGCACACCGGCGATCTGTCGTTCCCGCTGGGCTGCCGCCCCTACCTGGTGCCGCTGTCCTCGGCGACGCCCTCCCCGTTCGCCCTCAGCCCCGAGGGACGCCCCGCGGCCGGCGGCCTGGACCCGGTCGAGCGCGAGGACGCCGAGGAGGGCGGCGAGGCGGGCGCGGTCACCGTCGAGGCGGAGGGCCTGGAGAGCAGGGTCACGCCGTTCCCGGTCGCCGCCTCCAAGTACTCGGGGCTGTACCCGGTGGCGGGCTGCGGACTGGTGTGGCTGCGCTGGCCGATCTCCGGCGCGCTCGGCGAGACCTTCGCCAACCCCGACGACACCAGCGGCCGGCCCGCCCTGGAGCACTTCGACATCGGCAAGGCGAAGAAGTCCGAACTCGTCGCGGATCTCGACTTCTTCGCGGTCAGCGGCGACGGCACCCGGCTGGTGGTGGTCGACGAGGGCGAACTGCGCGCGGTGCCCGCCACCGAGCCCGGCGACGGCGACTCCACGGTGTGGATCGACGCCCGCCGCATCCTGCACGAGGCCGACCCCGCGGCCGAGTGGCGCCAGGCGTACGCGGAGGCCGGCCGGCTGATCCGCGCCTACTTCTGGGATCCCGGGATGAGCGGCGTCGACTGGGACGGGGTCCTGGAGCAGTACCGCCCGCTGGTCGAACGCGTCGCCTCGCCGGACGAGTTCGCGGACCTGCTGCGCGAGGTGCTCGGCGAACTCGGCACCTCCCACGCCTATGTCACCGCCGCCCGCCGCAACGAGGGGCCCCCGCACTACCAGCGCCGCCAGGGTCTGCTCGGCGCCAACCTCGCCCCGCGCGAGGACGGGTGGACGGTCAAGCGGATCCTGCCCGGCGACTCCTCCGACTCCCGGGCCCGCTCCCCGCTGGCCGGCACCGGCATCCGTGAGGGCGCGGTCCTCACCCATGTCGACGGCCGCCCGGTCGACCCCGTCACCGGCCCCTACCCGCTGCTCGCGGGCGCCGGCGGCACGACGGTGGAGCTGACCTTCCGTCCGGCCGCCGCCGAGGGGGAGGGCGAGGGCACGCCCCGGCGCGTCGCCGTCGTCCCGCTGATCGACGAGACACCGCTGCGCTACCAGGACTGGGTGGCCAAACGCCGCGCGGTGGTCAGGGAGTTGAGCAGTGGGCGCTGCGGCTACCTGCACATCCCCGACATGGGCGGCTCCGGCTGGGCCCAGTTCAACCGCGACGTGCGCCGGGAGATGTCCCTGCCCGCGCTGATCGTGGACGTGCGCGGCAACGCCGGCGGGCACATCAGCGAACTCGTCGTGGAGAAGCTGACCCGCACCGTCATCGGCTGGGACCTCACCCGCGACGCCCAGCCGGTGTCGTACGCCTCCAACGCCCCGCGCGGGCCCGTGGTGGCCCTGGCCGACGAGGCGACCAGCTCCGACGGCGACATGATCACCGCGGCCTTCAAACTGCTGGGACTGGGACCGGTGGTGGGCCAGCGGACCTGGGGCGGGGTGGTCGGCATGACCGGCCGGCACCGGCTCGGGGACGGCACGGTCATCACCGTGCCGATGAACGCCGCCTGGTTCGACGCCTACGGCTGGTCCGTGGAGAACAAGGGCGTGGAACCCGACCTCGAGGCGCTGCGCACCCCGCTGGACTGGGCCGAGGGGCGCTACGCGGTGCTCGACGACGCGGTGCGGCTCGCCCTCGACCTGCTGGAGTCCCACCCCCCGGCGACCCCTCCCACCTACCGCGACGTCCCCGACCGTTCCCGCCCGGCGCTGCCGCCGAGAACGTGAGACGGGAGGGGCGCGACGGGGGAAGGGGCGCGACGCGAGAAGGGGCGCCCCCTTCGCCGAGGGGCACCCCTTCCGCCTGCGCCTCAGTCCGCGCTTCGTTGCGTCAGCACGGTCAGCGCATCAGCGCCGCGAGGTCAGACCTCGTAGTCCTGGTCGAAGCGCTCCTCGGACTCGCGCTGACGGCGCTGCTCGTCCATGTCCTCGTCGCGCCGGCGACCGCGGCCCTGCATCTGCTCCTTGCCCTGCTGGGCACGCTGCTTGGCCTGCTGCTGGAACTGCTCGGACTTCTCCTGGAACTGGTCCTTCATACCCATGTGGGTTCACTCCCGTTGTGGGGTGGGGGAACTTGCCCGACCAGATTCACACGAGCCGTCACCCTGCGCATGTCGATCACTTACGGACCGTAGCGCGATGCTGCTCATCGGCGTTGCCGCCGGCTCCGACCAGCCCCGTGCGGACCCCGTCGAGCCGGTCGGCGAACCGCCGCATCTCCCGCTGCCCCACGGTCCCGATGACCGCGGGCAGGTAGCCGCGCACGCCCTGCATGCCCCGCAGCCACCACTGCCCGTACACGTGGGCCGACCGCCGCTCGATGCCGGCGACCAGCCGGTCCACCGCGGGCCCCAGCGGATAGGTCTTGTTGGACGGCCACGGCAGCCGCTGCCGCAACTCCCGCATCACGTCGTCCTGGTCGGCGCCGCGCACCATGTCGGTGTCGGTCCACGACAGGTACCCGACGCCCACCTTCACGCCCCGGTGGCCGACTTCGGCGCGCAGACTGTGCGCGTACGCCTCCACACCGGACTTGGAGGCGCAGTACGCGGTCATCATCGGCGCGGGGGTGATCGCGGCGAGCGAGGCTATCTGCAGCAGGTACCCGCGGCTCTCGGTGAGCAGGGGCAGGAAGGCCCGCGCGGTGACCGCGGATCCGATCAGGTTCACCTCGATCACCCGCCGCCAGGAATCCGGGTCGGACTCGGCGAACGGACCGCCCGTCGCCACACCGGCGTTGGCGACCACGATGTCGGCCCGGCCGAACCGCTCCTTCACCTCCGCCGCGACCCGGGCCATCGCCTCGTGGTCGGTGACGTCGGCGTACCAGTGGCCGCTGTCGCCGTGCAGCCGCGCGGAGACGTCCTTCAGCGCGTCCGGTTCGAGGCCGACCAGCGCCACCTTCACGCCGCGTGCGGAGAGCTTGCGGGCGAGCAACTCCCCCACGCCGCGGGCCGCTCCGGTGACAACGGCGACCTTTCCTTCGAGACTGACCCTGCTCATGCGCTCTCCTCGGCGGCTACGGGGCGGTGGGGGGCGGTCACATGGGCGGCGACGAGGTCCCGGATCTTCCCGGTGACCAGGTCCGGCGCCTCGACGGGGGTCATGTGGCCGATCCCGGGCAGTTCGGTGACGCCGAGGCAGTCCGGCAGCGCGGCGGCGAGCGTGCGGGCGTGCGCGGGCGGGGTCAGCCGGTCCGCGGAACCGGCGACGATCTCGGTGGGGACGCGCAACTCCCGCACACCGTGGTCGAGGTCGAGCGTGCCGAGGACGAGCGACCAGGCGTGGCGCACCGCGCGCGGGCAGGCGTGCACGATGTGGGCGCACGCCTCGACCATGTGCGGGGCCGAGGCGGGTCCCATCGTCGCGTACCGGAGGATCCGCCGGGCGAGGGGGGTGACCGGTCCCAGCGGGGCCCGGGACCCGAGCACACGGTGGGTCAGCCAGGTCCGCACCCGGCCGGGCCGCAGCGGCAGCACCGTCGACTCGTCCACCAGCCGTGAACTGCCCGTGCTGCACAGCAGTACGGCGGCGGCGTGCTCGCGGAACGCGGGCCGGCCGGAGGCGGCCATCACCGTCATGCCGCCCATGGAGTGCCCGGCGATCACGGCCCGTTCGCCCGGGGCGAGGGTGGCGCGGAGCACGGCCTCCAGGTCGTCGGCGAGCGCGTCCGTGCCGCACGCGGGGCTCGCGGGCGTCCGGCCGTGGCCGCGCTGGTCGTAGGCGATCACCCGGTGGTCGGTGGACAGGGCGCGGATCTGTGCCGCCCAGAAGGCGGTCGAGCAGGTCCAGCCGTGGGCGAGCACGACCGCGGGCGCTCCCTCGGGCCCGTGCACCTCGACGTGCAGCCGGGCGCCGTCCGCGGAGAGGGCGGTCAGGACGCGGGCCGCGACGGGCGGGGCGTACGGGCCTGAGGTGACGTGGGTCAGGCGGGTCATGCGGTCACCTCGGCGTTCTCCTGGGCGTCCTCCCGGCCGGCCTTCGCCGCGGCCGGGACGGGGCGGAGCACGGCGTACTCGGCGAGGTCGACCCGCCGGGTCTCCCGCCGGAACTCACTGGTCGTACCGGGCCAGATGGTGGTGTTGCGCCCGCTCGCGTCGAGGTACCAGCTCGTGCAGCCACCGGTGTTCCACACCGTGCGCTTCATCCGCTCCTGCACCCGGTGGTTCCAGGCGCGCACGGCGCTGGGACGGGCGTCGAGGGCGGCCCGGCCTCCGAGGACGTCGAGCTGGCGGAGGTAGTCGGCCAGGTAGTTCAGCTGGGACTCGATCATCAGGATCATGGAGGAGTTCCCCAGGCCGGTGTTGGGGCCGATGACCGTCATCCAGTTGGGGAACCCGGCGGCGGCCGCGCCGCGCAGGGCCTGCATCCCGCCCGCCCAGGACTCGGCGAGGGTCCTGCCCTCGGCGCCGACGACCCGCTCGGCGATGGGCATGTCGGTGACGTGGAACCCGGTGCCGAAGACGATCGCGTCGACCTCGGCCTCGGTCCCGTCGGCGCCGATCACGGTCGAGCCGCGCACCTCGCTCAACCCGCTCGCCACGACGTCGACGTTGGGCCGGGCGAGCGCCGGGTAGTAGGTGCTCGACAGCAGGATCCGCTTGCACCCGATGCGGTAGTCCGGGGTGAGCTTGGCGCGCAGGGCCGGGTCCTTGACGGCGCGGCCCATGTTGCGTTTGGCCAGCTGCTCGACGAAGCCGAGTTCGCCCGGGTGCTTGGTGAACGCCTGCACCTGCAACTCCCGTACGCCCCACAGCAGTCCGCGGCGCAGCTTGGTGGTGAAGGGGAGCGTGCGGTGCAGCGCGCGCTCGGCACCGCTGATGGGCCGGTCGACGCGGGGCAGGACCCAGGCGGGCGTGCGCTGGAAGAGGGTCAGCCGGGACACGAGCGGCTGGACGGCCGGCACGATCTGGATCGCGGACGCCCCGGTGCCGACCATGGCGACCCGCTTGCCGCGCAGGTCGTAGTCGTGGTCCCAGCGGGCGGAGTGGAAGACCTTGCCGGGGAAGGTGTCGAGCCCCGGGATGTCCGGCAGCCTGGGTTCGGACAGCGGGCCGGTGGCGGAGACCACCACGTCCGCGCTGAGGTTCCCGCTGCTGGTCTCGATCTCCCACCGCAGCCGCTCGCCGTCCCACGTCATCCGCTTCACCTCCGAGTCGAAGCGGATGTGGGGACGCAGGCCGAAGACGTCGGTGACGTGCTCCAGGTAGGCGCGGATGTGCTCCTGCCCGGAGAAGGAGCGGGGCCAGTCGGGATTGGGCGCGAAGGAGAAGGAGTACAGGTGCGACGGCACGTCGCAGGCGCACCCGGGATAGCTGTTGTCACGCCAGGTGCCGCCGACGCTGCCCGCCCGCTCCAGGACGACGAAGTCGGTGATCCCCTCGCGCCTCAGCCGCACGGCGGCCCCGAGCCCGCCGAATCCCGATCCGACCACCGCCACCCGCACGTGCTGGTGCTCCTGTTCGTGCTCGTGCTCGGCCATCCCGAAGCCTCCACGCATCGCTCAGAACCCTGCCAGTGAACACTGGCGCAATGGGGAGAGTAGAGCAGCTCCGTACCGATGGGTAGGGGGCATGCGAGGAAACTTACCGCCGGTACGCCCTAGGCTGCAGGAGTGGCAGACGACAGCGCAGGACCCGGTGAGCGGCGCGAGTACCGCATGGAGGAGCTGGCCAGGCTGGCCGGCATCACGGTGCGCACGCTGCGGTTCTACCGCGAACGCAAGCTGATCCCGCCGCCCCGCCGCGAGGGCCGTATCGCCTGGTACGACGACCACCACCTGGCCCGGCTGCGCACGATCACGGCGCTGCTGGAGCGGGGGCACACCCTGAACGGCATAGCGGAACTGGCCGAGGCCTTCGACCACGGCCGCGACGTCGGCGAACTCCTCGGCGTGGACACCCCCACCGAGGAGACCCCGGTCCGCCTCACCCCCGAGGAACTCGCCGACCACTTCTCGGGCGAGGTCACCCCGGAGAACCTGGCCGCCGCACTGGACCTCGGCTACCTCGGCGTCGACGGCGAGGAGATCGTCCACATCAGCCGCCGCCTGCTCGACGTGTCCTCGGCACTGGTCCGCGAGGGCATCCCGCTCGCGGAGGTGCTCCGCACCGGCGCGGAGGTCCGCACCCACGCCGACGTCCTGGCCGACCTCTTCGCCACCCTGATCCTGCGCCACGCACCGGAGGAGACCCTCCACCGCCTGCGCCCGCTGGCCCGCAGCGTGGTCGACGCGGAACTGTCCCTGGCCCTGGACCGGCGCCTGCGCAAGCAGGACTGACCGCCCCCGGCCAGGGAGCCGCGCCCGGCTCCGCGGTCCCTCAGTCGCCGGCGAGCTCCGCCTGCCAGAGCGGGCTGGCGCTGTAGTGGTTGTCGTACCGCTCGGAGCCGGCCTTGATGTCCTCGACGGTGGCCTCCCCCCGGTACACGCGCTCCAGCAGACGGTAGTAGTCGAAGCGGTCCCTGCCGGGCGTGAAGACGACCAGGACGTCGGCCTCCTCGCCCCGGGCCGGGGCGAAGGCGTGCGTCAGCCGCGGCGGCACCGTCACGAAGTCGCCCGTCTCCAGGGTCACGATCCGGTCGCCGAGCAGCACCCGAAGGCTGCCGCCGAGCACGAAGAACATCTCGGTCATGGCGGTGTGGAAGTGCGCGGGGGCACCCGGGGAACCCTCGCGCAGGGTGGCCCGGTTGGCCGTCAGCGCCCCGTGCGTCCGGTCGGAGTCGGCGAGCAGGGTGATGAGGCTGGTGGCCCCGTCCTGCAGCGTCTCGGCGGAGCCGGCGCGGACGAGAACGGGGTGGGTGGACGCGTTCACGGGTTTCTCCTCGGGCATGGTCGGCTGCGACGGCGAGGAGCGGACCCGCGCGGGTCGCCCGGGCCGTCTCCGGCCCCGGCCCCGCCTCGGCCCCCGTTCCTCGTGACCACCACGCTACGGACGCGAAAGACCCCGCGTAGGGTGCATTCCCGTGACGGATTCATGGGTCAATCAGGCCGGGCGCATCGGCAGCGACCTCCACCTGGACCTGGACACGGCCGGGGGCGGCAGCCGCCGCGCCGTGCTCGGCCGCGCGCTGCGCGAGGCGATCGCGGAGGGACGGCTGGCACCGGGCACCCGCCTCCCGCCGTACCGGTCGCTCGCCGCCGACCTCGGGCTGGCCCGCAACACCGTCGCCGAGACCTATGCCGAACTCGTCGCCGAGGGCTGGCTGGTCGCCCGCCAGGGGTCGGGGACGCGGGTGGCGCCCCGAGCCACGCCGACCGCCTCCCCGCGCGTACCCAAGCCGGTGCCGGTCCGCCCGGCACCGCCCGCCCACCAGCTGCGGCAGGGGCTGCCCGATGTCTCGTCCTTCCCCCGTGCGGCCTGGCTGGCCGCCGCGCGGCGGGCACTGAACGCGGCGCCCAGCGAGGCGTTCGGGCCAGGTGACCCCCGCGGACGGCCCGAGCTGCGACGCGCGCTCGCCGGGTACCTGTCCCGCGTGCGGGGTGTGCGCACCGGCCCCGAGACGATCGTCGTGTGCTCCGGTGTCGCGCACGCCCTGAGGCTGCTCTTCGGCGGGAAGGTACTGCGCGGCCCCCTGGCCGTGGAGTCCTACGGGCTGCCGTTCCACCGGTCGGTCCTCGAGGCCGCGCGGGTGCGGACCGTCCCTCTGACGCTGGACGAGCACGGGGCGCGCACCACGGAGCTGTCCGCGCTGAAGGGGGTACGGGCGGCGCTGCTGACCCCCGCCCACCAGTTCCCCACCGGGGGGCCTCTCCACCCGGAGCGGCGGGTCGCCGCGGTGGACTGGGCGCGCGGGAGCGGGGGCGTGCTGCTGGAGGACGACTACGACGGGGAGTTCCGTTACGACCGGGAGCCGGTGGGTGCCGTCCAGGGACTCGATCCGCAACGCGTCGTGTACCTGGGTTCGCTCAGCAAGAGCCTCTCCCCCGCACTGAGGCTGGGGTGGATGGTGCTGCCGGACCACCTGGTGGAGCCCGTGCTGCGGGCCAAGGGCGAGCGCGAGGCGTGGGCCGGTGTCACGGACCAGCTGACCCTCGCCGACTTCATCGAGTCGGGCCACTACGACCGGCACATCCGCCGGAGCCGGCAGCGGTACCGGGACCGCAGGGACCGTCTGGTCGCCCTTCTCGCCCGCCGGGCGCCGCACGTCGCGCCCACCGGCATCGCCGCCGGGCTGCACGCGGTGCTCCGCCTCCCGCCCGGCAGCGAACGGTCGGTGACCAAGGCCGCGGCCTGGCAGCACGTCGCCGTGGACGGGCTCGCCGGCTTCCGGCACCCGGCCGCCACCATGCCCGCGCACGACGGCCTGGTCGTCGGCTACGCCGCACCCCCCGACCACGCCTTCGGGGCGGCGCTCGACGCCCTCTGCGGCATCCTTCCCCCACCGCCGGACGGGGACTGACGGCCGCGTGGGCGGGAGGGGCGGCCCGCCCTCCGACGACCTCGGTCAGCCGTCCGTCGGGTCCCCGGCGGCACCGGTGCTCACCGGCGGGCTCCCCGCCGGCCGGCGCCGGGCACCTTGGCCGTGCCCAGGGCGATGCGGTTCCACGTGTTGGCGGCGAGGATCAGCGCGAGCAGGCGGGCCAGTTCGTCCTCGGCGAACGACGCGGCCGCACGGCGGTAGACCGCGTCGGGCACTCCGCCGCCGGAGACGAGGGTGACCGCTTCGGCGAGGTCGAGTGCGGCCTGCTCGGGCTCCGTGAAGAAGTTCCGCGCCTCCCGCCACACGGAGATCATGTGCAGCCGCTCCTCGCTCTCCCCCGCCTCGCGGGCGTCGGAGGTGTGCAGGTGCAGGCAGTAGGCGCAGCCGTTGAGCTGCGAGGACCGGATCTGGACCAGCTCGGCGAGTGCCGGGTCCAGTCCCTCGCGGGCCGCCGCGTCGAAGGAGATGAGCGCCTTGAACGCCTTGGGCACCGCCTCGGCGAAGTCGACGCGGATGCTGCCGGTGGTGGTGCCCTCGTCCGTCATGGCCACGACGCTACGGCTGTGAAGTACCTGCGGCAGGGTTCATTCCGGTGCCCGGATCACGGGTCAATCCGCCCGCCGGGAGCGCCCTCGAAGACCACCGTCACCGGCGCGTGGTCCGACCAGCGCTCGGCGTGCGTGGCGGCGCGCTCCACGTACGCCTTGACCGCGCGGCCCGCGAGCCCGGGGGTCGCCACCGCGAGGTCGATGCGCCACCCCGTGTCGTTGTCGAAGGCCCGGCCGCGGTACGACCACCAGGTGTACGGCCCGTCCACGTCCGGGTGCAGCGCCCGGACGACGTCCACGTAGCCGCCGTCGGCCGGGGCGAGGACCCGGGACAGCCACGCGCGCTCCTCCGGCAGGAACCCCGAGTTCTTGGTGTTCCCGCGCCAGTTCCTGAGGTCGGCCTTCTCGTGGGCGATGTTCCAGTCCCCGCAGACCACGACCTCCCGCCCGTCGGCCGCGGCCCGCTCCCGCAGCTCCTTGAGGTACGCGAGGAACTCGTCCATGAACCGCGTCTTCTCCTCCTGCCGCTCGGTGCCGACCTCCCCGGAGGGCAGGTAGAGCGAGGCGACGGTCACGCCGGGCAGGTCCGCTTCCACGTACCGCCCGCTGCCGTCGAACTCCTCCGACCCGAACCCGATCCGCACGCTGTCGGGCTCACGCCGGGTGTACAGGGACACCCCCGCGCGCCCCTTCGCCGCGGCGGGCGCGTGCACCACGTGCCACCCCCCGGGCTCCCGCACCTGCTCCGGCAGCTGCCCGGCCTCCGCCCGCACCTCCTGCAGACACAGCACATCGGCGGAGGTCCCGGCCAGCCACTCCACGAATCCCTTCCTGGCGGCGGCCCGCAGTCCATTGACGTTGACAGAGGTCACAGTGAGCATCACGGCACGATACGACACAGCACGTCCGGGCGTGTTTTACGGTGTTCGGCATGGATATCCGCCGGGTCCCCTACGACCACCCCGACGCCGTGAAGCTGGACGCCGAAGTCCAGGCCGAGTACCACGTCCGCTACGGCGACGGCGGCGACGCCACCCCCATGGACCCGGCGGACTTCGCGCCCCCGAACGGCGTCTACCTGATCGCGTACGACGCGGCCGGGGTCCCCGTCGCCTCCGGCGGCTGGCGCGTCAAGGACGCCAACGGCGAGGGCAACCTCGACGGCGACGCCGAGCTCAAGCGCATGTACGTGATCGAGCAGATGCGCGGCCGGGGCCTGGCCCGGCGCGTCCTGGCCGCCCTTGAGGAGGACGCGCGCGCCGCCGGCCGCGTCCGGATGGTCCTGGAGACCGGCACCAAGCAGCCGGAGGCCATCGCCCTGTACGCCTCCAGCGGCTACGAGCCCTGCGAGAAGTTCGGCTACTACCGCTTCCACGAGGACAGCCGCTGCTACGCCAAGGCTCTGTGACGCGAACGGAATGAGGGAGAGTTCCGACGTTCCCGCCACCGGCGGAGAAAGGCAGGACCAGGCCCCGGACAGGGAAGTGCGCGGGCATCGCCGGCGAGGTACTGGATCGCGTCCTGACCCTGACGGTGGCAGCGGCCCTCGGGCTGCCCGCCCTCGGCCTCCGGCCAGACCGGCACCGGCACCGGCGAAACGGCCGCACAGCCGCGCACTCCGCGTCCCTCGCATCCGACGGATACCGGCGCACCAGGTCCGGATGATCAGCCGCGTTCCCGTACACGGCGCAGTACGGCTTCTCGAGCACGAGGCTCGCTGCCTCGGGCCATCGAACTCACCGCTCAGCCTCAGAACGAGATCACCGAATGGCCGTCGGCGCACCACCTCGGCGGACGGCGCTTTCACCGTCCGCCGAGCAGGGACAGCGGGCGCGGACACCCCATGCACCCGGAAGTGCGGAGACCTCCGTGCTCTCGAGTGCCGCGCCCGCCTTGCACCCCCGGCTGACCGGATCCACGCATCAGTCCCGGATCTCTCCGACACACTCCTCCGTGGGCTGTCCACCGGGGATCGGGGCTCAGCCGGTCGAGGCGGACGCCCAGCCGGACGAGCGGATCACCAAGTCGGCTTCACCCATCGCCGTCAAGCAGGGTCCGTCGCAGACGAGGGCCTTGAAGTTCACCGTGGTGTTCTCGGGAAGGTCGTAGTTGCAGTCCTTCGTGTCGTTGTATCCGTCTGGGTTGTCGCAGACATAGTGATTGCTGAAGCCGTAATAGAACGTCACGCCGGGTCTGTACCCATCCTGGGCCGTGTCCTTCACGTAGAAGTGGTCCCCGTAGGACTCAAAGCAGACCCTCGCCCCTGTGACGCTGACGCAGGTCTCGACCGCCGCAGCCTGCGGAACCATGCCGACACCGAGGACAGTGATGACGGCGGCGCCGAGAACGGCAAACCTACCCAAAAACGAACGCAACAAGGCAATCATCCTTTTCCGATGTCATGATCGTTTCTCCAACGGGGCTCCAACTTAGTTGAGTTGATCTTCGCGCAAGATCATGACAGTGCGAAGTTGCGCAACTGTGATCAGTACCCGGAACCTGGTGACCACAGGCTGGAGAACCACTCGGGCGTCGCCTCCACGGTGCCGGTGCCCTGCACGGACCGAGGTGGAGAAGGCAGAGGGCTGTGCGCTGGTTGGCACGCGCCACCGCCCGCACCGGCCGCGCCCGGCTTTCCGCCCCTGACCGCGAGCCGCAGCGATCGCGCCGCGCCTCCGGCACCGGATGGACACTGGGAGGTCCGCTTCGCGGACGCCGTCTCGGCCAAAGGCTGGGAGAGCCTTGCGCAATAAGCTGGTGCGAACACCTACCGTGCCTGGGTCACCATGCGCACCGCGCCCCGGACCACCACGGAGACGGCGCGACACCTGCTGGATCACTTCTGCCAGTACTGGGCATCCGTGAACCACGGACCGCCGTCGAAGGCCGAGTGACGGCTGCGACAGCAACGCCGAGGCAACACGAAGAAGCCCCCGCCGATTTCTCGGCGGGGGCTCAGCTGCGGTGGACCTGAGGGGATTTGAACCCCTGGCCCCCTCGATGCGAACGAGGTGCGCTACCGGACTGCGCCACAGGCCCTTGCAACGAGTGAAACTTTAGCATCCCGATCGGGGTGCTCGGAAATCCGTTGACCGGGGGCTACTCGTTGGCGGCCTTCGGACGCTCGCCGTCCTCGTACTGGTCGAAGAGGGGCGTGCGGCCGCGTTCGCGGGAGCGGCGGGCCGAGGCCGCGCGGCGGGCGTCGCTGCGCTCGTCGGCGGGGACGGGGTCGGGGTCGGCCTCCTCGGCGGCGGCCGGCGCCGCCTCCTCGGCCGGTACCGCGCTCGAGCGGGCCGAGCTCCAGGTGTCCGGCGCGCCGAGGTCCACGTCGCCGGTGGCGCGCGGGGCGACCGGGGCCGTCACGTACGTCGGGAGCGGCACCGGCACGGGGTCCCAGCTGTCGCCGCCCTGGCCGGGGCGCCGCTGCCGCTCGCGCTGCTGGTCGACCCACTCGGCGTGATCGGTCTGCTCGACGAGCGCGCGCCGGTCCGCGGCGAGCGCGGTGAGGTCCGGGTCGGCGACGGCTCCGGCTTCCGGCCCCTCCGGTTCGTCGGGGTCGGCCTCGTCGACGGGCGGGCGGCGGCGCGGCTGGCGCTCACGCAGCCGCTGCGCGGCGACCTCGGCCTGGCGGCGGTCCATCTGGTAGGCGAAGCGGCGGCGTTCCTGGGAGCGCAGGTAGGCGATGTACGCGCTCAGCAGCACGGCCGGGGCGCCGGGGGCCCAGAGGAAGGTCAGTCCGCCGACCGCCGCGACGACCGCGCCGAGCGTGAAGGCGAGGAAGAGGAGCGTGGTGGTGCGCCGACGGCGGGCCAGCACCTTCGTGCGCCGGGCGCGGGCGGCGGCGGCCTGCGCCGCGCGCACCTCGGAGGGCCGGCGGGCGGACGGGATGCGTCCCGGCGCGACGGCGGGTGCGGACGCCGGGCGCCTTCCCACGCCCTCGCGGGGCGGCCCGGACGCCGGTTCCGGCAGTTCCTCGGGGGGTGACGGTACGGGCGCCTGGGTCTGCGGACGGGTCTGGGACACGGCGAAGGCCCGGACGTCCACCGAGTCGGTGATCGCGTCCGGGTCGTGCGCGCCCTGCTCCCCCTCGTCGGCGGAGCGCGCCTGCAGGTCCTTGGCGTACCGGCGCTCCATGCCCGCCCGTCCGGACAACAATCGGATGGCGGTGCTGAAGCGTTCCGTGGGACGGGCCTCGTTCAGCTCGTCCTGCCTACGGAGCCACATCGGCACCAAGTAGGCGGCCCAGGCCCCGACAATGACTGCGTAGATGAGGCCGCTGCTGCTCACGCCTCACACGGTAGAGGGGTTTGGACGGGGCCATCCGCCAATTGAGCCGGTGTGTCGCACGATCTGGCTGATATTTCGAACTTTTTTTGTGACCGATGCGATCAGACAGCCACTCGAACCCGGAAATTCCGTGCCCGAAGACGGTCACCTCTCGCATTAATTCGAACGTTTATTCAATTTCCTGGTCCGTGCGGGATTCCCCGGTTGCGCCGGTCGTGTCCCGGCAGCTCCTGGCCGGTCCGCTCCTGAGAGCGTGCCCGATGCCAGCGGGCGAGCAAACCGCCGGGGACTTCCTCCGCCGTGAGCGCGAAGACGAGATGGTCCCGCCAGGCCCCGTCGATGTGGAGATATCGGGGCCGCAGCCCCTCCTCGCGGAATCCGAGTTTCTCCACCACCCTGCGGCTCGGCCCGTTCTCCGGACGAATGCAGACCTCGATGCGGTGCAGGCCGACCGTGCGGAAACAGTGGTCCACGGCCATCGCCACGGCCGTCGGCACCACTCCCCGCCCCGCCACGGACTCGTCCACCCAGTACCCGACATGGCCCGAGCACATGGAGCCCCAGGTGATCCCCGCGACCGTCAACTGGCCTACCAGACGGCCCTGGTACTCGATGACGAACGGCAGCATCCGGCCGGCGTTCGCCTCCGAGCGGAGGTGGCGGACCATCTGACGGTAGGTCGGGCGGTGCGTGATCGGGCCGCTCGGGGTGGGCGGCGGGATCGTCGCCTCCCAGGGGCGCAGCCAGTCGCGGTTGCGCCGGTTGACCTCGCGCCAGACCTTCTGGTCGCGCAGCTTGATCGGCCGGAGGACGATGTCGCCGTCCACCAGCTCGACCGGCCAGTGCGGGCTGTTCAGCTCGCACCCCCGCCACTGGCGTCCGGCCTGGGGTGGTCCCCGCCGCGGAGCTGGTCCACGGCATGCCGGAGCAGCGGTTCCAGGACGGCCAGGCCGTCCTTCACCCCGCCGCTGGACCCGGGCAGGTTGACGATCAGGGTCCGGCCCGCGACCCCGGCGACGCCCCGGGAGAGGGCGGCCGTGGGCACCTTGTCCCGGCCGTACGCGCGGATGGCCTCCGGGATGCCGGGGACCTCGTGGTCGATCACCCGGCGGGTCGCCTCGGGGGTGCGGTCGGTCGGCGAGACGCCGGTGCCGCCGGTGGTCACGACGACGTCGTACCCGGCGTCGGCGCCCGCGCGCAGGGCGGCCTCGACGGGGTCGCCGTCGGGGACCACCTGAGGCCCGTCGACCGCGAAACCGAAGCGCCGCAGGCCCTCCGCGACCAGCGGGCCGCCCTTGTCCTCGTAGACACCGGCGGCGGCCCGGTTGGAGGCCGTGACCACCAGCGCGCTGTACGGCTCGAGGAGCGCGCCGCCGGCCGTCGCGTCGAGTGTCATGCCCGGCTCCAGTCGCCCGACGTGCCGCCCGTCTTCTGCTCCACCCGCACGTCCGTGATGACCGCCTCCTTGTCGACCGCCTTGACCATGTCGATCACGGTGAGCGCGGCGACCGACACCGCGGTGAGCGCCTCCATCTCGACGCCCGTGCGGTCCGTCGTCTTCACGGTCGCCGCGATCTCCACGGCGTCGTCCGCGACCGACAGGTCCAGTTTCACACCGGAGACCGACAACGGGTGGCACAGCGGGATCAGGTCCGGGGTGCGCTTGGCGCCCATGATGCCCGCGATGCGCGCGGTGGCCAGGGCGTCGCCCTTGGGGACGCCCTCGCCGCGCAGCAGCTCGATCACGCGCGGGGAGACGAGGACGCGGCCGGTGGCCCGCGCGGTGCGCGCGGTGACGTCCTTGGCGGACACGTCGACCATCCGGGCGGCGCCCGCCTCGTCGATGTGGGTCAGACGGGACTGCCCGGAGGGTCCGGAGGGTCCGGCGGGTTCGGAGGGTCCGGGGGTGGCCCCCCGGGATGGCACGGTCATGATCGTGTGGCGCTCCCGGTCCTGGCCCGTCGCGGTGCGGCGCACGGGCCTGCTGTGCGCGACACGGTACCGCCAACCGGGGGTGCTCAGCCGAGCAGGACCACCTCGACCTCGGTGCCGGGCGTGACGGACTCGGTGTCCTCCGGGACGACGATCAGGGCGTCGGCCCGCGCGAGGGCCGCCACGAGGTGCGATCCGGCGCCGCCCACCGGCGTCACCGTGCCGTCGGCGTACCGGCCGCGCAGGAACTGACGGCGGCCCTTCGGCGAGGTCAGTGCCCGGCTCGCGGTGAGCTTCGCGCGGGTCCTCGGCCGGTGCACGTCCGTCAGACCCATCAGGGTGCGGATGGCGGGGCGGACGAACAGCTCGAAGGAGACGTAGGAGGAGACCGGGTTGCCCGGCAGGGCGAGCAGCGGGGTGTGGTCGGGGCCGATGGAGCCGAAGCCCTGGGGCTTGCCCGGCTGCATGGCGAGGCGGCGGAAGTCGACGCCGCTGCCGGGCTCGTCCTCGTCGGCGGTGTACGACAGCGCCTCCTTGACGACGTCGTACGCTCCGACGCTCACGCCGCCGGTGGTGACCATCAGGTCGGCGCGGACGAGCTGGTCCTCGATGGTGTCCCGCAGGGTCGCGGCGTCGTCGGCGACGGCGCCCACGCGGTAGGCGATCGCCCCGGCGTCCCGCGCGGCGGCGGTCAGGGCGAAGCTGTTGGAGTCGTAGATCTGACCCGGACGCAGTTCCTCGTCGGGCTGGACGAGTTCGCTGCCGGTGGAGAGCACCACCACGCGCGGGCGCGGGCGCACCCGGACCGTGCCGCGGCCGATGGCGGCCAGCAGGGAGATCTGCGGAGGGCCGAGGACGGTGCCGGCCGCCAGGGCACGGTCACCGGCCCTGACGTCGCTGCCCTGGGCACGCACGTGCGCGCGCGGCCCGGCCGGGCGGTACACGTTCACCTGCCCGGTGGCGCCCTCGGGGGCCAGGCTGCGGGCGCGCATCCCGGCGGCCGGGCCCTCCCCCAGGCCGCCGTCGGTCCACTCGACGGGGACGACCGTCTCGGCGCCCGGCGGGAGCGGGGCGCCGGTCATGATGCGGGCGGCCTGACCGGGACCGACGTGGAGGAGTTCGGCCTGTCCCGCGGCGACGTCCCCGACGACCTCGAGAGCCGCCGGGTACTGCTCACTGGCGCCCGCGACGTCCGCGACCCGCACCGCGTACCCGTCCATGGAGCTGTTGTCGAACGGGGGCAGGGACACCGGCACCGTGACGTCCTCCACCAGGACGCAGCCCTGGGCGTCGAGGAGGTGCAGCTCGATGGGTTCGAGGGGACGGACGGTCCTGAGGATGTCGTCCAGGTGCTCGTCCACCGACCAGAGGTGGTCCGGGCCTGCGGAGCGGGGCGCGGCGGTGCTCAACGTTGCTGCATCTCCTCGGTGACGTACTGGTGGAGCCAGGTCCGGAAGTCCGGGCCGAGGTCCTCACGTTCGCACGCGAGTCGGACAATGGCACGCAGGTAGTCGCCACGGTCGCCGGTGTCATAGCGGCGGCCCTTGAAGACGACGCCGTGGACCGGGCCGCCGATCCTCTCGTCGGCCACGAGCTGCTGGAGGGCGTCGGTGAGCTGGATCTCGCCGCCGCGGCCGGGCTCGGTCTTGCGCAGTATGTCGAAGACGGCCGGGTCGAGGACGTAGCGGCCGATGATGGCGTAGTTCGAGGGCGCGTCCTCGGGGGCGGGCTTCTCGACCAGGCCGCCGATCTTCACGACGTCGGAGTCCGCGGTGGTCTCGACGGCGGCGCAGCCGTAGAGGTGGATCTGCTCGGGAGCCACCTCCATGAGCGCGATGACGCTGCCGCCGTACTGCTGCTGGACGTCGATCATGCGCTGGAGCAGGGGGTCGCGCGGGTCGATCAGGTCGTCACCGAGGAGGACGGCGAAGGGCTCGTGGCCGACGTGCGGGGCGGCGCACAGCACGGCGTGGCCGAGCCCCTTCGGGTCGCCCTGACGCACGTAGTGCATGGTGGCCAGGTCGCTGGACTCCTGCACCTTGGCGAGGCGGCCGGCGTCGCCCTTCTTCTGGAGGGCGGACTCCAGCTCGTAGTTGCGGTCGAAGTGGTCCTCCAGCGGGCGCTTGTTGCGGCCCGTCACCATGAGGACGTCGTCGAGACCGGCGGAGACGGCCTCTTCGACCACGTACTGGATCGCCGGCTTGTCGACGACCGGCAGCATCTCCTTGGGAGTGGCCTTGGTGGCCGGCAGGAACCGGGTACCGAGACCGGCTGCGGGGATGACAGCCTTGCTGATCCGAGGGTGTGACTGTGACATGGCGGACACCATATCCGGTGCCTTTGCAGGGAATCTGCGGCTCCGGTCAATTACTGCTCATATGAGCATATTGGAACGGTACGGGTACAGACTTGAAACACAACGACCGCGCGGACGAGTCTGACAAGCGGGTGCTGCGACGCCAAATCCTTCAGGTGAGGCAAGGCCTGACGGCGGCTGACATGCGGGAATCCGCGACCGCCCTGGCCCGGCAGGCACGCGCGCTGCCCGAACTCCAGCAGGCGCGCACGGTGGCGGCGTACGTCTCCGTGGGGAGCGAACCCGGCACGCTCGCGCTGCTGGACACGCTGCGCGCGCGGGGCGTACGCGTCCTCCTGCCCGCGCTGCTGCCCGACAACGACCTCGACTGGGGCGTGTACACCGGGGAGGGATCCCTCGCACGGGTGCGGCACGGCGGACGCATGACCCTGTCCGAACCGGCCGGCGAGCGCCTCGGACCGGACGCCGTCACGGAGGCGGACGTCGTCCTGCTGCCCGGACTGGCCGTGGACGCACGGGGGATGCGGCTCGGGCGCGGCGGCGGCTCCTACGACCGTGTCCTCGCCCGGCTGGACCGCGCGGGCGCTCGTCCGGCCCTGGTGGTCCTGCTGTACGACTCCGAGGTGGTCGCCGACGTCCCCGCGGAACCGCACGACCGGCCGGTGCACGCCGTGGTGACACCGTCCGGGGTACGGCGGTTCGGCTGACCTCCCGGCGCACCCCCGGACACGCGATCGGCCCCCACGCGTGCGCGTGGAGGCCGATGGGGCGGTGGGCCGGCCCCGGGTCAGGGCTTGAGCAGCAGGGTGTCGCTCGTGCCGTCCTTGACCGCCTTGTCGGAGAACGGCCACTCCAGCAGCTCGCCCTCGGCCCACTTGTCCGTCTGGTCGACGTAATGGGCGCTGTAGGCGTGCCCCGAGGCGCCGGTGAGGTTGATCCACCGCGACTTGTCGAGGTCGCCGAGGTTCACCACCATCCGCATGGACGGCACCCACACGACCTGGTAGCCGCCTGCCGCGTTCCAGCCGGTCGCGTTGACCGTCGCCTCGCCCCCGCCGAGCTTCCACGGGCCGCGGTTGAGGACGTACTGCAGGAAGCCGGGGCCCTCGGTGCCGAGCGTCTGATTCTTCAGGAACAGGCGGTGCAGCCGGCCCCAGCTCCAGGAGTCGATGTCCTTGCCGAGCTTGGCGGTCAGCTCCCAGCGGGCGTCGATCATGGCCCGCTTGAACAGCTCGTCACGGTTGTCGGCGCCGGGACGGGTGCCCCTCTTGGGCGTCGTCCACCACTCGCTGTCCTTGTCCTCCTTCAGCTGGCGGACCACCTCGAACCAGCGGTCGCCGCCGTCCGGCTGCGCCTGGTCGGCGGCGCGCCGGCCGCACTCGCGGACCTTGCCCGTCTCGTCGGCGGGACCGGTGGTGTTGACCGGGTCGACCCACAGGCACTGGCCCTCCACCCGCAGCTCCTTGGGCAGCTTGTGGCCGAAGGCGAGCTTAAGGATGTTGCGCCACACGGCGTTGAAGTAGGCGGCGGCGGCCGAGTCGGCGTCCTGGGTGTAGTCCCAGCCCTCCAGCAGCTTCTGCGCCTCGCGCACGGCCTTGTCGCCGGTGTCGATCTTCAGCAGGTCGGGCACCAGCAGCCTGGCGACGGAGCTCGAGTTGTCGAGCTGCATCTGCCGCATGTCCTCGGTGGAGATCTTGCCGCCGTCCTTGATCTTCGTCTGGATCAGGTCGGTGATGCGCTGACTGCGGGCGCCGTAACCCCAGTCCGTGGTCAGCGTGTAGGGGTAGTCCTCGCCGACGACGGCCTGGTTGGCGGTGACGATGTAGCCGCGCTCCGGGTCGTACTCGAAGGGCAGCGCGTCCTGCTCGATCCAGCCGGTCCACCGGTAGTCGGGGTTCCAGCCCGGGGCCGGGACGGAGCCGTCGTGCTTCTCCGCGCGGGTGGGGATCTTGCCCGGCAGCGTGTAGCCGATGTGGCCCTCGGTGTCCGCGTAGACGAGGTTCTGCGACGGCACCTCGAACAGCGCGGCCGCCTCGCGGAAGTCGTCCCAGTTCTTCGCGCGGTTGATGGCGAAGACGGAGTCCATGGTGCGGCCGGGGTCCAGCGCGGTCCAGCGCAGGGCGACGCCGTAGCCGTCGCCCCGGTCGGGGGCGGAGCTGTCGACGGTGGCCTTCTTGCCGGTCCTCACGAGTTCGTCGGAACGGTCGGACAGCAGCGGGCCGTTGTTGGTCTCGCGGACGACGATCTTCTGCGCCGTGCCGCCGGCGACCTCGATGGTCTCTTCACGGGTCTCGAACGGCACGACCTTGCCGTCGTACTGGTAGCCGTCGCCGGTGATCTTCTCCAGGTAGAGGTCGGTGACGTCGACGCCCGAGTTGGTCAGGCCCCAGGCGATGTCCTGGTTGTGGCCGATTATGACGCCGGGCATGCCCGCGAAGGTGTAGCCGGTCACGTCGTACTGGCACGTGGCCGAGACGCTGCGGCAGTGCAGGCCCATCTGGTACCAGACCGACGGCAGCGCGGCCGACAGGTGCGGGTCGTTGGCGAGCAGCGGCTCGCCGGTGATGGTGTGGTCACCGGAGACGACCCAGGAGTTGGAGCCGATGCCGTCGCCGTTGACGCCGACGGCGGTGGGCAGGTCCCGCAGAACCTCCTGGAGGCCCGTGAGCTGACTCTCCAGGGCGGAGCCGCCGGTGCCGGTGCCTGTACCCGTGCCGGTGCCTGTACCCGTGCCCGTGCCGGTTCCCGTGCCGGTGCCGGTTCCCGTGCCCGTTCCGGTGCCGGTTCCTGTACCCGTGCCGGTCCCGTTCCCGGTTCCCGTCGCCCCGCCCTGCTCGTACGCCCCGGTGAGCTCGTTGTACTGGCCCTCCTGGATCACCGGCTTGTTCCTGCCGTACGGGTACTCCGGGTACAGATCGGCGATCTGCTGGGGACCGAGGCGGCTGGTCATCAGCGCGCGGTCGATCTCGTCCTGCATGTTGCCGCGCAGGTCCCAGGCCATCGCCTTCAGCCAGGCCACGGAGTCGACCGGCGTCCACTCACCGGGCCTGTAGTCGTTCTCGAAGCCCAGCGCCGCGTACTCCAGGGAGATCTCCTTGCCCTCCTTGCCCGCCAGATAGGCGTTGACCCCCTTGGCGTACGCCTGGAGGTACTTCTTCGTGGCGGGGGAGAGCTTCTTGTCGTACTCCTCCTTGGCGACCCGGTCCCAGCCCAGCGTGCGCAGGAACTCGTCGTTGTCGACCTGGCCCTTGCCGAACATCTCCGACAGGCGCCCGGCGGTCATGTGCCGGCGCACGTCCATCTCGTAGAACCGGTCCTGCGCCTGGACGTAGCCCTGCGCCATGAACAGGTCCTCGTCGGAGGAGGCGTAGATCTGGGGGATGCCGTAGCCGTCGCGTCTGACGTCGACGGTCCCCGACAGGCCCTGGAGCGTGAGGGAGCCCTTGGTCTGCGGGAAGGAGGCGCGCACGGTGCTGACGGACCAGTACCCCCCGTAGGCGACACCGCCGATCAGGGCCAGCACGAGGACGAGCACGACCAGACGGGCTCTGCGCCCTTTCTTCCTGCCGGACGTGCCGGCCTGCTGACCCGTGGAGGCGGTGGTGTCGGTGGGCATCGCTGTCCTTGCTGTCCTAACGCGAGCGGCAGGTCGGGCTGTGCTTTTAACTGAGCGCTGGAGCAACGATAGGCGCAGGGCTCCGCGCCCCTTGACGCGGAGTCGGGAACCAGCCCGGACGGACGTTCGATCTTGCCCTCGTCAGCGTCAAGAACGCGTCAAGAGTTAGGTAAGGTAACGAAGTAGTTTGCCGCGGAAGCGGTGGATCGCATGCGATGTACGTGAGCTCACGCGCGGTGCGCCTGAGTCAGGGAAGGGAACGGCCGCTGACTGTCCACCACCTCAACCAGCTCCTGCTCATCAGCTCGATCGTCCTGCTCGTCGCCGTCGTCGCGGTCCGGATCTCCTCGCGCAGCGGGCTCCCCGGCCTGCTCGTCTACCTGGGCATCGGCATCGCCATCGGCCAGGACGGCATCGGCGACATCCAGTTCGACAACGCCGAGCTGACACAGGTCATCGGATACGCGGCCCTCGTCGTGATCCTGGCCGAGGGCGGTCTGGGGACCAAGTGGACCGAGATCAGACCGGTGCTGCCCGCCGCCTCCGCGCTCGCGCTGGCCGGCGTCGCGGTGAGCGTCGGGGTCACGGCGACCGCCGCGCACCTCCTGACCGGGCTGGAGTGGCGGCAGTCGCTCATCATCGGCGCGGTGGTGTCGTCGACCGACGCGGCGGCCGTGTTCTCGGTACTGCGGAGAGTGCCGCTCCCCGCACGGGTGAGGGGCACGCTGGAGGCCGAGTCCGGCTTCAACGACGCGCCCGTCGTCATCCTGGTCGTCGCCTTCTCCACGGCGGGACCGGTCGAGCACTGGTACGTGCTGCTCGGCGAGATACTGCTGGAGCTGGCCATCGGCGCCGCCGTCGGACTCGCGGTCGGCTGGCTGGGCTCCTGGGGGCTGCGGCACGTGGCCCTGCCCGCGTCCGGCCTCTACCCGATCGCCGTGACGGCCATCGCCGTCGCCGCCTACGCGGTCGGCGCGATCGCCCACGGCAGCGGATTCCTCGCCGTCTACCTGGCCTCCATGGTGCTGGGCAACGCCAAGCTGCCGCACTGGCCCGCCACGCGCGGCTTCGCCGAGGGGCTCGGCTGGATCGCCCAGATCGGCATGTTCGTCCTGCTCGGCCTGCTGGTCACCCCCCACGAACTGGGCGACGACATCGTGCCCGCCCTGGTCATCGGGCTGGCGCTGACCATGGTGGCCCGGCCGCTGAGCGTGGTGCTGTGCCTGCTGCCGTTCCGGGTGCCCTGGCAGGAGCAGACGCTGATGTCCTGGGCGGGGCTGCGCGGCGCCGTGCCCATCATCCTGGCGACGATCCCGATGGTGGAGGGCGTCGAGGCGAGCGAGAAGATCTTCAACATCGTCTTCGTCCTGGTCGTCGTCTACACCCTGATCCAGGGCCCGACGCTGCCCTGGCTGGCCCGCACGCTGCGCCTGGGCGGGGACCCCGGCGCCGCCGACCTCGGCATCGAGTCGGCGCCCCTGGAGCGGCTCAGCGGCCATCTGCTGTCGGTCGCCATCCCCGCCGGGTCGAAGATGCACGGCGTGGAGGTCGGCGAGTTGCGGCTGCCGGCCGGGTCCGCCGTCACCCTGGTCGTGCGGGAGGGGGCGTCCTTCGTGCCGCTGCCGTCGACGGTGCTGCGGCGCGGGGACGAACTCCTCGTCGTCGCCACGGACCCGGTGCGGGACGCCGCCGAACGGCGCCTGCGCGCGGTGGGGCGGGGCGGCAAGCTCGCCGGCTGGCTGGGCACCGACGAAACGCAGGCAGGAGGCTGAGGAGTGCTCCTTTTCACAGAAGCACAAGCCCCAGGTCCCTGTATTATGCAAGCGACCCCAGATCGAACCAACTCTGCCTGACGCAGAGCTGGCGCGACCGTATGGCGGCCGGAACGCCCTGAGCTGTGGCGCCGGCATCTACCGCAGTCAGCGCAAGAGGACAGCTCTCGGCGCACCCGCCCGGCCCGGCGCGGGCCCGCGCTACCAGGTGGCAGAAAGGCACGGGCCGTGGCATCCACGGTCACCACGTCGAAGGACCCGGCGGCCACCTCCCGTCCGGGATACGGCCGGCTGCTGCGCACGCGCGGCGCCTGGACGTTCCTCCTCCCCGGCTTCGCGGCACGCCAGCCGTTCGCGATGCTCACCCTCTCCATCGTGCTGCTGGTGCAGCACACCACCGGCTCGTACGGGGCGGCCGGCGCCGTCGCCGCCGTCACCGGTGTCGCCATGGCCCTGTTCGCCCCCTACAGCGGCCGCCTCGCGGACCGGCACGGGCAGCGCGCCGTGCTGGTGCCCGGTGTCCTGGCGCACGCGGTGTCCGGCCTCGCCCTCACCGCGCTGGCGCTCACCGACGCACCCCTGTGGGCGCTGTTCGCCGCCGCCGTGCCGACGGGCGCCTCGGTGCCGCAGATCGGCCCCATGGTGCGCGCCCGCTGGGGCGTCAGGCTCAAGGGCTCCCCGCTGATGGCGACCGCGGCGGCCTTCGAGTCCGTCACCGACGAGCTCACCTTCGTCGTCGGACCGCTGCTGGCCACGGCCCTGTGCACGGCCGTCGACCCGGCCGCCGGTCTGGTCACCGAGGCCGCGCTGACCCTGATCGGCGGACTGCTGTTCGCCGCCCAGAAGGGAACGCAGCCGCGGGTGGCCCGAGGCGGGCACGCGCGCGTGGAGCACGTTCCCGCGCTGCGCGTTCCCGGCGTGCGCGTGCTGATCGTGACCTTCCTCGGCATCGGTTCCGTCTTTGGCGGCATGCAGGTCTCGCTGGCCGCGTTCAGCGAGTCGATCGGCAACCCAGGGCTGAACGGCGTCCTCTACGGCGTCTTCGCCGCGGGCAACATGCTCGCCGGCATCGCCTGCGGCGCCATCTCCTGGAAGGCCGCCCCGCAGCGGCGCCTGATCGTCGCCCACGCGGCGCTCGCGCTGACCGCGTCCGCCCTGTGGACCGCCCACTCGGCGCTGCTGCTGGCCGGGGTCGGCCTCCTGGTCGGCATGTGCATCGCGCCGGCCCTGATCACCGGTTACACGCTGGTGGAGAGCCTGGTCCCGGCCGGGGCCCGTACCGAGGCCTTCACCTGGCTGACCGGCGCCGTCGCGCTCGGCCAGGCCGCGGCCGTCACGGTCGCCGGGCAACTGGAGGACCGCCTCAGGGACGGCGCCGGGTTCCTGGTGCCGATGGCCGGTACGGTGCTCGCCCTCGCGACACTGCTCGCGCTGCGGTCGCGGCTGGTGACGAGCCCGCGCGGGCTCACCGTGGCGCGTGGCGTGGGTCACCGCGAGCCCGTCGCAGTGGACTGAACCCACGGAATACGTCACTATGGACCGTCGTTAGCACTCATCGAGTGAGAGTGCCAGGAGGAAGACAGTGCCGACCTACCAGTACCAGTGCACCGAGTGCGGCGAGGGCCTCGAGGCGGTGCAGAAGTTCACCGACGACGCCCTCACCGAGTGCCCCAGCTGCCAGGGCCGCCTGAAGAAGGTCTTCTCTGCGGTCGGCATCGTCTTCAAGGGCTCCGGTTTCTACCGCAACGACAGCCGCGGCTCCTCGTCGAGCAGCTCGCCGGCGTCGTCCAAGGCCTCGGGCACCGCCTCCGCCTCCTCGTCCTCCTCGTCGGACTCCGGTTCCGGTTCGAGCGCGTCGTCCGGTTCGTCCGGCTCGGGCAGCTCCGCCGGCACCACCGCCGCGTAACGCCGGACTTTCGCCGGGCTTTCCAGGGGACCTCGTCGTCGTCCGACGACGGGGTCTTCGGCGTTCCCGGGGGCGGCTAGGGTGCGGAGCATGGCGAACATGGCGAAGGCCGAGATCGGCGTGATCGGCGGCTCCGGCTTCTACTCCTTCCTCGACGACGTGACCGAGGTCCAGGTCGACACCCCCTACGGGGCGCCCAGCGACTCCCTCTTCCTCGGCGAGGTGGCCGGGCGCCGGGTCGCCTTCCTGCCCCGGCACGGACGTGGTCACCATCTGCCGCCGCACCGCATCAACTACCGTGCCAACCTGTGGGCGCTGCGGTCGGTCGGCGCGCGCCAGATCCTCGGGCCGTGCGCGGTGGGCGGCCTGCGGCCCGAGTACGGGCCGGGCACGCTGCTGGTGCCGGACCAGCTCGTGGACCGCACCAGAACCCGGGTGGGCACGTACTTCGACGGGCTGCCGCTGCCCGACGGCACGGTGCCGAACGTGGTCCATGTGTCCCTGGCCGACCCCTACTGCCCCGCCGGGCGGGCGGCCGCGCTGAAGGCGGCGCGCGGCCGGGACTGGGAGCCGGTGGACGGCGGAACCCTGGTCGTGGTCGAGGGGCCGCGCTTCTCCACCCGCGCCGAATCGCTGTGGCACCGGACGCAGGGCTGGTCGGTGGTGGGCATGACCGGCCACCCCGAGGCGGCGCTCGCCCGCGAGCTGGAGCTCTGCTACAGCTCCCTGACGCTGGTCACCGACCTCGACGCCGGCGCGGAGACCGGTGAGGGCGTGTCCCACGACGAGGTGCTGCGGGTGTTCGCGGCCAACGTCGACCGGCTGCGGGGTGTGCTGTTCGACACGGTGGCCGCACTGCCCGCCACGGAGGAACGGGACTGCCCGTGCGCGTCGGCGCTGGGCGGGATGGACCCGGGGTTCCCGCTGCCGTAGTCGCACGGGGGGCCGTGGCCATACGAGGGGCCGTGACCACAGGAGGGTTGGCGGCCGTACGAGGGGGCGTGGCCCCACGCGAGGCGGTGGCCGTACGGGGGGGCGGAGCGCCCCGTTCGGGTGGGGGAGTTATCCACAGGACGGTGGGGCGTCCACAGGGCCCGGCGGCCCGGGGCCGGAGGCCTGATCGTGGGAGCCGCAAGCCGTTCCTCGTCGCAGGTGGTGGTCTCCGTGTCCCGTCGTCCCTCCTCGCCCTGCTCCCCCTCCCCCGCCGTTCCCCGCCCGCCCGGGGCCGACGTCCCTCCCCCGTGCGAGGTGCCGCACTTCGCGCCGGTCCGGGTGCGTGCCGGGCTGCCCCTGGCGGGCCGGCTCGTACGGCACCGGAGGCGGGCCGTGGCGGCCGGTCTCGCGGTCACGGCGGCGGCGCTCGTCGCGGCGGGCCCCCGGGACGCGGACCGGTCGCGCGGGCACCCTGACGGATCCCCGGCCGCCCAAGCCTCCCCGGCGTCCCCGGAAGACCGCCCCGCACGGCCGCGGCGCCCGGGGGCGACGCTGACGGCTCCGGTGCGGATCGCCGACGCGGCGACGGTGCGGCTGCTGCGGCCGGGCGACCGGGTGGACGTGATCGCCGCCGAGGAGACCGTCTCCGGGGGCGAGGCCCGTGTGGTCGCGCGTGGTGCACGGGTGACCGAGGTGCCGGAACCGGCGGAGGGAGCGGGCGACGCCGGGGCGCTGGTCGTGCTGGCGGTGCCGCGCGCCACCGCGGCCGGGCTGGCCGGCGCGAGCGCCACGGCCCGGCTGGCGGTGACGCTCTGGTGAGCGCCGCCGTTACGGACCCCGCGCACCCCTCGCGCCCACGGGGTGGACGCCGGGACTGGACAGGCCCGCACGGCTGTGACGTAGGTTGCGGAGCGTTTTCCTCCGTACCCGGCGCACGAGAAATGAGGCCCCCAGGTGAGCGACCAGGAGAAGACGGGCGTCCTGCAAGGCTTCAAGGCCTTCCTGATGCGAGGCAACGTCGTCGATCTGGCCGTGGCGGTCGTCATCGGCGCCGCCTTCACCAACATCGTCAACTCCGTCGTGAAGGGCGTCATCAACCCGCTGGTGGGTGCGTTCGGCACGAAGAACCTGGACAGCTACAGCTCGTGCCTGAAGGGTCCCTGCGAGGGCACCGGGGACGCCGCGACCGGCGTCAGGATCCTGTGGGGCTCCGTCCTCGGCGCGACCCTGCAGTTCGTGATCACCGCGGCGGTCGTCTACTTCCTGATGGTGCTGCCCATGGCGAAGTACCTGGCCCGGATAGAGGCCCGCCGCAAGGCCAAGGAGGGCGCGCGCGAGATCGTCGAGATCACCGAGCTGGAAGTCCTCAAGGAGATCCGCGACACCCTCGTGGCACGGCGCGGCCCGGGACACGACGGACGCTAGGTCCTTCGCCGGCTCAGATGTGGTGGGGCGGCTTCTCGTCGAGGAAGCGCTTGAGATCGGCGGCACTGTCACCGGACGGTCGCTCGCCCCAGCCGCGGTCCGTGTCGTCCGCGGACTGCTGGTCCAGCGGGTCGTCGAAGACCAGCGCGGGCTCGTGCTCACGCGGCCGGGGGTCGGGGGCGGTACTCATGGCTCCAGAGTACGGCCGGGTCCGGCCGGGCGAGACTGGCCCCATGACAGCTGACGCTCTGACGGATGTGGCCGGCGTGCGCGTGGGACATGCGACACGTACCGGGGACGGTTGGCTCACCGGCACCACGGTCGTGCTCGCGCCCGAGGGCGGGGCCGTGGCCGCGGTGGACGTGCGCGGCGGCGGCCCCGGCACCAAGGAGACCGACGCGCTCGATCCGCGCAACCTGGTGCAGAGGGTCGAGGCGGTCGTGCTCACCGGGGGCAGTGCGTACGGACTGGACGCGGCCTCCGGGGTGATGGCCTGGCTGGAGGAGCGGGGGCGCGGGGTACGCGTCGGTCCCGACCCCGCGCACGTGGTGCCGGTGGTGCCGGCCGCCTGTGTCTTCGACCTGGGCCGGGGCGGCGACTTCCGGGCCCGGCCGGACGCGGCCACGGGCCGTGCGGCGGTCGAGGCCGCCGCGGCGTGCGAGCCGGGCGCGCCGGTGCCACAGGGCTGTGTGGGCGCCGGCACGGGCGCGGTGCTCGGGCAGATGAAGGGCGGGGTGGGCACGGCGAGCACCGTGCTGGACTCGGGCATCACGGTGGCCGCGCTGGTGGTGGCCAACGCGGTGGGGTCGGCGGTGGACCCGGAAACGGGGGTGCTGTACGGGGAGTTCTTCCAGGGCCGGGCGCGTCACCCGGAGCCGGAGGTGCACCGGGCCGCCCAACGGCGGCTCGCGGAGGTGGCCGGACGGAACGCCCCTCCGCCGCTGAACACCACGCTCGCGGTGGTCGCCACCGATGCCGGTCTGTCCAAGGCACAGGCGCAGAAGCTGGCCGGCACCGCGCACGACGGCATCGCGCGGGCCGTCCGGCCGGTGCACCTGCTGAGCGACGGTGACACCGTCTTCACCCTGGCCACGGGCGCCCGGCCGCTCGACGCCGCGGACCCGCTCGCCCTCAACGAGGTCCTGGCCGCGGGCGCGGACACGGTGACACGCGCGATCGTGCGGGCGGTGCGCGCCGCCGAGCCGGTGGACGGTCCGGGCGGGGCGTGGCCGTCGTACGGGGAGCTGTACGGACAGCGGTGAGACGGAGGCACAACGGGCCTGGGGACGGGAAGAGTTCGCGTCCCGTGGAGCAGGGTGGGAATTTCTCGCGCGGTCCGGCCGTTTTCCGGGCATACGTTTTCTCGGTTCCCGGACACGATGTCCGACCGAGGGGCTACGGTATGCACCCACAAGGTGACATGCAGCAACGCCGGGAGAAACCTTGAGCGTTCCGTACGAGACGGCAGCGTACGAACCACCCGACTCGCCCGAGTCTCCGGAGGAGCACCTCGCGCGGCTCCTCGGACGCGCCCTGAATTCCTTCGAGTTGCCGGACGAGACGGTCCGGCGGCTGGACCTGGCGCTGGCGCACGACGGTTCCCTGCACTCCGCGCACCACAGCGCGGGTATGCACCGGGAGACCTACCGGCACACCTGGCTGCTCGCCGACGGTTCGGCGGTCACGCTCTGGGAGCTGGTGCACAACACCGCGCCGGGCAGCGAGCCGCAGCACGAGGTGTACGTGGACGAGGAGGAGCTGCGCACGGCGACGGCCCGGCTGCCGCTGCCGGCGGACGCCCCTGACTTCGAGCTGCCGGTGACGGTGCAGCTGCCCCCGGCTTCCGCCCTGCGGCAGGTGTACGTTCCGGACGACTCCCCGGACCACGCGCGGCGTTTACTGCGCCGGGCGGAGAACACGGACCGGCCGGGCACGGAGACGGCCGCCCTGCTGACCACGGCGTGCGGGCACCGGATCACGCAGGCCTTCGGCCGCCCGTCCCGCACCGCACGGCCGGGTCTGTCCTTCTCCCTGTACGAGCACGCGTTCCTGCTCGGTGACGGCGGGGAGCTGTCCCTGTGGGAGGTGGAGCACACGGTGACGCCGGACGGACGGCACATGTGCGAGGTGTACGTCAGCGAGGACGCGGCGCGGGAGGCCATGGAGCGCCGGGCGGCTCAAGTCTCCTGACCTGCGGCCGGGCTGAGGTTCAGCCGCCCTCGCTGAGGCGTCGTACCAGCACGGCGAAGGCGTCGCGCTCGGCGTCGGTGAGCCGCACCGCCTCCGCGTGGGGGCCCGTCCGCCGCTGGCGCGGGATCGTCGGGGTGCCGTGGGGCGTGTGCCGCTCGCCGGTCTCGACGGGACCGCGTGCGCGGGTCCGCACGCGTCGACGCCGCAGGACGTCGGCCAGACCCGCCGCGCAGGCCACGGCCACCAGGGTGAGGACGGTGGCGCCCGTGGTCCGCGAGAGTGTCGTGTGCTCAGGCATGCGCCCCAGTACACACCACGGCCCGGGACTTCGACCCCGGACCGTGATGATCGTGATCTATATCGCAGTAGGCATGAACCGCGCACACCTACCCAAACGGACGCAGCGCGGCTGGGCTACGCGGCCACCGCGTCCTTGGCCCCCGCCTGCGGGACCGCGTCCGCCCCCGTTGCGTCGTCCGGTCCGCCGGGGACGTCCGCTCAGGACACGAGCTCCGGCTCCTTCGCCACCGTCGCCGGGGCGTCGTCCCCGGTGCCCTCCTCGTGCTGGGCGGGACGCGCGGGCAGGGCGAACATCAGCAGGAAGATGACACCCATCACCGCGGCCACCCAGCCCAGCGCGTGCTGGAAACCGTCGGTGAAGGCCGGACCCACCTCGGCCGGGGCGAGCCGCTCGTCGATCACCCCGAAGAACACCACCGACACCAGCCCGAGGCCGAGCGCGTTGCCCATCTGCTGCACGGTGTTGATCAGCCCGGACGCCGACCCGGCGTGCTCGCGCGGCACCTCCGACAGCACCGCGTCCGTCAGCGGGGCCACGATCAGCCCCATGCCGGCGCCCATGACCACCAGCGGCAGCGCCATCTGCCAGGAGGCGATGGACTGGCCGTACCGCCCGGCCTCCCACAGGTAGATCAGCACACCGGCCGCCATCACCAGGGCACCGGCCTGCAGCACCTTGCGCCCGTAGCGCGGAACCAGCAGCTGCACCGACATCCCGGCCGCCAGGGAGACGGCGATCGAGAACGGGACGCCGGTCAGCCCGGCCCGCAGCGCGCTCCAGCCGAGGCCGACCTGCATGTACAGCGTCCAGACCAGGAAGAACACACCGAGACCGATGCCGAACACCGTCTGCACCGCGATGCCCGCCGCGAAGCTCTTCACCCGGAACAACGACAGTTCGATCAGCGGGGAACCGTCCCGCGCGCTCTTGGCCCGCTCGTACACCACCAGCGCGCCGAAGACCACCACCGCGCCCGCCATCGACAGGTGTCCCCAGAGCGGCCAGCCCAGCTCACGGCCGCGGGTGAGCGGGTAGAGCAGCATCAGCAGCGCCAGCGTCACCAGCGCGACGCCCACCAGGTCCAGCTTGAGGGCGCGCGGCGCCTTCGACTCCGTGATGAAACGGCTGCCGAGGACCAGGCCCGCGATGCCGACGGGGAGGTTGATCAGGAAGATCGGCCGCCACCCGAGACCGAACAGGTCCCACTCGGTCAGCAGCGCGCCGAGCAGCGGCCCGGACACCGCGCCCAGGCCGACGATCGCGCCGAACAGCCCGAACACCTTGCCGCGCTCGTGGGCCGGGAAGGTGGCGTGCACGATCGACAGCACCTGCGGCACCATCAGCGCCGCCATGGCGCCCTGGAGGATCCGGGAGGCGACCAGCATCTCCGGGTCGACGGCGAGCCCGCACAGCGCGGAGGCGAGGGTGAAGCCACCGATGCCGATGAGGAAGATCCGCTTGCGGCCGTGTATGTCGCCGAGCCGGCCGCCGGTGACGAGCCCGGCGGCGAAGGCCAGCGCGTACCCCGCGGTGATCCACTGGATCTGGCTGAAGGTGGCGCCCTCGTCGCGCTGGATCGACGGGATCGCGATGTTGACGATCGTGACGTCGACGAGGTCCATGAAGGCCGCGGTCATCACGATCGCGAGCGCGAACCAGCGGCGGCGGTCGCCCGCGACGGGGCGTGGTGCGTGCGGGGTGTCGGTGAAGGTCATGTACCGCAAGCTATGACCTGACTAGGTCAGATCAGGTCCTAGTTATGAGGCATCCTCGATCCCATGACGACGGACACACCGGCGCGGCTCCTGACCCTTCTCTCCCTCCTCCAGACCCCCCGCGAGTGGCCCGGTGGCGAGCTGGCCGACCGCCTCGGGGTCTCCCGGCGCACGATCCGGCGGGACATCGACCGGCTGCGCGAACTGGGCTATCCCGTCCAGGCGACCCTCGGCGCGGACGGCGGCTACCGGCTCGTCGCGGGCAAGGCGATGCCTCCCCTGGTGCTCGACGACGAGGAGGCGGTGGCCATCGCGGTCGGACTCCGGGCGGGAGCCGGGCACGCCGTGGAGGGCGTCGACGAGGCGTCCGTACGGGCGCTGGCGAAACTGGAGCAGGTGCTGCCCGGCAGGCTGCGCCACCGCGTCAGCACGCTCCAGGCCGCCACCACTCCGCTGACCAGCGGCGACGGAGCCACGATCGCCCCGGAGACGCTCACCGTCATGGCCTCCACGGTGGCCGGGCACGAGCGGCTGCGGTTCGCCTACCGGGCGGCCGACGGCACCGCGTCCCGGCGCGTGACGGAGCCGTACCGGCTGGTGTCGACCGGGCGGCGCTGGTACCTCGTGGCGTACGACCTCGACCGCGCGGACTGGCGCACGTTCCGCGTCGACCGGGTGAGCGAGCCCTTCGCCACCGGAGCACGGTTCACACCGAGGGAACTGCCGACGGGCAGCGCGGCGGAGTACCTGCGCCGGTCCATGTACCGGGCGCGGGAGTCCTACGAGCTCGTCGTCACCTTCGCCGCCCCGGCCGAGACGGTCGCGGCCCGCATCCCGGGCTGGCTGGGCGCGCCCGAACCGCTGGACGCGGAGACCTGCCGGCTGCGGGCCACGGTGAGCGACGCCAAGGACTGGATGGCGGTGCGCCTGGCGATGCTCGGCCACGAGTTCACCGTGCACGAGCCCGCGGAACTCGTCGAGGCGGTGCGGGACATGGGTGCCCGGATGAGCCGGGCGGCGGGCGGAGGTGCGGAGAGCCGGGCGGAGAGCAGCGAGCCGTGACGGCTCCGGGCGGAGAGCACCGCGCCGTGACGGCACGTCATGTCAGCTCGTCCCACGGGAAGTCCCGTAGCGCCGCCAGGTTGGCCACCGCCAGTCCGGACGGCCCCCCGGGGCCGTCCGCGGGGCCGTCGCCCGCCGCCCAGCTCTCCATGGCCGTGCGTACGGCCGCACTCGCGACGGCCGCGGCGAAGCTCAGTCGGCTGCGCTCGGCAACGTCGTCGGCGTCGTGGAGCCGGCCGGCCGGAAGCCGCTCCGCCAGCGCCTCCGTCAGCTTCCGCTCCGACGCCTGGCACGCCTCCGCCCACACCCGGCGCAGGGCGGGGTCCGCCTGCGCCAGCCGGATCAGGGTGCGCGCCCAGTCCCAGGAGGCCACCGACACCCCGAGGCCGGGCGTCAGCGTATGGCGCACGGCGTCCTCCAGGACCTGCGGCACGGGCGCCCCGGCGGGGGCGGCGCGCACCGCCTCCACCCAGCGCTGGGCACCGGCCGCGTAGAGCGGTCCGATGGCCTCCTCCTTGCTGGCGAAGTAGCGGTAGAAGGTGCGCGGGGCGATACCGGCCGCCCGGGCGATGTCCTCGGCACGGGTGGCCCGCAAGCCCTGCCGGACGAAGAGACCGGCCGCCGCGCGGGCGATGTCCATCCGGGTCTCGGACTTGCGCCGTTCGTTCAGCGACGGCGTGGGCGGTGAAGGAGGGGAAGGAGGGGTGGTGCTGCTCACGCCCGGCAGGCTATGCCCATGTGGCACAATCTGCCATCTGGCGGGTCACCCCGGGGTTCAGGTTCGGGGTGACCCGCTGACCAGCCCCGGCGGTATGAGAAAAGCCGGGCCCGGCGCCCGGGGGGAGGGGCGCCGAACCCGGCCTTGGGACGTCCCGGCGCCGGGGGGGTTGTGCGTCGGGACGTGGCTCTCGCGGGTCCGGGAATCGAGTTCCCGAGGTCCGAACTCCCGGGCCCTGAATCTTTGTTCCCGGTGCCGGCCGGTTGAAGCGGCGGGGAACAGCCATGTTTTGCGCGGTCTTCCGCCACCCGGCGTACGCGGCCGGGGTGTTCACGCTACCGCGCGGGACGCGGTCGCCACCCCGGCGCGACGGGCGCGGGCGGTCACGCGGCCGCGTCGAAGCCGGTGTCACGCGCCAGCTTCTTCAGCTCCAGCAGCGCGTGCTTCTCGATCTGGCGGATGCGCTCGCGGGTCAGGCCGTGCTCCTTGCCGACCTCGGTCAGTGTCCGCTCGCGGCCGTCCTCGATGCCGTAGCGCATCTTGATGATGGAGGCCGTGCGCTGGTCGAGGCGGCCGATCAGGTCGTCCAGCTCCTCGCTGCGCAGCAGCGTCAGCACCGACTGCTCCGGCGACACCGCGGACGTGTCCTCCAGGAGGTCGCCGAACTGGGTCTCGCCCTCGTCGTCCACCGACATGTTCAGCGAGACCGGGTCACGGGCCCAGTCCAGCACGTCGGTGACGCGCTCCGGCGTGGAACCGAGCTCGGCGGCGATCTCCGCGGGCTCCGGGTCCCGGCCGTGCTCACGGTTGAACTCGCGCTGCACGCGCCGTATGCGACCCAGCTCCTCCA
Source organism: Streptomyces toyocaensis (assembly GCF_000725125.1). Classification (GTDB taxonomy): domain Bacteria; phylum Actinomycetota; class Actinomycetes; order Streptomycetales; family Streptomycetaceae; genus Streptomyces; species Streptomyces toyocaensis. Next base: position 99,326 of record NZ_JFCB01000012.1, read on the forward strand.
CCAGGTGGACGGGCAGCCGGATGGTGCGCGACTGGTCGGCTATCGACCGCGTGATGGCCTGGCGGATCCACCAGGTGGCGTAGGTCGAGAACTTGAAGCCCTTGCGGTAGTCGAACTTCTCGACAGCGCGCACCAGGCCGGCGTTGCCCTCCTGGATCAGGTCGAGCAGCGGCAGGCCGCTGCGCGGGTAGCGGCGGGCCACGGCGACGACCAGACGGAGGTTGGAGCGGATGAAGACGTCCTTGGCCCGCTCGCTCGCGTCGACCAGGGCCCGGAGCTCCTCGGGGGTGGCCCCGGCCTTGTTCTCCTCCAGGCCGTCGAGGATCTGCTGTGCGAACACACCCGCTTCGATGATCTGGGACAGCTCGACTTCCTTGGCGGCGTCGAGCAGCGGCGTGCGCGCGATCTCGTCGAGGTACATGCCGACCAGGTCGCGATCGGCGATCTCGCCGCCATGGGCGCGAACACTGTTTGCCGAGTCGACCGTCTCGCCGGAGGCGGACTGGCGACGGGCGACGGCACGGGTTGCCATGCGTGCTCCCTTGCGATGATGAGGTCAGCGGGTGGTCTCGCGGACGCTCGGCACGTTCTTCAGGTCTCTTCGGACTCTGCTCGGGTGCCCGCATCCGTAGGAAACAACGACTGGAATCCGGACAGAATTCCCAACCCGACCTCCCAATTTTCTGATCATGCAGTACCCTGTCAGGCCACGCGGGGAGGCGCGATGCCGTCGGAGCACGCAGAGGTCCTGGTCAGGCCGGGCGGGGAGGACGATCTGGCGTCCCTCACCGACCTCTACAACCACTACGTACGTGAGACGGCGATCACATTCGACACGTCGCCCTTCACCCCTGAGGAGCGCCGCCCCTGGCTGCTCTCCCACCCTGTAGACGGCCCGCACCGTCTCTTGGTTGCCACGGACGGCGGTAGGCGGCGGATCCTCGGGTACGCCACATCGAGCCCCTTCCGCCCCAAGCCCGCCTACGCGACGTCCGTCGAGACGACGGTCTACGTCGCTCCGGACTCCGGCCGGCGCGGCATCGGCACCCTGCTCTACAAGGCCCTCTTCGAGGCCCTGGCGGACGAGGGCCTGCACCGCGCCTACGCCGGCATCGCCCAGCCGAACGACGCCTCGACGCGCCTGCACGAGCGCTTCGGCTTCCGGCACGTCGGCATCTACCGGCAGGTGGGCCGCAAGTTCGGCCGGTGGTGGGACGTGGCCTGGTACGAGAAGGAACTGTGACCCGCTCCCGGACTCAGCCGAACTGCACCGACCGCTTGGCCAGCCCCATCCAGAACCCGTCGATCACGGACTTCTGTTCCCCGAGCTCACCGACGGCGTCCGCGGCGCCCATGGTCACGAAGAGCGGAGCGAAGTGCTCGGTGCGCGGATGGGCGAGCAGGCCCGCCGGGGACGTGCGGGTGAAGTCCAGCAGCGCGTCCACGTCACCCGCCTGAAGCGCCTCCCGCCCCCAGGCGTCGAACTCCGTCGACCAGGCGGGAAGCCCGCCCTGCCGCAGCGCGGCCAGGTTGTGGGTGAAGAAGCCGGAGCCGATGATCAGCACGCCCTCGTCGCGCAGCGGCGCGAGCCTGCGCCCGATCTCCATCAGCCGCACCGGGTCCAGCGTCGGCATCGACACCTGGAGCACCGGGATGTCGGCCCCGGGGTACATCTCCACCAGCGGGACGTACGCCCCGTGGTCCAGGCCCCGGTCGGGGACGTCCTGCACGGGCATGCCGGGGGCGCGCAGCAGCTTGCGCACCGAGTCGGCGAGGGCCGGGGCGCCGGGGGCGCCGTAGGTGACCCGGTAGTAGTGCTCGGGGAAGCCCCAGAAGTCGTGGACGAGAGGGACCGTCTCGGTGGCGCCGAGGGCGAGGGGCGCCTCCTCCCAGTGGGCGGAGACGACGAGGATCGCCTTCGGGCGGGGCAGTTCCGCCGACCAGGCGGCCAGCTCGCCGGGCCAGACGGGGTCGTCGGCCAGGGGCGGGGCGCCGTGACTGAGGTAGAGCGCGGGCATGCGTTCCTGAGGGGTGGCGGTCATGACGGCGACTCCTTCCGGCGGGCTCCCCCGGCCACCCGGGGCGGCCAGGGACGGGCAGTTTTACTTGAAGACTCAACTTCCCTATCGACTGTACGCCAGTTTTGTTTAACCTTCAAGAAGGTCCGCCGTACAGTGGAGTACATGAAGACGGCACCCACATCCGCAGACCACGGGGAACCACGCTGGCTCACCGACGGGGAACAGCGCGTCTGGCGCGCGTACATCGACGCCACCACACTCCTGGAAGACCACCTCGACCGTCAGCTCCAGCGTGATGCGGGAATGCCGCACGTGTACTACGGCCTGCTGGTGAAGCTCGCCGAGGCCCCGGAGAGGCGCCTGCGGATGACCGAGCTGGCGATGTCCGCGAAGATCACCCGCTCCCGCCTCTCGCACGCCGTCGCCCGGCTGGAGAAGAGCGGCTGGGTGCGCCGCGAGGACTGCCCCTCCGACAAGCGGGGCCAGTTCGCCGTCCTGACGGACGAGGGCCGGGACGTACTGCGCCGGCACGCGCCCGGCCATGTGGCCGCCGTGCGCCAGGCGGTCTTCGACCGGCTCACCCCGGAACAGCAGAAGTCCCTCGGCGAGATCATGCGGATCGTCGCCGAGGGACTACAGCCGAGCGAAGCGGGTGCGGACCTGCCCTGGCTCCGCTGACGAGGCGGGAGCCGGGGCAGGTCCGGGGAGCCGTACGGGGGAGGCGTCCCCTCCTCCTCCGCACGGGTGGTGAGAGGCGGCCCGCCCGTCAGTGGACGGCCACCGGCACGGCCGGCTCGGAACCGACGGTCTCGTCGGAGGACCCGGCGACCGCGGTGCCGCCCGGCCGGCCCGCGTTGATCAGGACCGCGGCGATGGCGGCGGCCGCCACCAGGATCCCGACGGCGAACCAGATCGCGCTGGTGTAGCCCTGCACCTGCCCCTGGAGCTGGACCAGCTGCCGCTGGGACCGGCTGGTGGCACCGCCGACGTGGTCGGCGACGTAGGACGTGGTGGCCGAGGCGGCGATCGTGTTCAGCAGGGCCGTACCGATCGCGCCGCCCACCTGCTGCGAGGTGTTGACCATCGCGGAGGCGACACCGGAGTCGCGCGGCTCCACACCGAGCGTGGCCAGCGACATGGCCGGCATGAACGCCGTACCCATGCCCAGGCCGAGCAGCAGCATCGCCGGCAGCAGCAGGGCCGCGTACGAGGAGTCGATCTCCAGCTGGGTCAGCAGCAGCATGCCGAGCGCGGCGACCACGAAGCCGGGGGCCATCAGCAGCCGTGGCGCGACCCTGGTCATCAGCCGGGTGCCGATCTGCGTGGACCCCACGATCATGCCCGTGATCATCGGGAGGAAGGCGAAGCCGGTCCTGACCGGCGAGTACCCCTGCACGATCTGCAGGTAGTAGGTGAGGAAGAGGAACAGGCCGAACATCGCGATGATCGCCAGGCCCAGCGAGAGGTAGACCCCGCCGCGGTTGCGTTCGGTGATCACGCGCAGCGGCAGCAGCGGCGCCTTGACCCTGGCCTCCACGGCCACGAAGGCGGCGAGCAGCACGGCGGAGGCGACGAACATGCCGACCGTCACGGAGTCGCTCCAGCCCTCTGACTCCGCCCGGGTGAAGCCGTAGACGAGCGCGACCAGACCCACGGTGGAAAGGATCACGCCGGGGACGTCGAGCGGCGAGCGGTTGCGGCCGCCCTCCGGCTCACGGACGACGAAGTAGGCGCCGACCGCGGCGACGACGGCGAACGGGATGTTCACGAAGAACGTCCAGCGCCAGTCCAGGTACTCGGTGAGGAACCCGCCGAGGATCAGACCCACGGCACCGCCGCCACCGGCGATCGCACCGTAGATGCCGAACGCCTTGGCACGCTCCTTGCCGTCGGTGAACGTCACCGCGAGCAGGGACAGCGCGGCGGGCGCGAGCAGTGCGCCGAACGCGCCCTGCAGGGCGCGGGCGCCGAACATCATGGCCTCGTTGGTGGCCGCGCCGCCGAGCGCGGAGGCCAGCGCGAAGCCCCCGAGCCCCAGGACGAAGGCCCGCTTGCGTCCCCACAGGTCGGCTATCCGGCCTCCGAACAGCAGCAGACCGCCGAAGGCCAGGGCGTACGCGGTGACGACCCACTGGCGGTTGCCGTCCGAGATGCCCAGGTCCTGCTGGGCGGAGGGCAGCGCGATGTTCACGATGGTCGCGTCCAGGACGACCATCAGCTGGGCGAGGGCGATGAAGACGAGCGCTCTCCAGCGGTTGGCGTCCGGGCCGCTCGGGGCCTTCACGGCCGTTGAACCTGTTTCAGACATGGGGGTACCCACTTCGGTACGTGTGACGGAAATCGGGAACGTGTGACGGAAAAACGGGTGTCTTCAAGGAACGACGCGTCCCCTGGACGGCCGTTCGAGGCGAAGCCCGTGCTCGGGACGGGCGGCGCGGACGCTGTGTCAGGGCTCGCTCAGCGGCGCAGATCCTCCACGGTCACGGCGGAACCCGGCAGGGTGGTACGGGCAGGGGCCCGCATCCCGTCCAGGAACAGCTGCAGATGGCGGTGGACGAAGCGGTCGGCGTTGTCACAGCCGGTACCGGCCGGGGGCCGGCTCAGCTGGGCGACGCCCACCATCAGATCGCCGTACTCCACGTCGGCACGGAGCTGACCGGCCGCCTTGGCGCGGTCCATCAGCTGCGCGACGAGGCTCTCGGCTCGCCGGCGTGCGTCCTCCAGGTCGGGGTGGTGCTGGTCGAAGGTGCTGGAGACCATCGGGCACAGCGCGCTGATCCGCTCGTCGGCGGCCGCGTGCGCGAACCTCTCCAGCGCCTCGAAGGCGTCCCCGGTCTCGTTCAGCGCCTGCTCGGCCGCCCGCACCGTACGGTCCATCACGGAGCAGACGACCTCGCGCATCAGCGCGTCACGGTCGGGGAAGTTGCGGTACACCGTGGCATTGCCGACGCCCGCCCGGCGGGCGACGTCGTCGAGCGGCACCTCGCACCCGAACTCGACGAACATCTCGCGGGCGGCGGTGACGATCCGCTCCCGGTTGCGCAGGGCGTCGGCGCGGGGCCGGGTCGCCTTGCGCGTGACGGGGGTCGCGGTCTGCACGGTGCACTCCTCGGTGGGGCGGCTTGTCGCTGGTCCTGCGTGTCCCTTCGAATCCGGGGAGGGAATCCCCGTTTCGCGCGAACACAGGTCTAAACGGGGAAGTGATCCCCGCTTATTTCCGCCTTCCCGGAAAGTTTCCCGTGACCCACCTCACATACGGGTCCCCCGGCGCCCCACGATCGGCCCTCCCGGCGAGCGCCCCCACACCCCGCGTCGCAGGGTGATCGGGAGGGTGCAGTCGGTGACGGGCGGCTGCCGTGTCGAGCGGAGGTCCCCGCATGCAGCCGCAGCCGCGACGACGCCGGATATCCCCGCGCCGCCTGGCCGCACTGGCATCGGTCTCCGCCCTCACCTTCGCCGTCAGCACCTCGGCCGGCCACGGCCACCTCTCCCCCGGCGCCTCCGTCGCCGGCGCCGGACCCGGCTCCCTGTCCCCCACCTCCGCCCACGGCCCCTGCCTGATCAGCGGCGACCGTGACGTGCAGATGTCCGAAGGCATCCCCACGGCCCCCGGCTACACCCGCTCCACCGGCACGGTCCGCGCCCTCACCCTGATGATCGACTTCTCCGACGCCCCCGGCGAGGGCGACGCCCTCGACCGCTACCGGGAGTTCTTCCCCCAGACCCGCGAGTGGTTCGCCACCAGCTCCTACGGCCGCCTCGACTACCGCCCCGAGATCCCGGTCCCCGACTGGCTGCGCATGCCCAAGTCCTTCCGTGCGTACGGCATAGAGCGCGGCGCCCCCTTCGACCCCGGCTACCGCGAACTGGTCCGCGACATCGTGGCCGAGGCCGATCCCGAGGTGGACTTCCAGTCGTACGACCTGCTGAACGTGCTGGTGACCCCCAACGCGGGCCCGGCCGCCCTCGACACGGTCCTGTCCGTCACCTTCGCCGGCAACGGGGAGGCCCCGACCGCCGACGGCGTCCCCGTCGCCAACGCGTCCTTCGTCTACTCCCGCCAGGACGACGGCTCCGGCTCCTACGACCTCACCGGCTACCGCGTCCTGCCGCACGAGAACGGCCACGTCTTCGGCCTGCCCGACCTGTACACGGCCGAGGGCGGCGGCGCGGTCGGCCACTGGGACATCATGAGCGAGGACTGGGGCGCCAACAACGACCTCCTCGCCTGGCACAAGTGGAAGCTGGGCTGGCTGGACGCGTCCCAGGTCGGCTGCGCGGCGAACCGGGGCACGCGGGAGTACGCGCTCACCCCCCTGGCGCGGGCGGGCGGCCCGAAACTCGTCTTCATCCCCCTGGACGGCCACTCCGGTTACGCCGTCGAACTGCGCACCCGCGCCGGCAACGACGAGGCGGTGTGCCGCCCCGGCATCCTCGTCTACCGCGTCGACGCGACCGTGGACACCGGCATGGGCCCGATCACCGTCCACGACTCCCGCCGCGACAGCGGCGGCTGCACCCGCGCCCCGAACGTCCACGCGGAACTCTCGGACGCGCCGTTCACCCCGGGCGAGCGCTTCGAGGACCGCCGGGCGGGGATCAGGGTGGCGGTGACGGCGGCGGATGCGGAGACGGAGACGTACCGGATACGGGTCACCCGCACGTCGCGGAGCTGACTCCGGCGCACCGGCGTCACACGAACGGCCCGTTTCCCGGCCCACGCCCCCTCCGGTCCGACGTCCCCCCGGCCGGTGACGCGGATCACGGGGCTGACCCGGGCGTTCCCTCGTCCGCAGCCGAAGGGCGTCCCGTCCACCCGCTCCGACCCGCGCGCCGGCCTGCCTTCGTGGAGCCTGGTCGACATGCGCGGAGCGCAGGCCGGGGTGGGCGCTCCCGCTTCGCCGGACCGCGCCTGGGGTGATCTGGAACGCCGGGCTCATCACCCAAGGTCGGGACCGGTTGCGCCCCGGGGAGCGACAGCGCTGCCGGCGTCGACACCTTGCGGGAGCTCACGATGTGGACACCGGGCAGGCCCGCTGATCGGTCAGGCGAGGGTCATCAGGGACTCCCTGACGGGGCGCCCTCCTCCGGAGACCTCGAAACACGTGTTGTGCGTCGTGGCGACGTCCAGCGAGGCGACGACGACGGCGGCGAGGTCCGCCCGGGCCAACGACCCTTCGGGCACCTGCTCGCCGACCGTGATCCGGCCGGTGGCGGCACCGTCGGTGAGCCACGGCGGGCGGATGACCGTCCAGGTCATGCCCGATGCCGCGAGATGCACGTCGGCCGCGCCCTTGGCCTGACCGGTGGCCCGCAGGTACCCCGGCAGTCGCGCGGGGTCGCCGCTGCCCATCATGGACACCTGGATCCACCGCTTCACACCTGCGGCTGCCGCCGCGTCGACGGCTGCGATGATGCCCTGCCGATCGATCAGGTCGGCCTGCCTCCTGCTCATGCTGCGGCTCGCGGCGGCGTTGACGACGATCTCGGTCGCGGCGAAGACCTCCGCGAACCGGTGGTCTGGGGCCGCCAGGTCGAGCGCGACGAGATCGACGCCGCCGACGGCCGACTTGGCCGCCTTCTCCGGTTTCCGTACGGCACCACGCACCGAGTGACCGAGACTGAGGAGTTGCTCGACGACCAGGCGGCCGGTGGCTCCCGAGGCGCCGAGGACGGTGATGGTCATGTCGTGGTCCTACCTTTCCAGGCATGGGGCTGATCTGGTCATGCGCAGGGTGCCGGCGGAGGTGGCCGTGCCCGGGATCCGGACCGGGCCCGACACCGGCGAACGCGTCACCGCTGCACGGTGATCGACACGGACGCCTCAGCGCAGCGGTGAGGGCGTTCGCGGGTCACAGGTTCAGCGTGGCCATCCGCGCCGCGTCGTAGCGCTCGCCGACGACGGCACCGGCGGGTATGGCCTCCGTCACGGCCCGGGCGAGTTCGTCGGTGAGGGGGACGTCGCACGCCCGCAGGTTCTCGTCGAGGTGACTGCGCCGCCTGGTTCCCGGGATCGGTACGACGTCGAGTCCCTGGTACAGCAGCCAGGCGAGGGCGAGCTGGGCGGGCGTGGCGTCCGCCGCGGCGGCGAGCTCGCGCAACCGCTCGACGAGGGCCCGGTTGGTGAGGAGGCTGCTCTCCTGGAAACGCGGCGCCAGCCGGCGGACGTCGCCCTCGGGGAACTGGCCGGTGCTCGTCACCGTGCCCGTGAGCAGGCCGCGCCCCATGGGGGCGTAGGCGACGAGTCCGATGCCCAGTTCCCGCAGGGTGGGCAGGTGCTCGTCCTCGATGCCGCGGCTGAAGAGGGAGTACTCGTACTGTCCCGCGGTGATCGGGTGGACTGCGTGGGCCCGCCGCACCGTTGCCGGTGCGGCTTCGGAGATGCCCAGGTGGCGCACCTTCCCCGCGGCCACGAGCTCGGACAGCGCGCCCCAGGTCTCCTCGATGGGGACCGTCGGGTCGATGCGGTGCTGGTAGTAGAGGTCGATGTGGTCGACGCCGAGGCGTCGGAGGGAAGCGTCGCAGGCCGACCGTACGTAGTCGGGACGGCCGTTGACACCCTTGAGGGTGCCGTCCGGCAGGCGCTCGACGCCGAACTTGGTGGCGAGTACGACCTCGTCCCGGCGGTCCGCGATCGCCCGGCCGACGAGCCGCTCGTTGGTGAACGGCCCGTACATGTCCGCGGTGTCGAGCAGAGTGACCCCCTGATCGAGGGCGTGCCTGATGGTGGCGACCGACTCGGCGTCGTCGCCGGGGCCGTAGAGATCGCTCATCCCCATGCAGCCCAGGCCGAGGGCCGGGACGGCGAGGGTGGACAGCCGGCGCTGGAGCATCGTTCTCCTGTGGGAGGGGAGTAGGGGTGGCGAGGGTGAGGAGCGGATGTCAGGCCAGCCGTACGACCGCCCGCGACATCCCCAGCACCTTCCGTCCGGCGCTGGTCGCGGTGAGGTCGACGCGAACCGTGTGGTCGTCGAGCTTGGCCGCGATCCTGCCGCTGACCTCGATGGTCGCGCCCTGGTCGTCGTTCGGGACGACGACGGGCCTGGTGAAGCGGACGCCGTACTCGACGACCGAACCCGGGTCGCCGGTCCAGTCCGTGACCACCCGGGCCACCTCGGCCATGGTGAACATGCCGTGCGCGATGACGTCCGGCAGTCCGACCTCCTTGGCGAACCTCTCGTCCCAGTGGATCGGGTTGAAGTCACCTGAGGCACCCGCGTACCGGACGAGAGTGGCACGGTTCACGCGGAAGGTCCGGGCAGGCAGCTCGGTGCCGACCTGGACGTCGTCGTATGCGATCTTCGCCGCCATGGGGTGATCACGCCTCCCCGGCCGCGCGGGCCACGAGCTTGGTCCAGCCGGTCACGACGTGCTCACCGGCCTCGTCGTGGACGTCGCCCCGGATGTCCAGGATGTCGTTGCCGGCCATCGACGTGACCGACTCGATGGTCGAGGTGACCGACAGGCGGTCGCCGGCCCGCACCGGGCGGTTGTAGGCGAACCTCTGGTCGCCGTGCACCACCCGGCTGTAGTCCAGGCCCAGCCGGGGGTCTTCGATGACCTCGCCCGCGGCCCGGTAGGTGATCGCGAACACGAAGGTCGGCGGGGCGATCACGTCCCGGTGGCCGAGCGCCTTGGCGGCCTCCGGGTCGGTGTACGCCGGGGTCGGGTCACCCACCGCCTCCGCGAACTCACGGATTTTCTCCCGGCCCACCTCGTAGGGCTCGGTGGGCGGATAGCTCCGCCCCACGAAGGACTGGTCGAGCGCCATGGCCCGCACCTCCCGATGTGTCAGTAGCGGCGGAGGACGAAGCCGTCCCTGGTCTCCGTGCCGCCGCTCCGGAAAAGGACGTCGACGTTGCTGCTGAGGACGTAGTCACCGGACGGCGTGAGAGCCATCGTCGTGGGCGCCGCCTCGGGGGATGCCTGTTCGCTCACCACGCGGGCGCTCTTCCAGCCGTCGTCCGAGCGAAGCCTGAACAGGGCGTCGACGCCGTCGGAACGGATCGTGTTGGTCGCCGCGTAGAGGGTGCCGTCGGCGCCGAGCGCCATGCCGTCGGTGCCGGGGATGCGGCGGTCCAGCTTGATCTCCGTCACGTCGCCGGGAGCGCGCAGCGGGATCCGGAAGAGCCGGCCGGTGTCGTAGCGGACGGTGATGAGGAAGCCGGCCGGGTGGTAGACGATGCCGTTGACGCCGACGTTGGGCATGCCGGCGGAGTCGTAACCGGCGTCGATCTTCTCGTCGTAGGCGAAGGTCGACGCGGTGCCGGACTTGGTCACCTTGAAGATCTTGCCAGTGAAGGAGTCGGTGACGTAGGCGTTGCCCGCCGGGTCGAGGACGAGGTCGTTGGCCAGGTGAAGGCCCGGCGACCGGCTGAGGTCGACGCGCTTCTTCAGGGCACCGGTGGTCAGGTCGAAGATGGCCACACCGGCGTAGCGGCCGCGTGTCTGCGGGCTGGATCCAACGCTGAGCAGGGCGTTCGGCCCGGCGTAGACATCGCCGTAGGTCGCCAGGAGGCGGTTGCGGGCCGGGTCGACCCGGATGCCGCCGGTCGCGATCAGGCTGGGGTCGTCGACAAGGGTGCGTGGTATGCCGTCGGCGCCCACGACGGAGATCGTCCCGTAGCGCAGGGACCCGATCAGGAACGCGTTCCTGGTCGGGTCCCAGGCGAAGCCCTCGGGGTGGATCGCGTGACCGGTGCCCTGGATCGTCTCCGGAAGAGCGGTCACCGGCGCTGTGCTCCGGGACGGCCGGGGCTCGACGGACTGGGCCGCCGGGGTGAGGGACAGGACCAGGGCCGCCGCGACGGCGAGAACGCCCGAGGCGGTGCCGGACGCACGCCAACGGCGATGGGTGGCAAGCATGTTGGCTCCTTGACAGAGGTGAGGAAGAGGTGAGGCGGAGGACGGGAGCGTGGGTCAGCCTCTGATCTCGCAGATGGCGGCGCCGGAGGTGAGGGAGGCGCCGGCCTCGACGGACAGGGCCGTGATGGTGCCGGACTTGTGGGCGCTGAGGGGCTGCTCCATCTTCATGGCCTCCAGGACGACGACGAGGTCGCCTTCCTGGACCGCCTGGCCCTCTTCGACGGCGATCTTGACAATCGTGCCCTGCATGGGCGAGGCGAGCGTGTCGCCTGAGGCGACGGGACCGGACTTCTTCGCTGTGCGGCGCTTGGGCTTGGCACCGGCGGCGAGGCCGGCGCGGGCGAGCGACATGCCCAGGGAGGAGGGCAGGGAGACCTCCAGGCGCCTGCCGCCGACCTCGACGACGACCGTCTCGCGGTCGGCCTCCTCGTCGGCCTCGGAGGTGTCGGCGGGGGCGGCGAAAGGCTCGATGTCGTTGACGAACTCGGTCTCGATCCAGCGGGTGTGGACCGTGAACGGCTTGCCGGAGCCGGCCAGCTCCGGCGCGAACCCCGGGTCGGTGACCACCTTGCGGTGGAACGGGACCGCCGTGGCCATGCCCTCCACCTGGAACTCCTCCAGCGCACGGGCGGCCCGCTCCAGCGCCTCCTTGCGAGTGCGGCCGGTGACGATCAGCTTCGCCAGCAGCGAGTCCCACGCCGGACCGATCACCGAGCCGGACTCGACACCCGCGTCCAGCCGCACACCGGGACCGGACGGCGGTACGAACGTCGTCACGGTGCCGGGGGCCGGGAGGAAGCCCCGTCCTGGGTCCTCGCCGTTGATGCGGAACTCGAAGGAGTGGCCGCGCAGCACCGGGTCGTCGTAGCCGAGTTCCTCGCCGTCGGCGATACGGAACATCTCGCGGACCAGGTCGATGCCGGCGACCTCCTCGGTGACGGGGTGTTCGACCTGGAGGCGGGTGTTGACCTCGAGGAAGGAGATCGTGCCGTCCAGGCCGACCAGGAACTCCACCGTTCCCGCACCGACGTAGCCGGCCTCCTTCAGGATCGCCTTGGACGACCGGTAGAGCTCGGCGACCTGCTCGTCGGACAGGAACGGCGCGGGGGCCTCCTCGACCAGCTTCTGGTGGCGGCGCTGCAGCGAGCAGTCACGGGTGGAGACGACGATCACCTTGCCGTGCTGGTCGGCCAGGCACTGCGTCTCCACATGGCGGGGCTTGTCGAGGTAACGCTCGACGAAGCATTCACCGCGCCCGAAGGCGGCCACCGCCTCACGCACCGCCGAGTCGTACAGCTCCGGCACCTCTTCCCGGGTCCTCACCACCTTCAGGCCGCGTCCGCCGCCGCCGAAGGCGGCCTTGATGGCGATCGGCAGGCCGTGCTCCTCGGCGAAGGCGGCGACCTCGTCGGCCCCGCAGACGGGGGCGGAAGTGCCGGCGACGAGGGGGGCTCCGGCGCGCCGGGCGATGCGGCGGGCGGCGACCTTGTCGCCGAGGTCGCGGATGGCCTGCGGCGGGGGGCCGATCCAGACCAGGCCGGCGTCGAGCACGGCCTGGGCGAACTCGGCGTTCTCCGACAAGAAGCCGTAGCCGGGGTGGATGGCGTCCGCGTCGGACTCCTTGGCGGCCTTCAGGACCTTCCCGATGTCGAGGTAGCTGGTGGCGGGGGTGTCACCGCCCAGGGCGAACGCCTCGTCCGCGGCGCGGACATGCGACGCGTCCCGGTCCGGGTCGGCGTAGACGGCCACGCTCGCGATACCGGCGTCCCGGCAGGCCCGGGCAACGCGGACAGCGATTTCGCCACGGTTGGCGATGAGCACCTTGCGCACGTTTCCCTCCTCGGTCAGAACTGGACTTCCACGGACATTTCATGGGTGAATGCCATACGTATGCGGCGCTTTTCAGGAGGCGTTCGGAAGTTGTCCGACAGCCGCCCCCCACCGCCAGTTGTGCGGATGCCGGAGCATACTTTCATCGCCGCCGGACAGAATCACCTGCTGTATCTGCTGCACGGCACGGGACGGATCCAGGCCGAGTTCTTCCTGAAGTATTCCGCGGAGTTCCTGGTAGGCGTGCAGGGCATCTCCGCGGCGGCCACTCAGATAAAGGGCGGTGATGAGCTGGCCGTGCAGCCACTCATTGAGCGGATGGCGGACGACGAGGCTTCTGAGTTCCGCCGCAAGCCCGCCGTGCCGGCCGAGCCGCATGTCCGCCTCGATCCGCTGCTGCAGGACTCTCATGTGCATCTCCTGGAGATGCTGCACGTGCTGCATCAGCACGGGACCGCAGGTCACGTCGGTCAATACGCCGCCGCTCCACAGCTCCAGCGCCCGGGACAGCACTCGGGACGCCTCGCAGACGTCTCCGGCGTGCAGCAGGGACTCCCCCTTCCGGGCCAGTCGGAGAAACGTCTCTGCGTCGACTTGCTCGGGTACCGCGCGCAGGACGTAGCCCGCGGACCACGTGTCGATCAGGTGGGCCCCGGCGACCCTGTCGGTCTCCTGGGCGAGGATTTTCCGGAGGTGGTAGACATGGGTGCGCACCGTGGACAGCGCGGTCTTCGGGGGGTTCTTCCCCCACAGTTCGTCGACCAGAATTCTGTGAGGCACGACCGATCCGGCCCGAAGAACCATGAGGGAAAGCAGTTGACGGACCTTCGGGCCGCGCGGAATAGAGCTCTTCTCGTTGTCGACTCGTATTTCCAGAGGCCCCAGAACATTGAACTTCAGCACAGATCCCCCCGCTGGACTCGCATTGCTTTACGGGCACCAACGGAATGCAATCCTTCCATCCGGTGAAGGGAGTCTGCAAGAAATTGATCCTAAGGTTGATCTAGAGCACATCGAATGATGCGACCGAGGCTTCCCCGCCCGGTCGGCCGCCCTCGGAGAGCACCGCCACCGAGGTCATGACGTGGTTGTCGGGCAGCAGCCGCACCCAGCCGAGGAGTCGGCAGCCTGCAGGCAGAAGGCCACGGGCGAGGTGGGCGTGGAGCCGGCCCTCGGCGACCCGCAACTCGACGTCGTGGAAGACGGGTGCGGGCGCGTCGAGCGCGGACAGGGCCTTGTAGACGGCCTCTTTGGCGGAGAACACGACGGACAGCCGGCTCTCCGGGCGGCGCGCCTGCCGTACCCACTCGTGCTCGTGCGGTGTGCACACCAGTCGTGCCGCGTCCCGGCCGAGGCGATCGGTGCGCTCCAGGTCGGTGCCGGTCGCGATCACCCGGGGATGGACGCTGACGAATGACACGCCCACGTGCCCCACGCAGTGGCTGATGGAGCCGCGCACCCCCGCCGGGAACACGGGCCGTCGCCCGTTCCGCAGGACCGGCCCGCCGACCCCCAGCGCACGCAACGCCAGGGCCGCCGCTGCCCGGCCCGCGACGAAGTCGGGCCGCCGGGCCGGCCGCAGAGCGTCTGCCAGCCGCCGCTCCTCGGGATGCAGAGACACCGGCACCCGGGACTCGTCGAGCCGGCACAACGCCAGGGCCGTCGCCGGGAGCGGCCCGAGCAGGAGGGTGTCGGCGAGGCTGGAGGCGGTGGTGCCGGTACGGGCGCCGGTGGTCGGCGGGGAGGGCCCGTCGGGAACGGCGGACACCCGCGGCCCGGCGGGTTCGGCCGTGGCCGCCCGGGGGCGCAGGCCGGGGTGGTGGGTGATGAGGGTCATGGCTGCTCCTGTGGGCGCGGGGCAGGCAGCCGGCGGGCGCCCGGTGTCGTGTACCGGGGCCCGCCGGCGAGGAGGTCACCTCCCGCCGTCCGTGGACCGGCCGCCGGGACGCGGACTTCGTGGGGACCTTCGGGCCGGCGCGGCTCAGAGCGTCGCGTCGGCGGACTCCCGCGGCGTGCTCCGGTCGGCCGGCTCGGCGGAGTCCGCCGGCGCCCCGGCCGCCGGACGGTCGGTGAGGATGAGATGCAGAACGATCGCGCCGGCCAGGCAGATGACGACGGTGCCCCAGAGCACGACCTGGAAGCCGTGCGTGTAGCCCTGGCCGAGGAAGTCGGTGAGGGCGTCGCGGCTCGCGGCCGGAGCCTTGTCGACCACGGCGTCGAGGTTGCCGCTGGAGACGCTGTCGGTGACGCTGCGGGCCGTGAGGTCCGTGCCCTGGGTGTAGCGGCCCAGACCGTCGGCGATGCGCTGCTGGACCAGGGACATGAGGGCCGCGACCATGCCGGCGACTGCGACCGCCTCGGTGGCCAGGCGAATGGTGTTGAACATGCCGCTCGCCATGCCGACCTTGGTCGGCGGGACGGTGCTCACCGCGGCGCCGTCCATCAGGCCGTAGATGAGGCCGATGCCGATGCCGACCAGCAGCAGCGGCCCGGTGAGCCCGAGCAGGCCGATGCCGGGGTGGACCGTGGTCAGCCAGGCCAGTCCGGCGGCGACGAGGACGAGGCTGCCGCTGAGGATGGGCCGCATCGAGACACCCGCCTGCACCAGGCGCCCGGAGACCAGCGGGAAGGCCAGCACCGGGGCGGTCAGCAGCAGCATCGTCAGGCCGGCCGCGCTGTCGGTGAGTCCGTTGGCGCCGACCAGATACGAGGGCAACAGCACCATCAGGCCGACGAAGCCGAAGGAGACGGCGGTCGCGAGCAGGTTGACCGCCATGAACCGCGGTTCGGCGAACAGGGAGAGGTCGAACATCGGGAACCGCTGGCGGCGTTCGACCAGGACGAACCCGACCAGCAGCAGCACACAGCCGGCGAACAGGCCCAGCACCTGGACGCTGCCCCAGCCCCAGGCCGGGCCCTGGATGACGCCGAGGGTGAAACAGAACAGGGCGAGGGTGAAGGTCACGGTGCCGGCCCAGTCCACGGAGTGGGCTTCGGGGTCCTTGGACTCCTGCACCAGCTTCAGTCCGAACATGGACGCCAAGGCGATGGCGAACTGCACCCAGAAGATGGCGCGCCAGCCCAGCCCGGAGACGAGCAGGCCGGAGCTGGTCGGGCCGATGGCGAGACCGGCGCCGATGGTGACGCCGACGAACGCGAACGCCTTGGTGCGGGCGGCGCCGTGGAACATGTTCGCCATGACCGACACTCCGGCGGTCATCATGGCGGCGGCGGCCACACCGGCCACGGCGCGGGCGACGTTCAGCAGCAGGACGTCGGTGGCGAGCGCGCCGATCAGGGCGGAGACGCCGTACGTCCCGACGCCGAAGGAGAACACCCGCTTGCGGCCGACACGGTCGGCGATCGACCCCGCGGCCATCATGAAGCTGGCTGCGGTGATGTTGTAGGCGTTGACGACCCAGTTCAGGGACGCCGCGCCGGCGTCGAGATCGCGGCCCATCGCGGGGAGCGCGACCGGTGCGCTGCTGAGGCCGTAGGGGACGATGAACACGGCCAGACACAGGGCGAAGATGGTGAGGCCCGCGCGGGGCGGCGCCTCGGGGTGGGCGGCGGCAGCCATCGAAGCTCTCCTTGGTCTCGGGTGCCGTAAGGGGCGGCTGGGGACGGTCGGGGAAGGGGCGGCAGGGGGACGGGGGTGGACCCCTGCCGCCCCGGTTCTGTGGGGGCGCTCTGCCCGGCGCGGGCGACCGCCGTCAGTTCGCGCGTCGGGGCAGTCCGCGCAGGAACTGCGAGAGGGTCTGCAGGAAGCGGTTGTCCTCCCACTTGGCGTAGACGACGTCCTGGTGGGTGAGCGCCGGGTCGCAGAAGAGGGACAGCTCGGGGATGCGACTGGCGGCGGTGACGGCCGCCGCGGCCTGCCCGGTGGTGCCGTTGGTCAGACCGGACTGGAAGGTGTAGAGCGGGACGTCGATGGCCTCGGCGTGGGCCAGGCGCAGGCCGAGCAGGCGGCTGAGCTCGGTCTCCTTGAAGTCGATGGCCGCGACGAGGTCGAGCATCACGCGGTTGAGGGTGTACCAGAGCCAGGCGCCGGGGCGGGGGCCGGCGAACGCCTCGGCGACCGTGTGCAGCCGGGTGGGGCCGCCGTCGACCCATGAGCCGCTGTCGTCCAGGTGGCCCGCCTGGACCGAGTACGACGGGTGCGCGTGCGCGGCGTCCACGAGTCGCCCGAACAGGCCGGCGTTGGTCAGCTTGCCGTCGGTGCGGAACGCCTCGGGGACGCGGTCGGCGAGCACCGCCGGGCCGTCGGGGTCGGCCAGGGCGTGCCGGGCGGCGAGCTGGAACCAGACGGCCGCCGACTCCGGGCGGGTGCCCAGGCCGGTGGTGGTGCTGGTGAAGTCCTCGAACACGGCGCCGGACTCGATCGCGGCGAGCCAGCCCTTGGCGGCCTCCACGGGCAGGTCGAACTCCATGCCGGCGCCCGCGTAGGCGTTGAGGACACCGCCGTCGACGACGGCCAGTCCGGCCAGGTCGCGGTAGCCGGGGGTGCCGTCGAAGTCCCACGCGGCGTACAGCAGGGCCTCGCTGCCGCCGACGGACACACCGCCGAGGACCACGTCGCGCCGGCCGCCGTCGGCGGCGGCGAGGACCACCCGGCGCAGGTCCTCCAGGAGGACCTCGAGGCCCCACTGGGCGGCGAAGGCCGACGCGGCCGGGTCCTGCACCCGGTAGTGGCCGCCCAGGTAGTACTCGGTGGCCTGCTCGGGGGTGTCCGCGAAGCCGGAGAGGTCGGCGAGATTCTGCTCGCGACGGTCCACGGCCCATACCTGCAGGTCGTCCGCGGCGCTCGCCAGGGCTCGCGCCGTGTGCCGGAACACCCCGGCGCCGCCCTCACGGCCGCCGAGCAGGACCAGCACGCGGCGGGCGTCCCGACGGCCGACCTTGAGCACGCCGACCTGCTGCAGCTCGGCCGGGCCCGCGGCCTGGACGCCCTGCACGTAGTCGTACGCCTCGATCCAGTCCTTGTGCTCCTGCGACATGCCGATCCACTCCTCGATAGTTACAGATCTCCGCTGAACTGCAACATCAACGTATCAGAGAAACGGCTAAGTGCAACACCAGCGATGCAACTAGACCTTGTCGTGCAACTTTGGTGTCACCTAAACTGGAGTACGAAGTGGTACGACCCATCCGCGACCGAGAGGCGGCCACGACGTGACCGAGACGACGACGAGAGACAGGCCGCTGCGTGCCGATGCCGAACGGACCGTGCGGACGATCCTGGAAGTGGCCGAGCGAGTGCTCGGCGAGGACCCCACCGCGAGCCTTGCCCAGATCGCCGCCGCCGCCGGCGTCGCCCGCACCACGCTGCACCGCCGATTCGCCTCCCGCGAGGCACTGATCGACGCGATGGCGGTGCACGCCTTCCGGCAGGTCGAGGAGGCCATCGACGTCGGCCGCCCGGAGACGGCACCGCCGCTCGTTGCGCTGCACCAGATCACCGCCAACGTGATCCAGGTCAAGAGCGGCTGGCGTTACACCGTCGGTCAGCCGCAGCTGCGCGACCCGGAGGCCGTCGCCGCACACGAGCGCATCTTCACCAAGGGCCATCTCCTGCTCGACCGGGCCCAGCAGGCCGGGCTGTTGCGCCCCGACGCGGACCTCGAGTGGGCCCGGCGGGTGTACCACGCCCTGATCGAGCAGGCCATCCAGGTCCAGGCCGAGACCGCCACCGACCCGGACACGCTGGCGGCCGCGGTGGTCGACACGCTGCTCAACGGGCTGGGTCCCGAACGCTCCTGACATCGCGCCGGACAGCACGGAAGGGCGGCATCCGCGATGCGGATGCCGCCCTTCCGGTGCGGTGATGTCCGGATCAGGCCGCGGGCGCGGGCTTCGGTGCCCCCGTCAGCGGCTTGTCCCATGCGCCGAGCTGGCGGAAGAGCTCCAGGTCGTCCCGCACGGCCCAGTGCTGCACGACCTTGCCGTCGGCGACCCGGTAGACGTGCAGGTGCTGGACGCGTACCTCCTTGCCCGTGGCGGGGACGCCCATGAACTCGGCGACCTGACGGCCCGAGAAGACCAGGCGGATCAGGGCCTTGTCGCCCTTGGCGAAGGCGTCGACGACCTCCCAGCGGGCGTTCTCCCAGACGCTGCGCATCCAGTGGGCCGTGCGGATGTAGGCCTCCGCGCCGACCGGCGAGCCCTCCGGGGCCTCGTAGTCGACGAAGTCCTCGGAGACCAGGCGTCGGGCGACCTCCTCGTCGCCGTCGTTGAAGATCTTGCCCATCTCCAGGGCGACGTTCAGCACTTCCTCGTCCGTCATGACGGTTTCCTCTCATGTCTCGCGCGCTGCGCGCACTGCACGCGCCGGTCACGCTTCGTGGCTGTTCAGGAGGGATGTGGGGGGGAGGGACCGTGGGGGTTAGGGGACCCGTGGAGGGCTAGAGACCCGTGGGGGGCTAGGGAACCCGTGGGGGTTAGGGGACCCGTGGGGATTAGGGGAGCCGTGAGGGGCTAGGGACCCGTGGGGGAGTTGGGCGGCCGTGGGAGTCAGGAGGCCCGTGGGAGTCAGGAGGCCCGGGGGAAGAAGCCGTCGGGGCCTGTGTCTCACTGCCCCATGCCGATGCCACCGCCGACCGGGAGCGCCGCCCCGGTGACATAGGCGGCGCCGTCGCCGGCGAGGAAGGTGACGACGTCGGCGACCTCCTGTGGGGTGCCGGTGCGGCGCAGCGGTGTCTGGCTCAGCAGTTGGGCGCGCCGCTTGTCGGTGACGGCCTGGATCATCTCGGTCTCGATGAGCCCGGGCGTGACCATGTTGACGGTGATGTTCCGCGAGCCCAGTTCCCAGGCGAGCGACCGGGTCAGGCCGAGCATGCCGGACTTGGACGCGGCGTAGTTGGACTGCCCGGGCGAACCGAGGAAGCCCATGATCGACGAGATGAAGACGATGCGCCCCCACTTGGCGCTGATCATGGAGCGGGACACCAGGCGGGCCATGCGGAAGGAGCCGACGAGGTTGGTGCCGATGACATCCTCGAAGTCCTCCTCGCGCATCGTGGGGGCCAGCGCGTCGCGGGTGATGCCGGCGTTGGCCACCAGAACGCCGACCGGCCCGTACTGCGCCTCGACCTCGTTCACGGCGCGCCGCGCCGCCTCGGGGTCGCGCACGTCGCAGCGCACGCCGAACAGCCCCTCGGGGGCCTCCCCGCTGCGGTGGGTGATCGCGACCTTGTCGCCGTTCTCGGCGAAGCTGCGCGCGATGGTCAGGCCGATCCCCCGGTTGCCTCCGGTGACCAGAACGGTGCGTGACATGAGCCCTCCTGTTCAGGCGGCCGCCGGGCCCATGCCGGCCGGGCGGGCGAGGCGGCGGGCCAGTGCGGCCGCCGCGGTGTCGGTGTCGGTGAAGTGGACGGCCTGCCAGCCGGCGGCCTCGGCCCCGATGCAGTTGGCCTCGATGTCGTCGACAAGGACGCACTCCTCGGGGGCGGCCCCCGCCATCTCGGCGGCCGCCTCGAAGATCCCGCGGTGCGGCTTGCGAACGCCGACCTGGAAGGACAGAGCGAGCCCGTCGAAGAGCCCGTCGGGCGGTACCATGCGCCGCCAGTGCCGGTCCCAGGCGGGCGGCATGTTGGACAGCAGGCCGACGAACACCCCCTGGTCGTGCAGGGTGCGGAGATGGTTCAGCCAGGCGTGGTTGGTTTCGCGTCCCTCGAACCAGCGGTCACCGAATCCGGTCAGATCGGCGTCCACGCCGAGTTCGCGCAGCCGGCCGTTCATCCGGACGGCCCACTCCTCCTCACTGAGCATGGGGGTGTCCAGCGGCGCCATCAGGTCACCGCCGTACGGCTCCGCCACCGCGGCCATGGCCGTCCGGAAGGCGTCCGCGGGGATGCCGGTCCGGCGGCAGAAGGTCTCCAGGTCGTCCGGGATCGGCGGGGTGAGTACTCCCCCGAAGTCCGTCCACACCGCGCGTGCGGGCGGCCGGGTCACGACGCCGGCCCCTCCGCCGCAAGGGCGCCGGAGTGCGCCGGGACGAAGTCCAGGGTGATACGGCCTGCTTCGGCGCCGTCCTGCTCGAAGACGACCACGCAGCCGGTGCGGCCGTCGGCCGCCGCGCCCGCCGGCGCCAGACGGGCCGTGGCCACCAGGGGCGAGTCCAGCTCGGCGAACCGGGTGAAGTCCGCGGTGCAGCCGGTCACGCTCGCATCGGTCGGAACGCCCGCGAGGTGGCCGAGCTGACGCGCGGCCTCGGTCAGCACCATGGCCGGGATGTGGTCGTAGGTGTGGTCGAACAGGCTCTTGTTCTCGAACAGCGGCTCCACCTGTGCGGAGACCGCGTCGCCCAGGTGGATGGGCTCGCCGAGCACCACGTTGGCGGGGTTGCGGCGGCCCACGTCGGCCGTGTCGGCCGGGCGGCTGCGCAGGACGTCCAGCAGGTCGGTGGTGAGCGGCGGGGTGGACCGGCGCTGCAGGAAGCGCAGTTTCCCGTAGTCGGCGCTGTTCGCCGTGCCGACGTCGATGCGGGTACGCGCCGCCTCGCGGCCGGCGATGCGCAGGGCGACCGAGGAACTCACGCCCCTCAGACGGCCGTTGCGCCCTGTCACCGGGGTGACGGCGCCCGCCAGTTCCAGCTCCCCGGGCCGGTCCCCCGGCGTGAGGGCCTGCGGGTCCTCGATCCTGATGGACCAGTTGTTGACCAGGAAGGTGGTGTCCCGGGAGATGCCCAGCTGGCTGTGCGAGGCGGCGACGCCCGCCTGACGCGCGGCCTCCAGCAGCAGCAGGAAGTCGTAGGTCACCGGTTCGCGCACGTGGTCGCTGAAATAGGGGTGGCCGATGGGCAGTTGTGCACCCGCCAGGAAGTCCTCGGGCCCGGTCCGCACGAGGTCGGTGACCAGCACTTCCGAGACCGACGCCCGGTGCACCAGTGTGCGGTCGATGGTGCGGGCGAAGGTCAGGGCGGGGGCCGGTTCCGGCCCGGCCGTTGTCATGGACGTTGTCATTCGCGAAGAACTCCTTGTCCGGTGCCGCTTCCGGCGGATTCAAGAAAGGCGCTACGGCCCCGGATCGGGCCTGACCCCCATGATTCCGAGCGGCCATAGAAGTACCGTGAAAAGCGCATGAAGAACGCCGCGGGAAGCAGTTCTCGACCACCCTCGACCGCCTTTTAGTCAACTTTCATGACGGCCTCACATTCTGTTGGGAAATATCTTGGGAGCCGTTTTCCGTCCGCTCCGCCGTCCACCGCAAGGGAGTGCGTTTCGATGACCGCTTTGGATGACCGTCCCCTCGCCCCGCCGGCCCCTCCGTCCGGTCCGGACCTCCTGGGGAGCACCGCCGAGCTGCTGCGCCTCAGGCAGGCGGTGCGCGGCGGCCCGGGCGCGGGTGCGACGGAGGCCCAGCGCGCACGCGGCAAGCTGACCGTGCGCGAGCGGCTTGGACTGTTGTTCGACGAGGGCACGTTCACCGAGATCGAGGGGTTGCGCCGGCACCGGGCCAGCGGCTTCGGCCTGGAGGACCGCCGCCCGCACACCGACGGGGTGGTCACCGGCTGGGGCCGGGTGCACGGGCGTACGGTCTTCGTCTACGCCCATGACTTCCGCATCTTCGGCGGCTCGCTGGGCGAGTCCCACGCCGAGAAGATCCATAAGATCATGGACATGGCCGACGCGGCCGGTGCGCCGCTGGTGAGCCTCAACGACGGGGCCGGCGCCCGTATCCAGGAGGGCGTCAGCGCGCTCGCCGGGTACGGCGGGATCTTCCGCCGCAACGTGCGCGCCTCCGGCGTGATCCCGCAGATCAGTGTGATGCTCGGCCCGTGCGCCGGCGGCGCGACCTACTCCCCGGCGCTGACCGACTTCGTGTTCATGGTGCGTGGGATCTCCCAGATGTTCATCACCGGCCCGGACGTGGTCGAGGCCGTGACGGGCGAGAAGGTGAGCCACGAGCAGCTCGGCGGCGCCGACCTGCACGCCGCGGTCTCGGGTGCGGCCGCCTTCGCCTACGACGACGAGGAGTCCTGCCTGGAGGACGTGCGCTACCTGCTGTCGCTGCTGCCGTCCAACAACCGCGAGCTGCCGCCGGCCGCCGCGCCCGCCTCCCGGCTGGACACACTGGACGAGGAACTCCTGCACCTGGTGCCGGCAGACCCCAACCAGCCGTACGACATGGGCGAGGTGATCGCGCGCCTGGTGGACGACGCGGAGTTCCTGGAGGTCCACGAGCGATGGGCGCCGAACCTGCTGTGCGCGCTGGCCCGCATCGACGGGCAGACCGTCGGCCTGGTGGCGAACCAACCCCGGCACCTGGCCGGGGTGCTCGACATCGAGGCCTCACAGAAGGGTGCCGCGTTCATCCAGACCTGCGACGCCTTCAACATCCCCCTGGTGAGCCTGGTGGACGTGCCCGGCTTCCTGCCCGGCACCGCCCAGGAACACGGCGGCATCATCCGCCACGGCGCGAAGCTGCTCTACGCCTACTGCAACGCCACCGTCCCGCGGGTCCAGGTCATCCTGCGCAAGGCGTACGGCGGCGCCTACATCGTCATGGACTCACGCTCCATCGGCTGCGACCTCGCGTACGCCTGGCCGACGAACGAGATCGCCGTGATGGGGGCCGAGGGCGCGGTCAACGTCATCCACCGGCGGGCCGTCGCAGCAGCCGAGGACCCGGAGGCCACCCGGCGGGAGCTGACACAGGACTACCGGGAGACGCTGATGCACCCGTACTACGCGGCGGAACGGGGCCTGGTCGATGACGTGATCGACCCGCGCACCACCCGCTCGGTCATCGCGGAGGCGCTGCGCGTACTGCGCACCAAGCAGGAGCAGCTGGTGCCCCGCAAGCACGGCAACCCGCCGATGTGACGGCCGGAACCGGAAGGACCCGACAGGCACCGGAGGCAGCGGACCGGAGTGATTCCGGAACCACAGGAAGCGAGGCATCCACCATGGACACGGCACCCAGCGCCCCACCCGCCCTGCGCGTAGTTCGAGGCGAGCCCACCCCCGACGAGCTGGCCGCGCTCACCGCCGTCGTACTGGCACGAGGCGCCGCCGGGCCGCCCCCGGCCGCCCCGGTCACCGCCCCCGCACCGGCCCCGGGCTGGCTCCGGCCGAGCCGCCACCATCCGGCGCGGGCCTGGCGGACGTTTCCGCGGTGAGCGGTGTCCGTGCCGGGCGGCGGCCGGCCCCGCCCCGGTGGTGACCCTGCGGTTCACCCGTGCGGTGGTTCAGCATGCCGGCCGGGGCCGCACCGGCGCCCTCCACGGGCTCGGTGCGGCCCCGGCCGCACGTCGTCAGGGTTCAGCGGGCCGTGGGAGCCTCGACCACCGCGCAGGACCAGGTGAAGCCGGCGCCCGCATTGAGCAGCAGGCCGATGTCACCGGGGCCGAGCGCGCAACGGCGCAGTACCTCGTACAGCCCCGCGGGCAGGTCTCCTGTGCCCAGGTGCCCGGTGTCGCTGCCCCAGTCCACGGGCCGGGCGGCGACGAGCTCGTGCAGCGTCGGGATCCACGCGCTCTGCAGCGTCTTGAGCCCGAGCCGGGGCAGCAGGACGAACCGGATGCGCGGGTCGTCCGCGGCGAGGCCGGCGTCCCGCATCGCTCCCTGGACCACGCACCGGATCATCTCGCGGTTGACCTTCTTGAAGGGGGCGACCCCGTGGTCGCGCAGGTAGGCCCGCTTGGTGCGGCGCATGTCGACGACGGGCGAGTTCTCCCGGGGCAGCCGCGCGAAGTGGTCCGAGCCCCGGTGCATGGCCTCCAGATGCGGGGCGGCCGCGGTGTGCAGCGCCCGGAACAGCAGTGGGTCGCTCGCGTCGGCCGGCTGCCTGAGCAGCACCGCGGTGGCCGCGTCCCCGTAGGCGGCGCCGTAGTCGCTGCGCCACCGGTCGAATCCGGGCGCGGTGAAGCGGTCGGCGGTGGTGACCAGGGCGTGCCGGGAGCCCTCGGCCAGTGAGAGCCGGGCGACGGCCAGTTCCAGGGCCGCCGCGCCGCCGTTGCAGATCTGCTGGATCCCGACCGGCACGGTCTCGTGCGCACCGATCTGGTGGGCGATGTAGTGCGCCGGCGACCACAGGTCGTGGCCCTGGTAGTGCATCCACGCATGCAGCAGGAGCGACACGTCGGCGGCCGCCACACCGCTGCCTCGGAGCACCTGCCGGGCGGCCAGCACGGCCATCTCGGGCGGGGAGACGTCGTCGGCGACCGGCAGCCGAGGGTGGCCCAGGTCCCGCGCCACGTTCCCCTCGACGCGCTGCTCGGCGACGGCGCTGTGCGCGCAGTCCCTTTTCGGCGGCAGCCACAGGGCCGCCGCGGCGATGCCCACCGGCACGGTCGTTCTCATGGCAGGAGCCCCCTCAGATTCCGACGACACTCATATTGTTTCCAGCGAAAATGGAATGCACGTAAAACCGACGTCAAAGGAGGGCGGGATTCAACGAATGAGGGTTCTCCACGGCGCTGCGGATATGGCAGCATGAATTCGCCAATCACATTACCGTCCGCAATTTTCCGGGGCGGGCAGGATCCACAGACTGAAGGGAAACACGAACATGTCGGACAACCTGGGCAAGGAACTCTCCCCCGAGCTGCGCACCCGCGTCCGGGGGATCGTTGCGGATGTGCTGGAGGTCTCCGCCGACGAGGTCGGCGAACAGCACAGCTTCGTCGAGGACTTCGACGCCGACTCCCTGCTGATCATCGAGATGTTCTCCCGCTTCGAGAAGCAGCTGGGCATCGAGATACCCCAGGAGGAGCTGGTCGACCTCGACAACCTCGGCACCGCCTACGAGCTGATCGCACGCCACACGACCGCCGTCGCGCATGTCTGAGCTCGCGCCGCGCCGCGTCGCGGTCACCGGCCTCGGCGCGGTGAGCAGCATCGGCATCGGCATCGAGGCGTTCACCGCGGCCGTCCGCGAGGGCCGCGACGGCGTCACCGACATCCAGTCGTTCGACAGCACCGGCTTCCGGCACACCCGGGCGGGCGAGGTGCACGACTTCCGGCCGCGGGACCACCTGGAGCGGTTACCGGCCGAGAAGTGGGGCCGCAGCAGCCAGTTCGCCGCCGCGGCCGCCCGGCTGGCCGTGCGCGACGCGGGCTGGGACGCCGACGGTCTGTCGGCGTCCCGAGCGGGCAGCGCCATGGGCACGACCAACGGGGAGGCACGCGTCTTCCAGGAACTGACCGAGCAGTGGATGGCGCAGGGCATCGACGGGATCGACGGGGATCTCGCCGCCCGCGCCTCCGCGGACCGCATCGCGGCCGCCGTCAACACCGAACTGGGCCTGCGCGGCGAGGCGCAGACCTTCGGCACCGCCTGCTCGGCGAGCAACTACGCCATCGGATACGGGTTCGACCTCATCCGCGGGGGCGCGGCTGACGTCATGATCGCCGGCGGTGCCGACGCGGTGAACCGCGCCACCCACGCGGGCTTCCACCGCCTCGGCGCCATCGCCCCCGACCTGTGCCGCCCGTTCGACGAGGACCGGGGCGGCATCATGACCGCGGAGGGCGGCGCGGCCCTCGTCCTGGAGTCGTGGGACAGCGCCGTCTCACGCGGGGCACGCATCTACGCAGAGGTACTGGGATATGGCCTGACCTGTGACGCCAAGCACCCGACCCAGCCGGACCGGGACGGCATCGCCGAGTGCATCCGCCGGGCGCACCGCGACGCCGGGGTCGAACCGGACGAGATCGACTACGTCTGCGCCCACGGTACGGGCACGGCCGCCAATGACTCCACCGAGGTCGCGGCGGTGCGCGAGGTGTTCGGCGACCGGATACCGCCGATCAGCTCCATCAAGTCGATGCTCGGCCACACCATGGGAGCCGCCAGCGGCTTCGGCGCACTGGCCTGCTGCATGGCCCTGTACGAAGGGTTCCTGCCGCCGACGGCGACGGTCCGCTCGGTGGATCCGGCGCTCGGCCCGGACCTGGACTGCGTGCCGGGCCGGGCACGCCCCGCCCGGCCGAGGATCGTCGAGAACCACGGATTCGCCTTCGGCGGCAACAACGCCATCGTGATGCTGGGGAGGCCCGCATGAGCGGAACCACCGAGTCCACCGCCGTACGGATCACGGGCTACGGGGTGATCAGCGCGGCCGGTGCCGGCGGGAAGGTCCTGTACGAGGCCGTGCGCTCGGGCACGCTGCCGCCGGGTGACGGCGGCGCCCAGGCTCTGGACGGACAGCCGGCGCCGCCGGGCGTGCGGCTGCTGTCGGTGCCGGACTTCGCGCCCCGGGAGTACCTCGGACGCAAGGGGCTGAGCGCCCTCAGCCGCACCACCACGCTCAGCATGGTGGCGGCGGAGCTGGCACTGGCCGGCCTGCCGGAGCCCGGCGGGCCCGAGGAGCGTGCCGACACCGGCGTGGTCCTCGGCACCAGCACGGGCAGTGCCCGGGCCTTCGCGGAGTTCTTCCGCGAGAGCTACGAGGCGGAGCGTCCGTACCTGGTGAGCCCGGCCCTGTTCCCGGGGCTGCTGCTGAACCACGGGGCGAGCCAGGTGGCCATGCGGCACTCCTTCACGGGCCCGAACGCCTCGCTGGCCGGCGGGCAGATCTCCGCC
Organism: Streptomyces toyocaensis; assembly: GCF_000725125.1. Lineage (GTDB taxonomy): Bacteria > Actinomycetota > Actinomycetes > Streptomycetales > Streptomycetaceae > Streptomyces > Streptomyces toyocaensis. The sequence goes on from NZ_JFCB01000012.1 coordinate 126,568, forward strand.
CTGTCCGCGCTGCGCTACGCCCGCAACGCGCTGCTGACAGGCCGGGCCGCCCGGCTGCTGACGGGAGCTGTGGAGGAGCTCGGCGCGCACACGGCCTGGGCCTGGCACCGCGGTGGCGCCCTGGGCGAGCGGCCGGCGCTCGGCGAGGGAAGTGCCGTCTTCGTCGTGGAGACGGCGGGCGGCGGCACCGGGCCGGCCGCGGGCCGGTCACTGGCCGAACTGACCGCCTGCGAGGTGGCCTTCAGTCCGCTGGACGAGGGACCGGACGCGGTGGCGGCGGCGCTCGCCCGTTGTGTCGAGGACGCGCTGCGGGTCGGTGGCGCCGAGCCGGGTGACATCGGCGTCGTCTCGGCCGGGGCGAGCAGCGGCCCCGGCTGGAGCGCGGTGGAGGCCCGTGGCCGTCGCCGGGCGCTGGCCGGGCACACGCCCGAGGTACTGCGGGTGCAGGAGGTGCTCGGGGAGACCTACAGCGCCAGTGGCGCCCTGCAGTTGGCCGCGCTGATCGCGCACTGGGAGGACGGTGCGTCCCGGTCCGACGGCCGTGCCGACTGGGGCCTGGTCACCTCCGTCGGCCACGACGGATCGGTGGGCGCGGCCCTGCTGCGCCGGCCGTCAGCCGCCGGGTGAGCGACGCAGGGGGCGCGCGCCGGTCGCCGGGGAGGGCCGTCTCCCCGGCGACCGGCGCGGCGCCACGGCATGGACGTCCGGAGAGGGGATCAGCGACGCCCGCACCGCCTTGTTGACGGCGTCCAGCCGGGACACCGCGCCCAGCTTCCGGAAGACGCTGTTCAAATGGCGTTTGACCGTTCCCTCCGTGATGCCGAGCCGGTCGGCGATCTGCCGGTTGCTCATCGCCGCCGCCGCGCCGACCAGGACCTGGTGCTCCCTCCGCGACAGCGGTTCCTCGAGCGGTACGTGGTCCGCCGTGACCGCCGGGACCAGCACGGTCGTGTGCCGGGGCTCGGTGAGCGCGCGGGAGAGGGTCGTGAGCAGTGCCTCCCGGCCGATGCCCTTGTGCAGAAAGCCACGGGCCCCGGCCGCCAGCATCTCCTCCACGAGGTAGGGGTGCGCATGGGCGGACAGGCACAGGACGCGGGTCCCCGGAGAGACAGCGATGATCTCGCGCACCGTGCCCGCACCGTGGCTGCCGGGCATCTGGAAGTCGAGCAGCAGCAGATCGGGCTGCTCGGCGGCCGCGCACCGGACGGCCTGGGCGGCGTCGGCGGCGTGTCCCACCACCGCCAGGGCGGGTTGGGCGTTCAGCAGGTCGGCGAGGGTCTCCCGGAACAGGGCGTGGTCGTCGGCGAGAACGATGGTGGTGGGAGGCATGAGGAATCTCCGGGTCGGCGGCGGGGACCGGTGCGGTCACGGCCGTGGGTCGAGCGGAAGATGCAGTTCCGTACGGGTGCCCTTGCCGGGTGTGCTCGTGATCCGCAGCCGGCCACCGAGGTCCTCGACCCGCTCCCGGACGGAGTCCAGACCGTGCCCGGTCCGCGGGTCGCCCAGGACGCGCGGTACGACGAATCCCACGCCGTCGTCCTCGACCCGGGCGTACACCCACCGCCGGGTGGTGCGGACGGTCACCTCGATGTGCGCGGCTTTCCCGTGCGCGAAGCAGTTGCGCAGTGTCTCGCGCAGGACGAGGAGCAGTTCGCGGCGGCAGCGTTCCGGCGCGAGACTCTCGTCGCCGACGACGTGGACGGCGACGTCCGCGCGCGGCGCCAGGTCGGCCAGGAAGGCGTCGAGAGCGCTGCGCAGAGGCGGCGTTCGCGTGCTGCGGCGCAGGCCGGCGATGATGCCGCGGTTCTCCTCCACCGCCTCGTCCAGGGCCCTCCTGGCCACCGCCAGGTGGGTGGCGGCACCGGTCGGGTCGTCCTGGCCGAGCTCGACGCGGTGCAGGGCCACGGCCAGCGCGCTGCCGAGTTCGTCGTGGAGCCGGCGGGCCAGCCGGCGGGACTCACTCCAGCCGCCGTCGCCGCGCCAGAAGGCCGCTCCGGTGGCCCTCAGCACATCCGCGAGCGCCTGGACGGCCGCCAGTGCGCGCGACGCCGCCGTGTCACCGGGCTCGGGGGCGCCTTCCATCACCTCCAGCAGCGCACACTCGTACAACAGGCCCGTCGCGGCCACGAGGTGGTGGGGTGCGACCTCGGTGGCGGGCGGCAGGAACGGGCGTACGCGACCGGAGAGGGTGTCGCTCCGCCCGGCGTGCATCAGCACGCGCCGTGCGAAGGCGACGAGCGCCGAGACCAGGGCGGGCCGTTCCCGGTCGCGCGGCGGCAGCACCGCCGGCAGGGCGAGCCGGAACCGGTACAGGGTTCCCTCCCGTTCGGCCTCCGTCAGCGTGGGCAGCGGCTCGGCCCGGCACCGGGCGGATGCGGATGCGGCCGTGGCCGGCGGTGCGGTGCGGGGTCCGGCCGCGGGCCGCGGCATCGGCGGCCGGACGTCCCCCGTTCGCCGCCTTGTGCGCATCAGCCCCTCGTGCAGGGCCTTGGCGAAGAAGGCTCCCGCGGCGGCCGGCAGTTGCCCCTCCGGCGGACGTATCGGCGTTGTCGGGTTGTCCATCGGACTCCTCACGCTCGGATACCAGACCGGCAGACAGTAACAAACAGACTTGTCTGTTTGTCAATCATCCTCCCGATCCCACCTGGGACGCATCCATGGGCTACCACCAGGCATCACCCTCCGCCACCAGGGATCGACACCCTCCCCGCACGCGGGCATGACGAATCCTCGCCCCGCAAAAACAGACAGACTTGTATGGAGGACGCTCCGGTGATTGACTGGGCTTTCCTCCCCGCGGGCGACGACGCCCGCCGCAGCGGACCGCCCGCCCCCTCTCACGAGGAAGGACACGCATCCCCCGATGCAGAAGCGAGCTGAGCAGACCCGCCAGGCCATCGTCCGCGCCACCGCCGAACTGATCGGCGACGGCGGCCCGGGCGCGGCCGGGCTGGTCGACATCTGCCGTGGCGCGGGGGTGAGCAGGGGAGCCCTCTACCACCACTTCGCCACGAAGGAGGCCGTGGTGGTCGCCGTGCACGACGAGGCGCGCCGGGAGACCACCACGCTCATCGACGCGGCCTTCGGCGACGCACTGAGCGGCCCGCTCGAGACGGCCGCCTTCACCGCGCTGTCCCGCTTCGGCTCCGCGCTCGGCCGGGCCCTGGGCGGCGATCTCACCGTGCGGGCCGGTCTGCAGCTGGATCCCGACGGCTCCGCGGACCCCGCCCGTCTGCTGCGCCAGGAGGTGCTGCACGCGGTCCGCCGCAGGGTGAGTGGACTGCTGCCGCCCGCCGCCCCGGGTACCCCCGGGCCCGAGGGGCAGGACCTCGCCGACCTCGCCGTGGTGGTCGTGGCCGGCCTGGAGTCGCTGGGACGTACGGACCCGGCCTGGTGGTCGCCCGGCACCTCCGACCGGATGTGGCGGGCGCTCCGTCCGCTCTTCACCCATCCGGCGGCCACCCCCGAGGACAGCGCCGCGCCGCGGGATCCCGGGGAATGACGGCAGGCGACGCCTCCGTTCGTCCCGGTGACCCTGCGCCCCCCTACTCCCGTGCCTCACCCGCCGCGCCCGCCTCCGGCGGCGGCAGCGTCGTCCGCAGCCGCGCGAGCAAGCCCGGCGTGGCGATGCCCGGCAGCAGCAGCCGCCACATCGTCGACACACGCTCCATCAGATCCTGGCGCCCGCAGTAGACCTGCGACATCAGCTGGACGCCGGTGAAGGCGCCCACGACGAACTGCGTGACCTCGTCCAGGTCCACGCCCGGCAGCGTCTCGCCCTGCCGCTCGGCCGCCCGGAGCAGGCCGAGGATGGCATCGGCCGCCTGCTGGTACGGCGTCCTGCCCGGGTGCGCGAAGGAGGACTGCTCGACGGTCAGCCGCACACTCGCCCGGAGCACCGGATCGGTCCGCAGCCGGCGGGCGTACTCCAGCGTGAGGTCCACCACCGCCTGCAGCTTCATCGGCTGCTCGGGGACCACCAGGGCCTCGCTCTGCGCCGCCACCAGGGCCGCGGCAATCGCCTCCTTGGAGGGGAAGTGGTGGTAGAGCGCGCCCCGCGTCAGCCCGCTGCGCGCCAGGATCTCCGTCGTGCTCGCCGCGTCGTAACCACGCTCGTCGAAGACGCTCGCGGCCGCCTCCAGGATCGAACGCCTCGACCTCTCACCACGAACCTGAACAGCCATCCCAGCCCTCGAATTCTCGTGAACGTCGTGTTTCCTTTGGAAAACCGAACCGACCTGTCTGTATCTTAGAGGCGAGCAAGGTGAACTTGACCAGCGCAGGGGGGGCTCGCGCCGGAGCGGTCGTCCGCCCTGCCCGCACACAGACAGGTGTCTTGCATGTCGCGCACTGGCAGTATCGTTTTTCCTGATCAGCGCACCGCTAGGGGTGCTCGCCTCACCACCACGGTGCCCAGTGAGTACGTCCACCGCGCCGCCGTGTCCGAAGTCTTCCTCACCCACTGGGAAACAGACAGCACTGACCGCTTCTCCGTCACGGCCCAGTGGCCACGCGGTCATGCGCTGTTCATCCCCGCCAGCGGCTACCAGGACCCGCTCCTGCTGGTGGAGTCGGTCCGGCAGACGGGGGCGCTGCTCGCGCACGCCGAGTACGGCGTCCCCTTCGGCCACCAGTTCCTGATGTGGAACATGTCGTTCGCCGCGGACCCCGAGGCGCTCACGGCCGGGCCGAGACCGACCGAGGTCGTGTTACGAGCCGAGTGCCACGACATCGTCCGCCGGGGCGGGAACCTGGCGGGCATGCGGTACCGCGTGACGGTGGAACGCGACGGCATGCCGCTCGCCGTGGCCGCGGCCGCCTTCAACTGCACCAGCCCTGCCGTCTACCGGCGGCTGCGCGGGGACGCACTGGTCAGGTCGAGCGTGCCGGTACCGGCCGGCATAGCGCCGGAGACCGTCGGCAGAGCCGGCTCGCGCGATGTCGTGCTGGCCGCCACCGATCCGCACACCCCGCGCCGCTGGCAGCTACGTGTGGACACGGCGCACCCGATCTTCTTCGACCACCCGGTCGACCATGTGCCCGGCATGGTGCTCCTGGAGGCGGCACGGCAGGCCGCACACGCCGCGACCGGGATGTGCGACGCCCTGCCCGTCGGACTGGACAGCACCTTCGAGCGGTACGCCGAACTCGACGCGCCCTGCTGGATCGAAGCGGAGCCCGGCAGACCGGACGGCGACGGCCGCATACCGACGACCGTGCGCGGCACACAGCGCGGTGAGACGGTCTTCACCGCCACCGTGACCCTGTGCCCGCACCGGGCCCTGTGAGGAGTCGGCCGTGCCCACCGTGGTGATCACCGGCGCCGGCGGTTTCATCGGCCGCCATGTCGTCCGCGAGGCCGAACGCCGGGGTCTCGGTCTGCGGCTGACGGCCCATCGCAGCCAGGTGCGCGCAAGCACGCCGGGCACCGCGGTCGTCCCCGCGGACCTGACCGATCCCGGCTCGCTGCACGGCCTGTGCGACGGAGCCGATGCGCTGCTGCACTGTGCCTCGCAGATCGGTGGCCCGAACGCACGGTGCGAGGCGGTCAACGCCCGCGGCACCGCCGCGCTCGTGGCCGAGGCCCGCCGGGCCGGAGTCGCCCGCATCGTCCACCTCAGCACGGCTGCCGTCTACGGACGGGGCACCTTCCGCCGGGCCCGGCCGCAGGACCTGGACCGCGCGCCGGTGTCGGTCACCTCGCGCACCCGGGCGGCCGGCGAGGACGCCGTGCTGGCGGCGGGCGGCACGGTGGTCCGCCCGCACCTCGTCTACGGCGAGGGCGACACCCGGGTGGTGCCCGCGCTGGCCCGGATGCTGCGCAGCCTTCCCGGCACGGTGGAGGGCTGGCACGCACGGGTGTCCGCGGTCGCCGTCGGAGATCTCGCCCGGGCCCTGGTCGCCGCCGCCCTGGCACCCGGCGAACGGCTCACCGCGCCCGTCTACCACGCCTGTCATCCCGACCCGGTGCCCTGGCACGTCCTTCTGCGGGCGGTCGCCGATGTCGCGTCCGTCCCCTGGCCGGAGCGGGACCTGACCGTCGACGAGGCGTACGAGCGGTTGCGGGCGAACGGCGGCACCCGACACGACCTGGACATGGTGATCACCGACCACTGGTTCGACGGCGACCCGCTGTGGGCCGACCTCGACTGTGTACCGGGAGCCTTCAGCGAGCGCTTCACCCCGTGCGAGAGCTGGTACCGGCAGGCACTGGCCCCTGCAGCCGCCCCTTAGCCGGGCAGGCGGTACCCGTACACCCCCGTCCCGGTCGCACCCCGGACGACGACTCCGTCCAGCCGGGTCGGCACGGCGACCGGGCCGGGGGTCCGGACCGCCCGGTGGCCTGCTCGGACGGAGCCACGACCAGCCGCACCCGGTCGTGGCCCGCCTCCCGCACCGACTCCGCCACGTCCGGGCCGGGCACCGTCGGAGGCGAGGACGAGCAGCACCTGACGCCCCTCGAAAGGGCCGTGGCCGTGCCGGCGCCCCGGCACCAGACAGCCGACCGACGCCGAATTTTATTCGCCTTTCATGCGGCGCTGCGACGCTGGCAATGTCCAGCATCACAGCGTGTCCGTGCGACGACCGCGCGGAGAGCAGGAGAGCCCGTGACGATCACCGACATACGGCCCGCGGTCGCGACCCTCCCCGACGGCGTCCCGGAGGTGTACGAACGGCTCGCCGGAGGGCGGGGCTTCCGCCAGTCGCGGATCGGCGCGCGCAGCATGCCGCGCGTACTGCCACCGGCAGGTCCACGCCGGCAACGAGAGCAGCTCAGCCCGCGACCGGTGTTCCCCCGCCCGTGCCGTGCTCGACGTTCCAGTCGGATTTCGCGAAGGGCCCCATGGGCCAGGCCGCGCGGCAACCCGCGGCCGACACGCACATTCCACATCTGAGTCTTCACTCGGATTTCTCGATCCCGCACCAGGACATTCTGCCGGCGGCGCCGGAAAGGCATTCTTTCCCGCAGGCCGCTGTCCCGTTCCTCGAAACCGCGACCACTCGGGTCTGCCGGCACCCACTGCGGAGCCGATGTCCGACCACCCCTGGAGGCCTGCGTTGTCCACCCTTACCTGCGGCCGTCTCGACCTGCTCGAACGCCCCCTCCTCGTGCATCCGGCGACCCCACGGCCGGACGGCACACCCCAGTCCCACCCGATGCGGGCGCGCTGGGACAGAGAGCTGCTGTGGTCCACCAGCACGACCGGGCGGCGGAAGTACCGGAACATCACCGCCGAGCCGCCGGTCGCCGTCTCGGTCAACGACCCCGATCAGCCCTCCCGCTGCCTGGAGGCGCGCGAAATCGTCGAACGCATCGACCCGGATCCGGAGCGAACGCTGCTCACGGCCCTCACCGAGCTCCACGGCCGCGAGCTGAACGGTGCATGGCCCGGCGACGCCCCGGACCGGGCCGTGCCCGGTGTCCGTCCGGTCCGGACCAGTCGGCGGTGATGAGGATGACGACGGTACTTCCCCCCGCGGACGCGCCCGCGTGGTTGCTGATCGACTCGCTCGCCCTCGATGCGACGGCCCCGGACACCTTCCGCTCGCGCCGCACCGTCCCGGCGGATGTGTCCGCGGTGTTCGGCGGCCAGATCGTCGCCCAGGCGCTGAGCGCCGCCGCCCGCACCGTGCCACAGGGCCGCGCACCGCACTCGCTGCACGGCTACTTCCTCTTCCGCGGCGACCCCGCCCAGCCGATCACGTACCGCGTGGAGCGGCTGAGGGACGGCCACTCCTTCACCAGCCGGCGGGTGGTGGCGGTGCAGCCCGGCGGTCGTACGGAGAACGAGATCTTCCATCTGACGGCCTCCTTCAAGAGGACGTCGCGGCCGGGCGAGGACCACCAGATCGGCATGCCGGCGACGCCGCCCCCGCACCGCCTGCCTCACGCGGTCGACGAGCCTCCGGCAGAGGTGCATCCCAGGGTCATCCGGCTGCTGTCCGACCTGCGCGACGTCATAGACGTGCGCTACGTCCACGATCCCACGGGTGCCCCCACCGGTGTGCGGGCGGACGGGTCCGGCCCCGTCACCCGCGTCTGGTTCCGGATACGCGCGCTGCCGCCCGGGGCGGAATCCGCCGACCCCGCGCTGCACCACTGCCTCCTCGCCTACCTCTCGGACCTGACACTGCTGGACTCCGCATCCCCACACCACCGCACGGGCCGGCCCAACGAGGGGAACGGGACCGCGGCCAGCCTCGACCACGCCATGTGGTTCCACCGTCCGGTGAGCGCGGACGCCTGGCTGCTGTACGAGCAGCGCAGTCCGACCTCCGCCGACGGACGGGCCCTGGTCCACGCCAGGGTCTACACGGCCGACGGCACGCTTGCGGCGACGGTCGTCCAGGAAGGAGTCATGCGGCCAGGCCGGACCCCAGGCCCCACCCACCCCTCCGACGCACTCCCCGAGCCCGACATCGACCCCTTCTCCTGGGCGGTGGCCAAACCCGAGACGGACTGAACCCACGACTGTGAAACGTCGCCCCTGTCTCACTTCGGGCGGTCAAGGCATGTCGTGAGAGGTCGTGGAGATTCGCGTGAGGCACGTCAGCGAGCTCGCGCGGACGGTCTCCCTGACATCGCGGTCTGCCCGGAGCAACCGGCCGCGCCATGACCTCGCCGCCCGACCACCTCACCCACCGGCCTACCCACACCAGCGCCCGCCCGAGCCCCGATCCGGTACCCTGTGGGTCGAGCGCCTTGGTGGGCGCTGCGGTGCTCTGTCCCGGCCCTGCCGGTGCACGCCGCAGCCTCAGCCTCAGGACGCTCAGGGCTTGAGTGGAGAGACCCGGCAAGGTGCGCAGCTTCGCTGCATACCGGGCAAGGTTTCGATCATGCCCCGCCTTCGTAGCTCAGGGGATAGAGCACCGCTCTCCTAAAGCGGGTGTCGCAGGTTCGAATCCTGCCGGGGGCACAGCCAGAAGGGCCAGCTCAGGAGGGGTTTCCTCCCAGACTGGCCCTTCCACGTTTCAGGTGTCGTGCCATAGACGTGCCACTATGTCGCCGACGACCCGACCACGCATGGGCAGGAAGTCTTACAACAGACTCCCCGCCGCGAACTCACGGCGAGTGCCGGATGGTCTGCAGCAACCCGCCGGACCCATCATCGAGCACCCAAAATGACCAACCGTTGCGGTTCGGATTCACGCCCGGCTTGTAGTGCGTCACCACCGCTCGCGCTGCCCCAGTCGGCGTCTTGAAGCTTTGCCCTGCAAGCGGCCCCGATGTGATGTCGATCCGCTTCGTGTCCCGGTCATAGTTGCCGCGAGTCCGATGGCCTTCGTAGTCGACGTACACGCCAACCTTGCGCTCCTCGTCCTCCTTACTCGCTGCGGCCGGCACACTTGCGCTCTTCACGAGCCGAGCAACAACCTCGCCAGCAGTGGTACCGCCCATGCTCGCCGCGAACTCGATAGAGCGATACGTCTGTTCATCAACCTCAATAGTTGGGCTCATGCCCTCCCCCTTGCTAGTCGGCGTTGGCCACGCAAGACTAGCGCACCTGGAGACGCAAGAGACATAAAAAGCAGTTTTCAGCGAATCCTGCGAAGTGAGAGACCAGGCGCAGGACGAAAGGCCAGCTCACGAGAGGTGCCCTCTCGTGAGCTGGCCCATCACAGATCAGGCGCTGTGGCTACACACTCTCTGCTATCGCTGGTCGAGTCTCGCTCTCGCCGAGTCAGCCGCCGCTCCCCCACCGTCGCGGATCATGGCCCCGAGCCGGTCGGCGATGGCCCGGTCCCGGTCGCTGGTCATGTGCTGGTAGATCAGCGCGGCCCGGGAGCTGCTGTGCCCCATGCGCGTCATCAGCTCCCGCGTGCTGGCCCCGGCCGTGGAGGCCAGCGTGTTGCCCGTGTGCCGAAGATCGTGGAAGTGCAGCTCGGCTGTGACGCCCGCGCCTTTCCGGGCCTTGACCCAGTCGTCGCGGAAGTTGCTGCGCCGCAGTTGCCCGCACTGTGGCCCGACGAAGACGTGCCCGTCTCGGCCGGGAGCGGCGAAGTGCTCCAGGTGGTGCGTGACCGCGTCGAGCAGTTCGGCGGGGAAGGACACGGAGCGCACCCCGGTCGGTCGAGTTCTCGGTGGCCTGACCAGGTATCGAAGCTCCAGGTCAGCGCCCCCACTTCCCGGCCTCTCTCCTGCAGCGATGTCGCAGGTTCAAATTTTGCCTGGGGGCACCAGGTGCGGGGCCGCCCTGGGGTTTCTCCCGGGAGGCGTTCTCTTCGGCTCCGGCCCCGGACTCCTAGTCCGGGGCCGTCTGCGTGAGCATTCGGTTCCAGTCATCCACTGGCGAGCCGCCGTCGTACCGCCTGGCTTCAGTACCCGAGATGCTGCGTCAAGAGGTCGGCGAAGCCTGGTAGACCGGCCTTCGCGAGTCGGGCGATGGCATCAGTGATCGTGACGGGCGGGTTGCGCTTCTCTCCGGCAAGCCTGACTACCGTATCCACCACTTCATCCGGCACCTCGCCATACAGTCCACACAAGTACGAATCCGGGTCGATCACCCGCACTCCGCGCTCAGCCAAGTCACCCGCAGGGAAGTCGGCAAGGTTCCAGGTAACCAGCGCGGCGGCACCGGCAGCCACCGCTGCCGCCGCATGGTGCCTGTCGTCGGGATCATCGCCAGGCATCTCACCCACAAGATGCTCATAGGACGCTGCCGCGATTTCACAGTCAGCGAAGAAGCGTCGAACGGCATGGCCGACCGCGGCGGCCGACTTCGCTGAACGCCTGCCTTCCCGCACGATGACCCGCTCCCACTCCGCGAGGAGCCGCTCGGACCATACGATCTCGTGAACCGAGTCCTCCGTGAGGGCCAGCATCACGTCCATCACCGAAAACGGAAACAAGACGTTGGTGTCCACGAAGACCCGCGGTGTCACGCATCCCCCTTGTGCTTTGCCGCCGTCGGTGAGAACCGAATCAGATGGCTGATTCGGTGTCGTCCAACACATCGGCGATCTGACGTCGCCCCTCCCTGCGGCGCTCACGCCGCTGCTGGAACGCCAGCACATCAGCAAGGCGAACCACGCGGTGACTACTTCCGGGCAGATTCGTCGACGGGATGTCACCAGCATCAAGGAGACGGGTGACAAACGGTCGGGACAAGCCCAGAAGCTCAGCAGCCTCAGCAGGCGACAGCTGCACCTCGGAAGCCAGTATCGTCACCGCATGCCCGTGGGCCAGTTCGTCGGCGGAGGCGAGGAGAATGCGGACCAGTTCCCGTGGCAGCGCCAGCTCGCCACCGTCCGGGGTGCGCACCAGAACCTGGATCTGCTCTGGCTCCATTCGGGCAGTTGCGGCGAGGGCGCCCTGATGTGAGGGATTCGGTTCGACCTTCTCAGCACGGGCAAGGACGCTCGTACGAGCCACAGCCTCCTCCTATCACTGTTCCAGGCAAACCATCATCTGCAATAACTGTAACCGACGGGTCTTGCACGGACAACCGTGTGGTCACCAGGAGCGGTCACGATGGTCAGAGGACCTGCCTGGCGCTGTGACGAGGCCCCGATCAGCACACCCGGTGAAGGTGGGCAGGCCGGCCGGAGGCACCCTTTGGACGTCTGCCCAGTCCGGAGCTGTTTCCATGACATCCAACGCTGACATCAACGAAGCCGGACGGCAGCACACAGCGGCGCTCCTGGAGGACTGTCGGATGGGCCAACAGCGACGACAGAGGCCGACGTAGATCGAACTCCTAAAGCGGGTGTCGCAGGTTCGAATCCTGCCGGGGGCACAGAGAAACACCTGTTCAGAGGCCCTTCCGTCCGTCGGACGGGAGGGCCTTCGCACTCGCAGCACGCATATGGCACACACGGGCTGCGGCCAGAGGTGGGGAGCTGTGGGACATGCCCGCGAAGGACGAGCCGGCCCGGCGCCGGTACGAGAAGCTGGTGGAGCGGCTTGAGTCGCTGATGCAGGGCGCTTTGAAGCCGGAGTACCAGGGCTACTACGGGCAGTTGGTCCTCGGCGCGGACGATCTTGTGGAGATGGGCGAGGTCAAAGACGTCCGACGTGCTGCCAGGGAGGCGGGACGACGTCTTGGCTGGAAGGGGACCACTCACCTCGTCGGCGGAAGGCTCTTCGTCCTCGACGAGCGCGAGGTACCCGAGGAGATCGAGCGGCTGGCTGGGAATGCGGCCGCTGCTGCGATCGACCGGGCCTGGGAGGAAGGTCGCCGGCCGTCGTCCTCACCCAGGTCGTGGCCCATCCGCACGCACAGCACCGCGACATCGCCCGCCGGCTGCAGCAGCGTCTGCTCACAGATCTGCACTGCTTCCTCGGGGTCACCCTGCTGCATCCTGCCGACCGGAGAGGACAAGCCGCCTTCTCGTCCTGGGGCTGGCAGCACATGGGTGAGGTCGTGGGGCTGCATGGCGCCGTCGCCCCCTGCGCGCTGACCTTGTCCGCCGAAGGACAGCCCTTGGCACGCCGGTGATGCGGCAGTGCGATGGCTGCGCGCCACACCGCCTGCCACAGCCGGGAGTAATCTGAGACATACCGAGAACTTCCGGGCGCACAATGACGGCGGTGCCGTTCCCGGCGAGTGACACAACACGGGCAGCCGGAAACCGCACGGTCCGGAACGGGATCGCACGATGAACGCCAGAACTGAAGCTGCCCGTACTGGTCGGCTCCTTGGATCCGGGCATCGGCACCATCACCCGCGTGACCGTGGGGACGGCCGCTTGGCCCGATGCCCCGCAGGAGGTGATGGCACCCGGCCACGTGATCGAGGTGGTGCTGACCGATTCCGCCGCCGAGGCGCATGTCATCACCGTGGACTGCGGCACCGTGGGGCGCTGGGAACTGCTGGTGATCCCCCCGGACGAGCCGGCCCGAGTGGCCACCCAGGCTGCTGACCGCTGCTACCGACCGCTGCTGCCGACCGCCGCTGCCGACCCCGCGAACCCACTGTCGGCTCCGCGCCTGCCGGCACTCGCCGAGAGCGGCCTCGACGGACAGGACGCAGGGGAGTCGGAAGGAGGAGCGGGACCCAGGTGAGCAGCCCGGCCGGCTTCGCTCGACCGGCGGGCCGGGCATGCACGACCGCATGATGGAGCCATGGCACCGACAGATCCGTCGTCATCCCGGCCCGCCCCCTCCCGAAGCGTGACCGCGGAAGGTGACGGGATGGCGGCAGGACGGCGCCCGGACCGGTCCGAAAGCTTCGGGGAAGCGCTCCTCGGAAAGATCCTGGACAGCGCGCACGAACTCCCGCCCCATCTCATCGGGCCCCTGGTCGCCGACGTGATGGAGCGGCTCGGTGGCCGCCGTCCGCAGGTGCTGTTGCAGGACTACGGCCAGTTGGCGCTCGTACCACTGCCCGGTGAGGGACTCACCGGCGGGGAACCCCAGCTGATCGACGACTCCTATGCGGGCCGCTGCTTTCTCGACGCCATCCCTGTCGAGGTGCCCCAGGAGGACGGCGTCCGGGTCCATCTGCCCCTGCTGGACGGCGGTGACCAGGTGGGGGTCATGGCGGTGACGCTGGACAGCGTCGATGACGACGACCGCCGCCTGCTGCTCAGAATCTCCGGCCTGGTGGCCGACCTGCTGGTGACCAAGCACGGCTATTCCGACCTGTTCTTCGACGTCCGACGCGATGAGGGGATGAGCGTCGCCGCGGAGATCCAGTGGTCCCTGCTGCCACCGCTGGCCATGATCATGCCCCGGGTCGCCGTCGCCGGAATCCTGGAACCCGCCTACGCCGTGGGCGGCGACAGCTTCGACTACGCGCTGAACGGCGACGTCCTCCACGTGGTCATGATCGACGCGATGGGGCACGGACTGGACGCGGCCACGATGGCCACCGTGGCCATCGGCGCCTACCGCCACGCCCGCCGCGCCGGCATCGGACTGTCGGAGATCTACGCGTTCATGGACCGCGCCGTGGCCGAGCAGTTCGGTCCCGAGCAGTTCGTCACCGCGCAGATCCTGCAGCTGGACACAACGACGGGACAGGTGCAATGGGTCAACGCCGGACACCCGCCGCCGATCCTCGTCCGCGACCACCGCGTCGCACAGCGTCTGGTCGCCCCGACGACCCTTCCCGTCGGCATGGGCGGTTCGGAGCCTCGGGTGAGCGAACTGAGGCTGGTGCCCGGGGACCGAGTCCTCTGCTTCACCGACGGAGTGGTCGAGGAACACAAGAGCGGCGGGGAGGAGTTCGGGGAGGTCCAGCTGATCGACTGTGTGAACCATCTGGAGAGGACCGGCCGCGGCATCCGGGCGGTGACGCGCTCCCTGTCCCACACGCTCAAACGGGCGCGGGGCGGACAGACCAGCGACGACGCGACGCTGCTCATGGTGGAGTGGCGCGGCTGACCTCTCGTCCGCGCCGTCCGTGACTGTTGCACGGCGGCAGGTACCGCACATCCGTGCGGTACCTGCCCCTCGCCGCCGGTGAACGCGGAGTAGTGTGGGCAGTACCGAGGGCATCTCGCACACCGGCTTCCACGCCGGGTCGTCCCCGGCGAAGGACGGCACCCGGGCCGTCGCACAGGTGGCCCCGGAGACAGGTCCGCATCATGTCGGCGACCTTTTACCCCACCCAGCCCCGTGAGCCCGTCGCAGCCCCGGCCGTGCGTCTCGCGCTGAAGACCGACGGCGCCTCCCGCGGGCTGCTGGACGGAGCCTGGTGGCCCCGTTCCCGGGACCTGCTGAGTGAACTGCCGGCACTCACGGACGTGTTGGACCCCCTGTGGGGCCGCATCACCCGGATCGCCGTCAACCCGGAGCACTGGCCGGTCATGCCCCGCGAGATCCCCGTGAGCGGGCACACCGTCAAGGTCGGCTGGTTCACGTCGGAGATCGACCCGCACAAGCTGCTGCTGCTCTCCTACGGCACCGGGCGCTTCGATCTCCTCGTCATCCCGCCCGGGACCGGGGCGGAGTCTGCGGCCCGGCTGCTGGCAGCCGCGTCCGACCACAACGGCCCGCCCCTGACCGCCGGCGCGCTGATCGCCGCGGAAGGGGCCCGGCACGCCGTCTCCCCCACCGGCCAGGCACTGGACCCGGACGAGGCATGGGAGTACGAGGGCGGCGCCCCGGCGGTGTCCGCGGCCGTCACCGGACAGAGCGGTCCGCCAGGGCCGGCCAGCCGGCTGATCATCGGTATGTGAGGTGGCCGCATGAACGCCTTCCTGACGGCCATCGCTTTCCTGGTCCTCGTCGCAGTGGCGGCGTACGTGATCCACCGGCTAGGGCTCCAGCACGCCGACAGGATCGCGGCGTACCGGTACAGCACCCCCCGGCCCGGTCGCCATGGTCGTGGCGCGCCCCAGCCGCACCCCGCACCATGGGTCGGCATCCAGGCGTCCGACAGGCCACCCACCCGGCCCGCCCCACCACCCACCCGGCCCGCGGTGACGCGAGCCCGGGGCGTGGGCGCAGGCTCTGGGGCACCCGAGAATCCGAGCATCCGAACCGAGGCGTCATGACTCCTCCGCGGGTGAACATCTACCGGCACGACCGGGGCGCGCGGGCCCTGGTCACCCTGGCCGGTGTGATCGACCCCGTCACCGCGCCCCGGGTGCGCGCCGCTCTGGAGCAGTGTCTGCGGGACGGCATCACCCTCATCGACGTCGATCTGACCACCGTCGACCACTGTGACGACAGCGGCCTGCGCGTCTTCCTCGACGTGTCGGAGCAAGCCGCCGAGGCCCAGGCGTTCCTCCTGCTGCACCACCCCTCCCCGCAGACCGAACGACTGCTCATGGACACGGGCTCCGATGGTCTGCTCTACCCGACGAGGCCGGGAGGGGCGCGCCCTCAGCGGGCTTGACGTCGGCAGAAGCGCCCCGGGAACGGCCCGCCGGACGGAGGGTAGGTGCGCCGGTCGCGCCCCTCGCCGCCCCCTCAGCCCAGAGGACCGCGCCCGCTCCCCGTGTCGATGAGGATCTGTTCCGCGTCGCGGACGTTGTCCGCCCAGACCGCCTGGGCCATCGCGGCACGGGCGGCATCCGGTGCCGTGTCGGGCGGGACGACCAGCAGCGAGAAGATGTCCCGGTCCCCCCGGGTGACCAGGACCGTGTCGTCACCGACCGGGAAGGAGTCGATGCGCACCACGTGGTCGTCCACGACGATACGCGTCGGGAGACCCTCCCAGGCGGCGGCATCCAGCCCCACACGGGACACGGGGCCGAGGTGGGCGACGAGGGCACTCAACAGGGCGGGCAGCTCGGCGCCGATGTCGCGCGAGCGCGGCCACCACGCGCCGTCGAGGACGCCTTTGCGTGATGCGGTCGTCTCCAGCCGGAGAAGCGCAGATCCCGGTCGCACGGCCTCGTGGACGCCACTGGGCAGACGCCGGGGAACAGGTGGTGTATCCGAGCTGGTCATGATGACCACCCGTCCGTAGGGCCGGTGCGACGGCGGGACTCCGCCCGCAGCTCCCACGCTACTCCTGGCTCCACACGCACCGACGCCCGCAAGATCGCCCGTCCTCTCGCCCGCCCCCGAGGGAACGGATCCAGCACACATGAGGTCGGGAAGCCCCATGAACACTGGAGAACTACGGAGTGGTGTTTTCCCGGGCCAGAGGCACCCCGACCGACGTTTCGGCAGGTCACAGCCCTGTTCAAGGAAAACTCCCGAAGCGGGTGTCGCAGGTTCGAATCCTGCCGGGGGCACAGCGAGAAGGGCCAGCTGAGGAGGGGGTTCCTGCCAGGCCGGCCCTTCGTCGTGTCCAGGGTCGTGCCACACGCGTGCCAGTAGGCCGTTTCCTGCGGATCACCTCGCCGACCCAGTGGCGCCGGACGGGCATGCCTGAGCTGACCTGGTGAGTGCCGGTAGGGCAATCGGTGGATCCTTCTTTCCTCATGGCGATTTCGGTCACCCCACTGGACATGACGTCTGCGAATGCATGTCCCAGCGGCGCCAGGCGCAGGGAGCCCATGCGCACGAAACGGAGACGTCTCATGCCCATCCGCACAGCAGGACGATCCCGCCGGTGGCTTCCCGTCACGGCGACGGCGGCAGCACTGGTGGGTGGCCCGCTGGCCCCGGCTGCTCCCGCCGTCGCGGCACCCATCGCCACGGTCCGCTGCCCGGCCCAGAACCTGCAGACGGCCATCGACGACGCCCGCCCCGGATCGACGCTACGGGTGACCGGGACCTGCACCGGCAACTTCACCATCACCAAGAACCTGACGCTCATCGGTCTCGGTGCGACGCTCGACGGGGGTGGTACCGGCACCGTCGTGACCGTCCTCGCGGGGGTTCGGGCACAGCTGACCGCCCTGACCATCACCCACGGCGGCCGCCCCGCGACCGGCTACGGCGGCGGCATCTACAACGACGGCGGCACGGTGACACTGACCCGTTCCACCGTGCGCGACAACGTCGCGGGCCAGGGCGGCGGCATCTACAACTCCATCGGCGGCACTGTGCGGTCGAATCTGTCGCAGGTGCGCGACAACACCGCGGACACCGGAGGCGGCATCTTCAACTTCGGCACGATGACGCTGACCGGCTCCGCTGTGACCGGTAACACCTCGAAGACCTTCGGGGGCGGCATCTTCAATATCTTCGCCTCGTTGCGGCTGAATCTCTCGCAGGTGCGCGACAACACCGCGACGAACGGCGGCGGCATCTACAACGAAGGCGGTCCGATGCAGCTGGACCTGTCACAGGTGCGCTCCAACGTCGCGAGCGGCAACGGCGGCGGCATCTACACTCGCGGCGAGGCGACACTGACCAGATCCGCGGTGACCCGCAACACCGCGAGGGACGGCGGCGGCATCTACAACCGTTCGGTGGTGCGGCTGATCCTCTCGCGCGTCTTCGCCAACACCCCGAACAACTGCGCCCCGCCCGGCAGCGTGCCCGGCTGCACCGGCTGACCGGCCGAACCAGTTCAGAGCAGGCGTGATTTCACCGAGACCCGACGAGCCGGGAGAGCCCATGCCGTCCTTTTCCGCGCGCGCCCTGCGCACCATTGTTGCCTCGGCCGTACTGACGACCCTCTCGGGTGTCACGGCTGACGCCGCCGAGTCCCACACCAGGATGGTCCCCTGCCACGACAACGCCGCGCTGATCAGCGCTGTCAACGAAGCCAACGCTGCGGGCTCAGGCGTCATCAGACTCGCCCGGAAGTGTACGTATATCCTGAGTCGTGCCTTTCCGGGCGACTACGGAGACAACGCGCTGCCCGCCATCACCGGCAACATCACCATCGAAGGCAACGGGGCCACACTGGCCCGTGCCAACACCGCTCCCGACATGCGCATTCTGCAGGTGAGCGGTCATGGCGCCCTGACCGTCGAGAACACCACTCTCACCAACGGCAAGCTGGACCCGAACTTCTCCTTCGGTGGTAACGCCTTCGTCTTCGTGCCCACCGCGAGCCTCAAGCTGGTGCACAGCCG
Organism: Streptomyces toyocaensis; assembly: GCF_000725125.1. Lineage (GTDB taxonomy): Bacteria > Actinomycetota > Actinomycetes > Streptomycetales > Streptomycetaceae > Streptomyces > Streptomyces toyocaensis. Next base: position 144,940 of record NZ_JFCB01000012.1, read on the forward strand.
GCTCACTCATGGATTCGCGCGATGGGGCGGAGGCGTACTCAACGACGGCCCGCTGGAGATCGACCACAGCCAGATCACCCGCAATTCCACGAGTTACGGCGGGGGCGGGATCTGGAACCGGTGGACCCTGCTGGTGAAGGCCAGTGAGATCACCGCCAACACCGGAGCCGTGGAGATCGGAGGTATCGCCACCGGCGGCTCGACTCCGGGCCCGACGGCGACCGCGACCGTGCGGTCGAGCAGGGTGTCCGACAACCGAGGCAGCGGCATCGCCACCGACGTCCACATGACCACCGATGTGATCGACAGTGTCGTGACAGGCAACACCGGTACCGCGGCAGTCCCCGGAGGCGGAGTCGACAACGAGGGAACGACGACACTGACGCGCAGCCAGGTAGTGGGCAATCATTCCCCCAGCACCGGCGGGGGCATCTACAACGTGGGAACCCTCCGGCTCGTTCGTACCTCGGTGTCGCGCAATACCGCCGGAACAGACGGCGGCGGCATCTACAACGCGATTCCAGGGACCGTCACGTTGCGGCACAGTGCCGTGTACGGCAACCGGCCCAACAACTGTGCCCCGCCCGGTACCTGCCCGCGCTGACCGCGAGGAGTACTGCCAGAGCGACCCGCCCGCCTACCGGGCGGGTCTTCGACGCACTCGGGAAGATTCTCGTCAGCGGTGCTCTGGCGGACCTGCTCTCACCGCCAGCTCTTCCGGCCCCTCGGTCATCACCAACACCAAGCGGCGGCGCACCTCTCCCTGTTCGCTCACCCCCAGGGCTCGACGCCTACCACGGCCTCGACCGGCACTGCCCCGTACACGTGCGGGAACTCCTCGCCGTTCGGCGGCATGGCCTCGTACCTCAGCGGGACATCGAGCCGGGCCGGGTCCACGACCAGCACCACCAACTCGTCGGGGCCGTCGTAGCCGCCGTAGAGGAAGGCCGCGATACGCCGGAGCTGGTCGCGGGTGGAGAAGTGGACGAATCCCTCCTGTTGGAGCGTGCGGCCGCGGGTGGACATCTCGTAGGTGCCGGACTCACGGGCCGCCTCCCATAGAGAGCGCTCGGTGATGTGCACGATGTGCTGAGGCTTCGACATGCGGCCACGCTACGGGCCCCCGGCCCTGCCGCGCAGCTGTAAATTGCGTTGGTCCGGCAGGCTGAGGGACCGGGTGACGGTCGACGCATAGGCGGTGTGGCTACGGTCGCGCCTCCGCGCGCCGACAAACGCTCGGGCCGACGAACGTACCCGTCACCTGGGCAGGAGCGGGACACGCATGGTGGGAAGCCCGTCTCAATTGCCATCTCATCACCATCGTTCGGAGCCGACCTCGACGGTACGCCGAGGTTGGTCAACTTCGATCGGTGGTCTGGCATGCACGCAGGTGAACGGCCTCGGACTTCTCGTCGGGGAACCGGGCCTTACCGCCGCAGTACTCACAACCGCCTTGGCCCGATCGCATGTTGTCTAGACGAGGACGGACAACGCTCCAGCAGCGGAGGCACCAAGCGCGGACCGACTGCTTTACATCGTGGATGACCTCCATCGGCAGCACACGGCCACGGACGATCACGTCCGCACGACGCTCATCCGCTCGCTGTTTCTTGCGACAGTGCCCACAACCAGCGCCCCCGTATACCGGGTTACGGATGTAGCTGAGGTACACGTTGAGCGGGGTCTCATGGCCAGGGCAACGCCTGTTGAGGCACCGCGCCCGCCACGGTAACGATGTGCGCCCAGGATAAGGCTCCATTGGTTCGCACCCAGCCTCCCTGAGTTCCGTCGCTGCTACGGCCTCATCGGTCTTATATCTCTTTGGCACAGGCGCATCCTGGCATCGAGCACTGACGCAAGGCCGCCGAGGCGGTCTCCTGGGAGACAGCGGACTGAGCCGTGGTTGAGGCATACGGTCAATGCCTCCGAACGCACGTGAGCGTCTAGCTGCGTGACAACGCCAACGGACAGCGGCGGACAAGCACGGACGTCAGCGGACCATCGCAGCAGGTGGAGGGCACACTGGCCGCTGGCCGAGCCCCCGCCCAAGTTGCTTCGGGACGAAGAAGCCAGGGAGCGGTGCTGTAGCGGGTATGTTGCCCGTGCTGGTTCGGGACGCTGCGGGACGCGGGGGCAAGCACGTGGACGAAGACGAGATCAGGCGCGCGGTGGCACGGGGCGTGCGTGACTACGAAAGGTCTCGACCGAAGCCCAAGGGAATCATCGCTGAGACGGAGAGTGCGGTAGGCGGCTGCGTGGCGATGTTCCTGATCGCCCTTGTGATTCTGGGTGTCGTTGCTGCCTGCAATAGGTGACGTCCGGGTCAGGCCTTCGCCAGCATGTTCGACGGCAGTGACGGCAACGCCGACGGCAACGGTTGGGGAGGGCGGCCGTGGCCGCACGGGAAGCCGAGCAGGGAGCCCAGGCAACCGTCTTCACCTCGGACACCGACGATCTGAACCAGCTTCTCGCAGGCCGCCCCGTACGGATCGAGAAGGTCTGACGGGACACGTGCACCTCGCTCGGGTTGCTCGCCGGCTTCCGCCGGGCAACCCGCGCCTTCACCGGACGGCACCCACCAGCACGCATTCAACACGTTTGTGAACCTGCCTAGTTGCTTTGCAGGGCTGCACCACGGCGCGGGACCAGACGGTGTTCACTGCGTCCACACCCGCTGGAACTCTTCGGTCGGGACAATCTCCAGCAGGTCCTCTTCAGGGTTGATCGCCTGGTCTGTCAGGCCGCCGTGCTCGTCTTCCAGGTGCTCCCAGCTGTACCGATGGAGCCGACCGGCCGAAGTCAGCTCGGTTTGCCTGATGGCGACCAACTCGCCGCGGTCGGGCACGGCCTCGATGTACCACAAGCCACAGACCTCCAGCTAGACGCGGTCCTGGAAGACGGTGTACCAGGGGTACGTCCCCACCACGGCGCCGTCGGCCGTCACGGCCTGAAGCGTGTAGAAGTATGTGTTCCCCTTCGTCGCCGTGGCGTCCTCCCACGTCCGGGCGTCCGCCGGGAGCAGTCCGTCGTGCTGGGGCTCGTACGCCTTGGTCACCGGGTTCCATCGGCTCACGCGGTAGCCGGTGACCGTGGCGCAGCGGGTCGTGTCGGTGCACTGCCAGTCGACGGACGGACGAGTGGTCGTCCGGTTGTGGCCCAGGCTGCCGAGGCTCCAGTCCCGGGTGACGGTCACGGACGGCCGGACGTCGAGCTCGGTGGCCTCGACCACGGTGACCTTCGGGTCGCTCGGGTGCAGCGTGTTGCCCCAGTGGTCCTTGGCCGTCACCGCGTACACGTGCGCCTCGCCGTCCGGCAGGTCGCCGCAGAGGATCGCGAGCCAGTTGCTCGTGCCCTCCGCGCAGGTGGCGGGGCCGAGCCACTTGACCGTGCCGTCGGCCTGCCGGACGCCCGTCCAGACCACGTACTCGTCGATGTCGTCCTCGGGCGAGGCGGCCCAGCTCACCAGCATGCCGTCGTTGCGCGGGGTGACCTTCACGCCGGTGACCGGGCCGGGCGCCACGGTGTCGCCGGTGCGGACGACGACCGGCGCGGAGTACGCCGACTCGTTGCCGTACGGGTCCACCGCCGTGACGGCGTACGTCACGTACGTGTTCGCGGGCATGTCCACGTCGTGGCAGTTGCCGCCGTTGCCCGCCTCGTGGCTCTCCTCCGCGACGCAGGTCACCTGGGTGCGCGCGGTCGGGTCGAACGTCTTGCCGGGCGAGCGGTACACGCGGTAATGCCCGCCGTTGTCCCAGTCCTCGTAGAAACCGTCGGGCTGGCTCCAGTGCACGTTGGTGTAGCCGGGACGGGCGCCGGCGGTGACGCCGGTCGGGGACTTCGGTGGCATCCGGTCGACGCCGTCGCTGGTGACCGTCGCGTACGCCCCCGGGTTGCCGGCTGCGTCGAGGGCCCGGACCCGGTAGTACGTGTTCGTGTTCACGGCGCCGCTGGTCCGGTACGACGGCGTGGTCGTCGTACCGCGCAGCTCGAACGGTCCGGCAGCCGCGGACGAGGCGTACACCTCGTACTTCGCCGTGTCGGCGACTCCCTGCCACTTCAGGGTGTCCCACCACCCGTCGCCGGTGGCGACCGTGAGTCCGGTGGGGGCTGCCGGCCCGGTGCGGTCGACGGTCGTCGCCGTCACGTCCGGGCTGCCGGCGGACTCGCGGCCGGCCTTGTCGACGGCGCGGACCTCGTAAAGGAAGGTCTGGCCGGTGGCGGGCGGGGCGTCGACGAAGGACCGGGTGGTCAGCAGGGACGTCCCGCTGACCTTGACCCAACTGGTGGCGCTCAGCCGGCGGTACACGCGGTACCCGGCGAGGTCCATCTCCTTGTTGGCGGTCCAGCGCAGGGTGGTCTTGGCCGTCGTCCAGTCGTACGCGGCGGTGAGTCCGGTCGGGGCGAGCGGCTTGACCGTGTCGACGGCGGCCTCGGTGCGCGGGGTGTACGTGAAGGCGGCGTTGGCGACGCCGGTCCATGCGACGTAGTCCACGCGGAGCGTGTGCTTGCCGGCCGGGATGGTCAGGTCGACGGTCTTGCGGGCGGTTGTGGAGACGTTCTTCCACAGGTCGATCTTCCGCACACCGTCGACGTAGACGCGCATGCCGTCCTGCGTGGCGGCGGAGAGCCGGAAGGGGCCGCCGGAGCCGAAGTCCCGGGTGAGGGACCAGCGGACGGAGAAGTTGTCCTTGGGCAGCGTTACGCCGGCCGGGTCGCCGTACCCGTAGTTCTCGCTGATGGCGGTGTCGCAGGCGGTGAGCTTCGGCGTGCCGCTGAAGGTGGAGTTGCCGAAGTACTGCGCCCTCCAGACGGGAGAGGTGCAGGTGACCGCTGCGGAGGCGGGGGCGGCGGTGATCAGGCCGCCGGTGGCGGCGAGCGCCGCCGTCGCGGCCAGCGCGGACAGCCGGGTACGAGTCATCACAGAGAGTGGGCCCCTTCTGGACCAAGGGAAAGCATGTGAAACGGGCGCCTGTGTGACTCATGAGGCGGGTGCAGGGTTGCCCCCGCCCGCTCACCGTTCACCACGGACGTTCGCCACACGTCGGCCGTACCGGTGGATGTCAAGGGAAAGCGCTGACCGGCCGGGATGCCGGACAGGCGACGGGCCTCCTCAAGCGGGTGTCGCAGGTTCGAATCCTGCCGGGGCACAGAGAAAAGGGCCAGCCCAGGAGGGGTTTCCTCCCAGGCTGGCCCTTCGTCGTGCCCGGGGTCGTGCCGTACGCGTGCCACTACGTCCACTGAGCGGCTCATCGGGGCGGAAGGGGTACCCGCTACTCGCGGACCGTTCCGAGAGCTTCGGGGAGGCGCTGCTGGGCGCGGTTCTCGATCGCGCACATGAGCTGCCGCCCCGTCTGATCGGGCCGTTGGTCGCCGATGTGGTGGAGCGGTTGGGGGGTCGGCGTCCGCGGGTTCTGTTGCAGGACTACGGCCAGCTGTTGCTCGTACCGCTGCCCGGTGAGGGCCTCACGGACAGTGGACCGCAGGTCATCGACGGCTCCGACGCGGGCCGCTGTTTCCTCGACGCACGGCTCGTCGAACTCGCCGAGGCCGATGGCGTACGGGTCCATCTGCCGCTGCTGGACGGCGGCGACCAGGTCGGGGTTCTGTCGGTGACGTTGGACAGCGTCGACGACGACGACCGCCGCCTGTTGCGCAGGATCTCCGGCCTGGTGGCCGACCTGCTGGTGACCAAGCACGGTTACTCCGACCTGTTCTTCGGCGTCCGGCGCGGTGAGGCGATGAGTGTCGCCGCGGAGATCCAGTGGTCCCTGCTGCCACCGCTCGCGATGATGATGCCCGCGGTCGCCGTGGCCGGGATCCTGGAACCCGCCTACGACGTGGCCGCTGACAGCTTCGACTACGACCTCAACGACGACATCCTGCACGTCAGATGATGCAGCTGGACACGACGACGGGGTGGCTGCAGTGGGTCAACGCCGGGCACCCGCCGCCGATCCTCGTCCGCGACCACCGCGGGAGGAGTTCGGGGAGGGCCAGCTGATCGACTGTGTGAATCACCTGGAGAGAACCGGCCGCGACGTCCGAGCGGTGACGCGTTCCCTGTCCCACACGCTCAAGCAGGCGCGAGGCAGGCACACCACCGATGACGCGACGCTGCTCATGGTCGAGTGGCGCGGTTGACCTCGCCGGGCCGAGGGCTTTGGCACCCGCCGAGGCGCCGGGAGATCACCCGGGCCGTGTACTCCGCATCCATGCGGCCACTGCTCCGCGGCGGAACGCGGAGTAGTGTGGACGGTACCGAGGGCATCTCGCACACCGGCTTCCACGCCGGGTCGTCCCCGGCGAAGGATGAAACCCGGGCCGCCGCAGAGGCCGTCCGGAGACGGGTCCGCATCATGTCGGCGACCTTGCACCCCACCCTGCCGCACCCCCAGCCCGTCGCGGCCCCGGCCGCGCGTCTCGCGCTGAGGACCGACGGCTCCTCCCGCGGGCTCCTGGACGGGGCCTGGTGGCCCCGGTCCCGGGATCTGCTGCGTGAACTGCCTGCGCTCACAGAGGTGTTGGACCCCCTGTGGGGCCGCATCACGCGCATCGCCGTCAACCCGGAGCACTGGCCGGTCATCCCCGGCAGGATTCCCGTGGACGGTCACGTCGTCAAGGCCGGCTGGTTCACCCCGGAGATCGACCCGCACAAGCTCCTGCTGCTCTCCTACGGCACCGGCCGCTGGGATCTCCTGGTGATCCCGCCCGAGACCGGCGCGGAGTCGGCGGCCCGGCTGATGGCAGCCGCGTCCGGCCAGGACGGTCCGCCCCTGACCGCGAGCGCGCTCGTCGCCGCGGACGCTGCCCGGCACGGCGTCTCCGGGACCGACCAGCCACTCGGCCCGGACGAGGCAGGGGAGTACGAGGGCGGTGCCCCGGCGGTGTCCGCGGCCGTTCCCCGACAGAACGGCCCGCAAGGTCTGGCCAGCCGACTGATCATAGGTATGTGAGGGGACCGCCATGAACGCCCTGCTGACAGCCGCCGCCTTCCTGGTCCTCGTCGCAGTGGCGGCGTACGTGATCCACCGGCTCAACCTCCAGCACGCCGACAGAATCGCCGCCTACCGGTACAGCGCCCCCCTGCCCGGCCGCCGAGGCCGAGGCACACCGCAGCCCCCGGCGGGACAGGAGCGGTTCGAGTCACCGAGCGCAGGTGAGCGACGGGACCGCCGCGACGGGGCCGCGGCCACTCCGCGCCGCCGCAGCCGTACCACTCGCCACGGGTGATCGCCCGGCGTCCCCACCGGCCGCCCGGCCGCGCGTACGAGCCGTCGGGTCGGTCCGCGGCGACGCGTGCCCGGCGCTTGCACCCGGGCCGGTGGGCCGGGCGAGGCGCGGCCGGGACCCGTGGCACCGATGCATCCGAACGGAGGCGTCATGACTCTTCCGCGGCTGGTCATCTACCGGCACGACCGGGGCAGGCGGGCCCTGGTCACCCTGGCCGGTGTGATCGACCCCGCCACCGCGCCCCAGGTGCGTGCCGCTCTGGAGCAGTGCCTGCATGACGGCATCACCACCATCGACGTCGACCTGACCACCGTCGACCGCTGTGACAGCAGCGGCCTGCGCGTCTTCCTCGACGCGTCACGGCACGCCGCCGGGGCCCACGCGTCGCTGCGGCTGCACCACCCGTCCCCGCAGACCGCACGACTGCTCGCGGACGCGGGCTCCGACGGTCTGCTTCGGCGAGCACACCGCGAGAGGCGCCTCCGGTGATGACACCAAGAGGATGAGTCCACGGGAGAGGCGGGGCACGACGGAACGGGGTGCCGCGTGATTCCGCCCTCCTGTGGGAGTGAGCCGACCATCGCGCCACCGAAGGTCCGCCGTGGCCGGCCCCTTCAGCGGGCCGGGCGCCGAGGGGAGCCCCACAGGGAGCGGGCCGCAAGGTGGAGCAGATCGACGATGATGAGCAGTACGCCGGCGGACAACAGGTAGAGCATGCCGTCGAGGCTGGCCCCGATGGCGATCAGAGCGATGCCGGCGACGAGCAGGAACAAGAAGAGGACCATGGCCGGATTCCTCCCCTCCTGGAAGGACCACGACATAGACGACTCCGACGCTGTCGTGCGGGCCTGCGATGCGAGCCGGAGCCCGCTCCCGACTCCGGAGGAGGGCTGACCGGCTGCCCCGGCGGGCGTTCGGGCCAGGGGATCTCAGGCGGTGCGTTGTGCGTGGTGGCGGACTTCCTTGAGTCGGACCTTCGAGGGGAGGCTGTCCAGGCCGGCGGAGTCCCGTGCGTGCGCGAGTGTTTCCCGGCTCAGTCGCCCCAGAGTCCGCGCCGGGTCGGCGTGAGGCTCCAGCAGGAGCCGTACGCGTGCGGCCGGAGCGGTACTTCGGCCCGTCAGCCGTACATGAGCCCGCGACACCCCGTCCAGGGCCTGCGCCTCTTCCTCGATCACGTCCTCCAGTGTGCGCCCGTCGAGTCGGGCCGCCGCGCCGTCCCCGCTGTGGACGAGGACGCCGCCCAGGCGGCGTCGGCGCTGGGCGAGCAGCCACCACAGGAGCAGAATCAGCAGCACGGCGAGCACCGCGATGACGGTCGGCCACCACCAGCCCTCGTCCCGCCACCGGGTGCGTCCCTCGGGGCCCAGCACCACATCGTCCGGCCCGCGGAAGGGCCACCAGCCCGGCAGGCCGAAGTCCCAGCGGTGCGGCAGGTCCAGCGCGCCCAGCAGCACGCCGCCGCCCAGGGCGAACAGTCCGAGGCCGAGGAGCCCCAGCAGCACCCGGTTCACGGTCTTGAGCATCGGGATCACTCAGCCCTTCCTCGGGCGCCGGACGCGCACGGTCAGCGTGGGTTGCCGGGCGAGACCCAGGAACGTCACGGCTTGGCGCAGCGTGGCGTCCAGGTCCGCGCGGACCTCCTCGAGATCCCGAAAGTGGGCGCGCGCCCGGGCTTTGACCTTCCGGCGGCCGACGGCCACCCGTGCCGACTGGACACCCGGCACCTGCACGGCCCGGTCACGCAGGACCAGGGCGGCCGCGCGACGGTCGAGCCCGGCGCGGACCTTCTCCGTCCGGGGAATGCCGGAGGGCTGCCGCATGGACAGCAGCCTGCGCAGTCCCGGCGTCACCGCCAGCAGGAAGAGCCACAGGCCGAGGGCCATCGCCACGGAGGCCCCGACGATCATCCAGACGTCGTCCAGTGGTCGTGTGGCCAGTTCCTCGGCGAGTCGCCGCCGCCAGCGCATCGCGGACCGGCCCGCACGGACCGAGATCACGTCGTACAGGAGCAGTCCGACGGCCGCGGCGGACAGCAGGGCCACCAAGGCCGCGGGAACCCGCCGCATGGACCAGAAACGGCGCGGCGCCCGCCTCGATGCCTCGACCACTGATGTCGAACCGGCTGTGGTTGCGTCCTTGCCCGGGGCGCCGTCCGCGGGCGGGTGCGCCTTTCCGGGTTCGGGGGGAAGGCCGCTGTCACCGGCCGGCTGCCGCCCGGGGTTCGCGTTCATCGCACCCTCTCCTGGTCCGTGTGCCGCGTATGCGCCGAGTGCAGTCTCCCGACCGTCACCACGAAATCCGACACGTCCATACCGGACCACGCACTGAGCCGTTCGGTGACCTCCCGGCGCACCGCGGCGCACTGCGCACCGATGTCGGACGGATAGCCGAGCTCGACGGTGATGCGCAGCCGCGCCTCGCCGAGCGCCGGCCGTCCGGCGGCGGACTCGGCGTCCCGCCCCGCGGTCTGCCGCTCCGGTGCCCGCCGCACGGAGGTGGTCACGTGTGGCGTCCGGCGGCCTGGCGGCACGTGGCCGGCCGACTCGGTGAAACGGCTCAGCGCCTCGCGCGCCACGCGGGAGGCGATCTTCGCGACGACCCGGTCGGCGACGGTGGTCGCACCGCGCTCCCCACGGGGGACGTCCGGACGCCGCTCGGCTTCACCGGTCACTGCCGCCAGTCTCCTCGAGCCCGTCGACGGTCATCGCGGATCCGGTCCTGCCGGTCCCGGCGGCGGACGAAGTCGCCCGGTTCGAGATCGCCCTCCATGAACCGCCCGACCACGAGACCGACGACGCCCAGCCCGAGCACCAGCAGGAATGCCCAGAAATCACCGAAATACGCGGCGAAACCCAGCGCCATTCCGGTCATCAAGCCCACCACGGACCTGCTCATCACGCGCTCCTTCTCTCACGCGGGCTGCTGCGTCCCGTCTACTGGATCCGCTGCCGTTCCTCCCCTTCGCCCTCCTCGTCGGGGAGGTTCACATCGCTGACCGTGATGTTGACCTCGACGACGTCCCGACCCGCCATCCGCTCCACCGCGGCAATCACGTTCTCCCTCACCTCACCGGCCACGTCCGTGATCGGGACGCCGTAGTCGACGACGATCTCCAGGTCGATGGCCGCCTGCAGCTCTCCGACCTCGACACTGACCCCGCGTGTGACGGACTTGCCGCTGCCGGCGCCGGGCATCCGCTCCCTCATGGATCCCATCGAGCGGGCGAAACCGCTGCCCAGGGCGTGGACGCCGGGCACGTCCCGTGCCGCCATTCCGGCGATCTTCTCCACCACCACGTCGGCGATCGTCGTCCGGCCACGAGAAGCGGGAGCACCCCCGTGCCTCGCGCCGGTGTTCTCGGTCATTGGGATGAACCTCCCTCAGGGCCCCCCTTGTCCCTACTTTTCTGACTATATTCACTTTAGTGCGCACTGTGGAACTTGACGGCGGTGCGGGGCGAGAGGTTCGGACAAATGGCCCAAGAGAGAGGGTGAGAGGCCGGTGGGCTCCGAGGCGTGGACACAGGCGGTACGGCGCCAACTCGACCTGGGCCGGCTGCTTCCGCTGGGCGGGCCCGCCGACGGGACATGGATCACCGAGCAGGCGGCCACCCAGGCGCTCGCACGCGCCGCTGACGAGATCCCCGGGGTGCGGCTGGAGTCCCTGCGCATCGGGCCGGCCCCGCTCGAATCCGTGTCCGAGCCGACCGTCCGTCCGCCGGCCAGCGCGATGCCGCCGGGCCCGCTCAGGATCGAAGCCGCCTTTTCGGCATCACTCGGGCGGCCACTGCCCGAAACCGCCGACCAGTTGAGGAGCACGCTGCTGGACGCGGCCGTTCGACGACTCGGCCTGGTCACGGTGACAGCCGACCTGCGCGTCACGGATCTCCATGAGGTCCCGCAGACGGGTGCGACGTCACGGACCGCAGCGGGATCCATGACGCCCGCACCGGAGGCCACAGCCGCAGCCGCAGCCGCAGCCGCAGCAGCGCGAAGTTCGCCCCCTGCGGCCGGAACGGGCCCCGCGCGAGGGGCCGTCGGGGATCTGGCGGACGCCGCAACGGGTGTTCCGGGCGTCGCCGGCCTCACCACCGTGCTGGGGAGCCGCCCGGTCAGGGTGGAGGACCATGCCGACCCGCCCGGCCGGCGTGTCGAGCTCCAGCTCTCGGTCGCCCCCGGACACCACCCCCTGGAAGTCGCCCGCGCCGTCCGGGCCGCCGTGGCCGACACGACGGCCACCGACGCCCCTGGACCGGTCACCGTCGCCGTCCTCATCACCGCGACCGCGGCGTGACCGGTCAGGCGTTCGCGCCCTCATCAGCGAGCAGCGGGACCCGCTTCACCGGCCGGAGTCGGTTCGGCGGGCCAACAGGCCGCTCCGGAAGCCCGTCCTGTGACGGCGTGAAGCGCCCCCGGCGGGGTACCCGGGCGCGGAAAGAGGGCCTGCGCAGCCGCTGACCGACGAAGCAGACGTCCTCCTTGCTCCCGCGCCGGGCGCGATGCGTCGGCACGCACATCGCGGAGGACGTGGAGTTCTGCCTGCGGCCCCTTCCCAGCGGCTTCCGGGGCGGCGCCGAGCCATCGGCCCCTGCGGAGAGAGTTTCACCATCATGAGCAGTGACAGCACGGTCCACCCCTCGCCCTCGGCGGCGTCCGGCAGTGACTTCGCCCGCTTGTCGAAAAAGATCGCCGCCGCCGGGCTGCTGGAGCGCCGTCCCGGCTACTACGCCTTGCGGATCACGGTGGTGGCAGGGCTCTACGTCAGCGGGTGGGCCGCCGTCGCGCTCGTCGGCGACAGCTGGTGGTCACTCGCGGTCGCCGCCTTCCTCGCCGTCGTCTTCGGCCAGGTCGCCCTGCTGGCCCATGACGCGGCGCACCGCCAGGTGTTCCGCCGACGCCGGGCCAGTGAGGTGTCAGGGCGGATCGCCGGTGCCGGTATCGGGATGGGCTACGGGTGGTGGCAGGACAAACACACCCGCCACCACGCCAATCCCAACCACGAGGAACTCGACCCCGACGTCGACCCGGACCTGCTGGTCTGGTCCCAGGACCAGGCGCGGGCCGCCAAAGGCCTCCCTCGCCTGATCGGCCGCTGGCAGGCGTTCCTGTTCTTCCCGCTCCTCACGCTCGAGGGCTTCAACCTGCACGTGTCGAGCGCGAAGGCACTGACCAATCCCTCGCTCAAGCACCGCGCGCTCGACGGCGTCCTGCTGTTCGCGCACTTCGCGCTCTACGTGACCGTGCTGCTGTGGCTGCTGCCCCCCGGCATGGCGATCGCCTTCGTCGCCGTCCACCAGTGCCTGTTCGGCGTCTACCTCGGTTCCGTCTTCGCGCCCAACCACAAGGGCATGCCCATCCTGAAGGGCGCGGACCGCCCGGACTTCCTCCGGCGCCAGGTGCTCACCTCACGCAACGTGCGCGGCGGCAGGTTCACCGACATCGCACTGGGCGGGCTGAACCACCAGATCGAACACCACCTGTTCCCCAGCATGCCCAGCCCCAACCTGCGCAGGGCCCGGACCATCGTGCGGCGCCACTGTCAGGAACTGGGTCTGGACTACGTGGAGACCGGGTTGATCACCTCCTACCGGCTGGCCCTCGCCAGTCTCCATCAGGCCGGAGCACCGCTGCGGCACGCCCGCGTCCCCACCTGAGAGACCGGCAGGAGCCCGCGAAGTACCGCCGGCGGCTCGGAGGTGATCCGGCGATGGCCCGGTCCCGGTCGCTGGTCCCTTGCTGTCGGATCAGCGCGGCGCGGGAACCGCTGCGCCCTTCCGCGTTCGCAGCTCACCGGGCCGGACCCGGACGCCGAGGCCGGCGCATGGCCCGTGTGCCCTCGTCGGAGCCGGGGTTGACCAGTCGCCCGACGAAAACGAGTCGAGATGCCCCACCGTCCTGGCCGATCATGCAGCCATGCCACTGACAGCCACCCTCGCCCGAGTCGACGCGGATCTGGCAGCCGGTCGCGTGCCCATGGCGCGTCAACGCCTACGCGGACTGGTCTCCTCCTACCCCGACGACCTGACACTGCGCCGTCGTCTGGCGGAGGTGTACCGGCTGTACGGTGAGCCCGCGCAGGCAGGACGCTGGATGTACCTGGAGGAAAACCGGGACGCGGGCGAGACGTCCGCCTTCGAAGCGAGGTACCGGACACCCCTGGAGCGCATGAGGGCACTCGCGTGGCGTGGTCCCGAGTCCCTTGCCCCCTCCGCGTTCGCCAGGGAGCAGCTGGCGGCTGTACGCACCGCCTGCTCCGAAGCCCTGGGACGCCCGGTGGACTGGAACTGGATACCTTCCGCCCCGGACAACGAAGCGGACGTCGGTACCGGGAAGTTCAGCGGCTTCCTCGCGGGGGCCGGCTGCCTGTTGGTGGTCCTGGTGATGCTGGGCATCTGGGTGAACGGACTGATTGCCCTCTTCGGATGAGTCAGTCACCGGCAGACCTCGGCATCGGTCGGCAGGCGTACGACGGCACCGGCGGTGCGGCCGGGGCAAGCGGGAGGTGCGACCTAACGCGCGTCGGCTGACCGGCGCGTCCGCCGTCGTGGCTGACCGTCGTTGGCCGTCCCGCCCGCCCGCGCGGCGTCGCCACCCACCCGCCCGGGAGCCTCAGCCTCCTGCCTCCCGTGTCAGGATCCATGCTCCGTGAGCTCTGACCTGGTAGTAGCCCGGTCCGGGCCACGTGACCGCTATGTCGCAGTCGCCCAGGCCCTCACCGAGCGTGGCCCACTCGGCGAGTTCGTCGTCGAGCGCCTGGAGCACGACCGTTCCCCGGCCACGGTGGCGCAGCACGCCGGGCCCGGCGGTGCCCCGGTAGCGCACGACGTCGAATCCCTGCCCGCCGGTGTGGACGTCGAACTCGGGCACGGCGTCCGGGGGTTCGGCACTCGCCGACCAGCGCACACGGACGCCGTCCCGGAATTCGAGCCGGAAGCCGGCCTCGCGTCGGCCTCCGCCCCGGCTGAGCGGGATCCGGGCGACGACAGGGCCGTCGGCGCTGTGCAGCTGGTAGCCGCGCGGCCGGCGTCCCTGGGGCTGATCCACCAGCACGGTGATGTGGGCGGGGCGTTCGGTGCGGACGACCAGAACCGCCGGCTGCCGCCGCTCGGGCAACGCCACCCGTTGCCTGCCGTCGCCCTTTCCCGACACCGTCCGGTTCGCCCTCCTGGGGGACGGCCCCGAGTCGCGCGGCGACCCGCGCGTCGCACCCGTCGCGCGGGCCCCGGACATCCGAGAACTCTGCTCCCCGCGGCCGCTCCCGGGGGTGATCGGCTCTCGGCTCTCCGCGATACGCACCGCGTCGGCGGCGCACACGGCCACATTGCGGGCGGCCCCGCCGTCCGGTGCCCAGCGCACCTGTGCGGTAGACCGCCCGTGCCGTGGGTCGAAGAAGCACAGCGGCAGTCGCTCGGGCGGCGGCGCGCCCGCGAGCCGGGCGTCCAGACAGGCCAACGCATGGTGCCCCTCGTCCAGGGCCCGCAGGACGTCCAAGGCATCCGCACGGTCGCGATCGCCGACGAAGGCCCGTTTGGCCTCCTCGTACGCGTCGAGGGCGCGGGCCAGGTCCGCGCGCATCTCGTCTGTGGCACCCAACTGGCCAGGGGAGAAGGGGTGCCGGTCGAGAGTCTCTCCGTAGGCCGTGATCTCCGCCTCGACCTCGGCGAGTTCCGCGGCACGACGTCTCCGGTCCGCTCCACTCAGCCGTACGAGTCCGAGCCTCCATCTCACTGTCACGCGGTCATCCTGCCGCAGTCCTTGCCGGCATGACCGCAGCACTGCACACCCTGCCCCTCCCGCCGCCCCGGCTGTCGGCAACGGATGCGCGAGCGCCCGCGCTCGGGTCTGCCTGGCAGACCGCGGCCCATGGAGTGGTCTTCTCGTCTGCCTTCGACCCCGCGGTCCATGCCCCCACTTCGCGTTCCCCGCCCCGTGGACGCCGCCCCGGACCCGGACAGCGCCGGCCTGGGCGCGGTCCGCGCAGCGGCCGGCCCACCGGTGTCCTTCGCCGCACTCGGTGACCACATCCGGTCGGTCGCTCCCCGCCCCCGCCCCGACCGCCGGCTGTGAGGCCCACGGTCGGCCGCGCGCCGGCCGGGCACGGCGCTCGGTTTCCGGACCAGGTGTTCCGGAGGATGCGCGGCCGGACTCAGCAGGTGAGCATGGGGAGGAAGGAATGTTCTCCAGTGGAGGTTCCCATGGCTGAGAATGAAACCTTCGTCCGCGATCTGTTCCGGGCGTGGAACGACCGGGACTACGACTCCATCGCCGGGTCCGTCGCTCCTGACTGCACCCTCGTCGAGGAGGGCAGCGGACGAACGCTGCAGGGTCCGGAGGGCTTCACCCAGCTCGCGAAGGCCATGTTCGACGCGATGCCCGACGGCAAGTTCACCCTCGACCACCTCACGTCCCAGGGCGACAGGGTGGTCGTCGAATACACAGGAAGCGGGACGCAGACCGGGGACCTCGTCCTGCACGCGGGCACCGTGCCCGCCACGGGGCAGCACGTCACGGTGCACGCGTGCGACATCTACGAGGTGAGGGACGGCAAGATCCAGGAGGGCCGCGCCTATCTGGACACCGGCGCCCTCATGAGCCAGCTGGGTCTGACCGAGGAGTTGCGGGGCTGACCGCCGGAAGCGCCGACCAGGGATCCACCGAGGGGCCACGGGCCGCAGGACCGCCGTGGCCCCTCGGTGATCCGGGCGTGGAACCGACGCCGGATCACGCGGGGATCCATGCGGGCCACTGCGGTGGGATGTTGCTCACAGGGCAGAGGCCGGAGTCGCCGGGATAGCCGGCCGGCGTTCCCTGGGTCGCGAAGAACCACCACGCGGCCCAGACCGTCGCGACGACCGTCAGCAGCGTCGGCAGTGCGACGCGGACCGCCGTCGGTGCGTGACGGGACAGGCGTCGCCCCGTGGCCTGCGCCATGACCCCGACGAGGGCTCCGGCGACGGGGGCGAGGAGTAACAGGAAGGTGAGTTCGAGACGTCCGCCGGCCTCGTAGCCCGCGTCGCAGTAGGCGCGGGCCCAGGTGGTCAGCGCCCAGGCGGCGGCGCCCGCGGCGGCTCCGAAGGCCGCTGAGCCCACCCAGGGGAGGCAGGAGCCGGCGGCCGGCTCTGTTGTGTTCACGACTCAGCAGGACATCGTGCACAGCCGCGTGGTTCCCGGGCGGGAGGGACCGGACGGTGCGGCAACCCGTATCTGCAGCGGCGGGGTGAGAATTCAACGCGACGTGCGGGCAGTTTCCTTAAGACAGCGAACCGAGCGTAATTCGCCGAAATACACAGAGCGCCGCAGCGTGCTACTGTCGACGAAGTTGCAGTTGTGGTTCCCGAAACTTCAAGCACTCTCCGCGGCATCCGTGCCGGGGAAGTGCTTGTGCATTTCCGGTCTTTTTCCGGCGGGGTGATCATCGCGGCGACACGGTGTCCGCACAGGGCGGACGTCGACGCACTGCCCCGAAGGAGATATGACATGGCTACTGGAACCGTGAAGTGGTTCAACGCGGAAAAGGGCTTCGGCTTCATCGAGCAGGACGGTGGCGGCGCCGACGTGTTCGCCCACTACTCGAACATCGCCGCCCAGGGCTTCCGTGAGCTGCTCGAGGGCCAGAAGGTTTCCTTCGACATCGCGCAGGGCCAGAAGGGCCCGACGGCGGAGAACATCGTTCCCGCCTGACGCTGAAGCGCATCGCGCAGCTGGGGCCCGCATCCTTTGGGGTGCGGGCCCCAGCTGCGTGCGTTCCTGCCGTACGTACGCGGTCCCCTGCTTTTCGGTTTTTGAAAGTCGCGCCCCGGCCGGAAAAACGCCGTACCTGCTTCCATTCGGCGGACTTCCACCGTCGACCGCCGATTTTCGGGGCCGTCCCGCTCAGAAAGCCGACCCATCACCGCTGGAGGTACCTCTTGACGCCGGTCCAGACGCATTCCCGTTCGACCCGTTCGACGCACCCCGCCGCTGCGCGCGGGACCGTGGCCGACGTCATGCACGCGGCCGGGCCCCAGGTCTGGGACGGCATGACCGTCGAGGTGGCGCTGTCCGTCATGACCGCCGCCCGCACGGGTCACCTCGTCGTGTGTGACGAGGACGGCCAGTGCACCCACCTGGTCAGCCGGGCCCGGCTGACCGCCGTGCGGACCGGGCTCGGGTACACGGACCGGGTCCGCCTGCGCGACGTCGCCCGCGCCGACGACACCGGCGGGCTCTTCGCCTCCCCGCTGACCACTGTGGCCGAGGCCGAGCACGTGATGCGGCACCGGCGGCTCGGGGCCCTGCCCGTGGTCGACGAGGACGGCAACGCCCTGGGCGTCATCGCCCTCTCCCGCTGAATGGCCCCGCCGCCGGCCCCTCACCGGGTGCCGCGGATCAGTGGTCGGAGTAGCTGAAGTCCCCCACCGTCCAGGCGCTGACGTCCTCGATCGCGACGCGGTACATCCCGCCCGTTTCCGGGATACCCACCGTGCCCTGCAGGATCCGGGCGACGTGGAAGTGCAGGTGTGTGGGAGGGCCGTCCTGCCGCGGGGGAGCGTCGAACACGGCGGAGAATCCGCTCAGCTGGGCGGAATCCGTCAGCACCTCCGCCACCCTCCGCCGCCACACGGCTTCGGGAGCGAGGCGACCGGTGATGACGGCACCACCGGTGACCACGGTCAGGGACATCTGGCTGCTCTGCCCCGACTCCACGAGGGCGGCGATGTGAACGATCAGCTCGTCAGGCTTCACCATGGGAACGGATTCTATGCACCGGTCTCGTGGCCCACTCGTGCGCCCCGGAGCCGGACCCGCGATCACCGGGCCCGGAGTTCCTCGTTGATGCGCCGGGCCTCTTCGAGCTGGTCCTCCAGGATGATGATGCGGCACGCCGCCTCGATGGAGGTCCCCTGGTCGACCATCTCACGGGCGCGGGCGGCGATACGCAGCTGGTAGCGGGAGTAGCGGCGGTGACCGCCCTCGGAACGCAGCGGCGTGATCAGCCGGGCCTCACCGAGAGCGCGCAGGAAGGCGGGCGTCGTACCCAGCATCTCCGCTGCTCGTCCCATGGTGTAGGCGGGGTAGTCGTCGTCGTCGATCCGGTCGAGCGGTGTGTCTGCGGTCATCTGCACCTCTGGTGGGAACTGCGGGGTCCTGCGGGGGGAATGCGTCGAGGGGCCTTGGTGCCGTACGGCACCAAGGCCCCGAGGGATTTGTAACACCATCCGCCGGCTTGTTGCACTGCCGGCCCTACATGTCCGCACCTGCCCCGGTGAGGGGCGCGGGGTGCGGGGATCGCGGATGCGTGACCGTGTGACCACCTTCCGTTCCGGGGCCTGCGGTACCCGGGCGGACCCTTCTCGCCCGGGCGATCCTGATGGCGTTCGCCTCCTTCTCCTTCTTCCGTGGCACCTGTCTTTTGTCACTGCTCGGTACTGCTGGTACTGCGTCCTGCCGGCGGCCCTGATGAGGCCGCCGGGCCCGGCGGTCAGCGAGGGGACCATGAAACCTGCTCCGGCCCCGTCACTCCACCGCCGTGCCCTCTTCGGTCCTGCACTGCGGGCAGTTCGTGTCTGCCCGCCTCACGGATGTTCCTGTCGACAGAAGAGAGACTAACCCCTTCGCGATTACATGTCTACATCGGCCGCTGCAGGTTTTGGGCCGCGTGGGTGAACGGTTCTCCACCGGTCGGTGCCGCCCCGGCGCGGGTTCCGGAGGGCGTGGCGGGGTCCGGTGGCCGGCCCTCGGCGGCCGGGAGGCTGAGGACCATGGTCAGGCCGCCGCCGGGGGTGTCCTCGGCCTGCAGCGTGATTCCCATGGCCTCGGCGAAACCGCGGGCGACCGCCAGGCCGAGGCCGACCCCGTCGCCCCGCGGGGCGTCGCCGTGGCGCTGGAACGGGGAGAAGATGCGCTCCTTGACCTCGTCGGGAACGCCCGGCCCCCGGTCCACCACGCGCAGTTCCACCCGGTCGGCGAGCGTGCTGGCCGCGACCAGGACCGGCTCGTCCCGGGGGCTGTACTTGACGGCGTTCTCGACGACGTTGGCGACCACCCGCTCCAGCAGCCCCGTGTCCGTCGCCACCATGGGCAGGCTCTCGGGGATGTCCAGGACGACGGCCGGTCCCGGTTCCGCCATCCCTCCCAGGGCCAGCGGGACGACCTCGTCCAGGTCGACCTCGCGGATGAGCGGCGTGACGGTTCCGGTCTGCAGGCGGGACATGTCGAGCAGGTTGCCGACCAGGTGGTCGAGACGGTCGGCGCCCTCCTCGATCGCCTCCAGGAGTTCGGCCCGGTCCTCCTCCGACCATGCGACGTCGCCCGACCGCAGCGACGACACCGACGCCTTGATCCCGGCGAGCGGAGTGCGCAGGTCGTGGCTGACCGCGGCGAGCAGGGCGGTGCGGATGCGGTTGCCCTCGGCCAGTTCCCTGGCCCGGTCGGCCTGGGACTGGAGCCGCCCGCGGTCCAGGACGACGGCGGCCTGCGCGGCGAACGCGGCCAGGACGCGACGGTCGGATGCGGGCAGGACCCGGCCCGAGATGGCGAGCACCATGTCGTCGCCCACGGGCACGGCCACGTCGGCGTCCTCGGGCCGCGGCACGGCGGAGGCGGCGCCGACGCTGCCGGCGCAGGACCACGGCGCCTTGTCGTCCTCCCGTTCCAGCAGGGCCACGGAGTCGACGGCGAAGGTCTCCCGCACACGGTCCAGCAGCGCCTCCACGCTGGTCTCGCCCCGCAGCACGGTACCGGCGAGGAAGGACAGGGTCTCCGCCTCGGCGCGCAGCCGGGCCGCCTGGTCGGTACGGCGTGCCGCGAGGCCCACCACCGACGCCACGGACACGGCGACCCCCACGAAGACCACGAGGGCGACGATGTTCTGGGGGGCGGCGATGGTGAAGGTCCGCACCGGCGGCGTGAAGTACCAGTTGATCAGCAGTGACCCCACCAGGGCGGAGCCGAGGGCGGGGAGCAGGCCGCCGAGCAGCGCCGCCGCGACCGTGAACGCCAGGAAGAGCAGCATGTCGTTGGCCAGGCCCACGTCGGGCAGGGCGGTCTTCAGCAGCAGGGCCAGCAGCAGGGGGCCGAGCACGCCGGTCAGCCACCCGGCCAGGATCCGGGACCGTCCGAGGCGCGCGCCCCGGGCCGCGGGCAGGCCGCGGCCCTTGCCCACCTCGTCGTGCGTGATGAGGTGGACGTCCAGGTCCGGCCCGGAGTCGCGGGCGACGGTGGCACCCACGCCGGGCCCGAGCACGTACTGCCAGCCCGTGCGCCGGGACGCGCCGAGCACGATCTGGGTGGCGTTCGCCCCGCGGGCGAACTCCAGCAGCGCGGTCGGGATGTCGTCGCCGACGACATGGTGGAAGCTGCCGCCCAGGTCCTCGACGAGGGTGCGCTGGACGGCCAGTTCCCCAGGCGAGGCCGAGGTCAGCCCGTCGCTGCGGGCCACGTAGAGCGCCATTACCTCGCCTCCGGCGCCCTTCTCCGCGAGGCGTACGGCCCGCCGTATGAGCGTCCGGCCCTCCGGGCCCCCGGTCAGGCCGACCACGATCCGCTCACGCGAGCCCCAGATCGCGCGGACCCCGTGCTCGCTGCGGTACTGCTGCAGGTACTCGTCGACCCGGTCCGCCACCCAGAGCAGGGCCAGCTCGCGCAGGGCGGTGAGGTTGCCGGGGCGGAAGTAGTTGGACAGGGCCGCGTCGACCTTGTCGGGCGGGTGGACGTTGCCGTGCGCCAGCCGGCGGCGCAGGGCCTCGGGGGTCATGTCGACCAGCTCGACCTGGTCGGCCCGGCGCACCACCTCGTCCGGCACGGTCTCCCGCGGGCGCACCCCCGTGATCGACTCGACGACGTCGCCGAGCGACTCCAGGTGCTGGATGTCGACCGTGGAGATCACGTCGATCCCGGCCGCGAGCAGTTCCTCCACGTCCTGCCAGCGCTCGGTGTTGCGCGAGCCCGGGGCGTTGGTGTGGGCGAGCTCGTCGACGAGGACCACCTCGGGGCGGCGGGCCAGCACGGCGTCCAGGTCCATTTCCGTGCGCGTGGCCCCCCGGTGCTCCAGCCGTCTGCGGGGGACTTCCTCCAGGCCGTGCAGCAGCGCCCGGGTGCGGGGCCGGCCGTGGTGCTCCACGAGGCCGACGACGCAGTCGGTGCCGCGTTCCACCCGGCGGTGCGCCTCGGACAGCATGGCGTAGGTCTTGCCGACGCCCGGTGCCGCGCCGAGGTGGATCCGGAGTGTGCCGCGTGCCATCGTCCCGTCCCCTGCTTTCGCGCCGGTTCGGATCGTTCGTGCCGGTTCGGATCGTACGACCGGGGCCGGTGCCGTACGGCCGCCGCGGGTGCCCGCCGGGCGTGCTCGCGCCGGACCGCGACGGCGGCCGGCGCGGCCTGGGTCCGGTCGGCCCGCCGGTTGTCGTTCATGCCGGGCGCCACCCGTGATAATCGGGGCATGACCTCATCCCCGACCGGTGTGGACGCGGTGCACGAGCGGCTGGCGGGCGATCTGCTCGCCGTGGGGGCGCCGTACGCGCTCGTCCTGGCCGGTGGTGACGCCGTACGGGCGCACGGGCTGGTGGACGCCCGGATCAGCCGGGGGGTGGACCTGGCCACGGAGCATCCCGCGGCCATGACGGAGATCACCGACGCGGTCCGGGCGGGCCTGGAGGGGCGCGGGTGGGCGGTGGGGAGCCGGGAGGCCGATCCGCTGTCCGCGCGGCTGGCCGTCCATGAGCCCGCGTCCGGTGCTCGGTGCCGGGTCGACCTGCGCAAGGAGGTGCTGTGGCGGCCGGCGGTGGAGACGCCGGCCGGTCCGGCGCTCTCCCTGGAGGACCTGACCGGTACGGCGGTACGGGCGCTGGCGGACCGGGGCCTGGCCCGTGACCTCGTCGACGTCCGCGCGGTCTCGGACCGGTGGAGCCACCCGGAGCTGGAGGAGCTGGGCCGCCGCCAGGCACCCGACACCTTCGACCTCGCCGAGCTCCAGTCCCGGCTGACCGGCGCCGAATGGCTCGACGACGGCGAGTTCCGCGCCCACGGCCTCGACGGCCCGGCGGTCGAGGAGCTGCGCCGCTGGGCCCAGGCGTGGGCGGACGACATCGCGGAGCGGCTGGTGGAGGGGGAGCTCCCGGAGGAGGACCGGTAGGGCCGGGACGGAGCACGGGGCGGCCCGGGGGGTGGGTCAGGCCCGGACGGCCGTCCGGTGCTTGGGGCCGGTCGCCCGCAGGAGCAGGGTCACCGCGGCCGACGCCGCCGCCAGTGCGGTCATCGCGGCGGCGGGCGAGGTGAGCTGGGCGAGGCCGCCGGCCAGGGCCGCGCTCACGCCCTGCATCGTGAGCATGCCGGAGGAGTGCAGGCCGAGGGCGTGACCGGAGAGCTCGGGCGGGGTGAGGGCCATCAGCCGCTCCTGCTGGACCAGGCCCGCCGCGAAGCCGGCGGAGGCCACGGCGACCAGAGCGGCGGCCACGGGGACGGGCGGACCGAGGACGAGGGGCAGGTAGGGCGTGGCGAGGAGCAGCAGCAGCGGGGTGGCCAGCCGCCGTCGGCGGTCCGGCGGCACCAGGCGGCCGACCGTGAGGTCACCGGCCAGCATCCCCGCGGCCGCGCAGGCGAAGAGGGTGCCGGCGGACTCGGGGGCGTAGGACACGTAGAGGGACTCGCAGCCGACGACGAGGCCGTTGGGGATCCACAGGCCGAGGTAGACGCGGCGGCGGGGCGGGGACGACCAGAGCCGGGCGTTGGCCCGCCAGGTGGCCCGTACCGAGGGGCGGCCCGTGGCGCGCGGCGGACGGGGGGTCAGGCCGAGCCGGGCGACGAGCGCCGCCGTGCCGTACAGGGCCGCGCCGAGCAGCAGCGACAGGCGCGGCGACAGGACCGCCACCAGGACGCCGCCGGCCGCGAAGCCGGTGATCTGCAGGAGCCCGTTCATCATGTTGAAGACCGAGCGGCCCAGGAGGTAGCCCTCCGTGGGGAGGATCTCGTTCAGCAGGCCCCAGACGACTCCCCCGCCCACCGACGCGACCAGCCCCTGGAGCAGCAGGACCGCGAAGACGGCCGTGAGGGGCAGGCCGGGCAGGGCGAGGAGCGCCGTGAGCGCCGCGAAGGACAGGGCCGTGCCGGCCGTGGCCGCCCGGGGCGGCAGACGGTCGGCGGCCGACATGAACAGGGTCGCGCCGAGGACGTGCGCGAGGGACGGGCCGAACATGCTGAGCGCGGACAGCAGGGGTGAGCCGGTCTGCCGGTGGACCAGGGTGGCCAGGGCCAGGCCGCTCGTCGTCCGGGCCAGGGTGCGGGCGGACGCGGAGAGGAAGAGCGGGGTGAACTCGGGGGTGCGGAACAGATCCCGGTAGCTGCGCATGCGCGGAGTCTGGGGAGGGCGGCGGGGTGGTCGTTAATGTTTCGCGCACGGGCGGAACAACCTCCGGGAGGCGGGCGGTCGTGGGCTGGTGGCAGATCAGTGCGGACACACTCGCCGGGAGCCGTTTCGTGCTCTCGCCGCTCGCCGAGACCTTCGCGGGCCTGCGGCTGCTGCACGCGGCACGGGCCGCGCACCCCGGTGAGCGGGCGTGGCTCGACGCCCATCTGCCGGCCTATCGCGCGCGGCTGACGGCCGATCCGGTGACCGCCCTGCTGGTGCCGTCCGCGCTGGGAACGGTGTGGATCGCGGACTTCCTGACCGTCACCCCGCGGGGTGACGAGACCTTCGAGGAGGAGGTCGAGCGGGTGCGCCGGGTCCCGTCGGCCACCGCCCGCGCGCATCTGCGGGTCTCGCTGGGCGGGCCGCTGCCCGCCCCGCTGGACCGCGACGACCTGGGCGAACGCGCCGCGGACCTCCTCACGCACGTCTGGGAGGACGCCGTACGCCCGTACTGGGCGCGGCGGCGCCGGATCCTCCAGGCCGACGTGGTGGCCCGGACGGCGCAGGTGGCGCGGGGCGGCTGGGCGGCGGCGCTGGACGCGCTGCGGCCGGGGACGCGCTGGCTCGGCGGCAACCGGCTCCAGGTCAACGCGCACGAGCTGCCGCCGCGCGAGATCTCCGGGGCCGAGCTGCTGTTCGTGCCGGTGACCCCGCAGCGGGTGGGCTGGGTGTCGTGGGAGGGGACGCGGCGGTACGCCCTCGTGTACCCGTGCACGGGCGCGCTGGCCGGCGAGGCCGGCCGGGAGCCCGTGCCGGCGGGCCTGGAAACGCTGCTCGGCGCCGCGCGGGCCCGGGTGCTGATGCTGCTCGGCACCCCGATGAGCACCAGCCACCTCGTCGCCGTGACCGGGCAGGGGCTGGGCTCGGTCGGCCGGCACCTGCGGGTGCTGCTGGACGCGGGCCTGGTGGAGCGGTGCGGCAGGGCGGGCCGGTCGGTGCTGTACGTACGGACGGCGGCGGGCGAGGTCCTGGCCGAGGCCGGCCGGGGAAGGGAGGCCTCGCGGGGCTAGGGTCGGCTCATGACGACTGCAGAGAACAACGGCACTTCACCCCTCGGCGTCGGGATCGGCGCCCTGAACGGCGGTTCGGCGGACCTCGCCCAGTACGCGGGCCGGGTCGTGCTCGTCGTGAACGTGGCCTCCAAGTGCGGGCTGACCCCGCAGTACGCCGGCCTGGAGCGGCTGCACGAGCGGTACGCGGAGCGGGGCTTCACGGTGCTCGGCGTGCCCTGCAACCAGTTCCTCGGACAGGAGCCGGGCAGCGCGGAGGAGATCGCCGAGTTCTGTTCGGCGACATACGGCGTGACCTTCCCGATGACCGAGAAGGTCGAGGTCAACGGGGACGGGCGGCACGCGCTGTACGAGCGCCTGACCGGTTTCGCCGACGGGGAGGGGCACAGCGGGGACGTCCGCTGGAACTTCGAGAAGTTCCTGATCGGGAGGGACGGCGAGGTCGTCGCCCGTTTCTCGCCGCAGACGGAGCCGGAGTCGCCGGAGGTCGTCGCGGCGGTGGAGAAGGCGATCGGCTGACCGTTTGACCTTGCCCCTGGGGCAGGGGTGAGCGTCTCTCCCGCCGGGCGGAAGGGCCGCCCGGTGACGGAGGATGTCGGCGTGGACGAGGAACTGCTCTCCATCGGGGCGTTCGCGGCGCGGGCGCGGCTGTCGGCCAAGGCGCTGCGGCTGTACGACCGGCTGGGGCTGCTGGCCCCGGCGCGGGTCGACGGGACCACCGGTTACCGCTTCTACCGGGCCGGGCAGGTCGAAAGGGCCCGGCTGGTGGCGCTGTTGCGGCAGCTCGACATGCCCTTGGCCCGGATCGCCGAGGTCGTCGACGCGGACGGCGGCGCGGCGGGGGCCGAACGGCTCGCGGCGTACTGGGCGGACGTCGAGGCGCGGCACGCCGGGCAGCGGGCGCTCGCCGACTACCTCCGTGGACGGTTGTCGGGGAGGAGCTCCGAGATGTACGGGAAGTTCGTGGTCGAGACGGTGGACGTACCGGCGCAGGTACTGATCACCGAGTCGCGGCACCTGCTGGCGGACGAGCTGCCGGCGTGGATCGGGGCGTCGCTGGGCCGGCTGGAGGAGGCGGCCCGGGAGTGCGGTGGTGTGGCCGGGACGCCCTTCGTGGCGTACCACGCCGAGGTGTCGGCGGAGAGCGACGGCCCCGCGGAGGCGTGCGTCCCGGTCGCCGACGAGGCGGCGGCGCGCGCCTGGGCCGAGGGCCGGGGCCGGGCCCGGGGCACGACCGTCCGGGCGGAGCCCGCGCTGCGGCTGGCCCGCACCCGGATCACCAAGGCGCAGGTGGCGCATCCGCAGATCCTGGCCGCCTTCGAGGCGGTGGAGGAGTGGATGGAGGCCGAAGGGCTGACGCCCACGGGTCCCTGCCGTGAGGTGTACTTCGCGGACTGGTCGGCCGCGGGCCCCGAGGACCCGGTGTGTGACGTGGCCTTCCCCGTGGGGCCGCCCGCGGAGGGCTGAGCCGGCGCGGACGTCCCGGCCGGGAGGACACACGCCGAGCCCTCTCGGCTAGGACGGCGATCTGGTCGAGAGGGCTCTGCCGGTGGTGCTGACGGGGTGGTCAGCCCTTGACCGAGGCCACGAAGGCGCTCCACGCGTCCGCGGGGAAGGCCAGCTTCGGACCCTCGGGGACCTTGGTGTCCCCGAGCTCCAGCGCCGCCTCGGTGGTCGACCTGACCATCACGCACGCGCCGTTGTTGTTGGTGTAGGAGGACGTCGTCCACGTTTCCGTGGTGCCCAGACGAATTGCCATGTTCGCTCCGTAGCCAGATGCTGAGTTGCTGTCACCGGCCTGCGCATTCCGGCATGGACCGCAGAACGGATTTCGCCGACCCCCGCTGGTGGTTGGCGTGATCGACGCTACTCGCCAACATCTTCTTCCGGAGCGTTCGTTCACTCGACCGGATGGCATGTACCAGGCGTGACTTCCCAGCAGACATGCCAACGGTGTAGGGTCCGCAGCTGCCTGACGGCAAATCAGCGTGCGTAGTCCTTCGCGAGGCGTTCCACGAGCTGACGGGACTGTTCCACGTTCAGCGACTGCGCCCGCAGGTGCTCGTACATCACCGTGTACTTCTGCACGTCGTGCGGCTTCTCCAGATACAGGTCGCTGGTGACGCCCTCGATGTAGACCACGCTCGAATCGGCCGCGTCGGCGAACTCAAGGATCGAGTACTGCCCGTTGATGCCGGCGTGCGCGCCGACCTCGAACGGCAGCACCTGCACGGTGATGTGCGGCATCTGGGACAGCTCCATGACGTGCTCGAGCTGTTCCCGCATCACCTGGCGGCTTCCGACGACCCGGTGAAGCGCCGCCTCGTCGAGCACCACCCACAGCCGCAGCGGGTCCTTGTCCGCGGTGATGCGGCTCTGCCTGCGCAGGCGGACCTCCACCTGCTTGTCGTTCTCCTGCCCGGACGACTCCGGGGAACCGCCCTGCACGATCGCCTCGGCGTACGCACGGGTCTGCAACAGCCCCGTGATGATCTGGGGTTCGTAGACGCGCAGCGATTCCGCGTCCGTCTCCAGGCCGATGTAGACGCTGTACGGGATGTCACCGAACGCGTGCCACCAGCCCTGCTGGCGGGAGTCCTTGGCCATCTGCATGAGCGACTCGACGATCCGCTGGTCCTCGACCTCGTACACCCCGCACAGGTCGCGGACGTCGCGCTGGCTGATGCTGCGCCGGCCGTTCTCCAGGCGGCTGATCTTCGACTGCGAGACCAGCAGCCGCTCCGCCACCTCCTCGGCCGTCATGCCCTTGAGCTCACGGAGCCTGCGCAGCTCCTGGCCCAGCCGGCGCCGCCTGACGGTGGGATTGACATTGGACGCCACGGGACGTGCACCTCCGGCTGCGTGCCTCGTACTTGCCACTTTGCGTGTCTGCTCCTGAGCAGACTGCCACCAAGGCGCTTCCTGCCGCTGGGAAACGGCGGATATACGACGGGTACACGCCACTTCAGCGACGTGTGGCGGTTGACGGGGCCGGGCGGGGCACGCCGAGCGGGGCGGAGAGAGCCCGTGCGCTCTCTCCGCCCCGCTCGGACAGCGGCTCCCGTGACCGGGTCTGCGGTGCCGTGGATCCGTGGTGTGCCGTGCCGTTCGGTCTTGGGGACGTACGGCTCAGTGGGCCACGGCGCGTGCCATGGATCCGCGGTGTGGCTGCGCCGGAACGCCTCGGGCGGGTTCCGGTGCGCCCCTGCCGCCGTCGGGGGCGGTCTGCCGGCCCGCCGTCGGTGCGGAGCTGCGGCGCGGCTGGGCCGCCGCGCCGTTCTGGACGTCCATCACGGCGTGCGCGACGAGTCCGCCCATCGGGTCGTGCCGGATCAGGTCCCGCAACCGGGAACGCGAGGAGCGTCCCTCGTTCCCCGGGTACAGGTGCTTGCCGAGACCCACCGCGTGCGCCAGTGCGGCGAGCGCCGCGGTCCGCGGGTCCGGCGGAACGCCGGTGCGGATCGCGGAGTCCAGCCGGGCCCTGATCTCCCGGCTGATCTCGGTGTCCGTCGCCTGGTAGCGAGTCGTCGGCAGCACCCCGCACATCTGTCCGGCCACGGCATGCACCATGCCGCACCGCTCCAGATGCGAGAGGTAGGTCTGGCGGAGCCCGAGACGCGGCCCGCCGATCCAGTGGACCGCCCGCACGGGAGCGCCACGCCTTCGCAGCAACTCCAACGCGCAGTCCAGTGTTGGGTCTCCAGTCGGCCGTGGGACCACCACGGCGATACGATCCCCGTCTGGGGCTATCCGTCCGGCCAGCGCCAGCTCCACTAGCTGCGCTCCGGCCAGACCGAGGTCGAGCGACTGCGGCTGTGCAGTGGTACCCGTTGCCGGGTCCAGTGCCAGCAGCAGAAGCTCCTCCGGAAGTGTTCTGCGGCTCCTGCCCATCCATGCCTCCCCGCGTGGATGAATGACAGGGTGACCCCTCTCACATTGGTCTGTCGAGGGTGCGTGACCGGTTCGTAGTGGAACCGGTAGGTATGTCGTTCTCGTCTACCGCGTGGGGTAAGCCCGCACACAGGACACTGGTACATGGTTCGGACAGCGCTGCGGAGCGTTGTCGGGGCGGGCGGTTCACGGTTCGGTTGGCGCACGCGGGGCGTGCGGCGCATGGAGGAGGCATCGGTGGCGGGCGAGTCCCCCGACAGGTCGAAGCAGCGCGAGTCGTCGGCAGAACGGACGTCGGGGAGCGCGGGTCCGGTTCCCGGGGCGCGGGATCCCCGGTTGGCGGTGGCCCGTGAGGCCGGGTCCCCGGAGGGCCGCGCGACCGCCGACACGGCCACCCGGGCGCTGTCGGTGCGGGACGATTCCGCGACGGACGGTGACGGGCGCCGGCTGCACGAGGCGGCCGCCGCGTGGGTCCGCCCGGCGGAGTCCGGCGGCGACGCGAGCGGTGACGCCGCCGGACGGGAGCCGGACGGGGACGAGAGCGACGGGGCGCCGCCGTCGGAGGGGTCGGAGGGGGACGAGACCCCGCGGGACGCCACCGCGGCGGAGGAGGACGCCGGCACGACGGTCCCGGCGGCCGCCGCGTCCGGGGGCATCGCTGCGGCTGAGGCGTCCGGCGGCACGGCCGCGGACGCCCCTTCCGGCGACACCGCGCAGGACGCGACCGCCGCCGACGCTCCCGAGGACGCCGGGGCGGACACGACCGCGAGCGAGCGCCCCGAGGACGCCGGCGCGGACACGACCGCGAGCGGAGCCCGCGAGGACACCAAAGCGGACACGACCGCGAGCGAGCGCCCCGAGGACGCCGGCGCGGACACGACCGCGAGCGACGCCCGCGAGGACGCCTCGGCGGACACCACCGCCGCCGGCGAGGCCCCTGAAGACGCCGGGTCGGGGAAGGACGCGGCCGACGGGTCCCGCGACGAGGACGAGCCCTCCGGCGCCGTGACCGAGGCGTCCGCGGCCGCGTCCGACGAGGATGCCGGCGCTTCCCGTGACGGCGATGCGGACGGCACCGCCTCCGAGGACACCGGCGCGCCCTCGTCCGACGAGGACGGCGACGGCACCGACGCGGACGCGGGCCCGTCCACGACCACCGCCGACAAGGCCGACGCCGAGGCCGAGGGCGGCGTCGATCAGCCCACCGCCGTCTTCCGGACCGGGCGGCCGTCCCCGGCGCCCTCCGTCGACCAGCCCACCACCATGCTCAAGCTGGGCGACGCGGCCGCCAAGGCCGGGTCCGAGGGGACGGGCACGAAGGACGACGCCGAGCCCGAGGCCGAGCGGACCAGCAAGTTCGTCGCGCTGAAGGATTTCGACGACCCCGGTGTCCGCAAGCCGCCACGCGGCACGGACGCCACCACCGCGCTGCGCACGGTGCAGCCCGCCGAGGCCACCACCTCGCTCCCGCAGGTCGGTCCTGAGCGGACGACGCAGCAGCCGCTGCCGCCCAAGCCGCCGCTGGATCTGCTGGCCGAGCTGACCAACACCCCGCCGCCGCCGCAGACCCCGCTGCGCACGGCCGTACGGCGGGTCAAGATCTGGACGCCGCTGGTCCTGCTGCTGGTGATCGTCTTCGCGGTCGTGCAGAACGTCCGCCCGCTCCCGGCGCCCACCCTGGAGCTCACCGCCGAGGACACCTACACCTTCGAGGGCGACAAGCTCGACATCCCGTGGCCGGCCAAGGGACAGGCCGCGCTGGAAGTCGACGGCATCGGCACCTTCGGCTCCTCCGGCGAGCAGAAGCCCGTGCCGATCGCCAGTGTCGCCAAGGTCATGACGGCGTACCTGGTCCTGCGCGACCACCCGCTGAAGAGCGGCGCCGAGGGACCGAAGATCGAGATCGACGCGCTCGCCGAGAAGCAGTCCGACGCCGGGCAGGAGTCGACCGTCGACGTC
Source organism: Streptomyces toyocaensis (assembly GCF_000725125.1). Lineage (GTDB taxonomy): Bacteria > Actinomycetota > Actinomycetes > Streptomycetales > Streptomycetaceae > Streptomyces > Streptomyces toyocaensis. Next base: position 175,416 of record NZ_JFCB01000012.1, read on the forward strand.
ACCGCGGGCGACGAGATCTCCCAGCGGGAGGCGATCGAGGCCATCCTGATCGCGTCCGCGAACAACGTGGCGCGGCTGCTCGCCCGCTGGGACGCGGGCTCGGAGAAGGCGTTCGTCGAGAAGATGAACGCCGCCGCCGAGGACCTCGGCATGACCAACACGACGTACACGGATCCCTCGGGTCTGAACAACACCACCGTGAGCACCGCCGTGGACCAGGTGAAGCTGGCCAGGGCCGCGATGAAGCAGCCCGCCTTCCGCGAGGTCGCCGCGATGATGGAGTACATCGACTACAAGGGCGTCAGGCACGGCAACTGGAACCAGCTCGTCGGCCACAACGACGTCGTCGGCATCAAGACCGGCACGACCACCTCCGCGCTCGGCAACCTCTCCTTCGCCGCCAAGAAGGACGTCGACGGCGAGACCCACCGGATCATCGGCGCGGTGGTGCGCCAGCCCGAGGGCGGCGCGGACAACACCATCCTGGCCGGCGCCCTCTCCGCGGGTGACCGGCTGATCCGGGCCGGCCAGGACGCGCTGAAGTCGGCGACCATCCTGAAGAAGGGCACCGTCGTCGGGTACGCGGACGACGGTCTCGGCGGCCGTACGCCCGTCGCCGTCACCGAGGACGTCAAGGCCGTCGGCTGGGCGGGCCTGTCGGTGAAGCTGACGTTCGCGGCGGACGAGCTGCCGCACACGGCGAAGGCCGGCACGAAGGTGGGCACGCTCACCGTGGGCGACGGCACGAGCAGTGCGGTCAAGGTCCCGGTCGCCCTCCGGGCGGACCTCGTGGAGCCCGGCTTCACGGACAGGCTGACCCGTATCTCCTGACGCGGACCGGCGCAGCGCACCCGCACCCCGCGGGCCCACGCCCACCCGGGCGACGGCCGGCGGGGTGCGTGCTAGCGTCACGAAACGGGCGAGGAAACGGACGATGAACGGGACACGGGGAGTGCCTTCAGGTGGCCACAGCGGAGCCGACACGCGCCGACGACGCCGATTCCGGTCCGGGATCCGACCCTCGAATAGCCGTGTCCACGCAGCAGCGGCCCTCCCGGGGCGCTGAGGACGCCCCCGGCGCTCCGCGCGGACCCCGTGGCCCGAAGGCCGCCGTCCTGGCCGTGCGCGCGCGCATGCTGCGGCACCCCGTGCTGTCCGTCACGGGTCTCGCCGGCCTGCTGCACATCGTCTGGTTCTTCACGTTCGCCAACAGCGGCGGCGACCTCGCGGCGCAGGACGCGTGGGCCGAGTTCGTCGGCCGGCACCCGGACTCCGCGTACAACCTCGCCTGGTACGGCGGCATGCACGCGGTGTCGTACAGCGTGGTGTCGCCGTACCTGATGTCCGTCCTCGGGGTGCGGACGACGATGATGATCGCGGGGACGGTGTCGGCCGGGCTGCTGACGCTGGTGCTCATGCGCAGCCGGGCCGTGCGCAACCCCCTCTGGGCGGCGCTCGCGGGCGTGTTCGCGCTGCTGTGCAACGCCGCCTCGGGTCGGGTGACGTACGGGCTGGGCACGATGTTCGCGCTCGGGGCGGTGGCGGTCGTCTTCTGCTGGCCGTACCGGTGGCGCCACAAACGCTGGGCGAAGGCCCTGTGCGCGGCCCCGCTGGCGGCGCTGGCCACGATGGCCTCGCCGGTCGCGGGACTGTTCGTGGGCCTGGTGGCGGTGGCGCTGTTCCTGCAGAAGCGCCGGCCGGGCGCGTGGGCCCTGGGGCTCGCGCCGGCCGCGGTGGTGGCGGTGTCGGCCTGGCTGTTCCCGTTCTCGGGGACACAGCCGATGGGCATCGGCTCGGTGATCCTGCCGCTGCTGTACTCGGTCCTGGTGTACGTCCTGGTCCCCGTGGAGTGGAAGACGGTACGGATCACGGCCGCGGTGTACGGGCTCGGGATCGTGCTGGTCTGGCTGATCAGTTCGCAGATCGGCTCGAACATGACGCGGCTGGCGATGCTGTTCGGCGGGGTGGTGCTGGTGGCGGCGCTGCCGTTCACGGTCCCGAAGTCCCGCACGTGGTACGTCGCCGTCGTCGCGATCGTCGGCTTCTTCGGCTGGATCGGCTTCAAGTCGGTCGACGACGTCGTGCACACCACGCCGCGCGCGTCCTGGGCGCGTGAGCTGGCGCCGCTGGTGAACGAGCTCCAGGAGGTCGGCGCCGAGCGGGGCCGCGTGGAGGTCGTCCCGGCCGCCTCGCACCGTGAGGCGTCGGCCCTCGCCCCGTACGTCAATCTGGCGCGGGGCTGGAACCGGCAGGCCGACATGGAGCGCAACCCGCTCTTCTACGACGACACCCTGAACTCGGCGAACTACCACGAGTGGCTGAAGCGCTGGGGCGTGCACTTCGTGGTGCTGCCGAAGGACGAGCCGGACGGCGACGGCGGCCAGCGGGAGCGGGAGCTGGTCCAGCGCGGGCTGCCGTATCTGAAGCAGATCTGGGGCGACGCCAACTGGCAGCTGTTCGAGGTGGAGGCGCCGACCCCGCTGGCGGAGCCGCACACGGTCGTGGAGCGGGCCGAGCAGGGCGGATGGACGCTGCGGGTGGAGAAGGCGGGCCGGATCCTGGTCCGCGTCCCGTACTCGCCGTGGCTGGGCCTCGTCGACGCCGAGGGCGAGGCACTGGAGCCGCCGCAGGAGACGGCGGAGTCCGAGAACCGTCCGGAGGGCGAGCCGAAGACGTACGAGAACGTCCACGGCTGCCTGATGGAGACGGAGGAGGACGCGAACGGCGACCAGTGGACGGTGCTGCTCGCGCCGGAGCCGGGGACGTACCGCCTGGCGGCTCCGTACAAGTGGCAGCGGGGCACGCCCTGCCCCGACGAACTGCGCTGACCCGCCGGGCCGGACGGATCCGGCACGCAGGCGACGGGTCCGCCATGCCCGGCGTCCGTTCATGTAGATGAACGATATTCAGTCAATCGAACCTTTTTGCTTGCTCTTGACTCGACGCTTCCTTGTCGGGCCCGCACCGTCCCGCCCACGATGAGCGGGCACTTCGCGGCCTTCCTCGTCCCTACCCCGCTCAGGCGAAGTGTCAACCAGCTGAGTGGAGTTCACAAGGCGGACCCTGACAGGGGGGACATGAACGGTCTCGACTGGGCGGTTCTCATCGGCTACTTCGCCGTGATGGTCGCCATCGGTGTCTGGTCGCACAAACGGGTGGACAGCGTCAGCGACTTCTTCACGGCCGGCGGCAAGATGCCCTGGTGGCTCTCCGGCATCTCCCACCACATGTCGGGTTACAGCGCGGTGATGTTCACCGGGTACGCGGGCATCGCCTACACCTACGGCGTCACGTCCTTCGTCACCTGGTCCTTCCCCATCGCCTTCGGCATCGCCATCGGCTCCAAGCTGTTCGCCCCCCGGATCAACCGGCACCGCTCCCGGCTCCACGTCTCCTCACCCCTGGAGTACCTGAAGAACCGCTACGACCTGCGGACCCAGCAGGCGCTGGCCTGGTCCGGCATGCTGCTGAAGATCGTGGACGTGGGCGCCAAATGGGCGGCAATCGCCACCCTGCTGTCGGTGTTCACCGGCGTCTCGCTCAACCAGGGCATCCTCATCACCGGCGTCGTCACGGCGATCTACTGCACCATCGGCGGCCTGTGGGCGGACGCCCTGACCGAGCTCGGGCAGTTCGTCATCCAGCTGCTGGCCGGTCTCACGATGTTCGTCGCGGTGGTGCTCGAACTCGGAGACCACGGCGGCTTCTTCGGTGCCTGGGACCAGCCGGAGCTCCAGGGACACGGGGAGCCGCTGGTCGGGCCGTACGGCACGGTCTTCCTGCTGGCGTTCCTGTTCATCAAGCTGTTCGAGTACAACGGCGGCATGCTCAACCAGGCCCAGCGCTACATGGCCACCCCCGACGCCCGCGAGGCGGAGCGCTCGGCGCGGCTGTCGGCGGTGCTGTGGCTGGTCTGGCCGGTGATCCTCTTCTTCCCGATGTGGATGGCGCCGCTGCTGGTGGAGTCGCAGAAGGCGGACGGCTCCGACTCCTACGCCCTGATGACCGAACAGCTGCTGCCGCACGGCCTGCTGGGCCTGGTCATCGTCGGCTTCTTCTCCCACACGATGGCCATGTGCTCCTCGGACGCCAACGCCATCGCGGCGGTCTTCACCCGCGACGTGGCGCCGGTGCTGTCCGCGAGGGCCCGGGAGTGGGGCGAGCGGTCCGGCCTGGTCGCGGCCCGGGTGACGACGGTGGTCTTCCTCGGCCTGTCCATGGCGGTGGCGACCCAGGTCGACTCGCCGGCGTTCAAGGACATCATCACGGTCGTCATCAAGTGGGTGGCCGGCCTGATGGGTCCGATCGCGATCCCGATGATGCTGGGACTGCTGCGGCCGTTCCGCCGCTCAGGGCCGACGGCGGCGCTCACCGGCTGGGCGCTGGGTCTGGTCGCCTTCTGGCTGGTCAACTACCCGATCCACTGGGCCGTCGACGGCGGAGTGCCCCTGGAGTACCAGGTCTCGGTCCCGCTGGCGGTCTCGCTGGTCCTCTACGTGCTGATCGGCTACGCGAAGCCGGAGGACACCCCGGAGCGGCTGGCGATCATCGACCGGGTCAACACGGACGGCGACGACGGCTCGGCCGGGGACAGCGCGCCCGCGCCGGTGAAGGAGCAGGTGCGGCGGCGGGGGGCCTGATCAGGTTTCTCGCCCCCGCCGCCCCTTCCCTTCCCGTCCCCGGGGG
>NZ_JFCB01000013.1 GCF_000725125.1 Streptomyces toyocaensis
GCCTGCGGGACGTGCTCCTCGGCGACACCCGCAAACGGCGATGCGGTGGGCGGCCCGCCGTAACCCGCCGGCGCGGGCGGCGGCGGCATCCGGCCGGCCACGGGAGCGGTCCCCACCATGGAGGCCGCGGCGGTGCCGCCCGGCCGAGGGCCCGCCGCGTCGTAACCGGCGAAGAGACCGGCCAGTCCCGCCGGATGCTCACGCCAGCCCGGCGGAGCGGGGGCGGGCTGGCTGCGTCCGATACGGACGGAGCGGAGGCGGGGCAGCTCGGTGCGACGGCGCAGGTCGGCGGTGGCCAGGGCGATGCGCACCCCGGTCCAGTCCTCACCCGTGCGCTGGGCGACCGAGGCCCGCAGCAACAGGCGCCCGTCCTGGTCCCCCTGACGGTGCGCGAGACGGTAGGCGGGCACCCACACGGCGCCGGGCACCCCGTACTCCACCTCCACCCCGACCTCGGCGCCGTGCGCACCGTCGAGTGTCAGGACCGCACAGACCGAGGTGGCCACGTGCGCTTCCGGCGCGTCGGTGGAGGCACGGGCGTGCCTGTCCACCGCCACGGTGAGTTCGTGCTCGACCCGGCGCAGCTCCTCCTCCAGTTCGCGGAGCCTGCCGTGCAACCCGGTCAGGCGCTCGTCGACGAAATCGGCCAGGTCCAGCCACGCGTCGACCGGAGTGCGACGATGCGGGTCGTCCTTCCTGCGGGCCGGAGGCACCGGACGCAGCGCACCGATCTCCTCGATCAGGGTGAGCTGCCGGTCCCGGCGGCCCCGCGCCGCGTCGCAGTCGTCGCGCAACCGCTCCACTTCCCGCAGCAACTCGCCTGCCCGGTCGGAGTCCTGCGGCTCGGCCCCGACCTCCACCCGGGCCTCGGTGACGCGCACTCCGGAGACATCGACGACGCGCGCCCGCAACGAGTCCGCGTCCAGCGAGCGGGGCAGTCCCGCCACCCGCACCCGACCGTCCGCGGGCACCGGGCCCCGGGCCACGCGGCGGCACAGCGCGCCCTGCGCGTACACCACCACCGAATCGAGAACCGACGCCCACCTCGGAGCCGCCCCAGCCATCCTGTGCTCCCCCCAGCCGTGCCCGTGCCGAGGGAAGCCTACGCGGTACCGTGCCGTGTCGCCCCGCTGATCCGCTGTCCGGGCCGGAGGAGTCGGCGGCCGCCGGTCCGCAGCCTCTGGACGATGTGCGCACCTCACCCGGCGCGTTCGTCGACAGAGTCGCCCGGCTCGGTACCGCGGACCTGGTCGTCGTCGCGGGGCAGGCCAGTGACCGACGGCGGTCCGACGGAGCGCCCCGCGCCGGTCGGCCGCGGTCGTCTCACCGGATCAGGCACCAGTAGCCGCCGTGACTCCCGATGCCGATGCGCTCGTCCCGCGGAACCAGAGCGGGGTCCGGCCGGCCGACGGCCGCCAGGGAGCAGGCGGGGTCACCCACCGTCCCCTCGGCGGCCATGCGCCGCGCGGCGGCCACCGCTGCCGGAGAGGTGTACCAGGTGGTGGTCACCGGCTTGTGCGCGCCGGTCGTCGGTGCGGGCGTCGGGTGCTTCCGGTGGGGGGACGCCGGTACGGACGTCGCGGCGGGCGGGGTCGGCGTGAACGTCGCGGTCGGCGGGGTCGGCGGGGTCGGCGGGGTCGGCGTGAACGTCGCGGTCGGCGGGGTCGGCATGAACGGCGCGCTCGGCTTCGGGGCGGGCGTCAGGGTGGGGGGCGGCGGTACGGGCGTGGTGGGCCGCGGTCGCGTCGTCGGCGACCGTTCCGGTTCCGGACGCGCGGGCGGGGCCGGGGGCACGGGCGCCGTGGGCCGCGCCGAAGGCTCGTGCCCGGGGGATCGCGCCGGTGGCGGTGCCGACGAGGACGTCGTCCGCGGGGCCTGGACGCCCGGGCCGCCGGTCGCGGTCGCACGGGGCCCGGTCTCCCGGCCGGACGGTGCCGAGCGGGTGGCCGGCCTCTCGCCCGGAACCCCCGCTTCGGTGGCCGCCGGCCGTCGGCTCTCCGGCTCGGGTCGCGTCGTGGGCCGCAGGCCCGGCGGGACCGTCTCCCGGGGGCGGGACGTCGCCGGTGGGGAGGGCGGCGTCCGGGTGGGTGTCCCCGGCGAGGTGCTCGGCAGGCCTGTCCCGAACGTCCAGGACGGAAGTGGGTCCAGGGTGGGAAGGGCCAGGTCGGTCGGGTTCGAGGGCGTGGGGCGGGGAGTGCCGCCGTCCTGCGCGACCAACGCCCACACGCCGAGGCCGCCGAGGACGAGCAGGGCGGCGCCTCCTGCGATCCACGGGGTACGTCGGGGCGGGCGTCGGTGACGGTTCATGGTCCTACTGTCCTATGCGACCTGGCGAGGCGCCTGCCGCGTCGGCTGGACGTTGTGCTGTTCGCCCGCTTGTACCGCCGTCCGGGTGAGGCCCCTGGTCTGCGGCAGTCGGCCCCGCACCGTCGGTCCGGGCCGGCCGAGGTTCCGGCGACGACGGGGTGCCTCCGTCCGGAGAGCACCCCGTTCCGGCCGACACCGTCCTCGGTCAGTCGTTGACTTCCCTGTCGAAGTCCTCGGCGCACGCGTCCCGTTCGCTCCGCGTCTCGGCCTGCTGGACACAGTCGTCGAAGTTCTTGAACTCGTCCGAGTTGAGGATCGACGCGCCGACCGCGATGATCACGGTGGTGGCGATCAACGCCAGCCCGCCGAGCACCGCGCCGACGATCGACATCGTGCCGTGCGGGGCTCTGCCGCCCCGCGCCTTGCGGGCGCCGATGATGCCGAAGACCAGAGCCAGCAGCCCGAGCAGGAATCCACCGAACACGGTCCAGAAGAGGACGACCGCCAGCACGCCCAGAACCAGTGCGGCGATCGCCAGACCGTTGCCCCGACTCACGCCCGTGTCACGCTGCGTCTGCGTGGAGTCCGTGCGCGTCGGGGGGTGTTCCGGGAAGGACATGTCATCACACTCATCTCTGCTTCGGTCCAAGTGAGTTGCCGTACCTGCCGGTTGCCCTCATACCGGTGGCGAATGCCTGTGGGCCCGGCACGGGACGTTCACGGGGCGCTCACGGGACGTCAGCGGGCCGGCGCTCCGAGAGCACGCGGTGCGGCGCCGTCATGTCGTCGGCGCCGGCCGTGACGAGCACGGTCGCCGGTCCGTGGGCCGGATCCCCGGTGGTCGGCCTGCCCCGTCCGTGTCCGGGTCAGCGGGCCTCCCCGGAGGCGGGCCGGGCGGGGTGCGGTGCTGTACGGCCGGTGGCGGTGTCACCGCGGCGCAGCAGGCCCGGCAGGGCCAGGGCGCCCGGCCCGAAGAACACCAGGAGGAGGAAACCCCAGCAGAACAGTGCCGGGGCGAGGCCGCCGTTCTGCAGCGGGAAGAGACCGTCCTTCTGGTGTTCGGTGAAGTAGGCGAACGCCATGGCTCCCGAGCTGAGGAACGCCGCGCTTCGGGTGGCGACTCCGAGGAGGACGAGAGCACCGCAGACGAGCTCGATCAGGCCCGCGTACCAGAACGGCCAGTCACCGGTGGGGCCGGCCTTCCTGCCGAGCACACCGAAGACCGTGGCGGCGCCCTCACTGGTGAACAACACGCCGAGGACGATCCGGAACAGGCCCAGAACGAGAGGCTGGTGGTCGCAGAGCCGGTCGGTCAGGCGTCTGGTGCTCATCGCTGCGTACTCCTTGCACGGGTCGGTGCGGCGCGGGCGTGCGCCCGTCCGCACCTCTTTTACGTGCACGGTGTGCCGGCGGTTCAGCCGGTCCTGCGTTCACCGGCTCGACCCGGTGGGCCGGGCGTCCGGCCACACCGAACGCAGTGCCCCGCACGTCGTAATCCGGTCGTGTCCCGCAGCCGTGAGCGGTTAGTTTCCGGTGCAGTCCGGCGAGGGACCGGGCGCGACCGCGAAGGAGCCAGGCATGGAGATCGAGGGCGTGCGAACCGACCGGCTGGGCCTGCTGCTGGACCAGTTCGACCAGGCGCGGGAGATGGCGCGGGTCCGCCTGGCAGGACTGGGCGACGACGAGTACCTGTGGGAGCCGGTGCCCGGCTGCTGGTCGATCCGGCGCCGGGACGAGGCGGTCACACCCAGGGCGTTCGGGCCGGGGGAATGGGTGCTCGACAAGGGCGCCCCGGACATCCCGGCGAGCGAGTACGCGGAGGTCGTCCGGCAGGCCGCCGACGGCATGACGGTCGCCAAGATCGCCGATGACTGGAGCGTCGGTGTCGAGCGGGTCGAGCAGGTCCTCGCCCACACAGGGCCGCCTGAGCCGGACACCTCGCCGGTCGCCACCATCGCGTGGCGGCTGGGGCATGTGCACTCCAACTTCGAGGGCCAATGGGAGTGGACCTTCGGCGAGCGGAAGGACCCCGGCCTGTTGGTCGACTTCACCCCCTCCGCCGCCCTGGCACTCGAGCGGTTCTGGGCGTCGATCGACCGCTGGCGGGACAGCGTCGCCTCCGTCACCGAGGAGCAGCTCGACACGGTCGGCTTCTCGCGGTACCCGCACAGCAACGACGCGGAGTGCCCCTACGTGACCGTACTGGCGGGGGCCAACCTCGAGTTCATCCACCACATGGCCGAGACGGCGCTGCTCCGCGACCTGTGGCGGACCCGCTTCACGACGTCCGGGTAGGCGTTCCGGGACCTCCGTACCCCACCCCGCCGTGGACGGTCCCCGTCGCACCGGTCGTCAGCGACCGGTCGTGCCGTCGACGAGCTCGCGGAGGATGTCCGCGTGGCCGGCGTGGCGCCCGCTCTCCTCGATCACGTGCGTGAGGGAGGTCGCACCGGCGGTGAGTCCGGGTCGGCCGGATGTCACGGCGCCGCCCGACCCGGGCGGCGCCGTTCGGCGTCATCCGCGCCGGAGAGCTTCGATGGCTTCCTCGGTGGTGGGGTGGAAGGTGAACACCTGGTCGAGGCCGACCACCTGGAAGACCCGCATCTGGTCCGCGCTGACCCCCGCCAGGCCGAGGGGTGAGCCGGTGGCCTGTGCCCTCTGGTAGGCGGTGATGAGCGCCGTGATGCCCGTGGAGTCGCAGTAGGTCAGGCCGGACAGGTCGAGCACCACCCCCTCGTCGCCGAACGGTGCGTCGTTGACTGCCTCGGACAGGTAGTGGGCGGTGTGGTGGTCGAGCTCTCCGACCACCTCCACGACATAAGGGCCCGACGGAATCCGGCGCGGCGTGACGGAGCAGATTTCGTCCGAGTCGGTCACGGGTTCTCCTTGGTGCGGTTCTCGAGGTGGTGAGCGGGTGCGGGCCGGGCGAGGCCGTGAAGCGGGTGGGGCCGGTCACGCCGAGTGCCGAGCCGTCGGCGGCACGTTCCCCGGTGAGCGCGTCGGTGTGTCCCTGCGACGCCTGCCGTCATCGTGGTCCCGATCCTAGATTCTGCTGCCTCTCCGTCCGAGCCTGCCCCACCGATTGGCTTATCCTACGAACTCGTGGCAATCGGCCGTGCATCTCATGGGCGTCACGGAAATCGTGACACATGGTGACTTCTGCTCTTTTCCGGGTACCGGCTGGTGGTCGGTCGTAACGCGTGACAGGGGTCGAGGCGGAGTCGTCCTGACCGGGACCTGATCGACGCGGTGGCCCCGAGTGCGTGAGGAAAGGGTGTCGAGTGGAGCGCTCGGATGGCGTTGGGCACGGGTCGGCGGCAGCGCCCGGTGCGGACGTTTTCGCCGTCGACGAGGAGATCGGCCGTGCTCTTGCCGGCGTGGAGTGGTCGGCGACTCCGCTGGGCCCTCCGGACCAGTGGCCGCAGAGTCTGCGGACCGCGGTCAGCATCCTCCTGTCGTCCCGCTTCTCCATGTGGATGGCGTGGGGCCCGGAACTGACGTTCTTCTGCAACGCCGCCTACCGGCGCGACACGCTAGGAGACAAGTACCCGTGGGCGCTGGGCCGGCCGGCGCGTGAGGTGTGGGCGGAGATCTGGGAGGACATCGCCCCGCGGATCGACACCGTGATGACCTCGGGGGAGGCGACCTGGGACGAGGGGCTGCTGCTCTTCCTGCAACGGTCCGGCTACACGGAGGAGACGTACCACACCTTCAGCTACAGCCCGCTGCGTGACGACTCCGGGGCGGTGGTCGGCATGCTGTGCGTGGTCAGCGAGGACACCAAGCGCGTCATCGGCGAACGCCGGATGGCGACCCTGCGCGACCTCGGTTCCGACCCCAGCGTGGTCCGTACCGAACAGGAAGTGCTGGCGTTCGCCGACCAGCAGCTGGGCCGCAACGCGAAGGACCTGCCCTTCACGCTGACCTATCTGTTCCAGGCGGACGGCTCCGCGCGTCTGGCCGGCACCGCCGGGCTCTCCCCGGGACACCCGGCCGGACCCGCCACCCTGCCGGCCGGCGGTTCCGGTGTCTGGCCGGTGGCGACGCCGACGCACAGCGAGTCGGCCCTCGTCCCGCTCGACGGGCCCCCCTTCACGGACCTGCCGACCGGACACTGGCGGCAGCCACCCACTCACGCCCTGGTGCTGCCCCTGCTGCGCCAGGGCGACACGCCCTACGGGTTCCTGGTGGCAGGGCTGAACCGGTACCGGGCCCTGGACGACGCCCACCGCGGCTTCCTCACGCTGACCGCCGGCCATCTCGCGGCGGGTATCGCCAGCGCCCGCAGCTACGAGGAACAGCAGCGCCGGGCCGAGGAGCTGGCCGAGCTGGACCGGGCCAAGACCACCTTCTTCTCCAACATCAGCCACGAACTGCGCACCCCGCTCACCCTGATCGCGGGGCCCGTGGAGGAGCTGCGCACACAGCTGGCGGGGGCCGACGCCCGCGTGCGCGAGGAACTGGAGGTCATTCACCGCAACGGGCTGCGCCTGGGCAAGCTGGTCAACTCACTGCTGGACTTCTCCCGTATCGAGGCCGGCCGGATGCAGGCCCGCTATGAACCGGTCGACCTGTCCCGGACCACCGCCGACCTGGCCAGCGTCTTCCGCTCCGCCGTCGAGAAGGCGGGTCTGGACTTCCGCGTCGACTGCCCCCCGCTCCCCGCCCCGGTGTACATCGACCGCGGTATGTGGGAAAGGGTCATCCTGAACCTGCTGAGCAACGCGCTGAAGTTCACCTTCGAGGGCTCGATCGACGTCGTCGTCCGCGCCCGGGACGCGCACGCGCTCGTCACCGTCTCCGACACGGGCATCGGCGTGTCCCAGAAGGAGATGCCCCGCCTGTTCGAGCGGTTCCACCGCATCGAGAACGCCCGGTCCCGTTCCAGCGAGGGCAGCGGCATCGGACTCGCTCTGATCAAGGAACTGATCGGGCTGCACGGAGGCACGATCACGGCGGACAGCACCGAGGGCGAGGGCACCACCTTCACCGTGCGCCTGCCGTTCGGCTCGGCGCACCTCCCCGCGGACGCCCTCGCGCCCCCCGGCGACGGCCGTGCGATGTCCTCCGCCGCCTCCTACGTCCAGGAGGCGCTGCGCTGGCTGCCGGACGAGTCCGCCGCTGAGGCACGCTCCGTGACGACGGTCGCCGACACCCCGGGCACCTCGGTCCGTGCCGTCCCCGCGCGCCTGCTGGTCGCCGACGACAACGCCGACATGCGCGAGTACCTCGCCCGCCTGCTGGACGGCGCGGGGTACCAGGTGGACACGGTGAGGGACGGCCTGGCGGCGTTGCAGGCGGTCCGCGCCGACGCCCCGGACCTCGTGATCAGCGACGTCATGATGCCCGGCCTCGACGGCCGCGGTCTCGTGGCGGCACTGCGGGCCGATCCGCGGACCGCGTCGGTGCCGGTGGTGCTGCTGTCCGCGCGGGCCGGGCAGGAGGCGTCCATCGAGGGGCTGCAGGCCGGTGCCGACGACTACCTGGTCAAACCGTTCGCCGCGGCCGAACTGCTCGCCCGGGTACGGGCCAACGTCGAGCTGTCCCGTCTGCGTACGCACCAGGCGCGCTGGCGTACGGCGCTGGTCGACTCGATGCAGGAGGCCTTCTTCGTCTGCGACGAGGACGGCGCGGTCGTCGAGATCAACGCGGCCTTCACCGACATCCTCGGCTTCACCCCGGACGGCCTGCCCTACCGGCCGGTCCACCCGTGGTGGCCCGACGCCGTCACCGAGGCCGAGGCGCACCGCCAGGTCGAAGAGGCGTTCTCCCAGCTCCTCAACAACCCCAAGGGTTTCTACACCATCCCCGTCACCCACCGTGATGGCCATCGACTGTGGGTGACGGCCACGTTCAACCAGGCGCAGGACCCGGACACCGGGTGCCGGGTGACGGTGGGTACCTTCCGTGACGTGACCGCCGAGCACTACGCCGTCCAGCGCAAGAGCGCCCAGGCTGCCCTGGGCATGCGGCTGACGCAGGCCACCAGCCTCACGGAGGCCCTGGAGGGGGCCCTGGCGGAATTCAAGAGCCTCTGGCGCGCCGAACGGGTGCTCGCCGTCGTCTCGGCCCCCGACCGGCAACCGTCCGTGACGGCGACCGATCCCGGGCTGCGGTGGGAGGACCTGCCCGCCGAGCGCCGCGACACGCTCACCGCGTGGCTCGGCCGGTCCGTCCTCACGCCCCTGGACGACCCCACCGGGGCCGGCATCACCGTCAACCACCCCGAAGGCGCGATGGTGGTGTGGGTCGACCTCGGGGACCGTCGGCCGTTCACCGACGAGGACCAGCTCCTGCTGTCGCTCCTGGCCGGCCAGCTCGCCCAGGGGCTGGCCAGGGCGCACCAGATCGACCAGCAGCGCGAGACGGCGCTCGCCCTCCAGCGGGCCATCCTGGGGCCGGCCCATCTTCCGGAAGGCTTCGCCGTCCGCTACGAACCCGCCGGCCGCCCCCTGGAGGTCGGCGGCGACTGGTACGACGTCGTCCCCCTGCCCGACGGCCGCATCGGGATCGTCGTCGGCGACTGTGTCGGACGGGGCCTGGCGGCCGCCGCCGTGATGGGTCAGCTGCGCAGCGCCTGCCGCGCCCTGCTGCTCCAGGACGCCGCGCCCGGCCGGGTCCTGACGGCGCTGGACCGCTTCGCCGCCGGTGTGCCCGGCGCGAGGAGCACGACGGTCTTCTGCGGCGTCCTCAGCCCCGACACCGGCCGGCTCACCTATGCCAGCGCGGGACACCCGCCGGGCATCCTCGCCCCACCCGACGGAGGCGTCCGTCTCCTCGACGAGGGACGATCCGTACCGCTGGCCGTGCGGCCCGGCCGCGACCGTCCCGAGGGGATCTGCACGGTGCCGGCCCGGGCCACACTCCTGCTGTACACCGACGGGCTGGTGGAGCGCAGGCGCCGCCCGCTGACGGTCGGCATCCGCCAGGCGGGCGAGGCCGTCCAGGCCGGCCGCGCCGCCGCCGTCGGCGACCTCGCCACCAGGGTCATGGCCCGGCTCGCGCCGGCCGGCGGCTACGACGACGACGTCGCGCTGCTGCTCTACCGGCACCCCGGGCCGCTCGATGTGGCCTTCCCCGCCGATTCGTCCCAGCTCGCGCCGGTGCGCAAGGCCCTGCGTAGCTGGCTCGTCCAGTGCGGTCTGACGCCGCGGATGGTGCAGAACGTCCTGGTGGCGTCGGGCGAAGCCTGCGCCAACGCCATCGAGCACGGTCACCGGGACCGCCCCGGCGGCGCCATCCGGCTCCGTGCCGAAGCCCGGGCCGACGCCCTGCGCCTGACCGTCACCGACTCCGGGCGCTGGAAGGCGCCCCAGCCCGAGATCGACACCCACCGAGGACGAGGCGTGGCGCTGATGCGCGCCCTCATGCACCAGGTCACCATCACGTCCGGCGCGGCCGGCACCACTGTCGACATGCACACGAGGATCGCCTGATGACCACGCAGCTCACCCTCACGTCCGGTCGGCGACCCGACGGCACGGCCCAGCTGACGGTCGTCGGCGAGATCGACATGAGCAATACCGACGCCCTGGCGTCCGCCATCGAGGCCACCGAGGGGCCGCTCGTCCTCGACCTCACCGCCGTCCAGTACCTCGACAGCGCCGGTCTGAGCGTTCTCTTCTCCCACATCGACCGCATCGAAGTCATCGCCACACCCCTCCTGACGCCCGTGCTCGAGGTGTCCGGCCTCGCCGACGTGGCCACGGTGCACAGGGTGGAGTCATTCCGACCATGACCGGACACCACCTGCCGGGGGCGCCCGGAGCATGACCCGCGAACCGGCACGCGTGTCGAACGTGTGATGATCTGAAGGCAACATCCCGCCTTCCGGTATATGGCCAGGGCCGAGCCGAGCGCCCGGAGCCGTGGAATTCTGTGGGCAAACTGTTGACCGACCGGCCGGTGAGGAGGGGACATGGCGGCTGCGCGTGGTGAGCGCGCCCCCGGCGACCAGCACGCCGGGGTGACCCCCGGTCCAGCGGTCGGTGACATGATCGCGGTCCTCGGCACGGGTGCCTACGTCGTGGACGCGCAGGGCCACATCATGGCCGTCAACGCCGTCGCCGAGCGGTGGCTCGGCCGGTCCGCCGAGCAGCTCCTCAAAGGGGACGCCCACGACCTGCTGCACCGGAACGCCCGCGGGGAGTCGATTCCCAGGGTGCAGTGCCGCATGCGGCCGGCCTTCATGGCGGGGCGTCCGGCCCAGGCCGATCTGGAGTGGTTCGAGCGTGGCGACGGATCACTGATGGCCGTGTCATGGACGCTCAGTCCCGTCGACCTCGGTGGTGACGACGCCTCCACGCTCGTCCTGTTCCAGCCCCGGGAGGAGCCCGCCGACCTCGCGGCACGGCCCGATCCGGGTGACGGACTGCTGCAGGAACTCGAACGGCTCGCGCTGCTGGCGGAGATGACCACGCAGCTGACCTCCACCCTGTCCGTCGACGAGGCACTCCAGCGCCTCGTCTCCCTCGTCCTGCCCCGGCTGGCGGACTGGGCGGTGATCGACCTGATCAGCGAACGCGACGAGGTGTGGCGCACCAAGGTGGTGCACATGGAGAACGGCACCGCGGTGTCCCGGAGGGATCTCGAGGGGCCGATGGCGCCGGTGCCCGCCGAATCACTCATGCCGTTGTCCCGGGCCCTTCGGGGCGTGGCCTCGACGATCGCCGAACCGCAGACGTACGAGCGGTCGCCCGACACCGCCATCGCGGTCGAGCAGCGCCGCCTCTTCGAGGTGACGGGCATGCACTCGGCGGCCATCGCACCGATCCGGGGCCTGAGGGAGGTCCTCGGGGCCCTGACCCTGGGCCGGTCCGAACGCCCCGACAAGTTCACGCCCGTCGATCTCGCCCTGGTGGAGGACATCACCCGGCGCGCCGGCCTGGCCCTGGACAACGCCCGCCTCTACCAGCGGCAGCGCAAGGTGGCCGAAACCATGCAGCGGTACCTGCTGCCACAGCTTCCGCGCGTGGCGGGGCTGGAGATGACCTCCCGTTATCTGCCCGCGCCGGACGCCTCCCACGTCGGCGGTGACTGGTACGACGCCTTCGCACTCTCGGACGACGCCACCGCCCTCGTGATCGGCGACGTCTCCGGACACGACCTGGACGCCGCGGCGGGCATGTCGCAACTGCGGAACGTGCTGCGCTCCTACGCCTGGTCCCAGAAGGAACCCCCCAGCCGCATCGTCGAGCGCGTGGACCGGGCGGTGCTCAGCATCACCGACGTCTCCATGGCCACGCTCGTGTTCGCCACCCTCGTACCGGGCGAGGAGGGGCAGTGGGAACTGCAGTGGACCAACGCGGGCCATCCGCCACCGCTGCTGGTCACCCGCGAAGGGGTGGCCCGCTACCTCGCGAAGGGCAGCGGCATGCTCCTGGGTACCGGCGCGAACCGGCCGCGCTCGGACAGCTCCGAGACACTGCCACTGGGTTCCACCCTCGTGCTGTACACGGACGGACTCGTCGAATCGCCGAGCCACTCCATCGACGAGGGCCTGGAGCGCCTGCGCCGGCATGCCGCCTCCCTGGCCCACCGGCCGGTGGAGTCATTCACCGACGAACTGCTCAGCAGGACGCGGCCGGCCGACAACGACGACGACGTCGCCCTCCTGGCACTGCGGGTCGGCACCCGCCCCGGGCCCGCGTAGAGAACACATCCGGCCGCACCGGCGCGCGGGTCCCCGGTTTCGGCGCGATCGCGTGCGGTGAAGCCGCGTGACGGGGGTACCGGCAGGGCAATGCGTGATGCCACGGCCGGGAGGGTGACGTTGGACAGGACGAGTCAATTGCGACAGCTCAGGGGCGTGTACGCGGGAGGGGTCGTCGCCTGGACCTTCTGTCTGCTGCTGACCGCGGTCCAGGGCGGGGGCTCGGCACGGCAGACGGTGGTGCTGCTCGGGCTGCTCGCCGTCTTCCTCGTCCTGCTGCTGTGGTCGACCTGGTGCTTGTGGGAAGCCGGCACGCGGGTTACCGCGGCCCGGGCGGGAGGAACGGTGAACGCACAGGCCGACCAGCCCTGACCGGCGCAGCGGCAGCCGCTGAGCCGGACACCGAGAGCCCCTGCACGCCGAACCCGAACCGGGTTCGGCGTGCAGGGGCTCTCGGTGTCAATCGGCTTGTGCCTCAGGAGACTTGGGTCCTCCGGAGGTCAGAACGGCAGCCGTCCCCGCGCCCGTCGCCCCGCGGAGCCGCTGCGGCCGACCGCGCGGGAACTGGAGCGGAAGGGCTTGCTGAAGAGGCGCCCGAGCGGGCCAGGGGCCTTGGACCCGGCCCGGGAGCCGACGCCGAGGACGCGTTGCGTTCCGTTCTGCGGGTGTCGCGACAGACGTGGGACGAGGAAGGCGAGAATCGCGATGACGACGCAGACGACAACGATGCCGACGACCATGGTGAGGGCCTCCAGAGTCAGTGACGGGGATGCCGGACCGGTTGGTCCGTGTGACACCGCTTGCCCCGATTCCGGCCGGACACGCGCCCCAAGTCGGCGCTCGAGGCGGGAGGGGAAGCGGCATGGAGGCCGGGCGCGCCCGGTGGGCCCGGCCCTTTCGCCGACCGCGGGGTCAGGCCTCGACGATGCGGCGTACGTTCTCCACTGAGCCGCAGTCGGCCTTCAGCCGGCGCTCGCGTTCCTCCCGGAAGGCCGCGCCCAGCTCCGCACGCCGCTCCGTCGCCACGTTCTCCCGCGCCTGGTTGAGGATGGTGCGCTCCTCCTCGTCGGCGTGATGGGTCACGGCCTCGACGAGTTCCTCCAGCTTCGCGTCCCACTCCTCGGAGCCGATCTCTCGCACTTCGAGAAGCTCCAGCAGGGCCTTGTTCCCCTCCTCGTGCTCGTGCTCCCCGTGCTCGACCTCTTCGTCGTCGACGTTCTTGTACCGCTTCAGAGCGGGATACACCTTGGTCTCCTCGGCGAGGGCGTGCGCGACCAGCAGGCCCGCGAACTCGCGCAGCGCGGAGGCCCGGTCGGCCTCGACACTCCGCATCTCGCGGAAGAGGTCCTCCATACGCCGGTGGTCCTGGAGGATGAGTTCGACGACGTCCGAAGTCTCGGCCATGGGACTGTGCTCCTTTCCTGGGAGAAACTCTGCGCCTACCGCATGCCCCGTCCGGCCGTATTGAGTACTCCTGACTTTCCGGGAACGGTCACCCGGCCTCATACGTGTGTGCACGCGCGAGCGCCCCCGTCCGAAGACGGGAGCGCTCGAATGCGGCACGTCGGAATGTTCCGGGCCGGCTTTCGCCGACCGGGGTGCCGTCAGGCGTGGGCGTGTCCGCGACGATGCCCGCGGCCGGTGAAGGCTCGGTACAGCGCCAGGAGAATGACGGAGCCGATGATCGCCGCGATCCAGGTGGAAAGGTCGAAGAAACCGTCGATGGAATCGACACCGAAGATCACCTTGCCGAGGAAGCCTCCCAGGAGCCCTCCGGCGATACCGATGAGCATGGTGATGATGATCCCGCCCGGGTCCTTACCCGGCATGAGCGCCTTGGCAATGGCCCCGGCGAGCAGACCGATGAATATCCACGCGATGATTCCCATCTCACACTCTCCTTGTAGCTGTCGCTTCGACAACCGTGTTCCCCGGATCGCGGCTCCTAACAAAAATCTGACGGCAAAGCCGGGCGAGTCTTCGAACGGAACTGACGGGCAATCAACGGGGTCACACCTGTCGGATATGCCAAGTGCCCTTGAGGCCGCACGAGTTGGGGTTCAGTCGGTGGCGCCCAGACGTCGCCGGAGTTCCGCCTCCGAGACGTCCTCCAGGTGGGTCAGGAAGACCCATATGTGACCTGACGGGTCCTTGAGGATGACGGTGCGGTCACCGTGGAACATGTCCGTCGGCGGCTGGAGGATCTCGGCGCCGGCCGCCTCCGCCCGCTCCGCCAGGCCGTCGACGTCCGGCACGAAGACGTGCAGCGTGACGGAAGTGCCCCCGCCGAGGGAGGCCGGTGAGGCGAAGGCCCCCGCCTCCGCCTCCTCCACGCTCGCGTCGCCCAGCATCAGCGTCGACCGTCCGACGGTGATCTCGGCGTGCAGGATCCCACCGTCCGGTGCGTCGATCCGGAAGTCCTCGCGAGCACCGAAGGCCCTTTGGTAGAAGTCGATCGCTGAGGGGGCGTCGTCGACCATGATGTGCGGGATCACGGCGTAGCGATAACGGTCGGGAATCCCGGTGTGCACTGCGCGGCCGGCCATGACGAACCTCCTCGAAGACACCGCAGGTCGGTTCCCGCGGCTGAGGAACGAACGTAGAAACTCAAGCCCGCTTCAGGTCAAGCGCCGGCCGGGCGAAGGGGGCAGGCTGCGGGATCAGGCGTTGCTTCCGCGGGTCACGGAAGTTGAGCCGGGAGCACGGCTCACCCACGCGGTCAGGTCCCGTTCCCCCGCTGCGGCGCCGAGCGGTCCTGTTCCACCCCTCTCACCGAAGGCCGTCGCGATGCACGATCCTGCCCACCGTTCTCCCCGGCCGAACGTCTCGCGGGCGGCGGGCCCGCAGCCACCGGAGCCACGGCTGATCAGCGGCGTCTACGGCCTGGTCCTGGCCGGCGCGCTGGCAGCCGCCCTGGACTCCCCGGACGAGCAGACCGACCCCGGATCCGACGCGGTGTGGGTCCTCTTCACCGCCCTCGCGGCCGCGGCGGCCCACGGCTACGCCCACGTTCTCGCGCACCGGATGTCGACGGACCACAGCGGCCTCAAGGTCGGGTTCCGCGCCATGCTCGCCGAGTGGCCGGTCGTCGCGGCGGCGGTTCCGACCGTGGTCGTCCTGCTGACCGCGGTGCCCTCCTGGTGGACGGAGGGCGAGGCCGTGACCACCGCGCTGCTGATCAATACCCTGATCCTGGCGGGGGCCGGGATGTGGACGGCACGTCGCGCGGGCCGCGGGTGGCCGGCGTCCCTCCGGGCCGGCGCCGGCGACATGCTCATCGGCCTGGTGATCATCGCCGCGAACGCTCTGATCAAGTGACCGCCGATGCGGCGACCGCAGAGGCCGGCCGTCAGCGCGAGGACGGCACGATGTGCAGTCGCAGCTCGTCGACCAGGCCGGCGGCGAGGAACCGGTTGGTGGTGTTGGCGCCACCTCCACCGGCTGGGGCTCGCGCGCTTGGTGGGTGAGCACGAACACCGGCGCGTGGAACGGCGGATTGCCCCCCACCAGCCGTTCCACGGCCGCTCCCACGCGCCTCGCACCGGACCGGACATGTTGCGCCCGATGACGAACGCCCCGGCGTGGGACAACCGGTCGATGTCGGCCCGGTTCTCGTCAGGGGTGTCGAACATCCAGGTGTGCACTGTGCCGAATGCCGTGCGGCACGGGCCCTGGACGAGTTCGTCATGAGGGGCAGGCGGGCGCTCACGGGCCCCCGGCGCGATCCGGTGTACGCCGCTTCGCGGAGCGGGCGCAGCCGACATGGGTCGCCCGGTGGCCCGGGCCGATGAGGACCGTGGGCCGGCACGAGGCCGGAAGACCGGTGAGCCGGGCCGCGGCCCCTCCCCCCCGGTGCGGCTCTGACCGCGCACTGATCCCCAGGACGAAGCAAGATGGAACGACAGGACGTGCCGGTGAACCGGGGAGGTGCGGTGATGCAGGACGAGATCCGGAACGGCGGGGCTTCCCCGGCAGGGGACGATCCGTACGTCGACGAGCCCGATGCCGAGGACCTCGACGAGTACACCGAGCCCGAGCCGCACGACGAGGAGCCGGACGCCTACGCCACGGCGGACACGGCCACCAGCGCCACCGGTGTGCATCCGGACGTCTATCTGGACGTTCCGGTGCTGAAGGTCGACGAGATCGACCTGGACGTCGAGAACCTGCGGGCGCACGTCTCGCTGCAGGCCGAAGTGCTGGATCTGCTGAAGCTGAACGTGGGTGCCGACGTCGCACTCGGCCGGGTCCACCTGGGCATCACGGGCGTGGAGGCACAGGCCCGGCTCGAGGTGCGGCTCGACAACGTCGCGATGATCATCGATCGGGTGCTCACCACGCTCGACCGCAACCCGGAGATCCTCCACGAGCTGGCACGGGGCGTGGGGTCCGCCGTACGCGACGTCGGCGGCGGAGCCCGCCAGGCCGTCGGCGAGCTGGGTACGGGCGCCGGCCGGGCTGTCCAGAACGTGGGCGAGGGCGCCGGAGCCGCGGTTCGGGACGTCGGTCGCGGGGCCGGCCTGGCCGTCGAGGACGTGGGCCGCGGGGCCGGGAGAACCGTTGAGGACGTGGGCCGCGGCGTCGGCTCGGTGGCCGCGGACGTCGGCCGCGGGGCCGGGAGGGTCGTCGAGGACGTCGGTGGTGAAGTGGTCCCGGAGGCGGTGGGGGAGGCCGGCCAGGTGGTGGGCGGCGTCGCCGGGACCGCGGCCGGCGGGGTCCGGAACGTGACCGAAGGGGCGGAGGAAACACTTCCGGAAAGTGGCCGTGCTGCGGCGGACACAGCCGGAACGTCCGAGGGCGCCGCACGCCGGGCGGCACCGGTGGAACGGAGGGCGGTACGCAGGACGGGAGCCGGGGGCGGGGAGCCTGCCGCCCGGCGTCAAGTCGGCACCCGCAAGCGGCGGGTGCGTGCCGAGGACGAGAAGCCGGCACCGAGGCCCCGTCGCCGCCGCGCCGCCGAAGAGGGGGAGGAGCCGCCCTGAACGGCTGACGCGCCGGCTCCGGAGGGCGCCGGCCGGGCCGCCGCCGGGATGAGCCCGGGCCCGGGAGACGGGGAAGGGCACGGGCCGACGTGGGACATCTCGTTCCGGTCGACGGTCCGCTCCGAACGTCTCCGCTTCGCGGAGGAACCCCGAACCGCCGTCCGCTTTTCCGGCACCGGCGAACGGGAGTCGGTCAGCCACAGCGACCGGGACCACCTCCCTGAGAAGGTCGTCGCAGGTCAGGACTACCGCGACGTCACCGTCGACTACCGCCTCGAGACCCGGCTCGCTGCGGAGCAGGGTCTCGCGCGGGGCGCCGCCGACACGGATGCTCAGCCCTCGGGACGCAGCAGGCCGCGCCGGTAGGCGGGCACGAGGCGCGAGGTGGTGCGGGACCCGGTGGGTCACGCCGTCCACGGTGGCCGGCACCGGATGGGGCGCCCCGCGGGATGGTGCCCCCGCCGGCGGTCGTCGGCACCCTCTGTTTGCCCGCCCCCTCCGGGGGGACCCTGCGCGTATGACCAAGAAGCCAGGTCGTCGCCGTATGCGGCAGAACCGGATGCTGTGGCTGCTGGACGCCCTGGAGCGCGACCCCAGCAGGGACAAGGTGATCGACGCGCTCGTCGGCGGCGTACGCGCGTTGCCGCTCGGCCGGGCACGGGACGCGCTGCACGGCACATGGCTCGGCCATCCCGTACACCCCTTGATGGTGCAGGTCCCGATCGGCACGTGGATGTCCGCCGCGGTGCTGGATCTGAGGCCGGGCCCCTCCCGGGGCGCCGGTCTCCTGGTCGGTGTCGGGCTGCTGGCGGCCGGTCCCGCCGCCCTGACGGGCGCGGTCGACTGGGCGGAACTGCGCCGCCGGCAGACGAGGGTCGGGCTGGTGCACGCCGTCGCCAACGCGACGGCCGTGGGTCTCTACGGGGCCTCGCTGGCCCTTCGCCTGTCCGGGCGGGCCGGAGCAGGCCGCACGTGCGGCTTCCTCGGACTGACCGCGGTCGGGCTGGGAGGCATGCTCGGTGGCCACATGGCGTACCGGCAGGCATCCGGCGCCAACCACGCCGAGGAGGTGCCGCACGTCGTGCGGGAGGGCTGGCACCGGATCGGCACCGTGGACGAGTTCCCCGTCGGCGAGCCCGTGCGCCGCACCGTGGACGACGTGCCGGTCCTGGTGGTGCGCGAGATCGGCGGGAGCATCCACGCGCTGGCCGAGCGGTGCAGTCACCTGGCGGGACCTCTGTCCGAGGGGACGGTCGCCGACGGGTGTGTCCGGTGCCCCTGGCACGGCAGCGTCTTCCGGCTCTCGGACGGCTGGAACGTCCGCGGTCCCGCCACCGCGCCGCAGCCCGCCTTCGACAGCCGCGTCGTCGCCGGGCACGTCGAGATCAGCCTGCGCGGCGAGGGCCAGACGGCGGAAGAGCACGGCACGGGCGAGCCGGCGACGGCAACGGGACGGGGTGAGCATGATGGGCACGGCGACTGACGGCCGTTTCGCGCGACGTCTCAGGGGACTGGTGCGGCGAACCGAACACGACTATGCGGCGGGGAGCGACCGCCCGCTGCGCGGCTACGTCGCCGCCATGGCGGCCTTCGGCGTGTACACGGCCGGATGGGCCACCGTGGTGAGGACGCGCGGGCGTCCCCTGCCGGACCGGCCCCTGCCCTGGGACGTGGTCCTGACCTCGGTGGCGACGTTCCGACTGAGCCGGCTGCTGAGCAAGGCATCGGTGACCAGTCCGCTCAGAGCCCCTTTCACCACGTTCGTCGGCCCGCAGGGCCCGGCCGAACTGCACGAGGAGGCTCAGGCCGACGACCGCAGGGCCACGGTCGGCGAACTGGTGACCTGCCCGTTCTGCGTGAGCGTCTGGGTGGCCTCGACGCTCACGGCCGGGCAGTTGCTCTGGCCGCGCGCGACCCGCACCACCATGGGCGCGCTGACCGCCCTGGCCGGCGCGGACGCCCTGCAGCTCGCGTACGGCGCGCTGGTGAGCAGGACGACCGGTGAGTGACCGCGCGTCGGCGGCCGCGCGCACGTACGCCGCCCGGTGCGGCCGGGGGCGGGGTGACCGGCGCCGGCGGTACGACGGGCCCTGAACGGCTCGACGCGCACGACGCGACGCGGATAATGACCCGGTGTCCACTGCGATGATCTCCGCCCGGGAAGCCGAAGTGCTGGCGCTGCTCGGGGAGCACCTCAGCAACGCGGAGATAGCCGCCCGGTTGTTCATCTCCGTACGCACCGTCGAGTCGCACGTGTCCTCACTGCTGCGCAAGCTGCACCTGCCCGACCGGAGGGCGCTGTCCCGGCAGGCGGCCGGCCTGTCCCGGGCGCAGCGCACCGGGGCGGCCGCCCTGCCCTCACCGCTGACGACGTTCGTCGGCCGGGCGCGTGAGCGTGCCGAGCTCGCCGACGCGGTCACGACGCACCGGCAGGTGACCGCGGCCGGTCCCGGCGGAGTGGGGAAGACCCGGCTCGCCCTGACGGTCGCCGCCGACGTGGCCGACCGGTTCCCCGACGGAGTGTGGTTCGCCGATCTGGTCCCGGTCACCGACCCCCGGCGCGTGGGCGCCGCGGTGGCGGAGGCCGTGGGTGCGGGGGACGAGCCCGGGCGCGACATCGACGACGCCGTGCTGGCCGCGCTGGCGGACCGCCGTGCGCTGCTGGTGCTGGACAACTGCGAGCACGTACGCGACGGGGCGGCGCCTTTCTTGGAGAGGCTCCTGACGGCCTGTCCGCGCCTGCACGTCCTCACGACGAGCCGGGCCCGGCTGATGGTGCCGTTCGAACGCGTCTTCACCGTCCCCCCGTTGTCGCGGGAGGGCGGAGACGAGTCGGACGCGGTCGCCCTCTTCATGGACCGGGCCGCGGCGGTCGGCTGGCCGCCGGGTCCCGCCGTGAGCGAGGGAGTCGTGGCCATCTGCGAACGGCTCGACGGTATGGCGCTCGCCATCGAACTGGCGGCGGCACGCTGGTCCACTCTCGGCCTCGACGGCCTGACCGCCGGTCTCTCCGATCAGCTGCGGACCCTCACCGGCGGCGCCCGCGCCGACGGCCGGCACCGGTCGGTGCGGGCCGTACTGGACTGGAGCCACGACCTGCTCGCGCCGCAGGACAAGGCGCTGCTGCGCCGCGTGTCGGTGTTCGTCGCACCGTTCACCGCCGAGGCGGCCGCGGAGGTCGCCGCGCTCGCCCCGCTGGACGCGTCCACCGTGATAGACGGGCTCGGCAGACTGGCGGAGCAGAGCTTGCTCGCGGTCACCCCGTCCGGGACCGGCACCCGGTACGACGCGCGGGTCACCATCCGCCAGTACGGGGCGCAGCGGCTCACCGACGCCGGCGAGCAGACCGTCGTCCGGTCCCGCCACGTCCAGTGGTGCCTGGCCACCTCGGCCGCCCTCGTGGAAGACGACGGCCCGGACTGGCGCGCCCGGTTCGACGCGGTGGCGGACGACGTCAGAGCGGCTCTCGCGTGGGCCGCCGACCGGCCCGGACGGCCTGAGGACGCCTGCCGCCTCGCCCGGTACCTGGCGCGGCTGGCCTTCACCCGCAACCTGCTCGGCGAGGCCCAGCAGCGCTACGAGCAGGCCGCGCGGCTCGCCGGTGAGGCCGCCACCGCGGCCGCGGCGCTGCGTGACGCCGCCGCGGTGGCGGGGTGCCGCAGGGCCGGCGACGACATGTACCGGCTGCACCGTGCCGCCGCGGAGGCCGCTCGCCGGGCCGGGGACGACGTCCGGGCCGGCTGTGACCTGGCGGCCGCCGCCACCGTCGCGTACCGCTTCTCCACTGCCTTCTCGCGCATCCCCCCGGCCGGCCAGGTACGGATCCTCCTGACGCGGGCACGTGAACTGGCGGGCGACGCCCCCGGTGCCCGGGCGGCCGTCGCGCTGGCCGAGGCGGCCGTCGTCACCGACGCGTTCGGCGCGCTGCAGACGGACGAGGACAATCCCGTGCGCGAGACGGTCGAGCACGCCGAACGGGCCGTCCTCCTCGCCCGGCGCGCGGGCGACGCGGTCGCGGAGTCCGCCGCTCTCGACGCGCTCTCCGGCGCCCGCGGCTGGACCGGTGACGCCTTCGCCGTCGCGGCCGCCGCCAGGCGCCGCACCGAGGTCCTGGCCCCGCTGCCGCCCACTCCCGCCGTCTCGCACGAGTGGGCGGACGCCCTCGCCATGGCCGCCGCGACCGCCCTCGGCATCGGGGACCTGCCGCAGGCCAGGCGGTGGGGCGGACAACTCGCCGGTCATCCGCTGCTGGCCGAGGCGGGCCACCATGCCACGTCCTGGATGCTGGTCGCGGACGCCTTCGCCGGCCGGGCCGACGACGTCCTCGCCCGCGGCGTGCGCTTCCGCGACTCCTGGGAGCACGGCGGACGGCCCCGGTCACTGTCCTTGGGTGCCGCGGCCGCTTCGGTGGCCATGGTCCACGGGCTGCGCGGCGACCCCGCCTCCCGGACCGCCTGGCTCACGATCGCCGACCGGGCGGACATGGCGGTCCAGCACCGACAGGGCTACGGCGCGGTCTTCGACGCCACGGTCCTGCTCCACCACGGGGACGCGGAGGCGGCACTGGAGCGGGTGGCACCGGAGCCGGAGGAGGTGTGGAAATGGGTGTGCTGGATCTGGCTGCACTGGTACGTGGCCCTCCGCGCGGAGACGGCGGTGCTCGCCGGCCACCCCGACGCCCGGACCCGCATCCACGCGGCACGGACCGTGGTCACCGGCAACCCGGTCGCCACAGCCCAGGTGGACCGGGCGGAGGCCCTGCTCGACGGCGACCTGCAGGGCCAGCTCGCGGCCGCCAAGGCGTTCGATGCGGCCGGCTGCCCCTACCAGTCGGCGCGCACGCTGCTGCTCGCCGGTGGCGAGCACACAGCGGCCGGCACGACCGCGCTGGCCGCTCTCGGCCTCGGTTCCGGGCCGGCCGGGTAGCGCGGCTCCAGGTCCCCGCGGCCCGCACCTGACCTCGCGTCCGGCACGTACCGCGTGCCCGGCCGTCAGCGCACCGCCTGCTGCACCAGCGCGGCGATCCGCGCCTCCACCTGCGGCGTGACGTCGGTCAGGGCGAAGCCGGCCGCCCACATCGTGCCGTCGTCCAGGTTCGCCCGGTCGCTGAAGCCGAGTGTGGCGTAGCGTGCCTTGAATTTCGCCGCGCTTTGGAAGAAGCACAGGACCTTGCCGTCCAGCGCGTACGCGGGCATGCCGTACCAGAGCCTCGCCGTGAGGGCCGGCGAGGCGGCCATGACGACGGCGTGCACCCGCTCGGCCATGACCCGGTCCGATCCCTCCATCTCGGCGATCTTCCCGAGGACGTCCCGCTCCGCCTGCGCGGCCTTGTCCGCGGGCGATCCGCGCCGCGCCGCGGCCTTCCGCTCCTGGGCGTGCTCCTTCATCGCGGCCCGTTCCTCGGCCGTGAACCCCTCGTACGCGTCGCTCTTCGTGCTGCTCATGATTCCTCCCGTGGCTGGGTGTCCCGCCGGGCCCGTGAGCCGGCCGGCCCCTGTTCCCGCTGTGGTCACAGGCTCTCCCATCAGCACCAGGGACCGCCTCCGTGCCCACCACGGAAACCACCACGGACACCACCACGGACGGGACGGTCAGGAGCCGGCTGGGTGCGTCCGCGGGGGCTGGTGGGTGCGGGTACGGAGGACGAAGGCGCCGAGTGCCGTGACCGTCATGGCGGTCAGCCAGGCGGTGCTGTTGAGCAGAGGGCTCAGGGTGACGTTCCCGGTGAAGCCCGCGGCGAGGCTGGTCTGGAGCGAACCGTAGCTCGGAAGCAGCTCGACCAGCGGATTGTCGGCCGTGGTACTGGCGACGGGGTTCTGCGGTGCGAGGTCGATGATGCTGGTCATGATGATCGTGACCAGCCCTTCGACCTCACCGCGGAGGAAGAGGGCCAGGCACATGCCCATGGCCCCGTAGACCAGACAGTCCGCCAGGACCGCAAGGCCCAGGAGGAAAGGCTGGAGGGGAGTCCAGAACAGCAGCATCCAGGCGGTGGCGTAGGCGCTGACCAGTACCGAGGCGACCAGGAGCGTGGTGAGCTTGGCGCCCGTCAGGGCGGTTCGGGGGTAGCCGGCTGCGGTGAGACGACGGTCGAAGGCCCTGGTGCGGCGTGCGGCGCTGAACATCAGGAATCCCACGAGGAGGGACACGGCGTTCAGGGAACCGCTGATCATCGTGATCTCGTCACCGCCGGCGCGCAGCCACGTCCCGGTGGCACGCAGCCGGAAGGGGAACGTCTTCGGTGTGGTGAGGGTCTTGGCCACGGTGATCCACATCGGGATGAAGGCGATCAGGAGCACGGCGGCCAGCCGGTTCTTGGCCATGGCGAGCAGGGCGTAGCGGGTGGCGACCAGGTAGGCGCTCATGCGGTGTCCGCCGTGGGGGAGGGGCCGAGGACACCGTCGTGCAGCTGGTGCAGGACGTCCAGCCGTGCGGCGTCGTGGGCGAGGTGGGAGATGATGATCACGGTGCGGCCGCGGCCCCGCAGCTCCTGGGCGAGGTCCCAGAACCGCAGGTAGGTCTCCCAGTCGAACCCCTGGTAGGGCTCGTCGAGCAGCACGACGTCCGGGTCGTGCATCAGGGCCAGGACCAGGTTCAGTTTCTGCAGGGTGCCGCCGCTGAGGAATTTCACCGGTGTGTCCAGATAGCCGGCCGCGGAGAGGCCCTCGATCAGCCGGAGCGCGCGGCCGGGACCGGGGAGGCGGTAGGCGACCTGGAAGAGACGGAGATGCTGGCGCATGGTCAGCTCCTCGTCAAGGACCGGGTGCTGCGGGCAGTAGCCCCGGGTGCCCAGCAGGTCCACGCGTCCGTCGTCGGGGCGCAGGTCGCCGCTGAGAATGCGCAGCAGCGTGGTCTTCCCGGCGCCGTTCTCCCCGACGATGCCCACCAACTGCCCCGCACGCGCCTCGAAGCTCACCCCGCGCAGGACCTCCCGGGACCCGAAGCTCTTGCGGACCGCCGTGACGCGCAGCACCACGTCGGCGGACAGCGGGCTCGAACCGGCCACGGGTGCTCCTGGAGGGCGGGGGAGTGCGGAGGTTCCGACCAGTCCACGATGCACGAGCCGGTCGGGAAACGTCATGACCGTGTGCGGCGCGCCCTCGGAACCGGGAGGTGAGCCGCCACCGAGAACGCGGATCCGGAGCCCGTCCTGAATGTTCATGCCAGATATCACCACGCCTGCAGACCCCGGTCGACCGTCCTGACCAGGTAAAAGGGCACATTGGGTGAGGTCGCCGAAACTCGGGGAAAAAGATGCGGCAGTCGACGGGAGGTTGTCGTGAGAGGTGGAGACGTGGAACTGGGCGAGTTGCTCGCCGCCGCGGAGGCGGCGCCGCCCGGTGAGTCCGTCGATGTCGTGGCGGACGATCTGAAGAAGCGGTTCGGTGCGGAGCAGGTGTCCTTTCTGTTCGTGGACCTCGTCGGTCAGCGGCTCGTCCGGTTCACCGCGCCGACCTCCGGCATCGCGGACTCCGACGAACCGATCGACCTCCACGGCAGCGTCTACGACCGCGTCCTGCGGAGCCAGCGCCAGCACGTGGAACCCGACGGTCAGGGCGGGCGGCGCGTCATCACGCCGGTCACCAACCGGGGCGACTGCATCGGCGTCCTGGAGGTGACCCTGCAGTCCGCCGACGACACCGTGCTCCAGCAGGTGCGCGACGCGGCCCACGCGCTGGCCTACATCATCGTCACGGACCGCCGCTTCACCGACCTCTACCACCTGGGCCGGCGCACCACCGAGACCAGCCTGGCCGCGGAGATCCAGCACCAGCTGCTCCCGTCCGCCTCGTGCTGCGAGGCGGCCCAGTTCACCCTCGCCGCCGGGCTGGTCCCGGCCGACGACATCGGCGGCGACACCTACGACTACGCCCTCGACCGCGACACCCTGCACCTGTCGGTCACCGACGCCATGGGCCACGACACCAACTCGGCCCTGCTGGCCACCTTGCTGGTCGGCGCGCTGCGACGGGCACGCCGCGGTGGCTGCGACGCCCTCCTGCAGGCCAACCACGCGCACCAGGCCCTGCTGAACCACAGCCGCGGCCTGGCCACGGGCCAGCTGCTGTGCGTGCAACTCGAGACGGGCCTCTGTGAACTGGTCAACGCCGGTCATCCCCGGCCGCTGCGCCTGCGCGACGGCACCGTCGAAGAGGTCGAACTCGCCGTCAACCTGCCCTTCGGTGTGGCGGCGCCCACCCCCTATCGTCTGCAGGAACTGCAACTGCGGCCCGGAGACCGGCTGATCCTGCTGACCGACGGGATGCAGGAACGCGGCGCCGCGGCCGTGGACCTGGCGGCGCTCGCCCACGACACCCGTTCGCTGCATCCACGCGAGGCCGTCCGGAGTCTGACCGCCGCAGTGCTCGACGCCTGCCACGGCAACCTCAGGGACGACGCCACGATCCTGATACTGGACTGGCACGGCGGACGTCGCAGACCGGCCGAGCACTGACGGCGCCGACGGCCGGAACGGGGCCGCCATGTCCTGTCAGTCCGTCGGGTGGGAGCCCGGGGTGTGGCCGAAGGTACGGCGGAAGACGTCGATGAAGGAACTGGCGGAGGACCAGCCGCACCGGTGGGCCACCGAGGTCACCGGCGTCCCCCCGGCCAGGAGGACCAGGGCGTGGTGCAGACGCAGCTGGGTGCGCCACTGCGGGAAGGTCATGCCGAGGTCGCTGCGGAACAGCCGGGACAGGGTGCGGTCGCTCGCCCCTACCTCGCGGCCGAGTTCGGCGAGTGTGCGGCTGTCGCCCGGGTCGGCCCGCAGGATGTCGCACAGGGCGCGCAGCACCGGCGCGGTGGGAGTCGGCAGGTACAGCGGCTGCCGGCGCGACGCCCGCAGCTGGTCGAGCAGCACCGCGCGCAGACGGGCCCGTTCGGGGCTGCGGTCGTCCTCGGTGCGGGTGTAGTGGACGATCAGCTCCCGCAGGAGCGGTCCGACGGCCAGCACGGTCGGCGACCGGAGGCCGAGCGGATTGTCGGTGACGGGCAGCCCCACCAGGTGCAGGTCGACCGCGCCGTAGGCCCGGTGCGCGTGCACGGTCCCGGCGGGTACCCAGATGGCACGCGTGGCCGGAGCGACCCAGGACCCCTCGCTGGTCGTGACGGCCAGCACCCCCCGGCCGGCGTGGACGATCTGGTGGTCGTCATGCCGGTGGGCGTCGATCGCGGTGCCGGACGCCATCCACTGGGCGCGGGTCGGGGCCGTCGGATCGTGGCGGATTTCCGTCATCACCTGACAGTTTATCGAAAGCGCGTCATGGCTCCCGGCTCGGATCATGACGGGATGCGGAGGAACACACCGATCGTCCTGCTGTCCGTGGGCCACGCCTGCGTCGACGTGTACCAAGGCGCCGTGGCGGCCCTCGTGCCGTTCTTCGTCGCCGAACGCTCCTACACCTACGCGGCCGCCGCGGGCGTCGTGCTGGCCGCCTCGCTGCTGTCCTCGGTGGCCCAGCCGGTGTTCGGCGCGCTGACCGACCGCCGGGCCATGCCCTGGCTGCTGCCGGTCAGCACCCTGCTCGGCGGCCTGGGTATCGCACTCAGCGGGCTGAGCGGCTCCTACCCGCTCACCCTCGTGTGCGTCGCCGTCTCGGGCGTCGGCGTCGCCGCCTACCATCCGGAGTCCGCCCGCGTCGCCCGGATCGCCACCCGGGGCAGCCACCGGGGCATGGGCTGGTTCGTCTCAGGGGGCAACATCGGCTTCGCGCTGGCTCCGCTCATGGTCACGTCCGTGGTCGCCGCCGGAGGCCTGCGCTGGACACCGCTGCTGGTGCTGCCGGCTCTCGCGGGCGCCGCGATGTGCCTGCCCGCGGCGCGAGCGCTGCGGCGGAACGAAGCCGACGGAGCCGGTACGACGCCGGCCGCGGGCGGTGACGACACCGCCTCCTTCGTGAAGCTGTCACTGGCGGTGGCGTTCCGGTCGATCACCCTGGTCGGTCTGAGCACCTTCATCTCGCTGTACGCCCGGCAACGCCTGGGTGGCAGCGCGGCCGCCGGTACCACGGCCCTGACCGTGCTGTATCTCGGCGGCGCGGTCGGCTCGCTGCTGGGCGGGGTTCTGGCGGGCCGCTGGGACCGGGTGACGGTCTCACGCTGGTCGTATCTGATCACGGCCGCGTGTGTCGCGGGGGTGGTGTGGGTGCCGGGCCCGGCGATCCACCTGTTCGTGGCGCTGACCTCGGTCGGCCTGTACGTGCCGTTCTCGCTGCAGGTCACGCTCGGCCAGGACTACCTGCCCTCCCGGGTCGGAACCGCCGGCGGGATCACCCTCGGCCTGACCGTCAGCGTTGGCGGCCTGGCCACTCCCGTCCTCGGCGGACTCGCCGACGCCACGTCCCTGCAGACCGCTCTGACGCCTCTCGTGCTGATGCCGGTACTCGGCTGGCTGCTGTTCCGCACCCTGCCCGAACCGAGGCGCCCGATGCCCGGTGTCCCCGCCCGCTCCGGAAGCCGGGCCGCGCGGTGACGGCGTCCCGGACCGGTCGGCGGGCCGGTTTCACGGGGTGGCGGGCAGCCGGCGCTTGTGGTCGGTGCGGCGGTAGTGGCCGAGGATGGTGTCGAAGGCCTGCTCGTCGACCGGCTTGCCCTCGAGGAAGTCGTCGATGACGTCGTAGCCGACTCCGAGCGCGTCCTCGTCGGCCTTGCCCGCGTCGAGACTCTCCAGGTCGGCGGTGGGGACTTTCCACACCAGCCCGGCGGGCGCGCCCAGCGCGTCTCCGAGGGCGCGCACCCGGCGCTTGGTCAGTCCGGCCAGCGGGACCAGGTCGGCGGCGCCGTCGCCGAACTTGGTGAAGAAGCCGGTGACCGCCTCGGCGGCCTGGTCGGTGCCGACGACGAGTCCCTCGTGCGCGCCGGCCACCGTGTACTGGGCGATCATGCGCTGGCGCGCCTTGATGTTGCCGTGCACGAAGTCCTGGTGGCGGGCGTCGCGGAACGTCACCCCCGCGGCGATCGTGCCCTCGAGCGCGGCGTCGGCGGCGGGTTTGATGTCCACCGTCAGCACGTGGTCGGCGCGGATGAAGGAGAGCGCGCGCTGGGCGTCGTGCTCGTCGGCCTGCACCCCGTAGGGCAGGCGCATGGCGTAGAACCGGGCCTCGTACCCGGCAGTCCGTGCGCGTTCCACGGCCAGCTGGCACAACCGGCCCGCGACGGTGGAGTCGACACCGCCACTGATGCCGAGCACGAGGGAGCGCAGACCGCTCGACGTCAGCCGCTCGGTGAGGAAGGCCACCCGGCGCTCGGTCTCCTGCGCGGCCTCGAAGGTCTCGGCGACGCCCAGTTCCCGGGCGATCTCCTGCTGCAGCGCGATGGACGCCGACTCGCTCAAGTCTGCTCCTTGGTCCGGCTCACGGGTGCTGTCGGGATCCGCTTACCCAGGACCCCTTCGGCGAATCCGGACCGGCGGGACACCGCCCGGCGGTGCGCCCCGCCCGAGTCCGGCCCCGCTGTCGTTTCCGTCCAAGACGGCCGTCCCGGTCCCGGTCTAGTGTGCACCCCGTACCCGATGACGAGGAGACAGCACCATGCGTGACCTGGTCTACACCGGCTTCATGTCGCTCGACGGCGTCGTGGACTCGCCCGGCGGCGGGCCGGGGGAGGAGCACCGCAGCGGAGGCTGGGTGTTCAAGGACCTCGAGTTCGTGGAAGAAGCCTGGTCGCTGAAGGGCGAGGAGCTCGCCGACACGACCGCGCTGATGTTCGGCCGCCGCAGTTACGAGGCGTTCGCGCCCGTCTGGCCCGGCTCGGAGGATCACGCCGCCTACAAGGATCTGCCCAAGTACGTGGTCTCGTCCACGCTGGGCGACGACGCCCTGGTCGACGGTTGGGGACCGACGACGATCCTGCGCTCGACCGCGGACGTCGCCGCGCTCAAGGAGGGCGAGGGCGGCGCTGTCTTCCTTCACGGGAGCGCGGAACTGGCCCGGCGGCTGTCCGACGAGGGCCTGATCGACCGGTACCACCTGCTCGTCTTCCCCGTGCTGCTCGGAGCCGGGAAGAGCCTGTTCGGCCGGGCCGACCGGGACAAGCACATGCTGACGCTGCGCGAGTCCGAGAGCTACCCCAACGGGATCCTCAAGCTGGTCTACGACGTCAGGCGCTGATCCACGTCGAGGGCGATCGCGCCGCCGCTGCCTTGCCGCAGTTGCCCGGCGGTGCGTCCGATGTAGCGGCGCAGTGCCCTGGCCAGGTGCGGTTCGTCGAAGTAGTCGAGTTCGGCCACGGCGTCGGCGGCCGGGACGCCGTCCGCCAGCAGTTCCGCCGCCGTGCGGGCCCGCTCGATCTGCCGGACGGCGCCGCGCGTCAGCCCGGTGGCGGCGCGGAACCGTCGTTCGACCGTGCGCTCCGAGACGGCCGGGCGGTGCCCCCGCAGCACTTCGGTGACGAGCGGATCACGGACCACGATCCCGGCCCGGACGAGACGCCCGACCAGGGCCTCGGCGTCGTCGGGGCCGGGCGTGGGCCAGCGCGTGCCGTCCAGCCGGAACGTCCGGCGCGTGGTGTCGGGGAGTCCGATGCCGCCGTCCACCAACTCGGGCGCGGGCACGGCGCGCAACGAGGTGCCCACGGCGAATGCGATGCCCGTGAACGTGGCGCCCTCCGGAACCGGGGCGGTGGCGGTCCGGGTCTCGGGCCCGGTGACGCCCGCGTGTGTCCGGCCGTCCTGTTCCCAGAACACCAGGCCCAGGCATGCCCCTGCGACGGACGTCATGGCCGTGACCTGCCCG
The DNA here is from genome assembly GCF_000725125.1 of Streptomyces toyocaensis. Lineage (GTDB taxonomy): Bacteria > Actinomycetota > Actinomycetes > Streptomycetales > Streptomycetaceae > Streptomyces > Streptomyces toyocaensis. Next base: position 29,673 of record NZ_JFCB01000013.1, read on the forward strand.
CTTGTGCATGTCCACACGGTGTCGACCCACAGCGAGTCGGACCGGCGCGTCTCGAACCGCAGTCCCACGGCGGCAGGATACGCCGCCGTGGGCAGTGAGCCGCGATGAGTTCCGCGGCGTCCGGCGGTCATACTGACGAACCCGTTGCCGAGGAGGGCTTCTGATGCGCAGCGTGACCTATTCGATGAGCGTCTCACTCGACGGCTATGTCGTCGGGCCGGACGGTGGCTTCGACTGGGGGGTGCCCGACGAGGAGGTCTTCCGCTTCTGGATCGACGAGATCCGGGAGGTCGGCGTCCACCTGCTGGGACGACGGCTGTACGAGACGATGCTGTACTGGGAGACCGCGGAACGGGAACGGTCGCTCGACGACGCGGAGCTCGAGTGGGCCGCGCTCTGGAAGCCGCTTCCGAAAGTCGTGTTCTCCACCACGCTGTCCGAGGTGCGGGGTCACGCCCGCCTGGCCTCCGGCGGCGTGGCGGAGGAGATCGAGCGGTTGAAAGCCGAGCCGGACGGGGGTGACATTGCGATCGGCGGCGCGACGCTCGCCGCCGAGGCGGCCGCATCGGACTTGATCGACGAGTACCGGCTCGTGGTCCACCCGGTGCTGGTGGGCGGTGGCATTCCGTACTTCCCCCAGCAGGAACGCCGGGCCGATCTCGAACTCGTCGAGAGCCGCACGTTCCACTCGGGAGTCGTCCACCTGCGCTACCGCGTGGCCCGCCGGCGCGCGTCCCGGGACGCCGCCGTCCCGGTCCGTTCGCCCGGCAGCTGACCAGTCACCGAGCTCCGGCGGCGCCCGGTCACCACGTACCGATGACCGGAGCGTCGGGACGGTGGTGCCGCCAGGACCGGTCCAGCCGTGTGAGCCGGTGCGTGGCGGCGATACTGCACAGGGACGCGACCTTGCCGTCGCTGACTTCGAACGCCACGGCGCCCACGACCCGGTCGTCGATGACGGCGATGATCGCCGGGAGGCCGTTGACCGGCGCGATGTGGAACGTGGGCGTGCCCCCGGCCAGCCGTCGCTTCGCCGGCGTGGGCGTGAAGCCGGCCCGTACGTGGGTCGCGACCCGTTCGCGCGTCCGGAACCGCAACAGGCGCCTGCTCAGCCCGGCACCGTCCGAGACCGCGGTCACGTCCTCGGTGAGCAGCGCCACCAGCCGGTCGGTGTGCCCCGACGCGGCCGCGGCGAGAAACTCCTCGGCGACCCGGCGCGCGGACGCGGGGTCCGCATCACCGCCGCGCCGGCCCTCAGCGGTGACCCGGGTCCGTGCCCGGTGCAGGTGCTGCTGGCTCGCTGAGCGGGTGATGTCGAGGAGGGAGGCGATCTCGGCATGACGGTACGAGAAGGCCTCACGCAGGACGTAGACGGCCCGCTCGACCGGCGACAGGCGCTCCAGAAGGATCAGTACCGCCAGGGACACCGATTCGCGCTGCTCGACGGTGTCGGCCGGGCCCAGCATCGGGTCCCCCTGCAACAGCGGCTCGGGCAGCCAGGCACCGGTCGCACGCTCATGGCGCACCTGCGCGGAGCGGAGCCGGTCGAGGCAGAGATGGGTGACGACCTTGGTCAGCCACGCCTCCGGCACCTCGACCCGTTCCCGGTCTGCGGCCTGCCAGCGCAGGAACGCGTCCTGAACCGCGTCCTCGGCGTCGGCGGCCGAGCCGAGCAGACGGTACGCCAGCGAGGCCAGCCGGCCGCGGCTGGCCTCGAACCGATCGATGGCTGCGGTGTCCACGCGGAACAGCCTAGGCGGGGACTCCGGCACCCGTGCTCTCCGGGTCGGCGGCCAGGCGGCGCCTGCGCTTGGGCATGCCGAAGGTCGGGTGGGCGATGCCCCACCCGGCCCCGCTGAGCACGCCCGACTTGAGTCGCGCCGCTGTCCGCCCGCCCAGGTACCAGGACGTCGACCGGGCGTCCCCGTCCACCATCTGGAAGATCCCGTCCCGCCGCCCGAGGCTGATGTGGTTGCCGTGGTACTTCAGCCCGGTGACCGGGACCTCGCCGCCCGTCAGGCGCGCGATGATCGCCGCGGTCGCCTGCGCGGTGGTGCAGCCGGCCGTGGCGCATGACATCGGCAGCGGCCGGCCGTTGTCGCCGATCGTGTAGGCGCAGTCACCGGCGGCGTAGACGTCCGGGTGCGAGACGGAGCGCATGGTGCGGTCCACGACGATCTGGCCGGTCCCGACGACCTCCAGTCCGCTGACGGCCGCCAGGGGATGCACGGCGAACCCGGCCGACCACACGGTCACGTCGGCCGGCAGTGACCTGCCGTCGGCGGCGATCGCCCGCGTGGGCTCGACGGCTTCGATGCCGGTGTGCTCGTGGACGGTGATGCCGAGCCGGTCGAAGGCCCGGCGCAGGTGGCGCCGGGCCTTGGGCGAGAGCCAGGATCCCAGTTCGCCGCGGGCCGCGAGCACGACCGACAGGTCGGGGCGGGACTCGGCGAACTCGGTGGCGGTCTCGATGCCGGTCAGCCCCTCCCCGACGACCAGTACGGTGCCGCCCTCGGCCAGATCCGCCAGGCGCTCCCGCAGACGCAGCGCCGAGGACCGTCCGGTCACGTCATAGGCGTGTTCGGCCACGCCGGGGACGCCGTGGTCGGCGACGGAGCTGCCGAGCGTGTAGAGAAGGGTGTCGTACGCCAGCTCGGCGTCGCCCGCCTCAGCGGTGACGGCGACGGTCCCGCGCCGGGGGTCGACGCCGGTGACGCGCGCCAGACACAGCCGTACCCCGGTGCCCGCGAAGACGTCGGCGAGCCGGCGGAACGTGAGGTCGTGCCCGGCCGCGAGCTGGTGGAGCCGCATGCGCTCGACGAAGTCGGGCACGGCGTTGACGACGGTGATCTCGGTGTCGGCGGGGGAGAGGCGACGGGCCAGGTTCCCGGCGGCGAAGGCCCCGGCGTACCCGGCGCCGAGGACGACGATGCGGTGCTTCATGAGGTTGCTCCTGTCTCGATCGCGTGCACCTTGAACGAGAGGGCACCCCGATTGCTGACAGGAGCCGGGTGTGACGCGCGTCACCCTTCCGGGCGGCGGGGACGCGGACGTATGAGCCAAGGGTGAGAGCACCCCGTATCGGCCCGTCAGGGCCGCTCTACGCTGGGAGGATCCGGACAGGCGAGTGCGCCGGTGGGGGCGCGGGTGAGGCCGGGGGTGGGCGTGGCCGAGCGCGGCATGGCCGGCCGTGCCGTTCCGGGTGGGGCGGGGCCGGGCAGGAGGGACCACGGTGTCCAGGACGCATCCGCGGTGACCGAGGGCCGGTCGGGCCGGTAACGGCGCAGCGGCGGGCCGGGCGGACCACGGCCGGGTGACGGCGCGACGCGTGCGGTGCCCCGTCACGCGGCGTGCGAGATGGACGGCAACGGGCGGTGGGCTGAGCGGCGTTCGCTGCCGCGGACGGCGGGACACCGCACCGCGGAGGCCACCGTCATCGACATCATCGAGGCGGCCCGGTCCGCCGGTGTCGGGTGGCTCAGTCCGTACGGGACCGCGGGTACGCCCCGGTCCAGCAGGCGCGGGACCCGGCGTCGCTGTCGTCGATGCAGGGCGAGCGAGCCGGCCCGCGCTCCTCGCTCCGTCCACCACGGCCGGTCCCGAGCCACCGTGGCTTCATTCAGCTCCTCGGTCCGGTCTGTGCGACACCCCGGCGACCTCGCACCGGGTACCGGCGGTAGGGGCTCGGACGGCGCTCTCGTCCGGCTCGTCGAGCAGGGCCAGCTCGTGTTCGGTCAGGCGCAGGCTTCCGGCGGCGATGTTCTCCGCGAGGTGTGCCGGGTTCGTGGTACCGGGAATGGCCAGCACATGCGGTCCGCGGTGCAGGGTCCAGGCGATCCGTACCTGGGCCGGTGTCGCACCGTGGGCGCGGGCGACGGAGTGGACGCGCGCGTCGCGCTCCCGGCCGGCGGCTGCCTCGCGCCGCAGGCCGGAGACGGCGAAGTAGGGCACGAAGGCGATGCCCTGTTCCTGACAGAGGTCCACCAGTCCGGTCTCGTCGGCGCGGCGCCAGTCCAGGCCGTAGGAGTTCTGCACGCATACCACCGGCGCGACGGTCAGGGCTTCGACCACGTGCTCCGGTCGGACGTTGGAGAGTCCGAGGTGCCGGATCAGGCCTGCCTTGCACAGCTCGGTGAGAGCACCGAAGTGCTCGATGACCGAGGCCGTACCGGGGCCGTTGCAGCGCAGGTTCACCACGTCCAGGTGATCACGGCCGAGCTGGCGCAGGTTCTCCTCGACCTGGCCGCGCAGCTGGTCGGGGCGGGCCATGGTGAGCCACTCGCCGGAGGAGTCGCGCGCCGGGCCGACCTTGGTCACCACGACCACCTCGCCGTGCCAGGAGGACAGGGCGCGGTTGATGAGCTCGTTCGCGGACCGCAGTGGTGAGAAGTAGAACGCGGCCGTGTCGATGTGGTTGACACCCTGCTCGAACGCGCTGTGCAACAGGCCGACGGCGAGATCGCGGTCGATCGGCGTGCCGTCGGAGTTCCCCATCATTCCGTTGCCCGTCAGCCGCATCGCGCCGTAGCCGACGCGATTCACCTCCAGGTCACCGAGTTTCCGGGCACCCGCTGCCTCCGCTGAGTTCACCGTGCTCCTTCGCCCGTTGGTTCGTCAGGTCCTGGAGTATGCGGCCGTCAGGGCGGGCTGTGACAGGTCGACGGGCTGGGCGAAACGTCACATCTCCACCGGGAACTCATCGCTGCCGCACAGCCGTTGAATCTGTGGAGTGGAGCGGTCGGCCCGCCGCGACCACGGCGCGGCAGGGCAACGCGACGAGCAGAGCGATCGCGACCATGAGCGCGCTCGCCCACAGCGGCCCGAGGTCCCCGGCCGGGGTGCCGAGGGCGGTGGCGGCGACGAGGGGGCCGACGGCGGCACCGGTGTTGAGTGCCGCGGTCGCGTACGACCCGGCCATGGTGGTGGCTTCCGCGGCCTCGTAGAGGACTCGAGTGATCAGGGTGCTGCCCAGCGCGAACGACAGGGCGCCCTGCACGAACACGAGGGCGAACAAGGCCGCCGGCTCGTGAGCCAGCACCGCCAGGGCCGGCCAGCCGGTGAGCAGCAGCGGGCCGCCGACTGCGACGACCACGCCGGGACGCCGGTCGGACAGACGGCCGGCCACGGCCACCCCGGTGAAGGACCCGGCCCCGAACAGCGCGAGAACGGCGGAGATCCACAACCCGCCCATCCCGGCGGTGTCGGTCACCACGGGAGCGAGGAAGGTGAAGCTGCCGAACGTGGCCGCGTTCACCAGCGCGCCGAGCAGCATCACCAGAAGCAGGGGCCGCCTGGCGAGCTGGGCGAGCTCCGCCCTCAAGTCGGCCCCGCCGGACGCCTCTTCGTTCACTCGTCCCGCCGGTACCGCCTTCACGACGGCGAGAGCCGCAGGCAGGCAGAGAGCGGCGACGGCCCAGAAGGTGGCCCGCCAGCCGAGCAGCTCGCCGAGTGCCGACCCGCCGGGGACACCGGCGACCGTGGCCACCGTCGTTCCGGACAGCAGCACGGCCAGTGCCCGTCCCTTCCTGTCGGGCGGGACCAACGTGCCGGCAGCCGTGAGGGCGACGGCGAGGAACCCCGCGTTCGCGAGCGCGGCGACGACCCGGCCGGCGAACAGGACCGGGAAGCTGGTGGTGACGGCACCCACGCCGTGAGCCGCCGCGAAGACGAGGACGAACCCGACAAGCCCGGAGCGCCGGGGCCAGTCGCGCGCAAGCGCGGCCACGAGGGGAGCACCGACGGCCATGCCGACCGCGAAGGCCGAGGCGAGGGTGCCCGCTGTCCCCACCGTGACGTCGAGATCCGAGGCCATGTCAGGCAGAAGGCCGGCGAGCATGAACTCCGAGGTGCCCATGGCGAAGACCGCCATGGCAAGCAGATACAGCGAGAGAGGCATCGAGTGGCTCCGAGGTGAGGAGAAGCGCGAGAAGGTCATCTCGTCACCGCGGCCAGCCCTGAGGGTGCACGCGCCCGGCCGCAGAACTGCGGCGCGACGACAGGGCTACGGACTCCGTGGTTCAGGGGCTGACGGCGTGACCGACAGCCCCCACCGTGTCCGACTCAGGACTCGACATGGCCCGCACGGTACCCGACCGATACCCGTCGAGGCATCTTGCTTCTCCGGTTCCGGCCCGCGCCGCGAGTCAGTGGGGTTGCGATGAGGTGGGGGCCTTCGCGCACCGCCCCACAGGGATGGCATACGATGCGCGCGACCTTCATAAAGATCATATAAAAGGATGTCCACGTCATGGCAACCCGTGCCCCGTACCGTTCTCTTCGCGGCGTATCCGCCGTAGTCGCCCTGCTCGCGATCGGCGCGGTGGGATGCTCGGGCGTCACCGACGCCGTCGACAGCGCCAAGGACGGCGCGAAGAAGGCGGCTCGCCAGCGCTCGGTGTTCTCCCTGGATGTCGGCGACTGCTACAACCCGAACGGCAAGGCCGAGGGGGCGGCCTACCTCGTCGAGATCGTGCCCTGCGACGAGGCGCACGAAGGTCAGGTCGTCGGCGAGTTCGCCGTCGACGAGGGCAAGGGGTACCCCGGTGAGAGCGGGATCTCGGCGATCGCGGACAAGCGCTGCCCGGTCGAGGCGCAGAAGTACGCCCCGGACACCTGGGCGCTCCCCAAGGACGCCGCCCTCTTCTACTACACGCCGACCAGCGAGAGCTGGGCGACGGGTGACCGCGCGGTGAGCTGCACCTACACCGCCGAGAAGGGCGCGCTCAGCGGCTCCCTGAACACGGCGAAGACCCTCGAGCCCGAGCAGACCACGTACCTGAAGGGTTCGAACGCGGTCTACGAGGCCCTGTGGGCGAACCAGCCCGAGACGGACACCGTCGAGTCCGACCTGGCCGGTTACAAGGCGCAGGCCAAGGCTGTCGCTGCCGCCCTCGACACGCACGTCGAGGGCCTGGACGGCATCGAGGGTGCCGAAGTCGGCAAGCTCCGCGCGAACCTGACGAAGGCGGCCGGGAACTGGCAGAAGGCCGCGAACGCCGCCGACGCCGACGCGTTCTACCTCGCCTACGAGCCGGCGTTCACCGGCATCGACCCGAACAAGTCGGTCGCCGCCCGCAAGGAACTGGGCCTGGCCACCACGGTCCCGGCCGACGAGGCCGAGGTCTGGGCGGGCTGACGCTCCGTCGGTGGAGCATGAAGCGGGGTCCGTGCCCGTCGGGGCCGCGGACCCCCGCGGGGCGGGCACGGACCCCGCGACGCAGGCGACGGCGGCTTTCCCTTTTGTCCTCTGGCAGACGCGCGTAGACCACGGGCATCATCATTCTGTACCGCCTGCACAACCATCCCCCGAATGAAGCGTGGCCCACCGCAGGAAGGTCCCCACATGAAGGCCCTCAAAGCCCCGAAGCTCCGTTCCGTCCTGACCGCACTGGTCCTCGTCGTCGCTCCCGGCGTCGCCGTCATCGGCACCGCCGGCGAGGCCGCCGCCGTCACCAAGATCAGTCACGCCACCGCGACCTCGATGTTCCGTGACGTCGGCATCACCTGGTCGTCGTCCGGCAACTGCTCCGACCGCTACAACTCCACCTGTACGTCCTTCGAGCAGCTCAACCTGGCCACCGCCCAGGGCGCCCAGACCCTCAAGCGGGCCAGCGGCTGCGCCCTGAACATCACCGGCGGCACCGAGACCGGGCACGCCTCCGGCACGTACTCGCACTGGAACGGCTACAAGCTCGACTTCAGCAAGTACACCTGCGTCGGTAACTACATCAAGAACACCTTCACCTACATCGGCGTGCGCGGCGACGGTGCCCCGCAGTGGCGCTCCGGCTCCGGCAACATCTACGCCGACGAGGGCAACCACTGGGACGTCCTGTACTACAACTGCGGCGGCTGCTGAGCCCGTCCCGCGCCCGATCCCGAGGCTCCTCCGGCGGCCGGCATCGCCCCGCAGGAGGAGCGGGCGGGCCCGGGAACGCCGGCGCCGCGCGGCCGGGTGAACCCGGCTGTGGTTTTCCTGATGACCAGTCAGGTAAGCCGGTATCTGGTTCTACGCCGTCGACCTCGCGCCCCGCTCGCCCCCGTGCCCGGCCTGCCGAATGCTCTCTCGCGCCGCGCGGATGAGGTCGGCGTTCGTGTCCGCGGGTGCACCGTCCGGCAGCCGGAGCGTGTCCTCCAGGCCGATCCGCGTGTCCAGCCGACGGGCGGCTGCCAGGCGAAGGACGGGCCAGGCGGCCTCGCCCTCGCCGTGCAGGAGGATCCGCGAGGTCGCGGCCGGGCGGAGGTCGTCCAGCAGGCCGGCCGCGGATCGTACGGCGGTGTGCGGATCGGCGTCGGTGATCTCGGCCAGGACGCGCAGGACGCGGTGGGACTCCGGCCAGTCGAGGAACCGCCGTGCCGCGGGAGTGCCCGAGTAGATGCCTGCTTCGATGCCGACGCCCCGCTCCAGCAGGGCAGCGGCGACTTCGGCCGCGCCGTCCTCGTGCCAGTTCACGGAGGCGTGATCCGGCAGCACGGTCCATGAGCGGACCTGGGAGGCGCGGGTTTCCGGATGCGGGGTGGCCCAGGCGCCGGTGGTCACACCGACAGGGATGCCCGGGACGGCGGACCGTACGGCGGTGAGGGCCGCGGCGACGGCGGCAGGGTCCAGCGTGTCCTCGCCGTCGCCGTTCTTGGGGTGAAGGTGGATGTCCTGGGCGCCGGCGGCGACGGCTTCGCGGGCTGTCGCTGCCAACTCCTCAGGCGTGACGGGGAGATAAGGGCATTCGACGCGGCCTCTGGCGCCATTCAGGCAGACTTGCAGCATGAGCTGATCCTCTCAGGGGCCCCACGCCCCAGAGCGCGTCACGTCACCTCACGGACCGTCGGCGATCTTCTCGGCGCTCCCCGATGCGCAGGACGACGGCGTGGTGGGCCTGGCCAGACCGTCCCGGCCTGAGCGCTTTGGGCAGTCCGGTCGAGCGCGTCACCTGCCGCACGCGTCGCCGGATCCGCGGCCGGCGTCACGACGCGGCCGGCCAGTCCGCGAAGGCCGCCGCATCAGGGAACGCGTCGACCTCCACCCCGGTGAACTCCCCCACGCGAGCCAGGCCAATCCGGCCGCACTCCGGTCCGTGGGCAAGCAGGCCCGGCTCCTCATGCGGGTCCCAGGCCGGTTCAGGCGAGGTCGTGGTGCCGGCTGTCGTCCTCTTCGGAGCGGTTGCGCGTCCGGAACGTGCGGCGGTAGGTGTGCGGGGGCAGTCCGACCACGCGGTTGAAGTGCCGGCGCAGCGTGGTGGCGGTTCCCATGCCGGTGGCCGCCGCGACGGCGTCGACACTGTCGTCGGTGGTCTCCAGCAACTCCTGGGCGCGCCGTATGCGTTGGGTGAGCAGCCACTGCAGCGGGGTGGTACCGGTCGTGGCCCTGAAGTGGCGGCCCAGGTGGCGGGAGCTCATCCGGGCCCGGCCGGCCAGGTCTTCCACCGTCAGCGGCTGGTCGAGCCGTTCCAGCACCCAAGGGAGCAGTTCGGCGAGGGGATGACGGCCGGGAGCGGGGACCGGGGCCGTGATGAACTGGGCCTGGCCCCCGTCCCGGTGCGGCGGCACGACCAGGCGGCGGGCGACCTTGTTGGCGGTCGCCGAGCCGCGGTCGAGTCGGATGAGGTGCAGGCACAGGTCCATGGCGGCGGCCTTGCCGGCGGAGGTGAGCACGCTGCCGTTGTCCACGTAGAGGACGTCCGGATCCACATGGACCTTCGGATGGCGGTCGGCCAGCGCTCGGGTGTGTGCCCAGTGCGTCGTCGCGCGCAGTCCGTCGAGGAGGCCGGCGGAGGCCAGGACGAAGGCGCCCGTGCACAGGGACACCACGCGTGCCCCCGCCTCGTGGGCCGCGCGCACCGCGTCGACCAGGTCGGCGGGCGGCGCCTCGTCGATGTCGGCCCAGCCCGGGACGATCACGGTGTCGGCCCGGGGGAGCCGGTCGAGTCCGTGATCGGGCTCCAGCAGGAACCGGCCGGCCCGCACCGGGCCGGGCCCGCAGATGGCGAGGCGGTACCACGGACCCGCCACGCCGTCCGGGGCGGAGCCGAAGACCTCCTGGGCCAAGGCCAGTTCGAAGTGAAGCATCCCGTCGGTGACGGCCAGCGCAACCGTGTCCACGTCCGGAAGTGTACGGCGTATGTCGTTCCGGACACTCGTGCGAGCCTTCTGCCCCCGCCAGGATGGTCGCGACGGAGCTGAACGGATCATTCGAGCGAAGGAAGCACCCATGACGACGGCACCCAGGGTCGCGGTGTACGGCGCGTACGGACACACCGGGCGGTTCGTGGTGGCGGAGCTGCGGGAACGCCGGTACACCGCGGTGCTCTCCGGCCGCGACGCCGGCAAGCTGAAGGCGCTGGCACACGAGACCGGGCTGGACGCCCACCCCGCGTCGGTCGACGACCAGCCCTCGCTCGACCGGGCGCTGGCCGGCACGGCGGCCGTGATCAACTGTGCCGGGCCTTTCGCCACGACGGCCGTCCCCATGATCGAGGCGGCCCGGCGGGCCGGGATCCCGTACGTGGACGTGGCGGCCGAGATCGAGGCCGTCGCCGACACCCTCGCGTACGCCGCCGACCGGCCCCGGGACGCCGGGGCGGCGCTGGTCGTTCCAGCGATGGCCTTCTACGGCGGTCTCGGCGACCTGTTGGTCACCACAGCCATGGGCGACTGGACGGCTGCCGACGAGGCGCACATCGCCTACGGGCTGAGCGGTTGGCATCCCACCCCCGGGACGCGTGCCGCGGGCGCGGTCTCGCGGGAGCGGCGGGACGGCCGGAGCGTCCGATACCGGAACGGACGGCTGGAGTACCACCGGGACGACCTGCCCACGCTGGAGTGGCCCTTCCCCGCCCCGATGGGTCCCCGGTCCGTCATCGGGGAGTTCACGATGGCTGACGTCGTCACCGTTCCCAGCCACCTGTCCATCCCCGACGTGCGCACCTACATGGCGGTCGAGGCGGCCCAGGACATCGCCGCCCCGGACACGCCGACACCTGCCGCGGCCGACGAGTCCGGACGGTCCGGTCAGACCTTCCTCGTCGACGCCGTGGTGCGCTCCGGCACCCGTGAACGGCGTGCCGTGGCGAGGGGCCGGGACATCTACGCCGTCACCGCCCCGCTCGCGGTGGAAGCGGTCGACCGCATCCTGACGGGACGGACCCGGACGACCGGAGCCGCCTCCGCGGGGGAGGTCTTCGACGCCCCCGACTTCCTTCGCGCACTGTCCCCGCACATCACCCTGGAGCTGTGCCCGTAGCGAGCGGGCCGCGCTCAGCGTCTCGAGGTCCGCAGGTATCCGATGAGTCGCGACACGTGGCGACCAGCGGCCCTCCAGGATGCGGCAGCCGGGCGGAGCATGATCGATCGAGCGGCCGACCGGGGCGCTCTCCATGGGTGAGAGCCTTGGCGGTTACGGTCAGCGGAGTGTTCTCCAGAAGCCGTAGCGGTGGTCCTCGGCGAAGTCCACGGGGCGGATGCCGCCCGGTCCCGAGGCGAGGGACTGCACGTTCGGGGCGACCGGAGTGGTGGGCTTCCAGCTCGCCCTGCCCGTGCGGGCGAAGTCGCTCCAGATACGGATCATCCGGTGGGCCAGTCCCCGCTGGGTCGTGGTGAGTGACGCGTAGGCCTCGAGTTCGAAGAGGTACGGAAGCTCGAAGGTGTGCGCGGCACCGACGTCGAAGTCGGGTTTCCGGTAGTTCGGGTCCGCGTACCAAGGGGCGTCGTCGTCGGCGAACTCGTAGGCGTACGTGGGCACGTGGGCGGACAGTGCCCGGCCGGTGTCGACGGAGTGCCGGGCCCAGTTGCCGTCGGTCAGGGCCGCCGCGAGAGCGAGCGCGGGGGAGCCGTCGTATGCGCTGACGGGGTAGCGTTCGGCAATCAGCGGGGCCTTCTCCTCTCCGAACTCCTCCCGCAGACGGGCGTAATGGTCGGCCTGGTCGATTCGGGCGTCCGGGTCGCCCGTCGCCGCCTTCTTGGCCAGCTCCAGACCGTAGACCCGGCCTCGTTCCTCGTGGCGGTTGATGCCCTGGAGCACCGGGACCTGGTTGAACCGGCCGGTGGCGAAAGCCTCTTGGGGGGTGTGGGGCAGCAGTCTGCCGCCGTAGGCAGGCGTGTACTCGGGGCCCGTGCCGAAAGGATTGACCAGGTGCCCGGGGAGCGCGGTGCGCCAGTCGTCCGGACCGTGCTCCCTCTCGATCCCGGCCGCTGTCGCCACACCTTGCGTCAGGGCGCTCTCGCGGTCGCGTCGTCCCATGTCGGCCGTGCACGGGGCGCTCTGCAGGATGACCCGGTGGAAGAGACCGGCCGACGACGGGGCGACCAGATGGGCGCACGTGCTGTAGCCGCCGGCGGACTGGCCGAAGAGCGTGACGTTCCCCGGGTCGCCGCCGAAGGCGGTGGCGTTGCGCCGCACCCAGCGCAAGGCCGCCTGCTGGTCGAGGAAGCCGTAATTGCCGGACTCCCCCCGCGTCTCGAGGTCCGGATGAGCGAGGTAGCCCAGGGCGCCGAGCCGGTAGTTGACCGTCACCACGACGACGTCGCCCCGGGCGGCGAGTCGCTCGGCCCCGTGCATGGCGCCCTCCCCGTCGGTGTGGTCGCCGCCGTGCAGATGGACCATCACGGGCCGCGACCCGGAGGAGGCGTTACGCGGGGCCGTGACGTTGACGAAGAGGCAGTCCTCGTCGTCGGACGCGGGCCCGACGGGAGGGAGCAGACCCGCCTGGGGGCAGGCGATGCCCGGCTTCGTGGCGTCCCGCACACCGTCCCATCCCGTGGCAGGGGTGGGTGCCGCCCAGCGACGGTGACCTGTGGGCGGCGCGGCGTACGGGATGCCCTGGAAGACGCGTGCCGTCCTGGTCACCGTGCCCCGTACAGCACCCTTGTCCGTGCGCACCAGCGAGGCGTCCCGGTGGCGCTCCACCGCACCGTCCGGATCGGAGGCGGCCGCCGCTCCGGTGACGTCCGCGGTGACCACGGCGCCGAGAATCAGAGCGCCGACCATGACTGCTTGTGCTGTCCGCTTCACCATGCAGACGACCGTATGGACGGGTCGACCGCAGGAGTAGCCGGTCAGCCACCAGCCGTCACGGGGGTCAACCCCCTCGCGGAAAGGGGTGCTGCCCCCCTGGCCGCGCGGTGGGTGAGGGCTGCGCGAACCGAGTGGATGGGGGCCCGCCCGGTGCCTGCGCACCAGCGGACGCAAGCGGCTGGTCCGATTGCCACGCCGTACCAGCGTGGTGGCGGTCACTCGGCCGGCGATGCGACGACGCGCTCGCCGTGTGCCTCAGGTGCCCGTCAGCAGGGCGCCCTCCTGCACCGCCGTCAGGGACAGCGTCTTGTAGCCGACCTGCTCGAACAGCACGACGAGCCGGTCCTCCTCCGTGCGCATGACCGTGCCCGCACCCCACTCCGCGTGACGCACCCGCTCGTTCGGCTCATAGCGCTTGGCGCGCCCGGGTGGGGGACTGACATCCCGGTGCCCGCCCCCGGTGCCGGATGGCTCGTCCTCGCGGTCGCACCCGTCACACCGTCCGCACGGTGCGTCGAGCTGCTCACCGAAATAGCCCAGGAGGTACTGGCGGCGGCACGACGGCGTCTCCGCGTAGCCGCGCATCATCTCGATGCGCGACCGGTCGATGCGGCGCCGCCGCTCGAACACCTGCACCGCAGCTTCGGCGGCCTCGTCCGCCGTACGACCGGGCAGGGCCCGCACCGCGCGGCGCCTGCCCTCGACGGTCACCGCGCCCGCCTCTTGCAGCAGGTTCAGCAGATCACTGGTCTTCCGGCGCGACAGGCCGCAGAGCTGAGCCGTCCGGCTGCGGCTCTGCGGGACGCCCTGCTCCAGCAGCGTGGTCATGATGCGACGCAGCGCGTCGGCGTCCAGGGCCCGGGCCGTGAGGAACTTCTGCAGCCCCAGGTCCTCGGGGCGGTAGAACAGCACCGCGCGCGCCGGTTCCCCGTCCCGGCCGGCGCGCCCGATCTCCTGGTAGTAGGAGTCCAGCGATTCCGGGACGGACGCATGGGCGACGAATCGCACGTCCGCCTTGTCGATGCCCATCCCGAACGCGGAGGTGGCCACCACCACGGCGGGAGCGCCGCTCATGAACCCGTCGTGGATCCGGCGGCGCTCCGCGGCCTTCAGGCCCGCGTGGTACGCCTCCGCGTCGACGCCGTCCTGCCGAAGGCGCCCCGCATACGTCTCTGCGTCCTTGCGGGTGGCCGTGTAGAGGATGCCGGGGGCGCGTGCTCCGGCCGTCCAGCGTGAGACGGCCTCGCGTTTGGCGGGGTCGTCGGTGAAGGTGCGTACCGCCAGGTGGATGGTGGGCCGGTCGATCCCGGTCGTCACGACGTGGGCGTCGCGCATGCGCAGGTGCTCGACGATGTCGTCCCTGACCGGGGCCGCGGCCGTCGCCGTCAGAGCGAGTACCGGAGGGCGGCCCAGCCGTTCCGCGGCCTCACCCAGATTCAGGTAGTCGGGGCGGAAGTCGTGGCCCCAGGCGGAGACGCAGTGGGCCTCGTCGACGACGAACAGCGAGGGGCCCAGTTCCCTCAGCTGTTCCACGACATGGTCCTTCGCGAGCTGCTCGGGGGAGAGGAACAGGTATTCGGCGTCACCGTCCCGGATCGCCCGCCAGCCCCTGTCGGTGGCCGACCGCGACTGCGCGGAGTTCACGGCCACCGCATCCGGTGCCGCGCTCTCCCGCAGGCCGGCGACCTGGTCGCGCTGCAGGGCGATCAGCGGCGACACGACGACGGCGGGGCCACCGAGCATGACGGTCGGCACCTGATAGATCGCCGACTTCCCGGAACCCGTGGGCATGACGACCAGCACGTCGCGACCGTCGAGCAGTGCCTCCATCGCCTCCGTCTGCTCAGCGGCCAAGTCGGTCCACCCGAACCGTTCCCGGGCCACACGGCCCAGCTCGTCGATCCGGTCGTGCACGTCCATCGCTGTGTCCCTCTCACCGCCCGGCACTCCTGCAGACCCCGCCCGGGTACCCCCCTGGCCGGCCACGATGCGAAGAGACACGCGGTGAACGTGGCCTTTCCCCCCGGCCGGGCGTGGCGGCGCGCCGGCGGGATACCCGGCCGGCATGACGGACACACGGCCCCTCGCCCTGATCACCGGTGCTTCCGCCGGAATCGGCTACGAACTGGCCCGGCAGTTCGCCGAGCACGGCTACGACCTTGTGGTCAACGCCGAGGACGAACGGCTGGACGCCGCCGCTCGCACCCTGCGGGGGACGGGTATCCGGGTTCGTTCCGTACGCGCCGATCTCCGGACCCGTGAGGGCGTGGAAGAGCTGCTCGCGGCGGTCGACGGACTCACGGTCGACGTCGCAGCCCTCAACGCGGGAGTCGGCCGGGGCGGCGCCTTCGTGGACACCGATCCCGCCGACGACCAGGCCGTCATCGATCTGAACATCACCGCCACCGTCCGGCTGGCCAAGCCGCTGCTGCGCGCCATGGTGGCGCGCGGCGCGGGCAGGATCGCCTTCACCTCGTCCGTCGCCGCGATGATTCCCGGCCCCTGTCAGCCCGTCTACAACGCCTCGAAGTCGTTCGTGCAGTCCTTCGCCGAGGCGCTGCAGGAGGAGGTCCGGGACACCGGGGTGACGATCACGTCGTTCATGCCGGGCGCGACGGAAACGGACTTCTTCCGCAGGGCGGGGATGGCGGGGGACACCCGGATGGGCACCTCGAAGAAGGACGATCCCGCACAGGTCGCCGAGCAGGCGTTCACGGCGATCATGAAGGGCGAGAAGAAGGCCGTCACCGGGTCCGTGAAGGCCAAGGCGCTCGGCACGGCGGGCAAGGTGCTGCCGGACGGCGTCAAGGCGGCGGCCCACCGGAAACTGGCGGAACCGGGAACCGGCAAGAACGCCGGTCCCGGGAACGAGAGGTGAGCGAGTGCCGACGCGCCGACGGACGGCCCTGTGCGCTACGCCTCGTCGGTGCCGGAACGGCGAGCGGCGCGGCGCCGTATGCGCAAGGGCAGCGCGTACCAGCAGAGCCCGAACCACAACATGACCCCCACGACGAGTACTTCGGCGAGGACACCGGGAACCACGAAGCGCAGGATGAGGAGCAGCGTGCAGCCGATGGTCAGCGCGAGCAGGACCATGCCGCACATCATCAGGCGGCAGGCGGCCTCCACCACCTCGTTCTTCATCCGCTGGCCGGACAGGAAGCGGTGGATGGAGACGGGCGCGATGAGCGCGCCCGTGGCCGATGCGCCGAGTACCACGGTCGTGACGTAGATGACGTGGTCCAGCGTTCCGAGCTCCCGGAACAGTGGAGTGAAGGCCACGCTCAGCAGGAACCCGAAGAGGATCTGCACGCCTGTCTGCGTGACCCGCGTCTCCTGCAGGACCTCGTTCCAGCGGCGGTTGACCCGCTCACGCGGAGACTCCGGCGCCTCGCCACCGGCCCCCGGACCCTGGCCGTCGTGGTGCGCGCAACGCGCGATCTCCTGCTCCACCAACGTGGCCGACTGCTCCGTCATCGTCATGACACCCTCCCGATCGCAGGCCGTCCGTCTGCCCCGTCTTCACCGTCTTCATGCAGGTCATGGGGCAGGAGGGCCGGCCTCGCCGCCGCGGTCGGAGGGGACGCCGCAGACGACGGCGACTTCGTGGCTCCGGTGCGGGCGGACCGGTGCCCACAACGGCACGTGACGGCAGGACGAGCGGAGAGCTGATGTCGGTCGACTTACTCGGTTTCCTCGGTGTGGTGCTGGTGGCGTACGTGGTACCCGGCCCGGACTTCCTGGTGGTGGTGAGATCCGCCGCCGAGCATCCGTCCAAAGGCCGGGCGGCGGCGCTGGGGGCGCAGGCAGGGCTCTGCGTACACATGCTGGCGGCGGTCGCGGGACTGTCGGTGGTCGCCGCTCGCTCGCCCGTGATGTACGAGACGATCGAACTGGCCGGCGCGGCCTATGTGCTGTACCTGGGGGTGCGCGCGGTCCTCGCCGCCCGCCGGGTCGCCATCGAGGGCCGGCCCCGCGACCCGGCCGGGGCGTACGCGACGGAATCCGGGGAGTCCCGGTTCCACTGGAGGTCCGGCTTCACCCAGGGGTTCCTCACGAACGTCCTCAACCCCAAGGCCGCGCTGTTCTTCCTCAGCATCCTGCCGCAGTTCGTCGACGACGGCGGACCGATGGCCCGGCAGGTTCTCCTCCTCGGCATCCTGGACGTTCTCATCGGCGTGGTCTACTGGTTCGCCCTGGTCGTCGTCGCCGCGCGACTTCGGACCCTGCTCGCACGGCCCGAGATCCGTCACCGCTGGGAACTGACCACTGGCTGGCTCTTCATCGTCATCGGCATCTCGGTCGCCGCCGTGGCCTGAGCACCTCCGGCGTGGCGGGGAGCCAGGCAAGGGGAACCACATGCGACTGCCGGCCCTGGTCCGGGCCCTACGACCGGGACAACGCCCCCTCAATGTGCTGCGTGCCGACGGCTTCGGTCACCCGGACCGGCTGGCTCCGGCCCGGTGTGCCCCGGAAACGAGCCTGACGCGTGTTCGTCGTCGGCGAAGACGGTCGTGGGCCACGGCGACTGATGCCACGGTGTGCTCATGAAGACGACACCGGACGGACGTCCCGTCCCGCCCGCGCACGCCGACGAGCGCGCCATGCTGGAAGCATGGCTGGACTTTCACCGTGCGACTCTCGCCCTGAAGTGTTCCGGCCTCACCGAGGATCAGTCACGTCTCGCTGCGGCGTCACCCTCCTCCATGACGCTGCTGGGTCTCGTCCAGCACATGGCTGTGGTGGAACGCAACTGGTTCCAGCGTATTTTCGCCGGTGAGGAGGTGTCTCCGGTCTTCGAGGAGACCAACGTCGACGGTTTTTCCCTTCGGCCGGAACGAGGGCTCGAAGAGGCGATGGCTGTGTGGCAGTCGGAGGTCGCCCGAGGCCGTGAACTGATCGCTGACGCGTCGTTGGACGATTCCGGCCGTCTGTCCGAACAGGAAGCGGGTCACGTCGGCGACCAGAGCGTCTCCCTGCGCTGGATCATGGTGCACATGATCGAGGAATACGCGCGTCACAACGGTCATGCCGACCTCATCCGCGAACAGATCGACGGAGTCACCGGCGCCTGAGACGCGCTCGCCGATGACAGGCGAGCCGACAGCGACGGCGCAGGCGAAGCCGCGCTGACACTCCCTCGTCTCCTTCGTCCGGCTCCCGCTCCCAGGCGTTGCCCGGCCTCTCGGGGGTACGAGTGTGCGGTACCCCGTCGGCCACGAGTGCCTGTACGGACTCTCTTCGAAGCAGTGGGAGATGACATGAGGCTCCGCGAGTCGGCTTCGGTATTGGCCTCCCGGTACTGCGCCGACGTGCTGGCCGGGCGATACCGCCTGGACACGTTCATCGGCTCGGGTGGTGCCGCCGACGTCCACCGGGGTCTCGACCTGCGTCTGCGACGACCGGTGGCCGTCAAGGTCTTCCGGCCCGGCGCCGGTGCCGACATGGAGGAACGTTTCCAGGGCGAAGCGCTGATGCTGGCCAGGCTGCAGCATCCCGGGCTGGTCACCGTCTACGACGTCGGACGGCACCATGACCGCGCCTACCTCGTCATGCAGCTGATCGAAGGCCCCACGCTGAAAGGGCGTATCGCCAAGGGGCCCCTGTCCCTTCGTGAGACGGCCGCGCTCGGCGCCGGCCTTGCCGCGGCTCTGGCCCACACGCATGAAGCGGGGATCGTTCACCGTGATGTGAAGCCGTCCAACATCATCCTGGATGAGTCCGGGCGTCCCCACCTGACCGACTTCGGTATTTCCCGGCTGCTCGACGGCACGACGCAGACCTCCCCCGGAACGCTCGTCGGCACAGCCGCGTACCTGGCGCCCGAGCAGGTGCTCGGCCGGCCCGTCGGCCGGGCCGTCGACGTCTACGCCCTGGGCCTTGTCCTCCTCGAGTGCCTCACGGGCAGACTCGAGTACGACGGAGGCCCCCTTGAGGCCGCGATCGCACGACTGCACCGTCAGCCCGTACTGCCCGAATTCCTGCCGAGGGACTTCGCGGTGCTGCTACGGAACATGACCGCCCTGGACGAGCGGGACCGCCCGTCGGCACACGAGTGCGCCCGGACACTGACCTCCCTGGCCGGTGCCGTACCGTCCGTATCCGTCCCGTCCGTGCCCCGGGCCACGAGCGTCGCACCGAGTCGACGACCGGCGCGGGACGCCGAGTCCACGCATCTGAACCCGTTGCCCGCCGTCGGCACGGCCGAGCCGAAAACGGCGGGCCCCCGCCGGCGCGCCCTCATCGCCGGCGGAACGGCCGCATTGGCGGCCGTCCTGACCACCGCCCTCGCTGTCTCCGACGGCCCTCCACGAACTGACGCAGCACCCGTGGTGCCGTCGTCGTCCATCCCCGACACCCCGGCCGAGCCGCACCGTGACGCCCCCGCGGGGCGGAGCCCACGTCCCGCCCCGACCGACCCGAGCCGGGACGCAGCCACCGGGGCAGCCGCACACCGCACCGCGGCCCCCACTTCTCACCCGGCCTCGGACGGCACGGGGGGCGGCCGGGCCACAAACTCCTCCCACCCACGACACGAGGCCAGGACAAAGACCCCGAGCGAACAACACGCCACGCCCGAAACGGCTCGGAAGAACCAGGGAAACGGTCAGAGGGGAGGCAAGAAGCAGCGTTGATCCCGGCTACTTGGGCGCACCGCCCGGTGTCCCCGGCCGGGCGCGCGGTGCGTGCGGCGTCAGGGGGTGAGTGCTTCGTGGAGGGTGGGACAGCAGTCGATGACGCCGTCGACACCGGTGAGCTGCAGGACCCGCAGGACCGAGTCGGGGGGCCCGGCCAGGCGCAGCCAGCCGTCGGCCGCGGTGACGGCCCGGTGGGCGGAGATGAGGATGTTGATGCCGCTGGAGTCCATGAAGGTGACGCCGCGCATGTCCATCACGACGTGCGGGTGGGCGGCATCGGAGACGTCCAGGGCTTGCCTGAGCTGATCGCCGGTGTGGTGGTCTATCTCCCCGGACAGGGTCAGCAGGCGAATGCCGTCAGTGGCGGTGACCACGACCGACAGCCCGCCCACCCGGTGTCTCTGCTCGGCTTTCGGTCTGGGTGTTTCAGCCATACTGGTGATACTTCCATACTGGAAGCTTCATCATGGGTGTCATCCCGCCTCTCTGGGTGACGCGTTCCGTGTGACGTAACCGGCACCGGGCGCGCGGCATAGGCCGTGAACGCGAGGGTAAGGGCGAGGGCGTGTACGGGGTGGCAGAAATGAACGCGATGGATTCAGTGTCCGCTGGCGATGACGGCAGCCTGCCGCGTGAGCGGGCCATGCGGACGACGGTGGCCCTGGACGGCGGGGGAGCGGACATCGCCCACGCCCGTCATCTGGCCGTCGGCTTCCTCACCCGCGTGCAGGGCGAGCACGGCCTGCCCGTCTCGCAGCGTGCCCTGGACGTCACGCAGCTGGTGGTCAGCGAGCTGGTCACGAACGCTCGCAAGTACGCGCCCGGCCCGGTACTGCTCGACCTGCGGATCGCGGGCGACATGGTCGAGGTCGTGGTGTGGGACTCCGAGCCGGTGCTGCCGATCGCCCGGTCGGCCGACGCCGGGCGGGTGGGACAGCACGGGCTGGAGATCGTGATGGCCGTGGCGCAGGGGTTCGAGGCCCAACGGGAGCCGTTCGGCAAGCGCATCACTGTCCGGATCGCGCTGCTGGACGACCCGGAGGGTGATCTTCCCGGGCGCGGCACCGTGTAGCTCTCGGCCCGGGGAACAGGGACGGCTTCCCCACGGAGCACGTCGTTTGCGTGGTGCGGCGGATCACCGTCGCGCATGGTGCCGGTGGTGGTGCGCAGGGCCCAGACGGCGGAGCCCAGGCAGGGCCAGACCGCACCGTTTTGAACTCGGTGGCCCGACCGGGGTGCCAGTCGGGCGAGGACGGTGGCACAGCGGCCGCGGTGGTCGGGGTGGACGAGAGCGACGATGTCCGCGAGCGCGGCGAGGGGGCCGGCGCCCTCGAACGTGACACGGACGAGTTCGTGGAAGATCGCCGTGCCTTCCCGGGCCGCGCGGTCCCCGTGCATGAGGGCAGCCATCCGGCGGGCCGCGTCCATCGTGGCCTCCCGGCCGACGGGGGCGACATGGACCGCGGAGGTCGATGCCCGCATCGAGGAACCGTTTCCCGCTGCTCGCCGGCCGACCTGGAAATGGGACGCGGCGGCGAGGTCCCACGGCAAGCCGTTGGTCAGAACGTCTTGGGTCTGCGAGCCGATGTCTTCGGCTCTGATGCCGCCCACCGCTGGAAGCGGGTGAAGATGTCCGGCATGTCCAGTCCGCCGCGCTGGAACACCCTCGACGTCCACCGCATCGAGTGGTGGGCCATGGTGGGGAACACCGGCTCGCGTGCCGTCGCCGAGAAACTCGGCTTCACCGTCGAAGGGACACTGCGCCGTCGCGGCGTCGCCAACGACGGTGAGAGCCGCAAGACTGGTCGGTGGGCGGACTGCTGAGGCCCTGAGGCCCTGAGGTGCTGAGGCTCGGGTCGGTGGCACCCCGTCGGGGGCTCGCGACGGATCCCGCGCCGCCGCGGGCAAGCGCGGTTCTTCCTCGGACCCCGTCCAGGACAGGCCCGAACCGCGGGCAGCGGAGCGGCCCCCGGCCGGCCGTGGTCTCGATGGACACGGGCTCCTGGACCGCCTCACGGCCAGGTGCGGCGTGGTGGCCAGGCCGCCGCGCGAGCGCCCCGCGCGACGTCTGCGCGAACGCGTCGCAACACACCCGGGGCCCGAGACGGCTGCGAGGAGCCTTCGCACGGGCCGCTCAGTCCGTCGCCTGTTCGGTGATCCAGCGCGCGGCGAGGAGTCCGGAGGCCGAGGTGAGGACGGCGGCCGCGATGACGGTGGTGCTCAGGCCGAACGCGTCGGCGAGGACGCCGGCCACGAGTGCGCCGGCGGCATAGCCGATGTCACGCCAGAACCGGTACGTGCCCAGGGCATTGGCTCGCCAGGCCGGGTGGGCGTGGTCGGAGACGGACGCGATGAGGGCCGGGTAGACCATGGCGGTGCCCAGGCCGAGTGCGACGGCGGACAGGATTCCGGCGAGCAGGGGCCGGTCCAGCAGGGCGAGGGCGAGGGCGAGGACGAAGCCGAAGGCCTGGACGAACATGCCGTGGACGATGAGAGGTTTACGGCCGATGCGGTCGGCGAGGTGGCCGGTGGGGATCTGCCCCAGCCCCCACAGGATCGGGTAGAGACCCTTGATCAAGCCGACGGCGGCCAGGCCGAGTCCGTGGTCGGTGAAGAGGAGAGGGAAGACGCCCCAGGTGAGGCCGTCATTCAGGTTGTTGATCAGTCCGGCCTGACTGGCGCCGCGCAGGGAGCGGTGGTGCCAGGAGGTACGGGTGAAGGTGGCCCTCGGACCGGTGTCCTCCTCGGTCGGCAACGGCGACGCGTGGTGGGCGAGTTCGAGGGCGACATGGGCGGCCGTGTCGCGGACCACGAGGGCCAGCGCCAGTCCGGCGACCACGAAGACGACGCCGATGAGCTCGGGAACGGGCCGCAGGCCGTAGCCGGTGGCGAGGAAGCCCGTGAGCAGGGCGGTGACACCGACCGCGGTGTACCCGGCGGCCTCGTTCAGGCCCGTGGCCAGGCCACGCCTGGAGGGGCCGACGAGGTCGATCTTCATGTTGACGGTCATCGACCAGGTCAGGCCCTGGTTCAGGCCGAGCAGGACGTTGGCGGCGACGATCCAGCTCCAGGAGGGTGCCCAGGCGAGCGCGAAGGGGACGGGGACACCGAGCAGCCAGCCGGCCACCAGGAGGTGCTTGCGGCGGAAACGGGCGGTGAGCGCTCCGGCGGCGAGGTTGGTCAGGGCCTTGGTGACGCCGAAGGCGATGATGAAGGAGAAGACGGCCAGGTCGCTGGTCAGGCCGAAGGTCTCGGAACCGATCAGCGGAACGGTGGTGCGTTCCAGGCCGACCAGGCCGCCGACGCAGACGTTGACGATGACCAGCAGGGTGAACTGCAGCCAGTTCTCACGCAGTCCGAGCCGTACGGGCCGCCGGCCGGCGTCGTACGAGGTGGTGGCCGTGACGAGGTGATCATCCGCGGGGCCCACGGCGTCCTCCAAGATCTCGGGAACGGGGGAGTGGGGTCACTGCGCCGCACCCTCCGGACGCCACTACACTAATCCATGGATTTATGGAGGATGCCATGTCGGAGGACACGAAGAGCGCGACGAAGGCCCGGCTGTACGACGCGTTCGCGGCCAGCGGCAAGGCGCTGGCCAGCGGGAAACGCCTGGAGCTGCTGGATCTGCTGACTCAGGGCGAGCGCACCGTCGACGCCCTTGCGAAGGCGGCGGGGCTCAACCTGACCACCGCGTCCGCGCATCTTCAGACACTCAAGCGGGCCGGGTTCGTCACGACCCGCCGCGAGGGCGTACGCATCCACTACCGGCTGGCGGGCGACGACGTCGCCCAGCTGTTCGCGCTGCTGCGCAAGGTCGCCGAGGCCCACCAGGCCGCCGTGCCCGCCGCGCGCGACGCCTACCTCGGTGAGGACACCTCCGCCGAGCTCAGCCGTGAGGAACTGCGAGTCCGTGTCGCCGCGGGAGATGTCGTCGTTCTCGACGTACGACCGGGTGAGGAGTACCGGGCCGGCCACATCCCCGGCGCCCTCTCCATCCCGGTCGACGAGCTGCCCGAACGGATCAACGAGCTGCCCGAGGGCACGGAGATCGTCGTCTACTGCCGCGGCGAGTACTGCGTCCTCGCCCACGACGCCGTGCGGCTGCTGACCGACCGCGGCCGCCGCGCGATCCGCCTCGACGACGGCATGCTCGAGTGGCGCCTGTCGGAGCTGCCCGTCGACGTCCCGGAGACCTGACGTGACGGGCCCGGGCGGCGGTCTCCCGCCGCGTCCGGGACTGCGCGACGGGCCGGTCCACCTGGACCACGACGCCACCACTTCCACCACCGCTCCGGAAGAGAGACATGACCAGCACCGCGCCCACCGGCACGACGGCCTCCATACCCGACCCCGCCCAGGCCCAGCGCCGGATCCTGCGCGTTCTGGTCGCCTCCCAGGTCCTCAGCGGCGCAGGGCTCGCCGCCGGCGTCACCGTGGGCGCCCTCCTCGCCCAGGACATGCTCGGCTCCACCAGCCTCGCCGGCGTGCCCAGCGCCCTGTTCACCGCCGGATCCGCTCTCGCCGCCGTCGCCGTGGGCCGCATCTCCCAGGCCCGCGGCCGTCGCCCCGGCCTCACGGCTGGCTACCTCACCGGGGCGCTCGGCTCGGCCGGCGTCATCGCCGCCGCCGTCGCGGACGACCCGGTTCTGCTGTTCATCGCCCTGTTCGTCTACGGAGCGGGCACCGCCACCAACCTCCAGGCCCGCTACGCCGGAGCCGACCTCGCCGCTGACGGCCACCGCGCCCGAGCCGTCTCCACCGTCCTGGTCGCCACCACCCTCGGTGGCGTCGCCGGACCCAACCTCGCCGCACCCACCGGCGACTTCGCCGAAACCCTCGGCGTCCCCCACCTCGCCGGCCCCTTCATCCTCTCCGGCCTCGCCTACGCCCTGGCCGCACTCGTCCTCGCCCTCCGGATGCGGCCCGACCCGCTCCTCCTGGCCCGCGCCCTCGCCGAGAGCAAGGACACCGGAGCCGCCGCCGGCCCGACCACAGCCGCCGACGGCGCCGACACACGGGACGGGAGCGGAGGCGTCGTCCTCGGCGCGCTGGTCATGGTCCTCACCCAGCTCGTGATGGTCGCGATCATGACGATGACGCCGGTCCACATGCACGACCACGGTCACGGCACCGCCGCCTCCGGGCTCGTCATCGCCGTCCACATCGGTGCCATGTACCTGCCCTCGCCGCTCACCGGCTGGCTCGCCGACCGCTACGGCCGGATGAAGATCGCAGCCGCCTCCGGTATCACCCTCCTGGCCTCCGGCATCCTCGCCGCCTCCGCGCCCGGCGACTCCGTCGCCCTGCTCGCTCTCGCACTGGCCCTGCTGGGGCTGGGCTGGAACTTCGGCCTCGTGTCCGGTACCGCGATCATCACGGACACCGTGCCGTTGGCCACCCGAGCCAAGACCCAGGGCCTGATCGACGTCTCCATCGCCCTCGCCGGCGCCACCGGCGGCATGGCCTCCGGCATCATGGTCGCCGCCACGAGCTACCCCGCCCTCGCCCTCGCCGGCGGCGTCCTCTCCCTCGCCCTGCTGCCCGCCGTCGCCGCCACCGCCTACCGCCGATGAACCACGAAACGTCCACCCTGTAGCAGCGACCGGCCCCGCATCCCCGGAGGGAGCGCGAGCCGACGGCGCGACCGGCCGGGGCCGCGCCCGGTCCCAGGCGGCCGATCGGGCATGCCCCTGACCGGCCGCCGCGTGCTGGCTCGCCGGTCCCGTTTCCGTGTGTCACGGTGGGGCCGTGGTGTCCATGGACTTCAGCCGGTCCGGTCGTCGAAGAGGGGGGAGCGGCGTTGCGCTGGTGGGACGCTTGCAGCAGAGCCGGTGGGGACGTGATCCGGGCAGCCGCAGGCATCCGGCCGGGCCACGTGGCGGTGAGCCTGTGCCTGGCGGCCTCGCTGCTGGCCGGATACGGCGCCGCCGGTCGGCCCGTTCCCGTGCCGGAGGACCTGCGGGGCGGGCGCACGTTCCACGTCAGTCCCCAGGGCGACGACCACGCCGACGGCCGCACCCCCGAGACTCCTTGGCGCACGCTGCGTCGCGCCGACGCCGAGCGGTTGCAGCCGGGTGACCGGTTGCTACTGGAGGGCGGGGCGCGTTTCCCCGGCTCCCTGAGCATCGGCCGGGGGGAGGGCGGGAGTGCAGGCAGGCCCGTCGTGCTCGACTCCTACGGAGGCGGCCGCGCGGTGATCATGTCCGCCGGCTCGCGCGGTATCGAGGTGCACAACACGAGCGGCGTCGTGATCCGCAACCTGATCGTCACCGGGGACGCCGCGTCCTACGGGTCGAACGACGGCATCGCGTTCGTCAGCGATCTGCCCGGTGACCGCAAGCTCCCCCACCTCCGTGTCACCGGCGTCGACGTGTCGGGCTTCCGCAACGGCATCCGGCTGCACGGCGGCGCCGGGGCCTCCGGCTTCCGGGACGTGGTGATCCACGACTGTGCGGTGCACGACAACCGGGACGCGGGTCTCGTGACGGACGGGCCCGCCTTCGACGCCGACGCGCCGGCGTACGCGCACGAACAGGTCACCGTGTCCCGGGTGGTGGCGTTCGCGAACCGGGGCGACCCCCGGGCGCACCACAGAAACACCGGCAACGGGATCGTCCTCGGCAGCGTCCGCGACGGTGTCGTCGAGGAGTCGGTCGCCCATGACAACGGTCGGTCGTCCTCGGCGATCGCCGACGAAGGCCCCGTCGGCATCTGGACGTACGACTCGACGCGGATGGTCATCCAGCGGAACGTCGCTCACGGCAACCGCACCGGGTCGTGGGTGGACGGCGGCGGCTTCGGCCTGGACAACAACGTCTCCTACTCGCTCGTGCAGTACAACCTGTCCTACGGCAACGACGGCCCGGGTTTCCAGATGTACTCCGCCGCTCCGAACACGGCGCACACGGACAACGCGATCCGGTACAACATCAGCCGCGACGACTGCCGCAAGCTCCAGGACTACGGCGGCATCGTCGTCTTCGGATCGCACGTCGGGAACGTCGCCCTCTACCAGAACACCGTGCTGGTCACGGCGAACGGTGCCGTCCGGGCCCCCGCGCTGCGGCTCCGGCCCAGCCTCGGGGCGGTGTCCGTGCGCAACAACGTGTTCGCCACCGACGGCGCCCCCGTGGTGGTGGCCCAGAAGGCCTTCGAGACGGCGGAGGTGCTGATGCAGGGCAACGACTACCACAGCCCACGGGGCTGGACCCTGTGGTGGGGCGAGCGCGGGTACGCGGATCTGGCCGCATGGCGCGCCGGGACGGGTCAGGAGACGCAGGGCCCGCGGGCGACCGGAACCGACGCCGATCCCTGCCTCGTCGACGCCGCGCTGCCCGCGGACCGCCCCGGCCTCCGCACCGACGGCCCGGAGGGGGGCGCACTGGTCTCCCGGTGCGCCCACGCGCTGACCGCCGCGGCCGTGGACCTGCGGGCGGTCGGCATCGACCCGGGGCCCGTCGACTACTTCGGAACGCCGCTGACCGGATCCCCCGGAGTGGGGGCCGCGCAGGCCGGACCGGAGGCGTGAGGAATCGTCACCCGCAGGCCGTCGGGCCGCTCCGGCTGTGGCGTGGGGTGGGGCCGCCCCAGGGCGCGGACGTGCCAGCCGGCCGCGTGCCAGACCTCCCTGTCCAGGGCGTTGCGCGCGTCGAGCACGGTCGGGACCCGGACGATCTCCGACAGCTTCACCGGGTCGATCGCCCGGTACTGCCGCCACTCGGTCAGGTGCAGCACCAGGTCCGCGTCCCGGCACGCGTCCATGACGTCCGTGTGGTACGACGGACCGGGCAGCGCGAGCCGTGCGTTGTCGATCCCTTCGGGATCGTGCACGTGGACGTCGGCGCCCGTGGCGGCGATCTCCGCCGCCACGTCCAGCGCGGGTGAGTCCCGTACGTCGTCGCTGTCCGGTTTGAAGGTGGCTCCGAGCACCGCGACACGCTTGCCTGCGAACGTGTCGCCCAGGAGACGGCGGGCGAGGTCGACCGTGCGCCGTCGCTGCCGCCGGTTGATCCGGTCGACGTCACGCAGGAACGACACCGCCTCACCGACCTGCAGTTCCTCTGCCCGGGCGAGGAAGGCGCGGATGTCCTTGGGGAGGCAGCCACCGCCGAATCCGAGACCGGCGGACAGGAACCGGCGTCCGATGCGCGCATCGTGGCCGAGGGCGTCGGCGAGCGTCGCCACGTCGGCGCCCGTGGCGTCACAGATCTCCGCCATGGCGTTGATGAACGAGATCTTCGTCGCAAGGAAGGAGTTGGCGGCGACCTTCACGAGTTCGGCGGTGGCCGGATCGGTGCCGATGTAGGGGACACCGGCCCGCAGCATCGGCTCGTAGACCTGACGCAACAGCTGATCCGTGCCGGGCTCGGTGGCCCCCACCACCAGGCGGTCGGGACGCAGGGTGTCCTGGACCGCGAATCCCTCGCGCAGGAACTCCGGGTTCCAGGCGATCCGGGCCTCGACTCCCGGGCGGAGCCCCGCCGCGATCCGCCGGCTCAGCGACCGGGTGGTGCCCACCGGCACGGTCGACTTGCCGACGACCAGGCTGTCACGGGTGAGGAGCGGCGCAAGGCCGTCGACGACCGCCTCGACATGACGCAGATCGGCGGCGAGGGAGTCGGGGCGTTGCGGTGTACCGACACATACGAAGTGCAGGTCGGCGAAGTCGGCGGCCTCGGCGAGGGAGGTGGTGAAGCGCAGCCGGCCGGCCCGTGTGTTCCTGGTGAGGATCTCCGGCAGACCGGGTTCGTGGAACGGTGCCCGGCCGGCGGCGAGTTCCTCGACCTTCCCCGCGTCGGTGTCCACTCCGAGGACGTCGTGTCCGATGTCGGCCATGCACGCGGCGTGCACGGCTCCGAGGTATCCCGTACCGATGACGGTCAACCGCATGGAGAATCTCCTGTTCTTGGGCCGCTGACGCGACGAGGTCAGCGGGGGTACCCGTCGGGGTTCAGCTCCTGGAACCGCCAGGCGTCACGGCACATGGCGGTGAGGTCACGCGTGGTGGTCCAGCCCCAGGCACGGACCACCGCGCTCGGGTCGGCGACGAGCGTGGCGACGTCGCCGGCCCTGCGTTCGGCGATCCTGTGCGGCACCGGGCGTCCGCTCGCCTCCTCGAAGGCGGCGACCAGCTGGAGCACGGAGGTGCCGGTGCCGGTGCCGAGGTTGAACACCCGCATTCCGGTGCCGTCGTCCAGGTGCTCGACGGCCACTCGGTGTCCCTCGGCGACGTCCATGACGTGGATGTAGTCCCGCACCCCGGTGCCGTCGGACGTGGGGTAGTCGGCGCCGAAGACGGTCAGCCTTTCCCGGCGGCCCACGGCGACCTGCGCGATGTACGGCATGAGATTGTTGGGGACGCCCCGCGGGTCCTCACCGATCAGGCCGCTCGGGTGGGCGCCGACGGGGTTGAAGTAGCGGAGCGCGAGCACCTTCATCTCCCCGAGGTGGGCGCACACGTCCTCGAGGATCCGCTCGCACGTCAACTTGGTGCGCGCGTAGGGATTCGTGGGCGCGACGGGACTCCGCTCGGTCAGCGGCACCGACCTCGCGTCGCCGTAGACGGAGCACGACGAGGAGAACACCAGCCGGTGCACGCCGTGCTCGCGCATGACCGACAGCAGCGTGCAGGTTCCGCCCACGTTGGTGTCGTAGTACTCGACCGGCAGCGACACCGACTCCCCGACCGCCTTGTGACCGGCGAAGTGGATGACGGCGTCCACCGGATGGGAGGCGAACACCTCCGACAGCGCCCGCCGGTCACGGACGTCGACGCGGTGTGCGGCGGCGAGAGGCCGTCCTGCGGTCTTGGCGATGCGGTCCAGTGCCTGGGGGGAGCTGTTGACGTGGTTGTCGACGACGACGACTTCGTGACCGTGGGCGAGCAGTTCGACGCAGGTGTGGCTGCCGATGAAACCTGCGCCACCGGTCACCAGGACGGTCTTGGGCATGGAGGTACCTCGTTTCGTCGGGAGAGGGGGACGTCCGGACGGGACGGTCCGGGCACCGGGCGGGTTGCGGACGGCGGACCTCAGCCGGCGAGGAACCCGCCCAGATGGGGGAGGAACAGCAGCAGCGCCCAGCCCAGCGGCACGAGCGCGACGAGCCCCGTCGCCAGCGGCAGGGCGGCGGTGTGCAGTGCCCGGTGCACGGGGACTGCGGCGGATCGCGCGGCCTCGCGGACGTGCAGGGCACTGACCGCAAGCGTCACCGTGCCGTAGGCCACGGCCCCGAGGAGGCAGAGGAACACATAACCGGTCGCGGGGCCGGACGGCTCCCCGGCGAGCGCCGCGCCGGACAGCCCGACGGTGATCAGGAGGTAGGGGAGGACCAGGCGCAGCGGCAGCGGCTCCCACCCGTCGCGGGCCTTGGGCGTCACCTTGAAGACGACCGCCTTCGGCCGCACTCGCTGCACCAGGGCCGCCGCCACCCCCCACGCCACGTACGGCCAGCGCGTCAGACCGAACAGCCAGCCCTCCCAGCTCAGCAGCGGCGCGTCGACGGGCCGCAGCAGTCCGCGCCGGCGCAGCAGCAGGGTGAGCAGGACCAGGAAGAACGACATGGCCCAGAAGTGCAGGAGGAAGGCGCCGTAGTGGACGTTGATCCACGGGATGCCGGTGACGGCGGCGACCGGCGGCAGCAGCAGACCGCTGGTGGTGGTGAGGGCCAGGAGCGGATAGTACGAGAGGGCGAACCCGAACCGGATCCTGAGCAGGCCGGGCATGCGCCGCAGGTGCTTCGGGAGCATGCCCAGCAGCATCACCATCAGGCTCCGCGACCACTGGAACTCCTGCGTCACCATGGCTGCGAAGGTGAGGGGACCGTCGCCGTGCGCCTCGGCGTCGATGGCGAAGGCACCGTGCCAGCCGGCCGAGTTGAGCAGGAAGCTGGTCGAGAAGTCCTCGGCCAGCTCGGGTCCCAGACCTCCGATGTCGCGCAGGGCCCGGGTCCGGACGGCGTAGTGCGAACCGATGCACAGAGGTGCCAGGCCGTCGGTGTGACCGAGTTGCATCGGTCCGTGGAAGGTGGCCTCGCGGTGCAGCCTTCCCCGGGCCGACCAGGATGTACGGGTGTTGGCGTCGCACACGCTGGGGGCGGCCACGTAACCCACCGCCGGATCGGCGAACGGCCGGACCACTTCCCTCAGATAGCCGGGGCCCGGCACGTGGTCGACGTCGAGTTGGGCCACCACGTCATAGTCCCGGTATCCCCAGTGGTCGTAGAAGTGGGCGAGGTTGCCCTCCTTGCACCGGGTGCGCCGGGGCCATGTGTCCCGGTGGTACGACGTGACACCGCGCCTGCAGGACACACGCACCCCGTGGGCGGCGCACCAGTGCAGGATCTCCTCGTCCGGGTCCTCGTCGCACAGCCAGACGTCGTAAGGATGTGGGAAGTCCTGGCTCAGCATGGCGCGCAGGGTGGTGCGGGCGACAGCCCAGGGCTCCGACGGCGCCCGGGTCACCACGAAGGCGGTCCGCAGCCGGGGCACCTGGACGGCGGGATCGACGGAGCGCAGCCGCATCACCACCGCGACGAAGTACAGCGGTAGCAGCGACAGGTACAGCAGGAGTGCGCTGTTCACGGCGAACCCGGCCCAGCCGACCCGGTGCTCCGGGCGCAGCCACCACTCCCAGAAGCAGATCAGGGCGACCAGCCAGCACAGCGCCAGCAGGCCCGTCTTCGCCCGGTCCGGCGGGCGCAGCCGGGGAACCCACAGCCCTGACCCCAGGGTGCGCGCGGGGCGCGGCCTGCCGAAGACCGGTCCGTCGGCCGGCATGCCGACGACATTGCCCGCCGACAGGGTCATCAGGTGGGTCTTCAGCGTCTCGTCGGCCGTTTCCGCTTCGTACGGACTCTCGTCGAGGACGGTGCCGACCGCGGGGCCGGGGTCGTTCTGCGTCACGACGCGGTGGCGGTCGCGCCGGCCGCGCGGGACTCGGCGGCGACACCGTCCTGCTGACCGCCGCGGATCGCCTCCAGTGCGGCGGCGACATTGCCGGGCCGGGCCGCGAACCACCGCACCGTCCGCAGCAGACCGTCCTCGATGCCCACTTCCGGGCACCAGCCCAGACGCTCCCATGCCCGGATGATCTGCGGCCGGCGACGGGTCGGGTCGTCGACGGGCAGCGGATGGAACTGGATGCCGGCTGTCGACTCCGTCAGGCCGAGGACCAGTTCCGCGAGTTGCAGAACCGTCAGCTCGACGGGATTCCCGAGATTCACCGGGCCGGGCTCGTCGTGGTCGAGCATGGCGAGAATTCCACGTACCAGGTCGTCGACATAACAGAAACTGCGTGTCTGCTTTCCGTCGCCGTAGACGGTCAGCGGATCTCCCCCGAGGGCCTGGACGATGAAACTGGAGACGACCCGGCCGTCGTGCGGACGCATGCGCGGGCCGTAGGTGTTGAAGATCCGGATGATCCCCGTGTTCGTGCCGTGGTACGACCGGTGGGCCTGTGTCAGCGCCTCGGCGAACCGCTTCGCCTCGTCGTAGACACTGCGCGGGCCGACGGGATTCACATGTCCCCAGTACGTCTCGTCCTGAGGATGCACCTCGGGGTCTCCGTAGACCTCGCTCGTGGAGGCGAGGACGAAGCGGGCACCGTGCTGCGAGGCGAGACGGAGCGCGTTCTCCGTACCTCGGCTGCCCACGGCGAGCGTCTCCAGCGGACGTCTCAGGTAGTCGGGCGGCGAGGCGGGACTGGCCAGATGCGCGACCGCGTCCACGGCTCCCCGGACGTCGGTCGACCGGCTGACGTCGCAACGGACGAGTTCGAAGGCGGGATCGGAGAGGAACGCGGCGACGTTCGCCGGATCTCCGGTGGAGAAGTCATCGAGACACACGACCTTGTCACCACGCCGGAGGAGCGCTTCGCAGAGATGCGATCCCAGGAAACCGCCGCCACCCGTAACAGCCACACGCATGAATGCTCCTCGATCGACCGATGAGTTCCATCACTCCGCCCGACACGGGAAGGGAAAGGGGCCGTTTACCGGGGCAGGAGACGGCTCGCGTGGGAGTCGCGAATAGACCGTATAATCATTCGTCGGATTTCCTGTGGAAAGGTGCGTCCCACTGCGCCGACCGGCCGGTACCGCGAACGGGGGAAGCCGCGCCGCGTTCACCGCCGCCGCGTTGGCCCCGGCCGGGCGTGCGCCCGAGAGGTTTCATCCCTGAGTGTGAAGGCCGTCCGGGGCGGGCGGCCGGTTCCGGTGCCGCGGCCGGATCTCGTCCACCACGACGGCATTCGGCCAACACTCCACCGGTTCGCCTCTCCCGGACAACCGGACGGCCGGCCCGTTCCTCTCACTGCGGGGGCACAGCAAGAGCTCTCAGCGTGCCGGCTCGACGAACATCCCGACCGAGTCGCGCCGGCTGCTCCTGCTCACAGCAACGGAAGACGAGGGAACGATGACCAGAACGCGCACCGCCCGGCTGTGGCGTCCGCTGTCAGCCGGTGCCGTGGCCGTCGCCGTGACGGCCGGCATCGCGGCCGCTGCGCCGGAGCGGGTGAAGGCGGAGGCGGGCCCCGAGCTGAGCCTTGTCGCGGCGACCTCTTCGGTGACGCTCACCTCCTGGAAGGAGGATCCGGGTGTGTACTTGGACATCGGTACGTACCTCACCGCCGAGGGGATGCCGCTGGAGCTCAAGGTGACCCGGAAGTCCTACAAGGACCCGGTGACCGTCACCCAGACCGTGTACGAGGGCGGCAAGGCCAAGGTCAGGAAGTTGCCCGTGGGAACCGTGAAGGACTTCTCCGGGCTGCCCGGCTTCGTCGAGATCACTCTCACCGACAAGGCCGGCAAGAAGGTTCTCCGCCGCACCGAGGACTTCTGCCCGAACAACGCCAGCGGCCGAGTGCGGCCCGACGCCCCCGCCACCTCCAGGTATCCGGAGAGCTGCCCCACCAACCCCTTCACCCTCGGCTCCGTCTGGGGTGTCGAAAAGGGCTGGGCGGCGAACACCTACGCGGGCTCCTACACCGAGCCGGTCGAGCTGCCGGCCGGTACGTACACGGCCGAAGTCGGTGTGAGCAAGAAGTACCGCGACCTGTTCGGCATCGCCGACAAGGCGACCACGGTGAAGGTGACCGTGGTGGAACGGAGCTTCGAGGAGGAAGAGGGCACCGCCGAGGCAGTGCCCCGGTCCGCGAAGGCCGGCGAGTACGCCGGGCACCATGCCGGTCACCGGGCGCCGGGCGCCCACACGGGGCACGGGCCGGGTCACGCCCCGGCTCCGGCTCAGGCCGCCGCGCCGGCGACGAGCGGAGCGGGGCCCTCGTACAACGTGGGCCACGGTCCGCTGACCGCCGCGCCGCCGGCCCTGCCGTGGGCGCTGAAGAGGAAGCAGCAGGCCGCGCTCTCCCCACAGGTCGGTGACACCGGCGGCCAGACCGACGGGTCGCGCCAGGCGCCCGCCCTCACGCCACTGGCGAAGCGACCCGCCGGCAAGCCCGCCGTCCCTGACGTCCCCAAGCCGGACCTGCGCTCTCTGCCGGCCTACGGCATCGTCGTCAGCGACGGCGACAAGGACATCCCGGGCAAGGATTATTTGGCGTTCAGCGCCAACGTGTGGAACGCCGGCCCGGCGCAGCTCGTGGTCGACGGGTTCCGCTCGCCCGGCAAGGCCACGATGGATGCGTACCAGTACTTCTACGATGCCAAGGGCAAGCAGGTCGGGTACACCCCGACCGGCACCATGGAGTGGGACCCGCGTCCGGGGCACATGCACTGGCACTTCACCGACTTCGCCAGCTACCGGCTGCTGAAGGCGGACAAGAAGGAGGCCGTGCGCAGCGGCAAGGAGGCCTTCTGCCTGGCCAACACCGACGCGATCGACTACACGGTGAAGAACGCCAACTGGCACCCGTACAACACGGATCTGGCCACAGCCTGTGGTGAGGAGAACTCGATCTCCGTCCGCGAGGTGCTGGACGTCGGCTCCGGTGACACCTACACCCAGGACCTGCCGGGCCAGTCCTTCGACATCACCGATGTGCCCAACGGCACGTACTACATCCAGGTCCTGGCCAATCCGGAGAAGCGGCTGAAGGAGACCGACCTCGGCAACAACAGTGCCCTGCGGAAGATCGTTCTCGGCGGCGAGCCGGGCAAGCGAACGGTGACCGTGCCGCCGCACGAGTTGGTCAACGCGGGCTGACCCCGCGGAGGCAACAGCTCAGGAGTGCCGCCGCCGGGCTCACGGCGGCGGCACGTCCGTCGGCGCGCCGCGGGGAAGACCGCCGTCATCGTGCCCGCGGTACCGCGCTTCTGCCCACGGCAACAGTGGTTGACGGGTTGTGGCGAGCACCTGTTTCCTGAGCCGGTGACCCACCTACAGATCCAAGCGGTGGACGACGAGGCCTCGATTCACGACTGGCAGCACGTCCACAACGTGATCATCCCTGGCGATGTGCTGTCGCTCGACGACGTCCGTGCGCGCGTGGGCCGCAACCGTATGGAGGTCGCCTACCTGGACGACGTCCTGATCGGCTGTACCACGGTGCGCCCGCCCACCGAGGACAACGGCGCGACCGCCGCCGTCATCGTCCGCGTCCTGCCCGGGTTCCGCCGCCGCGGCCTCGGCACCCGGCTCTACGAGCGCGCCATGGCACAGGCGCACGCGCTGGACGCCCAGGTGATCGAGACCGTGGTGCTGGCCTCCAACCCGGACGGCCTCCGCTTCGCTTTTCGGCACGGCTTCGTCGAAGTGGAGCGTTACCTGTTGCGCGAGGGCGACACCGTGCCCTGGATCGACCTCCGCCTTGACGGTGTGCGCGGACCGGCCGCAACCCAGGGGCAGCCGGAGTGATGACGCGTCGGAGCGGCCGGCCGTCGTGTCACGCTGTTCCGCAGCGACTGCGGAGGAGTTCCACACCGTCGCCTTCCAGATCGTCGCAATACGTCGCGCGCCCAGTCATAGCCATGACCAGGGACAAGGTGCGGCCGGACACGAGCGGCCCGGAACCGGTGGTGAACGGGCCGTCCTCCGCTACGAGTCTGAGGCCGCCGATGCGTCCCTTGGCGACGACCACGAGGTCTGAACCCCGGTAGTACTCGGCCGTCTTGGTGACGACATCGATCGGGTACGCGTGGCGGAGGCCCAGCGGGCGCCGGATGTCTTCCGCGTGCACGATCGCCTCGCCCAGCATGGCGATGGCCGGCAGAGGGGGCTTGGTCCTGCTCGGGACGATGCGCCGGAAACGGTCCAGGGTCTCGGCCGGTGTGGCGCCGAGCTGCTCGGCCAGCCGCATGGCCACTTGCCTGTCGAAGTCGAACCGGCAGCGGATCACCCCCGCCAGCCAGCTGACGGCGTTGAGGCTCGCGCCCGCCGTCAGGTGCGCCAGTACGTGACGCACCGTCAAACCGACGCAGAGCGAGGGCGTCGCCCACTGCTCGTCGGTCAGATCTGCGAGATCGGCCGCCAGCGCCCCTCGCTCGGTGTGGATCAAGGACCATACTTCGGTCTCGCGATTGCGGTCTGCCGTACGTGCCGGATCAGTCATGCGGGCCGGACTCCAGTCAAGGATCGTGATCTGCGGGACCCCGCCCCGAACAGTGGGCGTCGGGCGAGGTGTTCCCCAAGGAGACTCCTGGACCGGAGGAATCTCATCGCCGGTGAGCGATCCTCTTCCGGCGCCCCGTCACGTGGGAGTGTTGTTGCGTCGTGCGTAGGCGCGGGCGGCGCGGGCGCGGTCACCGCAGCGGGTGGAGCACCAGTGGCGCCGGCCGTGGGTGCGAAGCAGGAAGCGGTCGCAGGGCGCGGATCCGCAGGCGGCGAGGAGGTCGGCGTCGGGGCCGGTGAGCAAGTCCGCGGCGTCGGCGGCGAGGTTCGCGAGTGCGTGGTTGACGGCCTGGTCGGTGGGGTGCGACTGGACGCGGCGCGGTCCCTGGGTTGCGTCCCAGGCGAGCAGGGGTGCGGTGGGCGCCGCGGTCAGTGCCTCGTTGACGGCCCGCAGGGATTCCTCGGGCGGGGCGGTCCCGTCGACGCGGGCGGCGAAGAGGGCCCGTACATGGCCGCGCATCGTGCGCGTCCGCTGCGCGCACACCTCGTACAGCCGCACGCCCGGGGTGATCAGGCCGTGGGCTGTGAGCCAGCGCATGGCGGAGTCCGGGGCGGAGAGCAGGTCGTAGCTCTGGCCGGCGGGCAGGGTCACGGCGGTGTCGGCGAAGTCCAAGGAGGCGTGCCGGTCGGCCCCCGGGGCCGGGGGGAGGGCGGCAGCTGCGGCATCGGCAGCCACGGTCTCTTCCATGACCTCATGGTATCGCTTGTGTTTTTCCGTGACGCCCGCCTACTCTTCCTCACGGAAAACCTCGAATCAATCCGTGAGGAAAGAGGGCGCATGTCCCAGCAGGACAGTGAGCAGGTCACGGTTCGCACCTTCGGTGGTCCGACCGCTGTCATCGAATACGGCGGCCTGCGTTTCCTGACCGATCCGACCTTCGACGGGCCCGGCGACCACCCCTCGCCCGGCCCGACCCTGACCAAGACCGCCCCCTCCGCCGCCGCCCCCGCCGACCTCGGCCCCCTTGACGTGGTCCTGCTCTCGCACGACGAGCACGCCGACAACCTCGACACCTCCGGCCGGGCCCTGCTCGCCGACGTCCCGCTCACCCTCACCACTCCCGGCGGCGCACAGCGCCTGGGGGGCAGGACCAAGGGGCTGGCCGACTGGGAACCGGTGGTGCTGGACCGCCCCGGCGGCGGCACGGTCACCGTCACAGGCGTTCCCGCGGTCCATGGCCCCGGCCCGCGTGAGAAGGTGGAGCCGTACACCGGTCAGGTCGTCGGCTTCGTCCTCACCGGCCATGATCTGCCCGTCGTCTACGTCAGCGGCGACAACGCCTCGCTCGACGCGGTCAGGGAGATCGCCGAGCGTTTCGCCCCGGTGGACACCGCTGTCCTCTTCGCCGGAGCCCCCCGATTCCCCGTCCTCTTCGACGGCGCACCGCTGGTCCTGGACAGCGCCCAGGCCGCCGAGGCCGCCGGAATCCTCGGCGCCCGCCGGGTCGTTCCCGTCCACCACGACAGCTGGGCCCACTTCACCGAGGGCCGCGACGTACTGGAAGCCGCCTTCGACGCCGCCGGTCTGGCCGACCGCCTGGACCGCGACTGGATGCGGCGCGCCTGATTCCGGCTGGATCCGGACCATGGTCACGCGCTGCGACACGAGGGCGTAGGTCTGCGGCACTGTGCCGTCGCGGCCCTCCGCCCCTGGCTCATCACATGACCTGCCGGACACCTAGCGCGAGCCCAGGAACTCGATCGCCCGCCGGGTCAGGAGCTTGGCGGCGTCCGGGTCGTAGGACGGCAGCGAATCGTCCGCGAAGAGGTGCTGGTCTCCGGGGTACAGGAACAACTCCGCGTCAGCGCGGTCGGAGACGAGCGAGCGGGCAGCGTCGATGTCCTCGACGAAGAACGGATCACCTTCCTTCGCATGCACCTGCACCGGCACCCGGTCGGGCCACGCCGTACCGAACTCGGACACCGGGACGCAGGCGTGGAGAAGGAGCGCGCCCCGCGCGCCCGCCCGCGTCTGTGCCAGCTTCTGGGCCGGCAGCACACCGAGCGAGAAGCCGACGTAGACACTGTCCCGCGGCAACGGTTCGGCCGCGCGGACGCCGCGCTCGGTGATCTCGCCGAACCCCACCCGCTCCACGTAGCCCTGTCCCTCCTCGAGGGAGCCGAACGTACGCCCGTCGAACAGGTCCGGTGTGTGAACGGTGTGGCCCGCCGCGCGAAGCTCGTTGGCGAAAGCGGTGACTCCGGGGGTCAGCCCCTGCGAGTGATGGAACAGTACGACCTCTGTCATGGCCCAGCCCTTTGCGTGAGGTGGCGAATGATCCAAAACTTTAGAATAATCGGAGAGTGTCGAACAATACCCGCTTCCCCGACTACGACCTCGACGACGTCACGGACGTGACAGCCCCGGCTCAGCTCCGCGCGCTGGCCAGCCCACTGCGCGACGCCATCCTCGAGCTGCTCCTCGAACGCGCCGCGACGGTGGGCGAATTGGCCTCCGCGCTCGGCCGCCCCAAGAGCACGGTCGCGCACCACGTGAGCGTCCTGGTGGAAGCTCACTTGCTGAAAGTCGTGCGGACCCGCAGGGTGCGGGCCATCGACGAGCGCTACTACGGCCGCACCGCGCGCGTCTTCCGTGTCGGCACGGTCAGCCCGACCGACAGCCCCGCGGCGCCGTACTGCATCAACGCTCTCGCCACGGCCGCGGCCGAGTCGGTGCCCGCCCACGAGGCTGATCGACTCTTCTCGATCGTGCGGCACGTGCGCATCCCCCGGGAGCAGGCCCGCGAATTCTGGGCGCGGGTCCTGGAACTCGCCAACGACTACGCGCAACTGCCGCGCGGAGGTGATGAGGTGTACGCCTTCGTGGCGGGGCTCTACCCGACCGCATGTCCGGCGCTGCCGGAGACTGAGCCTTCCGCGGAGGACAAGGACACTGTGAGGCGTCGGCCTGGCCGGCGCGTCTAGGATGTCGCCGCGCGCAGACGTCGCATCGCGGTCGTGCGTCACGCGCGGTCTTGTGTCCATGAGCAGTGCACCGGGATCCACCCGGGTCGCTGTGTCTGCGGGGGAGAACATCGGTGTTCGGAATCATCAGGCCATGCCGTCATCGCCTGGGCGAGAGAATGCGTACCGAGTGGATGGCGCATCTGTGTGGGCTGTGCCTGGCGCTGCGCGGCGAGTACGGGCAGTTCGCACGGGTGGCCACCAACTACGACGGCCTGGTCATATCCGTGCTGACCGAAGCGCAGTCGGAGCGCACCGGCGCCTGGCGGCGGGGTGCCGGACCGTGCCCGCTGCGGGGGATGCGGTCGGCGGACGTGGCGCAGGGTGAGGGAGCGCGGCTGGCGGCGACGGTGTCGCTGGTGCTGGCCGCGGCGAAGATCCGTGACCATGTGGCCGACGGAGACGGTCTGTTCGGGCGTCGCCCGGTAACGCTGGCGGCGCGTCGGATCGCCCAGGGCTGGGACCGGGCGAGTGCCGCGGGCGGCGAACGACTCGGTTTCGACACCCGGGTGCTGCTCGGCGCGGTCGAACGTCAACCGGAGATCGAGCGGTCCGCCCTCCCCGGCGGCTCGCTGCTGACGATCACGGAGCCCACGGAGACGGCGACCGCCGCGGCCTTCGCGCACACCGCGGTGCTCGCCGGCCGCCAGGGCAACGCCGCACCGCTGGCGGAGGCCGGCCGCCTGTTCGGCCGGCTGGCGCACCTGTTGGACGCGGTGGAGGACCTGGACGCGGACGAGGCGTCAGCGGCGTGGAACCCGATCGCCGTGACCGGCGCGGATCGCGCCGAAGTGCGCCGGCTGTGCGACGACGCCGTTCGTGGGATCCGGCTCGCCCTGGCCGAAGTCGAGTTCGTCGACGGTCAACTGGCGCGTGCGCTGCTGGGTGATGAGTTGCAGCGTGCCGTCGACCGCGTCTTCGACCCCCGGCATCGTCACCACCGGCATCGCCACCGAGCGCAGGGTGTGCGCATGCTGCCCTGGCTGGAACGCCGTTCGACGACGGAAGTACCTTCGGGCACCGGCACGACCTGTGGCGTCGGCGCGCCCGCGGGCGCGGCTCCGGAGAGCGCCTCGATGGCATGGGGGCGGCCGCCGGAGGGGCAGTGCCGGCGGTGTGGCCAGTGGCGCTCCTTGTGCAACGGCTGCGGCGTGTGCCGCGACTGCTGCCTCTGCATCGAGGACGCAGAGCCCTGGCAGTCCGACGACGGCAACCGCAACGACGGCTCCGGCCACGAGGGTTCCGGGGGCGATGGAGGGTTCGGCGGCCGGGGCGGTGGCAACTCGGGCGGTCCATCCGGAGGTTCGGGTGGAGGCGGTCGGGGGTCCGGTGACTCTGGTGGATCCGGCGGTGGCTCGGGTGACGGCTGCTGTGACGGCGGTGGCTGCTGCAACCCTTGCAAGTGTTGTTGTGACTGCTGCGACTGAACCATGGACGAGCAGGAATCCGGAGGAGAACTCGGTGCGGCGTCGGTGAGCTGTCCCCGGACAGCTCCTCCCGAGAGCAGGGGATGCGGGGTGGACGAGGTGCGCCGGCAAGGGCTGGAGCGGATTCGCTCCAAGCTCGAACTGATCACGCGGGTCGAGGCGGAGCACGGCTTCGGGGTGATCATCGAGGGGACAACGAACCCGGAGCCCGTCCCGGAGCTGCCACAGGGGGTCAGCGAAGTGTTCGGGCTCTTCTCGCGGCTGGGCGCCGACCACTTCCGCTTCTTCCAGCCCGACGAGATCCAGGACGCAGCCGCGTGGGCGGCCCGGGAGATCGTTCCCCACTGCCCGCTGGGCACTCCCCTGACCATCGGCTGCGAGCGCCACCGCGCCCCCAGGGACATCGAGTGCGGCTCCGGCATATGGCTGGACGTGGATGACGGGGACGTCTACTACTGCGACATCGACGACTACATCCATCTGTACAAGCACCCGGACGAAACGATCGACGTCCTGGTGTTCGCCGACGACATCGTCACGTTCTTCGACCGCTTCGTCCTCGGCCCTGCCTATCCCCAGCTTGTCGCAGCCATGATCGGACCGGGTTCTGTCACGGAACGTGACCGACGCGGCCGGTACCGGGACACATGGTTGCGGCTGCTTGTGGAAAGCGGCCTGGCTACGGCCGACGACAGGGAGGCGATCTGGGCAATGCCGGATGTGACGCGGTTGACGCTGAGTGATTGAAGGCCCGCCCGTCACCAGGATGCCCAGGGTGTTGCTCTCAAAAAATCCGTTGGCGAACCACGGCAACGTTGCTAGTCTCCCGGAGACCGTGCGAGAGACGAGGAGGTGGTACCCGTGAACGCAGTATCGACGTGGGTGCTCCCCTCCGGGGTCACGGTCGGGCTCTAGGCGCCCGGGAGCGCCGTTCAAGAGCCTCCCGAAAGGCACGACCGTGCACTTCACTTCCGAACAGCGCCTCGACGACGGCGTCCTCGAGCGCGAATTCACCCTCGGCGCGATTCCCGGCACTCTGTGGACGCCTGGATCCGCGCCCGCCCCGCTGGTGCTGATGGCCCACAACAACGGCCTGCCCAAGGCGGAACCCCGGCTGGTGGCCCGAGCCCGGTACACCGCCGCTCGCGGCTACGCGGTGGCCACCATCGATGCCGTCGGATGCGGTGACCGCCCCCGTTCCGCCGCCGACGAGCAAGCCCGCGCCGACCTCCGGCGGACGATGCGGGCCGGCGAACCGGTCGAGGACATCCTCGAGTCCATCGTCGGCCCGCTCGTCGAGAACGCGGTCCCGGAATGGCAGGCCACTCTGGACGCCCTTCTCGAGCTGCCGGAGATCGGCGGCCCGGTCGGGTACTCCGGCGGGTGGACCGCCCTCGGTGTGCGGCTCGCGGTGGTCGAGCCGCGCATCGCGGCCGCGGGCTTCTTCGCAGGGGGGTACGTACCCCGTGCCCAGCGCGAGGAGGCCCGGCACATCACCATTCCGCTGCTGTTCCTGCTGCAGTGGGACGACGAGGGGAACCCCCGGCAACGGGCCCTGGACCTGTTCGACGCCTTCGGCAGCAAGGAGAAGACACTGCACGCCAATCCGGGCGGGCACACCGGCACCCCCTGGTTCGAGCTGGAGGACGGGTGCCGGTTCCTGGACCGGCACCTGAAGTAGGGCAGGGCCGTCCGCCGGGGCAGCGCGCGGTGGGCCGGCGGACGCACACGGGCCACGTTGTCCGCGTCGGTCCGCCGTGACTGTGCATCGCGTGCCCCCGCCGGACGGCCCCCCGTGGAGGCGGAGGCGCGCTCGGGCCGCGGTGCGGGCGAGTGCACGTCCGGCGGCGCCGAGGGGCAGGTGAACGGGGTTGCGCAGGCCCGCCAGACGCTCCCCGTGTGCCCTTGACCGTCGCGGACGGTCGCGCACGACGGGTCACAGTCAGCGGCCGCATCCGCTCCATCGCGTGGGGCGGTGCGACGACACCAGATGGGTCGCGGAGCGCGCCCGCTCCCACATGCCGGACATTTGCTCGATCGGGCGCTGCTGTTCGCCGTGCAGGGCGTTGAGGACTACCAGGCACCCGGTCAGAGCCGGTACCGCCCACTGCGCGTAGGCCAACTGCCGCCGCGTCGTGTCGAGGTCGATCGGGTGCTTCTCCGCCTTCTCGGCGTCGGCGGGGTCGGAGGAGGAGGCCAGCTCGACCTTCTTGCCGAGAATGCGTGCGTAGGCCGTGGCGGCCAGAGCGGCGGCGGTGACGACGGTCTTGGCCGTAGTGGAGGCGGCCACGCCCTGCTGAGTGGCGACACGGTGCGCGTTCACGGCGAGCAACCCGCCGCCGCCGAACAGGTGCGCGCCGATCGCGGCGGCGTTGACCGGCGTCCACTTCGACCAGCCCGCCGAAGAGATCCGGTCTCGGGCCACCTCCGTGCCGCCTTCGGCCTGAGCCGCACCGTTGAGGCCCACCGCCCCCATCAGCGAGCCCCCGAACCAGGCGGCCAGGCCGAGATCGTGCAGGCTGCGGATGGCGGTATTGCGTTCAGACATACGGGGCTCCTTCGCGGGCGTGTTGCAGGTCTTGGTCGAGGTGGAGGTGATCCCTGTCCCAGCCTCACCGGACTCCACGGGCCTCGCCATCACGGCAGGCCATATGGGTGCACACCGCAAGGCGACGTACCCGGAGCGGGCAAGGACCGTGGCCCGCGCGGTTGCGACCAGATCGCCGCCGCAGGAGCTGAGCCGGGCGTCGAGGTGCAGGCCGGCGGAGCTGAAACGGCGCCGGGCGGCTCGGCCGCACACATGCTCCTGGCGAGCACAGGACGCGCGTCACCTGAAACCCTGGGTCCTATCCTGGCCGGACGGAGAGAAGGGCGTTCACAGCGACGACGCCGTCGACGCCCTGGCAGAGGCCCACGACCACGGGGACGAGACGCGGTTCAGGGACGTGTCCCCGCAAGGTGAGGGCCCCGTCCCGCACCTCCACCGCGACCGTTCCCTCGTCCAGGCCCAGGATGCGCCCCAGGACGTCCCGCTCGACCTCGCCGCGGATCTCGGCGTCGGAGCGGATGAAGGCGTCGAGCAGGTCGCTGCGGGTGACGATGCCGGTGAGGAGCCCGTCGTCGCCGACCACCGGCAACTGCTTGACGTGCCGCCTGCGGAGCTCCCGCGCGGCCCGGGGGATCGTCCAGTCGGCGCGGGCGGTGAAGACGGGGCTGCTCATGAGCGTGCCCGCGGTTCGGGCCCGGGCCTTGCCCCAGGAGCGTTCGTCGTTCCCGTTCTGACCCTGCGGATCGGGCATGCCGGTCTCGTGGCGCAGCACGTCGGACGCGGACACGACACCGACGGGCGCGCCGTCGTCGTCCACGACCGGGGCCGCGACGATGTCGTTGGCGTCCAGCAGGGCGGCGACCTGCTGCAACGGTGTGTCGGGACGAAAGGTGACGACCTCCTCGGTCATCACGTCACCGACCGTGCGGCGATACAGCATGGCATCGGCCTCCTCCGCTTCGCGACGGGGCGGCCGCGCGCGGAGCCCGGCGACCCGCGCGCGGCGCCGTCCGCCTCCGAGCCCTCGCCGGCTCGTCCACGCCGTCTTCCCCCACCATGACAGCACCGCCTCGCTCCGGCGACCAGTGCCGTTCGGCCCGGGAGGGGGCCGGAGCCGACCAGGCGGGTCACCAGCGGTGACAGACGGTGTTCAAGCGTAGGGAAACCGACTTGGCGCGCGGTCGGTCCGGAACCTTGATGTCAGCTGATGTCAGCTTGTGGCGTCGACCAGCCGCTTCATCCCGGGCTGGTCGGTCACGCAGCCCACCAGGCCGAGCGTCCGGGCGAGCGCCAGGTCGCCCTCGTCGTTGACGGTCCAGGCCATGACGTCGATGCCTGCCGCGCCGCACTTCTCCACGATGGCCCGGTTCAGCTGGCGCAACTCCACGCTGACCAGGGCCGAGCCGATCTTCCGCGCGCGGTCGACGAAGTCGTCGCGGTGTGCGCTGGCGCCTGCGACCAGCGCGGTGCGGGCGTGTGGCAGCATGCTGTGGATCTCGTGCAGAGCAACGTCGTGGAACGACAGCACCGAGACACGGCCCAGGAGATCGCGGTCGGTAAGGACCTTGGCGAGCG
Source organism: Streptomyces toyocaensis (assembly GCF_000725125.1). Lineage (GTDB taxonomy): Bacteria > Actinomycetota > Actinomycetes > Streptomycetales > Streptomycetaceae > Streptomyces > Streptomyces toyocaensis. The sequence goes on from NZ_JFCB01000013.1 coordinate 74,398, forward strand.
ACTGGGCCGCGGCCACATCCTTGATCTCTGCCTGGATCGGCAGCGTCGGCCCGACGGCGTCCAGCACCTCCCCGAACGTGGGGATGCGCTCGCCGAGACCGGCGTCGAGCTCTTTGAGCCGGCGCAACTCCAGGTCGGCGATCGGACCCGAACCGTCCGTCGTGCGGTCCAGGGTCTCGTCGTGCATGACGACCAGCTCGCCGTCCCTGCTCAGATGCAGGTCGAGTTCGATACCGTCCAGCCCCTCCCGTTCGGCCCGCAGGAACGAGCGCAGGGTGTTCTCCGGCTCGGCGGCCATGACACCGCGGTGGCCGATGGTGAAGAAAGACACTCGGTTGCCGTCCTTGAATGGGGTGGTCAGGGGCAGCGGCACGAGTGCGGTGCCCCCGGCGGGCGGAGGTCGCACCGCCCATGGCAGCGATCAAGCGTAACGGGTCCGCCCTGCGCAGGCCGAGCGGGACAAACGGCACCGCACACAGCAGGGCCTCGCCTAGTTCCGCTGGCCGCGCCTGAGACACAGGCAGCGAGGGCCGTCAATCCGCGGTCAGCACGAACCGCCGTGGGAGCAGCTGCTCGAAGAGCCAGGGCTTCGGGCGGTCCGCCGTCGGGACGAGGCGACCGCGACGACCCATGTCGCTGCGGTCGCCAAGACGACGGACCTCCCCCTGGGGCGGCCAACTCGGCTGACCTTTCGCTCGCTTGGCAGGTGCGACCGGGGGTAGCCGAAAGGTCCTCAGACGTGGTTCAGGAACGAACGAGCGAGGGGAGCCGGAGCATGGACGTGTCTCGAACGCAGGGCGGAGGGGAACTCGGTGACCTCGAGCCGGGCACGGGACAGCGGGCGCAGTTGCGCGCACGGGTCATCGACATCGCCCTGGCAGCACTGTGCCTGGTGCTGGCGCTGTGGACGGTGTGGAGTGTCGTGGGCCTGGTGCGCGGGACGGCGGGATGGGCGTACAGCGTGGTCGCCTGCGCACTGCTGGGGGTTGCCCTCACCGCCCGGACGGCGGGCATCCGGCGCAGGAGCCTCCGGTCGGGCCGTTAGGCGGCGGGGGACCGGATCAACACCGCTTCCGGCGGCCATGTGGGGGCCCACGTGCTGCTCACCGTCCTCCTGGGCTCGGCTCTGAGCATGCTGCTATCGCCGGGCGAGTCGGCTCTCGTGGTGCTGATGCGGGCGGCTGTGATGTCGGCGTGCTCCGTGGCCTTCCTGCCGCCGCTGACAGGGCAGGGCGGTCGGCAACTCCGGCGCCTGTGTGACGTACGCGAAACGCTCCGGGGCACGAGCGGCCCGCGGCCGCGGCGGGAGCGACCAACGACGACGTGACCACGGGTAGGCTGCTGCGGTGCGTACGGTCGAGCTCCTGTTGGACGAAGCGGCAGAGCTGGCGGTCCGGGAGGCCTGGCGGCGGCTCGCGGATGCGGGGCTTCCCAGCCAGGCGCGCCACCGCTCACCGACCAACAGCCCACACCTCACCCTGGCCGCCTGCCCGGAGCTGACCGCGCCGATCCGGTGGGAGCTCGCCGAGGTGGCCGCCGCCCTGCCGCTGCCGGTGCGTTTCACGGGCCTGATCCGCTTCGAGCGGCCCACCTCGGTGCTGGCCTGGTCGCTGGATCTCGACTCCGCGCTGGCCGGCTTGCACCGCCGGGTGTGGGAGGCGGTGGCCTCCGACAGCCCACCCGATACCCTCAGCCCATTCCACGCACCCGGGCGCTGGAGCCCGCACGTCACTCTCGGCCGCACCCGGCGGGCGGGTGCCTTCGCCGGCCGGCGCGTCCCCGGACTGCTGCCGGCGCCGCCACTGTCGGTCCGGCTCACCACACTGCGCAGTTACGACACCGAGACCGGCACCCTGGAGGAACTGCAGCCCCGCCCCTGAGGGCCGTCCAACTCGACCGGATCAGTGGTGGGGCGTCGTGCCACAGGGGTGGTGTGCGCCGACGAACGGTACGGCTGATTCGAATCAGGAGCCGGCTCCCACCGCCGGGTTGTCATCGCTCAGCACCGGGGCACTGCGCACGAGGCGCAATGCCGTCGTCAGAAGAAGGCCACCGACGACGTTGCCCAGGACCGCCCAGGCCAGCCCCCCGAGCCAGTCGGCGTAACCGTAGGACGTGTTGCCGGTGTGCAGGCCGGCGAACGCGATCAGGGAGTCCACCGGGGCGGCCGGCCTCCTGGTACTCGCCCTGGCCGTCGGCACCGAGGGCGGATACGTGCCGGGCGTTCTGCCGGGACTGCTGCTCAGCGGTTCGGGACAGGGGATGGCGTTCACCGGAATGGTCATCACCGGGACATCGCCACGGCTGCCGCACCGTCGGCACTGCTCCTCCTCATCCGTACCGGGCACGAGTCCGTCCCGGTGTCCCGACCAGACCAGCCTTCCCAGCACAGGACCGGAGGTCATCGATGAACACGGCCCGCATACTCGACAGGACCGGACCCCCGGCAGGCCCGGCAATCGGTGGACGACTTCGAGAAGGAACACGACACATAATTCAGTCACCTGGTCCACTTCGGACCCGAGCTGCTGGAGTCGCTGCATGCCCCGGTGCTCTGCCGGACAACGACGTGTGGCGTCCGCCAGCCGTCCGGAAGTGGTCGAGCGGATGGCTGTCGTCACGACGGTCGCCAACCTTCCGTACCCGGGACGACCGTCATCGGCCCGCGCGCGAGGGGCACATCCTGGCCGAGCGCCTCGGCGTCCTGTCCCAGAAACGGGGCTGGACGCCACAGGCACGTGAACCCGAGTCCGGCCACGGATCGCAGCTGCCGCACCGTACTGCGCCTTCGCGGGCTTCGCTGCTGCAGGCGAGGACCGTCCGAGGGCCACGACGGGCCAGTTCCCTGCTCCGCAGAGTCGATGCCGCTGTTGGCGCCGGCGGCACCGCAGTGCGGCCGCTCTGGTCGGGGTGTGGCTCGCGTTCCAGCCCGTCGTGGCGGAGTTCCTTGCTGGGAAGGGTGTCGCCGAAGCCTACGAACCGTCAGGCCGAGGCTCCACTGTCGATGACCAGGTCGGTGCCGACCACCGCGCCGGCCGCGGGCGAGGTGAGGTAGAGCACCGCGGCCGCCACTTCTTCGGCTTCCGCCACCCGGCCGAGCGGAGTCGCCGTCTTCATCCGCTCGGTACGGCCGGCCTCGGTCTCACCGGGCAGCAGCGACATGGAGGTGGCAGCGGGACCCGGGCTGACCGCGTTGATGCGGATGCCCTGGTGGATGTGGTCGAGAGCGGCGGCGCGGGTCAGCGCGGAGACCGCTGCCTTCGAGGTGATGTACGCGGCAGCGTTCGGGATCCGCAGGTGTGCGCCCAGATTGGAGGAGATGTTGACGATGGCGCCGCCGCCGTTTCCCTTCATGTGCGCGATTTCGTGCTTCATGGCCAGCCAGACGCCGGTGACATTGGTCCGCAGTACCGCGTCCCAGTCCTCCTCGCTCACCTCGCCGACGGGTACGGTGCCGCGGAGTATTCCGGCGTTGTTGACCGCGATGTCCAGTCCGCCGGAGCGGGTGACGCTCTCGCGTACCAGGTTCTGGAGCTGGCCGGAGTCGGTGACATCGGCGGTGACGGCGGTGGCCGTGCCGCCGGTGGCCTCGATGAGACCGACCGTCTCGGCCAGGGAGGCCGCGGTGCGTCCCGCAGCGACCACGGATGCGCCCTCGGCGGCGAAGGCGAGCGCGATTGCGCGGCCGAGGCCGGAGCCTGCGCCGGTGACGAGGACGGCCTTGCCGGTGAAGCGGTTCATTTCGGTGGCTCCCTTGAGTGACGGATTACTTGGTGTGGTGGTTCAGGAAGGCCGCGACGGCGAGAGCGGCCCCCGTCGCGGCCAGGGACGAGGCGTCGCTGCCGAGCATGAGCAGGATCGCGAACAGGACGGTCGGGCCGAATTCCATCGCGGTGTTCAGCACGCCGCCCGCGAGCCCGGTCTGCTGCCGCGGCACGCCTTCGGTGGCGAGCACGGCGGCTCCCGCGAAGGCGGCCGCGGTGCCGGCCGGCAGCAGCACGAGGCCCGGCAGCAGCCCGTACCCGTATGAGACGTGTGCATCGGTCCCGGTGAGCGCGAGGAGGGCGAGCCCGGCCGCGCCGGTGCCGAGCCCGGCCGCTGTGACGGTTCGGGCCCCGCACCGGCCGATGAGCGGTCCTGCCGCCCGGCCCGAGGCGATCAGCGCGGCGGCGAACGGTACGAAGGCCGCCGAGGTCTGCAGCTGTGACCAGTCGCGCGCCTGCTGAAGGTGGAGCGAGAGGACCACGAAGGTCATCGCGGTTCCGCAGGCGCTCAGTGCGATGGCCGTGAGGGCGAGGGCCCGCCGCCGGTCGAGCAGGAAGCTGGGCGGCAGCAGCGGGTCGCGGGCGCGGCGCTCGGCGTACCAGAACGCGGCCAGCAGCGCGGCACCGCCGAGCAGCGGCACGAGCACGCCGGCCGACGACCAGGGGCGGGTATCGGTGACGACGAGCCCGTAACTGGCCAGGGTGATCCCGGCGGTGGCGAGCAGAGCACCCGGCAGGTCGAGGGTCCTGCCCCGGCTCGGCGTGGTGTCCGGCAGCAGCCGGAACGTGAGGGCGAGGGCTGCGAGGGCCGCCACGAGCGGTACGGCGAAGGTCCAGCGCCAGGAGAGCAGCGCGGAGATGACGCCGGAGAGCAGATTGCCCGCGGTCGCGCCGAGTACCGAGAGCCCGCCCCACGTGGCCATAGCCCTGCCGTACGCGGGTGGGGAGGGGAAGACGGCGCGCAGCACGGCCATGGCGGCGGGCGCGATCAGAGCCGCCCCCGCGCCCTGCGCGAAGCGCGCTGCGAGCAGTGTCCCGATGCCGGGGGCGAGCGGGGCGGCGGCCGAGGCGGCGGCGAAGAGGACCAGGCCTGCGGTGAGGGCACACCGCCCGCCATAGCGATCCGCAAGGCGTCCGCCAAAGAGCAGCAGCCCGGCGAAGGTCAGTCCGTAGGCAGCGCTGAGCAGAATCAAGTCTGCGCGCTCCAGCTCGAATTCGCGTCCGATGAGGGGCAGCGGTACGGCGAGCGCAGCGAGCGTGAAGATCAGCGTGGTCTGGACGCCACCGAGGAGGAGGAAGGCGCGTCGCTGCTGCATAGTGGCGACGCGGGCAGCGCCCGTGACGGTCATACCTTCCCCCTGATATTTGACCGATCGGTTCATTATTTGGGCATGTGGAAGGGAGCCTGATGGATGCGGTGGGTGTGAGTCAGTCCAGCAGGGCCAGTGCCTGTTCAGCCGCATCCCGCACCCGGGCGGGATCGTTCGACGCCTTGCCGACGATCCGTACGCCCTGTAGCAGGACGAGCAGCATGCGGGCCAGCGCACGCGGATCGCGGACCTCGGGCAGCTCGCCCTGAGCCTGGGCCCGTACGAGCGCGGAGTGCAGCAGTGTTTCGACGTGTTCCCAGCTGATCTCGACCCGGCGGGCCGCCGCAGGGTCGTGCGGGGCCAGCTCGGCTGCCGTGTTGGTGACGAAACAGCCGTTCAGCCGGCCTTCCGGGGAGGCAGCCTCTGCGGCGAAGCGACGCACTACCGCCCGCACCGCAGGCAGCGCGGGGCCCGGCTGGGACAATTCGGCGAGGAGAGCCGGGTCGCGCGTCTCGGCATACCGGTCCAAGGCCGCCAGATACAGCTCGCGCTTGTTGCCGAAGGTCGCGTAGATGCTGGCGCGGCCGATGCCGAGGTGCTCGACGAGGTCCGTCATCGATGTCGCTTCGTAGCCGCGCCGCCAGAACAGCTCAAGGGCCGACTGCAGCACGGCGTCCGGATCGAATTCCTTGGTCCTGGCCACGTCGAAGACCATAGGCATATCTGGAACGGTTGGTCAAATAACTGCGCAGCGTGGCCGGACCTGTGACGGCTCCTCACCTCCCGCACGCTCCAGGACCCGGTACACCGTCGCGCGAGAGACGGAGAATAGTTCGGCGACCACGTCACCCGGCGCGTGCGCGAGTGGCCGGCAGCACGGCACGAGGACATGCGGTGACCGTCAACGGCCGCCCGGGCGTCCTGGAGCGAGGACGGCACCCCGCTGGGTGGAACGCTCGCCGGTGGTCTCCCAGCCGGCGAGCCGGGTCTCGTGCGGCCGCTCAGGCGGGTGCGGGCTGTGTCCGGTCGGGGGTGGGTTCGAGACGGACGACGATGCCCTTCGACGTGGGCTGGTTGCTGATGTCGGCGACGCTGTCCAACGGCACCAGGACGTTCGTCTCCGGGTAGTAGGCGGCGGCCGAGCCCTTGGCGGCCGGGTAGGGGACGATCTCGAAGTCCTCGGCCCGGCGCTCGGTGCCGTCCGCCCAGATGCTTACGAGGTCGACGTGATCGCCCTGGGTGAGGCCGAGTTCGGCCATGTCGGCCGGGTTGACGAGCACGACGTGACGGCTGCCGTGGATGCCGCGGTAACGGTCGTCGTTGGTGTAGGGGACGGTGTTCCACTGGTCGTGCGAGCGCAGCGTCTGCAGCAGCAGGTGACCCTCGGGCGCCCGGGGGACCACGCTCTCGTTGCAGGTGAACAGGGCTTTGCCGACCTTGTTGTTGAAGACGCCCTCGTTGACCGGGTTGGGCAGTTGGAAGCCCCCGGGGCGGGTCACCCGCGCGTTGAAGTCGTGGAAGCCCGGCACGACGCGGGAGATGCGGTCGCGAATGGTGCCGTAGTCGCCCTCGAACGCGGCCCAGGGGATGTCCGCCTTGCCGTCCAGGGTGTGGCGGGCGAGCCGGCACAGGATGGCGACTTCGCTGAGCAGCAGTGGGGAGGCCGGTTCGAGGCGGCCCTGAGAGGTGTGCACCTCGCTCATGGAGTTCTCGACGGTGACGAACTGCTCGCCGTCGGCCTGGACGTCACGTTCGGTGCGGCCCAGGGTCGGCAGGATCAGCGCGGTGTCACCGCAGACGGTGTGCGAGCGGTTGAGCTTGGTGGAGATGTGGGCGGTCAGCCGGCACGAGCGCATCGCCTCCTCGGTGACCTCGCTGTCGGGAGCGGCCCGGACGAAGTTGCCCGCCAGGGCGAGGAAGACCTTGACGCGGCCCTCGCGCATCGCCTTGATCGAGTCCACCGAGTCCAGCCCGTGCGGGCGCGGCGGGTCGAACCCGAACTCTTCCTGCAGGGCGTCGAGGAAGGTGTCCGGCATCTGCTCCCAGATGCCCATGGTGCGGTCGCCCTGGACGTTGCTGTGGCCGCGCACCGGGCAGGCGCCGGTGCCGGCGCGCCCCAGGTTGCCGCGCAGCATCAGGAAGTTGACGATCTCCCGGATGGTGGGCACGCCGTGCTTGTGCTGGGTGATGCCCATCGCCCAGCAGACGATGACTCGTTCGCTCCCCAGGACCTCGTCGCGGACCTTCTCGATCTCCTCGCGGGTCAGTCCGGTCGCCGTGCGCACGTCGTCCCAGTCGACGGTGCGGACGTGCCGGGTGAACTCCTCGAAGCCGCTGGTGTGGGCGTCGATGAAGTCGTGGTCCAGGACCGTGCCGGGCCGGGCGTCCTCGGCCTCCAGCAGCAGGCGGTTGAGTGCCTGGAACAGGGCGAGGTCGCCGCCGGGCTTGATGTGCAGGAAGCGGTCGGCGATCTGGGTGCCGCGTCCGACGACCCCGCGCGGCTTCTGCGGGTTCTTGAAGCGCCGCAGCCCGGCCTCCGGCAGCGGATTGACCGCGACGATCCGGCCCCCGTTGCGCTTGGCCTCCTCCAGAGCGCTGAGCTGGCGCGGATGATTGCTGCCCGGGTTCTGCCCGACCAGGAAGATCAGATCGGCGTGGTGGAGGTCGTCGAGGCTGACGGTGCCCTTGCCGGTGCCCAGGGTCTCACTCAGGGCGAAGCCACTGGACTCGTGGCACATGTTGCTGCAGTCGGGCAGGTTGTTGGTGCCGAAGGCGCGGGCGAAGAGCTGCAGGACGAAGGCGGCCTCGTTGCTGGCGCGGCCGGAGGTGTAGAAGACGGCCTCGTCGGGGGAGGCCAGCGCCCGGAGCTCCCGCGCGAGGAGACCCAGGGCCTCGTTCCAGCCGACGGGCTCATAGTGGTCTGAGCCGGGCCGCTTGATCATCGGCTCGGTGAGCCGCCCCTGCTGGTTGAGCCACATGTCGGAGCGAGCGGCGAGGTCGGAGACGCTGTGCTCACGGAAGAAGTCGGCGGTGATCCGGCGCGTGGTGGCCTCGTCATTGATGTGCTTGGCGCCGTTCTCGCAGTACTCGTTGCGGTGGCGTCGGCCCGGGGCCGGGTCCGCCCACGCGCAGCCGGGACAGTCGATCCCGCCCACCTGGTTCATGGTCAGCAGGTCCACCCCGGTCTTGCGGGGGGAGGTCTGCTCCAGGGAGTACTCCAGCGCGTGCACGACAGCGGGGACTCCGGCCGCCCACTTCTTCGGGGGTGTCACGGAGAGGGTGGTCTTCGGCTCCTCGCCGGGTGGGTTCTGCATCGGTTCGCCCTTCTCTTGCCGTGTCCGGCTTCTCTTGGCGTCTCCGGTACGCCGGTCAGCCGACGGGCCACTGGGCCACGCGGCTCCTGGGCGGTTCCGGGCGGTCGTGCTGCACACGGCCGTTGCGGATGGTGCCGCGCCAGGCCCCGCCCTCCTGCCCCAGCCCTTCGATGAACCGCTTGAAGTTCACGAGTTCGCCGCGCACCAGCCGGGCGGTCAGCCGGACGGCCCTCGACGAGCGGGTCAGGGCCCTCGCGGCTCCTCGCGGCTCCAGGAGCATCCGGACGGTGATCGCGGTGCCGCCGGACTCGGTCGGCCTGAACTCGACCTCGCCCTGGTGGGAGGGGTTCTGCTCGAGACCGCGCCAGGCCAGGTAGGCGTCGGGGTCCTGCTCCACTATCTCGACCGCGAAACGGTGGCGCAGCGGGCCGTAGCCGACGGTCCAGGCGGTCATGGCGGGCCTGATCTGCTCGACGTCGTGCACCACGGCCGAGAAGCGCGGGAAGGTCTTGAACTGCGTCCACTGGTTGTACGCCGTCCGCACCGGCACTCCGACCTCGACCGTCTCCTCGACGTGGCGCTCCCGCAGCGGGCGGCGGCGCGTGACGCCGTGACCGTCGGTGCGCATCCCCGGCGTGTTCGGTACGGCCTGCTGGGCATCGTCTTCGCGCGCCATCGTGGCCTCTCCTCCGGTGGGGGAGCCGGGCGTGCGGGCACCCCGCCTCCCCTCGTGCGTCAGGACTCTCTCCCGGTTCCCACATCGCGCACTTTGAGTCACTCCGGAGCGTCCGTGTTTCGCGCGTCCCGGCGACGAGGGGGAGGGACGGCACGCAGCCGGCTTGCGGCGGCCGGCTCGAGCGCCGCGACGCGGAGACGTCCACTCGAGACGCCTGCACTGTTCGGTGCGGAGCCCAGGCCGCTGCTCGATACCCCGTGCCGTCCGACGCCTCCGACGGCCTGGGCGGACACGGAGATCTCCGACGAGGGCTGGAGCCCGCCTGTCTTGATCCTTGTCGAGCCTGCTGATTGGCTGGCCGGCATGAATGATCTCGGACCCGTTGCCTGGCCGCCCGCGCCGATCACGACGGAGAGACTCGTGCTGCGTGAGCCCGGGGTCCGGGACCGTCCGGTGTTCATCGATCTGCTGGCGTCGCCGGATGTGCACACCTATCTGGGTGGCCCCCGCACGCGCGACGAGCTGGAGCGCGAGTTGCCCGAAGTGCCCGAGCGATGGCCCGGCAGCTTCGTCGTTGAGCTGGACGGGGCGATGATCGGTCAGGTACTGCTCAGGAGAGCGACGGAGCACCATCGGCCGGCTGCCGCGGGGAAGGCTGATCTCGGCTATCTGTTCCTGCCGCGGACGTGGGGGTTCGGGTATGCCGCCGAGGCGTGTGCGGCGGCACTTGACTGGTTCGACGGCGCCTTTCCCGGTGAGGCGGTGGTGCTCACCACCCAGACCGCCAATGCCCCTTCGATGCGCCTCGCGGCAAAGCTGGGCTTCACCGAAGTGGAGCGGTTCCGGGCCTGGGGTGCTGAGCAGTGGCTCGGCCGGCGGGCCCCGGTACCGCCCTCCGGGTGAGCTCACGCTCGGCACCGCATCTCCGCGTTTCGAGGCGGTCGTGGACGGCGTCGAAGCCTTTGCCACCTGGGTCATGGCTGCTCCGGCGGGCAGCGCGTAGTCGTCAGGACTTGTGGTTCGGGTGACGCGTGCCCACGCAGCGGCGGTCTCCGGACGCTCGGCAAGGACGCCGCTCTCGACCGATGTTCTCGACCGAGGGGGTCGCTCAGGGTACCGAGATCGCGCAGGGACCGTCGCACGGCTGCGGCACGTCGTCCGACAGGTCCGGTCCCAGGATCGCCGGGATCCCCTCGTCCGGCGCCGCGGAAACGGCGCCGATGAGTTTGCGGCAGTCGTGGGGTCTACCCATCGACGAAGGGAGCGCACCATGCGCGAGATCATCGTTTGCACCTTCCTGACGCTGGACGGCGTCATGCAGGCACCGGGTGGACCGGATGAGGACGCTGAGAGCGGCTTCGAGCATGGCGGCTGGCAGAAGCCGGTGGCCGACGACGAGGTCGGCGCGGCCATCGCGGGCTGGTACGAGCACTCCGACGCGATGCTGCTCGGCCGCAAGACGTACGAGATCTTCGCCTCCTACTGGCCGACCGCCGACCCCGGCAATCCGTTCACCGACCGAATGAACAGCATGCACAAGTACGTGGCGTCTCGGACCTTGACGTCCGTCGAGTGGCAGAACTCCACGCTGCTGGAGGGCGACATCGTCGATGCCGTACGCAAGCTGAAGGCGTCCGACGGCGGCAACATCAACGTCGTCGGCAGCGGGGACCTCGCCCAGACCCTCATGCGGCACGGCCTTGTCGACGAGTACAGGCTGACCATCCATCCGGTGATCATCGGCACTGGCAAGCGGCTGTTCGCCGACGGAGCGATCCCCACTGCACTGGAGCCGGTCAGCGTCTCGACGACGAAGAGCGGCACCGTCGTCGGCGTCTACCGGCCGAACGGCAAGCCCAGCTACGACAGCTACTAGGACTGGTCCGGCCAGTGCCGCCGGCCGGCCGTCCTACCCGTCGCTGTCAGCAGCAGCGACTTGCCCACCGTGGCGCGTGCGGCCAGTGAGCGGTGGGCTTCGGCAGCCTGCTCCAGGGGGAAGGTGGCGCCGATCACCGGGCGCAGGCGTCCTCGGGCGGCGTGTTCCAGGGCCAGACCCAGCGTGTCCCGAACGGTCTTCTGATCAGGTGGGCCGTCCATGAGCGGAGTGAGGATCCGTATGCCTCGGCGTAAGGCTTCATCCCGGTCCGGGGCGGCGAAGCCATCGGCGGTGCCGTAGGTGACGAACCGTCCACCGTCCGCGAGCGCGTCCACAGTGGCCGTACCGAGCGCCCCGCCCGCACCGTCGTGGACGAGCGCGGCGCCTCCGCCGGTCACCTGGCGCACCTGCCCGGTCCAGCCCGGACGTGTGTAGTCGACGACGGCCTCGGCGCCCAGCTTGCGAGCCAAGGCCAGCTTGGCGTCGCTGGACGCAGCGGCCACCACCCGGGCTCCGGCAGCGACGGCCAGCTGCACCAGCAGCGAACCCGCCCCACCGGCAGCAGCCGAGACCAGCACCCACTCACCCCTCCGCGGCCCACCCAGCCGGTGCAAGCGGAGCGCGGTCACGCCGTCGTGCACCAGAGCAGCCGCCGCTTCGGAAGTCAGCCCGCCGGGGATCGGCATGATCTCCTCCTCGCCCGCGACGATCTGCTCGGCGTACCCGGTGCCGGTCCGTACGGCCACGCGTCGGCCGACCCACGCCGGGTCCACTCCTTCACCCACTGCCAGCACTGCTCCCGCTCCGCCACCACCGGGCACGTAGGGCAGAGACCGCGGGAAGAAGTCCTGACCCCAGCCGGCGCGCAACAGGGTGTCCAGGAAGATGACGTCGACCGCTGCCATGCCGACGACGACCTGGCCAGGCCCGGGCACCGGATCGGGCAGAGTCACCGCATTCAGCACCTCCGGAGCACCGAACGAGGCCACCTGAATCGCTCGCATGAGCAGCGCCTTTCACTGGAGACAGCATCCCGCGCAGTCTCCGACCTCAAGCCTGGTCGAGGTCAAGGCCGGCATACTCCGGGCGACGGAAACGACTCAGCCAGAAGATCCTCGTGGCCTCGCCGGAGCCCCGTGGTCAGGCCGCCACGGGTTACTCGGCGGCGAACCTGTCCACGAACTCCCGTGCGCGACGGTCGAGAGCCGCGTACTGCGCCTCCCGCTCGGCACCCGTGACTGCTTCACCGACCAGGAGGTTGCCTTCGGCGTCGAGACGCTGTGGGCGTTCCTCCGCGTCGGTGAGCAGGCCGACGGTGGAACGGGAGAAGCCGCAGTAGTAGGCGATGCCTTCGCTCAGGTTGGTTTCGAGGATGCTGTGCATCCCCTCGACGACGGGATCGTCGGCGGTGGCTCCGGCGAGGCCCAGCCACAGCATGCGCTTGCCGGTGAGGCGGGGCCTGCTGCGACCGTAGGCGAACCCGTAGTTCCACACGCGGTCGATCCACCCCTTGAGGAGGGCGGGCACGCTTTGCCAGTACACCGGGAAGACAGCGACGACGACATCGGCGTCGACGATGCGCTGCATATGGGCGCGGACCTCGTCCGAGTACGTCTTTTCCCTGTTGCCCCAGTCCGGCTGGTCCGCCACGTTCATCCGCGGGTCGAACCCCTCGGTGTGCAGGTCGAGCAGGTCGATGCGGTATCCGGCGGTTTCGAGCCGTGCGGCGGCACGGTCGGCCGTGTGCCTGGTGAGGGAATCGGTTCGGTGGTGTGCGACGACCACGAGGGCTGTCCTGGCAGGGCTGCCGTGCTGCTTCACGGTGTCTCCCGGTGGGTGGTGATCGGTTCGGTGAATCCAGTACAGCCACGGATACGTGGATGATCCATGGGGGAAACGCTCCGGGACATAGGAGATCGTCTACGATGCCCTCCGTGGACCCATTGAGCGCGCTGCTGAGCGGTATCCGGGCCGAGGGGTCGGTCGTCAGCCGTGCCGTACTGACGGTGCCCTGGACCATCCGCTTCGTCGACGACGCGCCGCTCATCATGATCAGCGTGCTGCGCGGTGGCGGGACCCTGCTGCTGCCCGACGGAACCGAACGAGCGATCGGCGCGGGCGACACGGCCATCGTCCGCGGCCCCGCACCGTTCCACCTCGCGGACCGTCCTGCCACCATCCACAGCGCTCACGCCGCATACGAGCTCGCCTGTTTCACCACCAACGCCGAGTGCACCGCCCAGGAACTCGGAGGTATCCACTGGGATGAGGACGCGGATGAGGCGACGGCGCTCATCGTGGGTGCCTATCGCGCCTCGGGCCACCGCCACGAGCGGCTCCTGCGTGCCCTCCCGCCCGTCCTGGTGGTGAAGGAGGACGCAGAGGTCTGTGCCTGGCTGGAGACCGCCGCCACCGACGCCGCCCAGCACTCGGCAGGTTCACAGGCGCTGATGGACCGGCTCCTCGACTGGGCCCTCGTGTGCACGCTGCGCAGTTGGTTCGACAAGGCCGGAGCCGACGCGCCCAGTTGGTACAGGGGCCTCGCCGACCCGATCCTCGCCCCAGCCCTGCAGGCCTTCCACGACCGGCCCGCCGAAGCCTGGACGGTGGCGTCACTGGCCGCTCAAGCCGGCGTCTCCCGGGCACTGTTCGCCAAGCGCTTCACCCGGCTGATGGGGCGCCCGCCCCTCTCCTACCTCACCGAGTGCCGCATGGACGAGGCCGAGGTGCTTCTGTCCGACACGGACCTCGGCATCGCCCAGATCGCCAGGTCCGTTGGCTATGCCGACGCTTTCGGCTTCAGTGCCGCCTTCAAGCGCCACAAGGGCCTGAGCCCCAGCACATTCCGCGCCACGGCGACGGCGGCGGGTTCCAGGGCTCTCAACTCTGCCCGGCCGACGGCGCGATAGGCGAGGAATGCGCCAGGACGGCGGCCCTGGTGACCTGAGTCGCCGCACGACGGCCCGGGCGCGCCGAAAACGTGGACGCATCCGTTGTGGAAGTGGCACCGCGTGGCTGCCATATCCGGCGCCCCTCCTCAGTACGCGGACGAACTCGTCGCACCGTGACCTCGGCGTTCATGTCCCGCTGTCGTGAAGGCTGGCGCAGCAGGGCCGCGGAGGGGTGTGTGTCTCGACGAGGTGTGATCGCGTGGATGCCCCGGGTCGGGGCATCGATGAGGTCTGCTTTGTCGCAGGCATCGCGCCGCCTCCACGCTGGGACGCATGACCGCACCGCACACGATCGCCGTCCGCCGTCCGGCCGTGGACGAAGCGCCCCGCGGCCGCCGCATCGACGCCGTAGACGTCCACGGCACCGTCGCGATCGCAACCATGACGCTCTGCACGGCGCGGACACCTTCACCGATGTCTTCCTGCTGGTCCACGCCGACGGCCGCTGGTGCGTCGCCAACAAGGCAGCTGTATCGGATTGCCGCCGGACCGACCGGTCGGAAGCCCGGCCGCAGTTCCCGAGCCGCGATTGCTGATCGCCGCTCGCACCGGGTACACGGGGCGGCATGGCGGAATGGATTCAGGCAGGCGGCTGGGGATTGCTGGCAGGCAGCGCCCTGCTGCTGGGAGCAGTATGCGGCTACTGGCTGCGCGTGCCGCAGAAGGCCATCGCGCTCGTCATGGCCTTCGGCTCCGGCGTCCTTCTCTCGGCCGTCTCATTCGAGCTGATCGGTGAAGCCTACGACCAAGGCGGGCTCGGCCCGGCGGCCGTGGGAACAGTGGCCGGAGCAGCGGCCTATACGACGGGCAACGTCTGGCTGGCCCGCCGGGGAGCCCGCCACCGCAAGCGATCAGGCCATCACCCTCGTCAGGCCCAGCCCTCCGAGCAGGGACACAACGGCTCAGGGCTGGCCCTGGCGCTGGGCGCGCTGCTGGACGGCGTACCGGAGTCGGCGGTGATCGGCGTCAGTCTGCTGGAGGGCGGCGCGGTCAGCCTGGTGACGGTGGCAGCGGTGTTCATCAGCAACATCCCGGAAGGCTTGTCGAGCGCGGCCGGGATGAAGAAGGCCGGGCGCAGCAAGGGCTACGTCTTCGGGGTCTGGGCAGCCATCGCCGCCGCGAGCACCGTCTCCGCCATCCTTGGCTACACCGTCGTCGGGGGATTCTCCCCGGCCGTGGTCGCCGCGGTGACTGCCGTGGCCGCGGGCGCGATCCTGACCATGATCGCGGACACGATGATCCCCGAAGCGTTCCAGGAGGCTCACCTGGCGATTGGGCTGGTCACGGTCTGCGGCTTCCTGGTCTCGTTCGCACTCTCCCATGCCTGATGACTCGAGTGGACGAGAGGAGGCGAGGTGCCCGCCGCGGGGTCACGGTGGGCACCTCTGCGACGACGCGTTCACTTCTCCGGACGGGTGGGTGGGGCGGCTCCGCCCGGTGATCCGTCGGCGCGAACGGGACGTTGTTACTTCAGATAGGGGCCGTCCTTCCCGATCTTCCCCGGGCCGTTGAGGACGTAGACGCGGAGATTGCGCCTTGCAGCGGTCGGGAGGTTACTCGTACATGACAGGCCCCTAAAGGGTCCGCGCACGGCTCCTGCCGGGGGTCGGGGGCGAGGACATCTACGTCACCGGCAACAACTCCAAGCTCGGCAACGGGAGTCCAGACACCCGGTGTGCTGGACGACCTCTACGGCGCAACGCGCGCCCAGGGCCGGACTCGTGGCGGCTTCACGCGCTGACAGTGCCGCCCGGGGCGGGTGAGGGGCGATCGCTTTCGGCCGTGTCGCGACCGCTGCGCTCATTGCGGTCATGTCTTCGCTTGTCTACGGCTGCACGGCCTGGTGGCAGGAGTAGGACGTGCCGCTTCATCCGGCTGTCGCGTCGCTCGATCCGTGGGTTCATCCGCCCGGCTGTGCCGCGTCATCGTGCGGTGCGCTGACACCTCAACCCGCTGAGCTGCTCGTTCACGACAACCCGCGTCTCTCGCGGCCATGGAGACTGATGCCGCAAGGCAATGAAACTTGCCGCAAAAGTTTTCACGGCCACGTCGGGATCCGTACTCTGAGAGTGTCCGTTCACTAAGTGAAGGGGAACACTTCGATGAAGCGGTTCTTGCGTTCAACTTTCATGGCTTGCGGGGCGGCGCTGGCTATAGCGGCGTCCGCCACGGTGGCCCACGCCGAGTCCCAGGAGAGCACGGGGAACGAAGCCCCCGTGCCCGCATGCCTGACGTACAGTCCGGGATGGCGCTACACGTTCGTGATGAACGACTGCTCCACCGCCCACCGGGTGAAGGTCTTGTACGGCGACGGAACGGACGTGCCCTGCCAGGAGGTGGCCGCGCGAAACTGGTTCACCTTCCCGGGGTACGGCACCACCGGGAACACGGTGGAGGGCATCGTTCTGTGCGACCCCACCGAAGGTGCCTGACCGTACGATCGCTCGCCACGCTGAACGGTGACGACTTCATGTCCGGTCCCGCGGGCGTTCAGGCCTTGCCGGACCGGACGGCAACCTGCGCCCCCTGGCCGCCACCTCACCACCATCCACGGCGACGTCGCCCTCTAGGGTCCGTGCTGTGAGTGACTACTATGACCTGTTCCTGGCTGTGGATCTGCCGCCGGATCTGCCTGAGCCGACGCTTCAGGAGCTGAGGTGGCTCCTGGGGCAGTCAGAAGCGCCACCGGTGCTGGAGTCGGCCGACTGGGAACCCTGGGGTGGACCGTGGCAGGTCTTCGCCGGTGGTTCGGCAAGCCACTCGTTCGACGGCGCAGACACCTCCCTGTTGGTCCCGGCCGTGGACAGACCGAATCCGGATGGCGGTGTGCCATGGGCTCTGACCATCCGGACGGGTATCCATGAGGACGAGTTCGGGGTGGTGATGGAGGTCGTTGAGTGGCTTCTGCGGCAGGCGACCACCCAGGGGTGGGTCGGGTTTCTCCGCTACTCGGCTTCGCATGGCGTGCAGCACGTGATACGCCATGAGGGAGGGTTCGATGTCGTTGATGTACGTAATGCCTGGAAGCAGATCAGTAGGTCGTGGTCGTAGTGGTGGCCCGCCTGCAGCCGGCCCGGGTGGTGCAGCTGCCTGTCGCCTGGCCGTAGGGTGCCTCCCCGAGTGTGTGAGGGCTCCGCCGCTTCCGGTGTGGCGAAGGTAGGCCCGATCGTCGTTGCGGGCGTTCAGCACCCAGTCGGAGCCGTGGCCGTAAGTGCGGCGAGTTCGAGGTTGCCGCGGACCGGGGTGGGGGAGCCGTTGGGGCGGAAGCCGAGCGCGGGTACCCGAGGCGCTGATCTCCTCCCGTAGCTCCCGTGCCGCAGGGCGGTGTTGCATTCCTTTCCGCCCGCGCGGCCACCGATCCAATTGCGGCCGACATCGCGCAGGGAGGCTGCGTGCACGGTGCGCACCACGCCGGCTCGACGATCAGCGCTCTCACGGCGACAACACCCTTCAGGTGACCGCCTCGAGCACGGGAGTCTGTTGGTATACGGCCAGCGCCCACTCAGTCCCTCGTCGCACATAGACACTCGACATCAGTGCCGTGAATACAGGATCCGCGCCTTCCCGATACGCTCGCCCACGATAGACCAGGACGGCAGAGGATTCACTGAGCGGAATGATTCGCTCCTCTGTGATCTCGTAGGTCCGCCAGGGCGGCGCTTCACTGAGCGAATCGATGACATTCTGCCGGTGGAACACATGGCCGTGCGCCAGCACCATGACGCCGTTCTCTGTCATCAACCGACCGTAGAAATCCGCGCCGGTGCCGTCGCACAGTGACCGCCAACCGCGATGCTCCAGCTCCAGAAGCTCTTCCCATTCCATGTGCCGACCGTACCGAGATCTCCGCCCTCAATCGAAAAGCCGCTCCTGTCGACGATCAGTGAATCGCGCACCGATCAACCAACCCGGGCAACCACACCCGACCCGCAAACTCGCTTGTCTCGACGACACTGGGGCGCCCGCGTTCTTCTCTGGAGCGGAACCGTCGGCCCTGTCCGACTCACACGTTCCACGCAAAGTGGGAACGGCAGTCGGCGTTTCACCGCGGGGCGCGTCCCGGTGTGTTCAGGCGCCGCCCTTGCGGAGCATGTCGTCGATCCGGGCGCCCTCCGCCGCCCCGACCCCGTCCGCACCGAGGGTGACACCCAACGCCTCGGCGAGCGCGCGGTGGTGGACGTCGACGGCCGACTCGATGAGAGTCGCCAGATCGTCCAGACCGGTGCGCGCCCGGCGCCACCCGGTGAGGAAGACGCAGGCTCCGACGACGAGAGCCGGCCACCACACGATCCCCACCAGTGCGTAGAGGAAGCCCCAGCCGGCCAGGGACACCGCGTCGGCGAAGGCGGCCCGCGCGCTGATCACCGGCCTGCGTGCCTCGTCGCCCAGCAGCAGCCACAGCCGGGGCCAGGCCGTCGAGGCGTCGAACCAGTACTGCGCCCGCGTCCGCGCCTCGACCAGCCTGATCCGGTCGCTCATCCAGGTCCGCCGCTGCGGCAGGTACGCCGCCACGGTCGCCACCCCGGCCCGCTCGGCCGCGCGCACCGCCCTGCGGCGCCGCCGCCCGCCACCGGAGGGCCCGGCGCTCAGCCACACCCACTCGACGGCCACGCCCAACTCACTCGCGAGGGCGCCCACCACGCCCGCCGCGAGCAGCGCCAGCCCGACGTCCACCGCCGCCCCGGACGGCTCCCGGCGCCAGCCGCGCCACACCGCCTCGGCCCACACCCTCAACTCGTCGGCGCTCAGCGCCCCTTCGTGACCGAGGTGCCGGCCCGCCACCGCCACGGCGACCAGCAGCAGGCCCGGCAGCAGCACGGCGGTGAACCAGCGGCTGTTCACATGCCGGTTCAGTTCGGCGAGTACACCCGTGAGCATCGCGCGTCACGCCGTCGGCCGCATGGCCGCACCGAAGGCATGGCACACCGGCACGTGCCCCTGCGCGTCGCGGCCCGCCGTCCGGTCGCACCGCTCGCGCGGACAGACGTAGGTGCCCGCGCCGACCGGCGTCGTCCGCGTGGCGCCCGGGAAGCCGACCAGGCCGAGCAGGTCGCGACCCGACCAGACACGGACGGCCTCCGGGTCGCCGTCCCGCACCCACTTGTGCACCGCGCGCACCGCCGAACCGCCCTCCTGGACCCGGGCCACGTCCCGGTCCAGCCGCTCACCGACACCCGTCCGCCGCGCCTGCTCGCGCAACCCCGGCAACCGGGCGCACCAGACGGCGAGCGCCTCGGACTCGGTCGGCTCCTCGGACGTCATGGACCCTCCGCGCAAGAATGGTCACCCTGAGGTGACCGGTCGTATCCTTGTGTGCCTGTCGTGCCGTCAGGGTGCCACAGGCCAGATGGGTGAGGGCAGGGAAATGGATGGGGCGGGATGAGGTTACGGGCCTGGGGTGATCCCGAGCGGCGGATCGAGGACAGCGTCACCCGGTACCTGAGCACCGGACGCGCTACCGAGGTCGACCGTCCCCAACTCCTGCGGGACGCAGACCGATTGCTGGCCCAGGCCGCCGAGGCGCCGCCCCGCTCGCCCGAGCGGGAGCGCGCGCTGCGACTGGTGGGCCTGCTCTACCTGGCCCGCGAACTGTTCCTGCGCCAGGGCGCCGTACTCTCCGAGGCCTCCCACATCGCCGCCGCCCTGGGCCTGTTGCACGACACCCGGCCGCAGTTGCTCCCCGAGCCCCTGTGGGACCTGGCCGTCGAGTTCGGCGCCGACCCGGCGACCCGCGCCGAGACCGCCGCCTCGTTCGCGCAGGCCGAGAAGGACGGCGGCGCCGACCCCCTCGCCTTCCTCGTCGCGCTGGAACACGCCGTGGCCGACCTGCCCCGGAACCACCCGCGCCGGTGCCCCTACGCGCTGCTCCTCGCCGTCCACTGGCTCGAACGCGCCGGGACCTTCCAGGACGCGGGCGACCTCGACCGCGCCGAACAGTGGGGACGCGCCGCACTCGCGCTCACCGCCACCGGCGACCCCACACGCGTCGCCGCGCTGCACGCCCTCGTCGCCACCCTCACCCGCCAGACAGCCCGGCACGACACGGCCACCCACGCGGGAGCCGCCGTACGGATGTGCCGCAAGTACCTCGCCGCCGTACCGCCCGGCCAGGGCGAACACCTCGCCGTACGCTTCTCCTTGGGCACCAGCCTCAAGGCCCGCCACGCCCACACCCGGGCGTCGCGCGACCTCGACGAGGCGGTGGACGTGCTGCGGAGTGCCGTCGCCGACGCCCAGCGCGCAGGCGGCCCGGCACCGGACCAGCTCAGGAGCTTCGCGGCGACGCTGTACGACCGCTACGTCCGCGAGCACGCCCAGGAAGACCTGGACGAGGCGCTGGGCGCGATGAAGGAGGCCGTGTCCACGGCCGTCGCGCGTGGCGGCCCGGCGGCGGCGTCGGCCCTGCGGACGGAACTGGCCGCCCTGGAACAGGAGAACGCCGCCCGCCGTGGCCTGGACGTGACCCGCCGGCCGCTCCGCCGCCCACCGACGCCCCACCAGCGCGCCGAGGAGGGGCGCCGGCTGGTCGACCGCTCCCAGACACCGGAGGGCGGCCCGCTCACCCTCGACCAGGGCATCGAACTGCTCGGCGGCGCGCTGCGCGAGCTGCCCCCGGACTTCCCCGACCGCGCGCCCTACGCCGCCTACCTGGGCCAGGCACTGCTGAACCGTTACGAGGCCGAGCAGGACGCGGCGGACCTGGACGCGGCCGAGGAGACGGTCCGGCACGCGGTGCGGCTGTGTCCCGAGGGCGACGGCAACCAGGCGCCGTTCCGCACCCTGCTGGCCATGACCGCTGACGCCCGCCACCAACGCCTCGGCACCCCTGAGACCCGCGACGCGGCCGTCCAGCGGTGGCGCGACCTGCTGTCCCGGCCGCTCGACCTGACCGGATACCGCCGAAGGACCCTGCACCGGCTCGGTGCCCACCTCGTCGCCCGCCACGAGGACACCGGCACCCTCTCCGACCTCGACGAGGGCGTGGACGCCCTGCGGCAGGCCCTCGACGCGGCCGGCCCCGCCGACGGGGAACACGGCCCCGTCGCCCTCGACCTCGCCGCTGCCCTGCTCCGCCGCCAAGAGCACAGCGGCACCGCGCGCGACCTCGACGAGGCGCGCACCTGCCTCACGGCCGCGCTGGACCGCCTCACGCCCGACGACCCCCGGCACATCCGCGCCCGCGACCTGCTGGTCACCGTGACCGAACGCCGACGCGAGGTCCACACGCGGCACGAGGAGAAGGCGGCGCCGGTCCTGCGCTCCAGCACCCTTGTCTCAGGCCCGGCCGACCAGCCCGCCGTGCCGGCCGACCAGGCGGGCAGCGACCCCGACGAACTCAGCTCCGTCGTCCGTCACAGCAACCGCGTCAACACCCTCCTCGGACACTTCCTGCACACCGGCGACACCGAGGCCCTCACGGAGGCCGTCGACATCAGCCGCCGTCTGCTCGCCGGCATGCCGGACACCCACCCCTACCAGGCACTCGTCCACGCGGACCTGGGCGCCGGACTGCTGCTGCGCTTCGAGCACGAGGGTGACCCCCGTGACCTCGACGCCGCCGTCGACCACCTGCGGCGAGGCGCGCACGGTCCCGACGCCACCGTCCAGCAACTGCGGAACCAGCTGAACCGCCAGGACCTCACCGTCGAGGAACTCGACCGCATGACCGGCGGCTCGCTCACCGGAGTCCTCGAACTGACCGGCGGCCGCGGCAAGGAACTCGCCCACCTCGCCGGCGCCCTCGTCCGCCGGTTCGAACGCGACGGCGCCGCAGGCGACCTGGAGGAAGCGGTCGCCTCCGCACGCCGCGCGGTCGAGACGACCCCCGTCGACAGCACCGTCGACCTGCACGACCGGCAGGCCATGCTCGGCCTCGTCCTGCTGACCCGGTACCGGCACACCGGCCACCGCACCGACCTCGACCAGTGCGTCGATTCCGGGCGCGCCGTCCTCGCCCTCACCGACGACATCGTGGGCGGCCCGCCCGGCGAGCACCGGCGTGGCGCCCTCACTGCACTGTGCAACCGCCTGCGCATGCGCTACCTGCTCACCGACGACGCCGACGACCTCGAGGAGTCCGTCGCCGCCGGACGGGAGGCCGTGCGGCTCCAGCCGCCGGGGACCTCGGACGAGTACCTGCTGACCAACCTCAGCCTCGCCCTGTGGGATCGGTGGGTCCGGCACGGCGAGGCCGCCGACCTCGACGAGGCGATCGAGCTCACCGGCACGGTCGCCCACGCGCTGCATCCTTCCTCCCCCCGACGCGCCCATGTCCTGCGCACCCTCGCCCGGATGCTGGGCGACCGCAGCCTCGCAGGACCGGCCGCCGCACGCCCCGACGACACGGCCCGCTGCCTCGCCCTGTCCCGTGAGGCGGCCACCCGTGCCGACACCTCGCCCCCGGCCGAGCGCCTCGAAGCCGCCGTCGCCTGGGGCGACTTCGCCGCCGCCCGCGCCGCCGACGGGGACGGTGACTGGGCCGAGGCCGCCGACGCCCACGCGGTCGCCGTCGACCTGCTCACGCTCCTCACCTGGCGCGGACTGTCCCGCGGTGACCGAGAGCGCCGCCTGGCCCCGTACGCGCACGTGGCCACCGACGCCGCCGCCTGCGCGATTCTCGCCGGACGGCCCGAACAGGCTGTCGAACTCCTCGACCAGGGCCGCTCCGTCCTGTGGAGCCAGGTCCTCGACACCCGCACCGACCTCACCGCGCTCCACACCGCCCACCCCGACCAGGCGGCCCGCCTGGAGGAACTGCGGGCGGGCCTCGACGACCTGCCCGACGGCCCGACCGGACCCGGCGACCGCACCGAGCACCGGCGTCGCCTGGCCCGCGCCTGGGACACCCTGCTCGACGAGATCCGGCGCCTGCCCGGCTTCGCGCACTTCCTGAAGCCACTGCCCTTCGCCGACCTCTCGGCCGCCACCGCCGGCGGCCCCATGATCCTCGTCAACGTCAGCCGGTTCCGCTGCGACGCCCTCGTGGTCACCCCCGGCCGGGTCCATCTCGTCCCCCTGCCCCGCCTGACCGCCCCCGCGGCGCAGCGCCGCACGCGGGACTACCTCGCCGCCCTCGAACGCCTCGACGACCCCGGCACGCCCACCGGACCCACCCAGCAGGCCGTGCTGGGCACCCTGGAGTGGCTGTGGGACACGGTCGCCGCCCCGGTCCTCGACTCCGACCTCGCCCGGTCCTGGCGGGGCGGACGCGTGTGGTGGTGCGCGACCGGCCCGCTCGCTTTGCTGCCCCTGCACGCCGCCGGCTACCACGACCCCGACGACGATCGCGAGGACGACGCCGTCCTGGCCCGCGTGGTCTCCTCGTACATGCCGACCCTGCGCGGCCTCCTGCGGGCCCGGCGCCCCGCCGCGCCGCCCGACCACGTACGCCGGCTGCTGATCCTGGCCCTCGGCGCCCCACCGCCGTACGCGTCCCATCTCGCCCCCCTGCCCGGCGCCCGCCAGGAGGCCGAAGCGCTGCGCCGCCGCTTCCCCGAACGGCACACCCTGCGGTTCGACGCGGCCGCCACCGCCCAGCAGGCGCTGCACCTGCTCGACGGCCACACCTGCGTCCACTTCGCCTGCCACGCCGGCCAGAACCTCGCCGACCCCGGCAAGGGAGCCCTGTACCTGCACGACCGGCCGCTCACGGTCACCGACCTGGCCCGACTCGACCTGGATACGCCCCAGTTGGCCGTGCTCTCCGGCTGCCGGACGGCCGTCGGCGGCATCGACCTGCCCGACGAGGCCATCCATCTGGCGGCGGCCCTCCTCCTCGGCAACTTCCGGCACGTCGTCTCCACCCTGTGGCCCATCGGTGACGACAGCGCCCGCACCCTGACCGACGAGATGTACGCCCGACTGGGCGATCCCGGAGGCCGCATCCATCCCTCCCGCACCCCCCAGGCCCTCCACTGCGCGGTCCTCAAGGCCCGCCGCCGCGCCCCCGACGCCCCGCTCGCCTGGGCCTCGCACGTCCACTTCGGGCCGTAGGAAGGCGAGTCGGTCGGCAGAACCGACGCCAGACGTCCAACTGAGGTCGC
Organism: Streptomyces toyocaensis; assembly: GCF_000725125.1. GTDB lineage: Bacteria > Actinomycetota > Actinomycetes > Streptomycetales > Streptomycetaceae > Streptomyces > Streptomyces toyocaensis. The sequence continues at coordinate 98,332 of NZ_JFCB01000013.1, forward strand.
TTCACCATCGACGACAGGTGCAGCTGGTCCTCCCAGACGCCCACGATGACGTGGCACATCACCTTGCTGCCGGCGCGGTGCAGCCGGGCCACGCCCTCGGCGTCGTTCGCGATGCCGTCGATGTCGTGGACCGGCACGTCCACCGACGGGTCGACCTCGCCGCCGAGCTGCCACTGCCGGGCGAGCCCGGGTCGGGCCGGCCACACCGCCCCGGTGGACGGTCCCGGCGGCCAGGGCCGCAGACCCCGCGGGCGGGTGGTCCGGCGATCATGTCCAGGCGATGTCGGCCTCACCGTGTCCGGCCCGTCCCGCCTGTTGGCCACGGTGTCCGGGCTGCCCGGCGACCGGCCGGGAGGCGTGGGGCCCGTTCACCGTTGTCCATGGTGCCGCCGATCAGCTGCCGGGGGTGTGCGGGGGAGTACACGGTGTGCAGTGGCGGCGCCCGGTCGTCTGAAACGCGAGCAGGGAGGGCCACTTCCCACAAGAGGTCCGGTCCGGAAGAGGTCCGGTCCGGCGAAGCCATGGGGGAAGACAGAACGCGCTGCGTCAGTGACTGTCCGGTACGACGTCGCTGTGACGGCCGGTGTCCGTCGCGAAGCGCGAGCGCCGGGCCGGGGATCTTCCCGGCACAGGGTTGGGCGGCACAGTCATCGTGGGGTGGTGGTCCGGGGCGGGTGCCAGGCGCAGATGAGCGCTGATCTGTTTTCCCGTCCCGCACGGTGCGATGACGAGGCTGTCGCTGATCGTGCGCACGAGGTGCAGTCCGTGGCCGCCGACGCGGTGGGGGTCGGGCCGATTCACCGTCGGTGCTTCGGCTGAGGTGTCCCGGACGCTGATCTTCAGTTCCTCTTCGGACAGCTCCAGGTCCATGGCGCAGGGGCCGGGAGCGTGCCGGATGGCGTTGGTGACCATCTCGCTGACAACGAGTTCTGCGTCGATACCCAGGCGGACCGGCAGGAGGCGGCCGGCTGACAGGGCACGGACAAGGAAGGCGCGCAGGGTCCGACGTGCGTCCGCGGCGCGGGCCGCGTCGTGTGCCCAGACCGCGCTGCCGCGCAGAGTGGGGTGCTCGTCCGTCTCCTGCCCATCTTCCGCCTGCTTCATAAGCGGGATGGCCATACGGGGCTCTTTCGTTGTGTCCGCCGCTCAGGGGCGCTTTCCGCCGTCCGTTTACCCAGGTGGCGCCCGCGCACACCGGGGGACAAGCCCGGGAGGCCGCATGGTTCCGGCGGTCGTAGGGTTCGGGGTGATTTATGGTGGCGTAGGAGGATGTCCCTACCGGAGGTGCAATGATGCGCGCCGCGGCGGCGATCGTCTCCAGGGCTGTCGGCGTGGCGCTCATCGTCGCGATTCCGGCGTGCGACCAGGATGGGTCGGAGCCGTCGAACGTCCGGTACGGTGACTGCCCGGTCTCGGGTCGTTATGGGGAGTTCGACCTGTCGCCCGAGACGGTGGGCGCCCTCACGGTCAAAACGACCCTGCCTGCGCCCGGCTGGTGGAACGGTGACACGCCGGACTCCATCACGAGCGGCTACGAATACTGTATGGCGGCCAACATCGCCTACCGGTTGGGACTCGACCGGGTGACGGTGAAGAACGCCCCCTTCCCGGAGATCGTGTCCGGCCGGACCGAGAACTTCGACCTGGCCCTTGCACAGATCACGATCACCCCGGAACGGAGCAAGGTCGCGGATTTCTCCCCGCCCTACCTCTCCTCGACCCTGGGTCTGCTGATCAGGGACGGTGAGGAGATCAACGAGGACAACATCCGCGACGTCCGCGTCGGAGTGGCCGAGGGCACCACGGGCGAGGATTTCGTCAAGAACCGCATCAAGCCGACCAAGCCCGTGACCGCGTTCGCCAACGACCCGGAGATGGTCACGGCGCTGGAGGAGGGGCGGATCGACGCGGTCATCCACGACACGACGATCCTGCTCGCGTATCCCCAGCAGAGGGAGGACAGCGTTCGCCTCGTGGGTCAGTACAGGACCGGCCAGAGTTACGGCGCCCTGTACCCGAAGGGGTCACCCGACAAGGACGAACTGGACCGAGTCATCAAGCAGCTGATCGACGACGGGACGCTCGCCAAACTGTCGGCCGTCTACCTCGGGGCCGCCTTCGGCCAGGACCCGGTCAAGATCCCGTACCTCACGGTCGACGACGGCTCCTGAACGCGCCTGGGCGTGGACACCGTGAGGTGAGTGACGGGCCGGTGCCCGTCCCGCCTCACAGGTCCGCCGTCAGGAGACCGCTCAGGTCCCCGGCGGCTCCGGCGGACAGTGTCTGCTCAGCCCAGATGATCTTGCCTCCGTCGGTGTACCGGGTGCCCCAGCGGCGCGACAGTTGCGCCACGAGAAACAGACCACGGCCCCCTTCGTCGGTGATAGCCGCGCGGCGCAGGTGCGGGGAGGTGTTGCTGCCGTCGCTGACCTCGCAGATCAGGCTGTCGCCGTCGCGCAGCAGCCGCAGCCCGATGGGGCTCACTCCGTAACGGATGGCGTTCGTGACCAGTTCGCTCAGGATCAGCTCGGTCGTGAACGCGGCGTCGCCGAGCCCCCAGGACTCCAGCCTGCCGGCGGCCTCGGCGCGGATCCGGGACACGGCGGCGGGGTCGTCGGGTACCTCCCACTCTGCGACCTGCGCCGGGTCGAGCAGCCGGGTGCGCGCGACGAGCAAGGCGATGTCGTCACTCGCCCTGGTGTGCAGCATTGCGTTCAGCACCGCCCGGCAGGTGTCGTCCGGGGTGGCGCCGTCGGTATGGGCCAGTGCCTCCTTCAGCAGGCCGAGCCCTACGTCGATGTCACGGCCTTTGGCCTCCACCAGGCCGTCGGTGTAGAGGATCAGCCGGCTGTCGGCGGCCGGCCGGAGTTCGGCCGTCTCGACCGGCAGACCTCCTCCCACGCCGAGCGGCGGGGCAACGGGGATGTCGGGGAAGGTCACGGAGCCGTCGGGCGAAACCAGCGCGGGACCGGGATGACCGGCCCGGGCGACGACACACCGCCCGGACACCGGATCATAGACGGCATAAAGGCAGGTGGCACCGGTGACGGCCTCGGTCCTTCCCTCGGCCGCCGCGTCCTGGTCGATCCGGGTGACCAGGTCGTCCAGGTGCGCGAGAAGCTCGTCCGGAGGCAGGTCCAGGGAAGCGAAGTTGTGCACCGCGGTTCTCAGACGACCCATCGTCGCGGCGGCGTGCAGTCCGTGTCCCACGACGTCGCCGACCACCAGGGCCACCCGGGCCCCCGGCAAGGGGATGACGTCGTACCAGTCGCCGCCCACACCTGCCTGGGCGGGAAGGTACCGGTGCCCGACCTGCAAGGCGGACAGCTCGGGGAGTGCGCCGGGCAGCAGGCTGCGCTGGAGGGTGACGGCCGTGGTGTGCTCGCGGGTGTAGCGGCGCGCGTTGTCGATGCACACGGCCGCCCGGGCGGCGAGTTCCTCGGCGGGGGACAGGTCGTCCGACTCGAAGGGGTCCTGATCCGAACGCCAGAACTCCACGACGCCCAGCAGCTGGCCCCGGGCCTGGAGAGGCACCGAGATCATGGAATGGATACCGAACTCGATGACTTCCCGCGTCTGCTCCGGGTCCTGGGCGCGCCATCCGTCGGCCATGGCGAGGTGCGGGACGAGGACCGGCCGACCGGTGGTCATACCCACGGACGCGGGGTTGTCGGGCAGGTAGCGCAAAGGCGTTCCGACGGGGGCAAGGGGCGCCCCCTCCCGGATGCCCGCGGCCGCGATGCGGCGCATTTCCATACGCGCCCCCGTGGGTTCACCCCCCAGCAGCACGGGCTCGACCAACTCGACGGTGGCGAAGTCGGCGAAGCGTGGGACGGCCACCTCGGTCAGCTCCTCGGCGGTGCGCTCGATGTCCAGGGTGGTGCCGATCCGCGTGCTGGCCTCGTAGAGCAGTTGCAGGCGCCCGCCCGCCACCTCCGCGCGGCCCGCGAGGGCGCGCAACTCGGTGGTGTCGCGAAGGGTGGCGACTGCCCCCCCTTTCGGGCCCACGGGTCGCAGGTTGACCGCGAGCAGGAGGTCCCCGGCGAGGAAGACCTTGTCGGTGACCGCACGGCCCGATTCCAGCAGTCCGGCCAGGGCCGGGCTCAGGCCGAGTGCGGTGACCGGCCTGCCCTCGGCCTCCGGTGGCAGTTCGAGCAGCCGGCGCGCCTCGTCGTTGACCAGCAGCAGCCTTCCGTCACCGTCCAGAATGATCACGCCTTCACGGACCGAGTGCAGCACCGCGTCGTGATGCTCGTACATGCGTGTCATCTCCACCGGCAACAGACCTCGGGTCTGGCGCCGCAAGCGCCCGCTGACCAGTGCCGACCCGCCCGCGGCCAGCAGCAGCGCGACTCCGCCGGCGGCGAAGATCACCGGCAGTTGGTGCTGCACGGTACTGGTCACTTTGTCCACCGTGACCCCCACGGTGACCAGGCCGACGGCGGTCCCCTTCTCGTTGAAGACGGCCACCGTCGAGTCGACCGCCTTTCCCAGACTGCTGTCGAACGTGGTCTGGTGGGGTTGGCCTTCGAGCGCGTCGCCGTAGGAGGCGGAGACGTGCTCCCCGATCTGGTCCGGGTCCGGGTGGGTCCAGCGGAAGCCGTAAGGGCTCAGCGCCACGACGTAGTCGACGCCGGTCTTCTTGCGCACTGCCTCGGCATGGGGCTGGAGTGCCGCGGTCGGGTCGTCGCTCTGCATCGCCTCCGCGGTGCCCGGTGCTTTCGCGAACGACTCAGCCGCCACCAGCGACCGATCGCCGGCCTCTTGGATCGCGCTGTTGCGGTCCTGGATCACGAGCGCCACCACGGCCGTGGCGATGAGCAGCAGGACGACCACCAGTTGCAGCAGGAAGACCTGGCCGGCGACGCTGCGCGGCTTCAGCAAGGACAGGACGCGCGGGCCGGCCGGACGGTGATGTGCCTGCGGGCCGGCTTCCGGCGGCCCGGTCTCCGGCGGCACTCGGCCGTCCCGTCGGCTCGACGGGACGTGTTGCCGGATTTTACCCATTTTCCCAGTATCGGTGACCGGCCCGGCGAGTGCGGCTCAGGACAAGCTCGCCGGGCGATGCCGCGGTGAGCTGAGCGTTTCCTTGAACCCGTCGGCGGACATGGCGCGGCAGCCCCCACCCGCACCTGGCGGCCCGCCCTCGGCCGGACCCGGCCCGGCCCGAAGTGAACCGAACGGGGACCCACGGGTACCAGGCCGTTGTCGATGCATGCACCCGCGGAATCGACCAACCCTTGCGTCCTTGTCAGCTCGGCCCGGGGAGCGACGCTCTGAGCCCATCCGGCAAACGTGCGGGTGCGTAAGCGCGATTCACCCACTTCTGAAGATGTGGTGCTTGAGCCAACAGACCGCGGTAGGTGCGGACGGCATGGTGGTGGAGAGCCTCGACCACCGGCGGTTCGACCAGCTCGCGACGCCAGACGAGGAGGTGTCGCTGCCATAGGGGATCTCCCGCCAGCGGTTTGACCAATACCCCGTCGATGGGACACACCGTGGGCTGGACAGCGGTCACTCCCAGCCCTTTGGCGATCATCGACTGCAACTGATCGAGGACGTGGAACTCGTGTGTGCCGACGGGCATGAAGCCGGCGGCCCGGCAGGCATCGTAGAAGGCACCGGGCCACCCCACCCCATCGTCGGAGGCAACGAACCAGGTGTCCTCGGACAATTCCTCCAACGGCACCTCGATGCGGTGCGCCAGTGGGTGGTCGGCATGTATGGCCACGAAGATCGGGACAGTATTGATGGCGCGGTGCGCCAGAGCGGTGGAGTGCCGCACCGGCAGCCCTGGGTAATCGACACCCAGCGCGGCATCGAGTTCGCCGGATTCCAGGAGCTCAAGGAGTTCACCGGTGGCGTACACGCTGCTGACGCAGACCGTGAGGTGCGGGCAAGCGTCGCGGAGGGCGTCCAGAAGCGTGGGCACCACCGGTGTGTTGGTCACGCCGAGGCGGAGTGTAGCGGCCGCTGCGGGCGGGAAACCCATGTGCCGTCGCCCGAGGGCATCAGCGCGGGTCAGAATGTCGCGAGCCCGGCTCACGACCTCCGCCCCGTAGGCTGTCAGCTCCACACCCGTGCTGCTGCGCACGAACAGCCCTTCACCAAGCAGTCGCTCGATTCGACGTAGCTGTGTACTCAGCGCCGGCTGGGTGAACCCCAGCGCGACCGCTGCCCGGCCGACGCTCCCGGAATCCGCGATCGCGCACAGCACACGCAGGTGGCGCAGCTCGAGTTCCATCAGTACACCTCGCTGTGGGCGGCAACGGGCGTCCATTATGCGTGTCGGCACCGCATGTACGGCGTCCGGTGACGCCACTCACCGGAAGCGGAGACGCACGGCCTCGCCGACTCCCTGACCGGACCGCCGGACGTTATGCGTAGTCCGTGCGTTCTCCTATGCCCCAGCCCGTTGTCCCAGCGGAATTGGTCGTGCAAATCTCGACTCCGCATCCTGGCCCGTCGAGGTGCAGCGGATCCGCTCTCTGTACTCCGCCCTGTTGCCACCAATGTATGCGGTGACTGAGACCAGGCCCTGTTCGAGAGACGGAGGTCGTCAAGCAAGGAGGTAGGTCCATGACCCATCTGAACCAAGAGACCACGGTGCCTGCGGAGACGGATGAGAGCGAGCAGAGGAAGAACGGCTTGTACGGCCAGGTGAGCATCGAACTCGCCGAGAACATGAGGCAGGGCTGGGCCGACACCGAGCGCCACGATCTCCAACCGCTCGCGCTGTCGGCGTACACCGCACGGCGCAGGGCGGAGCTGTCCGCCCGCTTTCCTGGCGAGTTGCTGGTCATCCCGGCCGGCGTCGCGAGGATTCGTGCCAATGACACGGCGTACCCCTTCAGGCCCTCATCCGATTACGTCTACCTGACCGGCGACCAGTCCCCGGATGCCGTGTTGGTCCTGGAACCCACCCAGTCCGGCGGGCATCGGGCGGTCGCGTTCATGCGCCCGCGTTCCGACCGTGAGAGCGGTGAGTTCTGGCTCGACTATCACGGTGAGCTCTGGGACGGCCGCCGCAACAGCCTCACCGAGAACGGCAAGCTGCTCGGCCTGCCTTGCGCCGATGTCCGCACACTCGCCGAGCGGCTCGACTCGGCTACCGGCCCGATCCGTCTGCTCCGGGGTTACGACGCGGGTGTCGACGCCTCTCTCGCGGACAAGGCGACAGTGGGGCAAGACGACGAGTTCCGCGTGGTTCTTTCCGAGATGCGCCTGGTGAAGGACGAGTTCGAGATCGCCGATCTCCGTTTCGCCTGTGAAGCCACCGCCCTCGGCTTCGAGGACGTCGTCCGCACCCTGAGGGCCTCCGCGCCGACGTCCGAACGTCTCATCGAGGGCACCTTCTGGACGCGCGCGCGGATCGAAGGTAACGACGTCGGTTACGCGTCGATCTGCGCGGCGGGACCCCACGCCACGACCTTGCACTGGGTCCGCAACGACGGTGAGGCCCGTCCCGGTGACCTCCTGCTCCTCGACGCCGGGGTCGAGACGCGGAACCTCTACACCGCCGACGTCACTCGGACTCTGCCCGTCGACGGTCGCTTCACGCCCATCCAGCGCAAGGTCTACGAAGCGGTCCATGCTGCGCAAGAGGCCGGCATCGCCGCGGTCAAGCCAGGTGCGGCGTACCGGGACTTCCATGACGCCGCGCAACGGGTACTGACCGAACACCTGGCCGCCTGGGGTCTGTTCAGGGACCGGTCAGCGGAGGAAGCGTACCGACTCGGGCTGCAGCGACGCTGGACCCTGGCCGGCACCGGTCACATGCTCGGCCTGGACGTTCACGACTGCGCCAAGGCCCGGACCGAGATGTACGTGGACGGCACGTTGAAACCGGGGATGGTGCTTACCGTCGAGCCGGGCATCTACTTCCAGACCGACGACCTGACCGTACCCGAGGAGTACCGCGGAATCGGTGTACGGATCGAGGACGACATCCTGGTGACGGAGGAAGGCAACGAGAACCTCTCGGCCGGCCTGCCGCGTGAGGCGAACGAGGTCGAAGCCTGGATGGCCCGGCTGCGCCCCTGATGTCGCCTGCCTCGTCCACCCGCACGGCTTCCGTCACTGTGCGGTGAACCACGACAGGGGGAATCCCGAATGCAAGAACACCACGGCTCGCGTAGCAGAAGCAGTGGCGATCACGAAGTGCCGGCTGCGGGGAGTGGCCCCTTCCAGGGAGGATGGGCGGACACGAATCGCGAGCTGCCACTCCTGACGGGAGCCGCCTATGCGTCCAAGCGGCGCTCGACCGTGTCCGAGCGTTTCCCCGGTGAACGCATCGTCATCCCGTCAGGCGGGTTGAAGGTCAGGAGCAACGACTTCGACTACGCGTTCCGGCCGCATTCCGCGTTCGTCCATCTCACCGCGGAACTCGGGACGCAGGCGGTCCCCGACAGCGTCCTCGTCTTCGAACCCACGGGAACCGGTCATACGATCACCTTGTTCACCCGGCCGCGATCACCGCGTGATGGTGGACCGCGCGGCTCGGAGTTCTACAGCGACCGGCGGTACGGGGAGTTCTGGACCGGTCGGCGTCGGACACTGTCGGAGACCTCCGCGGCACTCGGCATCGAGGCTGCCGTACGCGAGGACCTCGAGCAGGCCCTGAGCCGGAACGTTCCGACCCGCGTGCTGCGCGGTGTGGACGCGCAGGTCGACGCGATGGTGCCGACGGCCTCCTGCTCCGACACCGAGCTGAACATGTTCTTGTCGGAGTTGCGGCTGGTCAAGGACGAGTGGGAGGTCGTCCAGCTGCGTTCTGCCGTGGACTGGACGGTCGCCGGCTTCTGCGACGTCGTCGGCGAACTGCGTCAGGCAACGCGCTGTGCCCGAGGGGAACGCTGGATCGAGGGCACCTTCAACCGGCGTGCCAGGCTCGGGGGTTACGGGCTGGGCTTCGAGACCATCGCGGCAGCGGGGGCACATGCCTGCGTCCTGCACTGGACACGCAACAACGGTCCGGTGCGGGACGGCGACCTGCTCCTGCTGGACGCGGGTGTCGAGGCCGATTCCTTCTACACCGCGGACGTCACCCGGACGTTGCCGGTCAGCGGGCGCTTCACCGACGTCCAGCGCCGCGTCTACGACCTGGTGTCGGCTGCTCAGTCAGCGGGAGTCGCCGCGCTGCGGCCCGGTGCACGGTACGGCGACTTCCACGATGCCGCGATGGGCGTCATCGCGGAAGGACTCGACGCGTGGGGTCTGCGGCCGCACGGCAGTACGGCTTCAACGCCCCCGTCCGACATGTACCGCCGGTACACCCTCTGCGGCTCGGGTCACATGCTCGGTCTTGACTGCCACGACTGTGCCAGTGCCCGCCGGGAGACCTACCTGGATGGTGAACTTGAGATCGGTCACGTGCTCACCGTCGAGCCCGGACTCTACTTCCAGCCCGACGATCTGACGGTGCCGGCGGAACTGCGCGGTATCGGCATCAGGATCGAGGACGATTTCGTCATCACGCCCGGTGGAGCCCAGTGCCTGTCGTCGGAACTGCCTCGAACCGCCGAAGATGTGGAGAACTGGATCGCGTCCATGCGCTGAACGAGTGAGGCGTGCCGCGCTCCGCGACACGGTCCACCGGAATCCGGCTTCACTCACTGGCACGACAGGTGCCACGGTGCTTGAGAACAACGGAACGCGGACTTCCTCGCGGAGGCATCTCTCGGCGGCGAATTCTGCCTGCCAGTCGGCTATTCCCTCGCTTCGCGCCCAAGTGCGGGCGTTCGGGCACCTGTTGGCAACCACGAATTAAGACGCAGGTCTTCCATAAAACATGTCACCTGTGCAATGGTACATGTCACAGATCGTGGTCATGTCAATCACGACATCGGTCGCTCGACCTCTGATCGAGAGCGCGACCCTCCCCGTCCGCGATCCCTTCATCCCCCACCGGCCGCGTCACGTGGCCCCAAGCCTCACTGGAGGCGTAGTGAGAAAGTCACTTGTCCGACGAAGTCTGGGCTCGGCCATACCGCTGGCTCTGACCGTCGCTTTGGGCGTCAGCCTGCTGTCGCCGTCGGCCAACGCCCAGACCGGATCCTCGGCGGCCGTCACGCGGGCTGCCACAGCGGGCGACGGACACGGCACACCACCCGTGGCTCAGTCCACCACCGCTGAGACGGAGCACGTCGCCAAGGGACGTCTGAAAGCGTCCGCGCTGCCGCCGCTGGCAGCGAGCAAGGACGCCCTCAAGGAATCCTACGGAGATCACGGCAAACCGCCGGTTCCCTCCAAGTCGATCGACACGACGGCCAAGGGCAGCGAGGGGAAGAAGACTGCGACCGCAGCCGCCGCGTGCAACACCTCCGACTTCACCTCCCGCACCGGCAGCGCGCTCGTGCAGCAGATCAAGGCGTCCACGACCGACTGCGTCAACACCCTGTTCAACCTGACCGGGAGCGACGCCTACCACGCCTTCCGTGAGGCGCAGATGGCCACCGTCGCCTACGCCCTGCGCGACGGCTCGGCCTCCTACCCCGGCGACTCCAGCACCGGCATGCCGCAGCTCGTGCTGTACCTGCGCGCCGGCTACTACGTCCACTACTACAACGCCGGTACGGTGGGCACCTACGGCAGCACTCTGCAGACCGCCATCCGCGCCGGGCTCGACGCCTTCTTCGCCAGCCCGCGCTCCCGCGACGTCAACAACGCCAACGGTGAAACACTCGCTGAGGCCGTCACCCTCATTGACAGCGCGGAGGAGAACGCCCGCTACATCCACGTCCTCAAGCGGCTGCTGGCGGACTACGACTCCACCTGGAACTCCTCCTGGTGGATGCTCAACGCGGCCAACAACGTCTACACGGTGACCTTCCGCGGTCACCAGGTACCCGCGTTCGTGACAGCCGTCCAGTCGGATCCCGGCCTGATCGACTCCTTGTACAACTTCGCGGCCGGTCACGTCTCGCTGCTGGGCACGGACCAGTCCTACCTCACGTCCAACGCCGGACGTGAACTCGGCAGATTCCTCCAGCACTCCACCCTTCGGAGCAAGGTCCGTCCGCTGGCAGCCGGCCTGCTGAACTCGAGCTCGATCACCGGCACCACCGCCCCGCTCTGGGTCGGCGTGGCCGAGATGACCGACTACTACGACAAGGCCAATTGCTCCTACTACGGCACCTGCGACCTCCAGACGCAGCTGGCGAACTCCGTGCTGCCGGTGACCTACACCTGCAGTTCCAGCATCACCATCAAGGCCCAGCAGATGACCTCGGGCGAACTGTCCACCAGCTGCAACAGCCTTCGCAACCAGGACGCCTACTTCCACAACATCGTCCGTGACAGCGGACCCGTCGCCGGCGACAACAACGACCGGATCGAGGTCGTGGTCTTCGACTCCAGCACCGACTACCAGACCTACGCCGGTGCCATGTACGGAATCGACACCAACAACGGCGGCATGTACCTCGAGGGGGACCCCTCCGCCGCCGGCAACCAGCCCCGCTTCATCGCCTACGAGGCCGAGTGGCTGCGCCCGTCCTTCCAGATCTGGAACCTCAACCACGAGTACACCCACTACCTCGACGGCCGCTTCGACATGTACGGCGACTTCAACGCCAACATCACCACGCCGACGATCTGGTGGATCGAGGGTTTCGCCGAGTACGTCTCCTACTCCTACCGCGGCGTCCCCTACACGGAGGCGATGACCGAGGCCGGCCGCCGTACCTACGCCCTGAGCACGCTGTTCGACACCACGTACAGCAATGACACCACCCGCGTCTACCGATGGGGCTACCTCGCCACGCGGTACATGCTCGAGAACCACCGTGCCGACATGGACAAGGTGCTCGGCTACTACCGGACCGGAAACTGGAACGCCGCCCGCACCTACCTGACCAGCACCATCGGGACCCGGTACGACAACGACTGGTACACCTGGCTGGCGGGCTGCGCGGCCGGCGACTGCGGCGGGGGCACCAACCCGCCCGGCAACCAGGCGCCCACCGCCGCGTTCACCACCGCCGTCCAGGACCTCAAGGTCAGCTTCACCGACCAGTCCTCGGATTCCGATGGCACCATCGCCTCACGGTCCTGGACCTTCGGTGACGGCACCACCTCCACCGCCGCCAACCCCACCAAGACGTACAGCGCAGCCGGAACCTACACGGTGAAGCTGACCGTCACTGACGACAAGGGCGCCACCGCCACGGCGACGAGGTCGGTCACCGTCAGTAGCGGCGGAGACACCGGCACCGAATGCACCGGCACCGACAGCCGGGAGCTGGGCCAGAACTGCCGGCGGAGCAACCAGTCCGCCACCACCGGAAACTACGCCTACCTCTACCTCTACGTCCCGGCGGGCACCACCCAGCTGAAGATCACCACCTCCGGCGGCACGGGTGACGCGGACCTGTATTACAGCGACAGCGGCTGGCCCAGCACCACCAGCTACACGCAGCGCGCCACGGGCTCCGGCAACAACCACACCTTGACCGTCAACAATCCGCGGACGGGTGCCAATTACATCAGCCTCCACGCGGTGAGCGGCTTCAGCGGGGTCACCGTCAGCACCGGCTACTGACAGACACCCGTTCCGAGAACGACCAGTCCACCATGGCCCGAGGCGGCTCCCCTTCGCCTCGGGCCAGAAAGGCGTCGTGTAGCGACATCAGGTCCCTGAACGTGCCCGCTTCAGAAATGCCGCAAGCGCGACGGCGCATTTCCGCGACTGTCGGAAACTGGCCGAGACGTCCAGCCGAACCCGGTTCAGGGTGAGGACACCGCGTCCTGCAAGTCGAGCCGATGTGTGAGCACAGAGGCCCGGCGCCGGGACGCAACCTGTCCACGGCCAGGGACGCCCCTTTCCGTCCGGCCATGGACTGCCCGAGGTCCCTCAGCGGAGACCTGGCTCATCCGCCCACAACCTCCCGAGACGGAACGCCTGTGACCGAACAGATCACCGCCGGGGACCTGCTCTGCCGATTGACTGGGCCGGGTCGCTGATCTTGTGCTCGGCGGGCAGCCGGTAGGAGAACTCGATCAGGTCGCGGGCGAGGTGGGGGGACCGGCGTTCGAGCGCGTAGGCGGAGGCGAGCTTGTCGCCGGTCATCACCAGCGGCCTCCAGATCCGCCGCATCGAGCTGCGCGAGGCCACCGCGGCGGGATCGGACGCGGAGCACCGCGAGGAGGACTTCCGGTGAACTCCGCCGCCGCGTGACCCTCGTCCACCGGGGTCTTCTCGGAAGACCAGGTCAGTCCGGGGCCCCGGTGGCCTGGAGGCGGCGCAGGGCCAGGATCAGATTGCCGCTGCCGAACGTCGCGAGCGCGGCGACGCCCCACAGGGTCGCCGCGACACCGGCCCGGTCCAGCACGGCGCCCGCGGCCAGGAAGCCCAGCGGCCCGGCCAGGGTGCTGATCGTGACCACGGCCTGCAACACCTTGGGCCCGAAGCCGTCCGGCAGCCGGGCGGAGAGCAGGCCCATCAGCGGCGCGTTCGCCAGGGGCGCGGCGGCCGACGACAGGCCGACGGCGACGACGAGCACGCCGGCCGGCACGGGCACCAGGAGCGTCCACAGGGGGAGAGCGACGCAGACCAGGGCCGTACAGGCGAGCCGTACGGGGGCGACTCGTGCTGCCAGCACATAGGCGGCCACCGAGCCCACCAGGCCACCGGCGCCCAGGGCGGCGATCAGCAGGCCGCCGACCCTGGCGTCCCCCTCGAACCGGGCGAACGCCAGCACCGGCATGGTGATCATCAGGGTCCGCAGCATCAACCCGAACACCACGGTGGACAGCATCGCCCGGCTCAGGAACCAGTCGCCGCACAGATGCCGCACCCCTGCCCACAGGCCGCGGGGCCCGGCCGCGGACCCTCCGGCCCCGCCACACCCTGCCGGGACGCGGCGCAGCAGCAGCAACCCGGAGAAGGCGAACGTGGCCGCGTCCAGCCACACCACCGATGTGGTCCCCACCAGCGGGATCAGCGCGCCCGCGAGCGCCGGTCCGGCGAACGCCGAGCCGTTCTGCACACCTTCCAGCGCGCTGTTGGCACGGGCCAGAGAGCGGGCGTGCGGGCTCAGCAGTTCCATCGCCAGCACCCGCTGTGCCGCATGGTACGGAACGGCCAGCGCCCCGAGCGCCGTGACGATCGCCACGAGGACGGCCAGATTGAGCGCGCCCAGGGTCTGCAGCAGCGGGATCAGCGCCACCACCGGAGCGCGGGCGAGATCGGAGACGACCATGGTCCGGCGGGCGCCCAGGCGCTGGATGACCTCTCCGCCCGCGAAGCCGAGCAGCGCCATGGGCAGCACCTGGGCCGCGAAGACCAGGCCCGCCCGGGTGGCCGAGCCGGTGGTCTCCAGCACCAGCCAGGGCAGCGCGAGCATGGTCATCTGGGTGCCCAACGCCGTCACCGCGCCCGCGACATAGACCGCCGCCAGCGCACGGCTCGGCCTGCCACCCGCTGTGCCGTTCGGCGCTCCGTCGGGTGGGACGGGGGCTGCGCCGGGCCGGGCCGCCGCGATCGTCATCGGGTCGCCCCTTTCTCCTCGGTGGGTCCGGGCCATGTGGTCGCCCCCGCACCCTGTCGCCCGCCCACCGTCCGGTGCCAGGGAAGGACCGGCAGTAGCTCACTGTCGGTGCCGCTGCGCCTTCTTCCCTGCCACGCAGCCCGCCCGTCCGGCAGTGTGATGGCCGTCGGAGCCCACCACAGCCAAGGCCACCGGCAGCGGAAGCGGACACCCACGAAGGGAGGGACGGCGATGAGCGGCGGTATCGGAACGGCGGTGCACGTCCCGTCCTTCGCCGCCCGCGACGGACGGCGAGCGGTCGAGACCCGGTATGTGGACGGTCTCCCGCAGATCGTGGCCTGGGATCTGACGACAGGTCAGCGCCGCCAGGCGACCACCGCACCGCTGGGTGTGGAGACCGCCGCCATCGAGCCGGACGGCCACGGCCTGTGGTGGTTCGACGCCGCTCCCGGCGGTCAAGGTCGCTGGCTGCGCGCGCCGTTCGAGGGCGGGCACCCGCGCCCGGCGCTCGACGGCGTGCCCGCCGGGCGGATGCACGGCCTGGCCTTCGACCCCCGCAGCGGCCTCGCCGCCGTCGGCGTCGGGGTCGCGGACCACTCGCGGTACTACCTCGGCCGACCGGGCGAGCGCGCCCGCCTGGTGGCCGAGGAGCCCGGCTATGCGGCAGTGGTGGGCCTGGCCCCCGGCGGCCGACTGCTGGCCACCGCGGGGCGCCCGGCCGGACCGGCCGCGGTCCGGCTGTGGTCACCGGCCTCCGGCGTCCTCGTGGACGCCATCCCCGGCGCAGCGGGGGACGGCGAGGGCGGCGCGGTGTGGGCGCTGGGCTTCCGCCCGGACCTCACCACCGCACGGCCGGAACTGCTGCTCGTCCTCGAACGCGCGGGCCGCTACACCCTGGCCTGCTGGCGGCAGGGCGAGGGGATCCGTACGCACGGTCCCGGCTCCGCCCTCGACTTCGCTACGGAGATCACCGCCTGCTGGTACGGGCCCGGCCGCACGGTGCTGGTCCAGCAGGACCGGGCGGGACGCAGCCGCCTGCTCCGCGCCGACCTCGACCGCGGTACGACGACGGTGCTTCCCACGCCCGAGGGCACGATCATCGACTTCTCCTGCGCACCCGACCGCACGGTCCACTGCCTGTGGAGCCGCGACGGCGAACCGCCCCGGCCACTGATCTGCCACCCGGAAAGCCCGGAAAGCTCGGAAAGTGCGGAGCACCCGGAACCCCCGGAACGTCCCGACCACTCCGGCCACTCCGGCCGCTCCACGACGGCGTCACGCGGCACGGCGCCCGGCGGAACGACCGGACCCGGGCGCCGTGAGCTGTGGACACATCGGCCGTACGGGCAGATCCACAGCTTTGTGGCCACCCCGCCCGGCCGCAGGGCGGGCCACCGCCCCTGGCCGACGGTCTTCCTCGTCCACGGCGGGCCCCACACCCACGACCGGGACGCCTATGACGCCCGGACCGAGGCCCTGCTCCAGGCCGGATTCGCCGTGGTGCGCACCAACTACCGCGGTTCGACGGGCTACGGCCCCCGCTGGCGGGACGACTTCGGCCACCGGGTCGGCCTCGCCCAGCTCGAAGACCTCGCCGCGGTGCGCGGCCACCTCATCGACGCGGGAGTCTCGGAGCCGGGCCGTACCGGCCTGTGCGGTTACTCCTGGGGCGGCTATCTGACGCTGCTGGCGATGGGCGTCCAGCCCCGGCTGTGGGACGTGGGGCTGGCCGTCGCCCCGGTGGCCGACTACACGGCGGCGTACCGGGCGACGACGCCGGCGCTGCGGGAGGTCGACGACCGCCTCTTCGGCGGCACCCCCGAGCAGGTGCCACACCGCTATCGCGCGGCCTGCCCGATGACCTATGTGGACCGCGTACGCGGCCCGCTCTTCCTCGCCGCCTCGGCGGACGACGAGAAGTGCCCTGCGGAACAGATCGAGCGCTATCTCGCCGCGCTGCGGCGCCGCGACGTCCCGCATCGCGTCCGGTGGCTCGGCGGCGGACACGACGTGGGCCGTGCCCCAGCCGGACACGCCGCCGCCTGGGCCGCCATGGTGCGCTACGCCGACGACACGCTGCGCACCTCCCCCAGAACCGCCGACCGCCGCAACAGCGGGCGGACCGGCTCGCACCACCCCGTCCACCACACCGAAGAAAGGTCAATACCATGAAGCGTCACGGACTGCGCGTCGACCCCATCAGCGCCACCGAGCGGGAGCGCGGGATCATCATTCCGCCGGACACCCAGGCCGCCCTGGACAAGGCGGTCCCGGTCCGGCCGAACGGCCCGGCGCGGACCTGCACCACCCGCACGAAGAAGAACACGGAGAAGAAGTCGCCTCTGCAGTGAGCCCAAGCAGCGCCGCAGCGGGGTGCCACGCCCGGCACCCCGCCGCGGCGCCGGCCGTGCCGGTGAGGACAGGAAAACATCATGACCACAGCTACGGCAGCGACGGCAGCACCCCGGACGAACAGTCCCCGGCCGGAGAAGCACCGGCCGGACAAGCCCGAGACGACGGAACCGCGCCAGAACCCGCCGACGTTCCTCAGCGACCCGTACCCGACCCTGGCCAGGATGCGGCAATCGGCCCCGGTCTCCGTGCTGCACAGCGACGGCGGCCTGCGGCTGTGGATCATCCCGCGCTACGACGATGTCCGGGCCGCGCTCTTCGACCGCCGCTTCGCGCAGGATGTGCGGCGCGCCCAGGCCCTGGCCGACAGCCGGGTCGAGGGCGTCAACCTGGGCACCGAGATCACCCATATGCTCAGCAGCGATCCGCCCGACCACACCCGCCTCCGCCGCGTGGTCCAGGCGGCGTTCAGCCGCAAGCGGGTCGAGGCGATGCGGCCGATGGTCGAGCGCATCACCCTCGAACTCCTCGACGGGCTGGACGCGGCAGCCGCGCGCCACACGACCCGCACCACCACCGCCACGGTGGACCTGGTACGT
Source organism: Streptomyces toyocaensis (assembly GCF_000725125.1). Taxonomy (GTDB): domain Bacteria; phylum Actinomycetota; class Actinomycetes; order Streptomycetales; family Streptomycetaceae; genus Streptomyces; species Streptomyces toyocaensis. The sequence continues at coordinate 115,772 of NZ_JFCB01000013.1, forward strand.
GACTTCGCCTTCCCGTTGCCGATCCTCGTCGTCTGCGAACTGCTCGGCTTCCCGCCCGAGGACCGCGACCTCTACCGGAAGTGGTCGACCGCCATCGTCACCCAGGAGGGCGACCACGCGGCGTTCCGGCGAGCCGTCCAGGAGATGGGCTCGTACGTCCTGGCCATCGCCGACCGGCGTATCCGCCGCAATGACCGTCCCGCCGATCTGCTCACCGAGCTGCTGGCGGCCCGCGAGCGCGGGGAGCTGACGGACGACGAGATCGTGGGCATGGTCGCCCTGCTGCTGATCGGCGGGCATGAGACCACCGTGAACCTGCTGGGCACCTCCTGCCTCGCGCTGCTGCGCAATCCCGGCCAGGCCGCCTGGCTGCGCGCCGATCTCACCCGGATGCCCAGGGCCGTCGAGGAGTTCCTGCGCTACGACTCCCCCATCTGTATGGCCACCACCCGCTTCACCACCGAGCCGGTGGACGTCGGCGGGGTGGAGATCCCGCAGGACGAGTTCGTGCTGCTGTCCCTCGGCGCGGCCAACCGCGACCCGGCGCGCTTCCAGGACCCCGACCGCCTCATCCTCGACCGCCGGGACGCCGGCCATCTCGCCTTCGGCGGTGGCATCCACCGCTGCCTCGGGGCCCTGCTCGGCAAGCTGGAGACCGAGATCGCGCTCACCGCGCTCCTCGCCCGCTTCCCCGGAACGACCCTGGCCTGCCAGGAGCGCGACCTGCGCTGGCGCAACACGATGATGCTGCGCGGCTTGGAGGCGCTGCCCCTCACCCTGCGCCGCTGACCCCCGCCCTGCCCCTGCCGCCCTCACCGCCTTGGCGAGGAGCGCAGAGCCCGCGTCGTCCGGCGGGACGAGGAAGCAGCCGTACAGGTCCGCGTGACCGCGGGGCTCACTGCTCAGCAGTGCCCGGAGCCACTGCCCTTCGTCGCTCTTCATCGCAACGATCCGGCGCTCGGCCACGGTGAGTCCCGCACCGGTCACCGCGGCCGGACCGTCCGGCACGATCCGGAACGGCTCGCCCCCTGTGTGCCAGTCGATCGTCTCGACCGTTTCCGTTCTCGTCATCCCTCACGCTCCCAGGTATGCCTCGACGACCTGTGGGTCGGTGCGCAGTTCTGCGGCCGGTCCGGTCAGCGTCACGCGGCCGGAGTCGATGACGTAGCCTCGGTGGGCGACCTTCAGCGCGGCTCGCGCGTTCTGCTCGATGAGGAGCACCGCCGTGCCCGACTCGTTGATCGAAGCGATGGCGTCCATGACCTGGGCCACGACCAACGGGGCCAAACCCATGGACGGTTCGTCCAGCATGATCAAGCGGGGCCCGGCGACCATCGCACGGCCGATGGCGAGCATCTGCTGCTCGCCGCCGGACAGGGTGCCGCCCTGCTGGTGACGGCGCTCGGCCAGCCGGGGGAAGAGCTCGTAGACTTGTGTGATCCGTTTGTCGACCGACGTACCCTCGCGCACGGTGTAGCCACCGATCTGGAGGTTCTCGTGCACGGTCAGCCTTGAGAAGATGCGCCGGCCCTCGGGCACATGCACGATCCCGCGCTCGACGATCGACCAGGGTGTCGCCGCCGTGATGTCCTCTCCGTACGCTGCGATCGTTCCGGCCCTGGACCGCACGACACCGGAGATCGCCGAAACCGTCGTGGACTTGCCGGCGCCGTTGTTCCCCAGCAGTGCGACGATCTCCCGGTCACCTACGCTGAGGTCGACGCCCCTGAGGGCCTCGACCTTGCCGTAGGTGACTTCGAGGCCCTTGATGTCGAGGACGGTTCTCACGACTCCACCCCCGCCGTGCCGCGCGATCCCGTCTCGGACGCGATGCGTTCGGCCTCCGCATGGGGCTCTTCGTCCTCAACTCCGAGATATGCCTCAATGACCGCAGGGTTCGACCGGATGGCCGCTGGTGTGCCTTCTGCGATCTCCTTGCCGTAGCTCAGCACGACGATCCTTTCGGAGACCTCCATGACGAGCCCCATGTCGTGTTCGATCAGAACGACCGCGATGCCGAGTGCGGCGATGCGCCGCATGAGGCCGAGCAGCTGTTCCTTCTCTCCGTGGTTGAGTCCGGCCGCCGGCTCGTCGAGCAGCAGCATCCTCGGTCGGCGGGCCAGTGCCCGCGCGATCTCGACGCGCCGCTGTTCGCCATAGGGGAGGTTGCGGATCTGGGCCGTCCGGTCGTACTCCATGCCCACGAAGTCGAGCCATGCGTGGGCTTCGTCCGCCGCGGTGTCCTCGCCACGCCGGTAGCGTGGCGTGTGCAGCATCGCGTCGAGGAAGTTCTGCCTGATGCGGACGTGCATGCCCGCCCTCACGTTGTCCAGCACCGTCAGGTCACCGAAGAGCCGGAGATTCTGGAACGTCCGCGCGATTCCGCTCGCGGCGATCACGGCCGGACGTTTCCCGGTGATGTCGGTGCCGTCGAACGACACCGAGCCCGCGGACGGCTTGTAGAAGCCGGTGATGCAGTTGAACGCACTCGTCTTGCCGGCGCCGTTCGGGCCGATGACGGAGAGCACCTCGCCCTCGTGGACGGAGAACGTCAGACCGTCGACGGCACGTACTCCGCCGAACGAGACCGCCATGCCCCTCACGTCAAGGAGCAGCTTGCTCACGACGTACCCTCCCGTGCTCGGCGCCCGCGCCGCCGTGGTTCGCCCGGATGGGCCGGCAGCAATCCCTGCGGACGGAAGACCATGACGACAATCAGCAGCAGACCGAAGATGAGATACCGCCAGTTCTCCGCACCGCGCAGCAACTCGGGCAGCAGAGAGATCATCAGAGCTCCCACGACGACACCCGGTGTCGACGCCATGCCGCCGAGGACGACGGCCATCAGAATGAGCGCGGACCACAGGAAGTTGAAGCTCGGCGGGGAGATCGCCGTCTGATGTGCCGCGAACAGCACGCCCGCGATGCCGCCGAAGACCGCTCCGGCGATGTAGGCCGCGAACTTGACTCTGTATGTGTGGATGCCCATCGCCTCGGCGGCGTCCTCGTCCTCACGGACGAACCGCCACGCACGGCCGATCCGGCCGCGCCCGAGCCGGCTCGAGAACAGCACGGCGGCGATGACGACAACTGCAGTGATCCAGTACAGGGCGATGTCGGCGCGCAGCCCGAAGTCACCGAAGTCGGGGATGCCGTACAGTCCGTTCGGGCCGCCGGTGAAGTCGAGGTTGTTCGCCGTGATGCGGATGATCTCGCCGAAGCCGAGAGTGACGATGGCCAGGTAGTCGCTGCGTAGCCGCAGAGTCGGTCCGCCGATGAGAAGTCCAGCGATGATCGCGGCGATGACCACCACCGGGACAGTCGCGACCAACGGCCACCCGAACCTGGTCGACAGCAGTCCCGAGGTGTACGCCCCGATCGCGAAGAACGCGGCGTACCCGAGGTCGAGCAGACCGCAATAACCGACCACGATGTTCAGCCCGACCGCGAGCATCACGAAGATGAGCGCGTCCACGGCGATCTGGATGACATAGGTGCTGGAACTGACCAGGGGCAGTGCCAGCGCGGCAACGGCCGCGCCGGTGCCGAGGCATCTGCTGGCCAGGCTGTTCGACACCAACTCCGCTACAGCCGTGCGGCTCGACGCGGAGGCGCCGGCTTCCGTGACGGAGGGCGCGATGTTCGTGGGGGTTCGTCCTTCGACGGCGCTGACGTAGACGGAGGGCTTCTCGCCGGCGCGCAGAGTGGATTCGTCGTTCATCACACACGCTCCGTGACTCGCTCGCCGAGCAGCCCGGTGGGCCGCACGGTCAGGAAGAGAATGAGGAAGCCGAACGCGAAGACGTCACGCCACTCGCTGCCGAGGTAGGCACCCCGAAGGACTCCAGCAGACCGAGCACGATGGCACCGAGAACGGCTCCGCGCAGGTTGCCGATGCCGCCTATGACTGCCGCGGTGAACGCCTTCAGCCCGATGACGAAGCCCATGAGGAAATCGATCTTCCCGTAGTACGCACCGGCCATGACACCTGCCGCACCGGCCAGGGCGGACCCGATGAAGAACGTCCGCGAGATGACCCGGTCGACGTTGACTCCCATGAGCAGGCACGCTTTGGGGTCCTGGGAGATGGCTCGCATCGCACGGCCCGAGCGTGTCGTGCGGACCAAGGTGTCGAGGGCCGCCATGAGCACGACCGCGATCGCCGTCATCGCCAGCTGAGCGTAGGTGACTTGTGCGTTGGCGATGTGCAGCGTGCCGTCCTGGACGCCGACCGGGTACACCTCTGGGGTCGGGCCGAAGGCGACTGCGATGCCGTACTCGAGCGCGAAGCTCGCTCCGACAGCGGTGATGAGGACGGACAGCCGGGGCGCGCTGCGCAACGGGCGGTAGGCCACCCGCTCCAGTAGCATTCCGAAGCCACCGGTCGCGATCATCGCGACGATCATGATGACGATGAGCGCGACGAACCCACCGCCGAGTGCACCGGCACCGACGCTGAGTACGGTGAAACCGGCGAAGGCCCCGACCATGTAGAGGTCGCCGTGGGCGAAGTTGAGCAGTTTGATGATGCCGTAGACCATCGAGTAGCCGAGTGCGACCAGGGCGTAGAAGGAGCCGACGAACAGGCCGCTGAGCACGAGTTGCAAGTGGTTCATGCGTGGTTCCCGTTGCGTGAGGGGAAGCGGTGACGCACGGAGGGCCGGCCTGCGTGGGCCGGCCGCCCGGCCGGTGTCACTTCTCGAGGACGAAGTCGTCGTCCTCGACGACGAGGATGTCGAAACCGCCCACGCTCAGCGTGTGCTGGAGGGTGAAGTTCAGCGGGCCGGAGAAGATCTCGAAGCCGTCGATCTGCTCAAGCGCCTCGATGACGTCCTGCCCGTCGGTGGAGCCGGCTGCTCTGACCGCCTCCGCGGCGACGCGTACCGCGTCATACGCCTGAGTGGAGTACGGGCCGGGTTCGGAACCGAACTTCTTCTTGTACGTGGCGACCCACGCCTCCCCACCGGGGATGGTCTGCGGCGTCTGGGTCATGGTCGCGAATACGCCCTGGACGTTGCTCTTGCCGGCGATCTCGATCAGTTTGCCGTCCACTGAGCCGTCCGCGACCATGATCCTTCCCTTGTAGCCGGCGGCTCTGAGCTGCTTGATGAGCAGCCCGCCTTCCTGGTAGTACCCGGTCCAGTAGACGAAGTCGGCTTTGGAGCCGAGTACGGCGTTGACGGCGCCGGAGTAGTCCGACTCACCTGCTGTGACCGACTGATGGTCGGCTACCTTGACACCGAGGAGGCCCAGTTCGTCGCCGGTCCGCTTGGTGATGTCCGTCGAGTACGACGTGTTGTCGTCGATCAGGGCGACACCCTTGCTGCTGCCCGCTTTGATGAACGCCGCCGCGGCCTGAGCCTGCTGAATGCCCGTGCCGTTGATCAGGAACACGTTCCGCCGCTGCTCCGCCAGAAGGTCGGCGGAGTTGGCCGCCGGGATGATCATGGGGATGTGGGCTTTCTCGAAGATGCTCAGTGTGGGGAGCGTCGCCGAGGAGCAGTAGCCGCCCACTGAGATTCTGACGCCGGCACTGACGAGTTTGGCCGCACCGGCGGCGGCCGTCTTCGGATCGCACGCCTCGTCCTCGACGGTGAGTGAGAGCTTGCGGCCGTCGATCCCGCCCTTCGCGTTGATCTCGTCGACGGCAAGTCGGGCACCGTCCTTCATGTGGGGACCGATGGCGGCCGAACTACCGGTCAGCGGCGTGAGCATGCCGAGCTTGATGGTGTCGGAGTCGTCCTTCCCGGAACCGTCCTGCGTCAGACTGCCGCCGCAAGCGGCGAGAGTGAGCCCGAGTGCCATGACGGCCGCCGTCATGGTTCCACGACGAATGATGGTCATACCTTGCTCCGTCTCCTGTGGTCCGCCGTCTGGCGGGCCATCGGGTGGCCGAGGGCGCTCGCCGGCCGCGCCCCGACTATTGATGTGTGACATTGCACATGTGGTCGCGAGTTCCGCGAGAGCGGGGGAGTTGTGCCTGCGCTCGTGGTGGCGGCGCCGGCATGCGCACGGCCCGCGTCCGAGGGAGGGCGTCACCGTACCTGTGGTTCAGTGCCGAGTTCGGTGGCGCCGGCGCGCGGCTCCGCCCATCCGATGCCACTGTGGTGTGTGACATTGCACGGACCCTACCGGGCGACGTCGCGGGACGGGAGCCCTGTCGGCGCTCGTAATCGAGGCGTGACTTCTCGACCGCCCCGGGGTGCCCTCGCTTCTTGCGGCTTGAGTGCGCTTTCCCGCCCGAGGTGCATCATGTGACATATTACTGTCGTGCAGACCCACCTGCGGACTCTCGCCAGAACCGACCCAGGCGGACGGTCCTACCCCGGTTGCGACGCAGACACAGGGCACCGAACCGACGACCCCCACGCTCGTCAGAAGGTCCCCCTCGACCACGACTTCATTCCGGAAGGCCCCCGTGAACATGCTCCCCGGCCTGGCGGCCGACAGCGTGGTGATCTCCCACAATCCCTCCGACCCGGACGACGTGCTCATAGAGCTGTACGGCTGCAGCCCCGAGACCGTCACGCGAGCCGTGCAGCGGGCCACTCGTGCCCAGCCTGAATGGCTCGCCGCCGGCGCAGCCGCACGATCTGCCGCCCTTCACCGCGTCGGGGACGCCCTGGAGGCCGCGCACGAAGAGCTGGCTGGGCTCCTGGTTCGAGAAGTCGGCAAACCGCTCACCGAGGCCCGCGAGGAACTCACCCGCGCGGTGGCGATCTGGCGCTACTACGCCCAGCTTCCCCAGGAGGCCCCGGGAACGGTTCAGGAGCCGACCTCTGGACCAGGGCTCCTGCTCACTCGCCGTCGTCCGCACGGCGTCGCCGGACTGATCACCTCCTGGCAGTTTCCGCTGGCCGCGCCGTCCTGGGACGCGGCTCCTGCCCTGGCGGTCGGCAACACCGTGGTCGTCAAGCCCGCGCCGGAGGCCACCGCGTGTGCCCTGCGCGTGGCGGAGATCCTGAAGGGTGTCCTTCCCTCAGGCGTCCTGCAGATCGCCCCGGGAGGCCCCGAAATCGGGGCCGCTCTGGCCGACCTGGCTGATGTGGTGTCCTTCACCGGATCGTCCGAAGTCGGCACCGCGGTGGTTTGTGCCGCAGCGTCCCGCGGCGTGCCCGCACGACTGGAAGTGAGCGGACACAACGCCGCCGTGGTTCTGCCGGATGCCAACGTCGCACGCGCCGCTGTTGACATCGCGGCGGCGATCGCCTGCTGCGCGGGCCAGAAACATACCGCCACAAAAAGGGTGATCGCCGTGGACAGCGTTCTCCCCAAGCTGCGCGAGGCGTTGAAGCAGGCTCTCCAGAGCCTGTCCGCCCGCGATCCGAACACGACCGAAGCGGTGTGCGGCCCTGTCATTTCCAAGACGGCTCGCGATCGTGTCATCCAGGCCCGGGACAGCGCTCTCGCTTCTGGAGCGCACGTTCTGGCGGGTGACACCCGGGTCCGCCGGGAGCGGGCAGCGGGCTGGTACGTCGATCCCGTTCTGCTGGAAAACGTGCCCGACGACCACGATCTGAACCGACGCGGGATTTCCGGTCCTGTCGCGGTGCTGTCGAAGGTGATGACCTTCGACGCGGCGATCCGGGCCGCGAACAGCGGCCGCTACGGGGTGGTGTCCTCCCTGCACACGAGCGATCTGGAGAAGGCACTGTCGGCGGTCGGCCGCCTGAACGCCGCAATGGTGCGGGTGAACGCGCCGACCACCGGCACCGAGTTCCTTCTGCCCCTCGGACGGGAGAAGGACTCCCGGGGGGTGCGGGAGAAGGAGCGCGCCACGATGGACTTCTACACCTCGACCCGAACGGTGTCCCTCCTGCCGGCCGTGTCGGCCTGAGCCCGTCACAAGGAGGCGGCCCGACCGGTGAGGCCCTGCCGATCGCACCGGGCAGGCCGCGAAGACACCGCGCAACGTGACATTGTATCCTGAGGTAACAAATCCACGGAGGGATCGCATGAGCGAGTTGAAGCCCCGCACGCTTATCTCGGTACAGAAGCATCTACGTGACCAGGTGGCCAACGCCCTCCGTGCAGCACTCATCGCAGGCGACCTCAAGCCCGGGGTGATCTACTCCGCTCCCACCCTTGCTGCCGAGTACGGAGTCTCCGCGACTCCCGTGCGCGAGGCCATGCTGGACCTGGCGCGAGAGGGCTTGGTCGAGGCCGTGCGCAACAAGGGGTTCCGCGTCACCGAACTGTCCGAGCGTGACCTGGACGAGTTCACGGAGATTCGCTCCCTCATCGAGATCCCGACCGTCGGCCGGGTCACGCGGTCAGCCTCACTGGAGCAACTGGAGGCCCTGCGCCCCGTGGCCGACGAGATCGTGGCCGCCGCACGCGCCGGCGACCTCATCGGCTATTTGGAATCAGACCGCCGCTTCCACCTCGGTCTGCTCGCCCTCGCGGGCAACGCCCGCCTCGTGGAGACTGTGGCCGACCTGCGTAAACGCTCCCGCCTCTACGGACTGACAGAGCTCGCGGAAGCGGGGGCGCTGGTTGCCTCCGCACAGGAGCACACCGCGTTGCTCGACCTCATGCTGTCCGGGGACGCCGCAGCAGCCGAGGAACACATGCGCCATCATCTTGCCCACGTTAGGACCTTGTGGGCAGCACGGAAGCAGGAGGAGGCCGCAGAACGGAACGCCTCCAAGCGCAAGCTGGGCGCCCGTTGACCTCGCTCCACGGCACTCGGCGATCGCTGACAGGACGGAGTGATCAGCCGGACCACTCCGACACACCTCTCCAGGGACATCCGGCGCGGGACGCGTCCACTCCGTCAGGCCCGGGCATCCACACGGGAGCCCGTGAAGAAGCAGTGACGTCTCCCGCGCGCGGCCGTCGGAGGCGGCCCGGCCTTCGCCGACCGCGCGCGAGTCATCCAGCGGAAATGGAGGCGGTTGCTGAACACCACGTCCTCGCCCGGCCCCACCGGCGGGGACCCGCGCGGCGACACACAGGAGCGTCGGACACGACGTCCTCACGCCGCGGGTGGGGGCCGGCCCTCAGAGGGTGAAGCCGGCCGGGTAGGGATCGGATGGATCGAGCAGGTACTGCGCGGTGCCGGTGATCCAGGCGCGGCCGGTGACGGACGGCAGGACGGCCGGCAGGCCTCCGACCTCGGTCTCCGCCAGCACCCGTCCGACGAACCGGGAACCGATGAACGACTCGTTGACGAAGTCCTGGCCGACCGGCAACTGCCCGCGGGCGTGCAGCTGTGCCATTCGGGCACTGGTGCCCGTGCCGCAGGGTGACCTGTCGAACCAGCCCGGGTGGATCGCCATGGCGTGCCGGGAGTGCTCCGCGGTCGATCCGGGAGCCTCGAGATAGACGTGATGACACACGTTGATCTCCGGGTTCTCCGGGTGGGACACCGGGTTCTGCTCGTTGATCGCTTCCATGACGGCCAGCCCGGCGTCGAGCAGTCGCTGCTTCTGCGCCCGGTCGAAGGGAATGCCGAGATCCTCGGTCCGGACAAACGCGTAGAAGTTGCCGCCGTAGGCCATGTCGTAACGCACCGCTCCGTATCCCGGTACGTCGACGACCTGGTCGAGGGCGTGGCAGTACGATGCGACGTTCTCCAGGGTCACCGATTCGGCGTGGCCGTCGCGCACTCGCACCCTCGCCGTGACCAATCCCGCCGGGGTGTCGAGCCGCACCAGGGTCTCGGGCTCGGCCACCTCGACCATTCCCGTCTCGACGAGGACCGTCGCGACGCCGATGGTCCCGTGCCCGCACATCGGCAGGCAGCCGGAGACCTCGATGAAGAGCACGCCGTAGTCGGCGTCCGGCCGGGTCGGAGGCTGCAGGATCGCCCCTGACATCGACGCGTGCCCGCGCGGCTCACACATGAGCAGGGTGCGCAGGTGGTCGCGTTCCGTGACGAATCGCTGCCGTCTCTCGAACATCGTGGCACCGGGAAGGACGCCCACACCTCCCGTGATCACGCGTGTGGGCATCCCCTCGGTGTGCGAGTCGACGGCGTGATAACACACGGTCGAGCGCATCGTCAGCTCACTCCGGCGTCGATGAGGGCCTGGGTGGCGGCGCGCACGACAGTCTCCGTCTCGGGGCCGAGCGGCTGTCGCGGCGGGCGGCAGGCGCCACCGCGGCGGCCGATCATCTCCTGGCCGAGCTTGATGGCCTGGACGAATTCGGTCTTGCTGTCCCACCGCAGCACCGGGTGCAGTTGACGGTAGAGCGGCAGCGCCGTCTCCAGATCACCCGTGACGGACGCCTCGTACAGTGCGAGGCAGGCCCGCGGGAAGACCTGGGGGTAACCGGCGACCCAGCCCTTGGCGCCGGCGATGCCGACCTCCAGCACGGTGTCGTCGGTACCGATCATGAGGTCGAGGCCGGGGGCCATCTCAGAGATCTCGTAGCAGCGCCGCACATCGCCCGAGAACTCCTTCACACCCACGATGAACCCTTCGGCGTGCAGCTTGGCCAGCAGTTCCGGGCGCAAGTCCACCTTGGTGTCGATGGGGTTGTTGTACGCCGTGACGGGCAGGCCGACCGAAGCGACCAGTTCGAAATGCTCAAGGACCGCGCGATCGTCGGCGCGGTAGGCATTGGGCGGCAGGCACATGACCGCCTGACAGCCGGCGTCCATGGCGAACTGGGCGTGCCGCTTTGCCTCCCCACCGCTGTACGCACCGACGCCCGGCATGACGGTGAACCCTTCGGGGGCGTTGGCCACTGCCGTTTCGACGACACGATCGCGTTCCTCGTACGTCAGCGTCTGGTACTCGCCCAGCGATCCGTTCGGCGCGACACCGTGCATCCCCTGCTCCGCGAGCCAGGCGACACTCTCGCCGTAGGTGCGGAAATCGACCGTGAGATCGTCGTCGAACGGCAGGCTGGTTGCGACGATGACGCCGTGCCAGGGCATGCGGTTCTCACTCATGAACACTCCTTGTCGGTCTTCGTTGCTGTCCGTCGATGCCGACGGTCATGTGTCGAGGTCGGCGAGCGCCCCGAGGGTGACGGGCGTCGCGACAAGCCGTTCCGCGGGTCGGTAGGCCTGCTTCGGGTCCGTGAGGCAGTGAACGGCCGGTCCGCACATCCGCCCCTGGCACCAGCCCATACCGGCGCGGGTCAGTTGTTTGACCTGGCGGTGATCACACGCACCTTCGGCACGAGCGGTCCCTATCACCCCCGCAGTCACCTCCTCACACCGGCACACGACGGTTTCGTCAGTCAGCCACGAGGACCATGCCGGAGGAATCGGGTGGGCAAGAGCGAGCGCTCGGGCGAAGGCACGCTGGGCGGCGACTGCGGAGCGCACCGCGGCCAGGCGCTTTCCCCTCAGCACGGGAGCGGCACCTGAGTCCGCGAGGACCGACTCCGCGGCCAGTCGGCCCTCACCCACCGCGAGTGCCGCCCCGCCGACACCGCACGTCTCTCCCGCGGCGTAGAGGCCGGGGACGGTGGTGCGCAGGCCCTCGTCGGCTGCCACCACCGCGTTGCCGTCCGCCGAGTCCGTGAGCGCGCAGCCAAGGGTGATGAGCAGGTCGAGCTGGGGCACGAAACCCCAGCCGACGCCGACGGCGTCGACCTCGATGCGTCGTTCCCTTCCCGGGCGCGGGCTGCCGTCCGGCGCCAACGAGGCGACCCGGACCGAGGTCACGCGTGCGCCTCCTTCGGCGCGGATGATCGCCGTGCGGGGACGGACGGGGATGCGGTGGCGCACCAGCGTCAGGGCGTACCCGGCTCCCTCGGCCCACTTCCCCGGGTTGCGCAGCAGCGGACCGGGATGCCGCAGCCATGCCCGTGGGTGGGCCGCCTCACACACCGTGACCACCTCGACGCCGCGCGCCGCGAGGCTCGCGGCGACCGGGAGTAGGAACGGACCGGTCCCTCCCAGCGCCACGCGGCTCCCGGCCGCGACTCCACCGCCCTTGAGCAGGGCCTGGAGACCGCCGATGGTGAGCACGCCCGGCAGGTCCCATCCGGGGAACGGCAGTTGACGGTCATAGGCGCCGGTTGCCACGAGGAGCCTCGGTGCGCGCAGGACCACGGCGATCTCCTGCGGCGCCTTCCGCCGGTCGACGGCATGGACCACGAAGACGTCGTCCTGACGGACCGCGGACCACACGTGGTGATGCAGGCGCAGGTCGAGCTGCCCCTTCTGCGCGTGCGCCGCCAAGGCTTCACGAAGGTCGTGGTATTCGCGCAGGCCGTGATGCAGGTCCTCGGTCGGAATGACCGATCGCGCGTGTTCCGGCGGGTGTCGCCAGAACTGGCCGCCGACGGCGGTACCCGAGTCGACGAGCACCACGCGCAGCCCACCGGCCAGAGCCGTGGCCGCCGCGGCCATGCCGGCCGGGCCGGCTCCCACGATGATGAGATCTGCCGGGTCACTCATCGGTACTCTCCTCAGTCGTGACGGTCATACCGTCACGTGCCGTAACCAGGCAGGCGCGCTGCCCGCCGACTCCGTCAACCGTCACGAGGCAGTCGAAGCAGACGCCGATCCCGCAGAAGACCCCACGCGGACGGTGCCCGGCGCGGGTGGCACGCCAGGAGACCCGTCCCGTCGCCACGAGGGCTGCGGCGACGCTCTGGCCCTCCACGAACGCCAGTGGCTTGCCGTCGATGATGAGCTCGCTCACTTCGGCACACCTCCAGAGAGGAAGAAGCGGTCGGGCAGAAGCCCGGTGTGCGCTGCCGGATCGGCGCCGCGCCAGGGGCGGCCGAGGAGGTGGGCCGTCACGAGTGCTCCGGTCGCGGGGGCGAGACCGATACCCGCCCCCTCGTGACCGCACGCGTGGATGACCCCCGGGGCCCTCGGATCCGGTCCGACGACCGGGAGGTGGTCCGGGCAGTACGGCCGGAAACCGCGGTAGGCGCGGATCAGATGGATCCGCCGCAGGAAGGGAAACAGCCGGCAGGCCTGCGCCGCCAGTCTGGCGACCACGGCGGGGTTCATCGTCGTGTCGAAGCCGACGCGTTCCCGGCTGGCGCCGATCAGGATCGTGCCGCCGCGGGTGCCCTCCACCACGCAGGAGGTCTCCAGCCCTGCGTCGGATGAGGCGACGTTGGCGACGTAGTCGGCCGAGTAGACCTTGTGCCGGATCATCCGCGGCAGCGGTTCGGTCACCAGAACGAATCCGCGGCGCGGTAGGACCTCGATGGGCGCACCGAGCCGACGGCCGACTTCGCCGCCCCACGTGCCGGCAGCGTTCACGACGGCATCGGCGGGCAGGACATCTCCGACGACCGTCCGCACGCCGGTGAGCCGGTCTCCCCGGCCCGTCACCGCGGCGGCGATCTCACCCGTGTGGAAGCGTGCGCCCCGTGCCACGGCGGCACGCAGCATCGCCGCCGCCGCCAGGACCGGCTGCACCTGTGCGTCCTGCGGATAGTGGACGCCACCGGGCAGCCCGGGCGCGAGGTGGGGTTCGATATCGCGCACGCGCTCGACCGGCTCGGTGCGGACCCCGGCCGTCGACTGCCGCAGGGCGAACTCCCGGAGGGCTGTGAGGCCTTCGGTGGTGTTTGCGACAACGAGGCCCCCTTTCGTCTCGAACTCGATGGAGTGCGGCCCGAGCTCCTCACCGGCCTCTTCCCACAGGGAGCGGCTCAGGCGAGCCAGAGCGAGCTCGGGACCCGGCTCCTTGTCGGAGAGGAGAACGTTGCCTTCCCCGCGGCTGGTCGTCCCGGCGCCGACGGCTCCGCGGTCGACGACCGTGACGTCCAAGCCCGCCGAGGCGGCGTGGAAGGCACAGGCTGTGCCGACCACGCCCGCTCCCACGACGACAACCTTCGAAGTCATCAACCCTCGCCTCTGTGCAATGTCACATGCCATTGCTTAGGCTATACATCCGATCGACGTGGAGGCAACGCCAGCGGCGATACGACTTTCAACAGCAGGTAGGAAGAGGGAGCACTGTGCATCTGACCGGAACCTCGATCGTGGCCGGCCGTGACATCCCCGGCACCGGCGAGCCCTGGCGCGGCGTCCGAGCAGCGACCTCCGAGCCTCTGGGCCCCACGCTGCGAGACGCCTCACCGGACCACGTTGCGCGGGCAGCCCGACTGGCTGCCTCCGTCGCACGTGAGTACCGCGCCTTGCCCGGGCACCGCCGGGCTGCTTTTCTCGACGCCTGCGCGGAGGAGATCGAGGCACTCGGTGACGGCCTTCTGCACCTTGCGGGAAGCGAGTCCGGACTGCCACTGGACCGGTTGACCGGCGAACGCGGACGAACCTGCGGACAACTGCGCATGTTCGCGGACCTGGTCCGCAGTGGGGACGCGCTCGGTGTCCGCGTGGACTCCGCGCTCCCTGACCGCCTGCCACTCGCCCGTGCGGACCTGCGCCTGCGCAGAATCCCTGTCGGCCCTGTCGCCGTGTTCGGTGCGAGCAACTTCCCCTTGGCCTTCTCCGTCGCCGGCGGTGACACCGCGTCCGCACTGGCCGCGGGCTGCCCCGTCATAGCCAAGGCGCACCCGGCCCACCCGGGTACCAGCGAGCTCGTGGCCCGCGCCGTGATCTCTGCCGCCGAGCACACCGGCATGCCGGCCGGCGTCTTTTCGTTGCTCGTCGGCCGCGGCACAGAAGTAGGTCAGAACCTCGTGCGCGACCCACGGATCATGGCGGTTGGATTCACCGGTTCACGGGCCGGTGGAACGGCGTTGGTCCAAGCTGCCAACTCCCGGCCTGTGCCCATCCCGGTCCACGCCGAGATGTCGGCGGTCAATCCCGTGATCGTCCTCAACGACGCCCTGGACGACCCCACTGCTCTCGCGGCCGCGTACGTGGCGTCACTGACCAACGGCTCAGGCCAGTTCTGCACGAATCCCGGGCTCCTGCTGCTGCCGGCAGGTGCGGCAGGCGACGCCTTCTGCGCCGCCGTGGCTCCGGCAGTGGCCGGCACGACGGGACGGGTCATGCTGACCCCGGGCATCACGGAGGCCTACATCGAGGGGTCGAAACGGTGGGCGGCCGTCGACGGGGTGTCCATGCTGGCGCAGGGACTGCCCGGGGAAGGCCCGTACGCACCGGGCCCCGTAGTCCTCGAATGCGACGTGGCGACCTATACGGCCCACGACGACCTCACCGGCGAGGTCTTCGGTGCCGCCGGCCTCGTCGTGCGGTGGTCCGGGCTCGAAGAACTCCTTGGCCTGCTGGAAGGCATGGAAGGGCAGCTGACAGCCACCATCCACGGTGCGAACGCCGACCTGAGGGCAGCCACGCGTCTGCTGCCCGTTCTGGAGGACCTCGCCGGACGCATCGTGTGGGGTGGCTGGCCGACGGGGGTCGAGGTCTGCCACGCCATGGTGCACGGCGGACCCTGGCCCGCGACGAGTGCGCCCGCCACCACCAGTGTCGGAACGCTGGCCATCGAACGCTGGCTCCGTCCGGTCTGCTACCAGTCGTTCCCCGACGCTCTCCTTCCCGAGGAACTCCGCGCCACCAACCCGCTGGGGGTCACCCGACTCGTCGACGGCACGCTCGAACCGAGGCCCAGGTAGGTGCTGCTACACCCTTCCCACGGCATCCGGATCAGGGCGTCGGACATCTGAGGGCAACCCCCCTACGTCCGCCGCTTCGCAGGATGCCCGTCCGGGGACGTCAGGGGCGCCGACTGGCCGTGCGTGGGCCCCGAGCATGCTTCACATGTGCTTCAGCGCCACCCTGCGCGAGCTGCGGCACGCCATGCGCCGTGTCGGCCGCGTTCACCTGGGACCGGGCGCTGCGCCTGGCCCGGCGCCCGCACCGCGGCCCGGGCGGCGGCGACGCCACCGCCCGGCTCGATGCCGCCCTCCGACCGGCCGGACACCACGGTGGCGTGGGCCACGGGGCTCGCCTCCAGGCCCGTCCGGTAGGTGTGCAGCCGGGCCCCGCTCCGCGGGTCCTCGGTCTCGGCCGTCACGCACCTGCCGAGCGCGGGGGCGCAGCCCCAGGGCATGGCGCTGGCCGGGGTGCCTTCCAACGAAGGTGCTGGCTCCGGGCCGCTGCCCGGCTGCGTCCCCGACGGACCAGCGCACGTCTGCGGAGTACGAGCCGTCCGTGCTCGAGTCCTCCACGCCCCCCGCCCGTCCGGCCGCGGGGCCGCCCTGCGGTGCCACAGCTCGCGCCCGGCCGCGGAATCGTACGCCCGCAGGGTGTTCCTGCCCCGGACCCCGTGGCGTACGACCGGAAGAGCCGCACCCAGACCGGGAATCAGGCCGCGACGAGCTCCTTCTCGCGCTCCGGCGCCCTGACCTTGGGCCTCCTGTTCGGCAGCGAGAGCCGGAAGACCTTGCGCCACGCGGAGAACACCTGCTTGGGCAGCGGCCCGGTGACGTACTCCAGCTCATACTTTTCGAACAGCGCGCGCACCTTCACCGCGACCTCGGCGTACCGGTTGCTCGGCAGGTCTGGGAACAGGTGGTGCTCGATCTGGTGTGACAGGTTGCCGGTCATGAAGTGGACGGCCTTGCTGCCGCTGATGTTCGCCGAGCCCATCATCTGGCGCAGGTACCACTGGCCGCGCGTCTCGCCCTCGATCGACCGGCGCTCGAAGACCTGCACGCCCTCGGGGAAGTGCCCGCACATGATCACCGAGTGGGACCAGAGGTTGCGGACCAGGTTCGCGGTGAACGTGGCGGCGAGCGTGGGGAGGAACGACGGGCCCGACAGCAGTGGGTGGATCACGTAGTCCTTGAGCACCTGCTTGCGGATCTTGCGGCCCACGGCCCGGGCCCGCGCGCGGAACTCCGGATCCTTGCGGTGGTGCTTGCTCAGGTTCTTGCCGAGCTCCAGGTCGTAGGCGGCGATGCCGTACTCGAAGAAGCAGGCGTTGACGAAGTTCCACAACGGCTGGCCGAGGTGGAACGGGTGCCACTCCTGGTCCTCGTCGACGCGCATGATGCCGTAGCCGAGGTCGTTGTCCTTGCCGATCACGTTGGTGTACGTGTGGTGCAGCTCGTTGTGCGAGTGTTTCCACTGGTCAGCCGGCGAGACGTGATCCCACTCCCAGGTGGTGGAGTGGATCTTCGGGTCCCGCATCCAGTCCCACTGGCCGTGCAGGATGTTGTGGCCGATCTCCATGTTGTCCATGATCTTCGCCACGGACAGCCCGGCGGTGCCGATCAGCCACGCGGGCGGGAAGAACGAGAACAGCAGCACGCCCCTGCTGGCCAGCTCGAGTTTGCGCTGCGCGGAGATGACCTTGCGGATGTAGGCGGCGTCCTTCTCGCCGCGGTCGGCGATCACCTCGTCGCGGATCGCGTCCAGCTCGCGGCCGAGCTCCTCGATCTGCTCCGCGGTCAGGTGGGCGGTGGGGTCGATGGCGGTCAAGGTGTTCCTACCGTTCGATGTCGCAGGGGCCCGCCGCGGCGGACACGCAGGTCTGGATGAGGACGCCCGGCTCTGCCTCGGTGATCCCGCCGGTGCGCAGGTCGCGGACAGCGCCCGCCTTGAGCGGTGTGACGCAGCCGAAGCAGATGCCCATGCGGCACCCGGACGGCATGAGCACGCCGGCCTCCTCGCCGATGGTCAGCAACGGCGTGGCGCCGTCCGCGTCGACGGTCTTGCCGGTGGCGCTGAACGTGACCTCGCCGCCGTCACCGGCGACGACGATGCCGGGGCGGAAGCGTTCGGTGTGCAGGCGCTCCCGGACGCCGTGCTCGCTCCAGTGTTCTTCGGCGGCGTCGAGCAGGCCCGCGGGCCCGCAGGCCCAGGTCTCGCGCTCGGCCCAGTCGGGCACGAGTTCGTCGAGACGGGCGATGTCGAGCATGCCGTCCGTGTCGGTGTGCACCTCGGTGAGCCGCAGCTTCCTGTCCGCGACCAGGTCGTGCAGTTCGTTGCGGAAGATCACGTCTTGCGGCCGTGGCGCGCAGTGGACCATGACGACGTCGTCGAACTCGGTGTCGCGCAGCATGCCCATCACGGGAGTGATGCCGCTGCCGGCCGTCAGGTGGAGCACCTTGGCGGGCTTGGACTGCGGCAGCACGAAGTCACCGGTCGCCTGGTCGAGCTGGATCAGCGTGCCCGGTCTCGCCCGGCGGACCAGGTGGTTGCTGACCTTGCCGTCCGGGATCGCCTTCACGGTGATCGTGACGCGGCCGTCCTGGCGGTTCGTCGGCGAGGTGATGGAGTAGGCACGCCACAGGCGCACCCCGTCGACGTCGACCCCGATCCGCACGTACTGACCGGCTCTGTGGCCGCGCCAGCCCCGTCCCGGCCTGATCACGAGAGTCGCGGCGTCACCCGTCTCGGGGCGCACTGCCTCGATGCGCCCTCGCAGGTCGGCGCCCGCACGCAGCGGGCTGACCAGGTCCAGGTAGTCCGACGGCAGCAACGGCGTCGTGACCATCTCCAGCAGTTTCCACGCCCTGCTGCGCAGGGCTGCACTCGTCATGACTCCAGCTTGCTGCACCTCAGGGCGTAAAGTCCTGGCCGGAGGACGTGAATCCGATCGGCTGAATTGTTCGCAGGGAACAAAAACGTGAACCATGCAATCCGGAGGGCCAGCGAACTGGCCCTGGACGAGACGACGGTCACCGCACTTCGGGCCGCGCTGAAGACCACCGCCGATGAGGTCGTCCAGGCGATCATCGACGAGGTCCCGCCCTATGCCAATGCCCTTTCGGGCCGCATGGGCGCCACCATCCGCCGAGCCGTCCGCACCGCTCTGGGACACTACCTGGACCTGGCGAGCGGGAACGCCACAGGCGGCGACGGCGGTGACGCGGCCTACGAGCTGGGCCGCGGCGAGGTGCGCGACGGCCGCTCGATGGACGCCCTGCTCAGCGCCTACCGCGTCGGCGCCCGTGTGGCCTGGCGATGCCTGGCAGCGGGTGCCGTATCCGCAGGCCTGCCGGCCGCGGAGGTCGCCAAGTTCGCCGAGCTGACCTTCGCCTACATCGACGAGCTCTCCGCCGCGAGTGCCGCGGGCCACGCCGACGAACTGGGCGCCCGGGGCCGGGACCAGGAGCGCCACCTGGAACACCTGGCCCGCGACCTTCTCGCCGGCGCGAGTCCGGACGTGCTGCTGGCCTCTGTTCAACGGGCCAGGTGGCAGCCTCCGCTTTCGCTGACCGCGGTCCTGCTGCCCGCCGCTCAGGCCCGGCCCGCCTACCGCGCGCTCGACCCGAGCACCCTCGTCCTCGACGATCTGCCGGACGCCACCGGTGTGCTGCTCGTCCCCGATGCCGACCGATCACATCTCTTGCGGCAGCTGACCGACCGCACCGCCGTGGTCGGCCCGGCCCGGCCATGGACGCGTGCGTCCGCCTCGTACGCACGAGCCGTACGCGCCCGCTCCCTCTCCTCTGATATTCGCGACACCGAGGACCACCTGCCCGAGCTGGTGCTGAGCGCCGACGTGGACGCGTTCGCAGACCTGCGTGCCCGAGCCCTCGCACCGTTGCGGACCTTGCCTGTCGCGACCGCACGGCGGCTGGAGGAGACGTTGCGGGCCTGGCTGCTGCACCAGGGCAGACGGGAGGAGGTAGCGGCGGCGTTGTTCGTCCATCCCCAGACAGTCCGCTACCGGATGTCGCAGCTGCGGGAAATGTTTCCGGATCTCGCATCACCCCACCGGGTCCTCGAACTGACGCTGGCGCTCGGTCTTCGGGTCAGCTGACGAGTACTGCCTCGTCTCGACGCCATCGGACGACTCGTGGTTTGTGCGGCACTGGCGGCTCGGCCCACCTCTCAGCTGCCGCTCAGCGGAGACGTCCACGCGGGGTCGTGCCAGGGTCTCCTTGTGAGGTGAGCCAGCAGATGCTCCGCCGTAGTGGACGCAGTGTCTTGAGGCGCGCCAGTTGTGGTCAGGGCGGCAACAAGCCTTACCGATGCTGTTTCGGGCACGTCCGGGTCTGTGAGGAGGGGAAGCAGTAGCAGGAAGCGGGTGGCTGAGTCCTGGACGCCTTCGTCCGCAAGCGACGGGCTGTCAGCGATCCGGACCAGTTCGTGCCATGTCAGCCCTGCGCCCGAGAAGTCTCCGTCCCAGCTGGCGATCTGCTCGGCGGAGCTTCCGCCTGGATGGGTGAGGAGGTAGTCGGTGCCGTAACCGCCCTCCAGGTTGCGGTAGATCACCACGGCTCCAGGGCCGCCTGCTGCCGGCACCCTGAACACCGGCCACCGCTCAGCGTCGAAGAGGACCTCGGACACGGCATCGACGTCGGCGCCGTCCTCACCGAACCACTCAGGAGCCGGGCGCTCGAGACACCCACCGTCGCTGCACATCGCCAGGAGGTAGTTCGACCAGAAGCCCGGGCGGCCCAGCAGTGACTCGCCCGGCACCAACGGGCCGACGTCGTATCCCTTGATCAGCACCCCTTGATCCTGTCACTGGCCGCTGACACGATCCGATCCAGGATCGGCAACGGGTGCCGTCCAGTTACGGGACAGCTCTCATGTCCAGCCCGGGCCCCGCCGATCACTCCGTCCGCAGAGGCAACCCACAGGTTCGGCTCCCCGTCTCGATGTCCGAGAACGCGTTCGATCCGGGACGGACCACCGGAACAGGCGTGCGCTCGACCAGGGTTGAGGAGAGAGCTTTGATACGTGCCCGGAAGGCATGGGTTACCGCGATAGCGGTGCTGACAGTCGCAGGGGTGGCGCCGGCGGGGGCGTACGCCGCCCCGGCTCCGCCGGACAAGCCCAGCGGAGCAGTGACACCCGACGCCGGGGAGACGCTGCCGCCCGGCTGGCGCATCGCCGGTGACGACGGGCGGAGCCACCTGGAGTGGCGTGCCCCCGAGCAGGTCCCCATGGGCGACGCCCGCGTGGAATTCCACGCGAACGGCGCGCTCGTGGGCGTACCCGAGCCGCAGGACGACGGCCGGACCTTCCGCATCCCCCTCGACGAGGTCCGCACCGCCGACCTGGACGACCTCCAGGTCCAGTCCGCGGGGCGCCGGCTCGATGAAGCCCCGGACGCGGGCGCGAGCCGCAAGGTGACACCGCCGGCACCGAAGCTCCCGCCCAAGCTCCCCCCGGGGACCGTCGACCCGGGCAGGGCCGGCACGTACGCCACCACCACCAGTGAGTACAGCCTCTCCTCCGTCAAGCTCCCGGGCCTCCCCGAGCCGGTCGAGATGCGCGGTGTCGTCGTCGCCCCGAAGAAGGCCCCCGGCAAGCGTCCGATCGCCCTCTTCCTGCACGGTCGCCACTCCACCTGCTACGTCCCCGGCAAGAACGAGGAGATCTCCGGCAACTGGCCCTGCACCAAGGGCAGCAAGCCGATCCCCAGCCACCGGGGCTATCTGCGCGACCAGAAGCTTCTTGCCTCTCAGGGGTACGTGACCGTCTCGATCTCCGCCAACGGCATCAACGGCCAGGACTGGAACGCCGAGGACGGCGGCGCGCAGGCCCGCTCCTCTCTGATCCGCAATCACCTCGGTCGCTGGGCCGACTGGGCCGCCACGCCCGCCTCCGCGCCCACCGCGGTGCGCAAGGGCCCGAAGACCGACCTGTCCCGGGTGCTCCTCGTCGGGCACTCGCGCGGCGGCGAGGGCGTCAACCGCGCGGTGATGGACAGCCTTTACCAGCCGCCGGCCGCCCAGGACGGCTACCGGTCCAAGGCCCGGTGGAACATCCGCGGCACAGTCCACATCGGCCCCACCATCTTCGGCCACAACCCGGTGCCCGACGTCCCCTCGCTCACGATCCTGCCCGGCTGTGACGGTGATGTCTCCGACCTTCAGGGCCAGGTGTTCACGGACGGCACCCGGGGGGTCAGCCGGGGCAAGGCCCTGCACAGCTCGGTCTACATGATCGGCGCCAACCACAACTACTTCAACAGCGAGTGGACCCCGGGTCAGGCCGAGGCCCCGGCCGACGACGACTTCTGGCACGAGCCCGAGTCGCCAGACCCGCTCTGCTCGCCCGGCGCGGCCGGGCGGCTCTCCGCCAACCAGCAGCACAAGGCGGGCGCGACCTACATCGCCGCCGCCGCGCGGCTGTTCGTCGGTGGTGACGACCGCGTACGCCAGCTCGTCGACGGCACCGGACGCCGCGCCCCCTCCGCCGACCCCGCCCGGGTGCTGACCCACGCGGTCGGCGGCAACCGTGGCCCCGGCTTCCTCCCCGACGACCCGCAGGGCCCGCCGAAGGTCAGCGGCGCCAAGCTGTGCGACGCCGTTGCCCCCGGCCGCTCCGCCTGCATGGGCGGGAGGGACCCCGGCTCCTCGCCGCACTTCGCGCACTGGCGCCCCGAGCACGAGGCCGGCCGCCGCGCGGTCGCCCTGGACTGGAAGAAGCCGGGCACGACCGCCCGCCTCACCCCGAAGAAGGCGGTCCCGGTCAAGGGCGCGAAAATGCTCGCGCTGCGCGTCGCCGTACCCCCGAACACCAGCGGCACCCGCTTCGACGTGAGCGTCAGGGACGCCAAGGGCAAGCGGGCCGTGCTGGGCAGCGTCCGCATCGACGGGCTGCCGGGAACCGACCGCACCGCCTCGTACTGGGGGCAGGAGCTCCGCGTCCCGCTCACCGCCGCGACCCGCGCCAAGCTGGACCTCGGCAAGATCGCCTCCCTGGAAGTGACCCCCAAGTCCCGCTCCGGCAAGGCGTGGCTGATGGACGCCTGGTCGTGGAAGCCGGGCACGCCCGCGGTGAAGACCACGCCGCTCACCCGCGTCGACATCGGCCGCCTCACGGTCAAGGAGGGCGACTCAGGCTTCCGTACGTACCAGGTGCCCGTCCGCATCACCGGCAAGAACGCGGGCGCGGTCCGGCTGTACGTCATGGACCCGGACACCGGTAGGTCGACCGGCCGACTGGTCGAGGTCGGCCCCAACACCGCCGGGATCAAGGTCGAGGTGAGGGTCCAGGGCAACAAGCGCTACGGCTGGGACGAGCCCCATGACATCGCGGTCAAGGCCGTCCGGGGCACAGTAGTCGGCGCGGACGCCGGCGGTGTCACCGCCGAGAACGACGACCCGATGCCGAAGGTGACCATCGAGCCGGTGACCGCCGACGTCACCGAGGGCGCGCCGCTGACGTGGCGGGTCTCCCTCTCGGAGAAGGCGGACATCGAGATTCGGGCCCTGGCCCAGCTGGTCCCTGTCACCGGCGGCCGCCCGGAGCTGTCCACGGCCGACGTCGACCAGGAGTGGCTGTCCCAGCTCGTGGAGGAGATCCCGAACCCGGCGGTCCCGCTCTCGCAGGTCACGTACGGGACGCTGTGGACGGTGATCGAGGCGGGCGAAGAATCGACAGAGCTGACCGTCCCGACCATCCGCGACCAGGTGGCGGAAGGAACCGAGTACGTGCGCTTCCAGGTGACGGACGACGAAGAGGCGCCACTGGGTCCGCCGTTCGAAGGCACGGTCCGCGACGCGTCGTAGTCCGCACGGTGCATTCCTCGCCGCTGCCGCCGATCTCCGCGCGCTCGCCGGGGCGATCGCTCCCGGTGTCCACTTCACCGCGGACGTGCTCACCCCCGCGTGGGTCACCGAGGTGAGGTCATTGCCCGACATCGAGGGCCCTGTAGGTCGACGGCACCTCGCCCGGCCAGAGGGTCACCCCGGCGACTGTGGCAGGCCGCGACCGGGTCGCACCTGTTGGTCGCCGGCCGTGCCCTGAGGCGGCGGTCCCGGGCGGACGCTCCGGCGCCTGGCGAGAACGCCGGAGCCGTTGGGTGGTCGCGTGGTGTCCGAGTGCTGTTCAGTAGCTCTGCTACGCCAGTGTTTTGGTGACCACTGATGCCGCTTCGGCGATCAGTCTGTTGTCGTACTCGGCGTCTTCGGCGCCTCGGTTGGACATGATCGCCATGATGATGGGTGCGGCGTCGGGGGGCCATACGACGGCGATGTCGTTTCGGACGGCGTAGACACCGCCTCCGCCGGTCTTGTCCCCGACGTCCCATCCCTTGGGTACTCCGGCCCTGATGAGTTCGTCTCCGGTGGTGTTGGTCCGCAGCCACTGCGTGAGCTGTTCGCGTTCGTCCTTGCCCAGGGCGTCCCCGAGAACGAATGCCCGAAGGTCTGCTGCCCACGCGCGGGGCGTGGTGGTGTCTTGTGTGGCACCGGGAGACCACTGGTTCAGTTCCGGCTCGCGGCGCACCACTTGGGTAGTGGTGTCACCTGTCTCTGCGAGAGCGGCGGCCAGGCCCTGCGGCCCGCCCAGTGCGTCGAACAGGAGGTTGGCCGCGGTGTTGTCGCTGTAGCGGACGGCTGCGTCACACAGATCACGCAGGGTCATGCCGGAATCGACATGCTTCTCGGTGACCGGAGAGTGGTCGATCAGATCGTTCCGGGAGTACTTGATCACCTTGTCCATGCCGCTCAATGAGTACTTGCGTAGGACGGCAGCGGCGGCGAACGCCTTGAAGGTGGAGGCGTACGCGAACCGCTCATCAGCGTTGAAGGCCACCTCCCGCCCATCGCCCGTGTTGACCGCGTAGACCCCAAGTCGCGCACCGTGCTTGCGCTCCAGCTCCTTGAAACTGTCGACGGCCGGTTTCGCAGCGGGATCCGCCCGCGTTGTTGCGGCAGCCGGAACCGGTGGCACCTGGGGACTGTCATGGCCGCATGCGGCAAGCGGAAGGGCGACGAGTACAGCGAGCCCTCCGAGAACGGCACGCCGGGCACGAGTGGACTGCATAGTCGGACCTCCAAAATGAGCCGTCACAGGGTGTTGAGAAGAGACACGGCTCGGACACCGGCTCATGTTCCTCCTCCGCGTTCCATACGGTCCAATACACCTGCAGCCAGTTCCATGCTGTTTCCACATGGACTGGTCGGATGGACCTGGTGGGAGCATGTCGGGCGTTTCTCAGCGTGATGGAGCGTGGCAGCTTCACCACAGGAGCGGCCGCAGCACGCATGTCACAGCCGGTGGCGAGCCGGCGCATCGCCGCCTTGGAGGAACTCTTCGGCGAGCGCCTGTTCGAGCGGACATCGCGTCGGGTCACCCTCAGCTGATGGTGGTCTTACCGGTACCGGGGGCCCGGAGAAGATGAGGTGCTTGCTGATCCTCGGGGTGGGCAGCCCGGCGGCCTTGCGCTGTTTCGTCGCCGTGAGCAGGTTGACCAGGGCGGAACCTCGGTGCCTGTGTGGCCTCGGCTCTGAACCGGCTGCCGTCCTACCGGGGCGCGGTGCTGCGCGGCACGGGCAGTGATCCCTCCGCCGAGGGTCACGGGGTCCCCGCTCTTCCCCGCCCCGGGACACTGCTGCGCGACGCGGCCCGCCTGAGTACCACCCGGTTCGACCCCACCAGCACGGCGGCCATGCCGGGCGGGAGCTGTGTCATCTGGTCGGTGGCGGGCCGTCGTGTACGGCAGTTGTCCGACCACGGGCGGGGGCCGGACCAGGGGGTGTTCGCCCCGGGGACACTCTTCCGGGTCCATCGCATCCAGCAGCCTGACCCCGCACCACCAATCCGCGCCGCCACCGCTCACCTGGGCCGCGACATCGTGGCCGGCGGGCGACGACCACCAAGGCCCGACCACGGTCACGAAGGACAACAACGCCCCTACCCCGCTATGGACCCGTCTGAGAGGACGTCAAGTGCGTTTCGCCGGCTCGTACGAGGCGTCGGCCGGCCCGGCACGCACCTTGAGCGGCTGGCGCTCGACCCTGCCGGCGATCCCAGGAGCGGTGCGGTCGGCCCGCGGCGGATGCTTGTCAGCAGTATCCGCTCGGGCACGGCGGGGGACTGCGTTTCTGGCCCTCGTGTGAGGGCCCACTGCAGCGCTGGTATCGATGGATGAACTGGCCGGATGCCGGGGCGGTGTCGCTCAGGCGGGGAAGTGACGCCACTTGCCCTCGGAGACGACCTCGACCGCACCGTCGACGACCGTGATGGCGGTGTCGTCGTCGATCGCGTATGCGGGGTTCGGGAGGCCGGCTGCCCACTTCTCCGCCTGCGCCATGGTGTTCTCCGGCAGGTCTACGTGATCCACATGCGGGAAGATCGAGAAGTCGACGACGCCCAGCGCGCTGTCGTCCCCGGTGGGCGCCGTCCACTCGACGAAGTACTCGCCGATACGAGGGGCCATCGCCATGCTCCCGGCGCTCAACCCCACCCAGACCTTCTCACTCAACGACGGCAGCAGGTCCGCCAGGCCGGACTGCCTCATCCAGTGGGCCAGGTACAGCGCATCGCCGCCGTTCACCAGCAGGACGTCCGCTTCCTGGACCCAGGGGACCCAACGCTCTGCACCGATGCTGGGCAGCGCGGTGAGCTCCAGCACTCCCAAGGACTTCCACCCCAGGTCGCACATGGGCAGGCGAGACTGTCCACTGATGAACCGCCAGACCCCGGCAGGGTTGCCCATGGGGTGCCCGTACCCCGCAGTGGGAACGCACAGGGCGTCGGACTCGGCGATCGGCTTGCCCAGCAGCCGCACGAGCGCGCCCTGGATGCTCGCGTTGGTGATACCCGCCGCCGTAAGAAGAAGCTTCAAGATGACTCCTGACACGAGTGTGGTGGAGCGGTCCGACCGGTAGACCGGGGGCCACCTCGAAACTCATCGCTGTGCGGCGTTGCCGTACTTCTGCACCGGCGTCCCTCGGAAGATGACAGGTCCCTTAGGACCGGGTGGCCCTGTCGGCGACTGGGTTCCCGGTTCCTGCGAGCTACAGGAGGCCCGTATGGACGTCGGGCCCCCGCGGGGTGATGCTCTGAGAGCACTCTCTGGCGCGTAATGCTCTCTCTCCACCTCTGCTGCGGCAGCCCGCACTCGCCGGTCAGTGGCAGGCCCTCGGCCTGGGCCCGGCTCACCAGCTCGTCGATCAGCTGATCGTCCACAGCCTTCGCCGACACAGACACTGCCGCCTCACCGACCTCGTCGTCGGCCACTTCCTCACCGGCCACCGATGCATCCTCCGTGATCGGGAGTCACACCGAACGGTGTGCAGTCCCCGTGCCGACGGGGTCCGTGCTCTCCCGGATCACCAGTCGGGAGCCGGCGGTCACCTCGCTCACCTCCGCACCTCGCCGTGTCGGCCGGGTGCCGTTGATCTGCGCTTCGAGCATGTCGACGGCCACGTGGGCGATCTGTTCCTTGTCGGGCGAGACGGTGGTGAGGGTGGGCGTGCTGTAGCGGCCGTCCTCGATGTCGTCCCACCCGCCGATGGCGATGTCCTGGGGTACGCGCAGACCGGACGAGAGCGCGGTTCGCAGTGCTCCCAGTGCCAGCAGGTCGTTGCAGCAGAAGACGGCCTGCGGTGGTTCCGGCAGGTCCAGCAGGTACTGCATCAACTGGGCGCCGTCCGCGCGGTGGTACGCGCGGGTGAGGGGTGCCAGGGTTTCGTCGTAGCTGAGGCCGGCTGCCTCCAAGGCTTGGCGGTAACCGGCCAGCCGGAGGTGGGCCGTGTTGGCGCTCGGGTTGTCCTGCCGGCCGATGGCGGCGATCCGTGTGTGGCCGAGCGAGAGAAGGTGCTCGGTCAGCTCCCGGGCGGCGCGCTGGTTGTCGATGGCCACGTGGTGGGTGGGGCCGTCCAGAACGCGCTCGCCGAGGAGCACCAGCGCGGTGGTGTCCGTCCGGGCCGCCAGTTCCTCCGGTCCAACGGCGATGGGGCTGAAGATGAGTCCGTCGATGCGCTGCTCCCGCACCCCGTCCAGCACGTCCCGCTCCCGGGCCGGATCTCCGTCCGTCTGCTCGATGAGGACAGTCCAGCCGTGCTTCGCGGCGGCGTCGATCACGAACCGCGTGAGTTCCGCGAAGTAGGGCGCGTCCAGCTCCGGCAGTGCCAGGGCGATCACTCCGGTCCTGCCCTTGCGGAGATTGCGGGCCGACAGGTTGGGTCGGTAGTCCAGGGCGGACAGCGCCCGCTCGACCTTCTCACGGGTCGGTGGGGAGACGTACGTGGAGCCGGTGACGACGTTCGACACGGTCTTGACCGATACCCCGGCCATGGCTGCGACGTCCTTGAGGCTCGCCCCCATCTGCATCACCTCCATCGACGCGGGTGCCGTGCGGCCCCGCCCGGACACGTCTCCATGGCGTAGCACACCGTACGCGGCCCGCCGGTGCGGTTCCGGCCGGGGCTCCACTCGGCAACTTTCGTAAGAACTCTGCAGTGACCTATTTACGACGCTGTTTCAACGATGTAATCGTAGCAGTCAACGGCGGTCGACCGCGGCTCTCGCCGGGGCTGCGGCCGACCGTAATTCCCGGCCCTTCCCGGCGGCTTGCACACCGATGCGCGACGCGTGCCGCGCAGCCAACACGCAGGAGTCTTCGTTCATGACCTCGGCCCACCTCACCCTGGACCCGGCCTTCCGGACAGGAACCGTCGACCGCCGACTGTTCGGCTCTTTCGTCGAGCACATGGGCAGGTCCGTCTACACCGGTGTCTATGAGCCGGACCATCCCTCGGCCGACGAGGACGGCCTGCGCACGGACGTGTTGGACCTCGTGCGCGAACTGGGAGTGACCGTCGTGCGCTACCCCGGCGGCAACTTCGTCTCCAACTACCGCTGGGAGGACGGGGTCGGCCCCCGCGAGTCCCGGCCCAGCCGGCTCGACCTCGCCTGGCGCAGTGTGGAGAGCAACGCCTTCGGGCTCAACGAGTTCATGACCTGGGCCCGCAAGGCGGGCGTGGAACCCATGCTCGCCCTGAACCTCGGCACTCGCGGCCCCGCCGAGGCCGTCGACCTGCTGGAGTACACCAACTACCCGTCCGGCACGACCCTGTCCGATCTGCGGCGCTCCCACGGCGCCGAGCAACCGCACGACGTGCGGATGTGGTGCCTGGGCAACGAACTCGATGGCCCCTGGCAGATGGGGCACAAGAACGCCCACGAGTACGGCCGGGTCGCCGCCGAGACCGCCCGCGCCTTCAAGCGCTTCGACCCCGGCCTCGAACTGGTCGCGTGCGGCAGCTCCAACGCCTACATCGACACCTTCGCATCCTGGGAGGCGACGGTGCTGGAGCACACCTACGAGTTCGTCGACTACATCTCGCTGCACGCCTACTACGATCCGGTCGGCTGCGACGTCGACTCCTTCCTGGCCAGCGCCGCCGAGATGGACCAGATGATCTCGGCGATCACGGCCACCGCCGACCACGTGGGCGCCAAGCTGCGCAACAAGAAGAAGATCAAGCTGTCCTTCGACGAGTGGAACGTCTGGTACCAGAGCCGGTTCGCCGGCGAGACCTCGCTGGACTGGCGCCCCGCGCCCGAACTCATCGAGGATGTGTACGACGTCACGGACGCGGTGGTGGTCGGCAGCCTGCTCGTCACACTGCTGCGCCACGCCGACCGCGTCGGTGCCGCCTGCCAGGCCCAGCTGGCCAACGTGATCGCCCCGGTGATGACCCGCCCTCAGGGCCCGGCCTGGCGTCAGACGATCTTCCACCCGTTCGCCCAGACGGCACGGCACGCCCGTGGCACGGTCCTGCGGGTTGAACCCACGTCCCCCGTGGTGGAGACGGACCGCTACGGCGAGGTCCCCACCCTGTGGGCCACGGCCACGCACGACGAGGAGTCGGGCGACGTGGTGCTCTTCGCCGTGCACCGGGGCCGCGAGGAGGCGCTCACCCTCACCGCCGGCGTCCAAGCCTTCCCCGGTGCCAGGGTCGTGGAGCACATCGTCCTGCACGACGAGGACACGACCGCGGTCAACACCGCCGAGCAGCCCGAGCGGGTTCGCCCGCGTCCGGTCGACGGCACCAAGGCCGAGGACGGTCTCCTCACGGTGGAGCTGCCCCCCGTCTCGTGGAGCATGATCCGCCTCACCACCCGCTGAACCCGTCCCTACTGGTTCCGGGCCCGCCGGGGTCCACATCCGAGGAGCACAACGATGAGCACCAATTCAGTCCCCACGGGAGCCACCCGTAGAACCTTCCTGGCCGGCACGGCGGTCACCGCCGCCGGACTGCTGACGGCGTGCAGCGGCGGCACCAAGATCGGTTCGGGTGAAGGCGGCACGGACGCGGGCCCCACCTTCAGCGGCGGTGAGTACAAGGGCCCCAAGGTGACCCTGCAGTACTGGAACGGCTTCACCGGCGGTGACGGCCCGCACATGAAGAGCATGCTGCGTGCCTTCAACAAGCACTACGCCGGACGCATCGAGGTCAAGAACATCACCCGCCAGTGGGCGGACCTCTACCCGGCCATGCCGACCGCGATCACCGCCGGGAAGGGACCGGACGTCGCGGTGATCCACAACGACCAGATCGCCACCTTCGCCGCCCGCCGCACCCTCGTCCCGCTGGACGACGTCGTCTCCGCCCTCGGCCTCACCGAGTCGGACTTCCTCCCGACGGTGTGGCAGGCGGGGGTGTACGACGACAAGCGTTACGGCGTGCCGCTCGACGTGCACTGTCTGGCGGACTACTGGAACGCCAAGCACCTGAAGAAGGCGGGGCTGGAGAAGGCTCCCGAGGACCGGGTGGGCTTCGAGGAAACGCTGCGGGAACTCAAGAGCGCGGGGATCACCCATCCGTTCTGGATGCCCAGCAAGTGGCCCGCCCACCTGATGTTCATGACCCTGCTGTGGCAGTTCGGCGGCGAACTGTACGACCAGGAGGGCACCAAGGCCCTGTGGGGCTCCGATGCGGGCGAGGAGGCGCTGACCTGGATGGTGGCGCAGATCCGCAAGGGGTACAGCCCCGATCAGGTCGCCCAGGACGCCCAGTACAACGCGTTCAAGAACAACAAGGTGAGCTTCACCTGGGATGGCATCTGGCAGATCAACGACCTGAAGACCACCGCGAAGGACGTCAGCTGGGAGATGTCCTCGGTGCCCGTCATCGGTGACACGCCGGCCGTGTGGACGGCGGGACACAACTTCGTCCTCACCTCCCAGGCGGCCAAGGACAAGAACAAGATCCAGGCGGCCAAGTTCTTCATCGACTACATGAGCGAGCGCTCCACGGAATGGGCGAGGGCGGGCATGATCCCCGCTCGCAACAGCGTGCGCGCCGAGCCCGAGGTGGCCCGGCTGCCGCAGACCCCCCTGGCCAAGGACGTGGATTCGCTGCGGTTCCTGCCCACGCTGCCCGGACTCGGCGACGTGCAGATCGCCGCCCTGGAGCTGGCCGTGCAGAAGGCGGTGCTGGGCCAGAAGTCGCCGGCCGCGGCCCTGGCCGAAGGGGTGCGCACCGCCGACAAGATGCTGGCCGAGAACAAGCAGAAGTACGCGAAGTGAGGCGGGTGCCGTGCAACGGCTGACAGCGCGGCCGTCCGCCACCGACAAGGAGCGGAGCCGAGGCCGCCGGCCGGCCCCGACCGGCTCCAGGTCCTACCGGTGGTGGACTCCGTACGTGTTCACGGCGCCCTACCTGGCGCTCTTTGTGACCTTCGTCGTGGCGCCCATCGGGTACGGGCTGTGGATCAGCCTGCACAACTGGGACATCAACGTGCCGGCGAAACCCTTCGTCGGTCTTGGCAACTATCAAGAACTGTTCGACGCCGGCAGCGTCGAGGGGCCCCGCTTCTGGCGGGCGATGCGCGCTACCGGCGTCTTCACGGCGCTGTCGGTACCGTTCCTGCTCGTGGTTCCGCTGCTGGTGGCGTTGCTGATGAACGGGAAGTTCCGTGGGCGCAACCTGTACCGGGCCGTGTACTTCGCGCCGTACGTTCTCGGTGTAGCCGTCGTCGGTCTGCTGTGGCGCTTCCTGCTCGACGGCAACATCGGCATGGTCAACCACTACCTCGGTGTCATTGGTCTACCGGACGACATCCAGTGGACCACGGACACGCCGGCCGCCTGGTGGGCGCTGGTCGGCGTCACGGTGTGGTGGACCCTCGGCTTCAACGCCGTCATCTATCTGGCGGGGCTCCAGGACATTCCCGCCGAGCTGTACGAGGCGGCCAAGATGGACGGCGCGGGCCCCTGGCAGCGGTTCCGCAATGTCACCCTCCCGGGACTGCGGCCGGTGCTGTTGTTCGTCGTCAACTCCACTCTGCTCGCCTCGGCCAACATGTTCGGCCAGTCCTACCTCATCACCAACGGCGCCCCGGCCGACCAGACGAAGACCGCCATCTTCCTCATTGCCGAGACCGGACTGCGGCGCTTCGAGATGGGCTCCGCGTCCGCGATGAGCTTCGTCCTCGCGGCGGCACTGATGGCGACCAGCGCGCTGGTCTTCCGGCTCTTCCGTGAACGGCAGGAGGAACGATGACCCAGACCGACGTGCGCAAGCCTGCGCCTCCGACCCGCACGACGGCAGGCGGCCTCGACCCTGTCGCCCGGCGGCGCCTGCGGCGCTCCCTGCTGCACCTCATCCTCGCCGTGGTGGCCGCCCTGTACCTCAGCCCGCTGCTGTACATGCTGGTCACCTCCTTCAAGACCGGGGCGGACGCGGGCTCCGTGGACCCGCAGTGGATTCCCTCGCCCGCCACCCTGGAGGCGTATCGCACGGTCTTGGGAGCCGACGACAGTCCGGTGCTGCAGTGGCTCTTCAACAGCGTCCTGGCGGCGGCCGCGCACACCCTGCTGGTCCTCGCGACCGCGACCCCGGCGGCCTACGCGCTGGCTCGTCTGCAGTTCCGGGGTCGGAGCCTGCTGTTCACCGCCGTGGTGGCGACGCTGTTCGTGCCGCCCATGGTCCTGTTGATCCCCAACTTTCTGATCGTCAACGAACTCGCCTGGGTGGACAGCCTGCCGGCCGTGATCGTGCCCGGCGCGGCGAGCGCGTTCGGCGTGTTCTTCATGCGCCAGTTCTTCCTCACGCTCCCCAAGGACCTGGAGGAGGCCGCGGAGATCGACGGCTGCAACCGCTGGCAGATCTTCGTGCGCGTGGTGCTGCCGCTGACCAAGCCGGCCCTGGCCACCCTGGGTCTGCTCGCCTTCCTGGCCAACTGGAACGACTTCCTGTGGCCGCTGTACGTCCTGCTCAGCCCCGAGACCCTCACCCTGCCCGCGGGTCTGGCGAACTTCCAGAGCGCAAACAACATCCACTACGAGCTGCTGATGACGGGGGCGGTCATCGCCAGCGTCCCGGTGCTGCTGCTCTACGTGGTGGCCCAGCGCTGGGTGATCGAGGGGGTGTCCCGGTCCGGTGTGAAGGGCTGACGCCGGTGCGGAGAACGCGGCGGCGCGTGACGGGCCGGTGGTACACCAGGCCGATGTGCTGGGGCGCCGTCCTCACCGCGGCGGAGATGGCCGTGGGCCGCTCCTCCCAGCGTCGCGACGGCCTCGGCGGTCACTGTCTCGTTCACGGTGAGCGTGGGCGCGAGGCTGCCGTAGGGGGAGGGATGCCGTCACTTGGCAGGGCAGCACGACATGCCCTGCTAGTGACGGGAGACAGCCACGTGTCCGTGAAGAGCAGCACTTACCCCAGCGTTCCAGGACGAGACCGGCCATGGCCGGCTTGTTCTGCTCGTCCCCGCCGGTAGTCGAACAGGACGAGGAGATCACGGCGACGGCCCGAGCCGAGCGTCGCCGTGCGCTTCACGTCCCGGTCCGTGAGGAAGCGGATGTCATCCCTGAGCTGCATCAGGTGCAGTCCCAGGCACTGCGCGGGCAGGTACGTGTAGCGGCCGCCGACCAGCGTGACGCGGAGGTCGGGTCGGCGAGGAGCCGGACGGCTTGGCCCAGGTCGTGGGGTGGCAGTTCGGCCGGCATCTAGGCCACCTCGGCGGGAAGGCCTCGCGGACCCGGCAGGCTTCCCCCGTCCGCCCTTTCGCGGACGAAAAGCCCGTGCGCGGGCGTTCCGTACCGCGGCGGCTCCGCGTGCAGCGCCGCGCGGAAGCCGGGGAAACCCTGGAAGTCGAACCGCAGCGCGGTGGGCGCCGACCCCGGCCCGTCCGGCCAGGGCGGCCACCGTCTCGAACCCGGCGCCCGCTGTGGGCGGCATCGCGGAGGCGCGACGCGGCGCGGGCGTCCGCCACTCTCACAGGAAGTGCGGCATCACCTCTTTACGCCGCCATTGCAACGATGTAATCGTGGGGGAGCACCGTGGCACGGTGGTGGCGGCTGCTCCGTAGGGGACCGCGGAGAGCGCTGTCGCACAGCCGGCCGGTGCACTCGTCCGAGTGCACCGGCCGGCCTTTTCGTGTGCGCCCGGCCCGGAAGCCGGCGGTGGCGCCCCGCCCGGCGCGTGACCGTCCCGCCGCTCGGGCCGCCCCCGTCGGACCTGGGGGCCCGCACCATCCGTACCGCTCGACGTACGCGGTCGACGGACCCGATCGGGTACCTCGGTCGGCGCTCCCGCCGCGGGCGCGGCGACGGGAGGCTCGGAGCAACTCCCGTGCCCGGGACCGATCGACACCCGAAGGGGGCCGACCTGTGCCCGACGGCTCAGAGCCGATCACCCGTCTGGACCCACAGCCGGCCATGCGGCCCGGACCAGACCCGGACGCGACCACCGCACGGCCCCCGGAGCCGGTAGCCGCGCACCACGACCGGATACCTGCCCGGAACGGATGGACACGCATGAAAGCCACGGCTGCAGCCCCGCCCGACGGCGACTCCCCAGTCCGTGCGGACCGCCCGCTCACCTATGAGCACTACCTGCGCGTTCCCGAACTGCTGCGACTGCAGCAGCCGCTCAGTGACGAGCCGGACGAGATCCACTTCATCATCGTCCATCAGGCGATGGAGTTGTGGTTCAAGCTGCTCGCCGACGATCTGCGTGCGCTGGTGCGACTGCTGGACGAAGGGTCCCCGACCGAGTGCTGCACACGACTGCGGCGGGTCAACGACACCATGGGCATCCTGCTGACCCAACTGCGCAGCCTGCGCGCCCTCCCGCCCGAGGGCTTCCACGCCTTCCGCGGCCGGCTGGTCGGCGCGAGCGGCCTGCAATCGGTGCAGTTCCGCGAGCTGGAGGTGCTTTCCGGCCTGCGAGACGACAACTATCTGCGGACGGTCCGTGCCACGGGCGGCACGCTGCCCGCCCCGGTCGCCGACTCGCTGCGTCGGCGCAGCGTGGCCGACGCGCACCGGGACGCGGCTTACCGGGACGGACTGACCTGTTGGACGGAGCTGTACCTCCCGCAGCGCGCCGGGAGTGCTCTGTATCTGCTGAGCGAGCTGCTCCTTGACTACGACGAGTTGTGGCTGCGCTGGCGTACCGAGCACGTCGCCCTGGTGCGCCGCATGATCGGCGGGGGCACCCGCGGCACCGGCGGGTCCGATGTCTCCCATCTCGAACGAACGTTCTCCCATCGCTTCTTCCCCTACCTGTGGGAGGCGCGCGATCACCTGCCCGGCGCGGTGGAGAGCGCCCGCCCGGCGGGTCACCCGTCGGGGACCTCCGCCGGGGGATGCCCGGCGCTTCACGAAGGAGGAAACAGCGCATGATCGGCCATGTGGTGATCGTCGGAGGCGGAACGGCGGGATGGATGGCCGCCACCTATCTCAAGGCGACGTTCCAGGACAGGCTGGATGTCACGCTCGTCGAGTCGGCGAACGTGGCCACGATCGGTGTCGGCGAGGCGACCTTCAGTACCGTGCGGCACTTCTTCGACTACCTCGGCCTGGCCGAGGAGGAGTGGATGCCGTCGTGCAATGCCACGTACAAGCTCGCCATCCGCTTCGAGAACTGGCGAGGGCGGGGTGAGTACTTCTACCACCCCTTCGAGCGGCTTCGCACGGCCGACGGCTTCACCTTGGCCGACTGGTGGCTGAAGCTCGGACCGCACGACAGGCGTCTCGACGAGGCGTGCTACGTGCTCCCGGCGCTGTGCGATGCCAAGCGCGCGCCGAAGCGGCTGGACGGGACACTGTTCCACAACTCCCTGCACGACGGCGGCGACCGTCCGCGGCGCACCACGATGTTCCAGCAGGACACCCAGTTCCCCTACGCCTACCACTTCGACGCCGCGCTGCTCGCCGAGTTCCTCGCCGGCCACGGCACCCGCCAGGGCGTGCGACGCGTCCTGGACGACGTGGTGGATGTGCGCCGCGACGAGCGGGGTGGGATCTCCGAGATCGTCACCCGGGAACACGGCCCTCTGGCCGGTGACCTGTTCGTCGACTGCACGGGGTTCCGCGGGCTGCTGATCAACAAGACGCTGGAGGAACCCTTCGAGTCGTACGAGAACGTGTTGCCCAACGACCGGGCGGTGGCACTGCGCGTGCCCGTCGACACCGAGCCGGACGGCCTGGCGCCGTACACCACCGCCAGCGCCCGGGACGCCGGGTGGATCTGGACCATTCCGCTGTTCGGGCGCATCGGCACGGGATACGTCTACTCGTCGCAGTTCTGTACGCCCGAGGAGGCGGAGGCGGAGCTGCGGTCGTTCGTCGGCCCGCAAGCGGCGGACGCGGAGGCCAACCACATTCGTATGCGCATCGGCCGCAATCGGCGTTCCTGGGTGCACAACTGCGTGGCGATCGGCCTGTCCAGCGGGTTCGTCGAGCCGCTGGAGTCGACCGGCATCTTCTTCATCCAGCACGGCATCGAGCAGTTGGTGCGGCACTGGCCGGACCAGGGGCACGACCAGGTCCTCGCGCAGGGCTACAACGAGAGCGTCGCACGCTGCCTCGACGGCGTACGGGAGTTCCTGGTGCTGCACTACAAGGCGGCCGCCCGCAGCGACACGCCGTACTGGAAGGCCGCCGACGAGCGGGAGCTGCCCGAGGGCCTGGCCGAGCGGCTGCGGTTGTGGGAGGCGAGACTGCCGTCCGGCAGCAGCGTGTACCCGTACTACCACGGCTTCGAGTCCTACTCCTACAACGTGATGCTCACGGGGCTGGGCCGTGCGCCGCAACGCTCCCACCCGGCGCTCGACCTGCTGGACCCGACGGCGGCCCGGGACCAGTTCGCGGACGTCCGCAGGCAGGCCGAACGGTTGGCTGGGGAGCTGCCCAGCCAGTACGAGTACCTGGCGCAGCTGCACGGGTGACCGGCCGGTCACCTCCACGCCGTCGGCGCCGGACCTCCGAGGTCCGGCGCCGACGGTTCTTGTGTGGTGACGCCCACCGGGCGCCCGTGCCGTCCTACCCCGAGGGCCAGGTCGCGTAGCGCCGTCGGCCGTAGAGCAGCGGGCGGGGGGCTTCCGCGGTGACCACGTGCTCGACGGCGCCCAGGACGACGGTGTGATCACCGCTCGGAACCGTGCGCAGGACCCGGCACACGGCCGTCGCGTGGGCGTCGGACGAGAGCCGGGGCAGTCCGTGCGGTTCGACGAGCTCCCATTCGACATCGCTGAACCGGTCCGGTCCCGGGGTGCTGAACCCTGCCGCCGCCCGGCGTCCGGCGGTGTGCAGCAGGTTCACCGCGAAGGCGCCCCGCGACACGGCCGCCCGCAGCGTGCCGCTCCGGTTCTCCAGGCACACCAGCAGGCTGGGCGGTTGCAGTCCCACGCTGCACAGGGAGGTGCAGGTCATGCCGCGGGGCGCTCCCTCTTCGTCGACCGTGGTGACCACGGCGACGCCACTGGGAAAGCCGCTCATGAGTTCCCGGAACGTGCGGGCATCGACCTCCCGCGGGCGGGAGCCGGGGTCTGCCGCCCTCTCGGCGGGTCCCGGTCGGGTGCTCCACTGCATCAGACGGCCCATCCTTCACTCGACGACGGGGGAGGCCGGTGGCCGCCGTCCACGCTAGGAAGGGAGAGCTCCCGGCCGCGATCCCCGGCCGGGCGTGAGACCGGGGGGCCCGTTCGGGGTGGCCGGTCGGGGTCCGTGGTCACCTCGCGCATCACAGCACGGCGGAGGGTGCCGGGGCCGGGATCAGCCCTTCCTTGACGGCGATCACCGCGGCCACCGTCCGGTTGGGGCAGTTGAGCTTCGCCAGGACGTTGGAGACGTGCCGCTTGGCGCCGTTCTCCGAGATGCCGAGCCGGTGCGCGATCTGCTTGTTGCTCATGCCGTGCACCAGCAGGGTCAGGGCCGCTTCCTCGCGGGGGGTGAGCTGGGGGCCGCGGTCCCGGCGTCCACCGGACTTGACCTCCGACATCAGTTCGCGCACCAGGCTCGGGGGTATCGGCATCTCGCCGCACGCCACGGCCCGAACCGCGTGGGTGAGCGACTCCTCGGTGAGGCCGCTCTCCAGCAGGAAGCCGTCCACGTTCAGCCGGCTGGCGCGCTGTACGCAATCGCGGACGGCGTTCGGAAGCATCAGCAGGACTTTCGCGCCGACGCGGCGGACGGCGTCCAGCGCTTCCTGCAGCGGACCGGCCTCGAAAGACGCCGGCAGGACGACGATGTCGGGCTGACATCGCGTCAGAGACTCACGCACGGAATGGGGATCGTCGAGCACCTGGACCGATCCGACGGCGGGCAGGGAGTGCAACAACGTCTTGAGGCCGCAGCGGATGACGGCGTCCTCGTGAAAGACCGCCACATTCATGGTGCGCGTGGCGGGCTGGTGGTCCCTCAGGTTGATGACGTCGTGATGGTGGATTGCGTGTTCGCTCACCGACCATCCTCCTCGTGGTTGTTTGCTCAATGGGGGGAAAGGCGCGCAGGGGGGACCGTGCTGCACCCATCGGCACGAGTGACCAGTGGCCGACCGTCATCGCGGATGGTCTCAGCGTCCTGCGCAACCATGTTGCACGGACGTTACAATGAAGCGAGTTGCATCGGAAGATGAAACGGAAGGGCTGTCGTGGCCGCCCGGTGAAACAAGCAGGCTTGGCTAAACCTGAAAGACCGAACGCGTTACAAAGGCCCCTGGTGGAGGGCGCCTTGTTCTCCTTGGCTGACTTCAAACCTCGCCTGAATCGGCCAGAACTGCCAGACCAGAAGGGTCTTGATCAGTGCCGACGTCGGCGCCAGGCCCGTGCCGGGCATTGGAAAGCGCACCGCCACCGCGAGCACCACGTCGGCCACCGCCATGACGGGCGAGAACCAGGGGCCGGTGAACAGTACGATCCGGGCACCCGCGGTCTTGGCCTCCTGGGCGATGCGCGCCATGCGCTCCTCGTAGGGCCGGTGATCGATCAGCACCAGGACGTCTGGGCGCCGTAGGTCCCGGGTGAGCGCGTTCGGATGAACCGGGTGGCCGGGCAGCATGTGCACCTCGTCCCGCAGCCGCATGAGACGCAACGCCAGATGGCGCGCGGCGACCCCGGTGAAGCGGCCGCCGTCCAGGAACACCCGGTGCTTGGTCCGGCAGCGCAGGCGCACCGCCGCCTCCAGCTTCGTGAACGGCAACGACGTCAGAGTCTCCCGGGTGCTCTCCGCCAGGGGCGCCGCCGCACGGGCCATGCCGGCGTGGGGCGGTTGGCGGCGGGCGTCCGGAGCGCTGCAGACCACGCGCGGCGGGACGGACGCCGTCCGCCACCGCGCCGGGCGCCCTCAAAGGTCTCGGCCCGCAGCGCGTCGCGCAGCTCGATCCATCCGGCGAAGCCGCACCGGAGGGCGAAGCGGACCACGGTGGGTGCGCTCACCCCGGCCCGCCGCGCGAGCAAGGAGACGGTGTCCGTGCCGGTCGCGGGGCCCTCCAGCAGCAGCCGCGCGATCCGCCGCTCGCTGCGGCTGAAACGACTCATGTCGCTGCGCAGCCGCCTCCGCACCCCCTGCAGCCCCGCGTGCACCCCGGTAGCCCCCTAGCAGGCAACCGTACTTCACCGTCCGTGCCCCGTCCGGCCTCAACTGGCTGAGGGCGCGTTCCGTCGACGTGGGCGCCCCATCCGGCACGGCGGCAGTACCCGATCCGGTACCTCGTCCGGCACACCCGTCGGGCAGGGCCCCCACGGCCCCGGTCGGGTGGACCGGACGAGCCTGGGAGCAAGCGGCGCCTGCTGCAACCGTGAACCACCGGTACCGCGTGCCGACGGCGACCTCGGCGCGCACCGCTGCGAGGGGAACTGACATGACTCACACCGTGCGACGCCGATCGGTCAGGAACGCGCCGCTGCCGCCCGACGTGCTGCGCTCCCTGGGCGAGCGGGACGCCGACCGCGAGGTACTGCGCATGGTACGGCCGGCCCAGGAGCAGCATGCCGCCGACCGGACGGCCGCCGTGACCCGTGGAGCGCTGATGGCACGGTCGTACGCCGTGGCCGCCGCGCTCGCCGACCGCGTCGAACCCGGCGACCGGGTGCTGGTGCTGCTCGACGGAGGCCCGGACCTGTTCGCCGCCTGTCTGGCCGCCTGGCACCTCGGCGCCGCCGCCGTCCCCGTCCCGCCGGCCGCCGGAACCGACCCGGACCGGGTCCTGCGGCTCGCGGAGATCGCCGTCGACGCGGAGGTTTGCGCCGTCGTCACCACCCGGCCGGTGAGCGAGGCCTGCCGGTCCCTGTGGCAGCGCCGGACAACCGCGCCCCTGGCATGGCGGTGCGTCGACGATGTGCCGGAGTCGGCGCCGCCCCCGCCGACCTCCGCCCTGCGCCCGACGGACACGGCGCTGCTGCTGTACACCTCCGGGTCCACCTCGCGCCCCAAGGGCGTGGTGGTCCCGCACGAGCGGCTGAGGGCCACACTGGAACTGCAACGGGAACGCACCGCGCTGCCCGACGGCGGCCACGTCGTCAACTGGCTCCCCGCCCACCACGCACTCGGCTTCGGAAGCGCCCTGCTCGCCGCTTACGTCGGCGGCTGCGCCACCCTGATCCAGCCTGGCGACTTCGTCGACGACCCGCTGCGCTGGCTGCGCGCCATCACCGCCGCCGACGCGCCCGTGCTCAGCGGCGGCGCCCCCTTCGGCTACGAACGCTGCGTCGCCGCCGCCGACGAGGCGGACTGCGCAGGCCTTGACCTGTCCCGGTGGCAGACCGCCCTCATCGGCGCCGAACGGATCCGGTCGCGCACCCTCACCGAGTTCACCGACACCTTCACCCCGTAC
The DNA here is from genome assembly GCF_000725125.1 of Streptomyces toyocaensis. Lineage (GTDB taxonomy): Bacteria > Actinomycetota > Actinomycetes > Streptomycetales > Streptomycetaceae > Streptomyces > Streptomyces toyocaensis. The sequence continues at coordinate 156,344 of NZ_JFCB01000013.1, forward strand.
GGGTTCCGCCCCGAAGCCTGGTTCCCCGCCTACGGCCTGACCGAGACCATGCTGATCGTCACCGGCCACCGGAGCAGCGAACCCCCCGTCAGTATCGACGTCGACGCGGCAGCCCTGGAGCGGGGCAGCGTCGAACCGGCCCGCGAGGACACTGCCCGCGCCCAGACGCTGGTGGGCTGCGGTTCCCCCGGCCCCGGAGCCGAACTGCTCATCGTCACCCCGGAGACCCGCCGGCCGTGCCCCGCCGGACGGGTGGGCGAGCTGTGGATCACCGGACCGGTCGTCATGGACGGCTACTGGCGCCGGACGGAGGAGACCGCCGCCACCTTCCACGGCATGCTCACCGACGGCGGACGGCGCTACCTGCGTACCGGCGACCTGGGCTTCCTGCACGAGGGTGAACTCGTCGTGTGCGGGCGCTTGAAGGAACTCGTCATCATCCGGGGCCGCAATCTCCATCCGCAGGACATCGAACTGTCCTGTCGGCAGGCGGAACACCGGCTGACCGGCCTGGCCGCTGCGGCCTTCTCCGTCGAGGAGGAGGAGCAGGAGCGCCTCGTGGTGGTGCAGGGCATCGACGACGCCACCGCCGAGGCCGTCGGCGACCTCACGGCCCTGGCGAACGACCTGGCCCGGGCCGTCACCGCCGGGCACGACGTGGAGGTGCACGACCTCGTCCTGGTGCCCGCCCACCTCATCCCGAAGACGGCCAGTGGCAAGGTACGGCGAGCCGCCTGCCGCACGGCCTACCTCAACGGCGAGCTCTCCGTACGCGCCCGGGCAGACGCCACCCCGGTACCGGACCCGGACCACTCCGGTACCCCCGGCCACTCCGCCCTCCCGGCCCTCGCCGACGCGCTGGACGAGGCACCAGGCGACGCCCGCCACGACGTACTCGTGGACCGGCTTCGCCTGCTCCTGGCCGGCATCCTGAACCGGACCCCGGACGACACCGAGGCCGACCGAACCCTGCTGCACCTCGGCATGGACTCCCTGCGCACCATGGAGCTGCGGGCCCTGCTCCACCGCGAACTGGGCGTGCTGCTGCCCCTGTCCCTGCTCGGCGGCAGCACCCTCCCGGCCCTCGTGGACGCCCTGCTGCAACGACTCCCCACCCGCACCGACAAGCCGTCCGCACCGGCCACCGCACCGGTCACCGCCGCGCCCCAGGACCGCTACCAGCCCTTCCCGCTGACCGACCTGCAGCAGGCGTACCTGGCCGGCCGCGACCCGGAGTTCCCGCTCGGCGGCGTCGCCACCCACTTTTACGCCGAGTTCGACGCCGTCGGACTCGACACCTCCCGGCTGGGGGACGCCCTGGACCGCCTGGTGGTCCGGCACGACATGCTGCGCGCGGTGTTCGGCGCCGACGGCAGCCAGCGCGTCCTGCCGCCCGAAATGGTGGCCGCCGGCCACCTCACCGAGTACGACCTGCGGGGCAGGCCCGTCGAGGAGGTGAGCCGACGCCTGGACACCGTACGGGAGGAGATGTCCCACGACGTCCTGCCGACCGGCCGGGCGCCCCTCATGGACATCAGGGCCACCGTCCTGGACGGGGACCGCTGCCGGGTGCACGTGGGACTGGACCTGCTCGTCTTCGACGTCTGGAGCCTGCGGCTGTTCTTCCGCGAGTGGCAGTGTCTGTACGAGGGCCGCGACGAGGCCCTGCCACCACTGGGCCTGACCTTCCGCGACTACGTCCTCGCCACGCGACAGGACTCCGGCGGCGCGGCCCTGGAGGCGGCACGGGCCTATTGGAGCGAGCGCCTCGACACCCTGCCCGCGGGTCCGGAACTGCCCCTGGCCGTAGCCGTCGAACCACGCGCCGGCCATCGGTTCCGGCGTCTGCGGCACCGGCTCGACACGGACACCTGGGATGAACTGCGCCGCCGCGCCGCCACCCGGGGCCTGACGCCCGCCGCGGTGCTGCTTGCCGTCTACGCGACGGTGCTGGGCCGCTGGTCCCGCAGCCGGCGGTTCACCCTGAACCTCCCCACCTTCAACCGCCACCGCGTCCACCCCGAAGTGGACACGATCATCGGTGACTTCACCTCGGTGACCCTTCTGGAGGTCGACCTCGGCGAGGCGGACAAGGGCATCGGCCGGCTGGCCACCGAGATCCAGCTGCGCTTGTGGTCCGACCTCGAGCACCGCGCCTACAGCGGGGTGCGGGTCCTGCGCGACCTGGCCCGGCGCCGCCCCTCGGCGGGCGGCCTGTTCTCGCCGGTCGTGTTCGCCGGCGCCCGCGGCCAGGTCCCGGGCGGTGACCCCGACCTGCCCGTGGACTGGCTCGGTGAGTGGGCCTTCGGCATCTCGCAGACGCCCCAGGTGCTGTTGGACCACCAGGTCTGGGAGGAAGCCGACGGACTGTCGTTCAACTGGGACCACGTCGAGGACCTGTTCCCGGCGGGCCTGGTGGACGAGATGTTCGCCGCGTACTGCCGGGTGCTGGAAGGGCTCGTCTTCGACGAGGAGTTGTGGGAGTCGGGACCCGGCGAGCTGCGGCCGGTGAAGCAGCGCGCCCTGGCCGCGGGCGCGAACGACACCGCGGGTGCGGTTCCGGAGGGGTTGCTGCATACGGGGTTGCTGGAGCGTGCGGTGGAGTGGCCGGGGAAGGTGGCGGTGGTCGCGGCTGACGGGACGCTGACGTATGGGGAGTTGAGGCTGTGGGCCGCGGCGGTGGCGCGGCGGCTGCTGGCGCGGGGTGTGACGCCGGGCGAGCTGGTGGCGGTGTCGGTCGGCAAGAGCCGTGAGCAGATCGTCGCGGTGCTGGGTGTGCTGATGGCGGGCGGTGCGTATCTGCCCGTCGACCCGGAACTGCCCAGTGAGCGGCGGCACTCCCTGATGAAGCGTTCTGGTTGTGGTGTCGTGCTCACCTCGGGCCGTGAGGTCCCCCTCGACTGGCCGGACGGGATCACCGAGGAGTTGGTGGATCTCAGCGGGCCGGTCGTCGAGGGGCCGGTGCCGGGGGTGGCGGGTGACGGGGGTGGTCTGGCGTATGTGATCTATACGTCGGGTTCGACGGGGGTGCCGAAGGGTGTGGCGGTGTCGCACCGGGCGGCGTTGAACACGTGTGTGGAGGTCTGTGAGCGGTTCGGGGTGGGTTCGTCGGACGTGGTGCTGGGGTTGTCGTCGCTGAGCTTCGACCTGTCGGTGTTCGACGTGTTCGGTGTGCTGGGGGCGGGTGGGACGTTGGTGTTGCCGCGTGCGGGGTCGGGGCGTGACCCGGGGCACTGGCAGGAGCTGGTGACGGAGCACGGGGTGACGGTGTGGAACTCGGTGCCCGCGCTGATGGGCATGTTCATCGAGCACACCGGTGACACTGGGGAACTCCCGCTGAAGCTGGTGTTGTTGTCGGGGGACTGGATCCCGGTGGAGTTGCCGGACCGGGTCCGGGCGGCGGCGCCGGGCGCGCAGGTCGTGAGCCTGGGCGGGGCGACCGAGGCGGGTATCTGGTCGATCGCTTATCCCGTCGGTGAGGTGGACCCGCGGTGGGAGTCGATTCCGTATGGGCGGCCGTTGCGTAATCAGCGGTTCCACGTGCTCGACGCGCAGTGGCGTGAGTGCCCGGTGTGGGTGGCGGGGGAGCTGTTCATCGCCGGGGCGGGTCTGGCCGATGGGTACTGGCGGGATCCGGAGCGCACGGCGGCGTCGTTCGTGACGCATCCGGTGACGGAGGAGCGGTTGTACCGGACCGGGGATGTGGGGCGGTGGCTGCCGTCGGGGGACATCGAGTTCCTGGGCCGGGAGGACTTCCAGGTCAAGGTCGGCGGGTTCCGTATCGAGCTCGGGGAGATCGAGGCCGCGCTGGCCGGGTGCGAGGGAGTGCGCGCCGCTGTCGCCGCCGCACCCGGCGCTCGTCACCATCGCCGCCTCGTCGGCTACGTCGTGGCCGAAGAGTCCGCCGACGAGACGGAGTTGCTGGAACGGGTCCGGGCGCACGCCGGACAGCACCTGCCCTCCTACATGGTGCCCCCGGTCCTGAAGGTCATCGACGAGATACCACTGTCCGCCAACGGCAAAGTCGACCGCACCGCCCTCCCCGCCCCCACGGCCGCCGCTCCCGCGCCGCAGGCCGCCCGCGCAGACTCCCTCGGTCCCACCGCCGTCGCGCTGAGCGAACTGGCCGCGGAGATCATCGGCATCGACGGGATCGACCCGCATGCCGACTTCTTCACCCTCGGCGGCGACTCGATCATGGGTGTCCAGATGGTCTCCCGCGCCGGTGCGCAGGGCATGGACATCACGGCCGCGGACCTCTTCCGGCACCGCACGATCGCCGAGCTGGCCGCCGTCGTCGACGAGCGGGCGGCCGGAGTGGAGGCCGGGGACGACGAGACGCTGCCGCTCACGCCCTACCAACGGCACCTGTTCGAACTGGCGGCCCCGGAGACGCCCACGGCGGCCCACCGGTTCACCATCGCGGTCGCCGCCGACTTCGCACCCGAGCGGGCCGAGGAACTGCTCACGCTGTTGCGGCGTCGGCACCCGGGGCTGCGCATGCGGTTCGTGCATGGCCCGCAGGGATGGCACCAGACCGAACAGGGCCGGGCCGAGGACACCGCCGACCCGGCGACGTACGTACCGCTGATCGATCTGTCCGCCCTCCCGGAGGAGCGGCGGGAGACGGCCGTGGAGCAGATGGCCGACGACATGCGGGACGAGCTGGACCCGTCGATCGGGCTCACGGTCAAGGCGGCCCTGTTCGACCTCGGCCCGGACGACCGCCGGCTCGTCTGGCTCTGTCACGCGCTGGTCACCGACCTGCGCAGCGTCCAACTGCTGCTGAGCGACTTCTCCGCAGGCGCCGAGCTGATCCGCGACGGCCGCCCGGCCGACCTGCTCCCGCCGACACGCCCGTTCCCCAGGTGGGCCCGCGAGGCCGCCGCCCACACGCAGGACGCTCCCGCCGCGAGCGAGGAACCCCTGCTCGCCCCGGCGTCCTCCGGTGAGCGGGTCCACCGGTTCAGCATCGTGCTGGACCGCGACGAGGCCGAGCGTCTGCTGGGCACGGCCGCGGCGGCGTACCGGCTCACCGGCCGCGAGGTCGCCTTCGCCGCCCTCGCCTGCGCCGCCTTCGAGGCCACCGGCCGCCACGGCCTGCGCTTCGCCGTGGAGGACGACGCCCGGCCGCTGAACCTGGCGGAACTGGACGTCAGCGAGAGCGTCGGCGCCTTCTCCCGGATCCTGCCGGTGGCGCTCGAACGGCACGCGCCCGGCAAGACCAAGGCGCTGCTGACCGCCGCCAAGGAACGCCTGCGCGCGGCCGTGCGCGACGAGACGCTCTGCACGGGCGACGCGACCTCGCTCCTGCTGCTGCGGGACCTCGACGAGCTGGCCGAACTGCCCCACGTGGGACACCCCTTCACTCCGGACGGTCCGGTGGCGCCACCCGTGTGGGACCCCGGAACCGCACCCGGCCATCCGCTCGTCGTCACGACCTACCGCCTCGACGGCCGCTGGCACATCGACTGGGCCTGCCGGGGCGAGGCGGCCCGTGCCCTGGCCGAGGACCTGGCCGGCCGTACCGCCGGGGCGCTGCGCACCGTCGCCGACCACTGCGCGGCGACGGACAACGGCGCGGTCAGCCCCAGCGACTTCCCGCTCGCCGATCTCGACCAGGCGGCACTCGCCGCCCTGACCGCCGCCCTGGACGACCAGACGGGCCCCCACGGCGACGGCTTCTCCCCGAACGACGGCACCGACCACGAGGTGAACCGATGAGGCTCGACGGCATCGAGGACGTCTACGAACTCTCCTCCGTCCAGGAGGGGCTCCTCTTCCACAATCTGTTCACTCCGGGCGCCGGCGTGTACCTGGAGCAGATCACCCTCACCCTGCGCGGCGAACTCGACGTGGCCGTCTTCCGCCGCTGCTGGCAGACCATCGTCGACCGCCACCCCGTGCTGCGCACCAGTTTCCACTGGGAGGGCGTCGGCAAGGCGCTCCAGGTGGTGCATCGCACGGTCCCGCTCGACATGCCCGAACTGGACTGGCGGGACGCCGCGCCGGAGGAACAGGAGGCCCGCTACGAGAGGTTCGCGCTCGAGGACCGCATGCGCGGTTTCGCCTTCGACAAGCCCCCGTTGATGCGGACCGCGCTGCTGCGCACCGCCGACGACACCTGGAAGTTCTTCTGGAGCTTCTCCCATCTGCTGCTGGACGGCTGGTCGTTCGGCCTGTGTTTCTACGAGCTGACCCAGCTCTACAACGCCCTCGCCCAGGGGCGTGAGCCCGTCCTGGAACGCCCGCGCCCCTACCAGGGCTACGTCGCCTGGTGGAAGAAGCGCAGCACCGAGCAGGCGGAGAAGTTCTGGACCCGCCACCTCGCCGGGTACGAGCCTCCGCAGCGGCCCTTGGAACTGGGCAGCATCGACCGCAGGCCGCCCGGCCCCGGCGAGCCCAGCCACGGCATGCTGCCCGACCGTGACCTCGTCGCCCTGGTGCCGCGCCTCGGCGAGGTGGCCCGCGTGCACGGACTGACCGTGAACACCATCGCGCAGGGTGCCTGGATGCTGCTGCTCAGCCGCTACCTGGACCGCGACGACGTGATCGCCGGTTCCACCGGCACCCAGCGCCCGGCCGGGCTGCCGGGCGCCGAGCAGATCATGGGCCCGATGCTGGCCACCATGCCGGTGCGCGCCCAGGTGGACCCCGACGCGCAGCTCGTCGGCTGGCTGCAGGCCCTCCAGCAGGAGATGGCGGAGGCCCGGGAGAACGCCGACATCGCTCTGCCCGAGCTGCGCCGCCTCGCCGACCTGCCCGGCAGCACCCCGCTGTTCGACATGGACCTGGCCTACGAGAACGTGCCCGTGCCGGACATGACGCTGCACAACGTGGAGATCGGCGAGTCCACCTACGACGGGCGCCCGCACTTCCCGATCACCATGATCATCATGCCGGGTGAGCGGCTGCCGGTGCCGCGCCTGGTCTACGACCGCACCCGTTTCCCGGACAGCGCCGCCCAGCGGCTCGTCGACCACTTCTACACCGTCCTCACGGCGATCATCGACGACCCGAACCGGCGCCTGGGGGAGATCCCGGTGCTCCCGGACTCCGAACGCGCGCAACTGGCCGGGTTCACCGCCACCGAACCCGTACCGGTGACCGGCACCCTGCACGAGATCTTCGCCGAGCGGGCCCGCAGCCACCCCGACAAGCCGGCCGTCGTCTGCGGCGAGGACCGGCTGTCCTACGGCGAACTCGACCGCCGCGCCAACCGCCTCGCCCGGCGTCTCACCGATCTCGGCGCCGGCGTCGGCAGCACTGTCGGCCTGGTGATGGAACGGTCCACGGACATGCTGGTCGCCGTCCTCGGCGTCCTCAAGTCCGGCGCCGCCTACGTCCCGCTCGACCTGACCCACCCCGCCGACCGCCTCGCCTGCACGCTGCGCGACGCCGGGGCGTGCGCCCTGGTCACGCACGCCCCAGGCCGCGACCGCGTGCCGGACTTCGACGGCCCGCGCGTGGACCTGGACGCGGACGCCACCGCCCTCGACGCACTCGGTGACGAGCCGCCCGCACAGCAGGCCGGCCCGGACTCACCGGCGTACCTGATCTACACCTCCGGCTCCACGGGCCGCCCCAAGGGCGTCGTGGTGACGCACCGCAACGTGGCCCGGCTGGTCGCCGGGGCCGGGACGCGCTTCGACTTCCGGCCGGACGACGTGTGGAGCATGTTCCACTCGTACGCCTTCGACGTCTCGGTGTTCGAGACCTGGGGGGCCTTCTGCAACGGCGCCACCCTGGCCGTCGTACCGCGCGAGGAGGCCCGCTCCCCGGAGGCCCTGCACGCCCTGCTGCGCGCGCACGGCGTCACCGTGTTCAGCCAGACCCCGTCGGCCTTCCGCCCCTACATGGCGGTGGCGCTGAACGCCGGGGACGACGAGCAGCCCCCGCTCCGCTACGTCGTCTTCGCCGGTGAGCCGCTGGACGCGCCCGTGCTGAAGCCGTGGGCCGAACGGTTCGGCACCGACAGCCCGCACCTCATCAACATGTACGGCATCACCGAGGTCACCGTGCACTGCACCTACCACCGCGTCACCACGGCCGACCTCACCGGCGAGATCCCCAACAACATCGGCCGGCCGCTGCCCGACGTGTCCGTCCACGTCCTCGACCGGCACGGCAGGCCGGCGCCCGTCGGGGTCGGCGGAGAGATGTACGTGGGCGGGCCCGCCGTCGCCCGGGGCTACCAGAACCTCCCCGAGCTGACCGCGGAGCGCTTCCTGCTGGACCCGTTCTCCGACGACCCCGGCGCCCGCCTCTACCGCTCCGGCGACCTGGCCCGCTACCTGGAGAACGGCGACCTCGAATTCCTCGGCCGGGCCGACCGGCAGGTCAAGATCCGCGGCTACCGCATCGAGCCCGGGGAGATCGAGGCCGTCCTGCGCGAGGACGACACCGTGCGCGACGCGGTCGTTGTCGCCCGCGAGGACAGCCCCGGCGACCGGCGGCTGGTCGCGTACGTCGTCACCGGCGACGAGGACGACCCCACCGAGCGGCTGCGCGAGTTCGTGCGCGCCCACCTGCCCGAGCACATGGTCCCCTCGGCGGTGGTCCGGCTGGACGACCTGCCGCTCACCGTCAACGGCAAGATCGACCGCGCAGCCCTGCCCGCGCCCGGCGGGGCACGCCCCGACCTCGCCGCCGCCTATGTCGCGCCCCGCGACGAACGGGAGGAGGCCCTCGTCCGGGTGTGGACGGAGGTGCTGGGCGTGGAGCGGGTCGGTGTGCACGACGACTTCTTCGCCCTGGGCGGCCACTCGCTGCTCGCCACCCGCGTCGCCTTCGGGGCGTCGGCCGCCCTCGGCGTCGAGGTCCCCGTCCGGCTGGTCTTCGACCGGCCCACCGTGGCGGCCATGGCGGCCGACCTGACCGCTGCCACCCCGGCCACCCCCCAGGCCGCGACGGCCGGTGAGCCGGCGGCGGCCCCGGCCGCGGACGCCCCCATCAAGCGCCGCGCCCGCGTCACCCGGAACACCGCGCGGGGAGGTGACGCGGCATGACCCGGGAGACGCCCGCCGCGGACGCCCCCATCTGCGGCGCCGACGACGCCTACCTGATGCCCTGTTCCCCCGGGCAGCACCGGCTGTGGCTGCTGGAGCAACTGGAACCCGACGGTGCCGCCGCGCACGTGGAGCACGTGGCCGTCCGGATGCGCGGCCCGCTCGACGCGACCGCGCTCCACCGAGCCCTGAACACCCTGGTCGAGCGCCACGAGACCCTGCGCACCGCACTGACCGAGGCCGACGGGGAACCGGTGCAGGCGATCCGGCCGCACCTGACCGTGCCGCTCACCCGGATCGACCTCACCGACCGCCCCGACGACCTCGACACCGTCCTGCGCGACCGGGTACTGGGCCCGTTCCGGCTGGACAGCGCCCCGCTGTTCCGCACGGCCCTGGTCGCCCTGGGGCCGGACGACCACGCCCTCGTGATCGCCTTCCACCACGCGGTCTACGACCAGTGGTCCGGCAGCGTCTTCCTGCGCGACCTCATCACCTCCTACCAGGCCATCGCCGGTGGCCGGAAGCCGGAACTGCCCGAACTGCCCATCCAGTACGGCGACTTCGCCGTCTGGCAACGGGAGCGCGCCGGAGACCCCCGGGAACGGGCCGAACTCGACCACTGGACGCGCAGGCTGTGGGAAGTGCCCGTCCTGGACCTGCCCACCGACCGGCCCCGGCCCGCCGCACGGGCCCACCGCGGCTCCACCGTCACCGGCGAACTGCCCGCCGACGTGGTGCGGGATCTGGGCGAGGTGAGCAGGGCGCACGGTGCCACCCCGTTCATGACCGCCCTGGCCGCGTTCAGTGCCGTCCTGCACCGCTGGAGCGGCCAGGAGGACATACCGATCGGCACACCCGTCGCCGGACGGAACCGCCCCGAGGTCCAGGACCTCATCGGCTTCTTCGTCAACAACCTGGTGCTGCGCACCGACCTGACCGGCGACCCGTCCTTCGAGCGGCTCCTCGACCGCGTCCGCGGCACCTGCCTGGACGCCTACGCACACGCCGACGTGCCGTTCGAACGGCTCGTGGAACGCCTGGCGCCGACCCGGGACCTGTCACGCAGCCCGCTGTTCCAGGTGATGTTCGTCTTCGGCAACGTCCCCATGCCCGAGACCGACGAGCCCGGCCTGCCTCGCCTGGAGATGCTGCGCACCGACACCGGCGCCGCCAAGTTCGACCTGTTCTTCGCGCTCGTCCCGCAAGGAGAAGCCATGCGGGTCGTACTGGAGTACGACACCGACCTGTTCGACCGGACCACCGCCGAACGCCTCCTCGACCACTACCGGCGCCTGCTCGGCGCCGCCGTACGCCGGCCGCGGCTGCGGATGTCCGAACTGCCGCTGGCCTCCCCCGAGGAGGAGCGCCTGCTGCGGGAGTGGGGAACAGGTCCGGTGCGGCCCGTGCCCGACACCACCGTGCCGGAGGAGTTCACCGCCCGCTGCGCCGCACATCCCGGCCGCGTCGCCGTCACCAGCGGGCCCCTGGCCCTGACCTACGCGCAACTGCGAGCCCGCGCCGACGAGATCGCCGCCCGGCTCGTCGCGGCCGGCGTAACCCGGGGCTCGCGCGTCGCCGTCGCCCTGCCGCGCGGCCCCGAACTCGTCGCCGCCCTCCTCGGCGTCCTCCGGGCGGGCGCCGCCTACGTTCCCCTCGACTCCGCCCACCCGGCCGCCCGCATCCGCCTCGTCCTCGACGACGCAGGGCCCCGCGCCCTGCTGACGACCCGCGCCCTGCACGAGAGCCTCCCGGCCGACGGCGTCCCGCCGATTCTGCTGGACACCCCGGCGGACCCCCCGCCCCGCGCCGAACTGCCCGGCCTCCCCGGGCCCGGGGATCCCGCCTACGTCGTCTACACCTCCGGCTCCACCGGCCGGCCCAAGGGCGTCGTCGTCCCGCACCGTGCCCTGACCAACCTCCTGCATGCCACGGCCCGCGAACCCGGCCTGCGCGCCGACGACGTGCTGGCCGCGGTCACCACCGTCTCCTTCGACATCGCCGCCCTCGAACTGTTCCTGCCCCTGGTCACCGGCGCCCGGGTGGAGATCGTCCCCGCCGACGAGGCGGCCGACGGGGAACGCCTCGCCGCCCGGCTGCGGGACTGCGCCGCCACCGCGCTGCAGGCCACGCCCACCACTTTCCGGCTGCTCCTGGAGGCGGGGTGGCGTCCGGCGACGCCGACGTTCACCGCCCTGTGCGGCGGCGAGGCCATGCCGCCCGACCTCGCGGCGGACCTGGCCGCGACCGGGGCCGCCGTGTGGAACATGTACGGGCCCAGCGAGACGACCGTGTGGTCCACGGCGCACCGCGTCCGGGGCGAGGAGGACCCGGTGCCCCTGGGCCGTCCCTTGGCCAACACCGTCGTACGCCTCGCCGGACCGGACGGGTCACCGCGCCCGCTCGGCACCCCCGGCGAGCTGTGGATCGGCGGCGCCGGACTGGCGGACGGCTACCTGGACCGCCCCGAGCTGACCGGTGAACGCTTCACCGACCGCCCCGACGGCCGCTGGTACCGCACCGGTGACCTCGCCAGGTACCGGGCCGACGGGCGTCTGGAGTTCCTCGGCCGCGCCGACTTCCAGGTCAAGCTGCGCGGCTTCCGCATCGAACTCGGTGAGATCGAGTCCGTGCTTACCGCGCACCCGGTGGTCCGGGAGGCCGTCGCTCACGTACGCGAGGACACCCCCGGGAACCCACGGCTCGCCGCCTATCTGGTCCTCCGGGACGACGCGGGGGAGGAGGAGACCGTCACCGAGGTGCGCGCCCGTGCCGCCGAAGCCCTGCCCGCCCCCATGGTGCCCGCCGTCTTCACCGTCCTGGACGCCCTGCCGCTGACCGCCAACCGCAAGGTGGACCGTTCCGCACTGCCCGCCCCCGACACCACCGCACTGGCGCACCTCTCCTACGAGCCCCCGCGCACCCACGCGGAGCGGGAGGTCGCACAGGTGTGGTGCGACGTCCTCGGCATCGACAAGGCAGGTGTCCACGACGACTTCTTCGCTCTCGGCGGCCACTCCCTGCTCGCCTCCCGGGTCACGGCCCGGCTGCGTGCCCGGCTCGGCATCGACCTGCCCGTGCGCACCGTCTTCCGGAACCCCGTGCTCGCCGACCTCGCGGCCGTGCTCCCCGCGCCGGACGAAACCACCGCGGCCACCGCGGCCGTCCCCGCCCTGCCCCGCGACCCGGAGCGGTCCGGACCGCACGCCGGAGCCTGTCTGCTGCCCGCGTCGTTCCAGCAGCGCCGCGTGTGGTTCCTGCACCAGCTCGACCCGGACAGCGCCTCCGCGTACGTCATGCACGGCGCGCAGCGCCTCGACGGCCCGCTGGACACCGACGCGCTGCGCGCCGCCACCGAACTCCTCGCCCGCCGCCACGAGACCCTGCGCACCTCCTTCACCGTCACGGGCGACGAACCGGTCCAAGTCGTCCACCCCGACCCCGCGCCACTGCTCGAACTGGTCGACCTCACCGCCCGGCCCGGTGACGCGCCGCGGGTCCTGCGCGAGCGCGCCGAGGCACCCTTCGACCTGGCGGCACCGCCGCTGGCCCGGATCGTGCTGCTGCGGCTCGCCCCCGAAGAGCACATCCTGCAACTCGTCGTCCACCACTCGGTGTGCGACCGGCTCACCATCGACGTACTGACCAGGGAACTGGCCGCCGCCTGCACGGCCCTGCACACCGGCGACCGGCCCCGCCTGCCGGGCCCGCCCCTCCAGTACGGCGACTACGCCCACTGGCAGCAGGAGTGGCTGACGGGCCCGGAACCGTCCCGCCAGATCGAGCACTGGCGCGAACGCCTCGACGGCCTGCCCGTGCTCGACCTGCCCACCGACGCCCCCCGGCCCGCCACCCCCCGGTACACCGGCGCCACCGCGACCCTCGACCTGCCGCCCGGCCTGACGCGCCGGCTCACCGAACTGGCCGAGCGACACGACGCGACGCTGTTCATGGTGCTGCTGGCCGGCTACGCGCTCGTGCTGTCCCGCTGGAGCGGCCAGGACGACTTCGCGATCGGCTCGCCCGTCGACAACCGCACCCGTCCGGAGCTGGAAAACCTGGTCGGCTACCTCACCAACAACCTGGTGCTGCGCACGGACCTCGGCGGCGACCCCACCGTGGCGGAACTGCTGGCCCGGATCCGGGAGACCTGCCTGGACGCCTACGCGCACGCCGACCTGCCCTTCGAAAAGCTCGTCGAGGAACTGCGGCCCGACCGGGACCTCGCCCGCAGCCCGCTGTTCCAGGTCATGTTCATCGCCGTGCA